>NZ_QTQI01000005.1 GCF_003853705.1 Burkholderia sp. Bp8992 | reverse complement strand
TTTTTTTATTTTTTTCTCTCTACCTCCCCCAGCCCCCCCCGCCCCCCCCCCTCCCCCCCCCCCCCCCCCCCCCCCCCCCCCCCCCCCCCCCCCCGGGGGGGGGGGGGGGGGGGCGGCCCCCCCCCCCCCCCCCCCGACCCCGATTACCGCATCAGTCGACCGGCTCGAGACAGATCACGTGCTCGGCGCGCGTACCGTTGCCGTGTTCGACATCGACATCGCCGACATGGCGCACGCGCCAGCCCGACCGCGTCGCGATCTGCGGCAGGTTGCCGGACGGACGGCTCTCGATCCCGCCGAGCCCTTCATCGGGCGTGTCGACCGCTTCGTCGAGCGAGGCGTTCGAATAGATCACGTTGTCCTGCAGTTCCGACGCGCCGGTGCGCGCCTCCATGCCCTTGCCGTCGACATCGACCGTGTTGTCGGTCATCGCCATGTTCGCGTTGTCGAGCGTGACGATCCGGCCGGCGGCCCGGCGCACGGGATCGCCGCTGTCGACCGCATGCGCGGCGACGTCGATCGGCGGCAGGCCGGTCGGCATTTTCCCGGCGATGGCCTCCGGCGTCATCGGACGCCGCGCCACCTGCGCCGCCTGGGTCGCGGCATCCGGCATGTCGCCGGCCGCCGGTGTCTTCACCGGGCTCTTCTCGATCTGTTCGCGCTGCTTTTCCGGGGTAGGGTTCGATTCCGCGTTCTGCATCGCACCTCCTTGCCCGGCCGGCGTACGCCGGCGTCACGCCGTCGCCGCCGGTCCGGAAATCGCTACAACGGTCCTGCAAATCTTTCATGCGCGCGGCCGCGCGCACACGCGCCACCCGGCGCGCGTGCCTGCCCGGCACCGCACACGACAAAAGCGGACGGCACACCCGCACGCAGCAGGCACGCCGCCCGTCCGGTCAAGCGCCCGTCAGCCGCCGCTTGCGCCGCCCGGCGCGGAGGCCGCACCCGGCAGGCTCGCGCCGCCGCCGGCCGCCCCGCTGCTCGGCGTGCCCGACGGCGCGGTGGACGGCGCGGCCGACATGCCGCTCGTCGCACCCGAGTCTGAACTGGAGTCGCTCTTCTTCTGGCAGCCTGCGCCCGCCGCCAGGCCCGCAATCAGGAGGCCGGCGAAGACGGCTCGCGATACGTGACGAAATGAATATCGCTGCATGACACCTCCGCTGATGTCGATGTGGATGGAGCCCGCTGACCCGCAATTTGCGTGCCGCACCCGGCCGTTGCCGGCGGACGGCTTCCATTCATTTTTCAAATGACGCCCAGCCGAATATTTAATTTCCCATCGTCGTGGCCGCCACCCATACTCGCGAACAAATCCGAGACATAACGTCCACGGCGGCCGAGCCGGCGCTGCGTCCCTACGCGGCCGGCTTCGCGCCCCGCACATGGAAGGAGACAACGGCGTGCAACTGGAAGCCACCCACCGCCCGGGCCTCGTGCCCGGCGCGGACGACGCATCGCATCGACCCGGTTCGGCCACGCGCGACCCCGCGCTGAGCCCGCGGCTGCACAATCCCGACCTCGCGCCGACCAAGGCCGAGGGCCGGACCTGGGGCCGCTACAGCATCTTTGCGCTGTGGACCAACGACGTGCACAACATCGCGAACTACTCGTTCGCGATCGGGCTGTTCGCGCTCGGCCTGTCGGGCTGGCAGATGCTCGCATCGCTCGCGATCGGCGCGGTGCTCGTGTACTGCTTCATGAACCTCACCGGCTACATGGGCCAGAAGACCGGCGTGCCGTTCCCGGTGATCAGCCGGATGAGCTTCGGCATCTACGGCGCGCTGCTGCCCGCGATGATCCGCGCGGTGATCGCGATCGCCTGGTTCGGCATCCAGACCTATCTCGCGTCCGTCGTGCTGCGCGTGCTGCTCACGGCGATCTGGCCGGGCCTCGCCGCGTTCGACCAGAATGCGATCTTCGGGCTGTCGACGCTCGGCTGGCTCACGTTCGTCGCGATCTGGCTCGTGCAGATCGGCATCCTCACGTTCGGGATGGAAATGGTCCGCAAGTACGAGGGGCTCGCGGGCCCGGTGATTCTCGTCACGACACTGTCGCTCGCCGCGTGGATGATCAGCCGTACGGGCGGCCATCTCGCGATGTCGATCGGCAAGCCGATGACGGGCCTGAAGATGTGGACGGAAATCTTCGCGGGCGGCTCGCTGTGGCTCGCGATCTACGGCACGCTGGTGCTCAACTTCTGCGATTTCGCCCGTTCGTCGCCAAGCGCGAAGACGGTGCGCGTCGGCAACTTCTGGGGCCTGCCGGTCAACATCCTCGTGTTCGCGACGATCAGCTTCGTGCTCGCCGGCGCGCAGTTCAAGCTGAACGGCCACATCATCCACAGCCCGACGGAAATCATCGCGACGGTGCCGAACAAGCTGTTCCTCGTGCTCGGTTGTCTCGCATTCCTGATCGTGACGGTCGCCGTGAACATCATGGCGAACTTCGTCGCACCGGCGTTCGTGCTGACGAGCCTCGCGCCGCATCGCCTGTCGTTCCGCCGCGCGGGCCTGATCAGCGCGACGATCGCCGTGCTGATCCTGCCGTGGAACCTGTACAACAGCCCGATCGTGATCGTCTACTTCCTGTCCGGACTCGGCGCGCTGCTCGGCCCGCTGTACGGGATCATCACGGTCGACTACTGGCTCGTGCGCAAGCAGCGCGTAAACGTGCCCGACCTCTATACCGAAGCGCCGACCGGCGCGTACTTCTACACGCGCGGCGTGAACCGCAAGGCACTCGCGGCGCTCGTGCCGTCCGCGCTGATCTCGATCACGCTCGCCGTCGTGCCGGCCTTCAGCGCGATGACGCCGTTCTCCTGGCTGCTCGGCGCGGCCATCGCGGGCAGCGTGTACTGGCTGCTGGCCGATCGCAAACGGCAATACGAAGCGCGCTCGGGCGAATCCATCGCGGTCGCCTGCGCGCAACACTGACACACACGCATACGGAGTCGCAATGAGGATCCTGGTAGTCAACGTCAACACGACCGAGTCGATCACCGACGCGATCGCCGCGCAGGCGCAGGCCGCCGCGTCGCCCGGCACGGAGATCGTCGGGCTGACGCCGCGCTTCGGCGCGGAGTCGGTCGAAGGCAACTTCGAGAGCTACCTCGCGGCGATCGCCGTGATGGATCGCGTGTTGAGCTACGACGAACCGTACGACGCGGTGATCCAGGCCGGCTACGGCGAACACGGCCGCGAAGGGCTGCAGGAGCTGCTGACGGTGCCCGTCGTCGACATCACCGAAGCGGCCGCGAGCGTCGCGATGCTGCTCGGCCACCGCTACTCGGTCGTCACGACGCTCGACCGCACGGTGCCGCTGATCGAGGATCGGCTCAAGCTCGCCGGGCTCGACGCGCGCTGCGCGTCGGTACGCGCCAGCGGCCTCGCGGTGCTCGAACTCGAGGAAAACCCGGCCCGCGCGATCGAGTCGATCGTCGGCCAGGCGCAGCGCGCGGTGAAGGACGATCACGCGGAAGTGATCTGCCTCGGCTGCGGCGGGATGGCCGGCCTCGACCGGCAGATCGAGGAATGCACGGGCGTGCCGGTCGTCGACGGCGTGTCGGCCGCGGTCGCGCTCGCCGAGTCGCTGGTGCGCCTGAAGCTGAAGACGTCGAAGGTCCGCACATACGCGCCGCCGCGCCCGAAGCGGATCGTCGGCTGGCCGGGCAGCTTCGCAAAATGACGCGCCGCCGGCCGGCCGTCGCGTCGCGCGCGGTCACGGTGTCGCGGGGAGGCGGATCGGCATGCGGGACCCGCTAGACCCGACTACCCTGCCGCGCCACGCGGCCGACGCCGCGGGCGCGCTCGACGTGCTCGATGCGCGGCTGATGCGCGTCCTGCTCGTGCTGCTGACCGAGCGCACCGTGTCGCGTGCGGCCGTGCGCCTGAACATGTCGCAGCCGGCGACGAGCGCCGCGCTCAAGCGGCTGCGCACGCTGCTCGGCGATCCGCTGCTGGTGCGCAGCCGCTACGGGATGGTGCCGACCGAATTCGGCGCGCGGCTGATCGAGCCGCTGCGCAACGCACTGCGCGTGATCGACTTCATCCGCATCCAGCAGCCGACGTTCGATGCGCGCACGTCGGTGCGCACCTACCGGATCGGCTGCCCCGACTACCTGAACGTGCTGTTCGTGCCGACGCTCGTCGCGCTGTTTCGCGAGCGCGCGCCGAACGCGCAGCTCGTCTTCCATCCGCTCGGCGACGGCTTCGACGACGAGCGCGCGCTGGCGGACGGCGAACTCGACATCGTGATCGACAACCGTCCCGCGCGCCAGTCGCGCTTCCGGCAGGACGACCTGTTCGACGACCGCGTCGTGTGCCTGATGCGCGCGACGCATCCGCTCGCGCGGCGCAGCGCGATGACGGCCGCCGATTTCGTGGCGGCGCCGCAGCTGTGCCCGACGCCGTCGTGGCTCGAGGCGTCCGGCGCGATCGACCGGCAGCTCGAACGCGTGGGCCTGAAGCGGCACATCGTCGTCACGCTGCCGCACTTCGAACTCGCCGCGCACGCGCTCGTGCGCACCGACATGATCCTCACCACCACGTACCGGCTCGCGCGGCACTATGCGAAGCTGCTGCCGCTCGCCGCGATCGCGCTGCCGGCCGAACCGCCGGACATCGTGTACCGGATGACGTGGAACGAATCGGGCGCGTGCGCAGAGGGCGTGCGCTGGCTGCGCGGGGTGATCGCGGAAGCGACGCGAGCGTGGCTCGATGCCGAGGCGATGCTGCCGGCGGTCGCCGCGGTCGCTGCCGGCATGGATGCGGACGCGCCGACGACTGCGCCGGCCGTCGCCGATACGCCTGAATCCACCCGACGCACGCGCCGCAGGCAGGCAACGCATTGCCGCGCATCGCACCCTGCTCGCGTCGCGCACGCGGCACGCATCCACCGTATCGCGACGAAGCCGCATTGACCGGCGCCATGCCGGCGCCGGCCCGTCCGGCCCTTGCCGCGCGAATATGCATTGCACGATTCGATGTTTGTCGGCCGGAAACCGATTCCGTAACCTGCCCGGCAGCCGCGCCGCACGGGCGCGGGTCACCCAGGACATGCCGCCAATGAAGCCTTCTTCCACCGCCGCGCGCCGCCGCGTGCTGCAGCGCCTTGCCGCCCTCGCCGCCGCGCCGCTCGCCGGCGGCACCGCATTCTCCGCCCATGCGGCCGGCGCTGATCTGTCGGGCGTCACGCTCGTGCTCGGCGACCAGGCCGGCGGCCTGCGCGCGCTGGCCGAAGCCGCGCACGTGCTCGACGGTGCGCCCTACCGGTTCCGCTGGGCCAATTTCCAGGGCGCCGCGCCGCTGTTCGAGGCCCAGCGTGCGGGCGCGATCGATCTCGCACCGGCCGGCGACCTGCCCGTGCTGACGGCCGCGCTCGGCGATCCGTCGCTGCGAATCGTCGCGACGCGCGTCGGCTCGCCGGCGTCGCTCGGGATCGTCGTGCAGCCCGATTCGCCGGTACGGACCGTCGCCGACCTGAAAGGGCAAACCGTCGTCGTGTCGTCGGCTCGCGGCAGCATCTCGCAATACCAGCTGTATGGCGCATTGCGCGAACACGGCCTTGCGCCGCGCGACGTCGACGTGCGCTTCGTGCTGCCGGTCGACGCGTTCGCCGCGTTCGAGGCAAAGCGGATTCCCGTCTGGGCGACCTTCGACCCGTACTACGGGCACGCGGTGCGACGCGGCGCGCGGATCGTCCGCGACGGCAGCGGCATCAATTCGGGGCTCGCGTTCCTCACGTCGCCGATCGAGACGCTGAACGACGGCGCGAAACGCGCAGCGCTCGCGGACGTGCTCGCGCGGCTCGCCCGCGCGGGCCAATGGGCGCTGGCGCACCCGGCCGACTATGCGAACGTCTATGCGTCGCTCACGCGCCTGCCGCCCGACGCGGCAGCCGATATCGCGCACCGGGCCGCGCTCGCGCAGCGCAGCCTCAGCGGCGCCGACATCGACGTCCTGCAACGCGTCGCCGACCGTGCAGCCGCGGATGCGATTCTGCCGAAGCGCGTCGACGTCGCGTCGATCGCGGTGCGCAACCTGTCGGCCGCGTAACCGGCTCCGCCGGCGCCCGGCCCGGCTTCGACATGTCGAGATCCGGCACGTCGTCGCCGAACGTCGACGCGACCGGCGCACGGATCGCCGACAACCGCGGGCCGGTATCTTCCCCGGCGCGCCCGTCCGCCATGAAAACCGTCGATACATGCTACGAATCGGCGATTCCTGCCTACAATGAACGCAATACCTGTCGTCCGGTCCGCGGTGGACAAGCAGGCCGGAAGCGAATTCGCGCCGGGCCCGTTCGGCAAACGACAACCGGAACCATACGGTGCAGCGCAGGCCGATCTCTCGGGAGACCGCAGGATGCCCACGTACGCCAGGAAGCCGCTGATATCGCTCGTCGTGCCGTTTCACGATGAAGAAGAAACGATCGACGCGTTCTTTGCCGAAACGCTGCCGGTTCTCGAGTCGGTCGCCGGGGTGCGCTTCGAGATCGTCTGTGTCAACGACGGCAGCCGCGACCGCACGCTCGACCGGCTGCTCGCGGTCTCCGCCGGCGACCCGCGCGTACAGGTCGTGGATCTCACGCGCCGCTTCGGCAAGGAAGCGGCGCTCACCGCGGGCCTCGACGAGGCCGCCGGCGCCGCGGTGATCCTGATCGACGCGGACCTGCAGGACCCGCCCGCGCTGATCCCCGCGATGATCGAACACTGGCGCGGCGGCGCCGAGGTCGTCGCCGCGAAACGCACCGACCGGATGTGCGACCCGTACCTGCAGCGCGCGGCGGCCGCGCTTTACTATCGCGTGCACAATGCGCTGTCCGAAGTGGAGATGCCGGAAAACGTCGGCGATTTCCGCCTGATGGATCGCGAGGTCGTCGATGCGCTGCGCGCGCTGCCCGAGCGGCGACGGTTCATGAAGGGGCTGTTCGCGTGGGTCGGCTTTCGCACCGCGATCGTCGAATACACGCGTGCGCCGCGCAGCGGCGGCCGCTCGAAGTTCTCCGGATGGCGGCGCTGGAACTTCGCGCTCGAGGGCATCACGAGCTTCAGCACCGTGCCGCTGCGCATGTGGACCTACGTCGGCCTCACGTTCGCGATGCTGTCGCTCGCGTACGGCGCCTTCATCGTGGTGCGGACGTTGCTGTATGGCAATCCGGTGCACGGCTACCCGTCGCTGATTTCCGTCGTGCTGTTCGTCGGCGGCGTCCAGCTGATCGGCATCGGCGTGATCGGCGAGTATCTCGGCCGGATCTATCACGAGTCCAAGCAGCGGCCCGTCTATCTCGTGAGGCGGCGCTACCGTGCCGAGCGCGATGGCGCCGCTCAGCCCGCCTCGAAGCTGCTGCAGTTCCCGCTGAAGCGCGCGCACACGGTCCGCCGCCGGACGCCGATGGCGTCGGCCGCCGGCGTCGCCGTCCGCAAAGCGTCGCTCAAGTAGAACCGGGCCGCCGCAATTGGACATTCCCCGCGAATCGATGCGCCCGGCGGAGCGCCCGGTCGTCGCGTGGCTCACGCCACGACGCCTCGTTCTGTACAGCACGCTGATGCTGGTGTTGTACGTGCTGTTCATCGCGATCTGGACGATGGTCGTTCGTCACGCATCCGGCAGCGTTCCGGCGCGCCCCGGCGCCGATTTCTCGGTGTTCTGGTCGGCCTCGTACGTCACGCTGCACGGCTCGCCGGCGCAAGCGTACGATTTCTCCGCCTTCTCTCGGCTGTTGCCCGAACTGTTCCCGCACCTTCGTCGCGACGTGTTCGCCCCGTGGCTGTACCCGCCCACCTACCTGCTGCTCGTGACGCCGCTGGCGCTGCTGCCGTTCGCGCTCGGCTATCCGCTGTTCGTCGCGTTCGGCGTGTTCATGCTCGGCCTCGCCGTGTCGCGCGTATCCGGCCTCTGCACGGCTCCCGGCACATGGCGCACCGGCACACTTGCGCTGGCCGCCGCGCCGTGCGTATTCGTCACCGCGACGCTCGGGCAGAACACGTTCCTGACCGCATCGTGCGCGGCGCTGGCCGTCTATTGGGCCGATCGGCGGCCGCTGTGGGCGGGCCTCTGCATCGCGCTGCTGTCGGTCAAGCCGCAGTTGGCGCTGCTGTTCCCGTTCGTGCTGGTCGCCGCGCGCGCATGGCGCACGATCATGTGGGCCGCGCTCGCGACCGGCGCGTTCGTCGCGCTGAGCGTGCTCGTCTGCGGCATCGATTCGCTGCGCCTGTTCGTCGCCAGCGCCGGCCTCGTCCGCTCGATCGTCCTCGAGCACGGCGTCGTGTTCTGGCTCGTGTCGCCTACCCCGTTCGCAACGTTCCGCCTCGCGGGCGTGCCGCTCGGCGCCGCGTATGCCGCGCATGCGTGCATCGCCGCGATCGCGATCGCCGCCGCCTGCATCGTGTGGACGCAGTCGCGCGATCCGCGCGTGCGCGCGGCCGTGCTGGCGGTCGCGACGCTGGTCGCCAACCCGTACGTGTGGCACTACGAACTCGCGTGGCTCGCGATCGCGATCGCCTGCATGCTCGCGATCGGCTGGCGCGACGGCTGGCTGCGCGGCGAACAGGCTGCGATCGCGCTGCTGTGGGCGCTGCCGATTGCCGAATACCTGAACCCGTGGCTGCAGTTGCCGCAGCTCGGGCCGGCCGTGACGCTCTTCGCGCTGCTGGTGCTGCTGCGCCGCGCGCGGCACGATGCCCGCCACGCTCACAACGCGAGCCGCGGCGGCACATACAGGCCGTAGTACGGCCCGACGCCCGTCGCGACGCCGGTCATCTTGACGCCGGCGACGAAGTGCCCCTGGATGTACTTGTACGTGCCGCCCAGCGACACGTCGATGTGGAACGCCGCGAACGCGACGATCGGCACGTAGGTGCTGCTCGACGTCTGCGTGACGACCGGCAGCACGACCGTCGTGCCGACCGGCACCGACGTATAGAGCGTCGCCTTCACGCCGGTCGCGAGATAGATGCTGTCGCCGATGTTGAGCGTCGTCGGGTTGCCGGTCACCATCAGGTTGCCCATCGTCGTCGTGTCGGTCGCGGTCGACAGGAACGACGTCCACTGGCCGCCCATGCACAGCGCGCCGTAGGTCTGGCCGTTCGTGATCGAGAATTCGTACGGCAGGTTGGTGAGCGGATTGATCAGCGGCTGGTTGGTCAGCGCATTCCAGTACTGGTTGTACACGCACTGGTCGATCGCGACCGGAAAGAGCGCACCCGCCGCGACGCCGCCCGGCGCGGCGAGCACCGCGATCGCGGTCGCGCCGCCGGATGCACCGGGGATGCCGAGCAGCCCGCCCAGCAACAGCGGAATCGAGCCGCCGTTGATGCCCGGCGCGCGCGATACGGTCACCTGCACTGCCGGCACGTCGTAGGGGCCGGGCGTGATCGTGGTCGGCTGCATCGACGCGGGCGTGCGCGTCACGTTCCAGTAGCCGGTCGTCACCGTGCCGGTCGCCAGCGGCGCGCCCGCCGCCGAATTCCGCGCGATCACGCCGTTCGCCGCCGGCGCCGCCTGCGACCAGTTCAGCGCGCCGCCGGTCGGCGACATCATCGCATCGGCCCCGGCAAGCGCGGCCGCGTCCGCGGCGTTCTGCAGCTGGTTGCGCACCGTGGCGATCCACGCAATGTCGATCGCCAGCGCGCCGAACGACAGCAGCGGAATCAGGAACATCAGGAAGAACAGCGCGACGGAGCCGCGCTCGCGCGCCGTGCCATGGGAAGGCTTGCCGGCTGCGTCACTCATAGAGCATCACCGAGCTGGCCGTGATCGTCACCGGGCCGGTCAGCGCGCTGAATGCCGACCCTAGCACCATCCCGGTATACGTGTAGGTCACCGTGACCGTCAGCGCGGTGCCCGCCGTCGTGCCGTTCGCCTGCGTCACGGTCACGGTCGGCGCGGTTGCGGTGCCGCCCGTGATCAGGCTGTTCTGCGTGTAGCTCGACGCGACGTTGGCGATCTGGGTCGTGGTCAGCATCGGCACGCGCAGCACGACGCCCGCACGCGCGGCTTCGCGGCTCGCGTTCGTGATCACGGCCTTGTCGCACAGAAGCAGGCTCGTGTCGATGACGCCGATCAGCACCATCAGCAGGAACGGCAGCATCAATACGAATTCGAGGGATACGACGCCGCGCGCACGGCGGGCGCCCGTCGCCCCGCGTGTCATTTTGCGGCCCCCGCGGCCGGCGCCACGATGCGCGGCTCGAGGGCGGCCCCCTTCAACGGTCGCGACGCGTCGGCGAGCGGGCGCGCCGCGAGCTGCGCGCGCACCGCCTGGTACACGCGCAGATTGTCGGCCACCGCCGACGCGGGCAGATCCGCGGACAGCAGCTTCTTCGCCGAATCGGTGTTGCCGAGCACGCCATACGCGAACGCGAGGTTCTGGCGCGCCTGCCACGGCGCATCGGGCAGCCCGGCCACGTCGAGCAGCACGTTCACGCCCTCGCGCGGCCGGTTGCTCAGCACGAGCGACAGCCCGAGGTCGATGCGCAGCCCCTGCGCATCCGGATGCGCGCGCAGCGCTTCGCGGTACACGGCCTGTGCGTCCTCGTGGCGGCCCTGCAGATCGAGCACCGTGCCGAGCCCTTCCGCCGCGAGCGGAAGGTTCGGCTGTGCGGACAGCAAGTCGCGATAGCGGCCGGCGGCTTCGTCGAGTCGCCGCTGACGCAGCGCGACACGCGCGAGCCCCACCTGCGGCCCGAGTTCGGCGCTCGCCTGCTGCCGTGCCTGCTCGTAGAGCATGCGTGCACGCTCCAGATCGCCGGCGCGGTAGTTGACGTCGGCGAGCCCGAGTTGCGCCGCGAGCGAGTCGGGATGCCGCGCGAGCACCTTCCCGTACAGCGTCGACGCGAGTTCGACGTTCCCGCCGGCCAGCGCGCTGTCGGCAATGCGCAATTCGGCCTGCGGGTCGTCGCTCTTGTGCGACAGCGCCGGCCTCGTCTGGATCCCCGGCGCGCAGCCGCCGGCGAGCAGCGGCAGCACGGCCGCGACGGCGAACGCACGGATGACGGAGCGCTTCATTTGAACACCTCGAGCAGGCGAATGGCCGCCGGGCCCGCCGCGATCAGGCCGACCGTCGGCAGGATGAACAGCATCATCGGCAGCGTGATCTTCGGCGCGAGCTTCGCGGCCTGTTCCTCGAGCGCGACGATCTGCTCGGTGCGCTCGCTGCGCGACAGCGTTCGCAGCGCCTGCGTGATCGGTGTGCCGAACCGCTGCGATTGCGTGAGCGTCGTGGCGAGCGAGCGCGCCGACGCAAAATCGACACGGAGTGCGAAATGCGTGAGCGCTTCCGACACGTTGCCGCTCAGCGTCAGCTCGTCCGCACATACCTTCAGCTCGTCGGCGAGCGGCGGGCAGATGCGCTCGAGTTCGCGTGCGACGCGCCGCACGCCCGATACGAGGCTGTTGCCGGCCATCGTGCAGATCACGAGCAAGTCGAGCGCGTCCGGGAAGCACGCGGCGATGATGCGCCGGCGCCGCCGGATCATCGCGCCGAGCACGTATTCGGGCACGATCACGCCGACCACGAACGCGGCCACCATGGCCAGCGCCCGGATCACGAAATATTCGCCGAAACGCGGAATGTACGGGCTGAAGACGATCGCGACGACCGCAAACGCCACGCCGCAGCTCAGCTTGATGCCGATCATCGACGACACCGTACGCCGCTCGCGAAAACCCGCGCGCGTCAGCTGCAGCGCGAGCTTCGCGCGCTGCATCGGGTCGAGCACCGGCAGCCGCTCGCCGAGCTGCGCGAGCCGTCGCGTCAGATCCTGACGCACCTCGGCCGGCTGCAGGCGCCCCGCGCCCAGCGACGGCGGCCGCTGTCCGGCGGCCTGCTGGACGCGCACGGCGATCCGCCGGCGCGTGCCGCCGCCCGGCGTCGCGAGCGCCACCGCGACGCACGCGGCCAGCAGCAACAGTTCGAGGCCGCGGGCGGCCAGCATCGACATCGTCATCGCGCGGTATCCAGTTTCGAGATCTTGCGAATCGACAGCAGCCCGATCGTCAGCAGCACCGCGGCGATCGTCAGCATCACGCGTCCGGGATGCGTGTCGAACAGCAGCATCACGTAGGCGCGGTTCACGAGGAACAGCGCGCCGATCATCACGAACGGCACCGCCGAAATGATCTTCGTCGTGATTCGCCCCTCGGCGGTCAACGCGCGCGTCTTCAGGCGAATGTCGCGGCGCGTGCGGATGATGCTCGACAACTCGTCGAGCGTCTCGCCGAGGCTGCCGCCCGTCTCGCGCTGCAGCAGCAGGTAGACGGTGAAGAACGAGAAGTCCGCGATCATCAGCCGGTCTGCCGCGAGCGTCAGCACGTCCTTCAGGTCCGCGCCGACGCGCAGGCTGTCGCCCATCGTGCGGAAGGTCGAGCGCACCGGCTCGGCCGCGCTGTCGCCCACCGTGCTGATCGCCTGCGTGACCGGAATGCCCGCGCGCACCGCCCGCACGATCAGGTCGATCGCGTCCGGGAATGCTTCGAGAAAGCGCAGCCTGAACCGTTCGACCAGCGCGCGGTAGCTGGCGCGCATCGCCACCAGCGGCAGCCCGACGTAGATCAGCGGATGGAGCATGCGCGGCACCGCGACGAGCTGCACCACCACGATCGCGGCAATCGCGCCGGCGATCGTGCCGGCGACGACGATCCGCATCCCGCGTTCGCCGCCCACCGCACGCACGCGCGTCACATAATGCTGCAGCCGTGCGCGCGCACGGCTTTGCCGCCGCGGCAGGTTGAACAGCGCGACGCCGGGTACGGCGCTTGCACCGCCTTCCCGGCCCGCCAGCGATGGCGCAAGGTGCCGCATCCGCGCACGAATGCGCTGCTCCGGCGAGTGGCGCGCACGATCGAGCCACGCCGACAGCGCGAGACCGGCTGCAAGGATCACGACGAACGCGCCGAGCGCGAACAGGTCCGCGGCCCTCATGACCGGAATACCTCGGAGAGCGCGTCCTCGACGCCGTAGTACGCGGCGCGCGGCGCGAACGCGGGCCGCAGCGACGACGCCTCGAACACGCCCTTCACCACGTCCCGCGACGTGTCGCCTTCCTGGCGGAACGCGAACAGGTCCTGTGTGATCACCACCTCGCCCTCCATCCCGGCGATCTCGGTGATCCGGGTCACGCGACGCACGCCGTCGCGCATCCGCTCGACCTGCACGAACAGGTGCACGGCGCTTGCGATCTGGCGTCGGATCGACAGCAGCTGCAGGTTCGCGTTCGCCATCATGACCATGCTTTCGAGCCGGCTGATCGCGTCGCGCGGCGAGTTCGCATGGATCGTCGTCATCGAGCCGTCATGGCCCGTATTCATCGCCTGCAGCACGTCGAACGCCTCCGACCCGCGGATTTCGCCGAGGATGATGCGGTCGGGCCGCATCCGCAGCGCGTTGCGCACGAGGTCGCGCTGCGAGATCCCGCCGAGCCCTTCCGTATTCTCCGGCCTCGTCTCGAGGCTGACGACATGCGGCTGAAGCAGTTGCAGCTCGGCCGCATCCTCGATCGTCACGATCCGTTCGTGCTCCTCGATGTGTTGCGACAGCGCGTTGAGCAGCGTCGTCTTGCCCGAACCGGTCCCGCCCGAGATCACGATGTTGAGCCGGCACGCGCACGCGATCTTCAGCACCTGCAGCATCCCGTGCGAAATATTGCCCTGGTGCGCCATCCGCGCGAGCGTAATGTCGCGCTTCGCGAACTTGCGGATCGAGATCGACGCGCCGCGCATCGCGATCGGCGGCAGGACCACGTTCACGCGGCTGCCGTCGGCAAGACGCGCGTCGACCATCGGGCTGCTCTCGTCGACGCGGCGCCCGACCGCCGCCGCGATCCGCTGCGCGACGCTCGTCACGTGCGCGTTGTCGCGAAACTTCAGCGGCGTGAGTTCGAGCCGGCCCGCGCGCTCGACGTACACCTGGTCGGGGCCGTTCACGAGGATGTCGGAGACGGTGTCGTCGGCGAGCAGCGGCTCGATCGGCCCGACGCCGAACATGTCGTTCAGGATCGCGTCGACGATCAGCACCTGCTCGCCCGCCGTGATCTTCAGGCGCTCGCGCTCGACCGTGTGCGCGGCCACCTGTTCGATGCCCGCGCGCACTTCGTCGCGCGTCTTCATCAGCGCCGCCGACATGTTCATCGACGAGAACACCGCGGTGCGAATCGCGTCGAACTTGCCGGAGCGGATGAGTGCCTCGTGGGTATCGGCCAGCGCGGGCATGCGCGCCGGAGCGCTCGCCTGGCTCGCGGTCGGGCTCGGCGCGGGTGCGCCGTCGCGCGGCGCAACAGGTGACCCGTCCGTCTCGCGGTCCGGCGTGTCCTGTTTGCGGGTACCGAACGTCACGATCCTTTCCTCCATTTGACGAAGCGCGCGTACCACGGCTCGGCGACCGCCATCGATTCGCCGGTGATGCCGTTCGCGAGCAGCCGGATCTCGTCCAGAAAGCCTCGGCGCTTCGTGCCTTCGATCGGTTCGCCGAGGTTCTCGGCGACCGCGAGCGTCTGCGGCTCGTGCGGCAGCTCGCGCAGCCTCACGCCGCCGAATGCGTCCTCGAAGTCGGTCTGCGCGACGCGCCCCTTGACCGGCTCGAGCGGGTTGTTCAGCATCATCGACAGCAGCCGCTCGCCGGGCAGCTCCCTGACGAAGCGCGCAAGACGAGCGGCCTCGTACGCGGCGTGCACCGAGCGATCGGCGACGACATAGACGAGGTCGGACGCCGCCAGCGCGTCCTCGAAAAGCTTGCCGGCGCGGTGGCCCACGTCGAACAGCACGTAATGGAAGCGGTCTTTCAGCATGTCGACGAGCAACGCGATCGCATCGTCGCGCAGCGGCACGTCTTCGCCGTACGCGAGTTCGGCCGAAAGCACGTGCAGGCGGTCGCCCTTGGTGACGAACATGCGTTCGAACAACGCGTCGTCGGGACGCTGTTCCATGTTCAGCAATTCGATCAGCCCGTTGTTGCTCGACAGCCCGAACATCGAATTCGCGCCGCCGCCGTGCAGATTGAGGTCGATATACGCCACGCGGCGGCGCTTCTCGCCCGCCAGGCAGCGCGCCAGACTCACCGCGATCGTGGTCGTGCCGACGCCGCCGCGCGCGCCGACGAAGCTGACGACCTTGCCGGTGCGCCCCTGCACGACCGATTCCGTCGCCGTGAGCGCACGCCGGATCAACTCGACGGTCAGCGGCTTCACGATGTAGTCCTGCACGCCGATGCCCAGCAGGTTGCGGAACAGCCCGACGTCGTTCTGCGTGCCGATCGCGATGACCCGCACCGACGGATCGCACACCTCCGCGAGCCGCATCAGGTCCGACACCGGCAGCACCGAATCCGACACGTCGACGATCAGCTGGCGCGGCGAGCGCTCGTGCTGCTGAAGCAGCCGGATCGCATCGTCGCAGCGGCCCGGCTGCACATGAGCGCGCGTGATCGACAGATCCTGCGCGACGCGGCGGATCACATCCTCGCTGCCGGCATCGGACACGACCGCGACGAGATCCGCCGCTCCGGCAGTGGCGGCGTGCTTGGCGTTCTGGCGGTCGAGGACGTTCATGGGCGGCATCGCGATCGCATCGGGAGTGGGTCAATGGCCGGGCGAGCCGGTCGTCGTCAGCGTCTTGCCCGGCGCGGGCTGCTTCACGCGATCCTCTACGTAGCGGCGCACCGCGTCGGCCGCGACTTGCGCATCGGCACCGCCGTACGGCACCGGCGCGACGAGGTCCTCCGGCCGCGCGAGCATCGCCGCGAGATTCGTGTACGTCGCGCAGCCGAACGGCACGCCGGGCCGCCCGAACCCTGCGTCGACGAGATGCGACGGCTGCATCAGCTTCGCGCAATCGGGCGGCACCGCACGGATGCCGTCGAAGCCGATCGCGCGTGCATCAGGCATGTTCAGCGGCGGCGGCGCCGACAGGCAGGCCGCAAGCGCCAGCGGCAACGGTGCGGTGAACAGGGATCGAACTCGCATACGCGCTCCTCCGGTCAGTACACGAAGCCCGCGGCGCCGACGAGACGCGGCGTGTCGCCTGACAGCAGGTCGATCCCGAGATTGCGCTGGATCGCGAACTCGAGATCGCTGCTCGGCCGCGCGACGGTGTCGAGCGCCTGCTCGAGCTGGCCGGGCCCGGTCGGCTGCACGATGTACGGCGTCACGATCACGACGACCTCGGTCTTGTTGTCCTGGAAGTTCTTCGATGAAAACAGCCGGCCGATGATCGGCAGCCGGCCGAGCCCCGGGATCTGCGACACGGTATTGGCCGTCTGGCTCTGCAGCAGCCCGCCGATCGCGAAGCTCTGCCCGCTCGACAGCTCGACCGTCGTCTCGACGCGCCGCACGGAGAGTCCCGGCACCGTGACGCCGCCCGTCGTCACGCTGTTGCTCGAATCGACCTCGCTCACCTCCGGGCGCACCTTCAGGCTGATCCGGTTGTCGGCGAGCACGGTCGGCGTGAAGTCGAGCGACACGCCGAACGGCTTGAACTCGACCGTGATCGCGCCGGTCGTGGTGCCGGCCTGCGCGACCGGAATCGGGATCTCGCCGCCCGCGAGGAAGCTCGCGGTCTGGCCGGACATCGCGGTGAGATTCGGCTCCGCGAGCATCGTGATCAGCCCTTCCTGATCGAGCGCGTCGAGCACGACGTCGATCGACCAGCGCCCCGTATGGAAGCCGCCCAGCACCGAATACGCGCCGGTCGGCGACAGGTTGAACAGCTTGTTCGTCGGATCGATCAGCGTGCGCCCGTTGAACAAGCCGCCGACGAAGTTGCCTGCCGCGCCGAGCGAACTCCAGTTGATGCCGAGCTGCTGCGTGATGTTGCGGCTCACTTCCGTCACGCGCACGCGCAGGTTCACCTGGATCGGACGCGACAGCGTGAGCCGGTTGACGATCTTTTCCTTGTCGTTCACATAAGGCGCGAGCGACTGCATCACGGCGTCCGCGTCGGCCGCGCTCGGCACCTTGCCCGACACCATCAGCGAGCCCGGCGCGCCGGACACCGACAGCTTCAATTGCGGAAAGCGGCTGTCGAGCACCGTCTGCAGCGATGCGGTGTCGACCTGCACGATCACCGTCCGGCGCAGGATCGGCCGATGGTTCGCGCCGAGCGCGATCAACGTGGTGGTGCCGGCCTTCTTGCCGAACACGAACACGGTGCGCGGCGACGGCACCTGGATGTCCGCGATGCCCGGATCCGCGACGAACATCGCGGTGGCCGGCTCGGACAGCGTCAGCATCTCGCCCTTGCCGGTCGCGATCGACAACGCCGCGCCGCCGTCCGCCGCCTGCGCGCGCTGCGCGAGCGCGACGCCCGGCGCGACGAGGCAGGCCAGACACCAGAAAGCGATCCAATGAACGATGCGCACCATGCGTGTTCCCGTCAAATGCCGGCCGCCGTGCGGTCGGCCCCGAATCGTCACCGCGTCACTGCGGCACCGCCGTCCGTGGCGCCTGTGCCGTCGCGTCCGCGGCGGCGTAGCCGCCTGCGGGTGCGGCCGGCACGACCGGCGAGCCCGGCCAACCCGATGGCAGCGGCGGCACGCCCGCCGTGCCGGTACCGCTGCCGCGCGACCCGTCGTCGACCGACGAGCCGCGATAGATCACGACCGTATTGCCCTGCGCTGCCGGCCGCGCGCCGGCGTCCGTTCTCGCGGACGGCGCCCGCTGCGCGCCACGGGCCGCGCGCGACACGTCGCCGGCCCACACCGGCTGCGTATCGGCGTCCTCTTCGTCGCCGCCCGCCGCCTGGCGGCGATCGCTCGTCGCGAAGCTGCGCAGCACCAGCGACAGCGAGCCAAGGCGCGTCGCGACCAGCACGACCTGTGCGGTGCGCGGCGCGACCTCGAGGGTGACCGTGCGCGCGCCGCGCGCCGGCACGTCCGGCGCACTCGCAGGCGTCTTCGCACGCTGGAATTCCGAGCCGACCGCGAGCACGCGCGCGCGCCGCACGACCGTCTCCGCTTCGAACGTGCCGGGCGTCGTCGCCGACCCGCCGATCTCCTGCGTGAGCACCACGTCGACGAAGTCGCCGGGCTGGATCAGCCCCGCGTTGCCGGACACGTCGTCGACCGGCACCGAGATCGCCCGCATGCCGGGCTGCAGCGCGGCCGCGAGAAAATCCGGTGCGCCGGCCGGGATCACGTTCTCCGCGCGGATCGGCGCACCGGCGTCGACCCGGCTGCGCAGCAGCGCGCCTTTCGGGCTCGCGCCCGGTTGCGACTCGATGAACGCGCCGGCCGGCACCTGCGTGCGCGGCATGCGCTTCCACCCGAGATCGTTGTCGCGCAGCAGCAGCCCTTCGGGCAGATCCGCCGCCGCGACGCGCACGCGGACCTCGGCCGCTTCGGCGGGCGCCGACGGCGTCGACGCGGCGACGAACAGCTGGCGCAGGATGAACGCACCGATCGCGGCAGCGACGACCAGGACGGCCATTCTCAGGGGCTTGGGCATGGCGGCGTGCGTCCCCCGGGCTAGGTAAGCGAAACCGCGTGAGGAAACGGCGCCCAGACGGCCAGCGTGCCGCCGAGCGCGAGCGCGACGCCGTACGGCACGCCGCGCGTCGCGATCGTACGCGCGGGTGCGGGTGCGGGTGCGGGTGCGGGTGCGGGTGCGGGTGCGGGTGCGGTGCGACGCCGCCATGCACCGGCCGCGAGCGCGGCGAGGCCGCACGCGGTGCCGCTCGCACCGACGATCGTCAGCACCGGGAACGCGAGCGCCGGGCCGGCCCACAGGAACACCGCCGCCGCCAGCTTCACGTCGCCGCCGCCGAGCCAGCCCGCGTGACGCAGGCCGGCGAACAACAGCAGCATCGCCGCGGCGGTCGCCGCGTGGCCGGCGAGTTGCGCGAGCCCTTCGCGCGCGAGTGCCGCCGCGACGAAATACAGCATCGCGAACGCCAGCACGGCACGATTGGACAGGCGTCGCGCGCGCACATCCTGCATCGCGAGCAACACCAGCACGAGCGTCGCCGCCGACTGTACGAGATAGAGCATCGGAGAGCCGTCCGTCGGCGCGCCCCGGCTGGATACGTCGTACCGCTGCGGATCCGTGTGTTCGTCGGCGGCGCGCGGGTTCAGGAGATCAGATCAACGCCGTGACCTTGTTGATCAGCGACGTGAACACGGCCGGCAAGCCGCCGGACGTGCTGCTGAGAATCACCCCGACCGCCGCCAGCGCGACGACGACGATGCCGGCGAGAACCGCGTATTCGAGCGAACTGACGCCGCGTTCATCGCGCAGCAAGGTCTTGACGTATTGCAGCATGACAACCTCCGAGTGACGGGGTCGGTGATCGACCGTTGAATGTAAAGACGCGGCGTTGCTTCGGTGGCGCGCACGACGTTCGCCCATTCATGACTCATGCGTCAGCCCCGGCATCGGGCCGTACGCATTCCCCCTGAATCCATTCGATCACTGCAATGCGCGGTGGACAGCGATGGCATCTGCCGCTGCTTCCGCGCGTCTGTTGCGTAGCCGCATTGACACGATGCGGATCACGCCAATTCGTCTAGGGTATATACAATTTTTTGGGCGAATTCAAATTATTTAGCGTCGGATTGCATTTATGGGCGAAGCCCTTCAACGATGAAATACGCGCACGTCATCTACCGCTTTTCAAGCGCGATGCAAAAGGGCTGCGCCCGCACAGTAAGAATGTCAATACCGGCATGCACCGTTTCCTCCGCCGTGCGTTTCGACGGTTTTTTATTCAGTTTTCCGATATGCCGCGAATTTTCCTGTCCGGATTTGAAACGAACATGCGTGCGCGTCGGTCGGCATTTATTTTTGCGCCGGCCGGCATGGTCCGGAAAATATTGCACGCCCGATCGGCATGCGGGATCCGCACGCGCGTGTGTCGCCATTTCCAATCGGTGACACACGTGATTTGCCAACCCGAAACGCGGCGATAAGCATAGTTCAAATCGTTGCTTGTCCCGCGCCGAATGCGTCCTCCAGAATGGCTCCGGCACCCTCCGGCACGACTTCCACTCCTCGCCATCCGACGCTCCATGATCGACCGATTCCCGTCTCCACTGCGCCTGCTGCGATCGCTGCTGATCGCGTCCATTCTTGCGTTGCCGGCCGCCGCCGCGCACGCCGACAAGCCCGCGGTCATCCGCATCGGCGTCGCCCAGCAAGGCACCGGCGATCCGCCGACCTTCGGCGGCTCGAGCGCCGCCACCGTGCAACTGCAGCAACTGGTCGAAAAGGAATTCGCGGCCGACGGCATCAAGGTGCAGTGGCTGTTCTTCAAGGGCGCGGGCCCGGCCGTCAACGAGGCGATCGCCAACAAGGCGCTCGACTTCGCGTACCAGGGCGACCTGCCGGCCGTGCTCGCCCGCTCGAACGGGATCAAGACGCGCCTGCTGCTCGCCGCGAGCGTGCGTTCGGGCATCAAGATCGCGGTGCCGCCCGACTCGACGATCCGTTCGATCAAGGACCTGAAGGAGCGCCGCGTGTCGATCTTCCGCGGCACCAACCTGCAACTCGTCGCCGACAACGCGCTCGCGAGGAACGGCCTCAGCGAGCGTGACCTGCACGTGATCAACCTCGACGCTGCCAGTTCGCTCGCCGCGCTCGCGTCGAAAGGCATCGACGCGTCGGTGGGCGATTACGCGCTCTACAAGCTGCGCGACGCCGGCCTGGCGAAGATCATCTACGAATCGCAGAACGACGGCCCGCAGTTGACGCGGCAGACCCACCTGCTCGTGCTCGACGATTTCGAGCGCGCGCACCCGGACATCGTGCAGCGCGTCGTCACCGCGTACGTGAAAGGCGCGCAATGGTCGTCCGACGAGGCGAACCGCGACGCGCTGTTCAAGCTGTGGACGAAGAGCGGCGTGCCGTACTCGTCGTGGCAGGCCGACTTCGCGAACCAGCGCCTGAAGGACCGGCTGTCCCCGCTGATCGATCCGTTCGTCGTCGCGCGCTACAAGGCCGTCGCGCAGGATGCGCTGAACCTGAAGCTGATCCGGCAGCCGGTCGACGTCGACGGCTGGTTCGAGCCGAAGTATCTCGACAACGCGCTGCGCACGCTGAAGCTCGAGAACTACTGGCCGCGTTACGACGCGGCCGGCAAACCGCTTTCCTGACCCGGACCTGCGCCGATGAGCGACACCGCGTTTTCGATTCCGTCGCCCGAGCATCATGCGCTCGCCGCGCCGCCGCGTCGCGCGGCGGTCGTGAAACGGCTCGCATGGCAGCTCGCACCCTGGCTGCTCCCGGCGCTGCTGTTCGCGCTGTGGACCGTCGGCAGCGCGCGCGGCTGGATCGCGCCGCAGATCCTCCCGCCGCCCGAACGCGTGTATGAATCGCTCGCGGACCTCGCGACGAGCGGCGATCTCGCGCGCCACACGCTGATCAGCCTGCAACGCGTCCTGGTCGGCTTTGCGGCCGGCACGCTGCTCGGCGTGTCAATCGGCGTCGCACTCGGCCTGTCGCGCACGCTGGAGGCCTACGTGCTGCCGAGCTTCAACGCGCTCGTGCAGATTCCGGTGCTCGGCTGGCTGCCGTTCCTGCTGCTGCTCGTGGGCGTCGGCGAACCGCTGAAATACCTGCTGATCGCGCATGCGGCGCTCGTCCCCGTCACGCTGAGCACGTTGCAGGGATTCCGCCAGACACCGCCCGCACTCGACGAAGTCGCACGCGTGTTCGGCTACACGCGCCGGCAACGCATCGTCCATGTCGTGCTGCCGGCCGCGATCCCGACGCTCGCGACCGGCGTGCGGCTCGCGTTCACGAAATCGTGGCTCGCGCTCGTCGTGGTCGAACTCGTCGCATCGTCCGAAGGGCTCGGCTACCTGATCGTGTACGGGCGGCAACTGTTCCAGCTCGATCTCGTGATGGCGTCCGTGGTCGTGGTCGGCGCGGTCGGCCTGCTGATCAACCGGCTGCTCGACGCGCTCGAGGCGCGCCTGCGCCGCGGCGTGCCGTCCGCGTTCCGCGGCTGATCCGGCCTGCCCAACCGAAGGAGCGTCACCCATGCCGGATTCCGCCCACCCCGCACTCCCGCCGGAAGACGCTGCGACACCCGAGCGCCGCCTGCACGCGCCCGACTGGCGTGGCTTCGTGCTGCCGCTCGCGGCGTTCGCACTCTGGTGGGCGATCGCTTCCGCCCATCTCGTGAAAAGCGGGCTGCTCGTCGGCCCGTCCGACGTGCTGCGCACCGCATGGGCACAGGCCACGAGCGGCGCGCTCGGCCGCGCCTTGTCCGCATCGCTCGCGCGCGAAGCGTGCGGCTTCGCAATCGGCGCGACGGGCGGGCTGCTGCTCGGCGCCGCGCTGGGCCTGTCGCGCGTCGCCGCGCGCATGGTCGGCCCGAGTTTCGACACGTTCAAGCAGATCTCGCTGTTCGCGTGGATTCCGCTGATTTCCGTCTGGTTCGGCCTGGGCGACGCCGCCAAGGTCGTGTTCCTGTCGCTCGCCGCGCTGCTGCCCGTCGCCGCGCACACGTGCGACGGCATTCACGCGGTGCCGCGTACGTATGTCGACGTCGCCCGCGCGCTGCGCTACTCGCGGCTCCAGCTCATTCGCCACGTGATCCTGCCGGCCGCGCTGCCGTCGATCTTCACTGGGCTGTATCTCGGCCTGATCTATTCGTGGCTCGCGACGCTCGGTGCCGAATACCTGCTGGTCGCGGGCAGCGGCATCGGCAACACGCTGATCGACGGCAGCGAGCAGTTCCGGATGGATCTCGTGCTGTTCGGGATCATCGTCGTCGGCGTGACCGGCTGGGCACTGAACGCGATCGCACGGGCGATCGAGCGCAAGGTGCTGGCCCGCCGCGGCGACCTGCCGCGCTGATGTTGCGCCCCTTGTCCGCCACAACCTTCATCACCCTGCCATGACGACGCTCGCCTCCGATTCGCTCGACATCCTCCATGTGAGCAAGCACTACGCACAACGCGGCGCGACGCTCGCCGTGCTCGACGACGTGTCGCTGCACGTGCGTGCCGGCGAATTCGTCACGATCGTCGGCGCGAGCGGCTGCGGCAAATCGACCCTGCTGCGGCTGGTGGCCGGGCTCGACACCGACTACGAAGGCGAGATCCGCGCCGGCGACGAACGCGTGCGCGACACGTCGCTGCAGCGCGGGATCGTGTTCCAGGATCACCGGCTGTTCCCGTGGCTGACCGTCGAACAGAACATCTCCGCCGCACTGCGCAACGCGCCGCTCGACGCGGCCGAAAAACGGCGTGCGGTCGCGGATCACGTCGCGCTCGTCGGGCTGAACGGCTTCGAGCACGCCTTTCCGAACCAGTTGTCGGGCGGGATGGCCCAGCGCGTCGCGATCGCGCGCGGCCTCGTGAACCGCCCGCGCGTGCTGCTGCTCGACGAGCCGTTCGGTGCACTCGACGCGCAGACGCGTGCGCGGATGCAGAACGAACTGCTGCGCATCTGGGAACAGGAGCGCATCACGATGATGCTCGTCACGCACGACGTCGACGAGGCCGTCTATCTCGGCGACCGCGTCGTCACGATGGCGCCGCGCCCGGGCCGTATCGAACGCATCGTCGACGTCGCGCTGCCGCGGCCGCGCCGGCGCGATTCGCCGGAATTCGCGCGCTTGCGCGATACGGTGCTCGCCGATTTCGACGAGAGCGAACCGCCGCGCAACGACGGCACGGGCGGCAAGCGTCCCGACACGCCGCGCCCGCACCGGATCGGCGAATGGCGGCTCGCATGGTAGCGGCGCGATTGCTTCGTATCACATATCGTTCATCACAGCGGGAACGCTAAGGTTGTGACGATTCATCGGTTCCGGTTCCGCGCAGTCCCTGCTTGAATGGAGACTCGACCGACCCGACTCCAGGAGACTCACGATGTCCGAAGTCCAGCACGCCGCACAACCGTCTTCGCATGCTTCGCACGCCGCGCCGCGCACGGCCGCCGTTCCGCTTCAGCTTCGCCAGGTCGCCGGCCGGATCGGCGCCGAAATCGCCGGCGTCCGGCTGTCGGCCACACTCGACGACGCGACGTTCGACGCGGTCCACGCGGCGCTGCTGCGCCACAAGGTGCTGTTCTTCCGCGGCCAGCATCATCTCGACGACACCGCGCAGGAAGCGTTCGCACGCCGCTTCGGCGATACCGTCGCACACCCGACCGTGCCGTCCGTCGACGGCAGCGCCCATCTGCTCGAACTCGATTCCGCGCACGGCGCGCGCGCCAATTCGTGGCACACCGACGTGACGTTCGTCGATGCATACCCGAAGATCTCGATCCTGCGCGCGGTCGTGATTCCGCCGTTCGGCGGCGATACCGTGTGGGCCAATACGGCCGCCGCGTACGCGCATCTCCCCGACCCGCTGCGCGCGCTCGCCGACACGCTGTGGGCGCTGCACACCAACGCCTACGACTACGCGTCGACCCATGTGCATGCCGACGACACGCAACTGAAACGCTACCGCGAAGTGTTCACGTCGACCGTCTATGAAACCGAGCATCCGGTCGTGCGCGTGCATCCGGAAACCGGCGAGCGCACGCTCGTGCTCGGCCACTTCGTGCAGCGGCTCAAGGGGCTGTCGTCGCAGGATTCCGCGCACCTGCTGCAGGTCTTCCACGAGCACGTGACGCGTCTCGAGAACACCGTGCGCTGGAGCTGGCAGGAAGGCGACGTCGCGATCTGGGACAACCGTGCGACGCAGCACTACGCGATCAACGACTACGGCGATGCACGCCGCGTCGTGCGCCGCGCTACCGTTCACGGCGACGTGCCGGCCGGCATCGACGGTCGCCGGAGCATCGTGCTGAAAGGGCCGGGTGCGACGCTGCAGTAACGCCCGTCTCTCGCGGCGGCGCCACGTCCCGCGCGCCGCCGCGCCTGTCCTACCGGAGCCCCGATCATGAGCTTCCTGCCGCCGCACCGACACTTGCACGCGCAACGATGTCGGCTCTCCGCCCCGTTCACTTCCGCCAGGAGCGTCGCATGAGCGCCCTACTCGAACCCGCCGCCCAGCCGGTCGACGTGATTCCGCTGTCCGCCCACATCGGCGCGGAAATCCGCGGCGTCGACCTCACGCAACCGTTGACCACGCCGCAGATCGCGGCGATCCGCGCCGCCTTGCTGCAATGGCGCGTCATCTTCTTCCGCGAACAGTTCCTCACGCACGAGCAGCACGTCGCGTTCTCCGCGCAGTTCGGCGAACCGACGGTCGGCCACCCGGTGTTCGGCCATGTCGACGGCCACCCGGCCGTCTATTCGATCGCGAAACATCGCAAGGCGACGCGCTTCGAAGGCGAACCCGTGCGCCGGCCCTGGACCGGCTGGCATACCGACGTGACGGCTGCCGTGAATCCGCCGTGGGCGTCGATCCTGCGCGGCGTGACGATCCCGCCGTACGGCGGCGACACGCACTGGACGAACCTGGTACGTGCGTACGAGACGCTGTCCGCGCCGCTGCGCGGCTTCGTCGACGGCTTGCGCGGCGTTCACCGCTTCACGCCGCCGGCCGGTGCGCGCGCCACCGGCGCATTCGACGCGGCGGTCGAACGCCGCCCGCTCGTGACCGAGCATCCGCTCGTGCGCGTGCACCCGGAGACGGGCGAACGCGCGCTGTACGTGAGCCCGAGCTTCCTGAAATCGATCGTCGGGCTGACGCCGCGCGAAAGCCAGGCGTTGCTCGAACTGCTGTGGGAACACGTGACGCGGCCGGAATTCACGATCCGCTTCAAGTGGGAGCCGCGCAGCATCGCGTTCTGGGACAACCGCGCGACCGCGCATCTCGCACCGGTCGACATCTTCGATCTCGACTTCGACCGCCAGCTCTACCGCACGACGCTCATCGGCGACGTGCCGGTCGGCCCCGATGGCCGTCCTTCGGTCGCACTCGAAGGCTCGCCGGTCGAAGCGGCGGCCGCCGTCGCACTGAACTGACGCAGCGAACGCCGGCGCGCACGCGCGCGCCGGCTGTTCCTCCATCAATCGAGCCACACGCCGTCGAACCGGTGTCCGCCGAGCGGCGAGAACGTCAGCCCGTGCACGCGTTTGGAGATCGGCAGCGACACGATCGACGTCGCGATCGGCGTGAACGGCACCTGATCCTTGAACACGACCTGCGCCTGCTCGTACAGCGACGTGCGCTTCGCGACGTCCCCGTTCGAACGCGCGGCGGTAACGAGTCGTTCGAAATCCTGATTGCACCACTTCGCGAGATTGCTGCCGTGCACGGCGTCGCAGCCGAGCAGCGTGCCGAGCCAGTTGTCGGGGTCGCCGTTGTCGCCCGACCAGCCGTACAGGATCGCGTCATGCTGGCCGTCGTGCTTCGCGCGGCGGTTGTATTCGCCCCATTCGTAGCTGACGATCTTCGCGCGCACGCCGATCTTCGCCCAGTCCTGCTGGATCAGCTGCGCCATCAATTGTGCATTCGGGTTGTACGGCCGCTGCACCGGCATCGCCCACAGCGTCAGGTCGAAGCCGTTCGGGAACCCGGCCTGCGCGAGCAGCGCCTTCGCGGCGGCCGGATCGCGCGGCGCATCCTTCAGGCGCGGGTTGTACGACCATTGCGAGGGCGGCATCGGATTCGTCGCGATCGTCGCATCGCCGTTGAACACGGTCCTGATGATCGCCGTCTTGTCGATCGCGATGTCGAGCGCGCGCCGCACGTCAACGCGATCGAGCGGCGGATGCTGCGTGTTGTACGCGACGAAGCCGACGTTGAAGCCCGTCCCCGAAAACAGCGACAGCTTCGGGTCGCGCCGCACCGTCTCGAGATCGGCCGGGCGCGGAAACGCCGATACCTGGCACTCGCCGGCCACGAGCTTCTGCAGGCGCGCGGCCGGATCGGGCGTGATCGCGAACACGAGGCGCCCGAGCTTCACGTCGTCCGGCTTCCAGTAGTCGGGATTTGCGTCGTAGCGGATCAGCGCATCCTTCTGGTACGAGCGCAGCAGGAACGGCCCCGTGCCGACCGGGAACTGGTTGATGTCCGACTCACGATGACGTTCGGCAAGCTGCGACGCATATTCGGCCGACAGCACCGACGCGAACGCCATCGCGAGGTTGCGCACGAACACGACGTCGGGTGTCTTCAGCACGAAGCGCACCGTGTAGTCGTCGACTTTCTCGATGCGCTCGACGTTGCGGTCGAAACCGAGATCGCTGAAATACGGGAAGCTGACCGGGTAGGCCTTGCGGAACGGATCGTCCGGATCGAGCATGCGGCGAAACGTGAACACGACGTCGTCGGCCTGGAACGGCCGCGTCGGCTTGAACCATGCGGTCGTCTGGAATTTCACGCCGCGCCGCAAATGAAACGTGATCGTGCGCTGGTCGGGCGACACGTCCCAGCTCGTCGCGAGCGCCGGTTCGAGATCGAGCGTGCCGCGCTTGAACTGCACGAGCCCGTTGTAGATCGGGTACGTGCTCGCGTCGAAGTCGGTGCTCGTCGTGTGCTGGCCCGGATCGAAACCGGCCGGGCTGCCTTCGGTGCAGTACACGAGCGTCTTGCCGGTCGGCGCGGCCAGCGCCTGGGTCGCGGCACCGGCGAGCAGCAGCGACGCGGCGATGCAGCGCAGTGCGGCAACGGCATGCGGTACGCCACGCGCATGACGCGTGGCTGACGAAACGTAAGCGTTCTTCATGGTGGCGGAGAGAAAGGATGACTGTCATGCGAATGACGACGGCCGATCTTCGCGCGCCTCCCGCCGATCGCTTACCAATTAATTCGGCGATGCTTATCGTCGCCGATGCATCCCGCTGCCCGTGCATGGAAACGTCCGCGCGAGCGCCGGACGCACGATCCTGCCGCCTTTCGCGCGGCTGCCTTCCGGCCCCCTGCAGACTTTCCGGAATGAGCGCATCGTATCGGCTGGCAAACGCCGGCACCGGCGCGCCGGGATCCGCCCGGTGCCGCTGCGCCGCCGCGTCCTGGAGGATCCACGATGTCGATCAGTCCCGATACGCCCGCTCGTCCCGTGAAATCGCCGGGCCCCGATCATCCGATCACGATCGAGCCGCATCCGCGGCGCGTGGTGGTGACGGTGGCCGGCAAGGTCGTCGCCGATACGCGCCGCGCGCTCGCGTTGCGCGAGGCCAGCTATCCGGCCGTGCTCTACCTGCCGCGCGAAGATGCCGACATGTCGCTGCTGCAACGCACCGACCATGCCACCTATTGCCCGTACAAGGGCGACTGCGCGTACTACTCGATCGCGGCCGGCGGCGAACGCTCGAACAACGCCGTCTGGACCTACGAGCATCCTTATCCGGCCGTCGAAGCGATTCGCGGGCACCTCGCGTTCTATCCGGATCGGGTCGACTCGATCGAGGAAAGCGCGGCCGGCACCGATTGAGCACCGCCGCGCCGCTGATTTGCATATACGCATTCGTTGGTTGGCCACCGGCCGGTGCGGCCGTATCGTCCTGAGTCCGGCGCGGGCCGGCCGGTTGCGTGCAGCGCCCGCATCCGGCCCTGCCTCGCGTCGGCCGCGCCGTCCCTGTGCGCGGCCCGTGAACCCGCACGCAGGATGGCCCGATGAACGACACACCGCACACCGACGTTGAAACGACCCTGGCGAGCCCGCACCGCCGCCAATGGCTGCAGGGCGCGGCCGCCGGCCTGGCCGGGCTTGCGCTCGGGCCGCTCGCGGCACGGCCCGCGCTGGCCGACGACACCGGCACGCGGCTGCGCATCGGCTTCCAGAAGTACGGCAACTTCGTCGTGCTCAAGGCTCGCGGCACGCTCGAGAAGCGTCTCGCGAGCCAGGGCGTCACCGTGCAATGGCTCGAATTCCCGGCCGGCCCGCAACTGCTCGAAGGGCTGAACGCGGGCGCGATCGACGTCGGCACGGTCGGCGAGACGCCGCCGATCTTCGCGCAGGCCGGCGGCGTCGATTTCGTCTATATCGGCAACGAGCCGCCCGCGCCGCAGGGCGAGGCGATCATCGTGCTGCCCGACTCGCCGATCCGCACCGTCGCGCAACTGCGCGGCAAGAAGGTCGCATTCAACAAGGGTTCGAACGTCCACTTCCTGCTCGTGAAGGCGCTCGAACGCGCGGGCCTCACGTATGCGGACATCCAGCCGATCTACCTGACGCCCGCCGACGCGCGCGCCGCGTTCGTGCAGCGCAGTATCGATGCGTGGGTGATCTGGGACCCGTACTTCGCCGCCGCCGAGCGACAGCTCGGCGCGCGCGTGGTCGCGAACGGCGACGGGCTCGTGCGCAACACGCAGTACTACCTCGCCGCGCGCAAGTATGCGGCTGCCCACCCGCAGGTGCTGCGCACGCTGCTCGACGAAGTCGACGCGGTCGACCGCTGGGCGCGCGATCACGTCCCCGAGGTCGCCACCCAGCTGTCGCCGCTCGTCGGCCTCGACGCGCCGACGCTCGAAGTCGCGCTCAAGCGCGCCGGCTACGGCGTGCAGCCCATCACCGATGCGACGGTCGCGTATCAGCAGAACATCGCCGACACGTTCAGCACGCTGAAGCTGATTCCCGGCAAGCTGTCGGTCGCCAGCGCGCGCTGACGCTTATGGCGCGGGCGCGGCGCCGATGCGCCGCCACTCGTCGTAGTCGGTGACGAGGCCCGCATCGTCGATCGCGATATCGGCCGCGTACGTGCCGCTCTCGTAGCGATACACGCCTGGCGCCGTACGCGTATAGCGCTGCTCGCCGCGTACGATCGCGAAATCCGGAAAACGCAGCCACGCCGTGCGGATCACGGCCGATTCGCCGACGGCGAGCGCGAGCCGCCGGATCGGCAGCGTATTGGTCGACGGGCTGAAACCGAGGTCGATATCGGTCGCGCCCGCCAGTGCCGGCGCCTCGACGCCGTCGATCGTCCATTGGCCTGCGTCGCAGGCGATGTCCCACTGCTGCTGCGTCGTGCCGGCCCAACGTGTCACGCGCGCCGAACGCGTCAGCCAGTCGGCACCACATGCAATCGCGTAGTCGACGCGAAACGGCGTGCCGTCGATCGCCCCCGATACCGAACCCGACAGGTCGATGCCCGAGGGCGATTCGACGAGCCGGCACCATTCGCACGCGTGCCACGTCCGCACGATCTGCCATGCGACGCAGCGCGTGCGCACGGCTTCGTCCTGTTGCGTCATGTCGTCTCCTGTCGTCGGTCGCGCGCAAGCCGATTGTCGCTCATCGTGGCGATGAATACACGTGGCGCCGGCGGCCGAATCCGCCGGGCGGCGATCGCCACCGGTTGCCTTCCTGCCGATAGTCAGTATCGGTCCCGCACATACCATCGCGCCGACGCCGCTTTGGTACCATCCGTCGATCGGAAAAATCGAACCGGAAGACAAAAGGCGCGACTTCATGGATTTATTGGCGACGATGCGCATCTACGTCAGGGTCGTGGAGCGCGGAACGATGTCAGGCGCGGCGCGGGATCTCGACATGGGTCAACCGGCCGTCAGCGAGCGCATCGAGAAACTCGAAAAGCATCTCGGCACGCGGCTGCTGATGCGCAGTGCACGCACCCTCGCCTGCACGGAGGAAGGCCGCATCTTCTACGAACGCAGCAAGGCGCTGCTCGAAGCGGCCGACATGGCAGTCGCGTCGGTCGCGAAGACGGAAAACGCGCTCGACGGCACCATCCGGCTCGCGGCGCCGCAATGCTTTGGCGAGGTCGTGATGCCGGGCGTGCTGATGCAGATCCGCGACGCGTATCCGAAACTGCACATCGACCTGGTGCTGAACGACGATATCGTCGATCCGGTCACCGAGGGCGTCGACATTTCGATCCGGGTCGGCCAGCTCGGCGACGGCGGGTTCGTCGCGTACGCGCTCGGCGCGGTCGGCCGCGTGCTCGTCGCCGCACCGTCGTATCTGGATCGGCACGACCCGATCGGTACGAAAGCCGATCTCGCGCACCATCCGTTCATCCGCGTGAAAGGCGTGTTCGCGAACGAACAGGTGCCGCTGCAGCGCGACGGCGGCGCAGTCGAATACGCGCGAATCCAGACGATCATGACCACCAGCCACTGGCACCCGATGTTCGACACGATCGCGGCGGGCGGCGGTATCGGCGTGGTTCAGCACCCGGCTTGCGCCGGCGCGCTCGCGCACGGCCGGCTCGTCCGCCTCCTGCCGCAATACGACATCCCCGACTTCCCGCTCAATGTGCTGGTGCACGCGCAGCGGCCGCTGCCGCCGCGCGTGCGCACCGTCGTCGACCTGCTGAAAAGAGAGCTCCCCCTGCTGATGCAACGTCAGCAGTAGCCGTCACGCCTGCAGTGACTTGCCCGGTTCCTTCACGTGCGCGTCGACTTCCATCTGGTAGAAGCGCGCACTGACGAAGCCGAACAGCGTCCAGCCCAGGAACACGCACAGGCCGCCGAGCATCAGCGCCTGCTCGCCCGAGCTGAACAGCGCATAGAAGCTGTACGCGGTGGCGACCATCGCGATCACGTTCGTCACCAGCGCCTTGGCCGGCGGCACCTTCGCCACCTTCTGGATGGTGATCAGCGCGGCCATCGACATCACGTAAGGCACCAGGTTCGTGACGACCGCGAGATCGACGATCTTCTGGAACTGGCTGCTCAGTTCCGGGCTGATCGTCATCAGCGCCAGCGCGACCTGCGCGACGAGCAGGATCACCATGCCGACGATCGGCGTGCCCGTGCGCGTCGCCCGTGCAAACACCGGCAGGAAGTAGCCGACGTCCGCCGAGCTCTTGAACACCTGCGCGACCGTGAACTGCCAGCCGAGCAGCGAGCCGATGCACGCGATCACCATCAGCGCGGTGACGATCGTGCCGACGGTCGGCGTGAACATCGTCGCGAATGCGATGCCGAACGGCGCGTTCGACTTCGCGAGGATCGCGTTCGGCACGATGCCCGCGATCACGTTGGTCGACACGATGTAGAAGATCGCCGACGCGATCGTGCCGCCGAGCACGGCGATCGGCACGTTGCGCTCCGGATTTTCGACGGCGTCCGAATTCGCGCACGCCGATTCGAGGCCGAGGAACGCCCACAGCGTCACCGCGATCGAGCCGCCGACGGCCGGCCCGAACGGCATGTTGTGCGGATTCCATGCCGCGCCCCAGGTCGCGCCGCTGAACCAGAACCAGCCGATCAGCGACACGACGACGACCGGAATGATCACGCCCCACACGGTCACCGCGCCGATCCGGCCGGTGATGCGAGAACCGCCGAAGTTCGCGACTGTCGTGAGCACGAGCAGGAAGATCGTCCACAGGCCCATCTGCAGCGGCGACAGCGTCGCGTCGAACAGCACGGTGCCGTAGCCGACCGCCGTGACACCGATCGCGACGTTGGCGATCACGAGCGACAGCCCGTACGTGTAGTTCGCCATGTAGTTGCCGGCCTTGCCGAACGCGTACTCCGCGTAGCCGCCCATCCCGCCCGGCTTGCGGCTCAGCATCCCGCAGCGCGCGAACGCGTAGGCCAGCGCGAGCGAGCCGCCGGCCGTGACGATCCACGACAGCAGCGAGATCGTGCCGACCTGCGCGAGCTTCGACGGCAGCAGGATGATGCCGGAGCCCATCATGTTGACCGCCGTGAGGATGGTCAGCTGCCAGACATTCATCCGGTTCTTCGGCGCGGCCGCCGGGGCCGCGTCGGTCATGCTCGCTGCGTTTTCCATGATGTCGATCCTTCGATGTGAGGCCGCCTTGCGGCCGGTCGCTCGTTCGTCCGTTCGTCCGTCCGTTGGGGCGCTCACGCAGTCAGGCAGTACACGCGGTACGTGCCGTCCTCGACTTCGACGCCGTGCGTATCGTGCGCGAAGCCCGGAAAACGCCGGTCGTACGCTTCGAGCGCCTTCAGGTAGCCGAGCACCGGGCCGCCGGCCGGCCCCGCGTTCTCGCCCGGCATCAGGAGCGGAATGCCCGGCGGATACGGCACGACGCCGGTGGCGACCGTGCGCCCGGCCAGCTCCTCGAGCGTGACCTGCTCGACGCGGCCCTGCACGAGATGCTCGTACGCGCACACCGGGCTCATCTCCGGCGTCGGCAGGATCGAGAACGCTTCCGACATCAGCCGCGTCGTGCCGAGCTGCTCCATCGCCGCGAACATCGTGTCGGCCAGGTCCTTCAGCCCCATGCCCGCATAGCGCGAGCCATGCTCCTTCGCGAGCGACGGAATCGCCAGGTCGAGCGGCAGGTTCGCGTCGTAGTCGCGCTTGAAGTCGCACAACGCGCTGACGAGCGAGCCCCACTTGCCCTTCGTGATGCCGATCGAGAACAGGAACAGGATCGTGAAATCGGTCGTCTTCTCGACCACGATCCCGCGCGCGTCGAGATACGCGGTGACGACGCTCGCCGGGATGCCGACCGGCATCAGGCCGCCGGCCGGCGCGACGCCCGGCGTGACGATCGACACCTTGATCGGGTCGAGCATGCAGTAGCCGTCCTCGATGTTGCCGAAGCCGTGCCATTGCGCGCCGGGGCGCAGCACCCAGCATGCCGGGTCGCTCGCGAGCAGCTCGGGCGGTGCGTCGTGGAACGGCAGCGTGCGGCCCGTGCGTGCCTCGAGCACGGTGTCGGGCTGCCAGCATTCGAAGAACCAGTCGCCCTTCGCGCCGAATTCGCCGTTCATCCGCGCGATCATCTGGCGGAATGCGACGGCCTCCTCGATCGACTCGCGCGTCAGCGCCGCGCCGCCGGGACCGTCCATCATCGCCGCCGCGACGTCGTTCGACGCGATGATCGCGTAGTTCGGCGACGTCGACGCATGCATCATGAACGTTTCGTTAAACTGACCATGCGGAATCGGGTTGCGACCGTCGCGCACGTGGATGTACGACGCCTGCGACAGCGCGGTCAGCAGCTTGTGCGTCGACTGCGTCGCGAACACCGTGGGCCGGTCCGCACGATGATCGCGCGGGTCGCCGTGCATCGCATGGCGGTCGCGGTAGATCGGGTTGAAACGCGCATAGCCGTACCACGCTTCGTCGAAGTGCAGCCGGTCGACGCTCGCGCCGAGCAGTTCTTCCACGCGCGTAACGTTGTAGCAGAGGCCGTCGTAGGTCGAGTTCGTGATGATCGCGTGCTTCGGCTGCCGAGCGGCCAGCCCGGCCGCGAGCGGGTTCGACGAGATCGCCTCGCGAATCGCCGTCTGCGTGAGGCGCTCGGACGCAATCGGCCCGATGATCCCGTAGCGGTTGCGCGTCGGCACGAGATAGGTCGGGATCGCACCCGACATCGTCATCGCATGCTCGGCCGACTTGTGGCAGTTGCGGTCGCACAGCGCGATCTGGTCGCGGCTCACGCTCGCCATCAGGATAATGCGGTTCGACGTCGACGAGCCGTTCGTCACGTGATACGTGCGATGCGCGCCGAACACGCGCGCCGCATAGCGTTCGCTTTCGCCGATCGGGCCCGAGTGATCGAGCAGCGAGCCGAGTTCGCCGACCGAAATCGACAGGTCCGAGCGGAACAGCGATTCGCCGAAGTATTCGAAGAACGCACGGCCGACCGGCGATTTCAGGAAGCCCGTGCCGCCCGTGTGGCCGGGCGTATGCCACGAGTATTCATAGACGCGCGAGAATTTCGCGAGCGCGCCGAACATCGGCGGCAGCACGGTCGAGCGATAGCGTTCGATCGCCGCGTGGATGCGCCCGCCGATGAAGTCGGCCGTATCCTCGAGCAGCCACACGAAATCGTCGACCTGCCCCATCACCGCGGACGGCACCGACGACGCGACGCTGCGGTCGGCCAGCAGGAAGATCGGCACGTTGCCGTTGCGCTGCCGGATCGCGTCGACCACGGCCTCGGACGGCCCGTGGCCGTCCACGCCGAGATCCCAGTCGAGCAGCACGCACTGGATCGACGGATCGGAGCGGATCAGCATGATCGCGTCGTCGGCGGACGTCGCCGTGAGCACGTCGATGTCGCGTTGCACGAGTTCCGCGCTCAGCGTACGGACGGCACGCCCGGTCGCGGTTTCCTGCGCGATCTCGTCATCGACCAGCAGCGCGCGCATGCCGAGACGGCGAATGCCGCCAGCAGAAGTATTCATGATGTTGCCCTCGCGGTTCCGATGCTTCGATTGTTGTGTTGTTCATCTCACGAGCACGCGAACAGCAGGCCACGGTCCGCGGCGCGAGACGCTCGCAATTCCGGTTTGATTCGCCATCCGATTCGGAGCCGACTATGCCATGGATGCCATTCGATGAGAAGCTGACGATTCGGCGAAACCATCGGCGTTTTTCAAAACGGATTTCATGATTGGATCATTTTCATGTGCACTGCAGCATGCCGATTCGCGATTATTTGATCATTCTCATCATGCAATGACATTGTCATTCCCGGTCGATTGAACTCGCCCGCTTTTGTTGCTACGATCGGCTGCGCCGGGCACTGTCCGATGGCGGCAGTGCCGCGCCCCGCAAGGCTTGTACGTGAGGCGCGCAGGCGGCATTCAGCATTCGCGGAAGCGTTTCAACCGGCCGCAGCGCACGTCGAATCAGGATGACCTGCCGGCGCGAATGCGGCTCCCGTTTCCGCCATTTACCGGAGAGTTCGCGTGAGCCTGTTGAAAATCGCAGTCGAGCCGGCGCTGATCGGCGCCTTCCTCACCACGCACGAACAGGTCGACGTATTTCAGACCGATTTCACGAATATCGCGGCAATCGTCGTCGGCATCGATTCCGCGGAAAAGGTGCTGAAAACCGTCGAGAGAACCGGTTTCGCGATTCCGTTCTTCGTCGCGGTCGAGCCCGACCAGGAAGTGCCGCCGTCGATCCTGCCGAGCGCGAGCGGCGTGATCCAGCTGCGCCACGGCGGCCGCCACTACTACGGCCGGCAGATTTCCGCCGCCGCCGACATCTACAGCGACAACCTGCTGCCGCCGTTCTTCAAGGTCATGCGCGAATACGTGCAGCGCGGCTACGTCGAGTTCGACTGCCCGGGCCACCAGGGCGGCCAGTTCTTCTCGAATCACCCGCTCGGCCGGATGTTCTTCGACTTCTTCGGCGAGACGATCTTTCGCGCGGACCTCTGCAACGCGGACGTCCGGCTCGGCGACCTGCTGATCCACGAAGGCCCCGCGCTGGAAGCGCAGCGCAATGCCGCGCGGATCTACAACGCGGACAAGACCTGGTTCGTGCTGAACGGCACGTCGACGTCGAACAAGGTCGTCACGAGCGCGCTGCTCGCGCCCGACGATCTCGTTCTGTTCGACCGCAACAACCACAAGTCGGTGCACCTCGGCGCGCTCGTGCTGTCCGGCGCGCGGCCGGTGTACCTCGAAACCGCGCGCAACGCGTGGGGCCTCATCGGCGGCGTCGACAGCGCGGCGCTCGACGAAGCGCGCATTCGCGACGCGGTCCGCGACGTGGCGCCCGAGCGCGCCGACCTGCCGCGGCCGTTCCGGCTCGCGGTGATCCAGCTCGGCACCTACGACGGCACGATCTACAACGCGCGCGAGATCGTCGACCGGATCGGGCATCTGTGCGACTACATCCTGTTCGATTCGGCGTGGGTCGGCTACGAGCAGTTCATCCCGATGATGCAGGACTGCTCGCCGCTGATGCTGACGCTCGGTCCCGACGATCCCGGCATCTTCGTCACGCAGTCGGTGCACAAGCAGCAGGCCGGTTTCTCGCAGACGTCGCAGATCCACAAGAAGGACAGCCACCTCGAAGGCCAGAAGCGCTTCTGCGATCACCGCCGCTTCAACAACGCGTACATGATCCATGCGTCGACGAGCCCGTTCTACCCGATGTTCGCGGCGCTCGACGTCAACGCGCAAATGCACGCGGGCCCGGCCGGCAAGCGCCTGTGGCGCGATTGCGTCGCGCACGGCGTCGATGCGCGCAAGCTGCTGATGAAGACCTGCCGCCAGATCCGTCCGTTCGTCCCGCAACAGATCGACGGCCGCCCGTGGGCCGACTACCCGACCGAGCAGATCGTCGACGACCTGCGCTTCTTCCGCTTCCATCCGTCCGACACGTGGCACGGCTTCGAAGGCTACGCGAACGACCAGTACTTCGTCGATCCGTGCAAGCTGTTGCTGACGACGCCCGGTATCGATCACGACACGCACGAATACGCGTCGTTCGGCGCACCGGCGCCGATCCTCGCGCGCTACCTGCGCGAGCACGGCGTGGTGCCCGAGAAAGCCGACCTGTACACGATCTTGTTCCTGCTCACGCCGTCGGAGAGCTTCGGCAAGCTGCAGCATCTGGTCGCGCACCTCGCGCAGTTCGAACGCCATCTCGACCGGGACACGCCGCTGCGCGAAGCGATTCCGTCGCTGTGCGAAGCATATCCGGAGCTGTACGGCACGATGCGCCTGCGGCAGCTGTGCCAGCGCATGCACGACTTCTACCGCAGCCACGACATGAAGCATCTGCAGAAGCAGATGTTCCGGCGCGCGCAGTTCCCGAAGCAGGCGATGCAGCCGCAGGCCGCGAATGCCGAGCTGATCCGCAACAACGTCGAGCTCGTCACGCTCGACCGCATCGAAGGCCGGATCGCGACCGAAGGCGCGCTGCCCTACCCGCCCGGCATCTTCTGCGTGGTGCCCGGCGAAACCTGGGGCGGCCCGGCGCTCGACTACTTCCGCGCGCTGGAAGCCGGGATCAACGCGCTGCCGGGTTTCGAGCCGGAGATCCAGGGCGTGTACCTGCAGACGAAGCCGGACGGCACGAAGCAGGCGTCGGCGTACGTGGTGGCGACCGGCACCGACGCGTCGCGGGCCTGATCGCGGGCTGTACCTGGCCCGTGCGGTGCTTGCGCACGACGTGTATCATCGCCGCCATCATGCCCATCCGACCGCTTCGTCCGCTCCTGATCGCCCCGGCGCTCGCCGTCTCCATCGTCACACATGCGCAGCAGGTCGGCGTGGTCGCCGACGGCGTCTACTACACGCCGAATACGCATCTCGCGGCAGGCACGTCGCTGCAAGTGCTGCCCGACGACGACAAAGGCGTCGCGCGCTGCTGCGCGACAGTCACCGGCCCCGCCGGCAAGCCCGGCAACCAGATTCTCGACAGCCTGCACGACGACCGCACGATCGCCGCGTACGCTCTGTCGCTGCCGAAGTCGGTGCCGGCGGACACGCGCGGCTTCGGCGTCGTCGGCACCGCGCATTTCGTGCGTCAGGGCTCACACCCGGAAGCCGTGCTCGACGGCGGCTTGCAACTCGCGCTCTCGACCTGCACGTCGGTGGAAGGCACGCATTACCTCGGGCGCAAGGTCGGCGCCAACAAGCTGCTCGTTCACCTGTATCAGTACTTCGACGGTGAATTCGAGCCGACCTGCAAGGATCGCGACCTGAATTGACGGAACCCGGCCGGCGGGCGACATCGCGCCCGCCGCGTCACCATGCCTGCCGGTAGATCGCCAGCGCGTCGGCCTCGGTCACCTCGCGCGGATTGTTCACGAGCAGGCGCGTCTGCAGCATGGCATCCGATGCCATCCGCGGCAGGTCGTTTTCGCCAATGCCGACTTCGCGCAGCGTGCGCGGAATGCCCGTCGCGACGATCAACCGGTCGATCTCGGCGATCAGCGCGTGCGTGCGTGCTTCGTCGCTGCCTGTGGCCGACGGCGCAACAATCGCCGCGAGTTCCGCATACAGCGGCGCGGCGGCCGGCGCGTTGAAGCGCAGCACATGCGGCAGCACCAGCGCATTCGACAACCCGTGCGGCACGTGAAAAATGCCGCCGACCGGATAGGCCAGCGCATGCACGGCCGCGACCGGCGCATTCGCGAACGCCTGCCCCGCGAACATCGCACCGACGAGCATCGCTTCGCGCGCGTGCCGGTTCCCGCCGTCGTCGCATGCTGCGAGCAGGTTGTGCGACAGCAGCGTCAGCGCGTGCGTCGCCAGCATGTCGGATACCGGATTCTTCAGTCGTGCGGACGTGTACGCCTCGATCGCATGCACCATCGCATCGATGCCGGTCGCGGCCGTCGCCGCACGCGGCAGGCCGAGTGTCAGCTCGGCGTCGAGAATGGCGACGTCCGCGAACAGGTTCGGCGATACGACGCCCATCTTGCGCGCCTCGCCGATCGTCACGATCGACACGGCCGTGACCTCGGAACCCGTGCCGGCCGTCGTCGGCATCTGCACGAGCGGCAGCCGCGCGCTCGTGACCTTGTCGACGCCGTACATGTCGGCCAGCGCCTGCTGCCGCGGCACGAGCACCGCGATCAGCTTCGCGACGTCCATCGACGACCCGCCGCCCAGGCCGAGCACGATCTCGGCATCGGCCGCGACGGCGCGCTCGGTCGCTTCGAGCACCACGTGCTCGGGCGGATCGGCGATCACGTCGTCGATCACGGTCACCCGCCAGCCGTGCGCGGCGAGACTCTCCAGCGCAGGCGCGAGCACGCCGCTGCGATGCAGGAACGCATCGGTGACGACGCACAGCCGCGCGAGCGCCGGAAAGCGTTCGCGCAGCAGCGCGCCGAGCCGGCGCGCGGCGCCGAATTCGACGATCTGGGTCGGAACGGTACGGAATTGAAACGGGTTCATCGGGTGCCTCCCGGTGGCGTCGCCGTGCCGGTGTCCGGCTGCACCATGTAGCGCGACACGTCGCGGCGATCGAGCAACGGAATGATGGCCCCGATCCCGATCCGCTGGAAATGCGGCGTTTCCCGATGCGCGTCGAGGCCGTCCGCATCGCGGTAACGTTCGAGGATCACGATGTGGTCGGGATTCTCCGGCGAGCGGAAATATGCGTAGTCGAGATTCTTCGGCTCGGCGCGCGTCGCCGGCGCGAGCTCCGCGAGCAGTTCGATCACGCGGTCGCCGTTGCCGGGTGCCGCGAAATAATGTGCGATGACCTGCAGGTACGGTTCGTTCATGTTGCGCTCCGGGTTCGACAAAAAACCGTCACGACGGAGACGCACGCCATCCGCCGTGAACCGGATGGATTCAAACGCGACGGGCGCCACCGTATCGCAGACTCGTCGTCGCATTGTAGTGAAACGGCACGGCGTTCGCAGTGCCGCGACGACTACCACGGCACCGTCCGCCCCAGGTAGTCGAGATATTCGAGCCCCGGCCGCGCGCGCTTCGCGAGCAGCACGTCGACGAGGCTCGGCACGCTCTCGTCGATGGCCAGGCGCGCATCGGGCCCGCCGAGCTCGGTGCGAACCCAGCCGGGCGCCATCAGCGCCATCGCGCGCCGCGTAGCGGCCTGGCGCGCCGCAAAGCTGCGCATGAACTGGTTCAGCGCCGCCTTGCTGCCGCGATACACCTCGCGCATGCCGCTGACGTTGTTCGCGACGCTGCCCTGCCCCGACGACATGGCGCCGATCAGCCCGTCGTCGGTCACGAGATCCTGCAGCGTCTCGATCACGCGCATCGGCGCCAGCGCATTCGTGATCATCACGCGCACGAATTCGTCGGTCGTCACTTCGCCGATCGTTTCATTCGGATCGTTGGTCGTCCCCGCATTCACGAACAGCATGTCGAAGCGCCGGCCCGACAGGCGCGCGCGCAGTGCGTCCAGTTGCGCAGGTTCGCAGATGTCGAGCGTCTCGATGTCGAGCCGGCCGTCGTACCGGTGCGCGAGGTCGTGCAGCTTCGTGCGTCCCGATCCTTCGCGCACGGTTCCCGTCACGCGCCAGCCCTTGCCCAGGAATGCCTCCGCCATCGCCAGCCCAAGGCCGCGCGAGGCCGCGACGAGGAGAATCGCGGGAACGCTTCGTCGATTCGATTCAGTCGGTTGCATGGATTTCGCCTTTGCCGTGTTTCGTCTTGCGCCCACTATAGGCCGGCACCACGACAGGCGCCAGACGCATCGGATGCAATCCATAGTTGCATTCAACGCCATGTCAGTCGCGCAAAAGCGTATCCTGTCCGCATGGAAGACATCGACCTGAACCTCGTTACGGCACTCGATGCGTTGCTGTCGGAAAGCAGCGTGACCGGCGCCGCGCGCCGGCTCGGACTGAGCACGTCCGCGATGAGCCGCACGCTCACGCGGCTGCGCAACGCCACCGGCGATCAGCTGCTCGTACGCGCCGGGCGCACGCTCGTGCCGACGCCGCACGCCGCCGCGCTGCGCGATCGCGTGCATGCGATCGCGAGCGACGCGCGCGCGGTGCTGCGCCCAGCCACGGCCGACGTCGACATGGCGACGCTCGTGTCGACGTTCACCATTCGTGCAGCCGCGTCGTTCATGGAAATGCTGTCCGGCCCGGTGGTCGCCGCGCTCGGCGAAGTCGCGCCGCACGTGCGCATCCGCTTCGTATCGAAGCCCGACCGCAATCCGCAAGCGCTGCGCGACGGCACGGTCGACCTCGAAATCGGCAAGCGCGGCGACGATGCGCCCGAGCTGCACACGCGCATGCTCTTTCACGACTGGCACGTCGCAGTCGCCCGCGCCGGGCATCCGCTGTTCGCGTCGGCCAGAATCACGCCGGCGCGCTATGCGGCTTGCCGTCACGTCATCTCGGCCCAGCTCGGCGATTTCAGCGGGCCGACCGACGATTCCACCGATCGACCCGGCTCGGGCCAGCCCGTGCACGTCGTGGTCCCCGGCTACCCCGACGCGATGCGCGTCGCGGCCGGCACCGACCTGATCGCGCTCGTGCCGCGCTCGAGCCTCGGCAACGCATTCTCACCCGGGCTTGCGGAAGCCCTCGGGCTGCGCAGCTTCGACCTTCCGGTTCGCCTGCCCGCGATCCTCGTCTCCGCGCTGTGGCACCCGCGCATGCACGGCGACCCCGCGCATCGTCGCCTGCGCGATGCGGTCATCGACGTCTGCCAGCGTGCGTATCCGGATATCCGGCCGCCGCGCGCAACGGCGCGCGGCACCGGCAGCGGCACACGCAAGGCCGGCTGACGCACTCAAACCAGCCGGCCGCCGCCGTCGATGTGCAGGATTTCACCGTTCATGAAGCCGTTGCCCAGCAGGAACGCGATCGCCTCGCCGACTTCGTCCGCGCGGCCGACGCGCCCGCCCGGCAATGCCGACGCGGCGCCCGCGAGGATCGGATCGCGCGCTTCCGGGCCGAACGCGTCGTAGAGCGGCGTCTCGACGAAACCGGGCGCAACGACGTTGACGCGAATCGGCTTCAGCTCCAGCGCGAGCGACTGCGCCAGCGCCTCGACGCCGCGCACGGCGGCGGCAATGACCGACGTGCCGTGCGCGGCAGGACGATCGGACAGTTGCCCGCCGGTCAGCACGATCGAGCCGTTCGCGGGCATCAGCGGCAACGCGGCGCGGATCGCATAGACCGGCCCGGCGATACGTTCCTGCAGTGCGGCGAGCAGATGATCGGGATCGGTCTCGTTCAGCTTGCCGGCGATGAACCGACCGGCCGTGACGACCAGGTGGTCGACGCGTGTCATCGTGTCGAATACGGCCTGCACCGCGTGCCGGTCCGCGATGTCGGCCACCGCGACGCCCGCGCCGCCGATCGCTTGCGCGGCGGCGTCGAGCTTCGCGCGCGTCCGGCCGACCAGCGTGACGCTGCCGCCCCGCGCCTTCGCGGCGCTCGCGGCCGCGAGCCCGATTCCGGAGCTCCCGCCGACGATCACGACGTGCGCGCCGTCCAGTGCCGTAAATTGCGTTGCCTCGTTCATGTCGACTCCTCATCAGGGATTGAAGGTTCGCGAACGATAGGTCATTCTCGATTGCACCGGAACGTGGGAGACTTGCATAGGATTCATGCCCTGAAGGAATGAGATGGATGCGTTGCGCTCCATGCGTGTGTTCGTCCGCGCAATCGAATTGGGTAATTTTTCAGCGGTCGCGCGCGAGGAAGGCACCGGCCAGCCGACGATCAGCAAGATCGTCGCCGCGTTCGAACGGGAACTCGGCGTGCGCCTGCTCGAACGCTCGACGACGAGCCTCGCGCCGACCGACGAAGGCCGCCGGTTCTACGACCGCTGCAAGCGCGTGCTCGACGAATACGACAGCGCGGTGGCCGAGGTGCGCGGGCAAACGCTGCGGCCGGTCGGCAAGCTGGTCGTCAATGCGCCGCTCGGGCTCGGCGAGCTGAGGTTGAATGCGCTCGTGCTCGAATTCCTCGCCGCGTGGCCGGAAATCGACGTCGAACTGCACCTGACCGATCGCGTGATCGACCTGGTCGAGGAAGGCGTCGACGTCGCGATTCGCCTCGGCCACGTGCTGCCGCCGGATGCCGTCGCACGCCATGTCGCGTCGTCGCCGCGCCTGCTGGTGGCCACGCCCGCGTACGTCGCGCAGGCATCGCGGATCCGCCGCCCGGAAGACCTGGCAAAGCACGAATACGTCGGGTACGCCCGCGCGGACATCGGGAGCGAACTGCAGTTTGCCCGCGGCGAGGAGACTGTCGCCGTTCCGGTACACGGCCGGTATCGCGTCAACAGTTCGATGGCACTGCGGGAATGCTTCCTGGCCGGGCATGCGGTCGGCAGCGCGCCGGCATGGCTCGTCCAGGACCTGATCGATGGCGGGCAGCTCGTCCGGCTGCTGCCGAAGTGGGACATGGTGCCGCCGCACGCGCTGCATCTCGTCTACGCGTCGCGCCGCCATCTGCCGCTCAGGACCCGCACATTCCTGCAATTCATGGCGCAGCGGATTCCCGAGCTGCCCGGGTTCGACGCAACCGCGACGCCCAGCGCGATCGCCACGCCGCCAACCCGCTGACCGCCGCGCTTCGATCCGCCCCCTTCCTCGACCGGCCGAATCCCCGCTATTGCGCCGGCGCCGGCGGGCCCTTCGGCTAAAATGCCGCACTTTCCACCTTGTCCGGCCCGCTCGCCATGCAACCCGCCACCTCCGCCCAACCCGCCGCCCACGGCGCCGACGCCGCAGAATCGGCCCGCGACCTCGTCTATGGCCCGAACGACCGGCCGGCGCCGATGGTCGCCTTCGTCGCCGCGCTGCAGCACCTGCTGGCGATCATCGTGCCGATCGTCACGCCCGGCCTGCTGATCTGCCAGGCGCTCGGCGTGTCCAGCCGCGATACGACCCTGATCGTGTCGATGTCGCTGGTGATCTCCGGCATCGCCACCTTCGTCCAGTGCAAGCGCTTCGGCCCGCTGGGCGCCGGCCTGCTGATCGTCCAGGGCACCAGCTTCAACTTCGTCGGCCCGCTGATCGCCGGCGGCAGCCTGATGGTCAAGCAAGGCACGCCGGTCGAGACCGTGATGGCCGCGATCTTCGGCGTCGTGATCGCCGGGTCGTTCGTCGAGATGGGCGTGTCGCGCATCCTGCCGTTCGTGAAACGCCTGATCACGCCGCTCGTCACCGGCATCGTCGTGCTGCTGATCGGCCTCACGCTGATCAAGGTCGGCCTCATCAGCATGGGCGGCGGCTACGGCGCGATGGCCAAGGGCACGTTCGCGAGCGCGGAGAACCTGACGCTGTCGGGGCTCGTGCTCGGCACGATCATCCTGCTGAACCGCGTGCCGGTCGTCTGGGTGCGCAGTACCGCGCTCGTCATCGCGCTCGTGATCGGCTACCTCGCGGCCGCGTTCCTCGGCCGCCTCGACTTCACCGGCATGCACCAGGCCGCGCTGTTCCAGGTGCCGACGCCGCTGCACTTCGGCATCGGCTTCTCGTGGTCGCTGTTCGTGCCGATGCTGATCATCTACCTCGTCACGTCGCTCGAAGCGATCGGCGATGTGACGGCCACCAGCAAGATCTCGAACGAGCCGGTCGAAGGGCCGGTATGGATGCAACGCATCAAGGGCGGCGTCCTCGTCAACGGCGCGAACTCGCTGCTGGCCGGCGTGTTCAACACGTTCCCGAGCTCGGTGTTCGCGCAGAACAACGGCGTGATCCAGATCACCGGCGTCGCGAGCCGCCACGTCGGCATCTGGATCGCGGGGATGCTCGTGGTGCTCGGCCTGTTTCCGGTCGTCGCCGGCGTGCTGCAGGCCGTGCCGGAGCCCGTGCTCGGCGGTGCGGCGATGGTGATGTTCGGTGCGGTGGCCGCATCGGGCATCAACATCCTCGCGGGCGTCCAGCTCGACCGCCGAGCACTGCTGATCATCGCGGTGTCGCTGGCGCTCGGCCTCGGCGTGTCGCAAGTGCCGGACATTCTCAACAGCCTGCCGCACGCGCTGAAGAACGTGCTGGAATCGGGCGTGGCCACGGGCGGTATCTGCGCGCTCGTGATGAACTGGTTCCTGCCGGAACGGAAGTAACCGGGCGAGCGGCGCGGGCTGGCCCTCGACATCGCCAGGGCGGTCCGGCCGGGAGCGGTCAAAAGTCAAACCCGGTCAGGCCGCCTTGGCCGATCGATTCGTGCTGGTTAGAATCACGACATGCCCCAAGCTCCCGCCCCCAGCAACACCCCCGAAGCGAGCGCCGTCCCGGTCAAGGAACGCGCGACCGTCGTCTGCTATCGCGATGAACAGGTGTTGCTCGTCGCGCGCGCGGCGTCGCGCTGGGCCCTTCCCGGCGGCACGATCAAGCGCGGGGAAACGCCGCTCGAAGCCGCGCATCGTGAGTTGCTCGAGGAAACCGGCATGATCGTCCAGGACCTGACGTACTCGATGCAGTTCACCGGGCTCGCCAAGATCCATCACGTGTTCTTCGCGGAAGTCGGCCCTGGCCAGACGCCGCAAGCGAGCAACGAGATCGAGAAATGCAAGTGGTTTCCGATCGACGGGGTCGACCGTTTGCGCGCGAGCATTCCGACGAAGCGAATCGTCGAACTCGTCTACAACCACGAAATCCGCAAGGCGTAGCGCGCCTCGAGCCGTCGCCCGGCTCGAGTCGATTGCCGCGATCAGCGGTGCGCGAACGCTCAGCGCGAGCGCTTTCTTCGCAGTTCGTGCGTCGAATAGACGACGAGGAAGATGCCCAGCATCGCGGCGCCTGACGCCATGAAGTCGTTTGCGCTTCCCGAGTTGCGCAGCGCCGCCGGGAAAATGCCGAAACTCAATCCGGCGCCGGCAAGAAGCAATCCCGCAGCCACACCCCAGATCGGTCCGGCAGTCTTGTCGATTTTGTCCTTCATACAGCCCCCGTCTACAGTCATTACCTGAACGGTATCGGCAAAAAACGCCGCGCCGGCCGTCAGTGGTTCCACTATAGCCGGAAAAAAATTCACGAACTTCTGGTGCTTTTCCCGATCAAGTTCCGGCGACCGCGGCCGCCATGCGCGGACGGGTCGCGCAACACGATGCCGGCGGTTGCGTGACAGAACACTTGGGCGGCTGTCGGTCGGATGCGACACGTTGCCCGACAATGCAACCGCCTCCGGCACGTCATGGGGTGTGCCCGCCCGGCTTCGGGATCACGTCCTCGTCACTGATCGGCACCGCTTCGGCGTCGCCCCCCGTAGACGGCCGCCCGGTTGCCGACGAAAAAACCCTCGTTGTCGTGTCCGCGCTCGATCGCCTTGTCGTGACTCGCCTTGTCGTAACCTTCTTCCGAGGCGAACACCAGTTTTCGCAGCTTGTCATAGTCGTCCCGATGGCCGCAGCCGAACGTCACTCGTTTGCACTGCCCGTTGTCGTGCAAGTCCATGTAATTGATCGGGCGACGCCTTTCGATATGTTCACTGCGCGCCAGTGTGCGCTCGCAGACACGCGCGGTGGTGCCGCCCTCTCCTTCATCGCGGCACGTCATGTCGGGCCTGTCGTAGAAATCGTGTGGTTTGACTGGCGACCGGACATCTCTCCTGATGCATGCAAATGCCAAGCTGGATACGCTTTGGACTGCTTTGTTATTTTCCGGTCGCCTATTACAAAACCGTTTTTTGATCATTACCGGCTTCAGGCATCGTGATGCCAGCCGTGTGCCGACTATTTGAATTCAGGGCGATCGTGAGCATGCACCGGTTACTGCAATCGAGCGCGAACGTTACCGCGCAGCGGCTTGCCGTTATCGCTGCGGATGTCGTCGACTGCGGTCGCGTCGTCGTTTTCGATCGACGGTCGGGGTTGTCACCCGACGTCACCGGACGTGCCGGTCGCGCCGGAGAAGGTATGGATATTGCGCGGTGGCCTGATCTTTCCAGGCCAAAACAGGAGAACCGATGAGTGATCCCACCGCAAATTCCCGGGCGGCCACAAAAGCCGTGCCGCCTCCACGAGATCCCCATCTTCGCGCGCTGGCGAACTGTATCCGCTTCCTTACAATGGACGCAGTGCAGAAAGCCAACAGTGGCCATCCGGGTGCGCCAATGGGGTTGGCTGACGTCGCGACGGTGCTGTTTAAGGAGTTCATGCAATTCGATGCATCGGCCCCCCACTGGATCGATCGAGACCGGCTGATACTTTCCAACGGACACGCGTCGATGCTGCTCTATAGCCTCCTCTATCTGACGGGCTATTCCGACATGACCCTGGACGAGCTCAAGCGATTCCGGCAAGTCGGCAGCAAGACGCCAGGTCATCCGGAGTACTCGCACGCCGATGGAATCGAACTGACGACCGGCCCCCTCGGCCAAGGCATCGCGGAATCCGTCGGAATGGCGTTGGCCGAGCGCATCATGAATGCGCACTTCGGTGACGATCTCGTCGATCACTACACGTACGTATTTCTCGGTGACGGTTGCCTGATGGAGGGCATCAGCCACGAGGCCATTTCCTTGGCCGGCCACCTCCGGTTGGGCAGACTGATTGCATTTTGGGACAACAATTCGATTTCTATCGACGGTGCCACCAGGCTCGCAGTCTCGGACAACGAGATCGAGCGCTTTCACTCGGCTGGATGGCGAGTCCTGGAGATCGACGGTCACGACACCGACGCGATACGGCGCGCTATCGAGACCGCGCGGACAACGGATGACAGACCGACCTTGATCGCATGCAGGACGATCATCGGGTTCGGCTTTCCGACGAAGGCCGGGACCGAGAAAGCACATAGCGATGCGCCGGGCGAGGATGAAATCGCCGGCGCACGACAGATCCTCGACTGGCATTCACCGGCGTTTGAAATTCCGGATGACCTGCTGAATGCATGGCGGGAGATCGGGGCGCGCGGCCGCGAGACGCGACTCGCCTGGGATGAGCGGGTCCGCCGGGCGCCGCAGGCACTGCGTACCGAATTCGAGCGGCGCAATGCGGGAAAGCTTCCGGATGACTGGAAGCAGGCCATTGCCGCGGCGCGGCAGGCCTTTCTTGCCAGTGGCAGTGAAATGGCTACCCGCAAGGCCAGCGGTGAAGTGCTTGATCGTCTCTTTGACGCGATTCCGGAATTGCTCGGCGGCTCGGCGGATCTTACGGTGTCCAACAATACGAAGACGAAGAATCAAATCGCGATCGAGCCTGGCCGGTTCAACGGTTCGTATCTCCATTATGGCGTCCGCGAGCATGGCATGGCAGCGGCAATGAACGGCATTGCACTTCATGGAGGCCTGATTCCGTACGGCGGCACCTTCCTTTGTTTTTCGGACTACTGCCGCCCGGCGATCCGGTTAAGCGCGATGATGCGCGTGCGATCCGTCTTTGTGATGACGCACGATTCGATCGGCCTCGGAGAAGACGGCCCGACTCATCAGCCCGTTGAACATCTCGCGGCACTTCGGGCTATTCCGCAGCTGGCCGTCTATCGGCCGGCCGATCCAATCGAAACGGCAGAGTGCTGGGAATTGATTCTCGAGCAGCCCCGCAGGGCTGCGCTCCTCGCATTGTCGCGACAGCCGGTGCCGCTCGTGCGCAACGAACCCGGCAACGAAAACAAGTCTGCGCGTGGCGCCTACATCTTGCGGGAGGCCGATGGCGGACCGCGCCGACTCACTCTGCTCGCGACAGGCTCGGAGGTTCACCTCGCTGTCCAGGCTCGCCACATCCTGCAAAACGAAGGTGTGCCGACGACCGTCGTATCGATGCCGTGCCGCCTGCTCTTCGAGGAGCAGCCACGCGATTATCAGGAGGCCGTGCTGGGCGCATCTCCTGCGAGAGTCGCGGTCGAGGCCGCGGTCGAACTGGGATGGGAGCGATACATCGGGCCGAAAGGTCGATTTGTCGGCATGCGCGGCTTCGGCGAATCGGGAAAAATCAAGGACGTCTACAAAAAATTCGACATCACGGTAGATGCGGTCGTTCGCGCTGCGCGGGACGTCCTGCAAGATAACGGCAAGCACTCATAGAACACGCGACAGCGCACCTGCTTCTGGCGGCATGCGGACAGCCGGCCTGAACGATCGGTAGATAGCGGGTTCCGCTGACGGCAGCGGGTCGATAGCCCACCGCGGCGAGATCAGTCGGTTGCCGTCGAACCCGCATGCGTTCCAGCACTCCAGGGGGGAGTGCTGCGAGCGCCGCAGTTATCTTCGCCACCGTTCCTCGCCCGTATCTTTCCGAATAGCGCGTCCTCAAACGCCTGGCTGAGTTCGGCCAGTTTCGCGCCGAGCCGAGCCAGTTCCCGATCGGGTGGTAACGGATGATCACCGGATATCGCGAGCGTTCCGTGCCCCACGTTCGCAGCCGTATCGACTCGCATCGAGCGGCCGGGATCCAGATCGCTCATCAATGCATCGATTCGCGTAACGATGGCTACGCGCGCATGCCGCTCGAATGCGACAACCGGCCCACCGCCGTCAACAGGCAGGCGTGTCGCCACGATTCGGCCATACAGCCAGCAGTATAGAAGCGCGTCCAACAACCGTCGGGCATCGCTGGATACACGGAGCATGCGCCACGCGGCCAGCGGCCTGATAGCCATGCGCAGGTCGTGAAAACGGCGATCGGCGACGCGCGTCTGCGCCGCCCCCGGCCGCGTGCCGTCGACGCGTTCGTGCACGAGTTCGCGCAGCGCAGCCAACAAGCTGTGCGAGCGCGTCGCGATGTGGCGCGACGCCGCCAGCGGCATCACCAGCAGCGCCGCCGCGAGCGAAACCGCGCAGCCGATCAACACCTCGCCGATACGCAGTTCCGCAAGCGCGCCGATCTCGAACCCCAGTTGCGCGTAGACGACGCCGATCAGCACCGTCAGAAAGAATACGCCGCGCCCATACGCGTGCAGGATGTGGTATGCCCAGGCAAACACACAAACGCCCATTACGATGACCACGAGTGCATTCGCATGAGAGGCGGCGCTCACGACAAGTACGCTCGCGAGCGCGCCGGCAAGCGTACCGGCGATGCGTTGCGCGCCGCGATAGATCGTGTCCGCACACGAATACGTGCCAAAGAACACGACGAACGTGCTCAGCACCGCCCACATCCATCGCTCGGACGACAGCGCCTCGCCGATCAACATGGCGGCGAACGCAGCCGCCGCGGCGCGGATCGCCGGCAACCATGCAAGCGTGCGCCAGCCGGCGCCCCACGGAACCGCACGCGTGCGCTCCGGCATCGTCGTCGTACGCGTGGCGGCCATGCGCGCCGCCACTACATCGGCGACAGTATCGAAGCGAGCGATCGCGAAGCGTAGTGCAGTGTCGGCAGCGGCGCTCCGATCGTGGTTCAGCACGCGCCGGGCCGCCGCCATCTCCAATGCGACGAGCGTGGTGTGCAACGCATGCGCGTCGCCATCAGCGATGCTCGACGTGTGATTCTCGAGTGCGATGGCGGCTTCGTTCAACGCCAGCAAATGCGCCATCGCATCCAATGCGCCAGCGTCCGACACGTCGCTTCGTGCGATGCATGCCGCTTGCAGTGATACCGAACGCGCGATGAGCCGGGGCGTGTGCGCCGCATGCGTCGGCAACAGCATCCGGCAGACCAGCACGACGCTCGCCGGCCCTGCGATCGACATCGCCAGCATGCGGTCGACCTGTAGCGCGGTCGGATGCAGATAAAGACCGAGGTAGTACAGGGCGATCGCCAGGAACGCACATCCGATCGTGCGCGGCCCCCGGGTTTGGCACAGCATCGAACAGAAAAGGACGATCACGAAACCCGCCTTGCCGACGGCAGGCCACGCGCTCACGACTGCGGCTCCCGCAAAGCTTGCGCATGCGACGCCGTACTGCCATGCAAGCGATTCATACCAATCCGGCCGGTGAGCATCGCGCAGGAACAGTGGTGCGATCATGGCGAAAAGTATTCCGACGGCGCCGGTGGTGATCGCAAAACCGAGATGGAGCGCCGATGCGATGCCGAGCGCGCCGGCAAGCAAGCTCGCCAGCGCGGCGCGCGCACCGCCCAGCAGCCGATGGAGACCGGGGTCGACAATGAACAGGCGGTCAACAGCGCGTGACAACGAAACAGCTGACATGATCGAAGAATTCCAAGAGGCAGCGCAGCTGCTTCGCGGCCGGCATGCCGGCCGCGGCTTCCATGACGGCCATCGCGAGTCGTGATGGCCGCCGAGCCGAACTCAAAACACGCGGTCCACCCAGCCGTGATGATCGGCTGCACGCCCATTCTGGATATCGAGCAGCGCCGCCTTCAGGCGCGACGTGACCGGCCCCGCGCCACCTTCGCCGATCGTGAAGTCGTACGCACGGCCCTTCACGCGGCCGATCGCCGTCACGGCCGCCGCCGTGCCGCACGCGAACGCCTCGACCAGCCGACCGCTGCGCGCGTCCGCCTGCCACTGCTCGATCGTGTAGCCCTCCTCCCGCACCGTGTAATTCAGATCGCGGGCCAGCGTGATCAACGACGCGCGCGTGATGCCCGGCAGAATCGTCCCGTTCAGCGGCGGCGTCTGGATCGACCCGTCGTCGAACACGAAGAACACGTTCATTCCCCCCAGTTCCTCGATCCAGCGGCGTTCGACCGCATCGAGAAACACCACCTGCTCGCAGCCTTCGCGGATCGCCTCCGCCTGCGCAGCCAGGCTCGCCGCATAGTTGCCGCCGCATTTCGCGTCGCCCGTGCCGCCCGGCGCCGCCCGCGTGTACTGCTCCGATACCCACAGCGTCACCCCCGCCGACGCGCCGCTTTTGAAGTACGCGCCGACCGGCGTCGCGATCACGCAGTACAGGTATTCCGGCGACGGCTTCACGCCGAGCACCGCCTCCGTCGCGATCATGAACGGACGCAAATACAGCGCCGCGCCGTCGAACGCCGGAATCCAGTCGCGATCGGCCCGGACCAGCGCACGTACCGATTCGACGAACATCGCCTCCGGCAACGGCGCCATCGAGAGTCGCTCGGCCGAATGGCGAAAACGCCGCGCATTTGCATCGGGACGGAATAGCGCCGCGCCGCCGTCCGGCAACCGGTAGGCTTTCAAGCCCTCGAAAATTTCCTGCGCGTAATGCAGCACGAGCGTCGCCGGATCGAACCGGAACGCTTCGCGCGGCCCGATTTTGGCGTGATGCCACCCTTGTTCCGCCGAGTACCGGATCGTCACCATGTGATCCGTGAAGACACGGCCGAAACCGGGATTGTCGAGCAGCGCGACACGCTCGTCCGCCGCGACGGGGTGAGGATTTTGTTCGAATTCGAAGTGCTGGACGGAATCGGTGCTCATCTCTTGCCCCTTGATCGGCAGCGGGACCGCCCCGGCTGCTACGGGCAAAAATTTATCGTAGAAAAAATAGTTTCAGGTTGTGTGTTCGACTTAATATGGGCACGATTTGGCAATTCCATGCTTCAAAAATCGAACATTCAGGCACTGCGTGCCTCGACCGAATAGGTAGGATCAATGGCCGTGATCGAGCTGGACGAAATGGACCGTCGCATTCTGAGAGTGCTCCAGGAAGATGGGCGAATCCAGAACGTGGAACTGGCGCAGAAGGTGGGCTTGTCGCCGTCACCGTGCCTGCGTCGAGTCAAGCAGCTGGAACAGGCTGGTGTCATCGAGCGCTACGCGGCGCTGCTCGACGCATCGAAGATCGGTGCGGGGTTGACCGTCTTCGTCCGCATCTGGCTGACGAGCCAGGACGCGACAACCGTCGACCGTTTCACGGAGGCGGTTCAACGTCTTCCGCAGGTTCTCGAGTGCCACTTGATGGCGGGCGATTGCGATTGCCTGCTGCGTGTCGTGACCACCGACATCGACGCCTATCGGAAACTCCAGATCGACCACTTGACCCGGATCGAAGGCGTGCAGAGCGTGAAGACCGAGATTCCAATGCAGAAGATCAAGCAGACTTCCGTGCTTCCGCTTTGATCGCGCACGCCGCTGCGGCGTCCGGCAGAAAAAGGCCGTGCCCCGGTTCCTTTGCGACCCGCAAGGCACTGAGCCGGGGCAACTATGCCGCGAAACCCTTGAATGGCGGAAGGCAGCAGACTGCAACCAGCGCTCGCGGAGACCCGCCAGGTAAGACTCCCGCAGTCGCAGATAGCCTCCTACCCACAATCCTACCCATATTCGGCTCAGCTGCAATCCCATATCGGCCGCAATGCCCCGATGGCAAAGGAACGCCGAGCAGTTTCGCGCCCAAATGCCCCCCAAAGTTGCCCTCACGGGCTTGATTACGTGCGGGGCGCTCCCTACAAGCCGTCACGATGCAGGCGTGCGATGCGATCCGACGAGTGGACCGGCCAGCCTTTCGTAGACATCTTCGAGCCATAATTTATGGCAACCGAGGAGGTCAGCATGAGCGGCAAGCGGTACACGGATGAGTTCAAGATCGAGGCAGTCAAACAGGTAACCGAACGAGGTCATTCGGTGACAGAGGTGGCCCAGCGTTTGGGCATCACGACCCACCGCCTTTACGCATGGAAACTGAAGTTCGGCAGGCCCGACGTCGTGCGGCACGCGGAGCTGGATCAGAGCGCCGAGGTTCGGCGACTGAAGGCCGAGCTCAAGCGCATGGCAGTCATTCCTGAAGGCGCACCATATGGTGCCAAGCATGAGTCGGCGCGGTAATTGCCACGACAATGCCGTGGCCGAGAGCTTCTTCAGCGCCCTAAAAAAGGAGCGAATCAAGCGGCGCATCTATCCGAGTCGGGCGACTGCGACCTCGGACCTGTTCGATTACATCGAAATGTTTTATAACCCGGTTCGTCGGCATGGTTCCGCCGGCGATCTTTCACCGGTTGAGTTTGAGCGGCGCTACGCGCTAAACGGCTCGTGAGTGTTTATGAAACTCTGGCCGGTCCACGCTACGTTGCAACCAACCTGCAGATGAAACGTGATGCGCTGGAAACGTTCTGGCAGCATGCAGGGATTCAGTCCGCCAAAACGACGTCTTGGAAGCCCACACCGAATCTTCTGGCGTTTCTTAACTCTCTCTGACTCCCGAGATTTATGTCGTGATCAGTGAAGCGTGACGGCTGATCGCGCAACAGCGACGCCATCGGACTCGGCATAAAACGCAACTCGGGATAATGTGCCTTATGCCGAGCTCAGCATAAGGCACGCGCGCGGAGAAAATACTACGAGGTCCACGCTAGCACGCCGTCGGACGAGACCAAGAGGCCGCTCGAAATGATCGGCGAGCCCTACAGCATCGAAGCCGACATCCGTGGCAAGCCGACCGATGAACAACAGCACATGCGGCAGAGAAAAGCAAGCCGCCGCCGGGAGGCCAGCGAAGCAAGAATCCGGGGGAAAGCTCGCAACGCTGTCGCACAAATCGGAACTGCCCGGCGCGATCCAGTGCTCGCTGAATCACCGGAACGCTCTGACGTTGTTCTGCGAGCCGGGCGAGCCGAGATCAGCAACTCGCTGGCCGAGAACGCTCTGCGCTGCGTGAGCCTTGGGAGGAAAAACTTCCTGTTCGTCGGCTCCGACAGCGGATGCGAGCGGGCTGCCGCGATGTACGGCCTGCTTGGGACGTGCAAGCTCAACGGCGTAAACCCGCGCGCCTATCTGGAATACGTCCTGACCTACATTGCTGATCGCGTCGCCACTCGCGTTGACGAACTGTTACCCTGGAGCATGGCTGACAAACTGACGCCAGCCACTCCGCCCAAGGCGACCATCTGACGCGTAAATCAAGACCTGATCTCTCAGCCAGCTTGAGATCAGGTCTGAGATTGCTACTTCATCAAAGGCCGTGATCGACCCGAAGCGGATAGTTGCCGAAAATTCTCAAACGGCCACCTTAGCTCCGGATTGTGTCACCGCGAGGAAAAGCGAACCGTCCAATCAATGTGGATAGCGATATCGAACGCTGCATCCGGCGAGAACATCGACTCGACCACGAATACGTAGAACCGATGCGCCCGTTCGCCCAGAATCGATGCTACAGACCGCCGCGCTTAAGCCGGGTCCCGTGCGGATGCGGATTCGCGTCGCCGGAATCTTCGGGCAGCAGGTTGCCATCGTCGAGCTTCGCATCGGCACGCGCTGTTGCCGGATAACGTTCCGGGTAAAGGTGGCGCTGGGCGACCGTCTCGTCGAACGTACCAGACCATTTCGCAACGACGACCGTGGCCAGGCTGTTGCCGATCGTATTGCACGTGGCGATCGCCATCGACATGAACCGGTAGACGCCAAAAATCAGCGCGAGCCCTTCCACCGGCAGCAGCCCCGTCGATGTCACCGTCGCCGCGAACACAACGAACGATCCGCCCGATACCGTCGCGGCACCTTTCGACGTCAACAGCATCAGCAGCAGGATCCCCATCTGATGCTCGAACGTGAGCGGCACGTTGTACGCGTGCGCGATGAACATCACGCCCATCGCCATGAAGATAGACGTCCCGTCGAGATTGAACGCATAGCCGGTCGGCAGCACGAGACCGACCGTCTGCTTTGCGCAGCCAAGTCGCTCGAGTTTGATCAGCAGGCGCGGCAACGCGCTTTCCGACGACGCGGTGCCGAGCACGATCAGGATCTCGTCCTTGATGTAGCGCATGAAGCGCCACATGCTGAAGCCGGCCAGCTTCGCGACGACGCCCATCACGACGACGATGAACAGCACCACGACCGCGTAGAAGCTGAGCACGAGTTGCGCGAGCGCGACCAGCACGGCTGTCCCGTTGCTGCCAACCGCGAACGCGATCGCGCCGAAGGTGCCGAGCGGGGCAAGCTTCATCACGAGATTGATGAACGAGAACAGGACCTCCGAAATCTGGTCGAGCCCGTCGTTGATTCGCGTGCGGCGCCCTTCGGGAATCGCAAGAATGCCGATGCCGACCATCACCGCGAGCACGACCACCTGCAGCAGTTCGCCCTTCGCGAACGCGCCGATGAAGTTGTCCGGCACGAGATGCATCACGAATTCGGTAAATCCTTGCGGCGCCGCCTTTGCCGCGGCGACCGGTACCTTGCCGACCGCCACGGACGTCATACCCTGCCCGGTCTGCAGCAGGTTGCCGGCGAACAGGCCGAACGCCAGCGCGATCGTCGACACGACTTCAAAGTAGACGATCGCACGCCAGCCGACCCGCCCCGCGCTCTTCACGTCGCCGGCGGAAGCAATGCCATGCACGATCGTCAGGAACACGAGCGGCGCGACGCCGGCCTTGATCAGCGCGAGAAAAACGTCGCCGAGAATCTTCATCTGCGTGCCGAATTTAGGAAACAGCAGCCCGGCAACGATGCCGAGCACCAGCGACGCGAGCACCTGCATGCCGAGCTTGCGATGCCACGGGCGCTTCGGCGCCGGCGCGACCGGTTCGTCGCGCGAGGTCTGTGCGTGATTCATGATGGTGTCTCCTCCCCGACGTCCGCTCAGATTTCGCGGGACAGTGCGATCGCCCGATCGACCATCTGCGGCGCGAGGCCCAGGTAGTTGACCGGATCCGTCATGCGTTCGATCGCGTCGCGATCGAAGTGCCGCGTCACCTCGGGCAGTGCAGCCAGCGCTTCGGCGAGCGTGCCGCCCTTCTCGTTGACCGTGCGGCATGCGTCATACACGATGTCGTGCGCCTGCTGGCGCCCGGTAAACGGCGCCATCTGCATCATCGCGGCTTCGGCGACGATCAGCCCCTTGCTGATGCCGAGGTTCTGCTTCATCCGCGCCGCATCGACAATCAGCCCGCCGAGCGCAAACTTCGCCTGATGCAGCGCGCCGGATGTCAGGATGAAGCTCTCGGGAATCGCGATCCATTCCGCATGCCACGGACCCGTCGCACGCTCGAAATCCTGGATCATCGCGTCGACCATCAGGCCCGCGTGCTGCCGCACAGCTTTCGCCGCCGCCAGCATCAGCTCGCTCGAGATCGGATTGCGCTTTTGCGGCATCGTGCTGCTTGCGCCGCGCCCCTTGACGAACGGTTCGTACACTTCCGCGAACTCGTTCGACGCCATGATCATGATGTCGAGCGCGATCTTGCCGAGCGAGCCCGTGACCAGCGCAAGCAGGTTCACTGCTTCGGCGAAGCCATCGCGCGCGACGTGCCACGTCGTCGCGGGCACACCGAGCTTCAGTTCTTCCGCAAGCGCCTTCTGGACTTCGAAACCCTTGTCGCCGAGCGACGCCAGCGTGCCGGCCGCGCCCGCGAACTCGACGACCGCGACGCGTGCGCGCAGCTCCGCGAGCCGCTGCTGATGCCGGTCGAACATCGCGAGCCAGATTGCGGCCTTGTAGCCGAACGTGACCGGCAGCGCCTGCTGAAGATGGGTGCGGCCTGCCATCGCGGTGTCGCGGTGCGTGCGCGCGAGGTCGGCGAGAATGCCGCGCAATTCGCGGATATCGGCGTCGATCGAGTCCAGCGCATCGCGTACTTGCAGGGCCACCGCGGTGTCCATTATGTCCTGCGTCGTGGCACCCCAATGCACGTAGCGGCCCGCGTCGCCGCACATCGCGACAAGCTGGTGCACAAGCGGCAGGATCGGATAGCCGACGATGTCCGTCTCCTCGCGCATGTGATCGAAATCGATGCGCTCGATGCTCGCTTCCCGTGCAATCACGTCGGCCGCTTCGGCCGGAATCACGCCGACGCGCGCCTCGGCCTTCGCGAGCGCGACTTCGACGTCGATGTAGCGCTGCACGAGTGAATGATCGGAAAACAGCGCACGCATCTTCGCGGTGCCGAAGGCATCTCGAAACAGAATCGAATCGACGACGGTGCTGGAGACAGGGATGGTGCGGCTTGGCATGGCGACCTCGGGAAACGGAAACGGGGAATGACATCGGACCTTCAAAATCGAGCGCCTCGATATGTCCGGACATATGGAAGATTATTATGTCCGGACATATCGATCCAGCGATGTTTACCCTTAAACTGTCAGCGACGACTGACATGCAGAGAAAATGAACAGACCCCATTTCGCCGAGATCGCGCGCGACCTGACCGAAGGCATCGCGTCGGGCCGCTTTCCCGTCGGCTCGTACTTGCCGACCGAGCTCGAATTGCGCGATCTGTACAAGACGAGCCGGCACACGATTCGCGCGGCGCTGCACGAGCTGCAGCAACTCGGCTTCGTGTCGCGCCGCAAGAACGCGGGGACGCGTGTCGAATCGATGCAACCGAAAAACGACTTCCGGCCGTCTCTTGCTTCGATCGAGGATCTCGTCCAGTTCGGTTCCGAGAATCTGCGCGTGGTGCAGACGGTCGAGGAGCTTGTCGCTGACGGCAAGCTCGCGAAGGTCCTGAAGAGCGACGAAGGTGCGCGCTGGCTGCGCATTTCGAGCCTGCGTGTCGAACGCGATACTTCGCGTCCGCCGATTGGCTGGACGGACGTTTATATTGATCCGAGCTATGCGGAAATCGTGGAGACGATCCGCAACGAGCCGGACACGCTGATCAGTTCATTGATCGAGGCCCGTTACGGACGATGCGTTGCCGAGATCGAGCAAAACGTACAGGCGGTGAACGTCTCGCCGGAGACGGCTGCGAGACTGCAGATCCCGGCGGGAACAGCCGCGCTTGAAATCGTGCGGCGCTATATCGATTCGATGGGCGTTGCGTTCGAAATATCGATCAGCATTCACCCGGCAGAACGATTCTCCGTTTCCATGAGGCTGAAACGGTCAGAGAGTTGAACTGGCGGGCGGATGAAAGTGCCGTCCACGGTGACACGCCGAAGCAGAAGGTAGATCTACTCGGTATCTGCTTTGCCCGTGACATCCCTGCCGCCTTCAATGCTGAACGATGGCCAGGCCCAAGCCGCTGCGCGAGGTGCCGCCGCGAGCGGGATCGAGCCGGACAAACGGATGCAGCACGCGGTCGAGATCGGGCTCGGATACGCCGGGCCCGTGGTCTCGCACCACGAGTTCGTAGTGCTCGCCATGCGCTCGCGTGGTGATTTCCACGGGCGGCTCACCTAACGCGGAATCCCACTGGATAAACGTCGATGATGGGCCAAATACAGCCAAACGCTAGGCACTCAATCGGGTTTGCCGTCTGCCACGTATTCGAGCAAATCCCCCGGCTGACAAGAAAGGGCCTCGCAAAGTGCTTCCATGGTAGAAAAGCGGATTGCGCGAGCCTTGCCCGTCTTAAGCACGGACAGGTTCGGAAGGCTTATCTCGACAATCTCAGAAAGCTCGGTCAAGCTCATCTTACGTCGCGCCAGCATGACATCAAGGTTGACAATTATGGCCATATTCAAATTGTCAGGTTGGCTTCTTCGTCCAAGGTTGCGCCTCTTTTCAACACCTCTGCGCTACCAAGTGCCAAGCCCGCAAGTACTAGTTTGTCAGGCGGTATCACGAGAGCTAAAAACAAAAAGACTGAGACCTCGAACTGTACTCTTGGATCCAGTAGTGCCAAAGACAGGTACGCCACAGGGAAGGTCAGTAGGTCAAGTGCCGAAAATATGAGCAATAAACGCCCAACTCGCCGGAGCGCACTGGCGTTCCGAAGCGACAACAACTTGTTGTTCTGCCCAGCGTTGCCGAAGATCAGTCGCAGTGCCTTATAAACCACGATGATGACAGCCAGTTTGGCCAGGCATGAGCCGATCAGGATTGCCAACGTCAACGCAGGAAAGTGGAGGTACGGGATCCCTGGGCCGCCGCCAATCTTCCATGTCGAATTGGCAAGGCCGAGCGCTGCCTGTACAGGCTGAAAAGTTATCGAGTACGCCGCCCATGCGCTGAACATCCACGTGATCTGCCTGAGATTTGAGTGGTACCAGACGCCCCTCTCTGTCGTCCGACCTTTCATTTTGCCTTCCACCTGCCCGCCTCCTTGAAAGACGCAATCATCACATGGAACCCTTTCCCGTAACCATCTGTCACACAATTTTCTCTTGAAATTTAATGATAAGCGATATCATATTATCGTTTATCATTAACTCGAGTGGCCGACCGTGCCACTCAACTCATTGAGGAACACATGAAGAAAACGCTCATCGCTATGACTGTAGCCACATTGCTTGCAGGGTGCGTGGTTGATCCTCACACAGCTCGCTCGGGTGCTAGGGGCGCGCTTATCGGCGCAGCCGGTGGAGCGGCCATCAGCGCCCTGACGGGAGGGGATCTGGCGCAGGGGGCCGCGCTAGGCGCGGCCGCCGGTGCCACTGTAGGAGTTGCCACTTCTGGTCGCGACCGCCATTATTAATCGATTTGGTGCTTAACGATATGCGGCAACTAGCAGCCGAGAGCGCCGCCGCAGACCCGGTCGAACCTACCGGGGCGGCTGGCACTATGGCGAACGGCATTGTCCGGCAAATTGCAACCTCCGCGTACGAGATTGAACCTGACCGCAATGCGGTGTTCAAGTGGATTACGCAAGCGCCGTTAGCGGCCCTCAGTCACAAAACTGCATTGGAATTGGTAGCAACAGGCAATGGTGACTATGTGCTGAAGTTACTGCAGACATTTCAAAGCCAACGAGAAGCAGGCGGGCTGGAGGCGGTGGCCAAGTATCCTCTGGACGAAGCTAAAGTCACGAAATGCCTCGGATCGGCATAATGATCTTGAGGAATAGATGCAAGATCCTGAGTACGCATATTTGCTGCGACTCGGCGATTACTAGATGATAGTCGCGCCCCCAAAGCGGATTATCACGGAATGCCTATGGATTCTCTGTTCGCGCCATCACAGGGGGCATGTAATCCGCCGAAGATCCGACAGCTTTCCGCTTCGTCGTGAGCGGTCGCCTCCTACGTCTACTGAGTTCTAGTCTTTGACCTGAATAGGCGACATGAACCATCGAGCGGACGATATACGTGCGAGGGATAACATGAAACGTACCACCAACCTAGCCTAGGAACACGGATGAAACGTCTTATTTGGACCACAGCCATCGTCGCGCTCTTTGCAACCGCGTCCACCCGCGGGCAAACCAACGCGACGCAAGCACAGATCGCCGCCTCGCACTCCACAGTGCAGAGGACAACCTATCTTTATGCCACCAAGGATGACCAAAAACTGCACCTAGATCGTCTCGTAGATGGCTCTGTCAAAATAACTGGCAAGCGCGCGGTCATAATCTTCTCCTATGGCGGCGGGTGGGAAGGGGGGGCGCGCAACGATGAGGGCTTTACAGCCGGCCTTGAACATTTCACGTCATTGGGCTATGACGTGATCGCATTGGATTACCGACTGGGCATCAAGATTGCCAAGGAAAGAAATGAGATAACCCCTACTAACGGCACGGAGATGTACCTTCGTGCTATTCAGTGGAGCGTGGAGGATCTGTTCGATGCCACATCATTCGTACTCAAGCATGCAGACGATTGGAATATCGACAAAGATCAAATTATCCTCATGGGCGGCAGTTCCGGTGCCACGAATTCTCTGGTTGCCGAATACAATGTTGCCAACGAAACCGAACTGGCTAGAGTGCATCTACCGGCCAACTTTAGATATGCCGGAGTAATTTCGATGGCAGGCGCATTTTGGCTGAAGGCGAATACACCACTCACGTTCAAGCACAAACCAGCCCCGATTATGTTCTTTCATGGGGCCAAGGATCAGCTTGTTACGTATGACGAGATCGAAGGCCCGTTCTCCGGCTACGGCCCACTTGCATATTTCCGCAAGTTCCCAGGTCCTGATTACCCAAAATGGTTCGTGGATTATCCTCAAGGTGACCACATTATCGCCGGCACGCCGATGATCGACAGCCTAAATGAAATGGACGCATTTCTCGAGAAGCTTGTCAAGGAGCGACAGCAAGTCTCAATCCATACGATCGAGGAAGACAGAATGCCGAAGACTATCGTAAACGCAGCGGCCCTCTTTCCAACGCCATAAAGCTTGGATCACCAATTCATTCTCGCGCCGGGAGATGACGTCAACTCACTCCGGCGTTGCCAATTGAACGGAGTACTTCGTCGGGCAGCCCACGCATCTGCGAAACGGCCCTCGCGCGCACCGCGAACGTCAGGATTACCGCACCGGCGAGCGCCGACGCGCCCGCGAGCACGAATGCACTCGAATAGCCGCCCCCATACTGGACGAGCCAGCCGGTTACGCTCGGCGACAAGATGCCCGCGAGATTCGCAAGCAGGTGAACGAACCCGCCCGCCGAGCCGACGCGTTCGCGCGGCACGATTTCCTGCAGCAGCGACCAGCACGCCTGCGGCGCCATGAACGCGAACAGGCTCGCAATCGCGATCAGCGTAACGGCCGTGCCGAGCGAGCCCACGCGCGATGCCAGCAGCACGCGCCTGATGCACACATCATCGAGCGAACGCCCCTGCACTGCTCAAGTCCACCCTTCGAGCCGCAACGTCGAGCGCACGAGCCGCTGTTCCTCCTGCTCGATCTCGCGCAGATACTCGACGCACTGGCGGATATGTTCGCTCGCGGCCTTGCGCGCCTGATCGGGCAACCGCCCCGTGACCGCGTTGTAGAGCCGCGCATGCTGGCGATCGATCTGCTTCTTCAGCGGCTCGCGGTGATAAAGGTTGTTCACCGACGCGAACACCGAACTGAGCAGCAGGTCGGTCAGCGATTGCAGCGTGTTGACGAGCACGGGGTTGTGCGACGCCTCGCAGATCGCGAGATGAAACGCGTGATCGAGCTTCGCGCGCGCGGCGGGATCGAGATCCTGCGCGTCGGCTGCCGTCATTTCCTCGTAGCGGCGCCGGATCAGGATGAAATCGGCCGGCGTGCCGCGCAACGCGGCGAGCCGCGCGGCCTCGGCCTCGAGCATCCCGCGCACCTCGAACAGGTCGTACAGCGTGCGCGGCTGCGAGCCGAGCAGGTGCATCATCGGCGTGATCTCGCGTTGCGGGGTCAGGCTCGCGACGAACGAGCCCTTGCCGTGCGTCGTGTCGATGATCCCGCGCGCGTGCAGCAGCTTCATTCCTTCGCGCACGGCCGTGCGCGACACGCCGAGCTTCTCGGTCAGCCGCCGTTCGGACGGCAGCGCCTGCCCGGCCTTCAGCACGCCGTCGACGATCAGTTGCTCGATCCGCTCGGCGACGACGTCGGCCACACGCCGCGCCGGCCCTTCTCGATCCTGCATTCCCATACTGGTATGACCACTTTGGACGGATATCGGTGATTTTCGCACAAAGCCTTGTTCATATTGGAACTTCACGATCTCGATCCAGCACCGTACAAGGGCTCTATCAAAAACTGGTATGACCACCTGGAAGACGTCTGGACACGCTCGCGCCGCCCGCCAAGAATCCCCCTTCCGGCGTGTCGCGCATGGCGCGGCCACCCGCATGGTGGAGACAGACCAATGAGTTTCATCTACGACGAACGGATCGACGGCCCGCTGGCGACCGTCGGCCGCGACACGCTCGTCGCCGCGCTCGACGCGGCGGCGCCCGGCCTCGACGTGCTGCACGAACGCGAGGCGCTCAAGCCGTTCGAATGCGACGGCCTCGCCGCGTACCGCACGGTACCGCTCGCGGTCGTGCTGCCCGACACGGTCGACCAGGTGCGCGCGGTGCTGCGTGTCGCGGCCGCGCACGGCGTGCCGGTCGTCGCGCGCGGCGCCGGCACGGGGCTGTCGGGCGGCGCGATGCCGCTCGAAAAAGGCATCCTGCTCGTGATGGCGAAGTTCAACCGGATTCTCGACATCGACCCCGATGCGGGCATCGCACGCGTACAGCCCGGTGTGCGCAACCTCGCGATCTCGCAGGCGGCCGCGCCGCACGGCCTCTACTACGCGCCCGATCCGTCTTCGCAGATCGCCTGTTCGATCGGCGGCAACGTCGCCGAGAACGCCGGCGGCGTGCACTGCCTGAAATACGGGCTCACGGTGCACAACATCCTGAAGGTCGAGATCCTGACGATCGACGGCGACACGCTCACGCTCGGCGCCGATGCGCTCGACGCACCGGGCTTCGACCTGCTCGCGCTGTTCACCGGCTCCGAAGGGATGCTCGGCATCGTCACCGAAGTGACCGTGAAGCTGCTGCCGAAACCGCCGAGCGTGAAGGTGCTGATGGCAAGCTTCGACGACGTCGCCGAAGCGGGCGGGGCGGTTGCGCGAATCATCGGCGCGGGCGTGATTCCCGGCGGACTCGAGATGATGGACAACCTCGCGATCCGAGCGGCCGAGGACTTCATCCACGCGGGCTACCCGGTCGACGCGCAGGCGATCCTGCTGTGCGAACTCGACGGCGCGGCGACCGATGTCGAAGAAGACGCCGAACGCGTCGCCGCGCTGCTGCGCGACGCCGGCGCATCGGAGATCCGCGTCGCACGCGACGAAGCGGAGCGTCAGCGCTTCTGGGCCGGCCGCAAGAACGCGTTCCCGGCGGTCGGCCGCATGTCGCCCGATTACTACTGCATGGACGGCACGATCCCGCGCCGCGAGCTGCCGCGCGTGCTCGAAGGGATCGCGGCGCTGTCCGCCGAATACGCGCTGCCGGTCGCGAACGTGTTCCATGCGGGCGACGGCAACATGCATCCGCTGATCCTGTTCGATGCGAACCGGCCCGGCGAGCTCGACCGCGCGGAGGCGCTCGGCGGCAAGATCCTCGAGCTGTGCGTCGCCGTCGGCGGCAGCATCACCGGCGAACACGGCGTCGGGCGCGAGAAGATCAACCAGATGTGCGTGCAGTTCAACGCCGACGAAATCACGTTCTTCCACGCGGTGAAGGCCGCGTTCGATCCGCAACGCCTGCTCAATCCCGGCAAGAACATTCCGACGCTGCACCGCTGCGCCGAATTCGGCGCGATGCACGTCCATCACGGCAAGCTGCCGTTTCCCGAACTGGAGCGCTTCTGATGCGACGCGAACGCGCAATCGAAATCGAATCGATCGACGACAGCGCGGCGCTCGTCGCGCAGGTCGACGCCGCGATCCACGATCGCCAGCCGCTGCACATTCGCGGCGCGGGCACGAAGGCGTTCGTCGGCCGCGCGGTCGAAGGCCGCACGCTCGACGTGCGCACGCACCGCGGCATCGTTGCATACGACCCGACCGAACTCGTGATCACCGCGCGCGCGGGCACGCCGCTCGCCGAACTCGAAGCGATGCTCGACGCCGCCGGCCAGATGCTGCCGTGCGAGCCGCCGAGGTTCGGCGGCGCGGCCACGGTCGGCGGCATGTTCGCGGCCGCGCTGTCGGGCCCGCGCCGCCCGTGGGCCGGCGCGGTGCGCGACTTCGTGCTCGGCTGCCGCGTGATCACCGGCCATGCGAAACACCTGCGCTTCGGCGGCGAGGTGATGAAGAACGTCGCGGGCTACGACGTGTCGCGACTGCTCGCGGGCAGTTTCGGCTGCCTCGGCGTCGTGACGGAGGTGTCGCTGAAGGTGCTGCCGAAGCCGCGCGCGACCGGCGATCTCGCATTGCCGCTCACGGCGAGCGAAGCCGTGCAGCGCGTCGCCGGATGGCGTCGCGCGGGGCTGCCGCTCGCGGGCGCGTGCCACGCGGACGGCGTGCTGCGCGTGCGGCTCGAAGGCGGCGAGGGCTCGGTAAAGGCCGCGCGCGACACGATCGGCGGCGAACGCATGGACGATCGCGACGATGGCTTCTGGGCGCGGCTGCGCGACCTGTCGCTGCCGTTCTTCGACGATCCGCGCCCGCTGTGGCGCGTCTCGGTGCCCGCGGCCACGCCGCTCGATGCACTCGCCGGCGCGCAGCTCGTCGACTGGGGCGGCGCACAGCGCTGGCTGAAAAGCGACGCCGCCCCGGCCGAGGTGCAGCGGTTCGCCGCGCAGTGGGGCGGCCACGCAGCCTGCTTCACGCCCGGCACGACGCCCGAGCCGTTCCAGCCGCTGCCGCCTGCGCTGCTGCACGTGCACCGGCAGCTGAAGGCGCAACTCGATCCGCATGCGATCTTCAATCCCGGCCGCGTGTACGCGGACGTCTGACGCCAACCCGACTTCGAACCACCGATGCAAACCAATCTCAGCGAAGCCAGCAAGGCCCTCGACCGGGCCGACGAAGCGGAAGCGATCCTGCGCGCATGCGTGCACTGCGGCTTCTGCAATGCGACCTGCCCGACCTATCAAGTGCTCGGCAACGAGCTCGACGGGCCGCGCGGCCGCATCTACCTGATCAAGCAAATGCTCGAAGGCGAGCCGTGCGGCGAGACCACGCAGCAGCATCTCGACCGTTGCCTGACCTGCCGCAATTGCGAGACGACCTGCCCGTCCGGCGTGCGCTATCACACGCTGCTCGACATCGGCCGCGCGGAAGCCGAGAAGCGCGCGCGGCGGCCGGCGCGCGAACGCCTGCTGCGCGCGGGCCTGCGTCACGCCGTGCCGCGGCCGGCGACGTTCGCCGCGCTGCTGAAGGCCGGCCGCGCGCTACGTCCGCTGCTGCCCGGCGCGCTGCAGGACAAGATCCCGGCCGCCGTCCCCGCGGCCGCGCCGCGTCCGGCCGTGCGTCATGCGCGGCGCGTGCTGATGCTCGAAGGCTGCGTGCAGCCGTCGCTGTCGCCGAACACCAACGCGGCGGCCGCGCGCGTGCTCGACCGGCTCGGCATCAGCATCACGCCGGCACGCGAAGCCGGCTGCTGCGGCGCGACCGAATATCACCTGAACGCGCAGGACGCGGGCCTTGCCCGCGCGCGCCGCAACATCGATGCGTGGTGGCCGGCGATCGAGGCCGGCGCGGAAGCGATCGTGCTGACGGCGAGCGGCTGCGGCGCGTTCGTGAAGGAATACGGCGACCTGCTGCGCTCCGACCCCGTCTATGCGGACAAGGCGCGGCGCGTCAGCGCGCTCGCGCGCGACCTCGCGGAAGTGATCGCGGCCGAACCGCTCGACACGCTGGCCGATGCGACGCAGCGCCGTGTCGCGGTGCACTGCCCGTGCACGCTGCAGCACGCGCAGCGGCTCGGTGGCGCGGTGGAAAGCATCCTGACGCGGCTCGGCTTCGACCTGACGAATGTCGCCGACGGGCACCTGTGCTGCGGCTCGGCCGGCACCTATTCGCTGACGCAACCCGAACTCGCGACGAAACTGCGCGACAACAAGCTCGACGCGCTCGAAGCCGCACGGCCGGACCTGATTGTCACGGCCAACATCGGCTGCCAGACTCACCTCAACGGCGCAGGCCGCACGCCCGTGCGCCACTGGATCGAGCTCGTCGACAACCGACTGATCAACTGACCCGATCCCGGAGATAGCCTTTCATACAAAACCGGAGCTCGAATTCGCCGATGTCAACCCCATGCTCGCCCTCAGCCGCGGAGTACGACGGCTTGTCGATTGGCATCGACGACAAGCTCGTGGGCGCCTTGATGCCGCCGTGTCGCATTGCGTGAGGCTCCGATCACCGACTGCCGATCACGCTCACTTTGTCGAAACGTATCGGCGAAACGCAAAATCTATGGTCAGCACGCCGCAGGTCCAAATGCGGTGATTGAAGAAGCGCTGCGCCGAATGGACGCACACTACAGATTCGAAAATCAGATCCCCGACGAACCGTCGGACGAACCTCGCGTTGGCCGCGAGTTCGGTGCACCTGGCCCCCTGACCCGCGATTCGTCTCGCGCGCGGTCCTCATCGCGACAGGTATCCGTCGACCCAACTAACGATAATGTCAGACTTAGGTCAAGTAACGCTAAAGTGCGCCAAGGCCAAGTTGTTCCGACTCGCACTTGGCGGACCTGATCGCCTCATAGAAACTGGATTCGATCGCGACCTCCTTCCGATCGACATGGACGACCCACGCATTGAACATGAAGCGCCAGCGGATACGCCGCTCTTCGAGCATCGCCGCAAACCATCTCCACACCGACGCGTCGTCGGCGTTCGCAGTAGCAGCGGCGGCCATCCGGGCCTCGCAGATTGCCTTCCAGCCCGATGATGGGTCATGGATCGAAATCATGATGTCAGATGATTTTTCGCTCGTGCAATGCGTCGATCTCGTCGTGGCTCAGCCCCAGCCATGCACCCAGGATCTCGTCGGTCTGTTCGCCGAGCCGCGGCGGCGGGCGAAGATACTGGACTGGCGAATCGGACATTCGGATCGGGTTCGCCACGAGCGGCACGCTGCCGGCCGATGCATGCGGCATCTCGATGCGAATGCCGCGCGCCTTGACCTGTTCGTCCGCGAAAACCCGATCAAGCCCATTAATCGGCCCGCACGGCACGCCCGCCTCCTCCATCGCGATGACCCACTCGTCGGTCGACCGGCATGTGGTCACCGCGCCAATCAGCGCAACCAGTTCGTCGCGATGCCGTACGCGTAAAGGATTTGTCGCGAAACGCGAATCGCTCGCCCATTGCGGCTGACCGAGCACCCGACACAGGCTGGCGAACTGACCGTCATTGCCAACAGCGATGATCATGTGGCCATCGAAAGTCGGAAAATCCTGGTAGGGCACGATGTTCGGATGCGCATTCCCCATCCGGTGCGGCACGATGCCACCGACCAGGTAATTGGCCGCCTGGTTCGCGAGCGCGGCGATCTGCACGTCGAGCAGCGCCAGGTCGATGTGTTGTCCACGCCCCGTGCGCTCACGATGGGCAACAGCGGCCAGCACGGCAACCGTCGCATACAACCCCGTCATCACGTCGGTCAGCGCGACGCCGACCTTCACCGGGCCGGCACCTTCCGTGCCGTCGGCGCGCCCCGTCACGCTCATCAGGCCGCCCATCCCTTGTATCAGGAAGTCGTAACCAGCACGTGACGCATACGGGCCCGTCTGCCCGAACCCGGTAATCGAGCAGTAGATCAGGCGCGGGTTCCCGGCGCTGAGCGTCGCGTAATCCAGCCCGTACTGCGCAAGGCCACCGGCCTTGAAATTCTCGAGCACGATATCGGCCTGCTGCGAGAGTTGCCGAACCAGCGACTGTCCGTCCGGCCGGCTCAGATCGACCGCGATCGAGCGTTTGTTGCGATTGGCGCTCAGGTAGTACGCCGATTCGCCCGTCGACTGCCCGTCTGCGTCGAGCAGCCACGGCGGGCCCCACGCCCGCGTGTCATCACCCGTCCCTGGACGCTCGATCTTGACGACATCCGCGCCGAGATCGGCGAGAAGTTGGCCGGCCCACGGCCCGGCCAGCACCCGCGACAGATCGAGTACGCGGAGGCCGGCCAATGCGCCTTGCTGTGCGATCGTTTCCATGGCGGCTCAGAATGCGGCAATGCCGGTGATCGCCCGGCCGAGGATCAGCGCATGGATGTCGTGCGTACCCTCATACGTGTTCACGACCTCGAGATTCACAAGGTGCCGTGCGATGCCGAATTCGTCACTGATCCCGTTTCCGCCCAGCATGTCCCGCGCGACCCGCGCAATGTCGAGCGCCTTGCCGCATGAGTTCCGCTTCATGATCGACGTGATCTCGACGGCTGCCGTGCCTTCGTCCTTCATCCGGCCGAGCCTCAGGCAGCCTTGCAGGCCGAGCGTGATCTCGGTCTGCATGTCGGCAAGCTTCTTCTGGACAAGCTGGTTCGCTGCGAGCGGCCTGCCGAACTGCTTGCGATCGAGCACGTACTGGCGCGCGCGATGCCAGCAATCCTCAGCTGCGCCGAGCGCGCCCCATGCGATACCGTAGCGTGCGCTGTTCAGGCATGTGAACGGCCCCTTGAGACCGCGGACGTCCGGAAACGCGTTCTCCTCAGGGCAGAATACGTCGTCCATCACGATCTCGCCGGTGACCGACGCACGCAGCCCGACCTTGCCGTGAATCGCTGGTGCCGACAAACCCTTCCAGCCCTTCTCCAACACGAAGCCGCGAATCGCGCCCTCGTCGTCCTTCGCCCATACGACGAAAACGTCCGCGATCGGGCTGTTCGTGATCCACATCTTGCTGCCCGTCAGGCGATAGCCGCCGTCGACCTTCCGCGCGCGCGCCGCCATGCCGCCCGGATCGGAACCGTGATTCGGCTCGGTCAGGCCGAAGCAGCCGACCAGTTCCCCCGATGCCAGCTTGGGCAAGTATTTCTGGCGAGTCGCTTCATGACCGAATGCATGGATCGGCACCATCACGAGAGACGATTGCACGCTCATCATCGAGCGATAGCCGGAATCCACACGTTCGACCTCGCGCGCGACGAGGCCATAGCTGACGTAGTTGCTACCCGCGCCGCCATAGGTGTCCGGAATCGTGATGCCGAGCAGGCCGAGCTCGCCCAATTCGCGAAAGATCGCCCGATCGGTCTCCTCGCGACGAAACGCATCCAGAACGCGCGGTGTCAGCCGCTCCTGACAGTACGCGTGCGCGGAATCGCGCACCATGCGTTCGTCCTCGCCAAGCTGCTGGTCCATCAGCAGCGGGTCGTCCCATTGAAACGAAATCAATTTGTGTGCATTAGTCATTTGTTGATCGCCCGCGTGAAGGTGTTACGCCAACTTTATTCGCCACGTATTGTCAAAACAAACGATTTGTTCGCACCAACATGTGCAAAAATCTCACTCGTCGATCTCACTATTCACCTGGACACGCATCATGCGCCGCACAATCCCCTCCACAACTGCCTTGTCCGCATTCGAGTCCGCCGCTCGCCACCAGAGCTTCACGAAAGCGGCGGACGAGCTCGCCGTCACGCAAAGTGCGATCTGTCGTCAGATCGGTGTGCTCGAGGCATTTCTTGGCGTGAAGCTGTTTCGGCGCACCCGCCGCGGCGTGACACTGACCGGAGCCGGTGCGGCTTACAGCCGCCGTGTGGCATCAAGACTCGATCAGATCGAATACGACGCACTGGAGATGATGGCGACGGGCGGCAAAGGCGGTACCCTGGAGCTCGCGGCCGTGCCGACCTTCGCAACCCGTTGGCTGCTGCCGCGCATGCCGGCGTTCATCGATACGCATCCGGACATCACCGTCAATCTGACCGCCATGCCGCGTCCGTTCATGTTCGATGCGACTGGATTCGACGCGTCGCTCCACGCAGGCCTCGCGCCCTGGCCCGGTACGGCCGGCGATTTGCTGATGCAGGAAAGCGTGATCGCGGTCGCCAGCCCGAAGCTGGTCTCGTCGCGCATCCAGCCGACCCGGGCGGACTGGCGGCGCTATCGGTTGCTGCAGCAAAGTACGCGACCGTACGCATGGCGCGAATGGTTCGCGGCGCAAGGACTCGAAATGGAAGGCGACCTGTCCGGACCGCGTTATGAACTGTTCTCGATGCTTGCCGAAGCGGCATCGAGCGGAATCGGAATCGCACTGATTCCTCGACTGCTCGTCGAAGACGAACTATCGCGAGGGACGCTGGTTCAGGTCGGTCGCTACGAACATCCGACCGGGAATGCGTACTTCCTGATCTACCCGGAAGCCAAAGCGGAAAGCTCGACGCTGGCTGCGTTTCGGGAATGGCTGAGCGGCGAAGCGCGACGATACAACGAGAACATTGCGCACATGGCTCAATCACGCGGTGCGCGGCATCACCGGCCCGCACAGTGACTGCATCTGATCGAAACGGCGTTTCGCAAGTGTGCGCGTCAGCTGAAGCGTATGGGCGGCGGACTGGCTCCGTCGCCGCGCCTATAACCTACAGTACCTCGCAAGCGTCGTCGAAACCGAGCCGCGGGCTGCGGGGAAACAGGCCGTCCGGATCGCCATACCCGAGGCAGCAAAGAAAGTTCACGCGCAGTGCCATACCGTCGAAGAACAACTGATCGACCCTGGTCGCGTCGAACCCCGAGAGCGGCCCGCAGTCGAGACCGAGCGTGCGCGCCGCCATGATGAAATAGCCACCCTGCAGCGAGCTGTTGCGAAAGCATGTATCTCGCGCCAGCTCCGGTTGCTCGATGAACATCTTCCCTGCACCCGGCCGATGCGGAAACAGCTTGTCGAGCTGCGTGTAGAACGCCACATCCTGCGCAATGATCGCAACGACCGGCGCGGTACGCACTTTCTCGACGTTCCCCGTAAAAACAGCCGACAACAACTTTTCGCGCGCCGGCAGCGACCGGACGAACACGACGCGCATTGGCGAGCAGTTCATGCTCGTCGGGCCCCATCGGGTCAGTTCGTACAGGTCACGCAGCACCGCATCGGGCACCGCTCGGTCCAACCACGCGTTCTGGCTGCGTGCGTCGGTAAATAGCTGCTGGCGCGCGCGGGTATCGAGCGGCTCGCTCATTCCGTTTTCCTCCAGATCGACCATCGAAAGGCCATGCGCGCGTATCACGTGCGCGTCGCACCGACCATGAAGAACGCCACGATCGCCGGGCTGTTCCCGTTGTTGCGCCATGCATGGCGCGTGCCGTTCTGTACGACGACATCCATCGGCCCGAGCCGCGTCGCCTGCCGGTCATCGAGTTCCAGCCAGATCTCGCCCGACAGCACGATCGCATAGTCGACCGTTACGGTCGCATGCACGCCTGGATGGTCGGGCTCGAACGTCGCTGCGAGATCCGGCATGCGCGCGACACATTCGTTTGCCGCCGCTGCGGGATCAAACTGCGGGGCCGCCATGACCTGATCCGGCGGAAAGGTTACCACCAGGAGACTGGTCGCGCCGGCCGGCGGAATCAGGGTGTCTTTTCCGATCGTCGGATCGGCCGCCGTTGCCAGCGACGGAGATGCCGCAGTTGTCCATACCTGTGCGAATGCATGCCCGGGAATGGAGTCGAACAGGACAGTTCGGGGTGTCGGACCATCGGAAACCACGACGGACCGGCCGTGCGGATCACGGCCGGTCACCACGCGTCGAATGTGCATGAGTTGCCTCGCTGAAAAGAAACGCTTTCGGCCGACGACACCCCGGCGCCGATGTGACGCAGAAGTGTCGCCGATGTGCGTTACGGACAGATCACGTAGTTGCTGAAGCCGCCGTTGCGATTCTCGATCCCGCCCAGCGCGATATTGATGTCCTCCAGCTTGAACGTGCAGTGTTCGAAGACCGACAGATCGACGACGCCGGATTCGACCATGTCCGCCATTTCCTGTCCTTGCCCGGCTGTGAACCAGGCGGAGCCGCTCAGGCGCTGGTCATTGTCCATCATGTAGTGAAGATTGACCGGCACGTCGCCGGCAACCGCGCCGATATTGACGAGATGGCCGCCACGGCGCAGCGTCTTAAGCGATTCTTGCAGCGTCGTATGCGGTGCGCCCGGTCCGAGCGCATCAATCACCGCATCGACACCTTCCCCGCGCGTGATGCGCGCCGCCCATGCGTCGACCGGCTCGTCATCGAGCGCCAGAATCTCGATGCGATCCGGCGCAATCGCCTTCACGCGCTGAAGCAACTCTTTGTTGCGTGCGGTACCGAGAATCTTCCGCGCGCCAAGTGCGAGCCCGAACAGTGCAACCCCAATACCGAGCGTCCCGCTGATGCCGTTGATCAGGATCGTGCTGCTCGGCCCGACTTCCGCCTTCTTCAGCGCACGATAGGCGGTGCCAAGATAGCCGAAGCGCGCTGCGGTCTCATGGCTCAGGTTGTCGGGTATCTTGACCAGGCTGTATTGCGGCGCGGTCATGAACTCGCACAGCCCGCCGTACGGATAGTCGTCGAAGATGGCCTGCGATCGCTGGCTGAACCCGAAATAGCCATTGAATGTGTAGTACGGACAGGCCGTGGTATCACCCGAGCGGCACGCGCGGCAACCGCCGCAATAGCGCGCCGGATTCACGTAGACGCGGTCCCCCACGTTGAATGCATGGACCTGACTGCCGACCTCCTCGATCACACCCGTCGCGTCGAGACCGAAAATCGCCGGCAGCCGGGGAAGCGGCAGGTGGGGAAACCATTTCTGCCAGTTGCTCAGCACGTTGCCGAGGTTGGGCACGATGCCGCATGCCTTGACTCTCACCAGCACGTCGGTCGGCCGCGGCGACGGCACCGGAATATCCTCCACCACCATCGGTGCGCCGACATCGTGCATCCGTGCTGCTCGCATCATCTTCGTCATGTCTGTCTCCTGTCCGTCACTCTTGGTGTATTCACAACACACATTCACCGGCCCGGTCATCTGTCTGCGACTCAAGCCAGGCTAAATGCATGATATCAATTTTTATGCATAAAAATACAAATTCCGCCTGAACTTCATCGCAGGCCGTCGAGACCCTTGACGTCCGTCGCCGCGAGGCCGCCCAGCCGCGCATGCACACGCCCGCCCGTCGCCATCGCGAGTGCGAACGCGATCTCGTTGCGGCGCGGGCCATCCCAGACGGTCACCTCGCACGTGCCATAGTGACTGCGGACATAAGACGCCTGAATATGGCCCAGCGGTACCATCAGGCGCGTACCAACGCCGCCGATCGTCTTGGCCGACGGCACCATTGCTTTCGGCTGGCCCAGCGATTCCCGCATCGCCCAGCCACCGGCTTCGTGCCATACGGCACCATGCTCGAGTTCGCCATCCTCGCCGACGATCGCGCCCTTTCCGTACGCCTGGACGTTCTCCGCGCCGCCGAGCAGCGCCACGGCGCGCGACGACAGGTCATGCCCGAGTTCGCGCAGCGCTTGCATGAACGGCAACAGGTCGGACTCGTACCGCCCCGCATACGGATTCGCGACGATGGCTGTCGCGACCGCAACCCGCAGCGGCTCGCTCACGCGCTCTCCCCCTTCGTGCCAGACCTCCTCCAGGTCGAGCTTGATCTTTCTGACATTGATCAGCGGCATCTTTCTACTCCACGGAAATTGTTCGGATCGCCGGGAGCCAGTTTGTGCTCCCGTGCTTGCATTATATCCATTCCGATGTAATATGCACAAAAACATGTTTTGCGCCCAAATGGAGGAGCAATGAAACTCGTGTCGTATCGCCGGGCCGGCAAGGCCGCTTTCGGTGCAATCAAGGAAGAAGGGATCGTCGATCTCGCGTCGCGCTTGCCCGCGATGTCCGATCTCGCATCGCTGCTCGCGGATGACGCGGCGCTGGAGGAAGCACGCCGGCTCGTCGCCGCGGCCGCGGATTTCCCGTTGGCCGATGTCGAGCTCGAGCCGGTCATTCCACGCCCGAACAAGATCATCTGTGTCGGCATCAACTACGTTGCACATGCTGCCGAGGCCGGCCGTACGGTCGGTAAGTACCCGGTTATCTTCCATCGTTACGCGGAAACTCTGTTGCCGCATGGGGCGCCACTGATTCGCCCGACCGTATCGGACAACTTCGACTTCGAGGCCGAACTCGCGGTCGTGATCGGCCGCGGCGGATCGCATATCGCACCGAAAGACGCGATGAGCCACGTAGCCGGCTATACGTGCTTCAACGATGCCAGCATCCGTGATTGGCAGTTCCATACGCACCAGTACGGGATGGGCAAGAATTTCCGCGGCACCGGCGCGCTCGGCCCGTGGCTCGTCACGGCCGACGAAATTCCGGACTATCGCGAACTCTCGGTCCACGGTCTGTTGAATGGTGAACAGATGCAGATCGGCAAGCTGTCCGAGCTCGCCTTCGACATTCCGGCCCTGATCGCGTACGTATCGCAGGCGCTCGACTGGCAGCCGGGCGACATCCTCGCGACCGGCACCCCGAGCGGGATCGGCTTCAAGCGGCAGCCACCGGTGTTCCTGAAGCCCGGTGACACGTTCGACGTCGTGATTCCGGGTGTCGGCACACTGTCGAACCCCGTTGCCAACGAAGCGTGAGCGATACTCGAACAATCAGGAGACGATCATGGCAGCATTGCCGAAAATTCAGTTCACCCACTGCGGAATCTTCTGCAGCGACCTCGACAGGATGGTCGACTATTACCGCAAGGTGCTCGGGTTCGTGATTAGCGACAAGGGTGTCGCGTCGACCGGACACAATCTGTACTTCATGACGCAGGATCCGGAAATCCATCACCAGCTCGTGTTGTTCGATGGAAAGCCCACCGACCTCCCCTTCAACCCAGTGAACCAGCTTTCGTTCCTGCTCGATTCGCTGGACGACCTGCGGACGTACTACCAGCGTGCGAAGTGCGTGGGCGTCGCCGGTATCGAGCAGGTCGATCACGGCAACGCGTGGTCGATCTATTTCAAGGATCCGGAAGGCAATCCTATCGAACTCTACGTCGACAGCCCGTTCTTTACCGCGCAGCCTTGTCGCGAGCCGCTCGATCTCGATCTGCCGAGCGCCGAAGTGCTTAGACGAACGGAAGCGATGTGCCAACGCCGGCCCGGCTTCCTGACGCGCAACGCGTGGATCGCGGCGATGCGCGAACGCATCGCCGCCCAGCGCACCGCTTTCGACGAATAGACATACCAATCCGCAGCGTCCGCCGCGTTCGACCGCAGGCGGACGCCACCCTGCGAACATAGGGGAGACTACCGGTCATGAAGTGCAATCTGATCGGCGGGTCGTGGCGCACCGGCGCCACTTCACGCCGCAACATCAATCCGTCCGATCTCGACGACGTGATCGGCGAGTACGCGTACGCGGATGCCGAACAGGCACACGAGGCAATCGACGCCGCGTGCAACGCTCAGCGCGGCTGGCGGGACAGCGGCATCCAGGCCAGAGCGAATGCACTCGATACGATCGGCAACGAATTGCTCTCGCGGCAAGCCGAGCTCGGTACACTGCTATCGCGTGAAGAAGGCAAGACGCTTCCCGAGGGCATTGCCGAAGTCGCGCGTGCCGGGCATATATTCAAGTTCCACGCCGCCGAAGCGGTGCGCTCGGGCGGCGAATACCTGCCGTCGGTCAGGCCGCTCGTCGACGTCAGTATCACGCGCGAGCCGGTCGGTGTCGTCGGTATCATCGCGCCGTGGAATTTCCCGATGGCCATTCCGGCGTGGAAGATCGCGCCGGCACTCGCGCACGGCAACAGCGTCGTCTTCAAGCCGGCCGACCTCGTGCCGGGATCGGCGTGGGCGCTCGCGGACATCATCCACCGCAGCGGCATTCCGCCCGGCACATTCAATCTCGTGATGGGGCGCGGCAGTGTCGTCGGCAACGCGATGGTCACCTCGCCGAAGATCCACGCAATCTCGTTCACCGGATCGGTCGATACCGGGCGGAACCTGGTGCTGCAGGGCGCGCGCCAGTTCAAGCGGATGCAGCTCGAGATGGGCGGCAAGAATCCGCTCGTCGTCCTGGACGACGCGGACCTCGACGTCGCCGTCGACTGTGCGATACAGGGTGCATATTACTCGACCGGGCAGCGCTGCACCGCATCATCCCGTTTCATCGTGCAGAAAGGCATTTACACGCGCTTCGTCAACCGTGTTGCGGAGGCGCTCGGGCAACTCCGCATCGGGCATGCGCTCGACGCCGACACGCAAATCGGACCCGTTGTCGACAGCGAGCAACTGCGACTGGATGAAGCGTACGTGGAAATCGGCAGGAATGAAGGGGCGACGCTGACCTGCGGCGGTACAACCGTCGTCCGCAGCACACGAGGCCATTTTCTGACGCCAGCGCTGTTCTCCGATGCGGCACCAACAATGCGCGTCGCGCGCGAGGAGATCTTCGGCCCGATCGCGTGCGCTATCCCGGCAAAGGATTACGACGAGGCGCTGGAGATCGCGAACGACAGCGAGTTCGGATTGTCAGCCGGCATCTGTACGACGTCTCTGAAACATGCGGCGCATTTCAGGCAACACATGCGCAGCGGGATGGTGATGGTCAACGTGCCCACCGCGGGCGTCGACTATCACGTGCCGTTCGGTGGCACGAAGTCGTCGAGCTACGGCCCACGCGAGCAAGGCCGATACGCCGCCGAATTCTTCACGACCGTCAAGACCGCCTACACGAAGGCATACTGAGATCAGTCGGGCGACGGTCCGGTGGACCCGCCCGCACCGCCGGGCGAACGTAGTCGGCTCTGGCGGAACGAATATGAACATGGAGGAGATGTGGACTTCGATTTGATCATTGTCGGTCTCGGCCCGGTCGGTGCAGTCGCCGCCAACCTGGCCGGTCAGGCCGGCCTGCGCACGCTGGTCGTCGACAAGTCGCCTACTGTCTACGACAAGCCGCGGGCAATGGGATTCGACCAGGAAATCATGCGGATCCTGGCCAACCTCGGGATCGCAGACAGGATCGCGCAATACGTGATGCCGTACCGCCCGTCCGAATACCGGACGACCGACACGCGGGTGATTCGCCGCATCGACGCGGCAGCCCCGCCATACCAGCTCGGCTGGGCACCGAACTACGTGTTCATGCAGCCGCAAATCGAAGGGATCCTGCGCGACAATCTCGCCGGCTACCCGTCGGTCAGAGTCGAGCTCGGTGCGGAAGCGACCGCGGTCGAATCGCACGACGATGCCGCATCCGTGACGATCTCGCTGGCGTCGGGCGAGCAACGCACGTTCACCGCGGGCCATGTGCTGGCCTGCGATGGAGGAACGAGCCCGATCCGTACGCGGCTCGGCCTGAACATGGAGGATCTGGACTTCGACGAGCCGTGGCTCGTCGTCGACGTGATGCTCAAGGACGGCGCCGGCGAGCGCCTGCCGGCAACCAACGTGCAGTATTGCGAGATCGCGCGCCCGTCGACGTTCGTCGTCGGCCCCGGCCGCTGCCGCCGCTGGGAGTTCATGATCAACGCGGACGAGACGCCTGCCGAGGCCTGCCGGCCCGAGTTCGTGAAAAAACTGATTTCGCGCTGGCTCGCCGACGACGAATACGAGATATGGCGTGCATCCGCCTACCGGTTTCACGCGCTCGTGCTGCGCCGCTGGCGAGCCGGGCGGATCTTCTTCCTCGGTGACGCAGCGCACATGACACCGCCGTTCCTCGCGCAGGGAATGTGTCAAGGCATCCGGGATGCGTCCAATCTCGTGTGGAAGCTCGCGATGGTTACGCGTGGCAAGGCCGGTACGGCACTGCTCGACAGTTACCAGGCTGAACGGTTGCCGCACGTCAAGCGCACGACACTCGTGACGAAGGGACTGGGCAAGCTGATCTGTGAACGCGATCCGGTCGCGGCCAGCGCGCGCGACGAGCGCTTGCATGCGGAGATGGCCGCCAATCCGCAGGGAATGGTCCGGCAATCGTTGATCCCGGGGTTGAGCGACGGCTTTCTGTCCGCTTCGAGCGACGGGCCACGCGGGCTGCTGTTTCCGCAACCACGCGTGCGGACATTCACCGGCGACGAGCGCCTGCTCGACGACGTGACCGGCGCGACCTTCCGGCTCGCGGTGGACGCACGTACTGATGCCGCGACCGTCGCGCAACTTCGGCTGGCATGCGATCGCCTGCAGTACCCGGCGATCCGGTTCGTCTCGATCGGGCCCGACGCGCTCGCGCCCGATGCCTCGCCGGATACGTATCAGGACGTCAGTGGCGTGCTGACCGGCTGGATGGCGCAACACGATTGCCGTGTGGTTCTCGCCCGCCCCGATCACTATGTGTACGGTGGTTGCCGTGAGCCGCATGCGGCGCTTGCGCTGCTCGACGAGCTCGTGGGCGCGCTGGCGACCAACGGCTCGCAAGCACTTGACGCGCCGGCAACGAGCCTTTGGTCCGGAACCCGCATCATGTAACAGCCCTCAGCGCTCGGTGCTTCGCCCGAGCGCTTTTTTTGTCCGACGAGCCTTGCGACTCAATCTTGCATAGAAGTGAGCTTTGCGCATAAAATTACCGCATTGACAATCCGGAATGCCACGCCATGGATTCGACACCTGCCTCCAATGGTGCCCCGCTCATCGATGTTGCCTTCGCGCGGATGAAAACCTCGATCATCCGGTGTGAACTGGAGCCAGGCACGCGCCTGAAAGTCGAGAGTCTGTCGAAGACCTACGGTCTCAGCAGTTCACCGATTCGCGAAGCACTGAACCGCCTCGCGCAGGACGGAATCGTGCAGGCGACCGAGAATCGCGGCTTCTGGGTCGCACCGATCAGTATCGACGACTTCAAGGACATCACGCGCCTGCGCATCCTGCTTGAACACGAAGCGCTGATGGATTCCATCGAGCATGGCGACGACGACTGGGAAGTTGCCGTGCTGACGGCGTTCCATCGGCTGAGCCTCGCCGAAAAGCGGATGGGGACCGGCCCGGTGGCCCTCGACGACGACTGGTCGGAGCGCCATCGCGCCTACCATATGGCGTTGCTGTCCGCGACGCCGAGCCCGCTGCTGCTGAACATGGTCGGATCGCTGTTCGACCGCGCCGAACGCTATCGGCGCTACTCGGCGCTCCATCGGACGGAGGAACGCCACAAGGGAGCGGAACACGAGGCGCTGATGAAAGCGGCGATCGGACGGGAAAAGGACAAGGCAGCGAAATTGCTGCGCAAGCATATCGAAGGAACGTTGACTCGTGTTGCCGCCGCACTGGAACAGCAATTGGCCTCTGTGCAGTAAGTCGCGCGCAGTGCCCCGATACTGCGTCTGCGAATGCACCCCATTGCGACGACGACTCCCGCCGCCGTCGCACGGATCAATCAGAACATCGTTTGCATGCCGATCCGGCCGATGAACTGCGAGCGACTGCTCGACGGGCCGAACGTCCCGTTGATCGACGCATTCGCCCCCCCGTTCGTCAGCTGATACCCCGATTGCAGATAGACGGCCGTCCGCTTCGACAGATGGTACTTCGCAACGGCCCCCCACTGATGGGCGTGATTGCGGTCGACAACCTCGTTCCCCCACATGTAGGTGTAGGCGACGCTCGCCGAGAATGCCGGCGTGAACTGATACAGTGCGCCGACCTCCGCCGCGTTGACAACCGCGCCGTTGTGCGTGTTGCGCGTGTCAGTGAACAGCGCCGTCAGCAGCAACTTGTCGCCGCGATATTTCGCGCCGAGCCCGTAGTTCCTGATGCTGTCGCCGAGCAATGACGCATAACGCACGTCGGTATAGGCCGCGCCGAACGCAAACGCGCCAGCACTGTAGCTGGCACCGAAGCTTTCCGCGCTGTTTTGGCGGAAATCCCCGGCCACGCCACCGAATGCGTACATTCCGCCGAACCGGAATCCTCCCAGCAACGGACTCGTGTACTTGACCGCGTTGCCAAGAGGCGTGTCGCCGTTCATGCGGTCGAAGTCGAACGCCTCGTTCGGCGGAGAATCGGGAATGCCGAGCTTCGCAAACGGGCCATCCCGGAAGCCGTAGAATCCGCCGCCATACATCGCCATATCGGCCCCGACATCGGCGAACAGCGTGTCGACCATGAAGTCGTACTGGCGTCCGAGCGTGAGCTTGCCGAAGCGAGTGTTATCGAGGCCGACCCATGCATTGCGCGCGAAAAGCCCGGTTCCGGTACCGCTCCCGTTGCTCTTCTGAGCAACCAGATTACCCTGCAGCGTGAACTGCGTTACCAGCTGGAACACCGCGCGGGTGCCGCCACCGAGATCCTCGGTCCCGCGAAATCCCAGCAGGTTGGGCAACGCGATGCCGTCGTCGAGCCGCCATGCAGGGTGGCCCGACGTATTGCTGATGTATGACACACCAGCATCGAGCAAGCCCCAGAGCGTCACGCTGCTTTGCCCATAGGCACACGATACCGGGCCCAGACCCGCTATCGCGCAGGCAATTGACGTAATGACCCACCTTTTCACCATCGTCTCCTCCATACCGTTTACGTAGTCGCCAATATGCACAAGAAATGCCTAAGATGATTTTTTGTGCATATTTATATTCTTTGCGCACACTCTACATGGCTTTGCAAGACGCAAAACTCCGTGTTTACGCGTGAGTGCGCTGCAGCATGAAGACGCACGCCGACGTCGAAGCTGCAGCTACTCCACATGCTGCGGCGGTCGCTACGTGGCACGTCAATGAAGTTGCAAAGGGTCAGCGATCAGCATCCGGGGGGCGAAGGCCGAGAAGCGAGGCTTCGCTTCAAACCGTGATGGTCTTTCAACGCTGCACGTGTTCGTGACTCAATGACTTTCATAACGGTCAAGATGGCGGCGAGTTCGTATTCCCCGATCGCGGCAAGTACGTCATGTCCGGTTGCGATGGGGACACCATGTCGCACGATCCCATCAACTCCAGACCGCGATCTGAAGGGGGAAATGGTTAGGCGAATCGTTGGATTGGATGGCGATTATTCAGAGACTGGCGGGCGATTTCGGCGTGACGAGCCAGGGTGTTGGCCGACTACGGTTCTACCCGTAGCAGGCGAAAACGCCTGCTGCCCGCACGATGGGGCCTTCAGTGTGCATAGGGTCACCAACCCGAGCACGGAGGAAATACACCCGATAGAGAAATCTGCTCGTATGCCCATATGATCGACGATCAGCCCTCCCACGGCGGACCCGATCGCGATGGCGACTTGAACAACGCAAATGAAGAGCGCCGAACCGACTTCGGGGCAGTCAGCGGCATCGTGCTGAGTCCAGATGCTGAAGCACAACGGGATTGCACCGAACGCTACGCCCCAGAGCGATAATGCTGCCGCCTCGCCGATTCGCGCGTGATCCAGTACCACCATCAGCAACAATGCGAAGAACAGCAGAGCCGTCGCGATCGCGGTGGCGACTTTCACGTGGCCATCCATCACCGCCGAAAGCGTCACGTTCGACACGAAGCCGACAATACCAAACAGCATCAGCAGGCTTGAAATCTCCGATACCGAAAATTCCTCTCCGAGACGAGGTTCCAGGTACGTATAGGTGGAAAAATGCGCGCCGAATACGAACCCCACCATCATCAGGCTCAGACGTACGTGCGGCCGACGCAGCAGCGAAATGAAGTCCTGAATGCCCACGGTGGTTTCAGCTGTCAGCTTCGGCACGAAGGCGACCTGCGCAAAAAGCGCTACCGTTGCGAGGACACCGGTCGCAATGAACGATTCCCGCCAGGATGCGAGCGTAGCGATCAGTGTCCCGAGCGGCACACCAATGACAGTAGCCGATGCAACCCCTCCCAGGATGCATGCGATCGCACGCGCAGTATCCCGGGCTTGCACCATGCGCCCCGCCGCCGCGGTCGCGAGCGTCCAGAACGCTCCCAATGCGATCCCCAACAGTGCCCTGCCGGCAAGCATCGTCGTGAAGTTCGTCGAGTACGCACTGACGAAGCTTGAGCACGTCAGCAATCCGGTTAATATCAAAAGTATGTACCTGCGATCCCATTTTCCAGCAACAACCACCGAGGTCGGCGCGGCCAAGGCAGCCATCACACCGGGCAAGGTCATCATCAGGCCCGCCGTCCCGGACGTGACATGCAGATCCAGAGCGATGTGCGCCAGAAGGCCGACCGGTAGAAATTCGCAAGTGACGAACGCAAATGCGCTGACCGCGACGGCAAATACGGCGAACCATTGATGTCGCGAGGTTGGGACATCGATGGGAAACTTCCCGGACGAGCAGCTATTGGAAGGCATGCTATCGGAGCGCGGATGAGGAATGATGGAAGCAACGGACGATACGGTCGACAGCGTGCGCATGACGACACCGGGCTGGTCGCCGATAGCGGAATGAAGGGAGCGCCCCGAGCAGTTGTTGCTCGCGAGACGCTCCTCGAGCGCCAATCCGGAATACACCCGATCAGCGAGCATCCCCCGATTCGCGCCCTTGGTCGCTTCAGGAAAAGCGCAACGGCAAAGTCAAATAGTTGCGAATGCGATCGTCGTGCTGAACCGCGGGAGAGCCGGCGAGTTCCACGCGTGAATAGCGTTCCGCTATGGCTGACAAGATCACCTCGATCTCGACGCGGCTGATCAATTGCCCCGCGCAGCTGTGTGTTCCGATGCCGAACGACAGCATCTGGCTTTCACGCATCGAACGAGTATGGTCGAATGTGTTCGGATCCTCGAACACATCAGGATCCCGATTGACTGCCGCAGTCATGAAGCGAATGACGCTATTTTCCGGGATCACCGTGCCTCTGATCGTAACCGCGGCTTTGTTGTACCGAGTGAAGGACATCTCTGGCGGATACAGACGCAAGAATTCGTTGATCATCGCCTGGCGGCTTTCGCGATCGGCTTTGTAGAGGTCGAAGAGTTCAGGCTCGCGCGTGAAATGCTCCAACGTCGACGCGAGCACGTAAGCCGGATTAGGTGCACCGGAGAAGAAAAAATTGACCATGGCCTGGACGACTTCAGCCTCGGATAGTTCGCCTCGCGCTTGTGCCTCGATTAGTGCGTCCGCAAGACCGTTTCCAGGATTTCGGCGCTTCTCGGCAACAAACGCGTTGCACCGGTCGAACAGATACTTGAAGCCCTCTACCGCATCGTCCAGCTGCGCCTTCGTTGAAGCCGGAGACTGAGCCATGACAATACGCAACCCGTTCTCTATCACACCTTCGATGTCATCTTCCGGTATGTCGAAGATGCGGCACATCGTGACGTGAGTGGGTACGACACAAATAGTGTGATGGGCCTCGACAATGCCATCTTGCGCGATATTGTCCAGCGCGTCGCTCACAAGCGCCTTTGTATGCTTCGCCCACTCCGCGACCATCTTCGGCGTGAACCACTTGTTGAAGTGCCGCCGCAATAGCGTCTGCCGTGGCGGGTCGTAGAACAGCACACTTTCCTTGAACACGTGCCACGGATGGGGTTTCACCCAGTTCGGCTCCTCCATGCTCATCGCCGAATGCTTGGCAAACTCCACATAGTCGGAATACTTCGAGACGACGAACTCACGTTCGCTAATCCGATACACCGGTGCCTCGCGTTGCAATCGCTCATACCACGGATACGGGTTGTCGCGAAACGCGAGGTCCGCCCACGGAAGGTAAGGATCGTTCATGAAATCGCCCGTTTGATTTTTCATCGAAACCACCTTATTTTCCCAAAATCGAAAGGATGCCTTGGGACCATGCCACCGCCACCTGGTTTGCAGGCATGCCTTTCGATGCATTGTGTCGTCCCGTTTCGCCAATTTGCGTGGCACCGCACGAAGCGAGCATCTCAGTCAATAGATCGATTGCACGGTTGTAATTCTCGTAGCTGGAATCCCCGAGCCCAAACGCGGCAAATCTCATCGAAGCCAGATCCGGACGCTTCGCGACGAGCGCGCGATAGAACGGCTCGGTCGTCTCCGGCATATCGCCCTCGCCGTACGTAGAAGTAACAACGATCGCGAAACTGACAGCCTCCAGTTCGTCCACTGCTTGATCCGCCATCGATTTGACGACGCTCGGTATATCTTTCTCGGCGAAGCACATCGCAATATCATCGGCAACCATCTCTGCGTTACCGCTCTCCGTGCCAAACAGAATCAGAATTGATGCATTCATTTCTTTTTGCTCATATTTAGACGATTACCCCATGCTCACGACCTGCCTTGCCACTTCCAGCAGGCGCCTGCGATCTGCAATTTTCTTGCGGAGCCTGTTCGGCCCCGCCGCATCCCGTTCATACCGGTCCACCTCCAGCCAGCCGGCGTAATTCACGAAATCGGCTGGAAACTGGTCTCCGAGCGCGGCCAGTCCAGGCCGGCCGATCGGCAGCGCTCCGTCTTGCACCATCGCAACGATTTGCGCGGCCACGGCTTGTGCGTCTCTGCGATTCGCGGCAACCCCGCCCTTTCCGCCGTTCTTCGCCCAACCGACCTCGAATACGTTCAACGCACGCCACGGCCCGCATCGCGCGCCGATATCGCCGACCTCGTTCGTAAAACCAATCGCAGTAACGATCGTGTCGACGTGAAAACTCACGATACCTTCCGCTTTCGAGTGTCCGCGCAAAACGCTTTTCGTCAGCAGTGCGTCGACCTGCACCGGCGTACATTCGAAGTGGAAAACAATTTCCACCAGCGGTTTGGCATATACGATGCGCCTCGCGGCATTCCGCAGCACTTGTGCCTTTTCGCTCTGATCGTCGTCCGAAAGACCCGATGCAGATACCTTTACATGTCCCAGATCACAGAGTTCACGCAGCATGGCAAGGTCAAATTTCGCGTCGCCTGCGCTGGATCTTCCGACGAGATGAATCCGCTCGAGATGATTCGAGCGAAGCATAGATAGCCGCTCGTCGTCGATATCGGAGTTATCGAATTGCTCGATGCGTTTGGCCAGCAACCGGGCAACGTCTATGGCGACGTTCCCGTGCCCGACAATCGCCAACGATTCACCCAAGGAGCAAAATCGCCCTCTGTTATGGGGCAACCGAGGCTCGGGATAGCCGTTCAGCGCCCTAAGTATTTCGCCTGCCCCAACGACGTTTGCTTTCGGGTGTTGTGGAACCGGAAGAACCGAATCCGTTGCCAAACCAGTCGCGAGCGCCACAATGTCGAAACTCTCTGTCAATCGCTCAAACGACAGGTCTTTTCCGATAGTTACATTCCCGAAAAAATTGACCCCATCGCGTCTAAACAGACGATCGAACTGCATCGCCACGGATTTCGAACCCTGATGATCGGCCGCGATGCCGTAACGCAACAGACCGAATGGCACCGGCTCCGATTCAAACACCGACACTGCAGAATCCGGCCAAACCTTTATCAACGACTGAGTCAGGTAGCACCCGGACGGTCCGCTTCCCACAACGGCAATGGATGGATTAATGATGCGCATGAACGTACCTGGACTGGTCTCTTGAAACAGAGATGAATCGGATGCCGAGTTGCTTCGCGACTGAAGCCGAAGCTATCGAGATTCACATCCGAAGCATGGATATGTCATTGGGTTGCGGCGAGAACGGCCTCGTCGTCCGTGCCACCATCTCGCGGCTCGACGTCAGGATTGCGCCCCAACCGCCGGAACACTTCCGGCTTGGCCTTCCTGAAATAAACGGCCAATGCCATCCCGAAAATCTGCACTGCGCACAGGCTGTAGAGCATCCACGTGCTTTGGCCTGCTTCGCCGCCGACGAGAAGCTCGAAGTGCTTGCCAACGAGGACGACGAGCGCAACGAACAGGACTGCGGAGATGCCGGGCGCAACGCAGGCCTTGAAAACGCCTGCACCGATGAACCGTCCCTCACGGAAATACCAGACGAGACATGAAACATTCACGACGGTCATAAGGATCAGTCCTCCTGCGGTACCGACGCCAGACAGTCGACCGTAAAGCAATTCCGGTTGGGCCCCGGTCACGATGAACGGCAGAAGAACAAGCAGCGTCAGCGTCGAAACCGTGATGGACGAGCGGTGCGGTGACAAATGCTTCGGATGGATCGCACTCAGGTACTGCGGAAATGCACCGTCGATGCCGAGGTTGTGAAGATAACGCGTCAGCACGTTATGAATGGACAAGCTGGATGCAAACGCCGAGGTCAAAACCAGGATCGCAACCGGCGTGCGCATCCGCGCACTGACGAATTTGTCGAAGGCATTCTGAAACATGGTGGCGGGCGATTGCGTTGCGACGGAGATTACGTCGTGTCCATACACGCGAATCAGTGCATATGCGCAGAACGTATACAACAGACCGATGAAGATAACTGCACCATAAGTTGCTCGCGGAATGGTTCTATCCGGGTCGCGCACCTCATCACGGAACAATGCTGTCGCCTCGAACCCCATAAAGAAAGAGACGGCAAACAGCATGGCAAACGGGCTGTTCGCGTTGAACAATCCGGATGGGGAAAAAATGGCGTTCGGCGGCAAGACGCTTGGGGGATTGCTGCCAATAACTCCAGTGCAGAACGCGATGCAAACGATGACTTCGGCGACCATTACCCAAGTCAGGAATTTCGCGGATACTTCGATGTGCAGATATCCGAAAATCGCGATGGCAAGCCAACATGCGAGCGTAAAGTAGTACCAGGGAAATGCCCATCCCGTAAGCGTCCGCTGCAGATCAGCGGACGCAACGCCAAAATACGCCGGAACGCCGGCCAGGATGATGAAGTACGTAATCGTGGCGAGCAATCCGGCTCCAAGCCCGGCACTCTTGCCCAAGCCATGCGTGATGAATGCGTAGAAGTCGCCCGGTCGCTTCGCAGCATGGTTGAGTGTCAGATACCCTAGCGAGAACAGCATCAGCAGAACCATCGTCGCGATGAAGATGGTGGGGCTGGCTGCACCGCCATACATCAACGCGACCGGCACATATCCCGATACGGTCGTGAGAGGGGCCGAGAAAGCCAAAACGCTCAGCGCAAGACCAAAGGCGCCCATGTTCCCGGTAAGTTTATTTCCCTTCTCTGCAATCGCCCTGTAACCGCTTGTCTTCATTCGAGCCACCTCTTTGCTGTGCGCGGTTCTCTCGGTATCGCACTTTGATGCGCGTACCGCAGAACCCGTTGACTTGGTAGCCGAACTATATTCAGCGAATTTCTGGCCAGCATCCTCCGAAAGTATCTATACGTTGCTTCAAGATGGAGCGCCGATCGCACGTGGTGCGCCATGCACGAGCAACGTGCAACGACGCGCTTCCAGATCGTGCGTCTACCTCTACGGCACCCGGGCACTCTGTCAGATTCATCGCCACCGTCGCCGTATACGGGAGCGTGTGACCTGTCAGTCTTCTTGGTTCGGTTCTTGCTTCCTATCGCTGAACATCGTGCTAGCAGCCTTTTCGCGTAGGCCGCCAGCGTTCCAGCCTCCGTCAGACAGGTTCGGAAAGGATCTTTTGTCTATTCCACTTGGATAAACCATGCGATATCACCTGAACGACGATTGCAAGGACTTCGCCAAGCGGACCATTGCGTTTTCCCAAACCCTTCTGGAATCGTCTGCCGCAATCTTTACCTGGATTGACGCTACCCAGAAGATTCCACCGTGCACGGAACACGGCCTCGGCGACGTGATGATTCGCGACTATTACCGAGACTTCAGAGAGTTCGATCCGATCTCCCCCGACTTTCTTTTATCAAACAGATCTTCGGTCGTTACTCTCAGAAAGATCGCAGACAATAGATTTAGAGATTGCCACATCCCATACGCACATTTTATGGCGCGGTATGAGTTCGTGGACGAGGCCGCTTTTGTCTTTTGGCAGGACAGCCGAGCCATCGCTTTTCTCAATGTTCTAAAAGGCAGACACGACAAAACGCTCGACAATGAATCCGTACTACAGGAAATGCACAGCTATATCCAGTTCAACCTGCTCGGATTGGATTCGATAAAAACCCATCGACGCAATCGGAAACTCACCGAGCACCATCTATTGACAGCCCGCGAGCTAGCGATCGCCAATTTGATTGCGAGTGGACTTTCCAACAAGGAGATTTGCCACGAATGCCAGATCGAGCTGGTGACGGTCAAAACGCACGTGGGAAGGGTGCTGGCAAAGCTCGGATTGAATACGCGGTCACAAGTCGCTTCATTTCTGCACTCGATAACCGCAGATTGACCGTTGCAGTTCCGCCTCGTGGCAGCGAAGTCTGATGCGTGAGGTCCATTGCGGTTCAGTTGGAGGCGGGGCGAACCGACTCTGACATCAACCAGGCCGTCGAAACGACTTGCGCCCCGCTCCAGGCACCATACGAAGGCACGCGGCACGCTGAACCTGCAAGCTTTCGCAATACCATCAGCTTGACACGCTATGGTTTCGACAGCTTCGTCAAAGGTACAGACGGGAGACCGGGTCCGACTTGGCACGTTCAGTGGCGTTTCCACCGCGTACTTTGACGGTGGCCGCTTCCATGCCGTGATCTGACGTTGGACCGGTTTTTTATTTTCGGCTACGCTCGGCCGGACTCTGCTCTCCATTCCGCGCGTCGAAACGCAGGTGCGCAACCACTTGTCCGAGGCTGTAGTACGTAACCAGGCTGTTTCGGTCTGACTCAATGTTACGTATACCAGCATCGGAATCCGCCTGACAAGCAGAGACCTCTGCTGAGTCAATCGAATGACGGCTATGCAGCGATCGCAGGAATATCTTTCGCATGACTCGGTTCCCTGTTGAGTCCACTACTGAGGTCTGCGCGCCAACCCGACATTGAAGCGCAGAGGTGGTTACGATCGACAAAGCGTGAAGATCATGATCTGTTCAAGTCGAACGCCGGATCGCTCGACGCCAATCACAACGGCATCGGAACGACGACGACCCAGGCGACGTGGATGATCTACACATCGTCTCTAGCGATACCCGATGCCCCTTGCTTGGCCAAGGCTTCCGCCAATAGTTTCCTTAGTCGATTATTCTCCCCCTCAAGGTACTTCAACCTTTGCGATTCAACGCCGTCGTTGCCACCAAACTTCGCCCGCCAGGAGTAGAAGGAGGTATCGCTGAAACCGTACGTCCTGCACAGATACTGGACCGCCTCGCCAGCTTCGGCCTCTCTCAAGAAGCCGATGATTTGCTCGTCCGTAAAGCGCTTCCGCATTCTCAAACCTTCCTCGAAAGTGACCTTTGCTGGCGTCAGGTAGCCTAGCGCTCCAGAGAACAGGTCCGTTTCTCACGTGGCCCCTCTAACTTGAGGCAGCATGTGACGACAGTTCCCTTCGTCGATTGCAGTACGATTCGATACCAACAAAGAGGATCACCTGGACAAGCACCGACACCGGTGTCGCCCACTGGTACAACGATGGGAAGAGCGATGCGTTACCGATGCACACTCCACATAGGGTTGCGATCAGGCATGAGCTCAATCCCGTCCATCGCCAGTTCTTGATCACTTGAGGCACGACATCGGGCACATCTCGGGATCGTCCAACCCAGAACTGATCGACGAGAAGCAACGTGACGAAGCAAGCCATGGACATACCAATATAGTTCAGGGCACTCGCGAGCAAGTGCGTACCATCTGAAATCAGCACAGTGGCCGCAACCGCGCAGAAAGCAACGATAACGACTCTTCTGCTGACGGAAACGCCAAATAGATGCTCGAGTGCGTTGACGAAGGCAACGGTGCCTGAGTAGATGTTCCCGAGATTGATTCTGAGCTGCGTCGTACACGCGAAAATGATTCCCCCCGCACCCAGCAACGAAACGAAATAGACGCCAGGATTGCTTTCCCGCATCTGGATAGCGAACCAGATCCCCAAGATCCCGGTGATCCCATAACAGAACGCAGGAAACAACGCGCCGACAAACACGGTCCCTGCTCGGAGTTCTCGTTTTCGCACAAATCTTGCATAGTCGGCCGTCACGAGACCAATGATGAAGGCGAGGCCGTTAACGATGCCCAATACTTCAAGCTGGCTGGTGAAGGGGTCTGCAGCAAGCCGAATCTCCGGGAGCGGAGCTCCAGCCACGGGAACATCAAGCGCGTTTCTTATCGCCCACACAACAAACACAACGAACAGCACCAGACTCATCGTCTGGAATCTTGCAAGGACCTTCATGCCCGACCACACGAGCGGCAACATGACGAAGACAAGGCAGATGTATATCAACGCATGAGGAGCTTCCGGAAAGAGAGCCTGCAACGAAGCCCCCATGATGCTGGCTTCTGCGACGAAGTAAGTGAGGCAGGCCACTCCGTAAGCCAGGCTGAACAATCCCGCTCCACGATACCCGAGCACGGTTCTGGCCCAGATATTGATGCCAAACCCTGTCTGGATGGATCGACGAACGAGCAGCATACCGACGAATGTCGAAACGCAGTATCCGTAGGCCAGTCCGATCAGCGCTGCCGCTACGCCAAACCTCACGGTAATGATCGACGCAATCTGAGCAAAGAAAAGCGCGGTCGCAATACCTAACGTAGCGAAAAATATGCCCTGCCAACCGGTCCTTGCATCTTCAGGAACCGGACTGGACGCGTAATCGTCATCGGAGTGAGTTGATGCCGGCATACAGAAATCCGAATACCTTCATGTCAGGGAAAGGAGCAACGCGGCGCCACGGAACTCACGAAGGAATCGCCCTCGTATCGGTCCGCGGCGCCTCATACAGATTGCTTCAGAACTTGTGCCGCAGGCCGACGGCTACAACTTCCTGAGTACCTTTGCCCGCCGCAATTCCGTACGACCCGATGGAAGCCTCGGCGGCGCCTTGCCCGTTCTGCCCGCTTGCATGCTGATACCCTGCGAGCGCATAGACGTCGGTGCGCTTGCTCAAGCTGTAGTCGGCCCCGATATTCACCTGGTGGTACTTGGCAGACGAATCCCCCAGTGCGCGCGTGTAGTTGTAGCCGGCGATGAGCAGGAACGCAGGCGTCACCTGATACTGGGCAAAGACAGAACCGTTGTGATACTTCTCCGACCCCGTGAACGTCGATGCCGAATCGGCCGAATACTGGGCATAGCCATACGCCGCGCCCACCGTGAACGGGCCCGCAACGTAATTGGCACCGATCCGGGCGATATTGATCGACCGGGCTGACGCATACGCCGCATTTACCGGCGAATTGAACAGCGAGTCGGACGAGGAGGTGCCGCGATTGCCCAACGTTGCGTTGCCGTTGTCGATGTGGAGAACGCCGCCGCCGACGCTAAACGACGTGCTTTGATAGCCAACTGCTGCGCTCCACGTCTGCCCCGACCCCGTGGATCCGGCGACGCCACCGAGCGCATACATGACCTCGGCCGAAACACCGCCCCACGACGGACTCACCCATTTCACGGCGTTGTTGAATCGAGCACTCGAATCGTAATTGTCGACGTCACCCGGCGTAGCGAACCAGCCGCTGTAGACATCAGCGGTCAACTGCTGTTCGAGATCCGTCAGCGGATCGTACTGACGACCGAGCGTCAGGGTGCCGTACTGGCTCGAAATGCCCACGAACGCTTGTCGGCTGAACAACTTGCCCGGTGTCGCAAGCGCGCCGTTCGTGCCGTCAAAGCCGCTCTCTACTGTAAAGATGGCCGAGAGCCCGCCACCCAGATCCTCCGTTCCCTTCAATCCCCACAGGGAAGCCGAAAGATTGCTGGGCAACATCCTCACTTGCGAACTCTGCCCGCCGCTGTTGTGTATATAGCCCACACCCGTGTCGATGATCCCATAGAGCGTTACGGAACTTTGAGCCTTTGCTTGCGAGTAAGCTACGAAGCTCAGCGCGGCGACTGCAATGATCTTCTTGTTCATTTCCCCCCCAAAAATCACCAAAGTTAATTTCACTCGGAATACTAATTAAATGAACCATCGAATTTCGTCGATGCCAGCCGTTTCCATCTCAAGATCGACAATCTCTCATCGGGCAGAGCGCAGCGCCCGCGACGCACTGACATCGCTCGGCAGCATGCAGCGCGCTCCATACCCGTTCGAACTGGGCGACGAACTTCTCCAGACGCTGGCCAGATCGTCAGAAGCGGCACCTGCTTGTCCGCGCGTACTAGCCGAAGAAACTCTCGAGTTCCTTTGCAAGCGCCTCGGGCGCCTCTTCGGGGATGTAGTGTCCGGAAGCGACCATCGTGCCGCGAACGTCCGCCGCGACCTGCTGCAGCTGCGGGACCAGGTCGGGCATTGATCCCTGATCTGCACGGACCGCGAGAACCGGCATCTTGAGCTTGCCCTTCGCGCTCAATTCGCGATTCTGCTCGGCAGACACCGAGATAGCACGGTAGTAAGCGAGGCCACCTTTCAGGCCATTCGTCAGGAACACGCGATGGTATTCCTCGAAGTCCGCTTGGGAGAACACCTGCGGATTTGCCGCCTTCCGTTGCAAATACCACTCGAGATAGATGTGCTCGCGACCGGCCAAGAGCGCTTCGGGAAGATCCGGGATGTTGTGGAATGCGACGTGCCACGTCCGCCACGCAACGTCGGAAGCCCACGGCAGCGTATCCGGAAGACTGATGCCCGGGATACCCGTGTCGAGGATCGCGAGGCCGGTGACCTTGTCGCCATTCATCGCCGCATAGGGATAACCGACCCATCCGCCGATGTCGTGTACGACAAGTGCATGTCGATCGACACCGAGTTTCTCGACCAGGCCACGAAGGAGCCTGGCGGCCTTAGCCGTGTCGAGCGTACCCGCGGGACGATCTGAGTCACCTTGCCCGGGAAGATCCGGGGCAATAACACGGTACCGATGCCCCAGCAGAGGCAAAACCTTGCGCCATGCATACCAGCTTTGAGGGAAACCGCAAATCAGAACCAGCACGTCGCCGTCCGCCTTGCCGCCGCTCACATAATGCATCCGCACGCCATCAACCGTCTGAAAGCCTCGCTTGAAACCTTCGATGCCGGTCTCCGGCCATTCACGATTCGAAAACATTCACAAGCTCCTGTTGTTCCACCGACATGTGCAGGCGCGGGTACCTGCGCCGCGCCACGCGTGTAGCCAAACGCCCGCTCAGAAGGGATCCCGGGCAGCAGCAAGCCAGCCGCCGTCCATCACGTACTCGCTGCCATGCACGAAGTCGGCATCGTCGCCGCCCAGATACGCGGCGAGCTTGGCAATTTCTTCCGGCTGACACCAGCGGCGGGCCGGGAATTTCTGAAGGGCCGCCTCCATATCAGGCGAATTCGCCGTCGTGTGCTCCGACATCGCCAGCGGGGTTGCGGTTGCGCCCGGGCAAATCGTATTGACGCGAATGCCACGCGCGCCGTATTCGAACGTGAGTTGTCGAGTCAGACCGATCACACCGTGTTTGGACGCCGTGTAGGCAGTCCCGCCGCCCGCAGCACTGAAGCCCGAGGTGGACGAAGTGTTCACGATCGCCCCTTTGCCTTGCTTCAACATCTGCGGAATGACCGCTCGGGACATCAGGAACGGTCCCGTGAGGTTAACGGCGATGACGCGGTCCCACTCTTCGACGCTCACCTCGTGAGCCGTCGCGTGTCCATCCAGAATGCCGGCGTTATTGCACAGAAGATCGATGTGCCCCCAACGCTCGATCACCGCCTTGACAGCGGCCTCGACGCTACGCGGGTCGCTGACGTCCACTTGATGTGCGTACGCCATCGACGGATTCGCCAACGCTTCGACAGTGGCAACGGCATTCTTGAGATTGATGTCGAGTGCGGCTACGTTCGCCCCTCTCGAAACGAACTCGCGAACCATTGCTCGCCCCATGCCGGAACCAGCACCGGTTACGACAACCACGCGGCCGGAATAATCATTCACCGAAACGTCTCCTTGACTTCACTTTAACCAGCACGTGCGCTGCTCACTGAGCCGGCGAATCGTGCGCTTTCTGTTTCCAGGATTCGCGTGCATGCATCGTCTTGCGCCAATTAGACGAGGTCCAATTGTGATTCTCGATGAATGCAGATCACGAATTTCTATCAATTCAGCGAACTGGACCGAATACGGTCCACAATCAACCGGCACTCGGCAAACATCCGTCACGCATCGTAAGTTAATTCGTTATGCGAATTGACAGCCGGACGCCGCTCAAGCCATGTGTAACGCGCACCATCCTCAAGGTTGAAGATCGTGATCGATGAAGTGAGCTGTCAGGCACCGCAACAGGCGTGAACCATTGCGAGCGTTACGACCGTCTGGATGATGTCCGGCGGCCTTGAAACCATTGTATGTATGGCCAAGACGCCGTTCGTCCATCCAAAGGATGAGAAAAATTTCCATTTATGCAACCGGCGGCGAGGACGAACGCACCGCCCCGGTGCACTCAGGCTATTTCGTTGTCGATGTGCCCAGGTCGGCGGAGAATGCCGCAAGCTGGGTTCGGCTCTCGATGCCCAGCTTGCCCAGGATTCGAATGACATGTGACTTGACCGTGGCAAGCTCGATGCCCAGTGTCTCGGCGATATCCTTGTTGGACAGGCCGGCGGTCATCAGGGACGCGACTGCAAGCTCCCGCTCCGTCAGGAAATACTCGTTTCTCAGCGCCTGGTCTGCCTGGACCTTCTTGACGGATGCAAGCATCGAGAAGCTGTGCTGCATGTAGTCGTACATCTGTCCGAAGGGTTCGGGAGTCGAGAACGGGCTATCGCCTTGCTTCTTGATGACGGAGAGGCACGCTAGTGGCGTATCTCCCGCCCAGAACAGGAACCCGACTTCGTCCACGAGCCCGTACTTCCGCTGGTAATCCGACCAACTGGAGTGCTGGTCGTCGCGCTTTGCCCCTTTGAGGGTCACTACGGTCGCACGCTGTTTGATCAGACGATAGACGTTCAGCGGATCGGCCGACGCGAATACCGTGTAATAGTCCTTGATGGTCTCTTCGGGCCATCCCATCTGGGTGTGCGGCAATAGCTGGTCGTGCGAATCGAGCCATGTGAACACGGCTGCCGAACAGTTGAGCATCGACCGCGCAAAGTTAACGGTCTGAAGAGCGAACTCCTGGGATTCTCTGAATTTGCTGACTTCGACTAACATCGCCAATTCTCTTTGCCGGTAGGGATGAGCGCGAGCGCTGATCGCCCGAAATCAGCGGCCCGACAGGTGCGCCAGCACCGAAACCGCAAGCCTCACGAGCGGAGAGCATGAAATTCGCACCAGACTAACATCTGATACCTACTGCGACAGCCTACCGTAACGCGCCGCCAGATCATATTAGGGAAGTCATATACCCGCCGGCGACCATATTCCGAAAGTCAACCGGTACCCCCCTGCCGGACCGACCGCAATCGGGATGATCAGTCACGCCGCCCGGATCAGCGTCTCGGGTTTTCCTCGGCAGTATGTGGCGCACACCTCCCGGGCCGCGTCGGCTGCCGCCACGACGGCCGGTGATGCATTGACCGGCATGCACAACGACACGTCGATCGCCGGCGGCTGCGGCTCCAGCGCGAACTCGGCGATTCGCCCGTTCTCCAGTTCGTCATGCACGAACAGGTGCGGGACTGCCCCGACACCGTATCCATCACGCACCAATTGCACGATCGCAGCGACCGAAGAGGCACAGGTTATGCGTATCGCCTCGTCCGGGATGCCGGCTCCACCGGCCAGTGTTCGGACGATGCGTTCCACCGCCAGGTGCGACGTCGTGCCCCTTCCGAATGTCAGTATCGGCCGCGCCAGGGCGAGGCGAACCGGATCCATGTCCGAACCGGAAAGCAGCTCTCGGCTGACAATCCATCGAACCGGATAGCTTGCAATCCTGCTCGACGTGACCTTGTCGCTACCAACGACCTCCGCGCAGACAGCCAGGTCGAGCTCGCCCTGCAAGATTTTCTTGTTCAGCGCCGGGCTCGAATCTACGGTCAGCTCGACCACCAAGCCCGGGACGCGCTCCCTCAACTGCGTCACATACAAGGAAAGCCAGCTGTGAACGATCGTGTCTATCACGCCGAAACGTATCGGTCCGCGTAATGCGAGATCGAGACCGGCTGCCTTCTTGAGCGCACGGGTCGCGTCTACCACGTTCATCGCCAGCGTCAACAAGCTCTGCCCAGACAGGGTGAGACGAAAATCCGCCGCCGTTCGATCGACGAGCTCGGTCCTCAACTCGTCTTCCAAAGCCTTGATACGTGTCGATATCGTCGCGGGCGAAGTATGAAGAAGACGCGCCGTAGCCCGGAAGCTGCCTTGTTGCGCGAGCATCACGAACGTCTCCAGGAAGCGTGTATTCATTGCCTCACCATCGAGGATGCGGGGTTTCGTCCCGTCACACACCACAGAACACCTGCCTGCGCCCGTCGATCTTCTCTAGTCAACACGGCGAAGACAGCGCATTGGCGTCGAACATCGCTACGTTCGTCTCCGCTTGTCAGGAAAATGTTGACAGCTGTGTGCGGAATTTCTCGTTGGCTCAAGATCATTTCCGATCCTATTATTTATTCGCATTCCTTCTTTACGACGTAGAGTGCGAAAGCCATTCGGCAAACCGCGAATCTCGAAACGACGGATATATCTGGACCCTCGCCCCATGACGCCACGGAAAGTTCTCGGCACCGCCCTTCACAGCGCTGCCCCGATAACCCGCACGAACCATCGAAACGTATCCGCCACGGACCAGCGTAACGTCTCTCCGTACACCGCCCTTCTGCGTGAACCGATGTCTTCCATCGCGGCGAATGTTCCCGATCGGCCCGATCTCCGGTCGGTATCGATCCTCGGCTACAACTAAGTCTCGCGCCACGGATCTGCATCCGCGACAGGAATTCGAGGTTCGCCGAGCGAGCCTCGGGCAGCATGTCGCGCAAGTTCTCCCGACTTGAACGCCTACAGCAGCAGCCGCTTCTCCGTTCTCGGTACGGCGCGCACATCATCGAGCGTCAGGTTTCTGCGGCTGAAACGCGTCGGTTCGACGGACACCACCGTTCCCGTGCGAGCAGACGCCTCGATCGCCAGCAAGGCCCTCAGGTCAGCCAGGCCCTCTTCGACACTTGACGCAGGTTTGCTGCGTTTCTCAATGCATTCGGAGAACTGCTGAATCAACCCGCCGAAGTGATCGCAGTGCCGGAAATGCATCGTCTCCGAAGCATCCTTCGTGTTCAGTACCATTCGCGTCGGCGTTTCTAACCTGAAACCGGGCTCCATGGTCAGGTCCCCATCGGTTCCCAGCACCCTGTACATATCGATCGACGCCGTGCCAAAACTGCAATAGAACTGCGCGATTCGATCGCGAGGGAAGCGCAACGTGACAGCAATGGCGTCGTCGATGTCCGAGAAGCGAGGATCTCCGGGCCGGCGCGTCGTGATCGCCGACGCATCGACAGGTTCGTCGGAGAAGACATGCCGCGCCGCGTTGACGCAGTAAATCCCGATGTCCTGAAGCGGGCCGCCCCAGTTCCTGCTGTCCAGCCGGTGATTGCCCGTCGCGGACTGAAATCCGAACATCCCGCTGAAGTACTTCGGATCACCGATGCGGCCTTCCCGGATCGCTTCCAGTGCCGCGATCGTCCCTGCCTCGTGATGCAAGCGGTAACAGGTGCTCAACAACACGCCGGCCTCGGCTGCTGCCACAATCATCGCCTCGGCATCCGCGACGTTGGTCGCCATCGGCTTCTCAACCAATACGTGCTTGCCGGCCCTCGCCGCGCGAATCGCGTAATCGGCGTGAAGTGGGTTGGGTACCGCGATATAGACGGCATCGACGACATTGCTGTTCAGCATCCGCTCGTAGTCGTCATACCCGACGATCGTGTCGACACCATGGAATCTCGCGAGCTTCCGCGCCCCATCAGGATTTCCGGAGACCAACGCGCCGATCGTCGAATTTCCGGTCTGAGCAACGGCCGGCATGAACGCCTCTTGCGCTATCCATCCAGCGCCTACAACAGCGTATCTGATCATGTTTGCGCCTCTGTGTGGCTCAAGAGCCGTAGATGACCGGCACAACGCTCCGCTCGCGCAGAGACCGGCGTGCCGCGTCCAGAACGGCGGCCGCGTCAAATGCGTCGTCGAGCGTCGACAACGGAGCCGTGCCTTTCGCGACGCACTCGTTCACGAAGAAGCTTTCGACCTGAAGAAAGCTGTCCCAGTAGGTCGCGTCATCCCAGAACGGAAGTCTCGCGGCGCCGAACTTCGTTACATCCCAAGGGATGACACCGCTTCCGTCGGAACCGATGATCTTGAAATAGACGGACCAGGGATCGCGACTACGATCGTCAGCTGAAAAACTTCCCCACAGATTCGCAATCGTTCCGTCCGGATATTCCGCGGTGATCATCAACTGGTCGTCGGCATTCGGATCGTCGAAGTGCACATTCGAACCGGTCGCGAATACCGACGACGGACGGCCGACGAAGTACAGCATGCAGTACGCGTGATGCACCATCAGCTCGCGCATCGTGAGATCCCGCGCGCCAATCGATGCGTCATGCCGCTTGTTGTAGATCGCCCAGAAACTGACGATCCGTCCCATTTTCCCGGAAGCGACATGGGCGTGCAGTCGCCGCATGCTCTCTGCATAGACGTAATTGTGGGAAGGCATGCAGATCCTCGATTGCGAACGTGCGATCTCCGCAAGCTCGCAAATCTGCGCCGCCTGCTCGCACAACGGCTTCTCGAGCAGTACGTGTTTTCCTGCCAGTAGCGCACGCCTGGCCATGTCGAAGTGCGACGCGGCATTCGTGCACACGACAACCGCGTCGACCGCCTTGTCGCCTAGCAGTTCGTCAACGGTTTCGTATGCGCGCCCACCGAACCGGTCGACGAATGCCAGCGCCTTGCTGTAAGTCCGACTCCAGCCGCCGCAAAACAACTGCGGATCCATTTCCGCGAGAGCCGTCACGTGTAGCTCTGCGACGTTGCCGAGGCCGACGATACCGATCTTCATGGAAGCACCCGATATGTATGAAATGGCGACCGGCCGGTTTTCCCGTGCCGGCCGTGTCGATCAACCGGCGATGTCCACCGGCTGCCCGCGCTGCCACGAAAGCGTGGCCGCGTCGGCAATCAGCTGGGCCTTCAGGCCGTCGCTGGCGTCCGGTTGCGGCATTTTTCCTGCCGACAAGGTTTCGACGAAGTAGCGCATTTCGGCAAGATAGGCGGCACCGAAGCGCTCGAGAAAGAACGGCTGCGCGACCGGCATGGCAAACCCGGATTCCGTGGCACGCTCAACCTGAGACTCGTGCACGTTCTTGACTCGCAGCATGCCGCGCGACCCATGAACTTCGATTCGCTGGTCATAGCCGTAGGTCGAGCGGCGCGAATTCGAAATCTGGCAGAGCCGCCCCGACCTCGTCGTCAGGATCACTGCCGCCGTGTCCACGTCGTCCACCTCCTCGATGGACGGCTCGACCAGCACCGATCCGGTGGCGAACACACGCACCGGATCTTCCCGCAACAGAAATCGTGCGAGGTCGAAATCGTGAATCATCATGTCGCGAAAGAGGCCACCGGACGTCTTCAGATACGACAGCGGCGGCGGCGCCGGATCGCGAGACGTGATCGCGATGGTCTCGACATCGCCGATTTCACCCTCGTGTACCCGGCGTGCCAACTCGCCGAAGTGCGGGTCGAACCGCTGGTTGAACGCCGTCATGAAAGGCACCCCCACGTTCTCGACGGCTTCCATGCATGCTCTTACCCGAGCCGACGACAGGTCGATGGGCTTCTCGCAAAAAATGGCCTTTCGCGCGACCACTGCCGCGTGAACGAGATCGAAATGCGTCGACGACGGTGTCGCGATCACAACCGCATCGATGTCCTTCCCGTCGAGAATTTCCGATGCTGTGCGTGCGTCAGCCCCGAATCGGTCGGCGCAGATGCCCGCGGCACGCTCGTCGACGTCTGCAACCGCGACCAGCGTCGCCGACGGAATCTGCTTGATACCCAGTGCATGAACCTGACCAATGCGCCCACATCCGAGAATGCCGATTCTGATCATTTTTCCTTCCGAGTCGCATAAACCGCTTCATTTCCGTGGATCGGTACGACTACGCGTACATCGTCGGACGGTAACGCTCCGTCGCGAACGTCACTGACGTTCCGCGGCCCATTGCCACGACGATCTGCTCCGCGACGGACGTCGTGACATAGCCGTCCCAGGCATGTGCGCCACCACTAGACATGCCGGTTCCGATCGATCGGACCCACTCATTGAGCTGCTTCACATAAGCCGGCCTGAACCGGTCGATCCAGTTACTTGCATAGGCCGTCATGCCGTAGCCGTCGGCATTCCTGCCAACACATCCGAGCGGAGCAGTCTCGATCGTTCCGTTTCGCCCTACGACCTGTACGTGCACGTGATAGCCATACTGGCAATTCATGAACACCTCCGATGACACGATTACGCCGTCGGCCATTTCCATCACGACGACCAGCGGATCGCCGTTTCCAGCACTGTAGACACGTGCGCCAACAGGTTCGGAATCGAGCAACCAGCGGCTTGCATCGATTTCGTGAACGAACGCATTGGTGATGGACATCGGGCCGTTGAACCAGTCCGGCGCGATGGGATTTCGGTGGACGTTGTGCACGACAACCGGTGCGCCGATGTCGCCCTCCCGGACAGCACGCTTCATCTCGATGAACGGTTGGTCGAAACGACGCATATAACCGACCTGGACCAGCCTTCGGCCCTTCGCAATTTCCGCGTCGACGACCTTAAGTGCCTCGGCCGCCGTACTGGCCAGCGGCTTCTCGCATAGAACCGGCTTGTCGGCCTCGATGCACTGCAGTACGAGGTCGCCGTGCAGCGTGTCCGGTGCGGCAACGAGAATGGCGTCGACATGCTCGGAGCGAATCAGCTCCCGCGGGTCCGTATAGACTCTCGAGCCGCCCGCCACGGTCCGCGCGCGCCCTTCATCGGCATCGCAGACCGCGACCAACTCCGCACCCGACGTCTCTTCACGCAGAATGCGCGCGTGCTCCGATCCCATTACGCCGACACCGATCACCCCAATTGCCAAGGTCATCCCCTGCCTCCGATCTATTGACACGCTATCGTTCGAACGCGGCCGTAGTGGAGGCCGCATCCGGATCTATCGCAGTTCGCCGCCGGGACGGTGATGCTTCGACGCTGACCGCAGATGAGGAGGCGCTCGCCGGATCCATTACCGACGAGCCGCGTTACCGATTCGCCACTCACCGAGGAACTCACCGCCTCCGCACGGCTTCAGGCGGCGGCCGTGTTATCCGCGAGCCGGCTGCTGGATGTGTTCCCACACGCCGCTTTTCCCCGACACGAGGATCGCATCCGCGATGCGCTCGATCTGGACACCGTCCTCGAAGTTCGGCGCGGCAGGCTGGTTCCCGGCGATGGCCTGCAGGAAGTTGTACCACTCGATCGACTTGATATCGATGTAGCCCTGCCCCATCCCGGCAACCGGCCACAGCTTGTCGCCGAACGGTTGATGCGGGCCCGAGTAGATCGTGCGGAAGCCGAACGCGTCCGACGGATCGTCCGCGAACGCCACACGCAGTTCGTTCAGGCGCTGATAGTCGAACGCAATCGAGCCACGGGTACCGTGGATTTCGAAGCCGAGCTGGTTGTGGTGGCCCCACGCATTGCGCGTCACTTCGATCGTTCCGCACACGCCGTTGCTGAACTTGATCATCGTCATGGCCATGTCGTCGACGTCGACCTTGCCCTTTTCCGACGATGCCTGACCTGCCGGGCCGAAGAAACGGCCAGCCGGCAGCGGCCGCTCGGCGATGAAGGTCTTGACGATCGAGTTCACCGATTCGAACTCGCCGACGAGCAGGCGCGCCGCATCGATGACGTGCGTGCCGATATCGCCAAGCGTGCCCGAACCGGCCTTCTCCTTGTTGAAGCGCCACGACAGCGGCGTGCTCGGATCCGCGCCCCAGTCCTGCAGGTAGTAGCCGCGGAACGTCAGGATCTCGCCGATACGCCCTTCGTCGATCAACCGCTTGGCCATCTGCAGCGCCGGCGTGTGGCGGTAGTTGTACGAAATCATCGTGACCACGCCCGTTTCCTTCGCGGCCGCATGCATGGCTTCCGCGTCGGCTACCGTCATCGCCATCGGCTTCTCGCACATCACGTGCTTACCCGCCTTCGCGGCGGCGATCGCGATCGCCGCGTGCGTGTCGTTCGGCGTGCAGATGTCGACGATATCGATATCCGGGCGCGACACGACTTCTCGCCAGTCCGTCGCGTGCTCGGCGAACCCATATTGCGCAGCTGCATTGCGTGCGAGTTCGTCGTCGATGTCGACCACGACCTTGCGTTCGATTTCCACCGGCGAGCCGAACAGGATCGGCACCACGGCAGTAGCGATGGAGTGGGCCTTGCCCATGAAGCCAGTGCCCACCAGAGCGACATTCAGTTTTTTCACGGTTTTCCTCCAATAAGGCTGTCGTACTCGTGACGCACTCAGCCGATTCCTTGACTCTTCCGACATCAATTTGATTGTTCGCCAGTCACTCAGGATTCCGAATCACATGACGTATACCTTCTACATCTCGACAACTCAAATTCGATTCAATGTCTCCTTCGCTCCTTACTCGATAACCGCGATCTTTTCGCCCGCCGTGACCGGACATCCGGCTTCCCCCTGGATCCGGATTCGCCCACCTCTCGGTGCGACTACACGCATTTCCATCTTCATCGCTTCCATGATGGCAACGGCATCGCCCTCCGCTACAGTCGCCCCTTCTTCCACCAGCCATTTCTGCAGCGTGCCGGGAACCGGCGCGGTCACGATGTCGGCACCCGTTTCCGCCTTCACCGCGTCGTCGAATGCGCGCGAGGAACCAACGTTCGCAAACAGCGACGCGGGCAAACCGATCGTGTGACGCTTTCCGTCGATCTCGATGAAGCTCTGCAGCAGGCCTCCGTCAGCCGGCGCGACGCGTCCGGAAGGCTCGACCCCGCCGAACTCCGTTTCGATCCAGTTGGTATGAACCTTGAAGCCATCGTCGCCCGTGAAGCGCTTGTCCTCGAGCACCGCCCGATGGAAAGGCAACACCGACGCCACGCCTTCGATATCGAATTCGGCGAGCGCGCGACGGGCGCGCGCGAGTGCTTGTTGGCGCGTATCGCCGGTAATGATCAGCTTGGCCATCAGCGAGTCGTACAGCCCAGGAATCTGCGAGCCGGATTCGACCCCGGAGTCGAGCCGCACCCCGGCCCCCGCGGGCGGACGAAAGCGCGTGATCGCGCCTGGTGTCGGCAGGAAGCCTCGGCCCGGATCCTCCGCGTTGATACGGAATTCGATCGCATGACCGCGGGGCTCCGGCGTCGCCGTAATCGACACAGGAAGGCCATCCGCGATGCGCAGTTGTTCGATCACGATGTCGACACCGGTGGTTTCCTCCGTCACCGGATGCTCGACCTGCAACCGCGTGTTCACCTCGAGAAACGAGATGACCCCGTCTTGAGAAAGCAGAAACTCGACCGTGCCCGCCCCCGTATAGCCGGCCTCGGCACATATCCTTCGCGCCGCGTCGTGAATGCGCGCGCGCTGCTCGTCGGTGATGAAAGGCGCGGGAGCCTCTTCCACGAGCTTCTGGTTTCGGCGCTGCAGCGAACAGTCGCGCGTGCCGAGCACGACGGTGTTGCCGTGATGGTCGGCCATGATCTGCGCCTCGATATGGCGCGGACGGTCGAGAAACTGTTCAGCGTAGCAGTCGCCCCGGCCGAACGCCTCCGTCGCCTCGCGGACGGCCGAATCGAACATCTCCGCGACGTCTTCGATGCGTCGGACGATCTTCATACCGCGCCCTCCGCCCCCGAACGCGGCCTTGATCGCCAGCGGCAAGCCCACCTCCCGTGCGAAGGCCACCGCGTCCGACGCACTGTTCAACGGCCCATCGGATCCCCTGACCAGCGGCGCGCCGACCTTCGATGCGATACGCCGGGCCTGCACCTTGTCGCCGAGCGCGGTGATGACCTCCGGCGACGGGCCGACCCAGATCAGTCCGGCATCGATGACCGCCTGGGCGAACTCCGCGCGTTCGGACAGGAAGCCGTAGCCCGGGTGGACCGCGTCGGCACCGGCGCGACGGGCGATCGCCAGAATCTTCGAGATGTCGAGATAAGTCTCCGCCGGGCGGCCCGCACCCAGCCCGTACGCTTCGTCGGCCAGTTCGGCATGCAGCGAACCGGCATCCGCGTCCGAGTAGATTGCGACCGATGTCACGTTGTAGTCGCGCGCGGCGCGAATGACGCGAATGGCGATTTCGCCGCGATTGGCGATGAGCAGCTTCTTCATCGAACAAGTTCCTTCACTTGCGGATCGAATGCGGATATCGGGTTGAAACGGATGCGGGCGCCTATCGGAATCTGCCCGAGCATGCCGAGATGATGGGCCGCGACGACGGCAATCACCGGGTACCCGCCGGTGACGGGGTGATCGGTCAGGAACACCACCGGCTGACCGCTGTGCGGCACCTGAATCGATCCGAACAACGTGCCTTCCGACGGTAGCTCCGCGTCGTCGCGCCGCGCCAGTACCAGGTCGCCCGACAGTCGCATGCCGACGCGGCTCGACTCGGGCGTGACGCGCCATTCCTGCGACAAAAACCGTGCAACGCTTTCGTCGGTGAACCAGTCGGTGCGCGGCCCCGGGACGACGTCGACATCGACTACGTCGCCTTCGCACGGAAGCGGCCGCGCGGCCGGCAGCTCCGACTGGACGAACGTAGCGGCCTCGTCGGCCGGGACCAGGACATCGCCGCAAACGATCGGCGCCGGGCCGATCCTCGAAAGCGTATCGGTCGACGCAGACCCCAGCGTGCGCTCGACGACGAACCCGCCGCGCAATGCGACGTAGCTCCGCATGCCGCGGCCGGGCATATCGAGCGTGACTTCCTCGCCCGCATCGACGGCAAAAGGACGCGAGTGAGGGATCACCGTCACGCGGCCATTCGCATCGCGAATCGAAATCGGGCACGGCGCCCCCGTCACTGCGAGGGTCACCGGGCGATCGGGCACCAGCGAAAGGCCGCCGAACATCACTTCGAGCGCGGCGCGACTGCCCGGATTGCCGACACAGGCGTTCGCGAGCCGCAGCGCGGCGCTGTCGACGGCACCGCACACGGAGACACCCTGGTCAGCCTGTCGGGGCCGCCCGAGGTCCTGATACAGCACCGGGCGATCCGCACGCGTCACCAGAATGCCGGTGCCCGAAACCTGGCGCACCGGCGTCGGCGCCCGCACCGGCCACCCCGCTACCGGAACGGCCGAACCTTTGCTCGCATCGCGGAAACGAACCCGATCGCCGGGTGCAAGCAAAGCCGCACGCGGACGCGTCGCGTCCCACATAGGCACCTGCGTCGTGCCGAGAAGCTGCCACCCCCCGGGGCTATCCGAGGGATAGATCCCGCTGAATTTGCCCGCGATCGCGACCGAGCCCGCCGGGATGCGCACTCGAGGCGTCTTGCGTCGGGGAACGTCGAATCCCGGATCGTCGGTGGTCATATACGCGAACCCCGGTGCAAATCCGGTAAACGCGACCGAGTGGACCGCATCCAGATGTCGCTGGACGAGCTCGGCCACGGACCATCCCAGCAGTTCGGCAACCGCGCCCAGATCCTCTCCGACGTAGGAAACCGGGATATCGAACATGCTCCCGCCGCGCTCCCGGCGAACGGACACGTCCAGCTGCCCGAGCCGCTCGATCAGCGCCGCGCGATCGATGACAGCCGGGTCGAAGCGAACCAGCACGGTGCGCGCGCCCGGAACGACTTCGTCGACGCCGTCCACTTCGCTCGCGAGCAGCCGGTCGAGAAGCGCCAGCGTCGTTTCGAGACTCTCGAGCTCGACCAGCATGCCGGCAGAGCCGGCCGAAAGGATGCGCATCTGCTCAGACACGGTTCTCTCCCCTGCACTCCCCGGCAAATGGCCGAAGCGCGACGCCGCGCGCGGCGAGTTGCGTTTGCAGCAAGCGAGCAGTTGCAACGGCCGACGGGTTGTCTCCGTGGATGCAGATCGACTGTGCGTCGATCGTGATGTCTGTGCCGTCGATCGCGGTCACGACACCCTCCTGCACGAACCGCAGCATGCGACGCGCAACGACGTCTGGATCGTGAATGACCGCCCCTTCCGCGCGGCGATTCACGAGGCTTCCATCCACGTTGTACGCGCGGTCGGCAAATGCCTCGCCGACGACAGCAAGGCCGGCTTCACGCGCCTGATCAGCAACAGGTGCGCCGGCGAGCACCATCAGCACGAGCGTCGGATCGATCGCCAGAATCGCGTCGATGACAGCCGCCGCCTGGTAGGTATCATGCGCGATCGTGTTGTACAGCGCGCCGTGAGGCTTCACGTAGCGAATCGACGTGCCCGCGGCCTTTGCAAGCCCCTGCAGCGCACCGATCTGGTAGATCACGTCGCCCGTCAGTTCTGCGTGGGATGGCTGCATGTTGCGACGTCCGAAGCCCACCAGATCGCGATAGCCGACGTGCGCGCCGACGGCGACGCCGCGCCGTGCCGCTTCATGCAGCACGGTATAGATCCCCGCCGGATCGCCGGCATGAAAACCGCAGGCAACATTCGCGCTCGTCACGATGTCGAGCATCGCCGCATCGTCGCCCATCCGCCAGGCGCCGAAGCTCTCACCGAGATCGCAGTTCAAATCAATGCTTACCATGACGCTGCCCACAGGATTTCTTCAGTGCACGAACACGCGATGCCGCTCGGGCGTTCGTGCGCGGATCACGCGATTTTCCGGAACTTGCTGAGCGAGACGGATTCGATCCATTGCCCCGCCCGTGCGCCGAACGCCTTCGCGAACTCAGTATTCGAATGGGTCTCGAGGGCGGCTTCGTCTTCCCAGATTTCGTAGAAGACGAACTGCCCCGGTGTATCCGCGGATTCGTGAAGATCGTATTGGATGAACCCCGGCTCCGTCCTTGCGTACGGCACCAGCTCCTTCAACGCTTCGCGCAGCACGTCTTCGTTGCCGGATCGGGCAACGACGGTTGCAACCACGACCAGACCTTCCTTCTTCATCTCACTTTCCTCACTACGTTTGTTGATCGGCTGGCAACCGATCCCGGTCAAAAATCAGCCGAGATCGATTTCCACTTTCGACTTGATCGAATTGGCGATGAAGCACCCTTTGTGCGCTCGGTGATGCAGCCGCTCGAGTTGCGCCTGGTTCGGCTGCTTTTCGGACGCGAAGGTCACGCGGGGCCTGAGCACGATTTCGGATACCCAGTGAAACCCGTCCGCGCTTTTCTCGACTTTCCCGACTGCATCGTCGGAGTATGATGCGACCGCATACCCGCTTCCTTCGCAGAGCGCGAGGAAGTACAGCATGTGGCAACTCGCGAGCGCGTTGACGAGCAACTGCTCCGGATCGGCCAGACGTTCGTTCCCGAGATAGTCGGGAGCCGCGGATACAGGGATCGTCACCGTCGGGCTGATGATCGCCCGGTGGTCCCGGCTATAGGTCCCTTCCCGCTCGTGGTGCTGCTCGATCGTCCATTCCAGTCGGACGCCATGCTCGGACATCGGTGTCTCCCGGCGAGCTTCCCCGCCAATCAGTCAATTTCCATTGCGGGCAGGCTGAGACAGCCTCGCCGTATCATTGCGCCGCAATATATTTGTTCGCACTCTTTATCGATTCGGCGCCGCCGGATTTCGCAATCGAAACCCATTCGCTCCAGCCCGTTTGCGCACCGTCGGTACGAATGCGCAACGCGCGGGAGCCGTCGCCGAATGTCAGCCATTCGATTTCGCGAGGAACCTCGGAACCGGCGCCCTCTACGGCTAGACGCTCGATTCGGTGAGAAAAATCGAGCTGTCCCTCGCGCAACACGTCAAGGTATTGCCTGCCACATTGGTCCGACGCCTGCGATGTGCCGCGATTGAGCAGCTTCGCGGCGATTTCTGCATCGAACATTGCAACGACTCCTGGCTCAAACGGCCGCCGCATTCGCCGGCAAATCCGTGACGAGCATGTACCCCGGTTCATGCGTGATCGCAAAGACCGGTTTCGCCGCCTGAAGTGCCATCTGCGGCGTGACCCCGCAGGCCCAGAACCCGAGGATGTCACCGGCCTCGATCACCGGCGGATCGCCGAACTCCGGCCGGGTGACGTCGCGAATCCCGATGGTCGCCGGGTCGCCGATATGAACCGGTGCGCCGTGCGCGAGCGGAAACCGTTCCGACAGCACGATCGCCTGGATCGCATCGGCGGGCTTGAACGCACGCATCGACACGACCATCGGGCCGCGAAACGGCCCCGCGGCCGTCGTCTGGATATTCGTCACGTACATCGGCACGTTCCGGTTCGCACTGATGTGGCGAATGTCGATTCCCGCCTGCAGAATCGCGCTCTCGAACGAGAACGAGCAACCGAGCGCAAACGTCACGAGATCGTCACGCCACAGATCGACCAGATCGTCGACCGTATCGGTGTGAACCCCGTTCCGGTACACGCGGTAGCGGGGCACATCGGTCCGAATGTCGATCGCGCCCAGTCCGTCCAGCCCCGGGTTGCCGGGCTGCCCGACTCCCACCAGCGGACAGCTCTTGGGGTTGATTCGGCAAAACTCGCGAAAATCATCTGCGTACATCTTCGGCAGAATTGCCAGATTTGCCTGCATGAAGCCATCGGCGTATCCCGTCGTCGGCGCACGCAGCTTGCCGTCGCGAATCAGCAGCCGAACCTGGTCGGCCGACATCGTCCGCGTACCTGCAGTCGATTCCATTGAAAGCACCTTTGCAGGAAGATGTTCAGTTCTCGCCGAGCGCAGCAACCATCGCACGCGCAATCGCCACGTCCGCTTCCTCCGGACCACCCGACACGCCTACCCCACCGATGACCTCGTCGCCGTGCTTCACCGGCAGGCCGCCGCCGAACACGACCAGCGGGCGGGACGCCGCGCGCTCGAGCCCGTAGAGCTCGGCTCCGGGCTGAACGAAATTCATCCAGTAATCGGTAGGGAACCGCAGTGCTGCGGCGGTATACGCCTTGTTGTGCGCAATTTCGATCGTGCCGAACGCCGCGTCGTTCACGCGTGTGAACGCAACAAGGTGGCCGCCCGCATCCACGATCGACAACGACGAGCGCTGCGCCAGTTCGTTCGCCTTCGCGACGCCCGCTTCGATCGCCCGCCGTGCGGCTTCATTTGTGATCTGCTTGCTCATTGGCTTCTTCCCGATTCTGTCCGGCAGTCAGTTGTACGCGCCGCCATCGACATTGATTGCCTGCGCGGTGACGTAAGACGACTCGTCCGATGCGAGGTAGACAAACAGCGGCGCGACCTCGTCCGGCGTCGCCTGTCGGCCGAGGGGGATAGCCGTCCGAACCACCGACTCCTGCTTGTCGCGGCCACCCATGAAATCGATCACCGGTTGATTGAACGGCGTATCGATCCAGCCGGGACACACGGCATTGACACGCACGCCGTCCGGCGCGAGCTCGATTGCAAGCGTGGTCGTCAGACCAATGATGGCCGCCTTAGACGCCGAGTAGCATGCGAGGCCGGTGCCGCCGCGCTTGCCCGCGAGCGACGACATCATCACGATCGACGACTTCTTCGCGGCTCTCAGGTGACGGAGCGACTCGCGCGCGAAAATGAAGTTGGCGCGCACGTTGATCCCGAAGACCTTGTCCCAGCTCTCGGTGCTGAACTGCTCGATCCGCCCGGAGAGCTGGACGCCGGCATTCAGACACAACGTGTCGATGCCGCGCATCCATTCCGACGACTTCTCGATGACGGCCTTGATCTCGTCTTCGCTCGAGATGTCGGTTCGAAAAAAACGCACCTTGTCGCCGAACCGGGATTCGAGCGCGCGGCCCTTGACCTCATCGATATCGACGACCGACACGGTCGCACCTTCGGCAACGAACGACTCCAGAATGGCGAGACCGATATTGGCAACGCCGCCGGTCAGAAGTACCCGCTTGCCTGTCAAACGTCCTGACATGACTGTTTCCTCAAGATCACTGCGCCGATAACCGCTCCACATCGCCGAATCGGCGTCCCGCCGCCCGGCACGAGCGGTTATCGGGCGCGACGGATGTTCTCCAGCAGCGCATCGTTCACGACCGACGCTGCCTCCATTTGCGGCATATGGCCGACGTCCGGAATCACGCGCAACTGCACCGTGGACGGCAGGTCGTTGGCCTGCGCGACCGGAATGATGGCGTCGCGCTCGCCCCAGAGCAGCATCACGGGGCAGGTGAGTCCAGCCAGCATCGCACCGATCGTCTGAACCTGGCCGTTTTCGTCGGCGATGGTGTCGGCGATCGCGGACAGCGCCTCCTGGACGCCTTCCAGCCGCTTGAACTGAAGCGTGCCCTCGACCATTTCGCTCGTGATCTTCGACGGATCGGCAAACAGCTTCTCCAGCGCGGCCTGAAGCGGACGGCGGCGCTCCGCAGCGACGAATTCGGTCACGAACGAGCGGTTGATCTCTTTGCCCAGGCCGATTGGCGCGATGAGCGTCACCGATGCGACCCGCGACGGGTTGGCGGCCGCGAAGGCCGCGGCGATCGCGCCGCCAAACGAGTGACCGACCAGGTGCAGTTTCCCGGACGTGATCGCGCTCGCCGCTTCCTCGACCGCCACAGTGATCTTTTTGATCACACCGCCACCGGTAATCGGCGTCGACGCGCCGTGCCCGGGAAGGTCCACCGCGATCGTCCGGAACTGCTCGGCGAGCGTGCCCTGGTTGAACAGCCAGGTCGACAGGTCGCCGCCGAAGCCGTGAATGAACAACACGGTTTCGTTGCTTTCGGGGCCGAGCTCCAGCACGTTCACGCTGCCGCCGGACACGGCGACCGCCTTCGGTGCGACCACACCGCCCGCCTCGCCGTCGTCCGCATTCAGGCGATGCGCGTAGCTTGCGACAAGCGCGTCGATTTCCTCCTCGGTCGCCGCTTCATCGGCGATGACGCCGATCAGCGCGCCGACCGGCGCGATTTCGCCCTCGTCGATGACGATGCGCCGCAGGATCCCGGACACGGTCGCCTCCACCACGTTGTTGACCTTCGTGGATTCGACCTCGAGGAGTTCCTGGCCACGTTCGACCTTGTCTCCCTCCTTCGCGTGCCATTCGAGCACGGTGCCTTCGGTCATCGTCATCCCCCACTTGGGGATGGTGACGGCTTCAATGAACGACATGATTGATTACCCCTTCAGAATCGACTTGACGGCATTCACGACGGCTTCCGGCGACGGCACGTACGCGTCTTCCAGGTTCGGTGCATACGGCACCGGCGTGTGCGGCGCCGTCACGAGCCGGATCGGCCCCTTCAGCGAGTCGAAGCACTTGTCGGCCAGCAGCGCGGAGATATCCGTCGCGACGCTGCAGCGCGGATTCGCCTCGTCGACGATCACGACCCGTCCGATGTCCTCGGTGTATTCGAGCAGCGTGTCCTCGTCGAGCGGCGACGTCGTGCGCGGATCGATGATGCATGCCGACACGCCGTCTGCCGCGAGGAGGCGAGCGGCCGTCTCCGCCACGCCGACCATGCGGCCGAGCGCAACGATCAGCACGTCTTTCCCGTCCCGCACCACCCGCGCCTCGCCGAACGGAATCGTGTATGCGCCGTCGGGCACTTCGCCCACGGTGTCGTACAGCATCTTGTTTTCGAGGAAGATCACCGGATCGTCGTCGCGGATCGCCTGGAGCAGCAGGCCTTTCGCGTCGTACGGATTCGACGGGATCACGACCTTGAGGCCGGGAATGTGCGTGAAGATCGGATAAAACGCCTGCGTGTGCTGCGCGGCCGAGCGCGTGCCGGCACCGTACGTCGCGCGAATCACGAGCGGCGTCTTGGCGCGACCGCCGAACATGTACCGGAACTTCGCGATCTGATTCATGATCTGGTCGAGACACACGCCGGCGAAGTCGACGAACATCAGTTCGGCGATCGGACGCAAACCCGTGAGGGCCGCGCCGGCGGCCGCGCCGACGAATGCGGCCTCGCTGATCGGCGTATCGCGAATGCGCTCGGGGCCGTAGGCGTCGAGAAGCCCGCGCGTCACGCCGAAAGCACCGCCCCACGCATCCTTGACGCCGTTGGCGCCGGCGCCGCCGGTCAAATCCTCACCCATCATGATCACGCGCGGATCACGCGCCATCTCCGAGTGCAGCGCGTCATTCAACGCTTGACGGAACGATTTCTTTGCCATTGCTGTGGGTCCTTACAGATACTTCACGTAAACGTCGGCGGTCAGTGCCGAAAGCGGCGGGAACGGGGCTGCGCGTGCGGCACTCACGGCGGCGTCGATCTCGGTCTCGATCTGCGCGTCGATCGCGTCCAACTCGCCGCTGGCCACTTGCGACCCTTCCTGCACCTGCCTGCGGAAATTGGCAACGCAATCGCGCTCCTGGCGCATGGCCTTCTTTTCTTCCGGCGTGCGATAGTTGTCGGGGTCTCCGCTGTAGTGACCGTAGTAGCGCGGCACGTGAATCTGCAGCAGGCTCGGGCCGCCGCCATTGCGGGCACGATCGATCGCCTGGCCGGCGGCCTCGTAGACCGCGAACAAGTCGGTGCCGTCGACTTCGGCAGCAGGAATGTCGTAGCTCTGCGCGCGCCGCGTGAAGCTGCCGGCCGAGACGAACGAATTTGCCGTCGCTTCGCCGAAGCCGTTGTCCTCGATCACGAAGACGATCGGAAGCATCCAGATCTTCGCGAGGTTGAAGCTCTCCGACATCACGCCTTCGTTCATCGCACCGTCACCTGCGAACGCAACCGCCACGCCACCGGTGCCGAGTAACTTCGCCGTGAGCGCGGCGCCGCACGTTATCGGCGCACCGCCGGCCACGATGCCGTTCGCGCCCAGCATCCCCTTGCGCAGGTCAGCGATATGCTGCGAGCCGCCTTTGCCGCCGCACGTTCCCGTCGCACGCCCGAACAGCTCGGCCATCATTGCGCCGATATCGCATCCCTTGGCAATACTGTGACCATGCCCGCGATGGGTCGACGAAATGTAGTCCTTGTCCGTCAGGTGCAGGCACACGCCGACGGCACTCGCCTCCTGCCCGGCACAAAGATGGGTGTTGCCCGGAATGTCGCCGGTCGCCATCTCGTCCATCACGCGCTCCTCGAAGCGGCGAATCGTTCGCATGGCGCGATAAGCGTCCACGAGCCGCTCACTGGGAAACTTCAAGGCGGACATTCCAATCTCCTTAATTTAAATGGTGTGCGTAGCTGTGCGCTTCGACGCGACACACTCAACCGTGTTGCAAATCCGGCTCGCCCCACGAATATCGCGACAGCAGTGCCGACATGCCATTTCAATCGTCGCCGTTCAATTTCGTCCGGTCCAATTGTGATTGGCGATTTCGCGCGATCACCGATTCTTATCAGTGCGTGAGCGCCAGTCCGCATCCCGATCATGGAATCACGTCGACACCGGAACCGTGCGATCGCGATCGATCATCGACTGCTCGCTTCAACCGCCACGAAGGCGCCGTTCGTTTCAGCGTTGTTGAAATTCTAGTGGTGCGCCTGATGAGGTTCGTCCACCTAAAGGTGGAGAAAGAAATCGCAGCGCGTCAGCTTTCCCCCGAATCAGGTGTTCTGTGTTGAGCACCCCAACCTTCGTCGCTATGATCGATCGAACCTTCCCCGCATCGGGGATATGCGTCGCCTCGTCCGATCGCCGATCGACATTCGGATACGCGCGATCGAATCGCTATTCCCCACGCGGGTGGAGTTCGCCACATGATCGATCTTCGAAACCTGGAGACCTTTTACGCCGTCGCCCAGCTGGGGGGATTTCACCGTGCCGCGGAAAGGTTGCACACGACACAGCCCGCTGTATCCGCGCGCATCGCGCAACTCGAACAGCAACTGAAGGGACGTCTATTCGAGCGGGACAAGCGAGGTTGCTTCCTGACCATCAAGGGCAGGCAACTGCTTGTCTACGCGGAGCAAATGATTTCGCTGAGTGCCGAAATGGTCGAGGCCGTCGCTGGCCGGACGGCCCTGAGCGGGACGGTTCAGCTCGGCGCGTCGGACACGATCGTGCACACATGGCTGTCCGCGCTGCTCAAGCGGCTCAGCATCGAATATCCGGAGATCACGCTCGAGGTCAATGTCGACGCCACGCCGAACCTGACCGCGGGGCTCGCCGACGGCACGATCGACGTCGCGCTCCTGATGGGCCCCGTGAATGCGAGCAACGCGGAGAATCTGCCGTTGTGCAGCTATCCGATCAGCTGGATCGTCTCGTCGGATTTTGAATGCGACGCGGCCAGCCTCACGCTAAGCGATCTTGCGCGGCATCCGATCATCACGTTCTCCAGATCGACACGTCCGTACATGCAGCTAAAGGAGATGTTCGATCGGTCGCATCTGCATCACGTGAGAATCTTCGGCAACTCGTCGCTGTCGTCGATCGTCCGGATGACGCTCGACGGCATCGGCATCGCGGCGATTCCGCACCACGTCGTGGCCGAACACCTGTCGAGCGGCCGGCTGCGCCGAATCGACACCGGCCACGAAATGCCGGTGATGCCGTTCACCGCCAGTTTCGTTCGCCGCGTCGACATGCCGCTGAGTGCGATCGTTGCCGGGCTCGCGCAGAACGTCGCCGCGCATTACGAAGGGCGCTAGTCGCCACGCCACGCCGCGCTTGCTTGGCGCAAACGCAAAAAAAGCCAGGACTCTGCGAGTCCTGGCTTGTCACCATCGTCAACCGTTCTGGCTGCGCCCCAGGCATTCGAAGACTTCGGGGCGCCGGTGCTTGAAGTATTGGGCAAGTGCCATGCCCGCGACCTGCACACCGATCAGGCAGTAGAACATCCAAACGTACTGCCCGGGGTCACCGCCCGCAAGCACGTCGAAGTGTGCAGCCACGAGATAAACCAGCGCGATGAAGAATACCGATGAAATCGCCGGTGCCAGAAACGACTTGGCGAAACTCACGCCCTGTTGCCTGCCTCGACGAACGTACCAGACCAACGACGAGATGTTGACGATGGTCATCAGGATGATGATGCCCGACGTCCCGACGCCGGAAAGTTGCCCGTAAAGCAGATCGGGTTTGGCGCCCATCAGGATGAACGGCATCAGCACGCACAGCACCATGACCGAAACGGTCATCGAAGCAAGATACGGAGACTCGTGCTTCGCGTGCACCTTCCCGAGGAAGCGGGGAAGCGCGCCGTCCGTGCCAAGGTTGTGCATATAGCGCGAAAGCACGTTCTGTGTGGACAGGCTCGCCGCAAACGCCGACGTCATTACCAGCACCGAAACGATCAGGTGCAGGCCAGGGTTCACGAATTTCGCGAAGGCGTCAGGGAACATCGCCGCGGGAGTCTTGGCCGCGATCGACTGAACCTGCGGCCCGTAAGCCATGATCATCGCGTACGCACACAGCGTGTAGATCACGCCGATAAAGATGACGGCACCATACGTCGCACGCGGAATCGTCCGGTCCGGCATCTTCACTTCGTCGCGAAACAGGGCGGTAGCCTCGAATCCCATGAAGAACGACACGGTGAACAGCATGCAGAACGGTACGTTGGTACTGTTCGCCAGTTGACTCGGCATGAATGGCGCGGATGCGGAAACACCCGGCACGCCACCTTTCGCCAGCACACCGAACGAGAACGCCAGACAGACGACGATCTCGAGAATCATCACCCACGTCAGCACCTTGGCGGACAGCTCCACATGAAGGTATCCCAGCATCGAAACCACCAGCCAGCACGCGAGCGTCGGCCAGTACCACGGAATCGACGTACCAGTCATGTCGTGCACGAGATCGGAGCACGATACGCCGAAGAACGACGTGACGCCTGCGAGGAGCAGGAAGTACGAGACCGCTGCGAGTATGCCGGAACCGAGGCCCGTCGATTTTCCGATGCCATAGCTGATGAACGCATAGAAGTCACCGGGACGCTTCACGATATTGTTGAGCGTCACATAGCCGACGGAAAACAGCAGCAATACGAGCGTCGTCAATACGAAGATCACGGGACTGCCGACTCCACCGAACATCAGCGCGAACGGAATGTAACCCGATACGGTCGTCAACGGGGCCGAGAACGCCAGGACGGTAAGCGCCAGACCGACGGCCCCCATGCTGCCCGACAGCTTCTTCTGCGGAGACGCTTCTATTTGAACGTCTTCCATATTCAGTTTCATCTCCATCTCCACCTCCATCTCCTTACGCCTCCAACATATCGCCAGCATTGCCGAACTTGCGCTGCTTCGCGCCTCGATCGTTTGTGTGTCCGGGCACTCATTTTCAACTCGCGGCCGACATGGTGCCCGGTTCGGTTCGTTACGCGAGCCATCGTCCGCCGCCAAATTGATCAGGTCCAATTGCCGTTGGCGATGTTCTTCGATAACCGCTCTTTATCACGCGCACCGGCCTCGTCGCTTCACGCAACGCCAGCCTCATGCGCCTGCAGATCGGCGTGATAGCTCGAACGCACCATCGCGCCGACGGCCGCGTGTGTGAAACCCATCTTGTATGCCTCTTCCTCGTACATCTTGAAGGTATCGGGATGCACGTACGCACGCACCGGCAGGTGGTGCTCGGACGGCTGCAGGTACTGGCCGATCGTCAGCATGTCGACATCGTGCGCGCGCAGGTCGCGCATCACCTGCAGGATTTCCTCTTCCGTCTCGCCGAGGCCGACCATCAGGCCCGACTTCGTCGCGACGTCCGGATGCTGCGCCTTGAAGTCCTTCAGCAGCTTCAGCGAATGCGCGTAGTCCGAACCCGGGCGCGCTTCCTTGTACAGGCGCGGCACCGTTTCGAGGTTGTGGTTCATCACGTCGGGCGGCGCCGCGTTCAGGATCGAGATCGCGCGATCGAGACGACCGCGGAAGTCCGGCGTCAGGATCTCGATGCGCGTTTCCGGCGACTGCTCGCGCACTTCGCGGATGCACTCGACGAAGTGAGCGGCGCCGCCGTCGCGCAGGTCGTCGCGGTCGACGCTCGTGATCACCACGTACTTGAGCTTGAGCGCGGCGATCGTGCGCGCGAGGTTCTTCGGTTCGTCCGCGTCGAGCGGATCGGGACGGCCGTGGCCGACGTCGCAGAACGGGCAGCGGCGCGTGCACTTGTCGCCCATGATCATGAACGTCGCGGTGCCCTTGCCGAAGCATTCGCCGATGTTCGGGCAGCTCGCTTCCTCGCACACCGTATGCAGGTTGTGCTCGCGCAGGATCGTCTTGATCTCGTTGAAGCGCGTGTTGGGCGTCGCGACTTTGGCGCGGATCCACCGTGGTTTGCGAAGCGGCTCGATCGGAACGATCTTGATCGGAATGCGCGCCGTTTTAGCCTGTGCCTTCTGCTTTTCCGATGCGTCGTAGCACACCGACGCGCTCGTCGAGGTCCCCCTCTGCTCGCTCGCCTCGGTCATTTTCGCCTCCTGTCCGGCTGTCTTGCGAAAACCGGTGGTCAACAGCCTATTTGTGGGTCGAGATGATCGCCATGCTGCTCTTCACTGAGACCCCATCGAAGAGCTCGCAACGAGCGAATCGCGTCAAGCCGGACGGTGATATCGCGCGTCCGACAATTGATTTCATTCTAGAAATGACACGCTCGCCCCTCGTCCACCCAAAGGATGATAAAAATCTCCAAACTACGTCAGGCGGCAGGGCTTACCATGATGCAGCCCTATTAATCGCGGCGCGCCGTCGAGCATCGGAACACGCGTCTACCCGGGCGTCGACGCGGCCGCGTCGAGCGCCAATCCGGTCAGGATTTCGTGGATGCGTACGTCGAGCCCGCGGGCGTATGCCGCGCTGAATACGAAATCGTCCAGCGTGAGCGTTGATTCCTTGACGACAAGGGCGCCGGCCTCGATTTCATGCCGGGCTACTGCGCCCGGCATCACGGCAATGCCGATCCTGTCGACCGCCATCTTCACGATCGTCGACAGGGACCAGTTCGCGAAGATGCGTGGAGAAGGCTTGTCCCGCGTCGCAATGGCGTCCCTCAGCGTGATATACGGATGAGTCCGCTTCGGCAGCGTGATGATCGGGAAGCGAGCGAGGATCTCCGGTGTTAACGGGATATCGCCGACATCGAGATCGGGGGACACGAGGAAGTCGACCGGATATCTGCACAGCGGCACTTCGACGAAATCGGGATCGACCACGGGCCCAGCCAGCAGAAACGCCATGTCGATCTCGCCGGATTTGAGCGCGTCTCGAAGCGCCGGTGTTATGTCGACCACAATGTCGATGACGATACCCGGATGTTCGCGATGCACGCGCTCGATGAACTCGGTGAGCCACATATGTACGATGGTTTCTGCGACACCCAGACGAACCACACCGGACAGCGTCTGAGGACTCGCGATCGCCGAAATCAGTTCGGACTCGAGCGCCAGAAACCGCTCCGCGTATTCGAGCAGCGTTCGGCCACGGGGTGTCAACCGGATGGTACGCGCCGCGCGCTCGAACAGCAGCACGCCCAGCTCGCCCTCGAGGCCGGAAATCCGGTGCGACACCGCGGATTGCGTCGTGTGCAACTTGGTCGCCGCCTTATGAAAGCTGTTGAGCGTTGCGACCCAGTAGAAGGTTTCCAGGCTTTTCAGATTGATCATCTGCTCTGTTCACGTCGAACATGAAGAAAATGCCGGCCCGCAATCGTTCAGACACAACAGGTGTCAACGGCCATCGATCTCAGCGATTGACGAGCTTCTTCGGAAGGCACAGAGTCAGCACCACGCCGATTGCGGCCATCAACGAAATAAAGAAAACACCATAATCGGTGCTCCCGGTCATGTCCTTGACGACGCCCACGACATAGGGGCTGACGAATCCGCCCAACCCGCCGACGCAGTTGATGAAGGCGACACCGGCAGCCATGCCGATCCCCGTCAGGAACAGCCCCGGAATCGAAAACAGCATTGACGTCGTACTGTACGCGCCCACGGCTGCGACACACAGCGCCGCCAATGCAACGACCGGCGTGCCGCGCGTGAATACGCTCGCGATGAGCCCGGCAATCACGCACAGAAACGGCACCACGAGATGCCAGCGGCGTTCGCGCAGTTTATCGGAGCTACGCCCGATCAGATACATTCCGACAAATGCCGCGCTGAACGGCAACGACGTGTAGAGCCCGATACGCAGGACGTCGCCCGGCGCCAGTTGCGCGACCAGCGTAGGCAACCAGAACGAAACGCCATACGAGCAGATCGCCGAACAGAAGCAGATGAGCGTCATGTGCCAGACCTTGCGGTTTGTCACCGTCTGCCGCAGGCTCATCCCGGCGCCCTGTCCGTCTATCGCTCGACGATCCGCGTCCAGCTCGCGCTCGATGAAACGTCTGTCTCGATCCCTCAACCAGCGAGCGGACGCCGGGCTGTCGTCGAGGAATACGAGCGTCAATAGCCCGAGCACAATCGACGGTATCGCCTCGATGACGAAGAGCCATTGCCACCCTGCCAATCCATGCGCGCCCTCGAGCGCCGACATGATCGCACCCGATACCGGCGCTCCGATCATGCCAGACAAGGGCACCGCACCGACGAAGAGCGCCACCATCTTCGCGCGACGCGCGGACGGAAACCAGTATGTCAGGTACAGGATGATGCCGGGGTAAAAGCCGGCCTCGGCCACCCCGAGCAGGAAGCGAAGCACATAGAACTGGGCTGGCGTCGAAACGAACGCAAAGGCCGCCGAAATCAGCGCCCAGAGAATCATGATTCGCGAGATGGTCCTTTTTGCGCCGATCTTCGCCATCAGCACGTTGCTCGGCACCTCGAACAGGAAATAGCCGATGAAGAACAGGCCGGCCCCCAGCCCGTACGTCGCGTCCGTCAGCCCAAGATCCGACAGCATGCGAAGCTTCGCGAAGCCGATGTTGATGCGATCGAGATATGCCGTGACGTAGCACAGCATCAGGAACGGCATGATCCGAAAGGCGACCGTCCGGTACGTACCTTCGGAATGCACGCCGTCACGTATCGGACCGGCTGCTGAATCGAATTGCATGCTCACCTCTCTCCCTTCAGGTTTCGTACCGACTTGATCTGCTTACGCCCGGCAATCCGCACATGCGGGCATCAGGCGATCTCCACGGTCGCCTCCACTTCCACGGCCATGCCGGACGGCAAGGAATTGGCGCCCGTCGCAATACGCGCGTGCCGCCCCGCTTCTCCGAGAACGGCGAAGAACAGGTCGGAAGCACCATTCAGCACCTTCGCGTGCTCGGTAAAATCGGCGTCGCACTGCACGACGCCGGCAACGCGAACGATGCGAACGACGCGCGAAAAATCGCCCTCCAGCATTCGTCCAATGTGACTCAGGATGTTCAGTGCACAGAGCTGAGCTGCGCGCTGCCCGTCCTCCACGCTGAGGTCGGTGCCGACCTTTCCGGCATAAAGCAGGTCACCGCCCAGGCGCGGTCCCTGCCCCGCTATCTGGAGGTAGTTTCCCGACCGCACCGCGGGCAGATAACTGCCGCGCGGCACGCTCGCCGGCGGCAGTTCGAGGCCCAGTTCGGCGAGGCGCGCATCGATCGTGGTCTGTTCCGTCATTTCAATTGCCTCCAGTCGCCACGTTCTCCCTGCCAGTTGATCGAGTCGCCAAGCGTGCGTCGGACACTTGCACGAAGCGTACGAAGCAATCCTTCCCATTCGAGCGCGCTGATACCGTCCACGGCGGGCTCGGGCGCCATGAACATGCCGTCCACCCCGCCCGAATTAACACAGCATTCGATGCATCGGATCTCGAGCTCCGGGTCATGAAACACGACAGGGTTCTCCAGCAGTGCCGAAAGCGCTGCAATGATGCCCGTCGCGCCCCAGTTCGACACATTCGCGACGACGAGGTGATCGGCTGCATTGATCGCCGCAACGCCTCCTCGCCCGGCAACGCCGGTTGATGCAGCCTTCGGGGAAAACGCGGGCAGATCCGCCGCAATCACCCCCATGCCGAGTTCATTGCCGCCATCACCCACGCCGATATGCAGAATGCCTCGCTCCTTTCCCTGATAGAACAAGTAATCGAGGTCGGCAACGAGTCCGTCGAGCGGACGGCCGCCCAAGCCGTGGTAGAGCCCCAGCGCATTGCAACCGGGACGCTCGATCGAAATCATGACGCTCGGCCGGGTGCGCTCGAGCAGGTCATCCGAAACACGATGACTGCCTTCCTTGTCCTTGGGGACGGTCCGAATGTAGACGGGCCGCAGGTACTCGATCCCTTTCACCACGCCGTCTTCCGGGAACGGCATCGGCGCCAGTCCTGCGCCGCGGCAGGTCTGCACCATCATCGCCTCCCAGTCCTCGTCGATCACGATGACGGTCGGCACCCCCAGACCCAGGAAGAATGCGCGCGCCATTAGCGCAGCACCAACCGGCCCATCGGTCTCGGGCGCACCGCCCCCCTCCGGGAATCCCGTGGCGATGAGCACCGGACCGCCTTGTCGCCTTACCGCCTCGACGATTCGTTCGGCCGCGCCCATGCATGCGTAGCCGGGCTGCCGCCTCTGCAGCGCCTCGTAGATGTTGCCGATGAGTCCGACGCCCGTGTAATCGAGCGTCATGAATTCGTCGATCGTGCGCGCGACGCGTTGGTACTGCTTGCTGTCTGGTTGCAGCATGGCAATTGCCTCCTGGCAGGAATGCGCTTTGGGTAGATGAATACCGGATGGTCAGGCCAGTGCACTGACGAAGACGTCGTGGTCCACGTTACCGCCGCTCAGCACCAGTACGACGGTCTTTCCGGCGACGTCGAGCTTTCCGGCAAGGACTGCCGCGAGCGGCACCGCGCCACCGGGTTCCACGACGAGCTTCAGTGTCTCGAAGGCCGCGCGCATCGCCCGACGCACCTCGTCGTCGTCGACGACGAGACTCCCGGCCAGCAGCCGCTTGTTGATCGGGAACGTCAGCTTGCCGGGAGAGGCGACCTGCAGCGAATCACAGATCGATCTGGCACCCGCGGCATTGGCAACCTGCTCCCCCTTCGCCAGCGATCGTGCGTGATCGTCGAACCCCTGCGGCTCGACAGCGTAGATACGCGCTTGCCGGCAGTACGCGTTGATCGCCGTCGCGACCCCGGCGACCAGGCCGCCGCCGCTGGCAGCCGCAAGAACCACATCCGGGACCACCGAGAGCGCCTGCGTTTGCTGCACGATCTCGAGACCGACGGTGCCCTGCCCGGCCATCACCTGACGATCGTCGTAAGGGGGAACGGTCACGGCGCCGGTGCGCTCCGCAATGTCCCGGCCGATTGCTTCCCGGTCGTCGGTTTGTCGATCATAAAGACGCACGGTTGCACCATAGGCCCGCGCACCCTCGATTTTTGCCTTGGGTGCATCGGCCGGCATGATGATGGTGGCCGGCATGCCGAATCGCGCGCAAACCGCCGAGATCGCCAACGCGTGATTTCCCGACGAGAAGGCGACGACGCCTCGCGGCCGCATGGCAGCCGGAATCTGCAGCACGCGATTGCACGCGCCCCGGAACTTGAAGGAGCCCGTCTTCTGAAGGCTTTCCGCCTTGACGAGCACACGGGCCCCTACCGCACGGTTGAGCATCTCGCTCTCGAGCAGAGGCGTTCGCATGACGAACGGCAGGATGCGCACATAGGCGGCTTCGATGTCGGCGACCGAGAAATCGCCGGATGAGAGATCGGTCATGGGATTCGCTCACGGTGAAAGACGTCAGCGCATTACATCAACCTCGACCGATTCAATCCAATGAAGAACAAAAATGCTTACTGATCGAAATTCGTAATTGATCGGCGGCGCACACCGAACACGTCACGACTCGATCTTCCGGCCGCCAAACGCGGCGAGTACAAGCAGCACGGCGAGCAACGCAAATGCAAGATGCAGGCCGATCGCATGCGCAAAGAAGCCGACAATTGCCGGTCCGACCAGATTGCCGCCATAGCCTAATGTCGTGATCGACGAAATTGCGGCAGAAGGATCCATGGCCGTTTGCCGCCCGGCGGCCGCGAACAGGATGGGTACGATGTTCGCGCACCCGGCCCCGCACACGGCAAACCCAATGATCGCGCCCGTGCCCGACGGCAAAGCGATCGCGATGGACATCCCGACCGCACCGAGGATCCCGCCCGATACGATCATCACGCGCGAACCGACCCGGGTAATCAACGCGTCACCGAAGAGTCGACCGATCGCCATCGTCATCGCGAACGCGGTATAGCCGAAGCCTGCGCGATCCTGCGCATACGACTTCACGGAGGTCAGGAATAGCGCGCTCCAGTCGAGCATCGCACCTTCGACGAGAAAACACCCGATCGCAATGGCCCCCATCAAGACGACGATCCCCTGCGGCAGGATCAATACCGAGGCCGTGCGCTCGCCGGGCCCTGCCGGCTCCAGGAACCGCGCGTAGCGAAACATGAGCACGGCGATGACCGCAACTATGGCTCCCGCTACACCGAGCGGATTCGCGCCGGCCGACAACAGCGAGCCACCGACCAGCGAGCCCGCAATTCCGCCGACGCTGAACAGGCCGTGGAAGCCAGACATCAGTTGCTCGCCGCTTTGCCGTTCAATCAGCGTCGCCTGGATGTTCATCGCCACGTCGACGAATCCCAGGCCGGCACCGAAGATCAACAGCGTGATCGCCATCGCCGGCATGCCGGACAGCGTCGCCAAGAGCGGAAGCGATGCGCAGATCATCGCGGCGCCCGCACCGATGACGTTGCGACAGCCAAATCGATCGACTGCGCGCTGACAGAGCGGCATGCACCCGACGGCCCCGATACCCAGGAAGAGCAGCAGGAAGCCGAATTTCGCTTCGTCGACGTCAAGGCGTGCCTTCGCGTAAGGTACCAGTGGCGCCCACGTCGCAACGCTGATTCCCGCGAGAAAAAATGATGCGCGTGTTGCAGCCCGTTTGTTGTTTTCGCTTGCAGTCTCGAAGACCATGGTCTGGGATGCATCCGACAAGTCGGACGTCTTCTGGATGAATGGATGAGGTGAACTCGGTCGTGACGTTTCTGCATCGGCCGTTACAGGTAGCCGGACGCGCCGGGAACGACGAGCCGAAAAACAAAAAAAGATCCCGAAAATTATTCGGGATCAAAGGAGAAACGACCCAGGATGAGGCGGAACATCTCCGCCCCGGTCGCTCAACGATTCAGTCCTTGTGGCTGCGGCCAAGCCGCTCGAAAATTTCCGGGCGCAGGTACTTGAAGTATTGAGCCAGTGCGATGCCGACGAGCAGCACGCCGATCAAGCAGTAGAACATCCATACGTACTGCCCCGGATCACCACCGGCCAGAACATCGAAGTGCTGGGCAATCAGCACGACCAGCGCGATGAAGAACACCGAGGAAATCGCGGGTGCGACCGCCGACTTGAAAAAGCTGACGCCCTGGTGCCTGCCGCTTCGGCTGTACCAGACCAACGATGAGATGCTGACGATCGCCATCAGAACGACGATTCCCGACGTACCGACTCCGGAGAGTTGCCCGTAGAGCAGGTCCGGCTTGGCGCCCATTACGATGAACGGAATCAACACGCAAAGCACCATCACCGACACCGTGATCGACGCGAGGTAAGGCGACTCGTGCCTCGGATGAACCTTACCGAGGAATCGCGGCAGCGCGCCGTCGGTGCCGAGGTTGTGCATGTAGCGCGCCAGGACGTTCTGGGTGGACAGTGCCGATGCGAACGCCGACGTCAGTACCAGCAGCGAGATCACGACATGGAGACGACCGCTGACGAATTTCGAGAATGCGTCGGGAAACATGGCGGCCGGTGTCTTGGTAGCGATGTCCTGGACATGCGACCCGTAAGCCATGATCAGCGCATACGCGCAAATCGTATAGACGACGCCGATGAAGATGACCGCACCATACGTGGCTACCGGAATCGTCCGGTCGGGCATACGGACTTCGTCGCGGAACAGCGCGGTCGCCTCAAATCCCATGAAGAAGCCGACGATGAACAGCACCGAGAACGGTACGCTCGCGCTCTTCGAAAGCTGGCTCGGCGCAAACGGAGCGGCCGCCGAGATATCGGACGCCCCGCCCTTCGCAAGCACAAAGAACGAGAAGATGAGACATACCGCGATCTCGAGCAGCATGATCCACGTCAGCACCTTCGCCGACAACTCGACATGCAGGTAGCTGAGGATGCCGCAGGCCATCCAGCACGCGATCGTGGGAATGTACCAGGGGAGCGTAGCGCCGGTCGTTTCATGCAGGAGATCGGAACACGACACGCCGAAGAACGACGTCACTCCCGCGAGCAGCAGAAAGTACGACACCGCCGCAAGGATGCCCGAACCGAGGCCGGTTGACTTTCCGATGCCGAAACTCACGAACGCATAGAAATCGCCCGGCCGCTTGACGATGTTGTTGAGCGTCACGTAACCGACGGAAAAAAAGAGCAGAACGATCGTCACCACGACGAACAACACCGGGCTGCTCACCCCTCCGAACATCAGCGCGAACGGAATGTAACCGGACACCGTCGTCAAAGGTGCCGAGAACGCGAGCACCATCAGTGCGAGGCCGATCGGCCCCATGTTTCCCGACAGCTTTTTGGGCGCTGATTCGCTTATGCGAATCTCTTGCAAGTTCATCTCCATCTCCGTCCCACCTCCGCCATTATGTGGATCTTCGTCACACGAAAACACCAGGAAACGTTCGATAGCTCGTGCAAGCACTGCTTGCCTCTCGACTCGTCGCGCATGCCATATCTTGAGGGGTTCGTTGCGGAGATCGCGCGGCACGTCCGAGATGACGTTGGGCAAGATCCATCGAGGTAGGCAATGCAGCGGCGACTGGTATTTGTCGGTTTATTCCGCTACATTGGTCTCACGATTTCGCTTCACGTAGCCTTTATGTACGGCAGGTGAAACGATCGTCCACCTCCAAATTGAAGAGGTCCAATTGCGATTCGCGATTTGGACTGATCGCGAAAATTTATCGATGATCAGAGGTCTGGTGTGTGGGTTCGGCGTGATCCGATACATGTATACGCCCGGTCACGCAAGCCTCCACAATGCCGGGGGAAATCGTTCTTGAGATGCTGCGAGGCGTTCACGAACGCGGACGTACTACGGTCCGATTGAGCACGGTCGATACCGGATGCGCGCCAGGTGAGGCCAGCGTGTGCTCAACGGCGCCAGCCTCCGCGGCGCTGTCGACGTTGGAAAAGCGATTCCTTTCCTAGACCGCCTTCAGAATTTTCGGCGGAAACGCTGCCGCGCGAGACCCATCCCCTGCTGCGTCACCTCGTGACGCCGAAGTCGACAGATAGCGCAAACAGCACACCCGCAGAAACGACGCGAAGTTCAGCGGCTCTTCTCCACGCAAAGAGAGCAGCTCGTCATAGAGCTTTACGGCGAACTGTGTCGTCGTCATGCCTTCGCGGTTCGCAATCTCCTGCAGGACATCCCAGAAGAGATTCTCGAGTCTGACGGTCGTCACGACGCCATGAATCCTCAGTGCGCGCGTACGGGATTCGTAGAGAATCGGGTCTGCATTGACGTAGATCTGGCACATATGAAAGCCTCCCGGCAGTTTTGCGCCGCGGCGCGCCATTGCACGTCGCGGCGCGTTCGTTCAGATGTCCCGCCGGCTCATCTTTCCTGCGATGTAATCGGCCTGGCGAATAGCAAGGGCGACGATGGTTAGCGTTGGGTTTTCCCCGGCGCCAGTCGTGAACTGGCTGCCATCCGAAATGAACAGATTCGGAATGTCATGCGTTTGCCCGAAACTGTTACAGACGCCATCCTGCGCGCGTGCACTCATACGCGCAGTGCCGAGATTGTGCGTCGACGGATAAGGCGGCACACGGTATACCGTCTTTGCGCCTGCCGCCTCATAGACTGCAGTACCCTGCCTGAACCCGTGCTCGCGCATCGCCTGGTCATTGGGATGATCATCGAAATGCACGTTGGCAACGGGCAAACCGAACTTGTCCTTGACGTGATGGTTGAGTGTCACACGATTGTTCGCACGCGGCATGTCCTCGCCAACGATCCACATACCCGCCGTGTATGGATACGCGTCCATCGCGCTCGTAAAGTCGGCTCCCCAGGTACCGGGATTCAGAAAGGCAGCGTAGAACGGTAAGCCGAGCGAAATCGTCTCCATGTGGTAGCCCCCAGCGAAACCGCGCTTCGGATCGAAGCGCGCTTCGTCTTCGATGATGCCCGCCATCGTCGTACCCTTGTACATTTCAACCTTTTTGTCGAAGACAGCGTACACCGAGCCGGTCGTGTGGCGCATGTAGTTGCGCCCCACCTGGTCTGAAGAGTTGGCGAGGCCGTTCGGATAGCGGCTCGATGCGGATGCGAGCAGCAACCGCGGTGTTTCGATCGAATTCCCGGCGACGGCGACTACACGTGCCTTTTGCCGCTGCAGCTTTCCTTTCGCATCGAAATACAGGACCGCGTTGACCTTGCCGTGCGCGTCGTGCTCGATGCGCGCGACATGGGAGTTCGGACGTAGCTCCATACGGCCTGTGGACTGCGCTCTCGGTATCTCGGTGTAGAGCGTCGACCATTTCGCACTGAACCGACATCCCTGAAAGCAGAAGCCGCGTTGGTAACAGTGACTGCGGTCGTCGCGATTTACGCTGTTGATTGCCATGCGCCCCGTACTGCATTCGCGATAGCCAACCTTCGATGCCCCCGCAAACATCACTTTGAAGTTGTTGTTGCCCGGAAGTCCCGGGAAGCCGTTGGTACGTGTCACGCCCATCTTCTTCTCCGCGCGGTCGTAGTATGGATCAAGATCCGCGCGGGTGACGGGCCAGTCGAGCAGCGTTGCACCGTCGATCGCACCATAGGTCGTTCTCGCCTTGAATTCGTGCGGCTGAATGCGCAAGCTCGCGCCGGCCCAGTGCGTCGTCGTGCCACCGACAGTCTTGCAGATCCATGCCGGCAGCGCCGGAAAGTCCTTGGCAACTCTCCATGTCCCGGATGTCGTGCGCGGGTCCAACCATGAAAGGAGCCTGAACGCGTCCCATTCCTCGGTCTTGAAGTCAGCCGGCGTATTATGGGCACCTGCCTCTAGCACGACGACGTCGATGCCCTTCTGTGCGAGTTCGTTCGCAAGCGTGCCCCCACCCGCGCCCGAGCCAATGACGACGACGACATGACTGTCGTCGTTTGAAAAGCGCTTGCTGCCCTGAGTCGTTGCCATATTCGCTCTCCTCGTCGTCACGCTGCCGGCACAGGACCACTGTCCTGCTCCGACGGGTTGGGCAGCCACGCAAGATCGTTGAATCCCTTGAACAGGTAGCCGCCGTCGCCTTCGCTGGCGCCGTACCCGAAGTGCCGATACGCGAGCGTATTGCTGTACAGCGAGACAACGGCCGTGCTGCGCACGGTCTCGAAGAACGACGTGGCCGAAATAGCCTTGATGTCGCTTGCCTGCGACTGCGCTGGCTGCTTCGTCCAGTCGCCGCCGCGCGCCTTTTTGTCGAGCGCCTTCACGCCATCGGCGATTTGCTTGCGTGTGGCCTCGTCATTCCGGACCCTCACGTCGAGATCCTTGACGACCAGCGCGTAGACGGCATCGTCCAGTGTCTTATGCGGATATATCTGCCTGACCATCGCGAGCAAGACTGCGCCTTGATGCGTGTCGAGATGCTTGAGTTCAAGCGCCCATACGCGGCTGGGCGCTAACATCGCAAGCGTGGACGACAGCGCGAGCGTGCCGACCAGCACGCCACTGCCCTTCAGCAAGTCGCGGCGCGTGAGAGAAATCCGCATCCGCGTCCCGCTCGCCCCTCCAGCGTCCGGGGCGATTCGTATCGTCTTACCTGTCATCATCGTCTCCTTCCATGTTGGCGCGCAGACTGTCGAGCGTCCGTACGCGCGGGCGGGCCGTCGGGCTAGCGATAGTGCCCGTGCTTTTCCAGCACTTCGATCTTGTAGCCGTCCGGATCCTCGATAAAGAAATAACGCGCTAGCAATTCACCTTCATCCGTTCTGAATTCGCGCAGCTCCTTCGGCTCGATTCCTCGCGCGCACAGCCGTTCGCGCTCCGCATGCGCGTCGGTCACTGCGACGGCGATGTGTCCATAGCCGTCGCCATGGGTGTAGGGCGTGTCTCGCCCCTTGTTCCACGTAAGTTCGATCTCCGCGTCGGCCTCGTCGTTGCGCAGATAAACGAGCGAGAAGTCGTCGAAATCGAGCCGATGACTCGGCGTCATTCCGAGCACGGTGTCGTAGAATTTCAGCGCCAGATCGAGGTCGCGCACACGGATCATCGTGTGAATGAATTTGGACATGGGACCCCGCTCAATGTGTAACCGTCGTGCCGAGCAAAGTGAAAAACTGCGCGAGCCAGTTCGCGTGCGCAGTCCACGCAGGGGCCGTCACGAAGTTGCCGTCCGTGACGGCATCGGGCCAGTCAAGCGGCGCGTAGTGCGCCCCCGCCAGCTTGACCTCCGGTTCGCACGCCGGATAGGCCGAAATGCGACGCCCTTCGATGACTCCCGCAGCAGCAAGCAACTGCGCGCCATGACATACGGACGCAACGGGTTTGTTCGCCTCGGCAAAATGACGCACCCATGCAATGACGTTCGCGTTCAGCCGGAGATACTCGGGTGCGCGCCCCCCCGGAACGAGCAACGCATCGTATTGCGCGGGGTCCGTCAAATTGAAGTCGGCGTTCAACGTAAAGTTGTGACCTCGCTTTTCCGTATAGGTCTGGTCGCCTTCGAAATCGTGAATGGCGGTGCGGATCGTTTCTCCCGCACACTTCTCCGGTGCGACGACGTGCACCGTATGTCCCACGGCGGTCAAAGCCTGGAACGGCACCATCAGTTCATAATCCTCGACAAAATCGCCGGCGATGATAAGAATGCGCTTGGACATCTTTCGTTTCCTTTCAGGTCGAGTGGGAGGAAAAGCCGCGAGGACCGTCGTCTACTTGTCGGCACCCAGGGTTGCGATATACGATGCCAGATTGTCGATATCCTGGTCGCTGAGCGCCTCGGCCATGGACTGCATGATGTGGGCAAGGCCTCCATTGCGTTGCCCGCTTTTGTATGCGTGCAACGCGGCCGCTACATACGATGGATTCTGACCGCCAATCTTCGGAAAGCCGGGCGATGTCGGAGTACGGCCATCCGCACCGTGACAGGCTATGCACAAGGCAAACTTCGCCTGGCCGGCCGCGGAATCGGCCGTCTCGGCAGCATCAACGTGCTTCGTCGTGAGCAAACACGAACCGATCATTGCAAATATGGTGACGATGCCAACTGCACAATGCGTCGCTCGCGGGCGAGAACTGGGCTTCAATGACATAGATGCTCTTTGTGGGTGATTTGCGCCGGCTCACTTGCAGACCGACAGTAAGCGTGCACGGCGTCAGAAGCGTTGCCACGCCGCTCGTTCCAATCGCCGCGAATCTGTTGCGCCTGCCGTCGTCAGCTGTTAAACCGGACTGTAGCGATGGCAGTCGTCCGGCAGGTAATACAAGGCTAAATGATGATCAGGGATTACACCGACATCGCCCGGTATGCCTGGGTGGAACGCAGCGGGGGTGAGACCGCACACGCCGGACGCTGGAGAACCGGGTCTGCGCGGCGAGCAGCTTCGCTGCAGGTGGTGCGGCCGAACGTTTCACCTCGCGGCTCGTCGCCCGTTCTTGATGCAGACGCTCGACTGGACGAACCGCGGAAGGAAACCAGACAATTTTGGGGAAAGCTCGAACGGCTCTCGCCAGCGACAGAGCGGCGCGACGCGCATCCGGCTCGGCATCGTGCGATTACAAACGTGCCGAGCTTCCCGTGATGATGAACCCGGCGACGCGACGGATCGGCCGGAGATGCAATTGTGGGTGTGGGCGCATCAGCGCCGATGCTGTGAAGCCTGCGCGTGTTCGCGAAGACGGGCTTGCAGTTCCATCCGGCAAAATCGCCTCCTCGAATCGCGCCATGTCGACCACGAAGCAGTTCGGGAGGCATAGTGAAACAACCCGACAAGACTGGATACCCGTAGGGTCAGACAGGTCGTCCGGCACCTCGTGGATCCAGCCGAATGTGTGAAGCAGTGGCAAATACGAATCTTGTGGACCGTCGATGCCACGCTCCTATCGTTCTCCGATCCGGAAATCAGAGTTCCGTCACGATTTTTTTTGCACGCAGTATCGAGTTGGGACTCATACTGAGTTCGTCGACCCCCAAGTTCACGAACACGGGAATCATGTTTGGCCGGGACGCAGCCTCACCGCACACGCCGACACTGATGTTCGCCCGCCTCGCCGCGTCGCACACCATCCTGATCGCCTGAATGACAGCCGGGTGCTCGGTCCTGTAAAGCGACGCAAGGCTGGGATTCATGCGATCGACGGCCATGACGTATTGCGTAAGGTCGTTGGTACCGATTGAGAAGAACTCGACCTCCTGCGCCAGCAAATCGGCAGTGAGAACCGCAGCCGGCGTCTCGATCATGATGCCGAGCCTTGGAACTGCAAACGGCACCCCCGCGTCGGTGAGTTCCGCGGCGATGCGCTCGATGATCGCCTTCGTACGGCGAACCTCGTCGACATCGTCGACCATCGGCAACATCACGCAGATGTTTCCGTGCGCGGTGGCACGCAGTAGCGCTCGCAGTTGCGGCTCGAACACTTCAGGGCTGTCAAGACACATCCGGATGCCTCGCCACCCCAGAAATGGATTCTCCTCCTTCGGGAAGCGAATGCCCGGCAACGGCTTGTCGCCGCCAGCATCGAGCGTCCGAATGATGACGGGCCACGGGTGAAAGCGCTGTGCGAGCGTGGCATAAACTTCGTATTGCTCGTCCTCCGTGGGCACTCGCTGATGGTCCATGAACAAAAGCTCGGTACGGAATAGCCCCACGCCCATCGCGCCGGCTTGCAGAGCCGAGTCGAGCTCCGACAGAGAACCCATGTTCGCGGCGATCTGTATCTTGCGTCCGTCGCGAGTGCTCGGCTCGACGTCCCGATAAGCAAGGAGCGCCGATTGCTGTTCGCGCTGCGCCTCGATGCGGCTCGATAGCTCCTTTTCATGCTCGTCCGAATGGTCGAGCCAAACCTCCCCGGTCGTGCCGTCGATCGATACGCGCGCGACCGATCTCAGCCTGTCCTTGTCGATCGGCAGACCCAGAACTGCCGGAATGCCATGCGAGCGTGCGATGATCGCAACGTGAGACGTCGCGCTGCCGGATGTGCAGACGATTCCGAGGATATTGGCGAGGTTCGCGCGCGCGAGATCCGGCGCGGACAGTTCCTCGGCAAGGATAATGCTCGGTACGTCCAGTTCCCGCAGCGACTTCTGCTGCTTGCCAAGAAGCACGGCCACGATCTCGCGCGTCAGGCCGCGAATGTCGTCGGCGCGGCTACGAAGATACTCGTCCGTCATCGATTCGAACGCGAACGCCAGATCCTGCCCGCATTTCAGCGTAGCCGCCGCCGCGCTCCACCGCGTTGCAATGAGTTCGCGAATGGTGCCCGCATAGTCGTCGCTCCTTGCGACATCGGCGATCGCCTCGATGATCTCGTTTCCCATCGTCCCGTCGCCCGGCTCCAGCATCGCAGCCAAAGTGGACTCGAGCGTCGCGGTGAATCGCGCGGCCTCGTCTGCTACCTCGTGTTCCGACACGAACTGGCGATCGACCACGAGCTCGTCACGAACATACGCGAGCGCAACGCCAAATGCCAGACCCTCACTCGCCGGAACACCTTTCAATGCGCCCGGAGAATCGGCATCGTCGACGGATGGCGCGGCGGCCGTGTGCTTGAACGCTCTCGGAGCCGTCGCTGAACTGTCGGACCCGCGATGGCCGTCCGGCGCAGTGGCGCCCTGCACGATTGCGCTGACATTCGACAGAAATTGCGTCAACCTGTCGACCGCCTCGCATTCGTCTTCGCCGTCCGCTCGGAGAAGTATCTGCTCGTCCTGCTTCACGCCTAGCAACATGAGCTTCACGGCGCTCTTCGCGTCCGCCCATGCATCGCCTCTCCCGATTTTCAGCGCGCTATTGAACTCCTTCGCAAGCTTTGCGAATTGCGTCGCGGGGCGCGCGTGCAGACCCTCGTGTACCTTGACAACAACCTGAGTTTCCAACATGACGATGCCTTTTCGTATTCCGTGGGTGACGACGATTGACGTCGGCGCAATTCAGGCGTCAACGATCTCGATGACGGTCCCTTTCTGCATGTTCTTGAAGAGCCGTTCAAAATCGACCGTCGATGCGCAGATCTCTCCCGGGCGCTCCGCCGAATGGGCTCCATTGAACGTGATGACGACATGACCCAGTTCGCTCACCTTGTTCCAGGCCGACGGCCCAACGGCAGTCACGATCGCGGAAATTTCGCCGATGCGCAGCACGGAACCGATACGCGGCGCATGGCTGTGCGCCTGCTCTACGCGGTGAAGAACCGACACTTCAGCCAGTTCAGAAGGCGCGCCATCCGAATACAAAATCAGCACGCCACCTTCGAGAAGGGACTCCACCTCTTCGCCGATACTGGAAATGATTGTCTTGTAGTAATGCATGCGTGACCTCAAGATGTTTTTAGAGAGCAAAGCTGACCACCCAGGCGATCAACACCGAGACCGGTCCCATGATCTGGCGACTGATCAGTACGGCCGGCACGCCGACGCGAATCGTCTCCGGTTTCGCTTCGCCGAGTGCCATCCCGACCGGCACGAAATCACAACCAACCTGGGTGTCATACGCGAACAGCGCCGGCAGCGCCATATGCGGCGGAATCGTGCCATTGCCGATGGCCGGCCCGATGATTGCCGCGCCGATGACTTGCGCGATCACCGCTCCCGGTCCGAGTACGGGCGACAAGAACGGAAGACCGCAGATCGCCGACAGGATCACGAGGCCGACGATATTGCCCGCCAGCGGCGAAAGCAGATGAGCGAGCCCGGTTCCCACCCCGGTCGAATTGATTACGCCGATCAACATCGTCACGAACGCCATGAACGGCAGCACGTTGCGAATGACGGTATCGATCGACTTGCGCCCGCTCGTGAACAGCACATTCACGACACCACCCATGCCTCGGCCGACCGACGTGATCATCCCGACGAAGCCGCCGTGGCCTGCCCCGGTTCGCGGTTCGGCCGGTAAGGGCGTTGCGGCGGGCGGTGCGTCGCCGCTCGCGAAAGCGGCGCGATGCACGTCGACGTTCGACGCGTCGTCGTCAACGGACTGCAAGCTGTTCAATTCGACGCCCGACACATAGATGTCTTCGGTAATGAATTGCGCAAGTGGGCCCGACTGCCCGACCGGACTCAGATTGATGGTCGGGATGCGCTTTCGCGGATATACGCCGCACCGCGCGGTTCCCCCGCAATCGATCACGACAGCCGCGATTTCCGATTCGAGCGGCGGATTGCGGAAGCCGTCCACGACCGTTGCTCCGGTCAAATCCGCCAGCCGCTGCGCCACCTTCGGAATATCTCCTCCGGTCACGGCCACGATCTTGTTGCGCTCCACCGTCGGTGCGATGACGAGTGGACCTCCCCAGCCGTTGGGTCCTTTTCGAACCTGAACAGCCTTGTATGTACGCGCATCCATTTCGTTCTCCTCCAGGTGATTTCTCGTGTTTTATCGTGTCGAGTTCAAAGCGTGATGCCTTCGCGCTTGGCGATCATGCGGGTGATCGCTTCGGTCAGCACCCCTTTCAGGAGATTGACGAAAAGGCCGACGCCCAGGTAGAAGAGCGCGAGTTTCGGCAACGAAAACGGTGCGGCATGGGTTTCAGCGAGCTTCGTGATACCTGCTGCCACGCCAAGCCAGACGAACAGCTCGCCGGGGTTGCAGTGCGGAAACAAGCCAGTGATCGGATGACACAAGGACACCGCGGAATCGTAGAACGCGGGTTTGTGACGCTCTTCAAGGAAGACACCGAACGTGTAAGCCATCGGATTGGTCAGAAAGAACATCGCGAGTAACGGCAGCAGCGAATATCGCGTCACGATGTTCTTCGAAAGGAAACGAGCCAATCCCTGAATCCGCTCCTCTCCCACCAGCGCGATGATCGTGTAGACCGCGGTGAGCAGCACGATCAGTGTCGGCAAAATACCTGTAACAAAACCGACGAACGTCTTTCCGCCTGCGTTGAATACACCGATGAACGCCTCGGCGGCATGAGTAAGAAAATCCAGTGGATTCATGGTTGTCTCCTGATGAAGTTGTGATGTGCAACAGATGCGTGAATCAAAACAGCGCTGCGACCTGCGAGCTTTACAGCGCTCGTCTACTCAATCACAGCACCGATAGGACCGCTGACGTTCGCGGTTCTGCAAGCCATGTCGAGCGCACTGTGTAGCGCGTGCCTGAGACGCGGCGCAAGCGCCGAGGACGCCACATGTTGCTGAAACTCGCCGATTGACCCGCCGTTGAATCCGGAAAGCGCTTCAAAGCGAGCAAACACAGTCAGTCCGGACATGGCCAATACTTGCCTGACAATGCGATCGTCACTGATGACGACGATCGCAACCGCGCCACGCCCGATCCGCGGCTTGAACGTTCCCACGCCGAGGAACCCGTCGCCCCACGTGCGCGCCGTCTTTCTGAGCGTGTCCCTGTAGTAGCGCATATGGGCCCACCCGGCGATGAGCTGCAGCGCCCACGTAACCGCCAATGCCAGTAAGCCAAACCGTACGAGTTCCATTGCGTGTCTCCTGCCTCGCGCGAGCTGCTTTAACAAATGGTACGAATCTGGCGGGCTATTTCGCGCCGCCATTTGAACAAATGTTTATTTGAATAATACAATTGTTCATTTGTGGGTAAATACGGGAAAACGCGACACAAAGCTCGTGGAAACGATTCTTCTAACAAAAACCCGAATTGACTTCGATCGGGAACACGAGACCCGAGATGTAGTGTGACGCCTCCGAAGCCAGGAAGAGAGCGGCACGCACCGCGGCGGACATGCCATCCTCTCGCCGCGGGATCGACGGCAGCGGGGCCGGCTGCAGCGTCGCTCCCCGTGAGGCGCGGCGAAACTCATCGTATGAAGGTACCGTTGGACAGACGGCATTGACGCGGATCCCGTCACCTTTCAATCGTTGCCCCAGTGCTTGGGATAGCTGACAGAGCGCCGCGGCACAGGCGCTCTGCCACGGCACGCACCAAGAATCGGCTTCGGCGGTCGGCGCGATATTCACGATCACGCCTCGCTTGACTCGCCGATACTGCGATGCCGCGGCATGGGCTATGTAAAGCGCAGCCTTGACACACTCGGCGTACGCCTGATCGATTTCTCGTTCGGGAATCTCGAGATCGCCTCCCCCGTCCAGCCGCGCGCAGCCGTTATGGACGACGATATCGAGCCTACCAAATTCGAGAACGGTACGTTCGACCAGTTCGACCGCACGCCGCGCCGTGAAGATTTCCGGCGGCGTACCGTCGACATTCGCTTGACCGTCTCCCGTTTCGCCCACCAGTTCGAGAGCGCGTGCCCGCTGCGTAAGCACCGTTGCGCCAGCGGTACGCAAGGCACGGACCACCTCGTCGCCGATCGGGGACGACAGCCCCGTTACCAGCGCGACCTTGCCGTCAAGCTTCAGGTTCATGAATGGCTCCGCCTACCGTGACAGTTGCTCGCCGACGATACCGACCACATCAGCCAGCGCTTCGACGTGCGGCAAATGACCGATGTCCGCGAACCGGTGCTGCGCAATCCGGCCAGGCAGGCCGTTCGTGTGCGTAATCGGAATGATTTTGTCCGACGCCCCCCAGACGATGCGAACAGGCATCGTCAGCGACGCGATGGCCTCTCGCAGGTCGATCTTCTGCCGCCCGCCCGGGAAGAACGTCTCTGCGATTGACGCAAGCGTCACACGTTTTGCCTCACTCGACAATTGCTGCTCTGCCGTCGCGATGAACGCGTCGTCGATCACACCGGGACGCGCGACCAATTCCCGCAGCCATCGCGTAAGACTGGTTCGATCAGCGGCTTGCGTCAGCCCGCGCAAGAACGCACCGTTGCATTCGGTTCCCAGCCCAGCCGGTGCGGCCAGCGTCAACGACGACACACGCACACGGCGCGAAGCGCTCAACGCAATCGCTACAGCCCCGCCGAACGAATGCCCGACGAGATGGCAGTGCGCGACATCTTCTGCCGCCAGCGTAGCGCCAATCGCGTCGACGATGTTCTCCAGCGATGCGGCAGCATCGGCCGGCGATCTTCCATGTCCGGGCAGATCGATCGACAGTACACCAAGATTCTTCGCAAGGCCGGCGTCGCGCAACGCATTGAAGAATGGGCGCCAGCTATTCGCCTCGGCCCCGAATCCATGCAGAAACACCAGCGTCGCCGGGCCGCCGCGTTGCAGCCAGACCCGATTGAGCGAGCCTTGCTGGCTCGCGCCGGCCACCACTTCACGTGAACCACCGCGCCCAGCGGCGACGGTGCGCACATCATTTTCGATAATCCGCCCATGTGGACCGGATCCCTGCAGGCTGCCCAAGTCGATTTCGCTTTCGCGAGCAGCCCGGCGAGCGGCGGGCGTCGCGCGAATCCGGCTGTCGCTGATATCGCCCGGCAATGCCGCATCTGCGACATCCGCGCGACGATGGATCGGGGATTCAGCCGCAGCGTCAGGCTCGGCAACGCCTGATGCGGTTGTGCCGACGTCGTGCTCGATGACGGTCTCACCACTGGCATAGATCCATGCAATCACGGTTCCGACGGGGACAGTATCGCCGACGCTGGCGGTAATCTGCCGGATCGTGCCGCTCGCCGGGGCCTCCACTTCCATCGTGGCCTTGCTGGTCTCGATGTCGAAGATCGGCTCGCCCTGCCTGATCGTGTCGCCGTCCTTGACATACCAAGCGGTAATCGTACCCTCGGTCATGTCCATGTCGACGCGAGGAAGAATCACTTCGGTCGCCATCTCAGCCCCTCCGACCGACGATATGCCGAACCGCCTCGACGATGTCGGGCACCTGCGGCACGGCAGCCTTCTCGAGCTGCGGGTTGTAAGGCAACGGACAATCCGCGCCGCCCAGCCGGACGATCGGTGCGTCCAGATAATCGAAGGCGTCGCTTTCGCAAACGATCGACGCGATCTCGGCGCCTATGCCCAGTTGCTGAACACCTTCGTACACACATACCAGACGCGAAGTCTTGCGTACGCTGTCGATGATCGCCTGACGGTCGATCGGCCGGATGCTGCGCAGATCGATCACTTCCACGTCGATGCCTTCCTGCTGCAGCGCGTCTGCCGCCTCCAGCGAACGCACGGTCATGATCGAAGTCGCGACGATCGTGACATCCCGCCCCTCGCGGCGAACGACGGCCCTGCCGATCGGCTCCACATAGTAGCCCTCCGGCACGATGCCCTTGCTCTTGTACAGGAGCTTGTGTTCGAAGATCATCACCGGATCGGGATCCTCGAGCGCAGCAAGCAGTAATCCCTTCGCGTCATGGGGCGTACTGGGTTGCACCACTTTCAATCCGGGAACGTGCGCGAACCAGGCCTCGAGGCTCTGGCTGTGCTGGGCTGCGGCACCTGTCCCGGAACCGGCCGGAAAGCGCATCACAACCGGCACCGAGACTTCTCCGCCCAGCATGTAACGCATCTTCGCGGCCTGGTTCACGATTTGTTCCATCGCAAGCGTTGCGAAGTCCGAAAACTGGAATTCGTAGATCGGCCGGCAGCCGGTCATGGCCGCACCGACCGCAATGCCGGCGCCTGCCAGCTCCGCGATGGGCGTGTCCATGACACGTTCCGCACCAAAGCGCTGAAACAGGTCACCGGTCACCTGGAACGCACCGCCGTAGACTCCGATATCCTCGCCCATCAGGAACACGCGCTCGTCTCGCTCCATTGCGATGCCCATTGCCTCATGAATCGCCTGAGCGTAAGTCAGTTCGCGCTGGTCACTCATGGTCATTCCCCCCGTTCTCCGTATATACATAGCGCGTCAACTCGGCGATGTCCGGTGCCGGGCTGTTCTGCGCGTAGTCCAGACCCGCCTTGATTTCTTCCTCGACTTCCGCGTGGATTGCTTGCACCGCTGCGGCGTCGATCAGCCCAAGCTCCACCAACTGCCGCTCGAATTTCGCAATGGGATCCCTTGCGCCCCAGGACTCGATCTCTTCGCGGGTGCGATAGCGGTTCCGGTCGCTCTTGGAGTGGCCGCGAATGCGGTATGTCTCGCACTCGATGAGTGTCGGCCCTTCGCCTTTTCGGGCGCGCTCGATCGCGCCTTCAGCCGCAGTCAGCACGTCGCCGAAGCTATTGCCATCGACAGTTATGCCGGGCATGTCATACGCAACCGCGCGCTGCGAGATCCGACTGACGGCCGTCGAACGTTCGACCGACATCGACATGCCGTACCGGTTATTTTCACAGACGAAAATCACCGGCAGCTTCCAGATCGCGGCGAAATTCAGCGATTCATGGAACGCACCTTCATTGTTCGCGCCATCGCCGAAAAAACACACGACAACCGAGTCCTTGCGCTGCTTCTTGATCGACAGCGCCGCGCCGACCGCGATAGGCAAGCCTCCTCCCACGATACCGTTGGCGCCGAGATTTCCGCGGCTCACATCCGCAATGTGCATCGAACCACCCCGCCCCCGGCAATACCCCGTCTCCTTGCCGAAGAATTCGGCGAACATGCGTTTCGGATCCGCACCTTTGCCGATGCAGTGGCCGTGCCCGCGATGCGTCGACGTGATGTAGTCCTCATCGGTCAGGAGCATCGTCATCGCAATCGCAGAAGCTTCCTGCCCGATAGACAGGTGCATCGTCCCGTGAATCAGGCCACGCATATACGCCTGCTCCGCGCTCTCCTCGAATCGACGCACAAGTTGCATCTTCTTCAGCGCGTCACGCAGCGCTTGCACCGAGACATGCCGATAGACTTCGGGCATTCCTTCGATCTTCTCTGCAACGAATCCCATCATCTTCTCCTCAAGCGGCAGCACGCGCACCGCGGACCATTTCGTCCTGGCGCTGGCGCAGTTTGACGATCGGTGCGTTCGCGTCGACCGCGGCGTTCTGGTACGTCAGCAATTCGCCCTTTCGGATTGCTTGGGTGACAACGCCGCCTTCCAGCAAGCCGCATGGAACCGCGCGCTGCGCAAGCGCGTCGTCCGCCGCGATGGCCCACGCGCGGTACGTGAATTCGCCGATCGCGTCGAGGCGGTCACCGACTTTCAGGTCTCGCTTCGCCACCGCGCAAACCTCGACCACCGGAACGGGGAGCGGCCGCATGTCGGCTTTGCCGTACAGGACAGCGCGCGCGCAACTGAGCGGGACCTCGAGACTCGTCAGGTGATACGGGCGATAAAACGTGTAATACGGCCCCTTGCCGAGCTTGAGGTCAGCCATGCGCTCGCGCAGGCGAGGATGTGCAAGTTCGGCAACGACGAACACCCCGGGCGCGACGCCCTTTCCAATGGTGTAATCGACTACGCCCTTTTGGGTGAGGATCCCGCCGTCCGCCACCGGACAAAGCACCTCATGCAGTTGGTCGAGCGTGGCCGCGGGACCGTGCATGCCGGCGACATCCGGAATCAGCCCGGTCGCATTTCCGATCGCCGCCATTTCGACCGCGGTCTTCGAACCGTCGACAAACTCCACCAGCATGCGCGGATTCATGTTGCGCGCCATGGCTTCCGCCATATAGTCGTCCGGTGTCGCGTCGATATTCAGCGGGTTGTTCTTGCCCTTGCCCGCGGCGACGATCGGATAACCGAGCGCGCTGACGAAATCGATCAACTCAATCGTCGAGCTCGGCTCGTCGCCGGCACCGAGCGTGTACACCACACCCAGCCGCTCCGCTTCACGACGCAGGTATGCACCGATGGTCACATCGGCTTCGACGTTCATCATCACGAGATGCTTGCCGTGCTCCATGGCCAGCAGCCCGATCTGCGCGCCCACCGCCGGTTTGCCGGTCGCATCGATAACCACGTCGATTTGATCGTTGGTACAGATCGCATTCGAGTCTTGCGTGATGGCGATCGATCCGGCCTCGATCGCCTGCGAAATCCCCGAGCCGGTCTCGACGACGCGATAGCCTTCGTCCGCCTGATTGGCGACTCGAACCGCTTCGCATGCGGCGTCGACACGGAGGTCCGCGATCGCGCCGATCTCAAGACCTTCCATTTGCCGGACCTGGGTCACGATGTCCGTGCCCATTTCGCCGGAGCCGATCAAGCCGATTCGGATAGGTCTGCCCGATTGGGCACGGGCTTTGAGGTCGGCCGCCAGGCCGCTGGGAATGATGTTGAGCATCGACGATGTCTCCTGGGTAGTGACGCGCGCTTGCGCAGGCATGTGCCCTTAACCCGCGTCTGCAACCTGGATCGCCGCGACGTTCAGTGCACATTTGTTTTTTACAATAGCACTTTGTTCACTAAAGGTACAAGCAACCGAGCGATAAAAGGAGTGCATCTAGGGTTATTCCTAGCGCATGGAAATTTGGGGATGGAGATGATGAGCCGCACCGAAGGGCTCGCGGACGCGAGCGACAATTCAGCGGCGGGCACTGATACAGAAATTGATGCGGCGCAGCAAAACTGCCGTCGCTGCGAATGGGGAGGTGCGAGAGCGCGCTTCTCTCGGCAGTGGGGACGAGCGCGGAGTACGGAAAGGTGACGGGGCCCTTTCCGCGCGAAGAGTCAGTCCGCTAGTTTCAGCAAGTCCGCTGCGGCGTATTGATCGGTGATCAATACGGACGGTCGCAATAACCTCAGAGCGCCCCCGAGCGCCGGCACCTTGCTCACGCCGCCCGCTGCAAGCACGCGCACCGGTACTTGCTTGACGATGTCGAGCGGCACGGACATCACACGCTCGTTGATGGGATGGTCAACCAGTTGTCCGTTGGCGCCGAAAAAGTTGAAAAGCAGATCGCCCACGGCACCCGCCTTGATCACGGATTCGCGATCAGCATCGCTGATGAACCGCGAGCGGTGCGCCGTTGCCTCCGGGCCAGTGCCCGCAGCGCCGAGGACGACCGCATCCAGGGATCTCGCCAGATCGAAAATATCCCGAAGGCCGCAGCGCTCGATGAGCGTGCGCCGGGTCTCCGGGCTGTCGACCACCAAAGGCGCGGTCATCAGGTAGCAGTCCGCCTGATACAACGTCGCGAAACGCCAAGCGAACTCCGCCGGGTTGAAATGCCGGGCTTTCATGATGCCGCCCAACAGTGAAACCACCGAGACGTTTTCGACGGGACGCTCCCCCATGTACGACAGCGAACTGACAAGGGTACGCCCCCAACCGACGCCGATTTTCATGTTCGACCGCACCATCGACGACACATATTCGCCAGTGGCGGCGCTTACCGGCGCGGTGGCATCCGCGTCTCGCGCTGACAACGGTACGACGATCGCTTCCGCGATCCCGAATCGCTCCTCGAGTTGCCGTTCGAGATCCACGCATTCGATCAGGCGATCACCAATCGAAATTTTTACCTCGTTTCGCTCGCGCGCAGCGGCCAGCAGGCGCACGACCGTCACCCGACCGATGCCGAGTTTCTGTGCGATCTCGTGTTGCGTCATCTCCTCCACGAAGTACATCCACGCCGCGCGCAGTCGCAGTCTGCGCGCTGGACTTTGTTCGTCGATGGCCTCTTCTCGGTGCTGGGTTCGGGCTCTCGGCACGCTTCCTCCCCTAAATTAACGTGATCAATGACACTGAACAAATGTGCTATCTTAACTTCAAATGTTTCAGTCTCGAGGCAGCCATGGAACCCAAGTCATTGACGCCATCGCACATCGTCCAGGATCTCAGTCAGGTTCGCCTTGCATTGATGGATTGTGCGCGGCAACTTCGATACGCGGCGCGAAACGCCCCCGGCTCTGGGTCCGATTCTCAACGAACCGCTGCCCACCGCGCGAACTTGCCGCCGTTGCCGCAATTTCTTGGCTCCGTCGGCCATATCGCGGACACATTGCTCGAAACGGCCGAAACGTATGCAGGTCACGCCATTCCCCCACTGCAGGATCACTGGAAAGCGCCGGTCAGCTTCGACGGCGGCCTGGAACGCGTCATTCGCGAATCCGCGGATACAAAGCTGATCCGCCACTGCTCGGCACTTTATTACGCAGCCGCGAAGCGATTCATCCTGCACGCGGGCGCGACGGACGTCCTTATATTTGAACACCGCATCAATGACGCATTCAGCAGCCTGCGCGGCGCGGGCAACGTGTTGAAAAGCATATCGGAAATCCAGATTGAGGCGTCCCCGGATGAATTTTCAGACGATATCTGCCGCGCGTATTCCCGGCTCACGTTATCGCTCATCGACCGCCATCCGATTCGAAGCGCACGATTCGATGAATTGCCGGATGTCGTCGCGCCGTGGTGGCTGGTATCCGAGCCGAACGTATATGTTTTTCTATTACTCGGTATCACTGGGTGCGCAAGAATTGTCCAGCCTGCAGCGCTTCCGTCCGATCCCGACGCGCTGCTTCGCTTCGCGGCCGATCTCGTAGGCGCGTCCGAGTCGCGAATTCGAGCGGCATTGCGATCGAAAAGTCCGGACGACGCGATGCAGCGCGAGTTTTCCAGAATTGTCAGCTACCTGTGAAGTGAATGCACCGGAGAAGCATCTTGGTAGACGAACACGAACCGATCGCAAGGTCCATACATCGCGTATGGCCGGCTCTCGCCAAACTGTCATCTTGCAGACTGCTTCTTCAGCGGTATTGCGACGACTACTCAAAAAATTCCGGCGTGTTGCTCGAACTCGATGATCGACAGTTCACACAAGCGTTCGTCGCGTGGACTCAAATCCTTGAAGACAGCGAGTTTTACCTACGCAAGAACGCGGCTGACTATTTTCAGTTCTGCATCGGCGCACTGCTCGCCGAACTATTGAAATTCAAAGCCGTCCGAGACACATCGGTGACCGTCATTCCACATAAAAAATCGAGCAGCGAAATTGCAAACTGGTGGCCCACCGGATTCGCACTGACTCATTTTTGCGTTGAGCTCGTCAAAAAAATATCACGGCAGGAGTGTGGAAAAGTCGTTGAACCGTCCGAAAAAATCGGACAGGTCAAAATCTGGCAATCGTATCGCGAGAATTTGCTCGAAGAGCCAATGCTGGCCATTGCATATTTCGACGACTTCATGGGCATAACGCCAAACTGGCGCACCCCGTACTATGCTGGTCACCGCACCGCAGGGATCGATTGATTCGTATGCGAATCGTGCAGTGCGAGCATGCCAGCGGCGCACTGCACGGCTACGTTCGGTAGTGCCGATAACGAACGATTGCGGCACTCCACCGCAAAAGCCGAGCTCGGCACTCGTCGATCGCCGTATTCCATTGGCGCCGGTCGGGGGCTGTCGAAATCCGGGAATATCACTCGGCTCAGCCACCGATCGACATATCGATCCGGCGTATCGTTGCCAAACTCGCTGCCGCGAGTTCGCAGTATCGGTTCGTCGCTGCGACCTTCTCACGCAGTTCCGCGTCGGTCAGTACGCGGACGATACGGGCCGGCACGCCTATGACCAGGGTTTGTGCCGGCACCTGCATCCCAGACTTGACGAAAGCGCACGCCGCCACGATGGCGGAATCCCCGACTATCGCGTCGTCCATCACGATGGCGTTCATCCCGATCAGCGCATTGCGCTCCAGACGTGCGCCGTGTACCACGGCGCCGTGGCCGACATGAGACCGTTCGCCAAGCAAACATGTCATCCCGTGTCCGACATGCAACGTACAGTTGTCCTGTACGTTGCTGTCCTCGCCGACACGAATAGCGCCAAAGTCCCCACGTAGCGAGGCTCCGGGCCCGATATAACAACCGGCGCCGACGATCACGTCACCGATGATGCTCGCACTCGGGTGTACGTAAGCGGACGCATGAACGCGCGGGGCCACGCCTCGATATTCGTATAACGCCATGATCCGCTCGACTCCGTATCGATATGTTGTCTGGTCAGTTGGCGCAGATATCGGTGCCGCGCGTCTCGCGCACGCACAAGACCCCAACGATTAGCGAAGCGGCCGCAATGACGATCGGATACCAGAGGCCGGAATAGATGTTCCCGTTTGCCGCGACGATCGCGAATGCGGAGGCCGGCAGGAATCCACCGAACCATCCGTTGCCGATGTGATATGGCAACGACATCGACGTGTAGCGGATCCGTGTCGGAAAATACTCGACGAGCATGGCCGCGATCGGCCCGTAGACCATCGTGCCGTAGATCATCAGGATCGCCAGCAGAAGGATCGCCATCGGCCAATTGATCTTGCCCGGATCGGCCTTCGCCGGATAGCCGTTATCGTGCAGCGCACGCTGCAGCGCCCGATCGAAATCACGCGCTTGCATGGCTGCGTCGGCGGCTTTTCCATCGTATGACGCAATGACGCTGCCGCCGACGACGATCGCGGCCCGCTCTCCCGGCGGCGCCGGTTCGTTACGGTAGCTCAGCCCGGCTTTCGATAGCGCACTCTTGGCGATATCGCATGAACTGGTAAAGGTCGCCGTACCAACCGGATTAAACTGGAACGAACACTCGAGAGGAGATGCCTTCACCACGATTGGCGCATTCCGTTGTGCCGTCTCCAGCGCGGGATTGATGAAGTGCGTCAGCCCCTTGAACAGGGGAAAGTACGTGGCGGCCGCCAGCGCGAAACCAATCAGGATGATCGGCTTGCGTCCGATCCGGTCGGACAATGAACCGAACACGACATAGAACGGAGCAGAGATCATGAGTGCGATGGCAAGGATCACATTCGACGTCGAACCCTCGAGCTTGAGCGTCTGCGTCAGAAAGAACAGCGTGTAGAACTGCCCCGTATACCAGACGACTGCCTGCCCCGCCGTCAGCCCGAACAACACGACCAACACCAGCTTGAGGTTCTTCCATTGCCCGAATGCCTCGGCTACGGGTGCCTTCGAGCGACTGCCCTCGGCCTTCATGCGCTCGAATGCCGGCGACTCGTGCAACTGAAGGCGGATCCACACCGATATCCCGAGCAGGACGACGGACATCAGGAATGGCACTCGCCATCCCCACGATGCGAACGGACCTTCGCCTGTCGTGGTTCGCACACCCAGAATGACCACCAGCGACAGGAACAGCCCGAGCGTCGCGGTCATCTGGATCCAGGCGGTCCATGCACCGCGCCGGTCATTCGGCGCATGCTCCGCGACATAGGTCGCCGCGCCGCCATATTCGCCGCCAAGCGCGAGCCCTTGAATCATCCGCATCGCGACAAACAGGATCGGCGAAGCGATCCCGATAGTGGCAAAGCCCGGCAGCAACCCGATGAGAAACGTCGAGCCGCCCATCAAGACGATCGTCACGAGGAACGTGTACTTGCGGCCGACAAGGTCGCCCAGACGTCCAAATACGATCGCCCCGAGAGGCCGCACCGCGAACCCCGCAGCAAAGCTCAGCAGCGTAAAGATGAATCCCGCGGTCGGGTTGACGCCCGAGAAAATGTGCTTGCCAATGAACGTCGCCAGCGAGCCCGCGAGAAAGAAGTCGTACCACTCGAACACCGTACCTAACGAAGATGCGAAAACCACTCGTTTTTCGTCACGGGACATCCGCGACGCAGGCACTGCCACATTGACCGTTGACATGTCTAGCTCCTCCAAACCAATGGATTCATCGTTGTTGTTTAACTTTCATTACTGGATCTAATTGCGCGAGATACCTCCATCGACGAGTTCACGATGAACCGGCACCGAAGCATCGACGCGCCCGGGTGCCGCCCCGAGCGTCAGGCGATACCGCCCACGCACAAATACTTGAGCTCGAGGTAGTCCTCGATGCCGTACTTCGATCCCTCGCGTCCGAGCCCGCTCTCCTTGACACCGCCGAACGGTGCGACCTCGGTCGAAATCAGTCCTTCGTTGATACCTACGATGCCGTATTCGAGCGCCTCGGCCACTTTCAGCACGCGACCGATATCCCGGCTATAGAAATAGGAAGCGAGACCGAATTCGGTGTCGTTCGCGAGCGCGATTGCCTCGTCATCGGTACTGAACCGGAAAATGGGCGCGACGGGACCGAATGTCTCCTCGCGAAAGATCCGCATCGACGGAGTCACATCGGCAAGAATCGTCGGCTCGTAGTAGTTGCCGCCCTTCTGATGCCGCGTTCCGCCGACTACGACACGCGCGCCCTTCGATATCGCGTCGTCGACGTGCTCCACAACCTTCGCGACGGCATGCTCATCGATCAAAGGACCGATCGCGACACCTTCTTCGAATCCGTCGCCGACGCGCATTGATTGCACGGCCACCGACAGTTTTTCGACGAACGTGTCATACACGCCATCCTGAACCAGCAGCCGGTTCGCACATACGCAGGTCTGTCCGGCATTGCGGTACTTCGACGCGATCGCACCTTTCACCGCCGCGTCGAGATCGGCATCGTCGAATACGATAAACGGCGCGTTGCCGCCCAGTTCCATCGATGCCTTCTTGACGGTCGACGCGCATTGCGCCAACAGAACCTTGCCGATTTCCGTCGATCCGGTGAACGAGACCTTGCGGACGATCGGGCTGGTCGTCAACGTCTCGCCGATCTCCGCCGCCGCGCCAGTCACGCACGAGATCACCCCCTTTGGTACGCCGGCACGCTCCGCCAGCACGCAGAGCGCAAGCGCCGAAAAAGGCGTCTGGCTCGCCGGTTTCAATACCATCGTGCAACCAGCGGCGAGCGCCGGCCCGATCTTGCGCGTCAGCATCGCCGCAGGAAAATTCCACGGTGTGATCGCGGCGCACACGCCGATGGGTTGCTTCAGCACGACGATGCGCTTGTCGCGCGCATGCCCGGGAATCGTATCGCCGTAAACCCGCTTCGCCTCCTCGCCGAACCATTCCAGAAACGACGCGGCATAGCCGATTTCCCCGCGGCTTTCCGCAACCGGCTTGCCCTGTTCAGCCGTCATGATCGCCGCCAGATCATCCTGATTCTCGATCATCAATTCATACCAGCGACGCAAAACGACCGCACGTTCCTTCCCGGTACGCGAGCGCCATTCGGCCAGCGCGGCATTGGCGCCGTCGATCGCGCGCAATGTTTCGTCTCGCCCCATGCGCGGCACCGTCCCGAGCGACTGCCCCGTCGACGGATTGCGCACGTCGATCGTTCCCCCTTGGTCGGCGTGAATCCATTCCCCTGCGATCAGGCACGCATGCCTTACTAGATCAGGATTCCGAAGCGTTATCTGACCGCTCAGTGATATTGTCGCCATCAATACTTCTCCAGTCAAAAGATAGGCGTAACGCGTCAGGCGTCACCGTGCTCGGCCGGTTGTACGGCTTCGCGTAATTTGAACCGCATGACCTTCCCCGATCCGGTCCGGGGAATTTCCGTCGTCACATGAATCGCGGACGGCACCTTGTACGCCGACAGATGCAGGCTGCAATACGCGAGCAGCGCGGCAACGTCCAAAGCACCCTCGGTTCGCTCGACGACGAACGCCACCGGCACCTCGCCGAGATGCGCATGCGGCATGCCGACGACCGCGCAGTCGTGAACGCCGTCGTACTCGCAGACCACCTCTTCGATCTCGGCGGGCGAGATGTTCTGGCCGCCCCGAATGATCACCTCCTTGAGGCGCCCGGTGATGGTGATATAGCCGTTCGCGTCAAAGCGTGCCAGGTCGCCCGTGCGATACCAACCGTTGTTCAATGCTGCGTCGGTTTCCGCGGGTTTGTTCAGGTATCCCTTCATCACGTTGGGCCCACGGACGAGCAACTCGCCTTCTTCGCCGATACCGACATCGCGCAACCCAACAGGCTCGACGATGCGCGCTGCCACACCCGGCAGCGGCAGGCCGCACGAGCCGAACACGCGAGCACCGGTCGGCCAGTTCATCGTGACCATCGTCGAGGTTTCGGTAATGCCGTAGCCGTCGAGCAGCTTCAGGCCGAACATGTTTTCGAATTCTCGATTCGTCGTGCCCGGCAGTATCGCGCCGGCCGACACGCATAACCGCAGCCCGGGCAGCGAGCCGCCCCCGCTCGCCCGCGCGGATTCAAGCAGGTAGTGGAACATCGTCGGCACGCCCGGCATGACGGTATAGCGCCCGTCAGACAGCAGCCGCGGGATTTCGCTCGACGAATACTTCTCCATCAGGTACGCGGTCGCGCCGACTGCGAGCACACTGAGCACCGAGAAGTTCAGCGCATACGAGTGATACAGCGGAAGCGCGCTCAATATGCGATCGCTGCCCGTCAGGCCGGCAATCGGCGCCCAGCATGCGGCGGCGACCCACAGCATGCCGCGCGTCGACAGCAGCACGCCTTTGGGCTTGCCGGTCGTTCCCGACGTGTAGATCACGAATGCCGGATCGTCGATCGTGTCCGGATCCAACGGCTCACTCGGGGTGCCGCGCGCCGTCGCGACTGCAAATGGCGTACCGACGACCGGCTGCGACGACCACGACACGGTCACATATTCCTTGACCGTGCCGACCGAAGCGCCAACCGCGCGCAATTCCCGCTCGCGCGCATCGCTCGTCACGAGTGACGTGCAGCGTGCATCGTCCAGCCGATACTCGATCTCCGGCGAGGTCGCCTCGTGGCTGATCGGCACGGCGATCGCACCGGCACGAACGCAGGCGAGGCAGCTCACGACCCATTCGACCGAATTCGGCAGTACAACGGCGACGCGATCGCCGGCCTGCACGCCCGCCCGCCGGAAGTGCGTCGCAAGGCGTGCGGTCATCGCGTCCAGTTCCGCATACGTGACGGACGTGCGCGCGTCCTCGAATGCGGCCTTGTCCGGATTGCGCTCTTTATGGCGTTTGAGCAATTCGTGGACAGGCACAATAAGCTCGGTGTGAATCATGTTTGTCTCCTCGAGCGTCACCTTCGGATTCGGTTGGCGGCGCTGATGTGTCGGATGGCGGAAAGAAGACCGGCGATTGCGCCGTCAGACCATGCTGAAGCCGCCGCTGATGCTGATCACCTGACCGGTAATCCAGCTCCCCTTTTCCGATGCAAGCAGAACTGCCATGGGCGCGACGTCGTGCGGCTGACCGAGACGTCGAAGCGGATAGAGCTTGACCAGCCGTTCCAGATTCGCCTCGAGAAATTCCGGATCGTGTGCGGTCTCGATCAACCCGAGCGCCAGCGCATTGGCTGTCGTGCCGGAGCGCGTTTCTCGTGCGATCGACTTCATCAGCGCGATATTGGCCGCGCGCGCGGCCGCGCCGATCGCCAGGCCGGATTCGCCGACCCGCGACGAATCGCCCGTGATCGTGATGATTCGGCCGCTGCCTTTCTGGCGCTCCAGATGAGGCAACGCCGCATGCGTGCAGTTCAGCGTGCCGTACAGGCAGACGTCGATCTGCTTGCGCCATTCGTCCGGGTGGGAATCGAGGAAGCGCTTGCGGATGACGAGCCCGGCGTTGTTGACAAGGATGTTCAGACCGCCGAAGACCTCGACGGTCTCGTCGATCATCCGAACCACGGCCCGACGGTCGGAGATGTCGCAGCCGATCGCCCTCCCTCGCCCGCCTTGCGCGCGGATCTCGTCCACGACCGCTTCCGCCGCGGCCTTCGATCCGTGATAGTTGACGACGACGCTCGCACCCTCGGCAGCCAGGCCCAGTGCAATTTCACGGCCCACGTCCCGGGCGCCGCCGGTGACGAGCGCGACCTTTCCGTCAAGTCTGAATTCCATCTTGTTGCTCCTTGATTGATTCAATGGGGGATAAATGAATGAGGCGATACAGGCGCTCGGGCGTCACCGGCAATTCCGATATGTCGACGTCCAGCGGCGACAGCGCATCGGCGATCGCATTCGCAATGGCCGCGGGCGAGCCGATCGTCCCGCCCTCGCCCATGCCGCGAAAGCCGCCCAGCGTATTGGGTGCCAGTTTCTCGAGGTGCACGAGATCCAACGTCGGGACTTCCGGTGCCGACGGCAGCAGGTAATCGACCAGGCTCGCGGTCAGCAATTGCCCCTCGGCGTCGTACACGACTTCCTCGAGCAGTGCAGCGCCGATGCCCTGCGCCACGGCGCCACGCGTCTGCCCCGCGACGATTAATGGATTGATCACTCGTCCGCAGTCCTCCGCGATCACGTATTGCTGAACGTGAACGCCATACGTCTCGGGATCGATTTCCACCTGAACGAGATGCGTAGACGAACTGGTCGTGCCTACCACCGGGTCGTAAACCCGACTGACGCAAAGATCCTCCCGGAACTCCGGCGGCACGCGTCCCATCTGCGAATAGAGCGCCTTTGCCAGATCGGCGAATGACAGACACGCGTCGCGCCAGCGCACGCGAATGACGCTCTCGACCACGTCGAGATCGCCCGGCGACACGTCGAGCAGATGACCGGCGACGCGCAGCATCCGTGCGCGCAGTTCGCGCGCTGCCAGCATTCCAGCCCCACTGCTGATGACGGCCGTGCGGCTGGCATAACTGCCGGTACCGTGCGGCACGGCGGCACTATTGCCGGTGATCACGCGCAGATCTTCGATGCGCGCGCCGAGTTCGTCTGCCAGCACCTGAGCGAGCGTCGTCTCGTGTCCCTGACCATGCGATGCGCAGCCGAACGATGCCGTGACCGCTCCGGTCGAATCGAGCTGGATCACGCACGTATCGGTGCCGGTGTTGATCGGCATGCCTGGCGACGCGGAAATGCGCGAGCCGATGCCGGACAGTTCCGCATAGCAGGCGACGCCGATACCGACCCAGCGCCCTTCGGCACGCGCGTGCGCCTGGGCCTGCCTCGCGGCGGTGTAGTCGAACCGTTCCTTCGCTGCCTCGATTCCTTCAATGAACGCCGATTGATCCCACACGATGCCGACCGGCGTGCGATACGGAAACTCCTCCGGACGCACGAGGTTGCGCAACCGCAACTCCGTCGGATCCATGTCGAGCCGCTTTGCCGCCAGATCCATCAGGCGCTCCATCGCGAATGTCGACGTCGGGCGTCCGACGCCGCGATAGGGCCCGGTCGGCGCCTTGGGTGTCGTCACCCCACGCACGTGTCCGTGATAGGCGGGGACCCGGTACGGCCCGGGCAGAAAACTGATGACCTGAACCGGCTCGATGCCGGCAGTCCACGGATAGATCGAATACGCGCCCACATCGCCGATCACTTCGGCACGCAGGCCCAGAATCCGGCCGTCGCTATCCAGTGCGAGTTCGGCATCGACCCGTTCGTCGAAGGCCTGGCTCGTCGACAGCATGTCCTCGAGCCGATCGCCGCTCCAGCGCACCGCACGCCCGATCTTGCGCGCGAGCACGCATACCAGCACTTCCTCCTGATAGACCGAGGTCTTGCCGCCGAATCCGCCGCCGACATCGGGCGCGATCACCGTCAGCCGGTTGCCCGGCATATCGAGCAGATCCGCCATCGCGTCGCGCACGATGCCCGGTATCTGGCTCGACGTGTAGAGCGTCAGGGCGTCCCGGCCCGGATCCACTTCCGCGATATAGGTGCGCGGCTCCATCGCGGTCGGCATCTTCCGGTGAAACCGGAACCGACCGCCAACGGTGACGGGCGCGTTCGCGAACGCTTCGTCGATCTCGCCGCGCACGAACCGACGTTCGACCAGCACGTTGCTCGTCAATCCTTCGTGCAGCAGTGGCGCGCTGGGCTGTGCCGCCGCCTCGGCATCGGTCTCGACCGGCAGCGGTTCGTATTCGATCTCGATCGCATCCCGCGCATCCTCAGCCAGATAGCGGCTATCAGCGAGTACCGCGATCACCGGTTCGCCGACGAAGTGCACGACACCGTCGGCCAGCGCATGAATCGGCGTGGGTTGATAATCCGCCATGCGCGATACCGCGACAGCCGGCTTGACGAGGCCGGCCAGATCGGCCCACGCATAGATGCCGAATACACCTTCCATGCCCCGTGCAGCGTCGGCACGCACGGCGCGGATGCGCGCATGCGCCTGGTCGCTGCGCACGATCGCGAGATGAAGTGCATTTCCGGCCGGCCGATCGTCGACGTAACGACCGAGCCCGGTGAGCAGTCTCGCGTCCTCGAATCGGCGCACTGGCTGCCCGACAAAGCCGCCGCGCGGCCGTTCGTCGGTGCCGACATCGGCGTCCGGCGGGGTGCCAGGATCACGATGCGGCTTACTCATACGCGTGCTCTCCCTTGCGAAGCGTGTCCCACTGTTTCGGGTCGTGGCCGAAGATCACGCTCGCGCCATCCCGTTCGAGCCGCCGGACTTCGTTGAGCGATGACAACGCGGCGTCCGAGTCCCACGTGTTGCGCGGCATCACTTCGCGCGTCAGATTCTCGCGCAGCGCAACGGCGTCGGCAGCCAGCAGGAAGGCGCCGTCACGCTCCAGCGTCGCGAGCATGCCGATGCTCCCCGGCGTATGCCCCGGCAACGGGACCAGCAGCATCTTTCCATCGCCGAAGACGTCGCGGTCCCCGTCGACGAGTTCGGTCGGCATCGGATGCTGCCAGTCGGCGGGAATGTAGCCGCGTTGCAGTGCCTCTTCCCCCTGGGCGGCCGCCAGCTCCTTCGCGTGACAGAAGAACGTCGCCCGCTTGAAGAATGCATTGCAGCCGCAATGATCGGAGTGCAGATGGGAGTTGACGACCACATCGATGTCGTCAGGCGCGAGCCCTAGCGTTTCCAGCTGAGAGACGACGTTGTCTTGCGGCCCACCGATCGGCGTCATGGCCTTCGCCATCGTGCCCCAGCGCGCTGCGGCATCGTCGACGACCTGGGGGTGGCATCCGGTATCGAACAATACGTTGCCCTGACCATGTCGAAACAGCATGCACGCCACCGGCAGGTCGATCGTTTCGCTTCGCTCGGCTTCCGGGAGATAGACACTCTTGCGCATCCGGAGCCGGCCGCCGTTCAGAACATGCATTTTCATCGTTGATTTTCCTCGGTTGGCTCGGATCCGGCGGCTTGCCGCAATGCATCGCGCGCCGTTACGCACACACGGACGGCCTCGACGATGCCCTGGTAGCCTGTACAGCGACAGAGATTCCCGGACAGCGCGTCGCGAATCTCTTCATCGCTGTCGAGCGGGTATTTCTGCAACGCATCGGCGCAGGTCGCCAGCATGCCGGGTGTACAGAACCCGCACTGAAGGCCGTGATGTTCGCGGAACGCCTCCTGCAGCGGGCTCAGCGAATCGGGCGAGCCCATGCTCTCCACGGTACGCACGTCGCAACCGTCGGCCGAGATCGCCAGCATCAGGCAGGACCGCACGCTATCGCCGTCGACGATCACCGTGCATGCCCCACATACGCCATGCTCGCAGCCGACGTGTGTGCCGGTCAGCGACAGGTCGTGTCGCAAGAAATCGGACAGAAGCAGGCGCGGTTCGACGCTGCGCTCGACGACCGTGCCATTGACGATCATCCAGACGGGCTTGCGGGCAATGTCATGTTCGTTCATTGCGGGACTCCTGAAGCACGGCGCCATGCGCTGCGTATCGCACGCCGCGCGAGCACGCCCGCGAGATGGCGGCGGTATGCCGGCGAAGCGTGTAGATCCATGGCGGGCGACAGTCCGTCGCACGCGGCTTCCGCCGCCTCCTCCACGAGCACGTCGGACAATGGCTTGCCGCGCAGGATCGCTTCCGAGTCGGTGCGCCGCAACGGCGTGTCGCCTACTCCCATCATCGCGACGCGCGCATCGTGAATCACGCCGTCGCGGACATCCAGCAGCACGCCCACGGCGGCCAGCGCAAAGTCACCTGCGCGACGCGAGAATTCCTCGAAACACCAGCCGGTCCCGGGCTTCACGCCCGGAAAATCGACGCGAACGACCATCTCGTCATCGTCGAGCATCGTCGTGAGTGGCGCGACGAAGAAATCGGCCGCCGCGATCCTGCGCTCGCCGCGGGGCGACCGCGCGACGATCGTCGCATCCAGCAATCGCGCCAGCATCGGCAACTCTGCAGCCGGATCGGCATGCGACAGGCTCCCGCCGATCGTGCCGCGATTGCGGATCGCGAGGTGGGCGACATGGCGCATCGTGTCCGGAATGACCGGAAAATGCCGGGCGACCTGACGCGACGTCTCGAGCACACGATGACGTGTCAGGGCACCCACCTCGAGTCCGCCGTCCTCACGCTCGCGCACGTAGTCGAGTTCGACCAGTTTGCGGATGTCGACGATCATCGCGGGACGCACTACACGAAAATTCAGCATCGGCATCAGGCTTTGGCCACCGGCCATCAATTTCGCATCGCCGCGGCAGGCCGCCAGCGCGGCGATCGCCTCGTCGACGGAGTCCGGGCAACAATAGTCAAACGGTGCCGGTTTCATCGGTTCCTCCGTCAACGTCCCTGGAATTTCGCTGAGCGCTTTTCGGCGAACGCGGCCCGGCCTTCTCGATAGTCGTCGCTACTCGCTGCCGCCGCGATCATCGCTTCGGCTCGATCGAGATCCAGCGCGCCGGTGCCCATCGCCATCCCGTTCAGCTGGTATTTCGCGCCCGCCACGCTCAGCGGCGCGTTGGCCGCCATTGTTCTCGCGAACGCGCGCGCATCGGCCATCGGATCGCTCGTCCTTGCACGCGGCTTGCCGACGGTCACCCGCTGCCACCACGAGAGCGGCGCGACCTGCGCGTCGTCTCCGGCGATCCGGTCCACGAATCCGATGTCGCGTGCCGCACGCGCATCGAATCGCTCTGCGCCGTAGAGAATCTTCTTCGCTTGCGACACCCCCACCAGCGACAACAGCTTGCGCGTCCCACGCACGCCGTAGATGATGGACAGGCGCGCCGCCGGAATGCCGAACGTGGCGTCGGGTGCCGCGAAGCGGAAGTCGCACGACATCGCCAGATGCGCGCCGCCGCCCAGGCAGTAGCCGCGCAATACGGCGATGGTCGGCTTCGAGATGTTCGCGATCGCATCGCAGCACGCATCCACCGCAATCTCGTACGCGTTCGCCTGGCCGGCGTCGGCGCGCACTTTCTCGAACTCGGAGATGTCGGCCCCGGCGCAGAAGTCGTCGCCCGCGCCGGTCAGCAACACGGCCCGCACCGCGGGATTTCGTTCGAGAGCGGTCATGACCGACGGCATCGCGAGCCACATCCCGTATGTCATCGCGTTGCGACTGCGCGGCCGGTTCAAGGTGACGACCGCGATCTGATCGGAGATCCACACCTTGATCTTCTCGGTCATCAACGCATCCGTCACCTCCGCCTGAAGATCGGCCAACGGGGCCGCAGGTGCGCCGTCCGCCGCGGACGAGCGAGCCTGCGGCGCAGCGGCGCCGACGGGTTCGGCACGTTGCCGCGGCGCCAGGGGTCCGGCGGCGACGGCCAGTTCCGCGTGAGCCGGCGCAACGACCGGACGCTCGATCGACACGGCCGCCAACAGTGCATCGACGCCCATCGTCGATGACGACGTCTCCTGTTCACCATTGGCCACTTTCGTGCCGACCTGCCTCGCGAACAGATCGAAGAAATCGTCCGCCGACTTGCGCGCCGCCGCATCGATCATTCGCGAACCCAACTGCGCCAGCTTGCCCCCGACGTTTGCCTTGACGCCGTATCGAAGCAGCGTGACGTCCTGTTCGAGCGCTTCGAGCGCCACGTCAATGTCGGCACGCGCGAAGCCCGCCGCACCGCCGGACCCTTCACCCGTCAGCGTGTAACTGACGGGGGCGGCGATATTGGACAACGTCACCTTGCCGGCGAACCGCGCCTTGATCGGCCCAACCTTCGACACCACCGTCGCGGTAAATTCGTTGTCCGCGCTCTTCTCGAGCACTTCGCACCCCGGAATACTGGCCTGCAGCACCGCCGGATCGTTGAGCGCGTTCCACACGGTCTCGCGGGATGCCTGCAACCGTGCCTCTCCTGCCATTTCCATTTGTTCTCTCCTCCAGGACACCTGTCGCGACCGGCGCGTCAGGCCATCAATGACTGCAAGACTTGCCGGACATCGCGCGGAATCGGTACCGGGCCGTTCGTTGCCCGATCGACATAAACGTGTACGAACTCGCCGATCGCGGAAGCCGTGTCGGCATCGTTGCGAAACAGTGCGATCTCGTAGCGCACGCTGCTGTTGCCGAGATGCACGACCTTCATGCCGACATGGACGATGTCGGGAAAACCGATCGACGAGAAGTACGTGCAACGCGTGTCGACCACGAGCCCGATGACGGTGCTGGTTGCAATATCGAGCACGCCACGTTCGATCAAATGCCGATTGACCGCCGTATCGAAGTACGCGTAATAGACGACGTTGTTCACGTGCCCATAGGAATCGTTGTCGGACCAGCGCGTCTGGATGGCGCTGAAGTGCGAATATTGAGCTCGGCGTGACGGCATTTTTTTCTCGCTCACAAAACCTCCTCGTAGAGCGCAGCCGCATCCTGAAGGGAAATCTCGCGCGGGTTGTTCGCGAGCAGACGGGTTTGACGCATCGCGTCTTCGGCCAGTGTCGCGATATCGCCACGGCCAATACCAACATCCGACAGTCTGGTGGGCAAGCCGAGCGCCTTCGGCAACGCAGTCAAATGCTCGACCAGTGCGCTCGCGCGCGCACCGGCGCTTCCCGCGACGTCGGGCATAAGAACGGCGGCAAGCTCCGCATACGGATCGGCCGCCGCATCGAGATTGAAACGCATGACCGCCGGCAGAACGAGCGAGTTCGACAGCCCGTGCGGAACATGAAACCGTGCGCCTACCGGATAGGCCAGCGCATGCACACCCGCGACGGGCGCATTGGCGAATGCGAGGCCCGCCAGCATTGCGCCGAGCAGCATCGCCTGGCGTGCGTCGCGATTGGTGCCGTTGCCACAAGCCTCGCCGATGTTGGCGCCGAGCAAGCGAAGCGCTTCCTTCGCGAGGCAATCGGAGACCGGATTCTTTAGGCGCTTGCTGGTGTACGCCTCGATCGCATGAACCATTGCGTCGATGCCCGTCGCCGCCGTGACCGCGGGCGGCAGGCTCAACGTCAGATCCGCATCGAGCACCGCGATGTCCGGCAGCAGTACCGGCGAGACAACGCCTTTCTTTTCTCCGTCTCCGGTCGTCACGATCGAAATCGGCGTGACCTCGGATCCCGTTCCCGCGGTCGTGGGGAGCAACACCAGCGGCAACCGCGGCCCCTTCGCGACGCCAACGCCGTAGACGTCGTCGAGCTTTTCGGTCCGGTGCGCGAGAAGCGCCACCAGTTTCGCGACGTCGAGCGAACTGCCGCCGCCTATGCCAACCACGCATTCGGCCCGGGCGGAAGCCGCCGCATCGGCCGCACCGTTCACCACGTGAGCCGGCGGATCGGCCTGCACGTCCGCATACACCGTCACGGCCATGCCGGCTGCCTCGAGGCTTTCAAGAGCCGGCTTCAGCAGACCGTTATCGACGATGCCGCGGTCGGTGACGAGAAAGACCGAGCGACAACCCAGCCGCCCGACGATTTCCCCAAGGCGCGCCGAGGCACCAGCCTCGACGATCGTCGACCTGTTCGACTGAAACTCAAATGCGTTCAATTTTGCTCCTCCACCCGATCACGGAATCACGGAATCGACGACGATGTCGTGACGCTCAATTAACTTGCATAAATGGACTATAGTGAGCGAAATCCTGATTTGCAAGTCCCTTGTTCGACAACTTGTCACGTCTGAAGGAACGCAGCCAATTAGCCGCTATTTTCCGGTCCTATGAAGCGTTCCGTGCGCGCGCGGCCGCCGTTCCCGCATCCGGACGAGGCCGCTCCGATATGGTTTCGTCAACGTATATGTTACTTGCATGGCGATACCTTCCAGGCCACGCACGCGGCATGCCGATCCGGTTGGCGTCTGCGCGAGGTCGAAGCCGGACGCGAAAGCAAGCAGCGCTACGTGGCAAATCCGCGTGCGCGACCGGATGCGTCCGGTGACACGTGCGGTCGATCGGGCGCATCAAAACATGAGGAAGGGTAAAAGAGGAGATGGCGAGGCAAATCGCCGCGCGCGGTCCGCGCGATTTGAACGAGCCGTTCAGCCAGCTGCCAGGCCGACCGCGCGAGAAGACGGCCGCCATGCTGTTGAATCGACCTGCGCTGTACGCGCACCGCGCCGCCACGCGGTATCGAGAAGCGCGAATCAGGCGACGTCGAGCTCCACCGGCAACGCGTACCGAAGTACGTATGACATGTCATGCGGATCGAGTTCCGCGCCGCATTTGTCGCATGCAACGATCGCGTGAAAATCGTGATCGCATTCCCGGTGCCGAAGTTTCAACGGTGCTTTGCCACCAGAAAGCCACTTGTCGCCCCAAGCCATCATGACCAACAGCGGCCCATACAAGTCGCGGCCCATTTCGGTCAGCCGGTACTCGTAACGCTTCGGCTTCTCCTGATACAGCCGCTTCTCCGCGATACCCTGCTCCACGAGTCGCTGCAGCCGATCGGACAGAATGTTGGTGGCGATACCCAGCCGCGACTGAAACTCGTCGAACCGTCGAACGCCGTAAAAGAATTCCCGGATCACGAGGAAACTCCAACGGTCACCGATGATCTGCAACGTTCGCGCGACCGAGCATGGCCGAATGCGCTCGAGGACGCTCACGTCCGAATTCCGGCGCGAGCGCTTGCGTTCGGCGATCCGCTCCTCGCCGCCCGCCCCCGGCCCGTCGCGATAGTGGACGGACCTCGGGTCGATGCCGGCGTGGCAGTGCGAGCACACGACGCGCGGCGCGCAATCGCATTTGCAGGTCTTGTGAATCAGTTTCAACGGCGGCTGTGCAGCGCCCGCAAGCCAACGGTCGCCGAACGCGAGCAGCGCGACCATCGTTGCGTACAAGTCGCGGCCCTGCTCCGTGAAACGGTACTCGTAGCGAGCGCCGCCAGTCGACGGAAGCTGTTTCTTCAGTATGCCCAGAGTCGTGAATTTCTTGAGCCGCTCCACCAGCGTGGTACGCGGCACCTGCAGGATGCTCTGGAACTGCTCGAATCGCCGGACGCCGAAAAAGCACTCCCGCAGCACGAGGAATCCCCACGCATCCGACAGTATCTCGACCGTTCTCGCAACCGAAGAATAGCGCTCGATCGATGCAAAACGTGCATCCGACGCACTGTGGCTCGACGATTCGAGCATGGTGGGTTTAACCATAAGTCCATCGAAAAAAAATCATCTGGCATTCACGCAACGCAACACAGGTGCGCGCGTGCCTATACGATCCGTTGCGGCACCGGTGGCGCATCGCGAAGCGCGTGCGACTGCACGACCGGCACACCGTAACGGTGTGATGTCATCTCCGCCATGATGGCCACCGCAATCTCCAGCGGCGTCCTGGCACCGATGTGAAGCCCGATCGGACCATGAAGTGCTGCAACCTGCGTGTCGGTCAAGTCAAACAGCTTGAGCCGTTCCCGACGCTTCGCGTTATTCGCACGCGAACCGACCGCTCCCACGTAGAACGCCGGCGATTTGAACACTTCGATCAGCGCCATGTCGTCGATCTTCGGATCATGCGTCAGCGCCACCACGGCCGTGTTCGGATCCAGCCCGATTCGCTCGATCAGGTCGTCGGGCATTTCGCGGAATACTTCAGTATGCGCCGCGGACCATTCCCCGAGGTACTCTTCACGCGGGTCGCATACGATGACGCGATAGCCCAGCGCCACCGCCATCCGCGCAACATATTCGGACAGTTGCCCCGCGCCGATGATCACCAGGCGATGGCTCGGCCCGTAACATGCGCGCAACGACACGCCGTCGAACGAGGTCGGGGCTGCCGAATCGGTCAGCGTCACGTCGGCTTCGCCGGTTTTAGCGTTCACGTTCCGGATCACCACCCGGCCACGCCTGACCCATTCCAGCGCCTCGTCCAGACGCGACGATATCCGGCCGGTTCCACGAGAATCATCAGCGTGCCGCCGCACGGAAGACCGAAGCGATGCGCGTCGTCTGCCGAAAGGCCATAGATTACAACGGTCGGCGTCGGGCCCGAAAATCCGACGCGCCACACGCGCTCGATCAGAACGTCCTCGAGGCACCCACCCGATACGGAACCCTTCACGGCACCATCGTCGCGCAGCGCGACCATCGCGCCGATCGGGCGGGGCGCCGAGTCCCACGTCTTCAGAACCGTGCCGAGCATCACCGCGCGCCCAGCGCGATGCCACATGACGGCAGTTTCCAGTACGTCTCGATCCATGCTGTCCAACGCAGTTTCCCTCCACGGCCCTTCCACGGTACGCCAATCAGTTCATTTATGCAAGTTATAACCTGACAGACGTTAGAAGTTTGCCTCTGGATTCGACCTTGATAGCTCTTGGAACGGAGGGACAGGCTTCGAGTTGCTGCGACAGTTCGGGCAACCGTAAGCCAAAATGAATCTATGGTCCGCACCAGTTTTACAACGCCTGACGGTTGATGTCATGTTGGCTTGCCCAGATCTATCCAGCGTCGTTTTGGGGACCGCGCCCCGCGCCTCAATGAAGTTCGCGCCTGCGGCTCCTATAAAGTCGTGCGGCTCTGGTAGGTGTCTTTATTTTCCAGGATGTTCCACACAGACTGAACCGCCCCGGGAAATCGGGGAGGCTGGTTGGTTTAACTCGATGTCGATTCAGCGGTGGCTGTTCCAAGTTGGCGATGGTAGTTTGTCTCGGCTTTGGCAGCCTCACGGTATAGCCGAGCGGTTTCATCAACCGATGATGATTAAATCAGGTCACCCACTCCCGCGTTGCTAGTTCAACGGAGTACTTCGTCAGGCAGCCCCGCGCATCTGCACAACAGCCCGCGCGCGCACCGTGAACGTCAGGATGACCGCACCGGCCAGCGCCGATGCACCCGCGAGCACGAACGCACTCGCATACCCACCGCCATACTGAACGAGCCAACCGGTCACGCTCGGCGAGAGGATGCCCGCGAGATTTGCAAGCAGGTGAACGAACCCGCCCGCCGAGCCGACACGTTCGCGCGGCACGATTTCCTGCAGCAGCGACCAGCACGCCTGCGGCGCCATGAACGCGAACAGGCTCGCGATCGCGATCAGCGTGACGGCCGCGCCGAGCGAGCTCACGCGCGACGCCAGCAGCACGCAGGCCGCCGCGACCGCGAGCCCGACGACGATCACGATCTTGCGCGCGAACAGCACGTCGCCGGTGCGGCGGTAGATGCGATCCGACACGGTGCCGCCGGCCACGAACCCGACGGTCGCGCCGAGCCACGGTAGGATCCCGACGACGCTCATCTGCTTGATGTTCAGATGCTGGTAATCGGTCAGATAGCTCGGCAGCCATGACAGGAAAAAATACAGCACGTAGTTGAAGCTGAAGAACGCGAGCGCGACGCCGAGCACCGGCCGCGACAACAGATCGCGCAGCAACGGACGCGCGGCGCGATCGTCCGCATGCGCATCCGGTGCGACGTCGATCGTCCGGTCGGATACGATCTCGCGCGCCTCTTCCGGCGAGACGCGCGGGTGGCTCGCCGGATCGTCGCGGAACAACGCCCACCACGCGGCGAGCCACACGAAGCCGAGCGCGGCGATCACGACGAACGACACGCGCCAGCCGAACTGCAGCGCGACCAGGCCGACGATCGGCGCCGCGATCGCCGCACCGAGCGGCTGCCCCGCGTTGGTCCAGCCGACCGCGCGTCCCGCTTCGCGGCGCGGGAACCAGTTCGAGATCGCCTTGTTGGTGGTCGTCCCCATCGGCCCTTCGCCGATCCCGAACGCGACGCGTACGATCAGTAGGTGCGCAAACGACCCCGCGAGCGCGGTCGCGCCGCAGAACAGCGACCACACGCCGGCCGCGCACGCGAATACGCGACGCGGCCCGAACCGGTCCGCTGCCCAACCGCCGACGAAGCAGAACACGCAGTAGCCGATGAAGAAGCTGCTGAACAGGATGCCCATCTGCGCATCGTCGATGCCGAGTTCGCGCTTGATGATCGGCGCGACGACGGACAGCGCCGCGCGATCGAGATAGTTCAGCATGCCGGCGCCGAACAGCAGCGCGCCGATCCACCAGCGGTAACGCGTTTTCATGTTGTCTCCTGTCGAGCCGGGCACGTGCCTGCGTATCCGCCCGGCTTCCTGATTTCCGATTGCGCCGCCAAACCGGCAACGGTTTCACGTGCATGCGCCGAGCGCACCGTTCCTGCGTTCAACCGATCGTCGCGTGCGCGATCGTGTTGCGTGCCAGCACCGCTTCGTCCGGCAAGAAGCCAAGCCCGGGCACATCGGGCAAGCGCAGCCGCGCCCCGGGCCGCTGCGCGTCATGCAGCCGCTCGGGCCAGTCGAGATAGGGAATTTCGAGCGCGACGTCGTCCGGTAGCGTCGCGACCACGTGCGCGGTCGCCAGCAGCCCCGCTCCGTAATAGAAACAGTGCGGCACGACCCGCACGCCGTGCTCCTCCGCGAGCGCGATCACTTCCGCGATGCCGGTCGGTCCACCGATCTTCGCAATGCTAGGCTGCGCGACGTCGAGCGCGCCGTGTTCGAACAGGTCGCGAAAGCCCGCGACGCCCGACGCGTTCTCGCCCGCCGCGATCGGCACGCCGGCGCCGCGCACGCGCGCGACGCCGTCCGCGTCGTCGCACGGCCACACCGGTTCCTCGATCCAGCCAAGTCGCAGGTCGGCAAGTTCGCTCACGTGCCGCAGCGCGTCGTTCGCCGTCCACGGGCAGTTCACGTCGACCATCAGCTCACTGCCGGCCGGCAATGCCGCTCGCGCGGCCGCGATGGCTGCACGTTGCGTCTCGTGCAGCTTGATGCGCCGGAACTGTTCGTCCGACGCACGCCGCACGTGGCGCGCGACTTCGTCGGGGTCGTTGTCGTAGCTGACCAGGCTCGCATACACGTCGATCTCGTCGCGATGGCCGCCGAGCCAGCAATACAGCGGCACGCCGGCCGCCTGCGCGGCGAGGTCGTGCAGCGCCGTGTCGATCGCGGACAATGCATACAGCACCGGTCCGGTGCGCCCGAACGCATGCAGCGCGCGGTCGGCCGCGTCGCGCAATGCAGCGATCCCGCGCCACGTCGGCTCGAATTCGGCGCCCTTGAACCAGCGGCCGACCGGGCCTTCGAGCGCGGCGAACGTGACGGGATTGATCAGATGACCGAATGCTTCACCCCAACCCACCCGCCCTGCGTTATCGGTAAGCCTGACCAGCAGCGACTCCATTCGGTGCAGCGAGCGGTCTGCGGCGTTATACGTGTCCGCAGCGGCCGGTTCAACTGCGGCGACGGGACGGCGGCCCGCGTCGAATGCGAGCGAGAGACGAATGACTTCGATGGCGACGATTTTCACGAACGTATTCCCGGTGCGGAGGGTCGGGGCATGGATGCGGCCGACGGCGGAAAATGCGATGTGACGGACGACGGCAGCAGTGCGAGACCGTTCGACTGCGTGCCGTCGGCCGCGACATTGGTCAGTCATCGTATAACAAGACCCATCGTTGCACAACCTCTCTCCGACTATTGTCCGCACATTTACTGTGATGACTCACATCCACATGTTATATGACCTCTTATGACTTATATCGAACGGAGACGACGGAATTCAATGTTTCATGGAATCGAGATGCGGAGGCATCGAGTAGCCGCATCAGGCGAGTTCTAGCAGGAAGCACGGCAACCATCGAGATTTGGGCGTCCGTCGTCCCTCCTCCCTTGACGAGACAAAAGCGATGCTGGTGCATGCGGCTGCTTATTCGGGTATTCGGCAGGGCCTCCGCCCGTTCAAGGCCGCGCACGAAGTGCTGATGGCGCAGCGATTGTTGAAGTAACGACGCGCCGACAGCCGGGGTTCCCTCGATCGGATATACCCCGGCATGGGTCAGCACCCGCGGCCACGGTCATCACAGCGCGTTCGGCGCCCTCCTCCCGTCCAGCACGGCCGCGACATTGTCGAGCGCCGTGAGCCCCATCTGGTCGCGCGTCTCGATGGTCGCACTGGCCATGTGCGGCGACAGAAACACATTGTCGAGTGTGGCAAAGCGCGGATCGATGTTGGGCTCGTTCCGATAAACGTCGAGCCCCGCGGCGAACAGCCGATGCGAGGTCAACGCGTCGTACAGCGCATCTTCGTCGACGAGACTACCGCGCGCCGCATTCACGAGCACCGCACCGTCGCGCAGCAAGCCGAATTCGCGACGTGTCATCAACGGCATGCCGCCGCCGGGCACGTGCAACGTCAGGATGTCGCACTGCGGCAGCAGCGTGTCGAGATCCCCGCAATAGCGCGCGCCGGCCTCGATGTCGGGCGCTGCGGGACGCCGGTCGGTATAGACGATCTTCATCCCGAAGCCGCGCGCACGCTGCGCGACTGCACGGCCGATCCGGCCGAAACCGACAATCCCGAGCGTCTTGCCGTTCACGCGCGTGCCGAGCATGTCGGTCATGCCGAACGACTTTCCCCAACCGGCCCGCACGATACGCTCGTACTCCGACGCACGCCGGCACGCGGCCAGCATCAGCAGTATCGTGAAATCGGCCGTGCAGTCGGTCAGCGCGTCGGGTGCGTTGCTGACCACGATTCCGCGTGCACGCGCGGCGGCGACGTCCATGTGATCGTAGCCGGCGCTCGCGTTCGCGATGATCTTCACGCTCGACGGCAATGCCGCGATGTGCTCGGACTGAAGCGCCGATTTCTTGCCGATCAGCACCGCCGGTGTCTGATAGCGGTTACAGAACTCGACGACGGACGGCGCGTCCATGTCGGCGTCCGTCACATAGGCGTTGAATTCGGCTGCCGCGCGCGCAGCCACTGCGGCGGGAACGCGTCGCGCAACCAGCAGCTGGGTGCGATTGTTGTCAGGCATGGTCTCGTCCTTGGGTCGGATAACGGAGCACAGCCTACGAATCGCGGTCGGCGAGGGTCAATATTGATTGATTCGATCAACATATCCGCGCGGCCGTGCGCGCCGCCGGATGACCCGAACGTCTCCGGGCATATCCCCGTCGTGCGAGACCGCGGCAACACGCGCGCGGTACCGCCACGAACTCAGGAAAACCCTGACTTGCGCCCGTCAGGACAGCGCAGTTGATGTTGATTGAACGAATCAAGATTGCTGCGGCGTCGCCGCCGCGCAATGCTTTTTGCATGTTCAACGGACTGAAGACGAGATCGTGAAAATGCAGACAGGAAAAAAGATCGCGGCGGTGACGGGCGCCGGCACCGGCATCGGACAGGCCGCTGCGGTAGCGCTCGCGCAAGCAGGTTTCAGCGTCGCGCTGCTCGGCCGGCGCATCGATCCGCTCCTCGGGACGCAAGAGATCATCGAGCGGGCCGGGGGCGTGGCAGCGGCAATTCCAACCGACGTGTCCGACGAAGCATCGGTCGACGCGAGCTTCACACAGATCGCGCACACGTTCGGGCGCCTTGACGTGCTGTTCAACAACGCGGGCCGCAACGCCGGCGCCGTGCCGATCGACGATTACACGCTGCAATTCTGGAACGACGTGGTCGCGACCAACCTGACCGGCGTGTTCCTGTGCGCCCGCGCCGCGTGGCGCCAGATGAAGCGTCAGACGCCGCAAGGCGGGCGCATCATCAACAACGGCTCGATCTCCGCCCACAGTCCGCGCCCGAACACGATCGCGTACACGGCCACGAAGCACGCCGTCCTCGGCATCACGCGCTCGCTTGCCCTCGATGGCCGGCCATTCAACATCGCGTGCGGCCAGATCGATATCGGCAACGCCGCGACCTCGCTCACCGAACGCATGGACAGCGGCGTGCTGCAGGCCGACGGCCGCATCGCGCCCGAGCCGCGGGTCGACGTTGCGCATGTCGCAAGTGCGATCGTACAGATGGCCAACCTGCCGCTCGAAGCCAACATTCTGAACATGACGATCATGGCGAGTGCTATGCCCTTCGTCGGACGCGGCTGACCGCACGCGCGCGGGCGCCCGGCAAGTACCCCGGCGCAACCCACATAAAAATTGGAGACGACATTGAAAACCGCAGAAGAGCACGTTTCGGCCATGCGCCGGCTCGACACACATGCAGGCGCCGCAAGACGCTCGAGGGTACGCTACGGCGTACTGTCGATGTTGCTCGTGGCAACGATCCTCAACTACGTCGACCGCTCCGCGCTCGGCATCGTCGCACCCGCACTATCGAAGGATCTCGCGCTCACGCGCGTGCAGATGGGCGAGCTGTTCGCCGTGTTCGGCCTCGCCTACTCCATGGCGCTACTGCCGGCGGGCGTGCTCACCGACTGGCTGGGCTCGCGCGTGGCCTACGCGCTGTCGCTCGTCGGCTGGTCGCTGGCGACGCTGACTCAGGGGGTCGCGCAGGGATACCACATGTTGCTCGGCTCGCGGCTCGCGATGGGTGCGCTCGAGGCGCCCGCATTCCCGTCGAACGCGCGTGCGGTGACGGTGTGGTTCCCGGTCCAGGAGCGCGGCTTCGCAACGAGTGTGTACGTGATGGGCCAGTACATCGGCACGCCGCTTTTCACCGGCCTGCTGATGTGGATCTCGTCGGCATTCGGCTGGCGAGCCGTGTTCTTCGCGACAGGCACGTTCGGCGTCCTGTTCAGCGTCGTCTGGTATCGGCTTTATCGTGACCCGTCGCGCCATCGCGGCGTCAATACGGCCGAGCTGGATTACATCACCGAAGGTCGCCCGGTCGTGACCGCGCGCGATCCATTCGACTGGCGCATGGCGCTGCGTCTGCTCGGCTATCGGCAGGTCCTCGCGATCTGTCTCGGCAAGTTCTGCAACAACACGCTGCTGGTGTTCTTCACGACCTGGTTCATGACCTACCTGGTCGAGGAGCGGCACATGTCGATGATCAAGGTCGGCCTGTTCCAGGCGATGCCGTTCATCGGCGCGACGCTGGGCATCCTGATCGCCGGCTATCTGTCCGATCTTTGTATCCGACGCGGTGTATCGATGTCGTCGTCGCGCAAGGCGCCGCTTGTGATCGGCACCTTCCTCGGCGCATCGATCGTGCTCGTCAACTTCGTGCAGTCGAACGCGCTGGTGATCACGATACTGACCGTCGCGTTCTTTGCGCAAGGCATCGGCTCGATGTCCTGGGCGGCGGTGTCCGAGATCGCGCCCAAGCGATATGTCGGGCTCACCAGCAGCATCACGAGCCTCGCCGCGAATATCGCAGCCGTGACCACGCCGCTGATGATCGGCTATGTGACGCAGCACACCGGCAGCTTCTTCTGGGCGCTGAACCTGATGGGCGCGATCTGCCTCGTCGGCACACTGTCGTACTCGGTGCTGCTCGGCGAGCTGTCGCGTATCGAACTCTGACCTGCGCTCGTGCCGCCCACCTGCCTTGCGCTGACTACCCAACCCGACGCTCCACCATCATGATCGAATTCAAATGGGATCACCTGCAACTCTGCTCGGCCGATGCGGAAGCCACCGCCGCCTGGTTCGCGCGCTGCCTGAACGCCGAGATCGTGCGACGTCCTGGTCGCGTCGACCTGCGAATCGGTGACATCAACCTGTTCATCACCGCGCTGCCGCACGCACATTCGGCAATCACGCCGGACGGCGCGCGCGTGCAGGGAATCGATCACTTCGGCGTGCTGGTCGATGATCTCGACGCGGCCTACGCGCACCTGGTCGACAATGGCGCCGAGATCGTCCAGCCCATCGCGCGGGTCCGCGCCGGCGTGCGCTGCTGTTTCGTGCGCGCACCCGGCAACATCCTCGTCGAAGTGCTGGAGCGGCGCCCGGCCGAGATGACATTCAACTGAACCCGGTCTATAGTCGGCGCACGTGGCCGCACAGCGGCCGCACCTCATCAAGACTCCCATGCAGAACTGGATGACCCTGACGGAAGCGGCGCGGCGGCTCGGCGTGCGGGCGCAGACCGTCTATGCGTACGCGAGCCGCGGCAGCATCGCCGTGATGCAGGATCCGGACGATCCGCGCAGGAGCCTGTATCGCGCCGAGGACGTGGTGGCGCTGTGCCGCAAGAAGCAAGTCGGCCGCAAACGTGCGGCGCTGGCGGCCGGCACGATCTTCGGCGCCGAGCCGTGCATCTATAGCGGCATCACCACGTTCTCGAAGGGTCGCGCGTGGTATCGCGGCCGCGACAGCATTCAACTCGCCGATACCGCGACGCTCGAGGAAACGGCTGCGCTGCTTTGGCAGGCCATCACGCCCGTGTCGTTCGATGCGCCGGCGATCGTACTGCCGGCCGGCGAGCGCGATCGGCAATGCGCGTTCACGATGCTCGCGACGCTGGCCGCACACGGCCATTCGACGCTCGGCCGGCTCGATAGCGCGCTGCACATCGAGGCCGGGCAACTCGTCGCGATCGTGTCGCGCGCGTTCGGCGCACGTGACGATGCCGGTGCAGGCACGCTCTGCACCCATCAGCGGCTCGCAGCCGGCTGGGCCCTCGACAGCCGTGGCGCAGACCTGCTGCGCCGCGCGATGGTGCTGGTCGCCGATCACGAGATCACGAGTTCGGCATTCGCCGCGCGCATCACCGCATCGACCGGCGCGTCGCTCGCGGGCTGCCTGCTGACGGGGCTCGCGACGTTGTCGGGCCCGCTGCACGGCGACGCGTCGGGACGCGTGCGGGCGATGTTCGACGACGTGCAGCGATTGGGGGCCGAGCGCGTCGTCGATCATCACCTGAAGTCCGCGATCCCGATTCCCGGTTTCGGTCATCATCTTTACCCCGACGGCGATCCGCGCGCGGCCGCGCTGCTTGCGCGACTCGATCCGCCGGCGGAACTCGCGCACTTCGTCGGCAAGGTCACGACGCTCACGGGCCAGCGCCCAACCATCGATGTCGCGCTCGCGATGCTCTCGGTGCAGCTTCAGTTGCCGCGCGATGCGGCGTTCGGGCTGTTCTCGATCGCGCGCAGCGTCGGGTTGCTCGCCCACTGCATGGAGCAGTTGCGCGTCGGCAAGGTGATCCGGCCGCGCAGCCGTTATACCGGGCCGGCGCTCGACGATCGGCATCTGCGGCCCGCCGCCGAGAACGATGGCAGACTGCCGAAAGCCGGCGTGATCGACAAGAACCGCGTGTTCAAGGTGGTGGAGTAACTCGCGTGACAACCGTAGACCGAATTGAACGCGTCACCGTTTGCAAGGCAAATTGTCATTGACCGCGGCTTGCGAAGACGGGTGTCAACTCCCCTGCGACGCCGGCAGTGGTAGTCACGCGTTGTGCGAAATCTGATTTTGAGCGGGCAATCTCAGCATAGTGATAAGGTTCCATCTTTTCCCTTGGGAGAATTTCCCGGAATCGCGGGATTGGAGTTCTCATCTTTCCGGCTGCACACTGATCGCGCTAAGCCTAAAGTCATCCGAAACACCCTGCTTTGATGCATGTTTCAGTCGACAGTCCAAGCGATCCAAATCGGTACGCAACGCCCCTACCTTAGTCGCTTTCGGGTTCGTGCGTGCTGATTGCGCTTCCTGCCTATCCGGGCTGCGAGAACTCGATGCCCGTTGTCCCAGCGCGCCAACGCGTTCTTTCGATTTTCAAGAATACACTTTGGATCGCCCCCTTCACCGGCATGCATTCCAGCGTCGCTGTTTAACTATGTCCAATGTAGTCCCAAGAGTGGCTTTTGTTGATGGGGAATTCTCCCGGACTGCCCGTCTAGGGGTGGGCTAAAGAAGGCTTGCTTTAGCGCGCCTTCTCCGCTTTACCGGCGGCCCGTATGGTTTCGTGAACCATGCACCAGCACGCCGTCACTGGACAGTTGGCGCTTGCTGCAAGGCCGCGCAGCCATTTCAGCCTTCCACGCTCAGAACTTGTGCCGAATCGCGATGCGTACGGCAGTCTGCACATTCGTGTTCGACGACGCACCCAACGCGGCCTCGGCCTGCGTGCCGAACCCATGATCGTGTGCCAGCGTTCCGACGAGATAAACGTCGGTGCGCTTGGACAGGAAGTAGTCGGCGCTCAGAATGACCTGATTCGCGCTCCCCACATTATTGTTTCGGGCCTGATACTGCAGGCCGCCCGCAAGCGACAACGCTGGCGTCACGAGATAGCTGACGCCGCCTTCCACGGTGGTCGCACGGGCCTTGTCGCCGCTCGACAGCCGCACGTCGGTGACATACCCGAACACCCGAGCCTTGCCGATGTTGTACGCGGCACCGGCTGCGTATTCGACGGAATTGGCCGAAGCCGTCACGTTATGGATCGACAGGTACGCGAGTGCCGCGCTGAGCGGGCCGTTCGCATAGCTCACGTAGAAGTTGCTGGAGCTGTTCTGACCCAGTGACCCTGCAACATTGCCGAAGCCGTACATTGCGCCGAACGTGAAGCCGCCGATGACGGGCGACTCGTATTTGACCGCGTTGTTGATCAGGTCGCCCCACACGTGGTTGTCGAGCGCGTATCCACCCGACGCGTAGGTAGGCAGGCTCCAGCCCAGCAAGCCGGCCGGCGTATTGGCGGCAATCGCGTACGCGGGAAAGTAATAGCCGATGAAATCGTACTGGCGACCGAGCGTCACCGTGCCCCAGTTTCCGCTCAAGCCGACAAACGATTGGAGGCCGAACTCCGCGCCGCCGCCGAGCAGCTTGCCGTTGCCGACGTCGAAAGAACTCTCGAGCGTAAAGATCGCCTTCGTCCCGCCACCCAGGTCTTCGGTGCCGCGCATCCCCCATCGGCTCGACTGGGCGACCCCTGATTGGAACTGAAGGGACGCGCCTTTCCCGGACGCATCGTTCACGTGATTGGTGTAGGTCACGCCGGCGTCGATCAGGCCGTACAGCGTGACGGACGATTGCGCGCATGCCGCGCCGCAGATCAACGTGGACGATACTGCAAGCATTGTCTTTTTCATTATGGATTCCTCTATTATCGAGTGATGGAACCGAACCTTCTTAACGTGCATCGAATTCGTTTTACGCCCCGATCAACTTGCCTCCACGAACCGCCGGACGTAGTCGTTCGCCGGCGCGCTGCGAATCTCGTCAGGCGTGCCGACCTGGATCACCACGCCGTCCTTCATGATCGCGATCTTGGAGCCGATCTTCATCGCTTCGTCGAGATCGTGCGTGATGAACACGATGGTCCGTTTCAGTTCGGCCTGCATTTCCAGCAGGATGTCCTGCATTTCACAGCGAATCAGCGGATCGAGCGCGCTGAACGCTTCGTCCATCAGCAGCACGTCAGGCTCGGACACGAGCGCCCGTGCAAGGCCGACGCGTTGCCGCATCCCGCCCGATAGCTCATCCGGGTATTTCCGCTCGTATCCCTTCAGTCCGAGCCGGCCGTTGATCCAGTCGCGCGCGACGTTGTCGGACTCGGCCTTCGCGTCGCCGCGAATCCACCGGCCGAACACCACATTCTCGAGCACCGTCTTGTGTGGCAGCAGCGCGAAGCTCTGAAAGACCATGCCGATGTGATGGCGGCGCATCTCGCGCAGCGCGCGCGAACCGAGCTGCAGCACGTCGGTCCCGCGAAACAGTAGTTCGCCGGCATTGGGCTCGATCAGGCGGTTGAAGTGACGCACAAGCGTCGACTTCCCGGACCCGGACAATCCCATGATCACGAAGATCTCGCCTTCACGAATCGACAGCGACACGTCGCGCACGGCGACGTTGCAACCGGTCTGCTGCAGGATCTCGTCCTTCGGCATCCCGCTACGGGCCATCGCGATCGCGTCGTCGATGCGGCCGCGGTGTGGGCTGAACACCTTGTACAGGTGGCGCAGCTCGAGAATCGGCACATCCGTCGCGCGACCGACAGCGCCGCGCACGGCTTCGGGTTCGCGGCGATCCGCGTGGACGCAGGTCGATACGCGGCTCGATTCCGCGTCGACGGACGTACCCGTATTGCTGAGCGTCGAATGATTCATTTGATTACGTCCGTGCGTGGCGGCGTGCACGCTTGCCCACGCCGAAAGACTGGGTAATGCGGTCGAACACGATCGCGAGAATGACGATGGCGGCGCCGGCCAGGATGCCCTGCCCCATGTCGAGGTTGTTGATGCCGGACAGAACGTCTTCGCCGAGCCCGCGCGCGCCGATCATCGAGGCAATGACGACCATCGCGAGCGACATCATCACGGCCTGATTGACGCCCGCCATGATCGACGGCAGCGCGAGCGGCAGTTCGACCGCGATCAGTTGCTGCCACGACGTCGCGCCGAACGAACGCGCGGCTTCGACGACGTCCTCCGGAACCTGACGCAGGCCAAGGTCCGTCAGGCGAATCAGCGGCGGCAGCGCGTAGATCATCGTCGCGAAAATCGCCGGCACGCGACCGAGCCCGAACAACATCACGACCGGGATCAGGTACACGAACGACGGCAGCGTCTGCATCATGTCGAGTACGGGATTGAACACACGTGCAAGGGCCGGGCTGCGCGAAATCGCGATGCCCGACGGCACGCCGACGATCGTCGTCAGGATCAGCGCGGTCAGCATGATCGCGCACGTCGCCATCAGCTTGTCCCAGAGCCCGAGGCAGCCGATCACGTATGTCAGTGCCATCAGCAGCACCGCCAGGCCGATTCGGCGCGCGCCGAGCCATGCGACCACGCCGATGACGGCGATGACCGCGAGCGGAGGCGTCGCCTTGAGCAGCGCTTCGACGGGATTCAATGCGTACAGCAGCAGCACCGCACTGACGTGATGAAACACGTCGCCGTAGCGCGCGACGACGCCGGTGAAGAACTGGTTGATCGCATCGCCCAGGTCGAGCGAATAAAAGATGCCGTTCACATCGATTCCTTTCAATTTCAGGCTGGCTCCGCACGCCGGCAGCGCGCGGAGCCCGATTGCGCCGGTGCGCACATGGCGGCGGCGCGACGCTTTACTTCAGGCTGGCTGCCACCTTTTGCGCGGCCGCAGCGGGCACCCATTGAGCGACGAGCGACGGGTTGGCCTTCAGGAAATCCAGCGCGGCCTGACGCGGCTGCAACTTGTCGGTCGCCATGCGCGCGATGGTCGCGTTGAGCGCGCCGATCGAAAATTGCACCTTCTCGAACAGCGACATCAGCGCCGGGTCGGAGTCGGCGACCGAATTCGACACGACGACGCGCAGCGACGTCGGCGGCGACGCGGAACCGCACGGATTCGGATCCTTGCTGCCGTTGATGGTCTTCCAGCAGGTCGCGTTGTAAGCCGGCTCGTCGAGCTTGACCGCACGGAAGCGACCGAGGATGGTCGACGGCTCCCAGTAATAGAACAGGATCGGCTTGCCGCGGGTGAAGGCGGATTCGACTGCGGCGTCGAGCGCCGGGCCCGAGCCGGGATGGAAGTCCGTGTACGCTGCGCCGATCTTGTAGGCCTTCATCTTCTGTTCGGTGTCAGACTCGCACTGCCAGCCGATCGGGCAGTTGTACAGGCGGCCGCGCGACGGATCTTCCGGATCGGCGAATACGGATTTGTATCGCGGCAGGTCGGCGATGCTCTTCAGGTCCGGCGCGAGCGGCTTGATGCCGCGGGCGGGGTCGCCCTTGATCACGTACTCCGGCACGTAGTAGCCCTCGACACTGCCGCCGTTGACAAGCGAGCCGACGATCTTGACCCGCCCGTCCTGCACGGCCTTCTCGTAGGCGGGCGTCCGGCCGGCCCAATACTCGACCATCACGTTCAGGTCGCCCGTCGTGATCGCCTGCAACGCGATCGCGTTCGTCGCGGTCATCAGCTCGGTCTTGCAGCCGTAGCCCTTCTCGAGCACGTAGCGCACCACCTCGGTCATGAATTTCGCGCTGTCCCAGCCCATTTCGGCGAACTTCACCGGTTTGGCCGCAGCGCACCATGACGATTGCGCCGCATCGGCCGCATGCGCAGGCGTGCCCAGCAATGCTGCCGCACCGACGCCGCATGCGGCCAGCGTACGTGCCGCGTTGAACTTGAAAATCCGTTGGAACATATCTCACTCCGCCCGATGATTGATATGGATGGCCGGCTTAACACCGCGTCGGCGGCGTGGCCGGGTAACGCTTGCTGCTGACTGTCGACCACGGCTCGATCACTCGACGCGATTCGACGGATTCACGATCAGTGTCACGCCGCCTGGACCGGCAACGTCTGGCGCGACTGCGCGAGACCTTCGCGCATCGCGTCGACGTACCAGTCGACGAAGGCCATCACGCCGCTTTCGACGAGCGGCGAATACTGGCCCGGCTCGTACCCCCTGGAATTGATACCGAGCTGATTCGTCTCGACGAGCCGCTGATCCTGCGCGTTGGTGGCCTTCCATACGGCCGTCAGCGTGTCGAGGTCGTAGTCGGTGCCTTCGACCGCGTCCTCGTGGACGAGCCATTTGGTCGTGACCTGCGTTTCCCGCGGGCCCAGCGGCAGCAACCGGAATGCGATCGCGTGATCGCCGAGCGCGTGATTCCACGTGTTGGGAAAACGCAGCAGGCGCAGCGAGCCGACGTCCTGCTCCGGCAGCGTGCCCATCACCCGGGTGCAGGCCGGCTCGCCCGACATCGTGAACGACAGGCCGCGCTCCATCGCTGCGCGAATCAACCGGTACTCAGGTGCCTCCTCGACCGGCGCATAAGGCAATCCGGCAGCCGCCCAGCGCGCTTCGTCACGCGCGGTCTTTTCGGCAAACACGATGCCGTCGCTGCCGTAGCGAGGATCGGTCGGGCCGTCGTACTCGGAAATCGTCCGCAGCAGCTCCGGATGGTTCGCGGAGCAGTGATAACACTCGCGATTGTTTTCGATCACGAGCTTCCAGTTGCCCTTCTCGACGATGGTCGATTCGAACGCGACCTTTGCATGGTCGAAGCCGTGCGGTGCGAGATAAGGCGCCACGCGACGGCTGAACGACGAAAAGTCCTGCGGTTCTTCGGCGAGGCTGATGAAGATGTATCCGGCCACGATCTCGCACGCGACGGGCTTCAATGCATGCCGGGACGCATCGAACGATTCGCCCATGTTGCCGGCATACGCGAGCCGGCCATCGAGTCCGTAGGTCCACTGGTGATACGGGCAAGCGAGCATCCGCGACGAGCCGCGCTCGCCCGCGCAGATACGCGACCCGCGATGCCTGCAGGTGTTGTAGAACGCCCGGATCGTGCCGTCACGGTCACGCACGACGACGACCGACGTCTCGCCGATCATCAACGTGAACCAGTCGCCCGGCTTCCCGATCTCGCACGACAGGCCAGCGAACAGCCAGTGGCGTTCCCAGATCAACGCCATGTCGGCTGCAAACAGTTCGTCATCCTTGTAGAACGCCTGTGGTAGCGGGCGGCCTGGCACACACGCGGCCAGCTGCGATTTAAGCTTCAGTGAGTCGAACATTGAACGTCTCGTGCTTCAGTCGTTGCGTGCCTTCGTTGCCGGCGGCACGGCGACACCGGCGTGTCGTTGAGACGATTTCATGACGACATAAACGGCTCGACAAACCACTATTTCTGATTCGATGCATGACAATTCACATGCAACTATCGTCAGACCACGCTGAGGCTTGTGGATCAACGCACGTGCGCACACGGCGCAGCGCCGGCCGCTGCCGGAGGATCACGCCGCGTAGGTGTTAGTCCTTAACGGGAGACGTGCATGCGAAGCGGCATCGGAGGCACGATGCTGCGACACAAAGCGGTTTCGCACCGAGGCGGCGCCGGTCGTCGAATTGCGTGGCGGGAAAGGGACGCGGGGGCGACCATGTACGATTGCGAAGGAGACGGTCTGCGCACCGCCATGCGTGATCGCGGAAATCGCTCGCGACTCGCTGCGCTCAAAGCAAAACGCGACGCGATTCCGAAAGGAACCGCGCCGCGTCGGCGGATAAGGAAACGTGCGCAGGGCGTCCCCTGCGCAACCCGGTTCAGGAGCCGCGCACCGGCGTGCCGTGGATCGTCGCGGAAGACCGGTCGGCCTCACCGGCACGCATATGCCGCCCGGCCAGGTGGAAATGCCACGCGGCCCACAAGCCAGTCAGTGACACCAGCACGAGCACATATCGCAACGATTCCGAAGGGTTCGACAGATGCAGCGCGATCACGTCCGACAGAAACCCGATCGCTTGCGGCGCAATGACGAGGTTCGCGACGTTCGTGACGAACACGATGATCCCGATGACCTGGCCGCGCATCGCGGCAGGCGTGAGATTCTGCGCCATCGACGCAGAAGGCCCGATATACACGTAGATCGTCGGAACGAACACCCACAGCATCAGATCCGTGACGGGAAGCGACGTGGACGCGTATGCGACGAACGACGGGATCGTCGCGAGTGCGGTCACGAGCGCGACGAGCCGCGCCTGCGCGAAGCTCGACGCCGCGCGAGGCCTGCTCAGCACCAGCGCGGTGCCGAGCATCGCGAGGCCCCCGCCGATCCCGTGAATCGCGCCGAGGATTTCGCCGGCGCCGCCGACCCCGAGATGGAAACTCCGGACGAGAAACGACGGCGTCCACCAGACCAGCCCCCAGCCCCAAAACGTCAGCACGGTCGTGCCGGCGATTGCGTGGAATAGCGCCTTGCAGTCTCGGATATGACGCAGGGTTTCCTTGAGGCCCGCGCGGTTCGTCGCGCTGTCCGGCTTGTCGAACACGCCGCGCAGCGGTTCGCGAAAGCCGAGCAGCAGGATCCCGGCCAGCGGAATGCCGAGGCACCCGAACACGAGCAGGACCGCACGCCACCCGTACTGCTCGGCGATCCAGCCGCCGCCCGCTGAACCCATCAGCGCACCCACGGCCGCGCCGACGGAAAAGAGGCTCATCGCGGTACCGCGCATCGACGGCGCGAATTTGTCCGCCAGCAGAGAGACCGCGCACGGCATGCAGCCTGCCTCGCCGATCCCCACGCCGATTCGCGACAGGAAAAACGTGAGTGCGGTGCTGCTCGCGCCACACAGGACCGTGAAGCCAGACCAGACCGCCAGTGCGACGCTGATCATCCGCTTGCGGTTCACGCGGTCCGCGAGCAAGCCGAGCGGCAGGCTCAGCGTCACGTAGAACAGCGCAATGGCCGTGCCGGTCATGAAGCCGACTTCGCTGTCGCTGAGACGGAATTCATGCTTGATGGGTTCGATCAAGGTCGACACCACGTAACGATCTGCGATGTTGACCGTGTAGACCAGCGTCAGAAGAAACAGCACCCACCATTTCGTGGCGCGCCCTTCGTGTGCGGTCGATGCTGCTTGATACCGTGTCTCGCTCTTCATGTCTGTCTAATATCTCTTTCTCGAGTCTGCTACTTCTCGGAGCGGCCCGCCCATTTCTGGGCCGCGAGCACACTTCTTACGCCGATGTCCAGGAACGGCCGTCGCGGAAGCAGGTCGGGCGACCCCAGGGCCAGCATGTCGCCGATCAGCGGATGCCCGGTATCGCAGGCCAGCTCGGCGACGAGCGCGCCGGCTGTCGTCTGCTTGGCAATGCCAACGCCGTTGCAGTTGACCGCGGCGTACACGTTCTTCGACAGTTGCCCCCAGCCGGGCGCGCCGTTGTGGCTCAGCGAAAGGTAACCTGCCCAAAAATGTTCGAGCGATACGTGCTCCAGCATCGGAAAGCGGGCCCTGAAAAGCGCCTGGTGCGTACGCTTCATTCGCTCGCGCAGCGCCGCCGGGCAACGCAAGGTCGGCGCGAACTGGAACCCGTACCGGAACAGGATCCGGAAGTCCTGCGTATATCGCAACGTGGCGCCTGCGATGCCGTGAGCCGGTGTAATGCCCCAATCGTGCGTGCCGCCGAGGCCGGCTCGCTCGTCCGGCGTCAACGGCCGCGACAGGCTTGCAAACAGCACGAACGGTAGCAATTTCCGGCCGAAATACCCGAAGCGGTTGATGAACGCGTTGTTGGTGAGCACGGCTTTTCGCGCGGACAGCCGTACGCCATTGCGCAGCGTCGCCACCACGGGCGACCCCGGCGCTATGTCTAGCACCGGCGAATGCTCGAACAACTGCACGTTGGCCGGCAGGGAATCGGCCAGCCCGCGCGACAGCGCAGCCGGATTCAGGAGCCGCGTGCCAGGCGTATAGATCGCGGAATCATAGTAGCGCGTGCCCAGCCGTTCGTGGAGCGCGTCCCCGCGCAGTCTTTCGTACGGCTCTCCCAGCGAGTCGAGCTCGGCCGCCGTTGCAGCCAGCAACTTGCGCGAGATGTCGGGGGAAACGGCGCAATCGTAGCGCCCCCGCCTGCTCCACTGGCATTCGATCCCATGCACGCGGACCAGCTCCTCGAGCGTATTGATCCCGTAGCGACTCAGTTGCATGTGACGATAGCCCTTTTCCGTGTTGCCGGGGTCGTGATCGTTGTTGTGCGGAAGGTCGATGGCGAACCCGGCGTTCCGGCCATGCGCGCCCTCACCGACTGCCTGGGCGTCGACGAGCGCAATCGTATGGGACGGGTTCAAGATGGCAAGCCGCCGGGCTGCCGATAACCCGGCATAGCCGGCGCCTACCACGAGCCAGTCGAAACTCGCCGACTGCCGCACCGGTTCACGCGGCACGCGCGGCGGAAGGATCGCGGACCAGCCGTTCGTGTTGTCGTCGGCGGGGAGCAATTTCTCTGAAGATACTGAAGCGTTCATGCTGCAATCCGATTTGAGGGCCGCGGGTGCATCAGGCGGCCGTGACGACGAAGAAGAATTCCGCGTCGCGGCCGGAATACGTGACGACCGATCCCCGGCTCAGTGACAGCACGTCTCCGGCCTGCGCGAGCAACTGTCGGCCGTCGCACGTCACGCCGAACGTGCCGCTGAGCACATGAATCACTTCGTCGTAGTCGAGGGTCTTCGCTGGGGTCTCGCCCGCCTTCAGCCGGCCGAAACCGGACGCGAGCGAATTCCCGGTCGAGCGCACGGCCCACGCGATACCGCCACCGCCTTCTTGCGCGCCTTCACGGATGTCCCACACCGCGTCATCGGCACGTGTCAGCGCCGTCGTTGCAGAATCGTTCATATTCAAAATCGTGGATTAAACCGTTCGAATTCAATTCCAGGAAAGCGCCACATACGCGACGATCTCGATGAGCATCTCCGGATGGACGAAGCCGGCGACGACCACGCTCGAGCGATTCGGATACGGATCGGTAAAAAATTCCCGGTAAATGCGATCGATCGTCGACATGTGAGTCGCATCCTTCATATAAATGAGCACCTGCGCAACGTCGTGCATCGCGCCCCCTGCCGCGGCTACCGCCCGCTGCAGATTCGAGAAGGTCAGTCGCGCCTGTGCGTCGATCGGCCCGCCGCCGATCGAACCGTCCATCGTCACGGGCCCGTGCGCGGTGAAAAGCAGCGAGCCGACCCGGGTGGCCCACGAAAAAGGCTGGTTCAGCGCGGGAAGACCCGTATCGATCGTTTTACGAATCATGGCAAGTGAATCTCGATGTTGAAGGAAGGGCGGGAATGCGCCGGCAGTGGCGATCAGTTCAATACGGCCGATCGCTGCCTGAGCACCTCCGCGATCGCTTCGCCGACATACGCGACGTTGCCGTCGTTCAACCCGGCGACGCACATTCGGCCCGATTGAACGAGGTAGATCGACTTCTGCTCGCGCAGCACGTCGACCTCGGCCGCAGTCAGGCCCGTGTAGCTGAACATCCCGCGCTGATCCGTCAGATAGCGCGCGTCGACCTCGGGCGCGAGCGCTTCGAGCGCGGCCCTCAGGTTCTGCCGCATCGCCTTCATGCGCCGCTGCATCGCGTCGACCTCGTGCTGCCATTGCCGCGACAACGTCTGGCTGGTCAGGATCGCGCCGACCAGTTGAGAACCGAACGCCGGCGGACTCGAATACACCTTCCTGACCGCTGCCTTCAGTTGCCCCTGCACGCGCGCAGCGGTCTCCGCATCGGCGCATACGATCGACAGCGCACCGACGCGCTCACCATACAGCGAGAAGTTCTTCGAGAACGAGTTCGACACGACGACCTGCAACCCAGCGTCGACCATGCTGCGAATTGGCGCGGCGTCTTCGTCCAGCCCGTGGCCGAATCCCTGGTAGGCCATATCGACGAACGGCAACAGGTTGCGGCGCTTCAGCACGTCGATGACCTGCTCGAACTGTTCCGCCGACAGATCCGCGCCGGTCGGGTTGTGACATGACGGCTGCAGCAGCACGATGCTGCGCTCGGGCAACGTGTCGAGCGTCGCCCGCATGCCGTCGAAGTCGACGCAATTCGTCCGGCTATCGAAGTACGGATAGGTATCGACCTTGAGGCCGGCGGATTCGAGCAAGACGCGGTGGTTGTCCCACGTTGGGTTGCTGATCCAGATACGGCTGTCCGGCAGCGTGGCCTTCAAGAAGCGCGCCGCGATATGAATCGCACCCGACCCACCAATCGACTGAATCGTCGCGATACGTCCCGACGTCACCGCCTCCGAATCGCTGCCGAAGACGATGTGCTGGACCGCCGTGCGATACGCCGCATCGCCTTCCATCGGCAGGTACGTGTGAGGCCTTCCCGCATCGCGGACGAGCGCTGCGGCCTGCCTGACCGACGCCAGCACCGGAATCCTCCCCGCTTCGTCGTAATAGAGCCCGATGCCGAGATTGGTCTTTTCGGGGCGGGAATCCGCGACGAACCCTTCCATCAACGACAGAATCGGATCGCCGGGGAAGGCTTCTACGTTTCTAAACATTTGAAGTCATCCTGAATTAATTATTTGGATCTGATCGCGTCTCGAGACGCGTCGGAATCAGAGTTCGGTCCGTATCTGCCAGAGCTCGGGGAACAACACGACGTCGAGCATCTTCCGCAGATAGCCGACACCTTCGGTCCCGCCCGTGCCGCGCTTGAACCCAATCACGCGCTCGACCGTCGTTAGATGGCGAAAACGCCATTGGCGGAAAGAATCCTCGATATCCACGAGCTTTTCGCCCAGCTGGTAGAGGCTCCAGAACGTCTGCGGATCGCGATAGACCTGCAGCCACGCGGCAGCGACGGACGCGTTGTGCTGGGTCGGCTGCGTCCAGTCCGCATCGAGGCGGTCCACGTCAACGGGCAAGCCGGACCGCGCGAGCAGCCGGATGCTCTCGTCATACAAGGACGGTGCCGCGAGCGCGTCGCGCAGCAGCGCCTCGCTGTCCGGACGATGCTCGTGCGGGCGCAGCATCGTCGCGTTCTTGTTGCCGAGGATGAACTCGATCTCGCGGTATTGCGCGGACTGGAACCCCGACGACAGGCCGAGGTAAGGCCGCATCGCCGTGTACTCCGGCGGCGTCATCGTCGCGAGCACGCTCCAGGCCTGGACGAGTTGATCCATGATCCGCGACACGCGCGCGAGCATCTTGAACACCGGCTGCAGTGCGTCGTCGCGAACGCCTATCCTGGCCGCGCGCAACTCGTGCAGCATCAGTTTCATCCACAGCTCGGATGTCTGATGCTGAACGACGAACAGCATCTCGTTGTGTTCTGGCGACAGCGGATGTTGCGCGCCGAGGATCGCATCGAGGTGCAGGTAGTCTCCGTAACTCATCGACCTGGAAAAATCCAGTTGCGCGTCGTGCCAGCTTGCATCGATAGCGGATTCCGTTGCCGGTTCATGTCCCGAGAATGGACATCCCATTGTGTACTCCTGATTGCTTAAATTCCGGTTGGCCGACGCACGATCCGGCGGTCGACACCGCAGTCGTACTTACCGGCTCCGGATCGAACGGATCACGAAGCGGTCTTGAATGCGCCGTGCGGATCGATAACGAATTTCTTCGGAACGCCTGCGTCGAATTCCGCGTATCCGGCCGGCGCCTGATCCAGGTCGATCACGTTGACGTTCACGACGTTCGCGATGTCGAGACGATCCCAGAGGATCGCCTGCATCAGGCTTCGGTTGTACTTCATCACCGGTGTCTGCCCGGTGAAGAACGAATGCGACTTCGCCCAGCCAAGCCCGAACCGAACCGACAGATTGCCCTTGCGTGCCGCGGCATCGTCCGCACCGGGATCGTCCGTCACGTACAAACCGGGAATGCCGATCTTGCCGGCGGCGCGCGTCACTTCCATCAGCGAGTTCAACACGGTTGCCGGCGCTTCGGCCTGTGAGCCGGCGTGCCCGTGTCCGCGCGCTTCGAAGCCGACGCAATCGATCGCGCAATCGACCTCCGGCTCGCCGAGCACGCCGGCAATCTGGTCGGCCAGCGACGCGTCCCTGGAAAGGTCGACCGTCTCGAAACCGACGCGCCGCGCATGCTCGAGCCGCTGCGGATTCACGTCGCCGATGATGGTCACCGCCGCACCGAGCAGCCGCGCGGAAGCGGCCGCGGCGAGGCCAACCGGGCCGGCACCCGCGATATACACGGTGCTGCCCGGCCCGACGCCGGCGGTGACTGCACCGTGATAACCGGTGGGGAGAATGTCGGACAAGCAGGTGAGATCGCAGATTTTCGCCATGGCCCGATCGCGGTCGGGAAACTTGAGCAGGTTGAAGTCCGCATACGGTACCATCACAAATTCGGCCTGCCCGCCGATCCAGCCGCCCATGTCGACATAGCCGTACGCGCCGCCGGCGCGCGCCGGATTCACGCCGAGGCAGACCCCGGTGTTCTGCGCCTTGCACATCGGACAGCGTCCGCACGCGACGTTGAACGGCACCGACACGAGATCGCCCTTCTTGAGCGTGAGCACGTCGGAGCCGACTTCGATCACTTCACCCGTGATCTCGTGGCCCAGCACGAGTCCAGCTGGCGCCGTGGTCCTGCCGCGCACCATATGCTGGTCGGAACCGCAAATGTTGGTCGCCACGACACGAAGGATCACGCCATGACCAGCCTTGCGACCCGACGGCTCCGAAAGCTCGGGGAAGGCGATATTGCGCACCTCGACTTTCCCGGGCCCGACATAAACCACTCCACGATTTCCTGACATGGCGTCTCCGATTGTTGTTGTCGCTTCAGATCGGACGTCGTCTTCGTAACGACGGTTCTGATTCGCGGCGTTGCGAAAGCAATGCGATGCGACCGATGTCCCGAATCATCGGAGCCGCGAAATCACGCGTCAAAGCAGTTTTTCTGATCTAACGCATGCAAATCTGCATCCATCGGATGTACGCGGCGTTACGGGCAGTTTTCGCCACGGACTTTATGACGATGAATGATTTTTTGAATGACATCTACCGCTGTTTAGACATCCATGTCGCGTTTGACCATCAAAACTTCATGCAACTCATCAGTTTTCATCGGTTGCGAGCGCGTGGCCAAGCAGGTTCAATCGCCTCATGCATTCATTCCGAGACGCATCCGAAACCCTATCGAACATCACCATGCTGTCGAACAGTCAACTCACTTCGCTCATCGAGTCCCGCGTGGCGGGCCGGTCGCTGCCGCAGCCGTTCTATACCGACCAGGCGGTGTACGAACGCGACCTCGAACTGATCTGGGAACGCCAATGGATCTTCGCCGGCGTGTCGGCCCAGATTCCGAAGCCCGGCAACTGGTTCACGCTGGAGGTGGGCGCCAGTTCGATCGTCGTGATTCGCGACCGGAGCCACGCGATCCGGGCTTTCTACAACACGTGCCGCCATCGCGGATCGCGCATCTGCGCCGGCGACAAGGGCTCGTCTGCCACGCTCGTGTGCCCGTATCACCAGTGGACCTACGGCCTTGACGGCAAACTGATGTTCGCCAAGGAGATGGGCGCCGAATTCGATGCGTCGCAATACGCGCTCAAGCCCGTGCATTGCGAATCGGTCGAGGGCTACATCTTCATCTCGCTCGCTCGCATGCCGAGCCCGTTCGACGCGTTCCGCGAGCAGGTGTCGCCGTATATCCGCCCGCACGGGCTCGACAACGCGAAGGTCGCGTTCGAGTCGACCATCATCGAAAAGGGCAACTGGAAGCTCGTACTCGAGAACAATCGCGAGTGCTATCACTGCTCGGCAAGCCATCCCGAACTGCTGCGTACGATTTCCGAGTTCGACGGCCCGACGGACCCGCGCTTCGGCGGCGACTATGCGGCGAAGTGCGAAATGGATGAAGCACGCTGGGCCGCGGCCGGATTGCCGTTCAAGCCGATCGAAACTTCCGATGGCTATCGGATGGTGCGTGCCGCGATGGAACGCGGACTGTCGTTCACGCTGAGCGGCGAGCTCGCGTGCAGGAAGCTGCTTGGTACCAACCAGGATGCGGACGTCGGCTCGTTGCGCCTGCTGCGCTTCCCGAATACGTGGAACCATGTACTGTCCGATCACGCGATCGCGTTCCGGCTGCTGCCGCTGAGCGCGACGGAGACGCAAGTGACGACGTGGTGGCTCGTGAACAAGGACGCCGTCGAAGGCGAAGACTACGACCTCGACGATCTCACGGCCGTGTGGAAAGCCACCAACGCCCAGGACCAGCGCCTCGTCGAAGCCAACCAGCAAGGCATCAACTCGAAGGGCTATCAGCCCGGCCCCTACTCGCCGCTCGTCGAGCGCGGCGTCACGGAGTTCGTCGATTGGTACCTCGGCACGCTCAAGTCGGAGCTGGCCGGCGCACCGAGGGTCATTCCCGTGGAGTGCATGGCATGATGAACGGCAGCGCTTTCACCGAAGCCATTTGCGTGGATATCGTACGCGAGAACTGGAACGTCAAGACCTTCCGGTTTTCGCTCGCACACCCTGAAGCACAAACGAGCTTCCAGCCCGGGCAGTACGTGACGCTGGGCGTGGACACCGGCAGCGACACGCTTTACCGCTGCTACACCATTTCGTCCGCACCGGGCGCGCACGGCGATGCAACGTTCGACATCACAGTCAAGCGTTCGCCGAGCGGCGCGGTGTCGCCATGGCTCCACGATCGGCTCGCCGTCGGCAACCGCGTGCAGGTGTCGCGACCGGCCGGCGACTTCGTATTGCCGGCGAATCCCGATGAGCCCCTGCTGTTCGCCGCGGGCGGCGTCGGCATCACCCCGCTGATGGCGATGGCACGCGCGGTGCACGCGCGTGGCGGGCGCGCCGACATCCGGTTCCTGCAGTTCGTCCGCACGCCCCGCGACATGCTGTTTCATGACGAGTTGCTGCGCATGGCGCACGCATCGCGCGGCATCACGCCGCACTTCTATACGTCCGACGAAGCGAGCGCGGATTTTCCATCCGCGGTGCTGTCGAAGGCGGTGCTCGACCGCACGACGCCTGACTGGACCGCGCGACAAATACTGTGCTGCGGGCCGGACCCGTTCATGTCCGCGATGCGCACGCTGTTTCTGGAGAACGGCGGCGCCGAATCCCGCTTCCATCAGGAGCGGTTTCAACTGCCAGAACAGGTGCCCGCGCATGTACCGGCTTCGCTCGGCGTGTCGCGGCTGCGCTTGTCGCAGTCGCGCGTCGAGGTCGACTGTGCGCCCGGGACGGCCATTCTCGACGCACTCCACGCGCTGCCGAACGGCCCGAGAATTCCCAATGCATGTCGGTCGGGCGTGTGCGGAACGTGCAAGCTGCGCAAGCTGGAGGGGCAAGTCGACATGAATCACGCCGGTGGCATCACCGATGAGGAAATCGACGAAGGCTACATCCTGCCGTGCTGCTCGGTGCCGGTGTCGGACGTCACCATCGAGTTCTAGCCGCGCAAGCGGCTACGACCACAGGCTCTGGTTGGCGAAATCGATCAACCAACTCAGGAAGATCTTCGCGGGCGCGCTGAGTTCTTCGGTGTCGGCATACACGATGTATTCGCACAATCCAGTCTTGACGGAAACATCGAGCGGCCGGACGAGGAGCGCGCCGCGGTCTTCTTCCGGAACGCCATATGCCCACGCCAGCGCGACGCCCTTGCCGCTGCAGGCCGCGCGATAGACGAGGTCGTAGTTCGACAGCGTGAGGTTCTTGCGCACCGCGCCATGCTGGACGCCAGCGTGCTCCAGCCACGTATCCCACGAATTGGAATCCGCGCTGTCCGACGCGTATTCGATCAATTCGCAATCCATCAGGTCCTGCACCGTCTCGATCTCGTGCGCTTGTCGATACGACGGTGCGCACACCGGAAAGATCTCTTCTTCGAACAGCTTGACCTTCGCGAGGTTCGGCCAGTGTCCGTCGCCGTATCGAATCGCGAGATCGACCGGTTCATGCCACGGGTCGACCGGCGTATTGCTGGCAAGCACGCGAATGTCGATGTTCGGGTGCTGCGTGCGGAACTCGAAGATGGCGGGCATCAGCCAGAAGTTCGCCATCGCATTGCTCGCGGCAATGGTGACCGTGCTGGTATCCAGCGCTTCGATCATCGTCACCGCCCGGCGAATCGTATTCAGGCTCTGTGCGATGGCCTGCTGGAAGATGAGGCCGGCACGCGTCAACTGGATCTCCTTGTGCCGCCGCGTGAAAAGCGGCACGCCCATCCGCTCCTCCAGCACCTGGATCTGCCGGCTCACCGCACCCTGCGAAAGATGGAGTTCGTCAGCTGCCTTGGTGAAGCTCATCAACCGCGCCGAAGCCTCGAAAGCAGAGATCGTATTGAGCGGTGGCAACCGCTTGCGGGGCGTGGGCAACGTGAAGTCTCCAGGGGGCGCGTGCTTTGTGACAACCTGGCTCGAAAGCCTATCTGAAGACTGTACTGCATTCAAAATTCGCGGGCTACCGGTTCGCGATACCGACAGAACAAGACATACCCTATGCGCCCGCCACCCGTAAGGCAAGCGACAGACGTAAAGTGGATCGCCGTTTCGCTACTCGGCCGACGGCCGGCTGCATCAGAAATCGCATGCAGGCAGGGCAGCCTCACCGCCGTCGATTGACATCGAAAGCCTGTGCCCGCCCGCTGATAGTAAATCCGCCGCGCACCCGCGGCCAGCAGCGAAATGGTTCGCGTGATGCCATCTGTGAAGCTGACGCCGGGCGCGGCTTCTATTGCCGGCGCGACTTCCAGTCCAACCCGCGTGAGGCGCAGAAACCATCGGGCGCCCCCAATTCTCTCCGCACCGCGGAGAGAATTCAGCCACCTGCCCGCTGGGACCCTTCGCCTCTCACCGCGCAAAATATGGGCGCTCGCAATTGAGCTTCAGCGCCGCCTGAGACGAAGCGCCTCTCCAGCCGCCCTGCCCTGATCGAAGCCCCAGACCCGCGGGTGACGCAATGCCCAATGAACCCACCCACCGGCACTTCGTCGCCGGCGCCAGAAATACAGGGGCGCCGAAACGGTGACGGCACCGCTTTTCGCTCGCGGCGGTGGGAGCGCGCAATTCCCTACGGGGAGTACCGCGCACGCGGGGCTTTGCCTATGTCCCGCAATGAAGGGCAACATAGCCCTTAATATGTTCCCCTTCAGTTCTCGCGATTGAGCTCTTCGATGTCGCAGGCGCAGTACACGCTGCCGCAGATGTATCGCCATTCCAAGTTTTTAATTTGCCTGGGCATCTCGATGGACTTACCGCTTTCTGCCCCCCGTATTCTCTGGTGGCAGCAGGTCAGCAACCGGGCGAGTCTCCGCCCACGTCTGAACCTCATGTACGAGCCATCCCACCCTTCGGCCCGATAGCAGTCGCGGTTCAGGGAAGGTCTTCTCACGTACAAGCTTCTGTACCGTCGCCGGTGATAGCGAGAGCGCCTCTGCCACTTCTTTCAGCGAGAAACAGATCTTCATCGCGACGTCGCCTTTAGCTCAATGCCCTCGATTCCTTGTCTGCGCGGCGGCGTTGTCAACATGAACAACAGGGGAGTCGATGATGTACGGCAAGCCTTTCATGCTTACGATTGACCACGCAAATTCAAATTTAATGGGTAATATCACGCGCAGCAAACGCACTCATAGGAACCAAATTCTGTTTGGCGGTGCGTCCATTGGACGATGGGTTTCCTCGAAGTTCCGTTGTAGTCCTCTACCCAAAGACGCTGAGTCAAACTTCCTTGCAGTCCTGCTCCTTGGCGTTGATCCTTTTCGATTCAAGGACGACGGAAATCCTATAGGCACGGTGTGTCAGGGGACAAACGCAGTTTCGCGTCTTACTTGTCGCGATATCGCTGGACGCAGTTGCTACTCGACTGTCGAGATTATTCGCTGAAGTCAACGTCCCGAGACTTGGTCGCGAAAATCAGCTCCTATGTCAGGCCCGGCATCACCGGATTCACGCGCGAGGTCTCGGCGTGATGCAAGCGCCCGATAGTCAATCGCAGCCATCGTCGAACACGAGCCACTACAATCAGCATCGCGGGCCTACTTCTTCGCCGGATACGTCGCAGCGATAGATTCCAATCGAAGCGACAACTGCATGAGCCACTCGCGCCGTTCGCCGTCATACGTGTGTCGGTTATAGACGCCGATGATTCCAGGCTGTACATGACCGAGGACTGCCTCGGCGATTTCATTGGGACATCCCAGCATTGCAAGCAGAGTCCGCGTTGTACGTCGAAGATCATGGGCTGACCAGTGCGTGACAGGCAAACGCGGCCGGTCATGTTTCGGCGCGATCTTGCAATATGGTTGATGATAATAGACGCCGTGCTGGACCACCGTCTGGTCCATCGACGTTCCGCGCGACGAAGGAAACAAAAAGGTTTCCTTAGCCTGATCGAGGCGCCGTCGCACAACAACCTCAGCACGACCTATGAGCGGTACGCGCAGATCCGTTGCCCTCTCGTTTTGCAGCCCCTTGGTTTTGTGTTTCGGGATAGTCCACCAAAGGCCGTCCGCTTCCTCCGTCACCTCAGAACTCTCCATAGCGACGATCTCGCCGCCCCTCGTGCCGGTCCAAAGATAGAGCGTCAGCGCATCAGCAATAGTCAAACTGAAATTCGGCAACCACCGGATCAATGTGCCGAGTTCGTCCACCGAGAGCACTCGTTTCTGCGTCCCTGTGTATTTCCCCTCGACCTTGCGCCCTTTGCTCTTCAATCGCCCTCTTAAAACATCCTTCCACCAATTCGCAGTGGTGTCGGGAAGGCGCCCGGCATCAAGCGCGTAGTTCCAGGCACCACCAAGCTCCATGCGAAGGCGCGCGGCGAGCACCGGCGTCGACCGATATGAATCGAGGAAATCGAACGCCTGGGCACGTGTGATGGTCGCAGCGCTGGCGTCCGCAATAGGCCCTAGCATCGCCTTGAATATACGGGCGACCTCGACTGCTCCCTTCGTCTTCCGATTTGGTTCTACGTGGCCTTCCAGATAGTCGCGGCACAGTTCCCTGACGGTGTAGCTGGTCGGTGACGGACGAGCAGCCGCCTCTTCCCGTTTTCGACGTGGAACGGAAAGCTCGGCGCCAGAATCGCGCTCGGCGCGACTCTTTTCCCACGCGGAGATCGCTGTAGCAAATGCCATCGCGGGCCACTCGCCGAGCTTCACCTGCCGCATGCGGCCGTCGACCGGCGACTTGTAGCGATACGTCCACGATTTGCGACTCGCCGTGGCCTGAAGGCGAAGCCCGGGAAACCCCTCAAAGGTCATGTGCTCGCCGCTCGGCAGCTTGGCGACGATACGGGCATCAAAGCGCATTCTTCCCTCGGCGTAGGTTTTTTCCCGAGAAAAGCATACGCGGCGTAGGTTTCCCGCACAACACCACATAAACCTACGCCGAGGCGGCAAGTTTAGCTAAGCGGAGACAAGCGTCGAAGCAGCAACAGGAACGCGAGAATACCTTCAATTATCGTTATATTTCAATTACTTAAAGATCTTCCCGGATCGACGCAGACCATCTCGGACGAGTCCGAAATTTCCCCTATTCGTTCTCCTCGAAGTAATGCCCGAACTTCGTCTGCTTCGTGCGGATATAACGCTCGTTTTCCTCGCGCACGGGCACGGCCAGCGCCACGCGTTCGCAGACGGGAATGCCGTGCTTCGCGAGCGTGTCGAACTTCTCCGGGTTGTTGCTCATCAGCCGCACCGACGTCACGCCGAGGATCCGCAGGATCGCGGCGGCCGAATCGTATTCGCGGGCGTCATCGGGCAGGCCGAGGTCGAGGTTCGCCTCGACGGTGTCGCGCCCCTGCTCCTGCAGCGCGTAAGCGCGAATCTTGTTGCTCAGGCCGATCCCGCGCCCCTCATGGCCGCGCAGGTACAGCAGCACGCCGCGGTCTTCTGCCGCGATGTAGCGCAACGCGAGGTCGAGCTGCTCGCCGCAATCGCAGCGATACGAGCCGAACACGTCGCCGGTCAGGCATTCGGAATGCAGCCGCGTCAGCACGGACTGCTCGCCGGCCACGTCGCCCATCACGAGCGCGAGATGTTCGGCATCGCTGCCCGATACGCGAAACGCGTATGACTTGAACGTACCGTAGCGCGTTGGCAGCGACGCGGTGGCGACGAGCGTCACGCACTCGTCGGCCTGGTCATTGCCCGGCATGGGCGATTGGGGACGCGAAGACATCATGAATTCAATCGAAACGTTCAGGAATGTAGGAGTTGTGTGGATAGTGCGTGACGGGAGTTTACCGCTAATCTGGAAACGTCACGCGACTGCCGCTGCCTGCCCGGCTATACTGGGCTTATCGGGTGTCGCGCACCAACCCCCAGCCTTCCCTGTATCGACCTGCACACGGAGAAAGCGAATGAGCACGACTGTCGCGCAGATTCTCAAGGCCAAGCCGGATTCCGGCCGCACGATCTACACCGTCACGAAGACCGATTTCGTCTACGACGCCATCAAGCTGATGGCGGAAAAGGGGATCGGCGCGTTGCTGGTCGTGGACGGCGACGACATCGCGGGCATCGTCACCGAGCGCGACTATGCGCGCAAGGTCGTCCTGCAGGACCGTTCATCGAAAGCCACCCGCGTCGAGGAAATCATGACGGCAAAGGTGCGCTACGTCGAACCGTCGCAATCCACCGACGAGTGCATGGCGCTGATGACCGAACACCGGATGCGCCACCTGCCCGTCCTCGACGGCGGCAAGCTGGTCGGCCTCATCTCGATCGGCGACCTCGTGAAGAGCGTGATTGCCGATCAGCAGTTCACGATCAGCCAGCTCGAACACTACATTCACGGCACGCCGGTCGCTTCCACCTGATTCGCCCCAGCGAAAAAGGCCCAAACGCGTCAGCGTCTGGGCGGAAAGCCGCCGACATGCGGCGACGGAGGTTCTGCTCCTGCGGGCGAACGACGCGCGCACATGGCGCGCGTGTCGTCGATTGAATGGTGCGCTCGGGCAGACCGGGGACGTTCGATTAGTTGCCGAAGTAGACCGAGTTCACGGGGTTCGGCGCGTCATGCGTGACGCGGCGGCCTGCCTGGCCGGCACCCGTCGCCACGGCACCGTAGCCGCTCGTATCGGCCTGCGCGAGCGTCGGCTGGTTCGGCTGGACCCGCTGTTCGGCTGCCTGGATGTCGTTCGGGTACTGCGAATCGCTCGCCAGCGGCTTGTAGCCGTTCTGTTCGAGTTGCACGAGTTCAGCCTTGACCTGGTCGCGCGTCAGCCCCTGCTCGGACTGTGCAAACGATGCGATCGGTGCGGCAAGGACGGATGCGGCGATGGCTGCGTAGATGATCGACTTCATGATTTACCTCCGGAATATGTTCTCTTTTGACGTCGCCTCGGCAGGACTGTCTGAAGCGATTGAGTCCAGTGTAGTGCTCGCCATTCCAAGGGGAAACCCTTAGTTTGAACATACAGCGTTGCGATTTTGGAAAAAATCGTCGCGTGTTTCTGGGCGCAGCTCTTGCGACTTGCTTCATCTGCACAACAATTGCTGACGAAACGCCGACAGCCGAATCACCTATCCCGAAGGTTGTGTTGTAGAATCGTAAGGTTTTATTCGCCAGTCGATATCCCATCCACCATGTACGCGCTCACGCCCCTTTCGGTTTCGCCGTCCGGCCCGGCCGGCGTGCGCGCGCACGCCGGCCATCCGGCGCATCCCCTCGCTCGACGCACGGCCCAGGCGCCGCTCGCCCCTGCCCGGCGCCTGATCTGACGGCTCGGCCTCCTCCCGGAGCCAGGTCAGACAGGCTCCGGGCGATCCCATAGGCACGCCACGCCTGCCCTTGCCGATCATTTGGAGAACTGCCATGAAACAACGCCTTTACCAGTTGACTGAACTCGACGTTGCACGCCTCGAAAAGCACGCCGAACACAACCCGCGCTTCCAGGCCATGCTCGACACGCTGCTCGAGCGTGCCGACATCGTCCAGCCCGACGCCATCAAGGCCAATGTCGTCACGATGAACTCGCAGATCACGCTGCTCGACGAGGCGACCCAGGAACAGGCCACCTGGACGATCGTTTATCCGGACGCCGCCAATCTCGAACTCGGCCGCCTGAACGTCTTCTCGCCTGTCGGCATGGCGCTGCTGGGCACGCAGCGTGGCCAGATGGTCAAGGTGATGCAGCCGAGCGGCGCCGAAAAGCTGATGAAGGTCTCCGCGATCGTGTTCCAGCCGGAAGCCAACGGTGAATACACGCGCTGACGTCACATCTGCAGCCCGCGCCACGTTCGACACGGGCGCAGAATTAAAAAAGCGAGGCACCGGCCTCGCTTTTTTTGCATCCGGGCGACCCGAATCGTCGCCATTGCATTCCGCAGACGAAAAAAAGGCGCCCGAAGGCGCCTTTTTCGATGCTGCGAAGCGGGTTACCCCGCCGTCACGCTTAGAAGCGGTGACGCAGACCAACCGTTGCTGCGGTTTGGTTGATCGACGAGCTCGCTGCCGTCGTGTTGTCGCCGTTGTAGATCGACGTGCCGAACGCATTGCCCTTCGCGCCGCGCTGGTACACAGCTTGTGCGTACACGTCGGTGCGCTTCGACAGAGCGTAGTCAGCTTGCACGCCGAACTGGTTCCAGTGCGAGCTGCCACCGTCTGCCTTCGTGTTCGTGTACGTGTATGCTGCGCCCAGGCCGAGAGCCGGCGTCAGGTTGTACTTTGCGTTGACTTCGTAGTTGTCCGTACGGAACGCACCAGCTTGACCCGGAACGTTGTCGATACGCGATTGCGTCCATGCAGCGCCGACTTGTGCCGGGCCGAATGCGTAGCCAGCACCAGCACCGTACGTGCGGACGCGACCTTGCGAAGCGATGTTCGTCGCGCCGTTTGCGTTCGTGCCGTCGCCCAGGTTAGCTTGCGAGTACGCTGCACCCAGCTTCAGGCCTTGGAACTGGTACGACGCACCAGCGCTGTACGCACGGTTGTTGCCGAAGTTCTGGTTGTTCGAGAACGAGTACGTGCCGCCGAATTGCAGGCCAGCGTAGTTAGCGCTCGTGTACTTGATCGAGTTGTTCAGTGCGACGTCGCCGTTCGTGCTGAGACGGTCGTTGTTGCCGCGGTGCGCGAAGTACGTGCCGCCCCACGTGCCCGTTGCCGTCAGCGGCGCCAGGTAGTCTTGCGTTGCGTCGTACTGCTTGCCCAGCGTGACCGTGCCGTACTGGCTCGACAGGCCGACAAATGCTTGACGGTTGAACATGCCGCCGTTGTTGCCCAGCTTGCCGTTACCGATGCCGAAGCCGCTTTCCAACGTGAAGATTGCCTTCAGGCCGCCACCGAGGTCTTCCGAACCACGCAGGCCGAAACGGCTCTGGTCGATACCCGAGCCCATCGACCACAGCGACTTGCTGGCGACGTTGCTTTGGTAGGTGATGCCTGCGTCCAGCACGCCGTACAGCGTGACGCTGCTTTGCGCGTGAGCGACGGTTGCGAACGATGCTGCAGCTGCTGCAACGATCAGAGTCTTGTTCATTCGTGGAGCTCCCTTCTAAAAAGAGGCAGGTCTCGCGACCTTGTTCATAAACGGTCTGCAACCGCCCGGGAGTGCCATCGGTCCTGCTGGCGACGCCCGGATAGTTGCCCGTTTGGGAACCGTGAGTTTAGGGGTGTACCCTAGGGGAGCGATCCGCAAATAAAGAAATAAGCTTTTCCAGAACTAGAAATAATGAAAGTGGGGGTCGTTCATAAGTATTTGTTTTAACGTTTGTTTTTGACTTCTTGACGACGGCATTTTGGAGGCATTCATCGCACCATTCTTACATGTCATCGTCTTGACGGTTGCATAGAAACAACAAACGGATCTGGCTCAGCACCCCGAAATCGGTAATTTGTACCTATTTCAGCCTCGATTCCCCGGTGTCGGACGCCTAAAACGCACTCGCCCATCAGTAAACAGGCCGCCTCGGGCGACGTCTCCGTCAGCCGACAGAAAGGAACGGGCGTCGGCCGCCTGCCGTGACGCGCAGTAACAGCCTTAACCGCTCGCGTAACCCGGCCGGCGCACCGGCAGGCTAATGTAAGGCAGCCTTCGATACTGAACAGGACACGCCATGAATCGACGCTCGTTGTTGCGCGCCATCGGATTGACCGCCGCCTTCGCCGGCACCGGCTGGCTGCGCGCCGCCTCGGCTCAGCCCGCGCCGCCCGTGTACCGGCCGTCCGGCCCGAACCGCGTGCCCGGCGGGCCGCCCTACGACGATCGCCCGCGCGCCGGGCCGCCGGCAGCCCGGCACGATCGCCGGCCGCCGCCGCCCCGGCCACACGGCTATATATGGACGGACGGCTACTGGCGCTGGCAGCGCGGCCGCTATATATGGGTGTCCGGCCGCTGGGTCGCACGGCGCCCCGGCCGTCGCTGGGTACCCGGCTACTGGCGCCGTCAGGGGCCGGTGTGGGTCTACGTGGACGGTTCGTGGCGATAAGCCGCCGCCCGGCTCCGGCCGATGAAGGTCCGGAGCCGGACGGCGCGCGGGTAGCGGCGCCGTTCGCGCCGTTGCATCAGGATGCGTGGCCGCCGTCGGCGCGTCGTTGCACCAGCGCCCTGCCGGCTCCGCGCCGAACACCTCGGCGCATCATCGCAGCGCTTCGTCGTGACGGGATCCTTCGGATAACAAAATCAATCGATGCCGATGCGAACGCATCCGGCCGTGCGCCATCCCATCGCGCGTCATCTTCGGTACGCCGTGCACCGGCGAAGCGGTCAGTGCGCGCTGCTCAACGCCCGTCGCCCGCCGGTTCCCGCGCACGACGACGCGCCGCGCAGATCGCGCGATGGTGTTCGTCGGCCCACCGGATCATCGCCTGCATCGGCGTCAGGAACGAGCGCCCGAGATCGGTCAGCGCATATTCGACGCGCGGCGGCACTTCGGCAAACAGCGCGCGGCTGACGAAGCCGTCCTGCTCGAGCCGCTTCAGCGTACGCGACAGCATCTGGTTCGACACATCGCCGATCGCGCGACCGAGTTCGTTGAAACGCATCGTTCCGCCGGACAGCGCTTCGAGCACGAGCAGGCTCCACTGGTCGCCGATGCGGTCGAGCACATCGCGGATCGGGCACGGCTGGTCGAGTTCGACGGATTCGTCGGCAGACGGCAACGGCATGACTGGATTCTCTTTCACGGGCAACGCACGGTCATCGCGGTGTGACCTGTTCACACCGCGGTGACTTCTTGTGACGGGTTCGCGGCAACTGTACCATTCGATCGGCCCGACAGCCGTCACGATTCGCCAGTTCAACGAAACATGACGATGACGCGCGGCGTCGGCGTATCGGCCGCAGCGACGACACATGCGTTGCGGCGAATCCTTCGCATCGGGACCGCACGCGTGCCGGCAGTTTCGCGCCGCGGGCCGCCACGCGTCACGATCTGCGCCGCCCCGCAGTCGCATATCGCGCGTCGTGCGTCCCCACGAACCGTCAGTCAAGGAAACCGCTACATGTCATTGTTCCGCTCCCCCGCTCGCGCCGTTGCCGCATGCGTGCTGCTGGCCGCATCGACGGCCGCGCCGGCTGCCGGCCCGGCCACCCGCGACCTGGCCGCCGAGGAAGCCAACCGCCAGCTCGTGCTGACGTTCTACGACCGCTTCTTCAACAAGCACGAAGCGGTCGAAGCCGCCGCCGTCGTCGCGGACGACTACAAACAGCACAACCCGCACGTACCGGACGGCAAGAAGCCATTCGTGTCGTATTTCGTCGGCGCGTTCCAGAAAAACCCGGCATCGCGCGCACGCATCGTCCGCAGCGCGACCGACGGTGACCTCGTATACCTGCACGTGCATGCGACCGAGCGTCCGGGCGATCGCGGCGAAGCGGTGGTCGACATCTTCCGCGTGAAGGACGGCAAGATCGTCGAGCACTGGGACGTGATCCAGCCCGTGCCCGAGACGGCCGCGAACGGGAACACGATGTTCTGACGCGCGCGCCGGGCAAGCGCGGATGCCCGGCGCCGGCGAAGTCTCCTACAATCGTGCTTCGCCGCCGCTCCGGCGCAGGCGAAGCACGGCCCGCACCGGCGGCCGTTCGCGCAGACGGTGTCAACGATGAGCCCCGCCCATATTTCCCTGAGCAGCGCCGGCGACCTGGTCGCCAGCCTCGGCAGTCCGCAGTTTCCCGCCCGGCTTTGGGCGTGGCTGCGCGAAACCGTCGATCCGCAATCCCATTACAGCGTCGCGACACGCTACCGGCGTGACGCGCCGTCGCATTCGGTCGACAGCGTCGACGTGCTGTTCTTCGCCGGCGGCGACGATCCTGACGGCACGCGCCATGCACTCGATCTGTATACACGGGGCGACTGGCGCACCGACACGCTGCTCCCGCATATCGAGCGCGCTACCGATTCGCAGCTCGTGTTCTCCTGCAACGAGGACATCGACACGGCCACCGAGTACGGCCGCCAGTTCGCGCTCGGCGATCTCGGCGAGGACTGCACGCTGCTCGGCAGCGAGCGCGACTATGTCTACGCGTTCTCGCTGTTCCGCCGACGCGGCCAGCCGTCCTATACGCTGGCCGAACTGGCGCTGCTGCGGCAGCTCGGCGATTTCGTGCTGCCGCTGCTGATCCAGCACGCGCGGCTCGCCCGCCTGACGCCGCGCTCGGACGACGGCGCGCTGCTGCGGCGCTTCGAACAGCGGCTGGCGGCCAGCGGTGCGGCGCTGTCGCAGCGCGAGCGGCTCGTCTGCCGCGCGGTGCTGCAAGGGCAGCCCGTGCCGCAGATCGCCGACACGCTCGCGCTCAAGCCGAGCAGCGTGCGCACCTATCTCGGGCGTGCGCTCGCGAAGCTCGGCGTCGCGAACCGCGCCGGGCTGTTCGCGTGGTGCGTGGCCGAAGAAGCCGCGCCGGAAGACCGCAGCCAGTAGGCGCCGCCCCCACCGCCTTTGTCGCGCGTTGTCCTCAAAACAATGACAGACAGCCGCCCGCCCCGCTCCTAGTATCTGACTCACCCGAGCGCCGCAGCGCGTCGGATACCACGGAGATACGGAATGCCGAATACCGGTTCGACGCCGGCCCGCGCGGCCGCGCGCCCGTCGCCCCTCGATTCGCCGATACGAATTCATCGGCGAAACCGGCATGACGCTCCGGCAACCATAGCCGGCGTCCGGCACGGCGCTGCGCCGCCCGGGCCGCGCAGCGCCGGCACGTAACGCCCCTATCCCCTTCCAACCCGACCGGGTTCACGCGACCGGACGAGCCATACGGCCCGCCTGCCGGACACGTGCGTCCGTCGATCTCCCTACCGGAGCAGACACATGCAATACGCCGATACCGTCTATCTGAACGGCCTGCTTTACACGGGCGACGCGCAGCGCCGCTTCGCGCAGGCGCTCGCCACCCAGGACGGCAAGATCGTCGCGGTCGGCCGCGACGACGACATCCGCCCGCTGGCCGGCCCCGCGACGCGGATGGTCGATCTCGCCGGCCGCCTGATGCTGCCGGGCCTGATCGACGGTCACGTGCATCCGCTCGAAGGCCATCAGATCCTCGGCGACTTCGACCTGTCCGGCATCAACGATCCCGAGACGATCCTGCAACGCATCCGTGCGTGTGCCGACGCGACGCCGAACGAGCCGTGGGTCTACCTCGGCGGCGCGAACCTCGCTGCGTTCGGCGCATATCCGACCCGCGCGCTGCTCGACCGCGTCGTGCCCGACCGGCCGCTGCTCGTGGTCGGCTTCGACGTGCACAGCGGCTGCCTCAACACGAAGGGGCTCGAGGCGGCCGGCATCCAGGCCGACACGCCCAATCCGTCGGGCGGCGTGATCGAGCGTGATGCGTCGGGCGCGCCGACCGGCGTCGTACACGAAGCGGCGTTCTACCGCGTGTGCCCGATCATTCCCCAACTGAGCCCGGCCGGCTACCCGAAGTCGCTCTCCAAGGCGCACGCGATGGCGCACGGCTACGGCATCACCGGCTGGTTCGATGCCCGCGTCGAGGAAGACCAGCTCAAGGCCTATGCCGATGCGCAGCGTGCGGGTACGCTGAAGGCGTACATGAGCGCGGGCCTGTACGCGAACCCGCGCCGCGACCCACGCGAGCAGGTCGAACGCTTCGTCGCCTGGCGTCGCGAATACGAACGCGACAACCTGCGCCTGCATACGGTGAAGATCTTCGTCGACGGCGTGCCGGAATCGAAAACCGCCGCGTTGCTCGAACCGTACGCGGGCACCGACGACTGCGGCCTCGCGCTTTGGAGCCAGGACGCGCTGAACGACATCTGCCTGCTCGCCGATACGGCCGGCTTCGACCTGCACTTCCATACGCTCGCCGACCGCGCGGTGCGCATGACGCTCGACGCGCTCGAACACATCCAGCGCCGCAACGGCATGCGCGACCGGCGCGCGCAGCTTGCGCACCTGCAGCTCGTCGATCCGGCCGACATGAGCCGCTTCAACCGGCTCGGCGCGATCGCGAGCGTGCAGACGCTGTGGACGGCCGCCCGCGACGAGCAGCAACAGCTTTACCGCGACCTGCTCGGCGACGAGCGCACCGCGCGCAACTATCCGTTCCGCAGCCTGCGCAACGCGGGCGCGATGCTCGCGGCCGGTTCCGACTGGTCGGTCAGCACGATGGACCCGATGCAGATCATCCAGACGGGCGTCACGCATCTGCTGATCGACCAGCCCGACAGCCCGCCGTGGAATCCGCACGAACGGCTCGACCTGCTCACGATGCTCGAGGCCTATACGGTCAACACCGCGTACGCGCTGCGATTCGACGACTGCACGGGTTCGCTCGAAGCGGGCAAGGATGCAAGCTTCGCGATCCTCGACCGCAATCCGTTCGCGCACCCGGTCGAGACGTTCGCGCAGGCCCGCGTGATCGAGACGTGCTTCCGCGGCGAAGTCGTGCACGCCGCGCCGGGCTGGGCCGACTGAGCGTCGGCCCGGGCCGTCGTCAGGCGACGCCGAGCGCCAGTACCTGCTCGGTCGTCAGCACGTCGCCGAACGTGTCCGACAGCGCGGCCAGCGTCGCGCGATGGAGGTCGCGGTGCGGCACCGTCCCGCCGTCCGCGACGTCGAGGTCGCGCGTCGCGCACGCGTCGTCGACGACGATCACCGCATAGCCGAGCGGCACCGCGTCGCGTGCCGCGCCGGCCACGCACGCATGCGTCATCAGGCCCGTGACGATCAGCGTGTCGATGCCGGCCGCCTTCAGGCGCGCATCGAGGTCCGTCGTCGGGAACACGCTGACCGACGTCTTCTTCACGACCGCGTGGTGCGGCGCCGGCTGTAGCTCCGCGTGGAAGCGGAAGCCGTCGCTGCCTTCGGCGAAGATCGGGCTGTCGGCCGTATCGACGTGCTGGACGTGAAACACCGGAATGCCCGCGCGGTCGGCGAATGCGATCACGCGCCGCGCATTGCCCAGCGCGCGTGGCCCTTCCGGAATCGGCAGGCGGCCGCTGAAGTACTCGTTCTGGAAATCGATCACCAGCAGCGCGCTGCGGGCGGCGTCGATCGACGTCGGCGCGGTCGCGCCGGCCAGGGTACGGATGGTCGGGTGTTGCATGGGTCGCTCTCTTTCGGTTCGCACATCGATCGGACGGCGCGCCGGGCTTGCCGGCGCCGCCGGACGCGGCCCGATCCTTCACCGGCCGCGAGGCGCCAGTGTCGGGCCGCGCGGCCGTGCGCGACAGCGGCGCGCGGGACAACGTCCGACAGGATCGGGCCAACGTGCGCACGGGCCGCTTACGACAGCGCGGCCGTACGGGCGCCCGGCCGCGTCCGCCCGTACGCGACCATCATCGCGAAGCTGAGCAGGAAGCCCGCACCGCCGATCAGCAGCAGGCCGGTCTCGCCGAACACCGGCAGCAGGTTCGTCAGCGCGCCCGTCACGACCCACGCGACCGCCATCACCGAGCCCGCGACGCCGAGCGCCCAGCCTTGCCGGTCCTCGCTGACGGCGTCGGAGAACGCCGTATACATCGTCGTGTACGCAATCATGTCGAAACAGCCGACGACCATCGCGAGCGCCCACAGCACCGGTTCGTGCGGGAACAACGCCGACAGGACCTGGCCCAGCCCGGCGACGAGCAAGCCCGTCTTCGCGATGTCGATCACGCGCCACACGCGCAGCATCAGCCGCACGACGAACAGCAGGCCGAACACGAAGCAGATGCCGATCACGCCGCTGAACAGCCCGAGCCGCGCGCTCGTATAACCGAATTTCGCCTGCAGCAGCAGCATGATGGTCTGCAGGTACAGCCCGTAGCCGACCTGCATCAGGAAGAACACCACCGACAGGAACGCGACGTTGCGCTGGCGCGCGGCCTCCCAGATGATCCGCAGCGGCAGCAGCGGATCGATGCGCGTGTCGCCGCGCGGCGCGGCCGAGTCGCGATACGACGCCCACGTCCAGAACGCGCAGGCGAGCGACAGCACGGCGACCAGCACGAACGGCGTGCCGTAGTCGAACAGCGGCGAGATCGTCCGGTCGGACGTGACGCCGCCGAGCACCGGACCGACGATCACGCCCGCGCTGAACGCGAGCGACATGATGCTCATGTTGTACGCCTTGTTCTCGGGCGTGCTCAGGTCGGTGATCGCCGCCTGCGCGATGCCCTGGCAACCGGCCATCAGGCCGGTGAGCCCGCGCCCGGCCAGCAGCAGCGCGATGCTGGCGTGCCACGCGCCGGCCGCCATCATCGCGTAGCCGGCCGCGAGACCGAGCACGCACAGCAGCAGTATGCGGCGGCGGCCGTAGCGATCGGACAGTTCGCCCATCAGCGACGAGCCGAAGAACATGCACAGCGGGTAGATTCCGTAGCCGAGACCGAGATAGAAATTGCGCGCGTGCTCGCCGGCGTCGGCCGGCAGGATGCCCGCGTGCGGATCGCTGAAGATCGCGGACATCATCGGGTAGACGAGCCCGAACCCCATCGCGTCGAGCGCGATGGCGAGCAGGCAGGGGCCGAGCAACCTGTAGTCGAGACGGGACATGGGGACCTTCCGGACGGAGTGGATGATCGCCCAAGCGTAATGACCGTGCGGCGGCCGCGGTAGGCCGCCGCCCGCGATGCTAACCATCGGCCGTGCCGATACCCGCCATGCCGCCCGCGCCGATGGGTCGCCGGCGCAGCCCACGCGTACTCGTCCGTTTGGACGGCACGGAGCACGCGCTTTGTTGCGATCATGGCCGTCATTCATCGCGCGGCACGCATCGATGCGTCCGCCACGGAGACGACATGAACGCCCCACTCCCCGGCCCCGTCGACCAGATCGGCTACGTGGTCGCCGACCTCGACCGCAGCATCGCGCGCTGGCGCGCCCGCCACGATGTCGGCCCGTGGACCGTATTCCGCAACGTCCGCCTCGACGGCCGGTATCTCGGCGAACCGGTGACGGTCACGATGGACGTCGGCCTCGCGTATCGCGGCGATCTGCAGATCGAACTGATCCACGTAACGAACGACGCGCCGTCGCCGTACCGCGATGGGCACGGGCAACCGCTCGCGGGCCTGCATCACGTCGCGTGGGTCGTCGACGATCTCGATGCGGCGGTCGCACGGCTCACCGCGCTCGGCCTGCGCATCGTGTTCGAAGCGTGCAACCCGGCCACGCGCCTCGCGTATCTCGACGACGCCGACGATCCCGGCGTGCGCGTCGAAGTAATCGAAGGCGCGGGCATGCGCGACATGATCGCGCACGGCATCGCCGAAGCACACGCCTGGGACGGCACCGATCCGGTTCGCATCGTCGACGCGGCGGACGCCTCCGCATGAGCGGCCCCGCGCGCGCCCCCTCTCACTCACAGGAGCAAGCAGAATGAAACGACTCGAAGGCAAGGTGGCGCTGATCACGGGCGGCGCCCGCGGCCAGGGCGAAGCGGAAGCACGCCGGTTCGTCGCCGAAGGCGCGCGCGTGGTGATCGCCGACGTGCTGGACGACGCCGGCCGGCGTGTCGCGGCCGAACTCGGCGACGCCGCACGATTCCAGCATCTCGACGTCACGAGCGAAGCCGACTGGCAGGCGGCCGTCCAAGCGACGCTCGCGCAGTTCGGCCGGCTCGACGTCCTCGTGAACAACGCGGCGATCCTGAAGCTCGTGCCGATCGAATCGTGTTCGCTCGACGACTATCGCAAGGTGATCGACGTGAACCAGGTCGGCTGCTGGCTCGGCATGAAATCGGCCGTGGCCGCGCTGAAGGAAGCCGGCGGCGGCTCGATCGTCAACGTGTCGTCGACGGCCGGGATGGAGGGCGTCGCGGGCGGCAGCGCATACGTATCGAGCAAGTTCGCGGTGCGCGGGATGACGAAGGCAGCCGCGCTCGAATTCGGCCGCTACGGCATTCGCGTGAACTCGGTGCATCCGGGCGGCATCGACACGGTGATGGCGCGCCCGCCCGAGTTCGCGGATTTCGATCCGTCGTCGATCTACAGCGGCCTGCCGATCGCACGCATCGGCAAACCCGACGAAGTGGCCAGCCTCGTGCTGTTCCTCGCGTCCGACGAATCGGCGTATTGCACGGGGGCGGAATTCATCGTCGACGGCGGGTTGCTCGCGGGCAGCACGTTCCACTGAGCCACCGCGCCAGCCGGCAACGGCAACGCCAACGCCGCCGGCGGCTCGATCCGCACGGCGGCGTTGGCGCTTTGCGGCAAGGAGCAAGCGCCGCTCAATACCCCTTCGGCTGGATCGCCGGCGCACCGGCTCCGCGCGCACCCTGCTTGCCGCCGCGCACGAAGCGGCGCCCGTACGGGCCGTACACGCCGTCCGGCTCCGGATACAAAGTCAGCAGCACGAAGTACAGCAGCCCGCCCACCGCCAGCGATACCGGCACGCTCAGGTCGAGCCCGCCCGCGAGGTGACCGAGCGGCCCGACGAACTGGCCCGGCAGGTTCACGAACGCGAACCCGGTGAACGCGGCCGGTAGCCATGCGCCCATCGCGCGCACGTTCCAGCCGTGCGTGAACCAGTAATGGCCGCCGTGCAGGCCGCGGTTGAACACCTGCAGGTCGTCGGCGAGATAGTAGCCGCGGCGCGTCACGTAGCCGATCACCATGATCGCCATCCACGGGCAGCTGAACGTGTCGATCAGCGTCGAGAACGTCGCGACGCTTTCGACGAGGTTGAACCAGAAGCGGCCGACGAAGATGAACGCGATCGCGATCGTGCCGATCAGCAGCGTCGCACGCACGCGGTTCAGGAAGCGCGGAAACATGCTCGACACGTCGAGCCCGGTGCCGTACAGCGCGGTCGTGCCGGTCGACATCCCGCCGATGATCGCGATCAGGCACATCGGCAGCAGGAACCAGCGCGGCGAAATCGCAAGCAGCCCGCCGACGTAGTCGTTCGATGCGATGAACGCGGGCGCCTTCGCCGCGATGATCGTCGCGGTCGCGAGGCCGAAGAAGAACGGCACGAACGTCGCGACCTGCGCGGCGAACACGGCGCCCATCACGCGATGCTTCGGCGTGTGCTGCGGAATGTAGCGCGCCCAGTCACCGAGCGTCGACGCGAACGATACCGGGTTGCTCAGCGCAACCAGCACCGCGCCGACGAACGCGGCCCAGAAACCTGCGCCGCCCGGCTGCAGCGTGCCCGCATAGTTGATGTCGAACAGGCCGGCGAATGCGAACAGGCCCGCGACGAACAGCACGCTCGCGGCCCACACGGCGATCTTGTTGACCCACAACATGAAGCGGAAACCGTAGATGCAGACGATCAGCACGAGCACCGCGAACACCATGTAGGCCGCGCCGAGCGTGACGCCGTTGACGGGCACGCCGACCATGTCGTGCGCGCCGCCGACGAGCGCATCGCCGGAGCTCCACACCGCGAGCGAGAAGAACGCGATCGACGTGAGCAGCGCGAGAAACGAGCCGACGATCCGGCCATGGATGCCGAAATGCGCGCCGGACGACACGGGGTCGCTCGTGCCGTTGCGCGGGCCGAACAGGCTCATCGGCGCGAGGATGCACGTGCCGGCGAGCACGCCGAGCACGATCGCGCAGACACCCGCCTTGAACGACAGTCCGACCAGCACCGGAAAGCTGCCGAGCACCGATGTGGAAAACGTATTGCAGCCGCCGAACAGCAACCGGAACAGATCGATCGGCCGCGCGTAGCGCGATGCATCGGGAATGCGCTCGAAACCGAACGACTCGACCTGCGTAATCCTGCCTTCACCCATTTGTCTCCCACTCCTCTGGTGCACCTGTACGGCCCGGGGCTGCGGCCATACGACACATCGTCATCGATTCGCGGCCACTCTAAACCGGATCGCGCGGCGCAAATATCACGCATTCGAGACGTTTACGACGATGGGGAACAATGTTTCCGGGCGGGCAACCGGCCGGATTCCGCGCCGCCCGTGCGGCGCGGGCGATGCGACGTCAGTGCGCCGCCGCTGCCGCCGCCGGCGCGCGGCAGGCGATCAGGCCCCGCTGAACGGCCGGCCGCGCGGCGATGTCGGCAAGCCAGCGCTCGACGTGCGGGAAGCCGGCGACGTCGATATCGAGCTCGGCTGCCGAGCGCAGCCACGGGAACGCCGCGATGTCGGCGATCGAATACCGCGGCGATGCGAGGTACGCCGATTCGGACAATCGGCCGTTCACGACCCCGTAGAGGCGCGTGGCCTCCTTCCGGTAGCGGTCGATCGCTTCCGCATTGGCCGTCTTCGATGCACGCAGGAACCACCAGAGCTGGCCGAGCATCGGCCCGATCCCGCCGATCTGGAAGTGCAGCCACTGCTGGACCGCCGTGCGCTCGGCGAGCGTGTCCGGATGCAGGCAACCCGTCTTCGCGGCGAGATAGCTGAGGATCGCGCCGGATTCGAACACGGCCAGCCCGGTATCGTGGTCGACGATGGCCGGGATCTTGCCGTTCGGGTTGATCGCGAGGAACGCCGGGCTGCGCTGCTCGCCGGCGGACAGGTTCACGTGCACGAGGTCGTGCGCGATCGCGGCCTCTTCCAGGTAGATCGCGATCTTGTGCCCGTTCGGGGTGTCTGCCGTATAGAACGTGAGAGAGTGATTCGAGGTCATGTCGGTCCTTGTCGTCGGATTATCGTTGCAACTGCAATCGTTGCAATTGCAATCCTATGCCGAAACCGATGGCACCGGCGACATGCCAGTACTCGAAGGAGGGGCATACGGCTGCGCGACCCGGTCCGCCCGTGCGGACGCCCGACACCCGCCGCGCCGCCACGGCCTGCCTCGAACGGCTGACGACGCGGCGGCTCGCGCCGCCGGGCGCGCGACGTCTGCGCTCGACGCGCCGTGTGCCGGATACCGTTACTTCACGTCGGCTGCCGCGTCGCGCGCGGCAGCGGTCGCACGGTCAAGCGCGGCGACCATCGCCGCCCGGTCCTTGCTGGTGAACTGGTCGAGAAATAGCTCCGCGACCGTCGTTTGATACACCTTCCACATCTTTTTGCGCAGCATCCGCCCCTTGTCGGTAATGCTTGCGTATGCGGCACGGCCGTCGTCCGCCGAACGGGTGCGCGCGACGAGCCCCTCGTGTTCGAGCCGGTCGACGAGCCGCGTGAGGTTGTAGCGCTCGATCACGAGCACGTCGGCCAGTTCGTGCATGCGGCGCGTGCCTTCGGGCCCGCTTTCAAGCCCCCACAACGCGTCGTACCACGCGTATGCAGGCAGGCCGGCATCCGCGAGACGGCGCTCGATCTCGCGAATCATCGTCCGGTGCGCGCGGACGAACGAAAACCACAGATCGGGTTCAGGTGCGCTCATGTCAGGTCATTCCTCTCATTTAATTGCAGTTGCAATTAAATCTTACCGCGATGCTACCGCCCGCGACACGATTGCATCGCGACGCGGCAGGCACGCTCCCTCCGGCCTGCCGCGCGGCGCCGCCCGCGCTACGGCTGCGACTGCGACTGCGCGAGCGGTGCCTGTACGCCCTGCTCCGCGCCCGACGGCCAGCCGCCCGCGAGCGCCTTGTACAGCGCGACCGTCGACGCCGCGCTGCGCATGCGTCCGTCGGCCGCCGCGTCCTGCGCCTGCAGCAGCATCCGTTGCGCGTCGAGCACTTCGTAGTAGTCGATCGCACCGGCCGAGAAGCGTGTCTGCGCGAGCTGCGCGGCGCGCGCGCTGTCGTCCGCCGCGCGCACGAGGTGCGTGGTCTCGTCACGCGTACGCGCGACACGCAGCAGCGCGTTCTCGGTTTCCTCCAGTGCGCCGAGCACGGTCTGCCGGTACTGCGCGAGCTGGCCGGCCGCTTCCGCGTCGCTCGCGGCGATCCGCGCACGCACGCGGCCGACATCGAGGAACGACCAGTCGATGCCGAGCGCGATCAGGTTCGTGTCGCTGCCGGCGCGGAAGAACCCGTAGCTGCTCGTCGCACTGCCGAGCAGCCCCGACAGCGTGAAGCGCGGGAACAGGTCGGCCGTCGCGACGCCGACGCGCGCGGTCGCCGCGTGCAGCCTGGCCTCCGCCGCCGCGACATCGGGGCGCCGGCGCAGCAGGTCGCCCGGCGTGCCGGGATCGATGTCGGCAGCCAGCGCCGGCAGCGGGATGGGCTTGCCCGGCGGCATGCCGGTTGTCGGCGGATCGAAGCGGCCGATCAACGCATCGGGCGTCTGCCCCGTCAGCACCGCGAGTCGATGCTCGTCGACGCCGATCGCGGCTTCGTATACGGCAATCCGCGACGTCGTCGATTCGTACTGCGCACGTGCACGCGCCGCATCGAGTTCGGACCCTCGCCCCGCACCGACGCGCGCATTGATCAGCGCAAGCGTCTGCTTCTGGTTGTCGGCGTTCTCGCGGGCGATCCGCAGCCGCTCCTGCGAGCCGCGCAGGTCGACGTACGTGCTCGCCACTTCGCCGGCGATCGCGACGCGTACCGCGCGCACGTCGGCCGCACTCGCCGCGGTTTCGGCGCGCTGCGACTCGATCGAACGACGCACGCGGCCGAACAGGTCGAGTTCCCACGCGGCATTGATCCCGACGCTCGACGTCGGTGCATCGCGCTGGCTGCGCGGCGCGCCGAACGCCTGGTCCTTGCTCATCAGCTGGTGGCCGATCCGGCCGCTTGCGGTGAGCGTCGGATAGCGATCGAAGGTTGCCTGCGACAGCAGCGCATTCGATGCATCGTAGCGCGACACCGCGACCTGCAGATCCTGGTTGGCCGCGAGCGCCGCATCGATCAACTGCGTCAGCACCGGATCGCCGAAGCCGCGCCAGAACGTCGCATCGGCGGCGGCCGATGCATCGGGCGGCGTAGCGGACGGCGACGCGTCGTGCTGCGTCGCCGGATGCCCGTCACGCGCGAACCGCGCGGCCGTGGCCGTATCGGGCCGCTGGAAATCGGGGCCCACCGCGCACGCGGCAAGCGTCACCGACATCGCGAGCGCGGAAAGACGAAAAGCGGCGCTCATCGGTTTTCTCCTTCGAGGGTGCCGTGCTGTTCGCTCCAGACGGCCGGCGTGCCGCCCGCGAGCTTGCGGATCGCCACATAGAACACGGGCGTCAGGAACAGCCCGAACAGCGTGACGCCGAGCATCCCCGCGAACACGGTGACGCCGGTGGCCGCACGCACCTCGCTGCCCGCGCCGCTGCCGATCAGCAGCGGCACCGAGCCCGCGATGAACGCGACCGACGTCATCACGATCGGGCGCAGCCGCAGCTTGCATGCCTCGAGCGCCGCCTCGATCGCGCCCTTGCCCTGGATTTCGAGTTCGCGCGCGAATTCGACGATCAGGATCGCGTTCTTGCACGCGAGCCCCATCAGCACGACGAGGCCGACCTGCACGAACACATTGTTGTCGCCGCCGGACAGCCATACGCCGAACAACGCCGCGCACATGCACACCGGCACGATCAGGATCACCGCAAGCGGCAGCGTCCAGCTTTCATACAACGACGCGAGCACGAGGAACACGAGCATCACGGCCAGCGGGAACACGACGATCGCCGCATTGCTCTGCGTGACCTGCTGGTAGCTGAGATCGGTCCATTCGAGCGTGATGCCGGGCGGCAATACCTCCTTCGCGATCTGCTGGAGCTTCGCGATCGCCTGCGACGACGACATCACCTTCGGATCGGCATCGCCGATCAGGTCGGCGGCCGGATAGCCGTTGTAGCGAACGACCGGATCGGGCCCGTACGCCGGCCCCACCGTCACCATCGAGCCGATCGGCACCATCTCGCCCTTGGCATTGCGCGTGCGCAGGTTCGCGATGTCGGCGGCCGTCTGCCGATGGCCGGCATCGGCCTGCGCCATCACGCGATACACGCGGCCGAAGAGGTTGAAGTCGTTCACGTACATCGAGCCGAGATACACCTGCAGCGTATTGAACAGGTCGGTTAACGCGACGCCCTGCGCCTTCGCCTTCAGCCGGTCGACCTTCACCTCGAGCTGCGGGATGTTCGCCTGGTACGAGCTGACGGGATAGCTCATCCCCGGCGTCTTCGCGACCGCGGCCTGGAACGCCGACAGCGCCTTCTGCAACTCTCCGTAGCCGAGGCCGCCGCGATCCTCGAGGTACAGCGAATAGCCCGAACCGTTGCCGAGGCCCTGGATCGGCGGCGGCATCAGCGCGTAGGTGATGCCGCCGCCGATCGCCGCGAAGCGCGCGTTCAGGTCCGCGTTGATCTGCGCGGCGCTGCGGTGACGCTGGTCGAACGGCTTCAGGATCACGTACGAGTTCGTGATGTTCGGCGTGTTCACGGCCTGCAGCGCATTCAGCCCCGCGAACGCCGGCACCATCTCGACGCCGTCGGTGCCGAGCGCGATCTTCGTCATCTGCTCGGTCACCGCGCTGGTACGCGCGAGCGACGCGCCTTCCGGCAGCTTTGCGCCCGCGAATAGGTACAGCTTGTCCTGAACCGGGATGAAGCCGCCCGGCACCGCGTTGAACAGCAGCGCGGTCGCCGCGAGCAGCGCCGCATAGACCGCGAACACCACACCGCGCCGCTTCAGCGTACGGCCGACGACGCCGTGATAGCGGTCGGAGCTGCGCTCGAAGAAACGGTTGAACGGATGGAACAGCCAGCCGAATGCGCGATCGAGCGCGCGCGTCAGTGCATCCTTCGGCGCGCCGTGCGGGCGCAGCAGCTTCGCGGCGAGTGCGGGCGACAGCGTCAGCGAGTTGATCGCGGAGATCACCGTCGAAATCGCGATCGTCACCGCGAACTGCCTGTAGAACTGGCCCGTGACGCCCGACATGAACGCCATCGGCACGAACACCGCGCACAGCACGAGCGCGATCGCGACGATCGGCCCCGACACCTCGCGCATCGCCTGGTGCGCGGCATCGCGCGGGCTCAAGCCCTGCGCGATGTTGCGCTCGACGTTCTCGACGACGACGATCGCATCGTCGACGACGATCCCGATCGCGAGCACGAGCCCGAACAGCGTCAGCGTATTGATCGAATAGCCGAGCAGGTAGAGCCACGCGAACGTGCCGACCACCGACACGGGCACCGCGACGAGCGGAATGATCGACGCGCGCCAGGTCTGCAGGAACAGGATCACGACGAGCACGACCAGCACGACGGCCTCGATCAGCGTGTGCTGCACCGCGCGGATCGATTCGCGCACGAACACCGTCGGGTCCCACACCGGGCGATACGCAACGCCGGGCGGGAACCGTTTCGACAGCTCGTCGAGCTTCGCGTACACCGACTTCGCGACGTCGAGCGCGTTCGCGCCGGGCGACAGGAAGATGCCGACCACGGCCGAATGCTTGTCGTTGAAGTACGAGCGCAGCGTGTAGTCGCCGGCGCCGAGCTCGATGCGCGCGACGTCGGACAGCTTCACGACCTGGCCGTCGTCGCCGTTGCGCAGCACGATGTCGCTGAACTCCTGCACCGTGCGCAGGCGGCCGCGCACGTTGATCGACACGAGAAAGTCGTTTTTCTTCGGCGACGGTTCCGCGCCGAGCTGGCCGGCCGACACCTGCACGTTCTGCTCGCGCACGGCCGCGATCACGTCGCTCGCGGTGAGCCCACGCGACGCGAGCCGGTTCGGGTCGAGCCACAGCCGCATCGCGTAGTCGCCCGAACCATACACGCCGACGTCGCCGATGCCGGTGAGCCGCGACAGCTCGTCCTTCACGTGCAGCGTCAGGTAGTTGCGCAGGTACAGCGAATCGCGGCTGTTGTCCGGCGAGTAGAGGCTCACGTACATCAGCGGCGTCGGCGACTGCTTCTGCGTGGTCACGCCGTACTGCCGCACCTCGTCGGGCAGGCGCGAGAGCGCCTGGCTCACGCGGTTCTGCACGCGCACGGCAGCCGTGTCGGGGTCGACGCCCTGCAGGAACGTGACGACGACCTGCAGGCTGCCGTCCGACCCGGCGACCGACTTCATGTACATGATGCCTTCGACACCGTTGATCGCCTCTTCCAGCGGTTCGGCGACCGATTCGGCGATTTCCTTCGGGTTCGCGCCCGGATACGTCGCACGCACGACGACGCTCGGCGGCACGACTTCCGGGTATTCGCCGGCCGGCAGCATCGGAATCGAGATCAGGCCGATCGCGAAGATGACGATCGACAGCACGACCGCGAAGATCGGCCGGTCGATGAAGAATCGGGAGAAATCCATTGCGTCTCTCCCGTCACTGCGCGGCAGGCGCGCCGGCATCGGCCACGGCCTGCGTGCCGTTGCCGCCACCTGCATCGGCGCGCGCGGGCAGCGCCTTCGGCTTCACCTGCGCGCCCGGATAGTAGATCCGCTGCACGCCGTCGACGACCACGCGATCGCCCGCCTGCAGCCCCTTCTCGACGATCCGCTCGCCTTGCATCTCGCGGCCGATCGTCACGTCGCGGCGCAGCGCCTTGTCGCCGGGGCCGATCACGTACACGTACTTGCGGTCCTGGTCGGTCAGCACGGCCTTGTCGTCGACGAGCAGCGCGTCCTGGTCGCGGCCGCTGACGAGCTGCACGCGCGCATACAACCCCGGCGTAAACGCATGGTCCGCATTCTGCAGCCGCACGCGCGCCCGGATCGTGCCGGTTTGCGGGTCGAGCCGGTTGTCGAGGAAATCGACGGTGCCCGCGTGCGGGAAGCCCGTCTCGTTCGCGAGGCCCACGCGCACCGGATCGGCGCCGATCGCGCGATGCTTCGGATCGGCACGGCGCGCGTTGTAGCGCAGGTAGCTCTGCTCGTCGCAGTCGAAGTACACGTAGACGGGGTCCTGAGAGACGACGGTCGTCAGCAGCGTGTCGTCCGCGCGCGCGAGGTTGCCGACGGTCGCGACCGCGCGGCCGACACGGCCCGCGATCGGCGCGCGCACTTCGGTGAAGCCGAGATTGAGCTTCGCGTCCGCGACGGCCGCGTCGGCGGCCTGCAGGTCCGCGCGGGCCTGCTCGGCGGTGGCGCGCGCGTTGTCGAGTTCTTCCTGCGACGTCGCATGCGCATCGATCAGCGTCTGCACGCGCTTGAGCTGCACCTGAGCGAGGCTCGCGGCCGCACGGGCCCGCTGCTGCTGCGCGTTGGCACGGTCGAGCGCGATCCGGTACGGACGCGGGTCGATCTCGAACAGCAGCGCGCCCTGCGCGACGAGGTCGCCTTCCTTGTAGGCCACGCGCTGCAGATAGCCGCTCACGCGCGGCCGCAACTCCACCGCGTCGACCGCTTCGACGCGCCCGTTGAATTCGTCCGCGAGGCGGACCGTGCGCGGCGCGACGGCGGCGACGCCGACTTCGGGAAGGGGCTGGGCCGACGCTGCGCCTTTGCCGTCGTGACAGCCGGACAACGCCAGCAACAGTGCGCAGGCGGCGCCCAAAGGCGACGTCCTGCGTAGGGATAAGGAGAGCATGGTGCCTCGCGACGGGTTAAACTGCCGCGTAGCATAAAAGTTGAAGTTAACTTCAAGTCAAGCTTTCCCCCGGAGAACGTCATGGGTACCCCGGAAGAATCGAAATGGCCGCTGATGTCGATCCGCGAAGTGGCCGCGCGCAGCGGCGTGCCGGCGTCGACGCTGCGGTTCTACGAGACGCGCGGGCTCATCAAGTCGCACCGGAACGGCTCGAGCCATCGCCACTATTCGCGTGCGGTGCTGCGGCTGATCGCATTCATCGTGTTCGCGCAGAAGATCGGCTATTCGCTCGACGAAATCGCCGAGCAGCTCGTCAGCCTCCCCGAGGACACCGCGCCGAGCAACAAGGACTGGCAGCGGCTGTCGCGCGGCTGGAAGCAGCGCGTCGCGAGCCGGATCGAGGAGCTGCAGCGGCTCTACATCAACCTCGACGAATGCATCGGCTGCGGCTGCCTGTCGCTGAAGCGCTGCAAGCTGACCAATCCGGAAGACCGCGCGGGCCGCAACGGGCCCGGCGCGCGGCGCTGGCTCGGCGACAAGCCGCCGACGGATCCGGAGTGACGGGCTAACCCGCGCCCGCCGCTGGCGCGGTGCGCATCACCCGACGCGCCACCGCATGGCATTACGTTGTGCGAACTGAATGACGCGGGCAGCCTGCTTGCGTACGAGCCGGCGATCGCTTGCCGCACGCGCGTCACCGCTCGTCGATGCGCCGTGCGGAACCGCGCGAAACGCGGCGACCGAACTGGCGCCGGTTGCCGCGACGCGACCGCGCGCGTTGCGCGCGCGGCGGCGCTCAGTCGGCGATCACGGTACGCACGACCGCGAGCACGGCCTGCCGGAATGCCTCCGGCCGCGTGGGCAGCGACGTGTACTCCAGCATCATGTGGCTGTACGACACCGTGGTGCCGATCGCGCTCGCGATCATGAAGAACAGCAGGTTCGGATCGACCGGGCGGATCGCACCGGCCTCGACCGCCTCCGTCAGCAGCGGCAACATCGCATCGTGATAGGGGCGCACGATCCGCTCCTGCAGCCGGTCGAGCCGTGCGCCCTCCTCGGTCGCCGCGGTCGAGAAGAACATGCCGATATCCGGCTCCGCGAACTCGTGATCGACGCATAGCTCGAACGCGCGCCGCACGCGGTCGCGATGCGGCAGCGACGACAGGTGCAGCTTGCGCAGCGCGTCGAACATCGGCTCGGCTAGCTCGACGATCTGCTCGACGACAGCCAGCCACAGCGTTTCCTTCGTGCCGAAATGATGGGCGATCAGCGCCGCGTCGATGCCCAGCTCGCGCGCGACTTCGCGCACGCTCGTCGCGTCGTAGCCACGCTTCGCGAAGGTGCGGCGCGCGGCCCGCAATATCACGTCCGGACCGACGGACGCATCCGCCAGCGGCCGCCCGCGCGTACGTCGCTTCGACGGCTCGCGCTCAGTGACTTCAGCCACGTTTTCCTGCTCCCCTTTGAATGGTTCGAATGCCCGTGTCCGGGCCCCGGTTTCATTTCCCCGGAATGGGATGGCTCGCCCTGCTCCGTTGACACGCGGAGCCGGGAAGCGCTAGGATCATACCTTATTCATCACGTGATGATTTATCCATGACAACCCCTACGCGCATCGTCATCGTCGGCGGCGGGATCGCCGGATTGCAGCTCGCCACCCGCCTGGGTGAGCGTCTCGGCCGGTCCGGCCGGGCCCAGGTCACCGTCGTCGACCGCAGTCCGACCCACATCTGGAAGCCGATGCTGCACACGATCGCGGCCGGAACGCGCGACGTCCAGCAGCAGCAGGTGATCTTCCTCGCCCATGCCCGCGACCACGGCTACACATACCAACCCGGCGAACTGAAAGGGCTCGATCGCGCGCGCCGCCGCGTGCAGCTCGGCGAGATCCGCTCGCAGGACGGCGAGGTGGTAATCGAGGCGCGCGAGCTCGAATACGAAGTGCTGATCCTCGCGCTCGGCAGCCAGGCCAACGACTTCGGCGTGCCGGGCGTGCGCGAGCACTGCTACTTCATCGACAGCCAGCAGCAGGCCGAGACCTTCAACGAAGCGTTGCGGATGCGCGTGTTCCGCAGCATCGCGCGCGACGAGCCGTTCCGCGTCGCGATCGTCGGCGCGGGCGCGACGGGCGTGGAACTCGCGGCGGAGCTCAGCCGCCTGCTGGAAGTCGCGCAGGCCTACGGCGACGAGACGGTGCGCGAGCGGTTGCAGCTCACGCTGCTCGAAAGCGGCCCGCGCATCCTGAATGCGTTTCCGCCGCGGATTTCCGCGTCGGCGCAGCGGCGCCTTGAACAGATCGGCTTTCACGTGCTGACGTCGACGCGCGTCACGTCGGCCGACGCCAACGGTTTCCATTACGGCGACGGTTCGTTTGCCGAAGCGGACCTGATGGTCTGGGCCGCCGGCGTGAAGGCGTCCGATTTCATGCAGGCACTCGGCGGACTCGACACGAACCGCGCGAACCAGGTCGTCGTCGGGCCCACGCTGCAGGCAACGGGCGACGCGCACGTGTTCGCGATCGGCGATTGCGCGAGCCTGCAGCTCGACGGCCAGGAACGGCCGCTGCCGCCCACCGCGCAGGTCGCGACGCAGCAGGCCGAGCATCTCGCGAAGCACCTGCCCGCGTGGCTCGACGGCACGCCGATTCCGCCGTTCGCGTTCCACGATTTCGGCGCGCTCGTGTCGATCAGCGACTACGACGCATTCGGCACGCTCGGGCAGTTCGGGTTCTTTCGCGGCGGCTTCATCCAGGGGCGTTTCGCGCAGTTCAGCCACCTGATGCTCTACCGGCGGCACCAGCAGGCGCTGCACGGCTTCTCCAAGGCGACCCTGCTGTGGATCGCCGAACGGATCAACGGCTGGGTGCAGCCGCGCATCCGCCTGTCGTGATGCCGCGCTTGGCGGTGTCGCGTAACGTTTAGAGGAAAACTGACATGAACAACCGTTTAGCGCCCTGGCTCGTGACCGTCGCAGCAATCAGCAGCTTCGACATGCCGTCCGTCTCGTGGGGCGTGCCGCGTCGGCGCAGCATCACGCGCGACCGGCTGCCGTCGTGGGACGCGACGAGCAAGCCGTCGATCAGCGTGCTCGAGCGGCCCACGGCCGACACCGTGATGATTTCATGGCGCGACGCGTGCACGGGGCACTACGGTTATCAGAAGTGGCGGCTGTTCACCACGCGCAAGCGCGGTGTGTGCGCGCTGTCGGGGCGGCCGATCGAGATTGGCGACAGCGTCTACGCGCCACAATTGCTCGGCTCGGCACCGGGCAACGCCGCCGCGATGGTGCTGGCCGCGTGCATCGACGCGGCCCGCCCCGCCGAAGCGGCCTGAAAGCCCGTGATTCGACCCGGGAATCCGCTTCAGGCCGTAGTGACGCGATCCGTATCGCGAACCGCCTCGTTCATGCGTGCTTCGGCTTCCGCATCCAGCCGCGCCGCATTCGCTTCGGCTTCCGCTTCCGGCATCAGCGCGCCTTCCCACTTCGCCACCACCGCGCTGGCGATCGAGTTGCCCACCGCGTTCGTGGCCGAGCGGCCCATGTCGAGGAACGTGTCGACACCGAGAATCAGCAGCAGCCCGGCTTCCGGGATGTTGAACTGGTGAAGCGTCGCCGCGATCACGACGAGCGACGCGCGCGGCACGCCGGCCATCCCCTTCGACGTCAGCATCAGGATCAGCAGCATCGTGACCTGCGTGCCGAGCGACAGGTGGATGTTGTAAGCCTGCGCGATGAACAGCGACGCGAACGTGCAGTACATCATCGAACCGTCGAGGTTGAACGAATAACCCATCGGCATCACGAAGCTCGAGATCTTGCGCCGCACACCGAAACGGTCGAGCGCGTCGAGGATCTTCGGGTACGCGGCTTCCGAGCTCGCGGTCGCGAACGACAGCATGAACGCTTCCTTGATCAGCACGAGCAGCCTGAACACGCGGCGGCCGAGGAACAGCAGCCCGGCGGCGACGAGCGTGGCCCACAGCAGCACGAGGCTCACGTAGAAATCGCCCATGAATACCGCGAACTTCAGCAGGATCGACAGCCCGTTGATCGCGACGGTCGACGCCATCGCGGCCATCACCGCGAGCGGCGCGAGCTTCATCACGTAGCCGGTGATCTTCAGCATCACGTGCGCGAGCTGGTCGATCGCGGCGACGAGGATCTTGCCGCGCTCGCCGAGCGCCGACAGCGCGACGCCGAAGAACATCGAGAACACGACGATCTGCAGGATCTCGTTGTTCGCCATCGCCTCCGCGAACGACTTCGGCACCATGTGGCCGACGAAATCCTTCAGCGTGAACTTGGACGTCGCCAGATGCGCGGACGCGCCGATGTCCGGCAGCGGCAGGCCGAGGTTCTCGCCCGGTCGCAGCAGGTTCGCCATCAGCAGGCCGAGCAGCAGCGAGACCAGCGACGCGGTGACGAACCAGCCGAGCGCCTTCACGAACACGCGCCCGACCGACGACGCGTCGCCCATGTGTGCAATGCCGACGACGAGCGTCGAGAACACCAGCGGGCCGATCACCATCTTGATCAGCCGCAGGAACACGTCGGACACGAGCGAGATGTAGCCGGCGATTTCGGCGGCCGATTGCTTGTCCGGAAGCTGCGTGTAGATCAGGTAGCCGATGAGGATGCCGGCCGCCATCGCGAGCAGGATCCAGCCTGCCGCAGACATTCGTTTGTTCATGACGGAATTCACCGCACGGTGAAAGAGTTGACGGATGAAAGACGCGCGCCCCGCGCCGTGCCACGACGCGCGCGCGGCGCGCCGGTCAGGCTTGCGGATGTCCGCGAACGGACGCGCTGCCGCGGCTACGGCATTCGCGCAGACGCGAACGCCGGCGGCAGCGGTTCGGCATGAAGCGATCAGGTCAGTAGCCGATCGCGGAGCCGGCCGGACGGCGCGGATCGTTGACGCCGTAGACGTAGCCGACGCGCACGTTGCCGGACACCGACGAATCGTTGCCGGAACTCTGGCGGCTCGCCGCTTCGGTGCCGGGCAGGCCGACCATGATCAGCTCGGCCGCGCCCCAGGGCGTCTGCTCGACCATCTTGTAGCCCATGTTGCGCAGGATCGCGAGCGTGTCGGGCGACAGGCCGCGCGTCTCGTAGTAGACCGTGTCGGGCAGCCACTGATGGTGGACGCGCGGCGCATCGACCGCATCCTGCGGCGTCATCCCGTAGTCGATCACGTTCAGCACGGTCTGCAGCGTGATCGTGATGATGCGCGACCCGCCCGGCGAGCCGACCACCATGAACACCTTGCCGTCCTTCTTCACGATGGTCGGCGCCATCGACGACAGCGGACGCTTGCCCGGTGCGATCGAGTTGCGCGTGCCCTGCACGAGGCCGAACAGGTTCTGCGCACCGACCTTCACCGTGAAGTCGTCCATCTCGTCGTTCAGGAAGAAGCCCGTGCCCGGCGCGATCACCACGGCGCCGAAGCGGCCGTTGACCGTATAGGTCGTCGACACCGCATTGCCATCGCGGTCGATGATCGAATAGTGCGTCGTTTCCGGCTTCTCGTGCACGCCGACGCCCGGCTGCACGTCGACCGATGCGGTCGCCATGTCGCCGCTGATCTGCTTGCGAAGCTCGGCCGCATATTGCTTGCTCGTCAGCTTCGCGACCGGATTGTCGATGAAGTTCGGATCGCCCAGCAGCGTGTTGCGGTCCTCGTACGCGTGCCGCATCGCCTCGGTCATGTAGTGCACCACCGCGGCCGACTGGTAGCCGAGCTTGCGCAGGTCGTACCCCTCGAGGATGTTCAGCGTCTCGCACATCGTCACGCCGCCCGAACTCGGCGGCGGCGCCGACACGAACTCGTAACCGCGATACGTGCACGTCAGCGGCGCCATGTCCTGCGCGCGGTAGGACGCGAAGTCGGCGGCCGTGATCACGCCGCCGCCGCGCTTGGCCGCGGCCTCGACGATCTTCGGGATCTCGCCGTGATAGAACGCGTCGGGCCCCTGCTCCGCGATGCGCTCGAGCGTGCGGGCCAGGTCCTTCTGCACCAGGCGGTCGCCCGGTTGCAGCGGCGTACCGTCCGGGCGCAGGAAGATGCGCGCGGCTTCCGGGTCCTTCTTGAAGCGGTCGACCGTTGTGTCGAGGATGTCCGTGTCGCCGCGCGTCAGCACGAAGCCGTCGCGCGCCAGCCGGATCGCCGGCGCCATCACCTGCTTGCGCGTCAGCTTGCCGTACTTGCGCTGCGCGAGATCGAGGCCCGCCACCGTGCCCGGCACGCCGACCGCGCGATAGCCGTACAGGCTTTCGTCCGGAATGACGTTCCCTGCCGCATCGAGATACATGTTCGCGGACGCCGCGGCCGGCGCGGTCTCGCGGAAGTTGATGAAGCGGTCGCGGCCGTCGGCCAGGTGGACGGTCATGAAACCGCCGCCGCCGATGTTGCCGCAGCAGGAGTTGGTCACGGCCTGCGCATAGCCGACCGCCACCGCGGCGTCCACCGCGTTGCCGCCTTCCTTCAGGATGTCGACGCCGATTTGCGACGCAAAGTGCTGCGACGACACGACCATGCCGTTCTTCGCTTCGACCGCGGGGGTCGACGCAGCGAACGCGCTCACGCTCAGGGCCGACAACAGGGTGAGTACTACGAGCCGCCTCATGACGGAATCCTCCAGACAAATAAACCGGGCCGGGCCGGGCTGCGCGACCGTGCAATCGTGTGCCGACGCAGCGCATCCGGACATGTAATAAACAATACATTCCCGCAAGGCCGCGATCATAACACTCGTCTTTTTGCGTCAAAAACTAGGGTTATTACTCAATTATGAGCGATGATCCGCCGAGACGACGACCGACATATGTTTGTTTTATTACATCGATGCACGAAGCAGGCGGCAGGGCGATGCGTCCCTCTAATACCGGGACGTACTCGGCCCGCCGTACGTCAATCGGCTAACATGCGTGGAGTCGTCGGCAGATTGCGGTCTGCCGTTTGTCATACAGATAAGAGAGCTGGAGTGCCCGATGGGGACGAGCATCAGGGCGTTGCTGTTATCCCAGATGGATAGCTTCACGCCGTCGGAACAAAAGGTTGCACAGGCGTTGCTGGATCGCTATCCCAGTCTCGGGCTGGGCCCGATCGCGCAGTTTGCGAAGCAGGCGGAAGTCAGCGACCCGACCGTATTCCGCTTCGTCGTCCGGATCGGTTTTCCGAATTACTCGTCGTTCCAGCAGGCGCTGCACGACGAGATCGACACTGCGATGAATTCACCGCTCGCGCGGATGGACGCGTTCCATTCGGAAACGGGCACGCGCGACAGTCATTCGGCGATCTTCCAGCGGCTGTCCGAATCGCTCGCGACCACGATCGAAGGGCTCGACGCGGCCGCGTTCGACGCAGCCGTGGCGGTGCTGGCCGATCCGGATGTTCGCGTGTTTTGCGGTGGCGGGCGCTATACGGCGCCGCTCGCGTCGCTGTTCTCGTTCATGCTCGCCTATACGCGGCCGCAGGTGCAGTACGTCGAGCCGAACGTGAATCTCGCGTCGGTCGCGCTGGCCGACATGGGGCGTGACGACGTGCTCGTGATCTTCGACCTTCGCCGCTACCAGAAGGACAGCATCCGCTTCGCGCGGGCCGCGCACCGGCTCGGCGCGCGGATCCTGCTGATCACCGACGAATGGCGCTCCCCGATCAGCGAGTTCGCGGAGATCGTGCTGCGGATCCAGGGGCGCCCGTTCGCGATGCTGCAGACCAACGTACCGGCGCTGGCGCTCGCCGAAGCGCTGGTGATCGGCGTGACGAACCAGTTGCCGGAGCTGGCGCGGCAGCGGATGGAGAAGATCGAGCGGCTCAATGCGGACGGAACCGAGTGGGATATGAGCCGGCGCGATCTGCCCGAATGACGATCGCTCGCCATCCGGGCGCAGGCGTCAGCTCTCGACGTCCTCCAGACTGAACACTTCCGTCTTGTCGTTGTACGAGAAGACCTCCCCGTACCGCCCCCAGTCGATCACCGCATCGAGCGTTTCCTCGGCCGCTTCGTCGGACAGGAAATCCTCCAGCTCCTGCTCGAAGCGCACGCGCGGCGCGCGATGGCCCGGACGCTCGTTCAGCACCTTCCTGATCCGGGCAGCCAGCGGCACGTGCTTCAGCAGATGGTCGGCGAACATCAGCTTGCGCTCCTGCGTGCCGAATTCCGCGAACACGCGGGCGGGCGGCGTCAGGAACACGTCGCCTTCGCGCACGTCCGCGAAGCCGAGGTACTGCAGCACTTCCGCGATCGGAAACAGTTCGTCGACCTCCAGATGCAGCGTGCGCGCGATTTCCGGCATGTCCGCACGGCCGTGGTACGGCGCCATCGCAAGCGTCTCGATCAGGCCGGCCATCAGGTTGGTCGACACGCGCGGCATCCAGCTGCCAAGCTCGAGCCCCTTCTTCGTCGCCTCGCCGGTCTGGCGCGCGGTCATCTTCGCGTAGATGTCGTCGACGAGCTTGCGGAAATCGGTGTCGAGCCGGTTGCGCGGATGCTTGAACGGCACCTTGATCTCGGCGATCACGCGGCCCGGGTTCGACGACAGCACGAGGATCCGGTCGCACATGAACACCGCTTCCTCGATGTTGTGCGTGACGATCAGTACCGACTTGATCGGCATGCGGCCCTGCGTCCACAGGTCGAGCAGATCGGTACGCAGCGTCTCGGCCGTCAGCACGTCGAGTGCGGAGAACGGCTCGTCCATCAGCAGGATCGTCGGGTCGACGACGAGCGCGCGCGCAAAGCCCACGCGCTGGCGCATGCCGCCCGACAGTTCGCGCGGGTACGCGTTCTCGAAACCGTCGAGGCCGATCAGGTCGATCGCCGCGAGCGCACGCTCGCGCCGCTCGCGTGCGCCGACACCGAGCGCCTCCAGCCCGGCTTCCACGTTCTGCAGCACGGTGAGCCACGGGAACAGCGCGAAGGTCTGGAACACCATCGCGACACCTTCGGCCGGGCCGCTCAGCGGCTTGCCGAGGTAGGTCACTTCGCCGCCGGTCGGCTCGATCAGGCCGGCGATGATGCGCAGCAGCGTCGACTTGCCCGAGCCGGACCGGCCGAGCAGCCCGACGATCTCGCCTTCGCGCAGCGACAGGTTCGCATCGTCGAGCACGAGCAGTTCGCCCTGCGACTTGTTGAAGCCGCGGTTCACGTGCTCGACGCGCAGGATTTCCTCGCCGAGACGCGGCGGCTGCAGCGGCTGGGACGTCTTGGCGGGAGCGTTGATAACAGTCGAATTTTGTTGCATCGCGCTTACTCTCAATCGAGACGGAGCCGGGATTCCGCGTAGGCATACATCGGACGCCACAGCAGACGGTTGAACAGGGTGACGAACAGGGACATCACGGCGATGCCCAGGATGATCTTCGGGAAATCGCCGGCGGCCGTGGTCTGCGCGATGTACGAGCCAAGGCCGTGCGCGACGACCTTCGTGTCGCCCCACTGCACGAACTCGGACACGATGCTCGCGTTCCACGCGCCGCCCGACGCGGTGATCGCACCGGTCACGTAGTACGGGAAGATGCCGGGCAGGATCGCCTGCCGCCACCACTGCCAGCCGCGGATGCGAAAATTCTTCGTCGCTTCCTTGTAGTCGTTCGGATAGGACATCGCGCCCGCGATCACGTTGAACAGGATGTACCACTGCGTGCCGAGCACGATCAGCGGCGACAGCCAGATGTCCGCGTTCAGGTGGAAGTGGACGATCACGATCACGAACACCGGGAACAGCAGGTTCGCCGGGAACGCGGCGAGGAACTGCGCGAGCGGCTGGATCTTCTCGGCCAGCGCCGGGCGCAGCCCGATCAGCACGCCGAGCGGCACCCAGATCACCGACGCGATCGCGATCAGGATCAGCACGCGCAGCAGCGTGATGAGCCCGAGCACGAGCACGTGGCCGACCTCGCCCATCGTCACGCCGGTCGACACGAAGCTGACGACACGCCACACGACGTACACCGTCAGCAGGATCACGAACGCCCCCCACACGATGTCGCCGATGCGCGACGAACGGCGCGCCGACGCACCGCGCGAGCGCGTGCCCTGCAGCGACGGCAGGCGCAACGGAATCCGCGCGGCCTGCGACAGCAGCCAGCCGGCCGGCACGAGCAGCTGATGGATCAGGTGCGTGCGGCGCATCATGTCGAGCAGCCAGGACTGCGGCGCATCGCCCGACGCGGTGTTCTCCATCCGGAACTTGTCGGCCCATGCGACGAGCGGGCGGAACAGGAACTGGTCATAGGCCAGGATCACGACCGACATCGCGACGATCACCCAGCCGACGGCACCGAGGTTCTTGTCCGAGATCGCCTGCGCGAGATACGCGCCGATGCCCGGCAGCGTGATGGTCTGGTTGCCGACGGTGATCGCCTCGGACGCGACGACGAAGAACCAGCCGCCCGACATCGACATCATCATGTTCCAGATCAGGCCCGGCATCGAGAACGGCACCTCGAGCTTCCAGAAGCGCTGCCACGGCGTCAGGTGGAAGCCGCGCGACACTTCGCTCAGGTCGCGCGGCACCGTGCGCAGCGACTGGTAGAAGCTGAACGTCATGTTCCATGCCTGGCTCGTGAAGATCGCGAAGATCGCCGCGAGCTCGGCGCCGAGCACGCGGCCCGGAAACAGCGCGAGGAAGAACGTGACGGTGAACGAGATATAGCCGAGCACCGGCACCGACTGCAGGATGTCGAGGATCGGGATCAGGACCATGCCCGCGCGGCGGCTCTTGGCCGCGAGCGTGCCGTAGACGAGCGTGAACGCGAGCGACGCGACCATCGCGGCCAGCATCCGCAGCGTGGTGCGCAACGCGTATTCGGGCAGGTTCGACGGATCGAGCGAGATCTTCTGCGTCTGCAGCACGCCGATCGGCGCCATCGTCTGGTGGAAGCCGACGATCGCCATCGCGAGTATGCCGATGATCAGCGGAAACGCGACCACGTCCCAGCGGTTGGGCAGCACGCGCCACGCGGACGCGTTGGCGGTGCGATTCGGATCGAAGAAACTGATATCCATCGGTAGCGTCTTGTGTTGAATTGAAAATCGATGGGTCCGGCCGCGTGCCGCGCGGCCGGGCGTCGCGCCCCCGGCGCGAATCAGAACAGCCCGTGCAGCGCCCAGTACAGGACGGCCGACAGCGCGATCGACGCGGGCAGCGTCAGCACCCACGCGAGCACGAGGTTGCGCACGGTATCCCAGCGCAGGCCCGCGCCGCTCGCCGTCATCGTGCCGGCCACGCCCGACGCGAGCACGTGCGTCGTCGATACCGGCAGCCCGTACGCGTCGGCCATCCCGATCGTCAGCATCGCGACGGCTTCGGCCGACGCGCCCTGCCCGTAGGTGAGATGCGACTTGCCGATCTTCTCGCCGACCGTCACGACGATCCGCTTCCAGCCGACCATCGTGCCGAGGCCGAGCGCAATCGCGACCGCGACCTTCACCCACGTCGGGATGAATTTCGTCGCGCGGTCCATCTGCTTCTTGAACGCTTCGAGCGCGCTCGCATCCTCGATCGGGAACGCCGGCGTCTTCGCCTTCTCCATCAGGCGGATCGCCTCGGACGCGACGTACATGTTGTTGCGCACGTTGTCGACGAGGTTCTGCGGCACGCTCGAAATGCCGCCTGCTTGCGCGACCTGGTCGGCGATCGTGTCGGTAAGCTTGCCCAGCGCCGGAATCGTCGCGGGCGTCAGCTTGTGCGTGCGCACGTAGGCTTCGACCTCGGCACGCGGGTTGGCGGACTGCACGGCCGGGTCCGCGTACTTGACGAGCGTCGTCGATGCGTGGCGCGCGACCGCGACGAACGTGCTCGTCTGGTCCGGCGTCACGGCCTTGTTCAGCGCGTAGGCGGTCGGCATCACGCCGATCAGGATCAGCATGATCAGGCCCATGCCCTTCTGCCCGTCGTTCGAGCCGTGCGCGAACGACACGCCCGTGCAGGTCAGGATCAGCAGCAGGCGAATCCAGAACGGCGGCGGCTTGTTGCCCTTCGGCTCCTGGTACAGCGCCGGCACGCGCACGAGCGCCTTCAGCAACAGCAATACGAGCGCGGACAGCACGAAGCCGATCAGCGGCGAGAACAGCAGCGCCTTGCCGACGCCGAGTGCCTGGTTCCAGTCGACGCCGCTCGTGCCCGACGGGCCGCTGACGATCTGGTTCATCAGGCCGACGCCGATGATCGAGCCGACGAGCGTGTGCGAACTCGACGACGGCAGGCCGAAATACCAGGTCGCGAGGTTCCACGTGACGGCCGCGATCAGCAGCGCGAACACCATCGCGAAGCCCGAGCCGCTGCCGACCTGCAGGATCAATTCGACCGGCAGCAACTGCAGGATGCCGAACGCGACCGCACCGCTCGACACGAGCACGCCGAACAGGTTCCAGAGGCCCGACCAGACGACCGCGAGGTGCGGGTCGAGCGAATGCGTATAGATGACGGTGGCGACCGCGTTCGCGGTGTCGTGAAAGCCGTTCACGAACTCGAAGCCGAGCGCGATCAGCAGCGCGACGATCAGCAGCAGGAACGGGAGGGCCGAGCTTTCCTTGACGGGACTGAGATCGGCGCTGAGATGAACACCGACATAGACGATGCCGCAGGCAATGATCAGGAAAAACAGCGCAAGGCTGATGGTGCGCGTGCGATGGCTGACCGCACCGCTGGTTTCCGTTGCCGCGAGATTCGGCATGAAGGGGCTCCGGAGAGGTGACTCGGAGTGGCAGGCTATCGATCGGTCGTGACGCAAATGTGACGTGTCACTTACAGGACATTGACAGGTCATCCTCGAGGCATCGCACGTCGCCCGCCAAGCCGAAAACACGGGTGTTCGACCTTGTCACGCGCGGGAATAAATCCGCCGCTTCGCCGGTATGGCATGCGAAGGCGCCGGCTTATTCCAGGACGATCCGGCCGTCCGGTTTCGTCATACGATTGCGAGGCTCACATGTCTTCATCGACCCCTACCCGCCCGTCGCGCCGCAAAGCCCTGCAATGCATGGCCTTCGGCGGCCTCGGCACGCTGTTTACGCTGTCCGGCGGCATCCTGACGCCGTTCGACCTCGCGCTCGCGCAGACCGGCGACGCGCGCCCGGCCGATGCGGGCAAGCCGCTGTTCGTGCAGATCAGCGATACGCACATCGGCTTCAACAAGGACGCGAATCCCGACGTGTCGGCCACGCTGAAGCAGACGATCGAACTCGTCAACGGGATGCCCGCGATGCCCGCGCTGGCCATCCATACGGGCGACATCACGCACCTGTCCAAGCCGGAGGAATTCGACCACGCATCGCAGCTGCTGTCCGCGCTGCGCGTGCCGGAGCTGCACACGGTCCCCGGCGAACACGACGTCACCGACGGTTCGGGTGCCGAATATTTCGGCCGGTTCGGCAAGGCATCGGACAACCGCGGCTATTACAGCTTCGATCACGCGGGCGTGCATTTCATCGGCCTCGTCAACGTGATGCATTTCAAGCCGAACGGGCTCGGCAGCTTCGGCGACGAGCAGCTCGCGTGGCTCGCGCAGGATCTGAAGGGGCGTTCGTCGAGCACGCCGATCGTCGTGTTCTCGCACATGCCGATGTGGACCATCTACGAGCCGTGGGGCTGGGGTACCGGCGACGCGCCTCAGACGATGGCGCTGCTGCGCCGCTTCGGCTCGGTCACGGTGCTGAACGGGCACATCCACCAGATCGTGTCGAAGGTCGAGGGCAACGTGACGTTCCACACCGCGCGCTCGACCGCGTTCCCGCAGCCGACGGCCGGCAACGGCCCGGGCCCCGTGCCGCTCACGGTGCCGCACGACCGGCTGCCGTCGATGCTCGGCGTGACGACCGTCGAATTCGCCGGCCATCCGGCCGCGTCGTCGCTGCACGATGCGACGCTCGCCTGACCAATATGAGGAGACCGACATGATCCGCTTCAAGCCATCCCGAATCAGCGCGGCACTGATCCTGTGCGCGGCGACCGCCGGTACGCCGCTCGCCGCGTTCGCGCAGGGTCCGGACGGCCCGCTCGTGACGATCCGCAATTTCATGTTTTCGCCGATGTCGACCACGATCAAGGCCGGCACGACGATCACGTGGAAGAACCTCGACGGGGAGCCGCACACCGTCGTCAACGACGCCGGCATCTTCCATTCGAAGGCGCTCGACCAGGACGAGACGTACTCGTTCCGCTTCGACAAGCCGGGCGTCTACAAGGTGTTCTGCGGGATTCACCCGTACATGAAGGAGACGATCACCGTCGAATGACGCGGCCCGCGCTGCAACGCGCGGACGAACGGCGGACGGCAGCGGCCTACAATGATCGCCGTCCCATTCGCCCGCGTGGCAGACGGAGCCGTCCATGCCCAGGATCGACCTCAGCACCGTGCCCGAACGCCGCGGCAGCGGCTATCCGCGGCCGTTCGACGCGCCGTGCGCGCAGCGCATCCGCCAGCGTCTCGGCGACGCCGGCGGGCTGCACGATTTCGGCGTCAACCTGATGCGCGTGCCGCCCGGCGGCTGGTCAGCCCAGCGCCACTGGCATTCCGACGAGGACGAATTCGTCTATGTGCTCGAAGGCGAACTCGTGATGATCGAGGACGATGGCGAAACCGTGCTGCGCACGGGCGACTGCGCGGCGTTTCCGAAGAACTCGGGCAACGGGCATCACCTCGTCAACCGGTCGGATGCGGTCGCCGTCTATCTCGAAGTGGGCTCGCGCTCACCGGACGACGTGATCACCTGCCCCGACATCGACATGATGAGCCCGAGCCGCGACGGCCGGTTCCTGCACAAGGACGGCACGCCCTACCCGGACGCGTGACGTCCGTCGCCGGGCCGGCCCGCCGCTTCAAAGGGCCGGAAGCGACCGGCGCGGCAGGCAGCGCACAGCGGGTGGTCCCGCGCCGTCGATCGCCTAAACTGAATCGAACTGTTCGGTTCCGACCCACCGTCACACGCAGCGAGGCAAGCCATGACCGCGAGCCAGCCGGCACGAATGGACCTCCCAGGGCAAGTCGTGCTCGTGCTCCAGGGCGGCGGCGCCCTGGGCGCGTTCCAGCTCGGTGTATTCCAGGCGATGGATGAAGCGGGGATCCGGCCCGACTGGGTGGTCGGCACGTCGATCGGCGCAATCAACGCGGCGCTGATCGCCGGGAATCCGCCGGAACGGCGCTACGAGAAACTGTCGGCGTTCTGGCATCGCGTGACCGAACGGACGCGCTTCGACGTCCCACCGCTGATGCCTGGCTGGGACCGGGCACTGGCCGAACTGATGATCATCGGCGGCGGCATCGCGGGCTTCTTCCAGCCCAATCCGGCGTCGTGGCTCGGGCCGATGGTGCGGCTCGGCGTCGATCGCGCGTCGTACTACCGGATCGCGCCGCTGCGCGACACGCTGGCGTCGCTGATCGAACCCGACCTGCTGAACGCGGGCGAGCCGCGCCTGACCGTCAGCGCGGTCAATGCCTGCACGGGGACGATGCGCTATTTCGATTCGCGCGATACGCGGCTCGGCATCGAGCACATCATGAGCTCGGGCGCGCTGCCGCCCGCGTTCCCGGCGATCCGGATCGACGGCGCGCCGTACTGGGACGGCGGCGTGTATTCGAATACGCCGGTCGAGGTCGTGCTCGACGACAACCCGCGCCGCAGCTCGATCATCTTCTCGGTGCAGATGTGGAATCCGGCCGGCCCCGAGCCCGAGAGCATCTGGCAGGTGTCGGAACGACAAAAGGACATCCAGTACGCGAGCCGCACCGACAGCCACATCGCGCGCCAGCAGCAGATTCACCGGCTGCGTCACGTGATCCGCGAACTGGTCCGGCACGTGCCGGAAGCCGATCGTGCGTCGCCGGCCGTGCGCCGGCTCGCCGCGTGGGGATGCGAAACCACGATGCACCTGATCAAGCTCGCCGCGCCGCGGCTCGACGGCGACAATCAGCTGAAGGATATCGATTTCACGCCGGCCGGCATCGCGGCCCGCCGGCAGGCCGGCTACGACGCGGCGAAACGGGCCATCGCCGCCCGGCCGTGGAACCTGCCGATGGACCCGACGGAAGGCTTGACGGTGTTCGATCCGGATGCCCCGCCGATCGCGGAAAAAACGGCATGACGCGCGGGAAGCACCACCACGCGCCGACTGCCCCGCACGGTCAGGCGCGCGCGGCCCGGACATGCGCGCGACCGGCCTCGCTCACTTCGACCTCGGCCACGCCGCCCGGCGCATGATGGCGGACCACGTAGCCGCGCGCGCAGGCCTCCTCCCACACCGGCAGGCGCGGGCACGACGTGCGCCACGCGTCGATCACCTCGGCATACGGCCGCGCGCCAGCCCCGATCCATTCGAGCAGGTCGAGGATCAACGGCTCGATCGAAGCCGCTTCACGCTCGGGTACGTCCGGGGGCACTACGTGGATCGGCTGCCCATCCGGCTTGAGGTCATCGTCGACGATCGTGATGTTCATGGGGACGCTCCTGGGAACGCCGTCATCCTGAACCGCGAACGCCACGCAGGGAAATGAATTTATCTTGCCGACTCCTGCATTTTTCTGATCGATCGATTTTCGTCGGGCGCCTGCAAGTCCGCCGCGGTGCCGGCCACTACCGGACACGACTGCGGCAATGCCTGCCCGAACAGCACGGCCAGCCCGCAAGCAGACGTGAGCATGCCGAGCCCGTCGTGCCCGACGCCCGGCACTTCGACGACCTGCTGCGCGAGATCGTCCGGGTGCCGCTTCTTCAGGTAATCGAAATAGGCAAGCCCGCGCGCGAGCCGGTACGGGCCCTGCGCCATCGCCGCACACGAACGGTCGATGAAATGCGTGGTCGGGTTCGTGTCGGCCTGCCCGAGCAGATACACGACATGGCGCGCGACGTAGCGTGTTTCGAGTTCGCGCACGTCCTGCGACGCAACGTAAGGCGGCGCCGACTTCAGCCCGTATTTCCATTCCGTCGCGCGCGGGCAGGTGCCGCCCGCGATCGCGTCGGCATTCGGACGTTCGTCGTCGAAGTACAGGTAGCTCGACGGATTCGCGACCACGTAGCGCACGGCGATGCCGGCCCGTGCGAGCGCGTCGCCTTCGCGACCGGCCACTGCGTAACGCTGCAGCAACTGCGCGCCGGCGGAGTGGCCGATCACGACGACCGTCGTCAGTGACGGATACAGGCCGCGGTCGGCGAAATGCGCGAGCAGCGCGTCGAGCGCGGCAAACGAGCTGACCGGGCCCGGCTGGCGCGCGGGTTCGCCGCCCTTCCATCCTTCCTGGGTCCACGCGAGCGTCGAGGCGGGCAACGAGAAAGCACGCGTATCGGCACGTGTCAGGAACTGCGGCGCGACGACCATCGTGCCGTTGCCGGCCGCGCCGGCCTTCTCGACGACCTTGCGCCCCGACGCGTAGTAACCGTCGGCATTGCGCAGCGTGCCGTGAATCACGATGAACACGCGCGTGACGTCGGGTGCAGCCTTGTCGACCGGATGGTCGGCATACACGGGCAGCATCGCGCTGCCCTGCGGCGTGTCGACGGCCAGACGCTGGTCGGCGACGGCCTTCACCGGCGCGTCGAGACGTTCGCGCTGGGTGGGCGTCGCGGCTTCGACCCGGTGCGCGCCACCCAGGACGCCGATGGCCGCGGCGAGCGGAATCGCAAACGACAGGAATCGGGCGGCCGGCAGCACGCGTGAGCGCCGGACGCTTGCAAAGGCAACGGAAATGAGGGACATGGCGGCAGATCGAGTGGCGGATATCGTTTTAACGGCGATGGTCGCAGAATCCGTCGCGCGCTGCCGGCCCGTTGCGAAACCCGGGTCAGTCGGCCGGCTCGGAAACCTGCCCGGCGTCGGCTCGGGTTTGGCGCGCGTCGCCGCGCCGCGCGTTCCGGCCCCCGGCCGCCGGCGGCACGCCGCCCGCCGCCACGGCGAGCAACGGGCGCTCGGGATGCACGAACAGCCACAGCACCGCGCCACAGGCCGCCGCGGCGCCGATCACGACCATCCCGCTGCCCCAGCTGCCGGTGACCTTGACGACGAGCGCGAGCGCCATCGGCCCCGCGACGTTCGACAGCGCGCCCCACACGTTGGTCCAGCCCGACATCACGCCGGCGAACGGCCGCCCGAGATCCTGCGCGGCCGACCATACGACGACCTGCACGAACCCGACGGCCGCAAACGACAGGCACAGCAGCGCGATGACCGCGGCGATCGCCTCCGCGCGCGACGCGGCGACGAGTGCCAGCGCGCTCACGACGAATCCCGCGATCGCGACCGGCGTGCGCGCCCAGTAGATCGAGCCCGTTTTCCTCAGCAGCCGGTCGCTGACGGCGCCCGCGACGAATACCGCCACGAACACGGCAACCCACGGCAGCGACGCGTATATCCCCATCGCCTTCAACGACAGCCCGCGTGCGCGCATCAGGTAAGTCGGCAGCCACGTCGTGTAGAAGCTCTGGATCAGCACGAGCAGGAAATACTGGATGCCGAAGATCCAGAAGCGCCCCAACCGCAGGCAACGCACGAGCGAACCCGACGCGGCCGCGTGGCCGGGCGGCTGGCCGGCCGCGATGTAGTCCGCCTCGGCCCGCGTGATGAGCGGATGCGACGCCGGCGCATCGCGGTAGCCGAACCACCAGATCGCACCGAGCAGCAGGCCAAGCGCGCCGAATCCGTAGAAGACGGCATGCCAGCCGAAATGGACGATCGTCCAGGCCGTGAGCGGCGCCGACACGATCGGGCCCAGATACAGCCCCGCGAGCAGCACCGCGTTGCCTTTCGCGCGCTCGCCGGCCGGAAACCAGCGCTTGAGCGCGACGACGCTGCTCGACCAGTCGGCCGACTGCGCGCCGCCGAGCACCAGCCGGCAACCGAACAGCCAGGCGAACGAACCGCCGAGCGGCGTGACGATCATCATCAGCGACCACAGCGTGCTCGTGCCGAACAGCACGCGGCGCGATCCGAAGCGCTCGGCCGCGCGACCGGCCGGAATCTGGCCGATCGCATAGGCCCAGAAGTAGATCGTCAGGATCATCGACATCTCGACGATCGACAGGCCGAGTTCGCCCTGGATCGTCGGTGCGGCCACGGCCATCGCCGCGCGATCGAGCGTCATCACGAAGGTCAGCGGCGCGACCAGAAACGCAACGATCGTCCAGCGGAGATGGTTCACGTGGCGCGGCATCGTGTGGCTCCCGGATCGGCCGTCAGGCGTCGTGCGGGCCGGACGCCCGGCCCGGTTCGCACTGCATCCGCTGCACGAGCGCGGCCAGTTCGCCGATATGCGTGGATACTGCCTGCTTGCCGGCGCGCGCCCACGCATCGAACGACGTCATGCCGGTCACCGCGCCGACGAACGGCACGCCGGCGCGCTCGGCCGCCTGCGCGTCCACCGCGTGGTCGCCGACGTAGATCGCCGCGCGGGCCGGCAGACCGAGCCGCGCCAATGCCTGTACGAGCCCCTCGGGATCCGGCTTGTGACGCTGCACGTCTTCCGCGCCGATCAACACGTCGACCAGCGGTCGCAGGTTGTTGCGTTCGAGAATCGCGTCGATCCGGTAGCGAAACTTGGACGACACGATCGCAACGGCGAGCCCCTGCTCGCGCAACCGCGCAAGCAGCGAAGGCACCTCGGGATAGATGCGCGTACCGGGCACCATGATCTCGTCGGCACGCGCGACGAAGTGCCGTGCGAACGCTTCCGCCCGCGCCGGTTCCGTTTCGTCCGTCAACGCGCGGAACATCTGCGGCAGCGGCAGCCCGATCACGGCGGCGATCTGCGCCGGCGTCGCGCGTGCCGCGCCGAGCTGACGCAACGCGTATTCCGTGCACTCGATGATCGCCGCGGACGAATCCGCTAGCGTCAGGTCGAAGTCGAAGATGACGGCCCGGACAGACATGCAAGGACTCCGCAAACAAAAAATGGATCACGCTCGACGCGTGACCCGGAACGATGTCGCGAGGCGCACCGGGCGCGGACGATCAACGCGCCTGGCCCGATTGCTCGCGATCGGCCGCGTCCAGCCCCTCCGGGTCGCGCTTCGCCCACTGTCTTGCCCATCCCAGCAACGGCTGCAGCGCCGCTTCGAGCCGCCGGCCTTCGGCGGTCATGCAATAACCGCCCTCCCCGTGCTCGACGAGGCCCGACGCCTTGAGCTCGGCCAGCCGCGTGTTGAGCAGGCGCGCGTTCGTTTCGCAGGCTTCCTGCAATGCGCGGAACGTGAGCGGCGCGCCTCGCAGCTCCCACAGGATGCGCAGCGCGGTGCGGCGCCCGAGCAGATCCAGCACGACCATGATGGGCCGCCCCGTCGTCGATCCGCGAACGCGTTGTCCGATTCTTGGTGTCGTCATGCTTTACTTTTTAAAGCAATCGGCAGGCAGAGTCAATCGCCTGAACCGAGCCTCTCTTCTGCTTTACTTTTTAAAGCACGGTGTCTACGCTGCCACTGACGCTGAACCGGAACGGGTCCCGGTCGGAAGTGGAGATTTCCGGCTTGGATTCCTCTCCGTCCGGTTGCAAACCGCAACCGGACGGTCGACAGGTCGATCAACCTCAATTGCTGAAGATCAGACCGCGAGCGGCGCCATTGACGTAAATCCGGCCATAGGTGTTCCAGTCGCCGGCCATCACGCCGGAGTCGCCGAATTGGTGCGCGTCATCGTTGAAGCGCGACCACGTTGCACCGCCGTCGTCGGAATGGTAGATGCCCCAGACGCCGTTCATCGTGCCTTCCACGTAGACCGCGGCCGAGTATGGCGAACCGGTCGGCGCCCTGCCCAGCGCGATCACGGTGGCGCCCGGTGTGTTGCTGGTCGACGCAAAGGCGCCGAGTTTCGTCCAGGTCGCGCCCGAGTCCACCGAGTGGTACACGGCCGTGCCGTCGGCCAGCCAGAGGTCGCCCTCGGCGTTCGGATTGACCGCCATCGACGTATCGCGCCACGAATTCCAGGCCAGGTTCGCGTTCACCGAGCCCTGGCTCAGCGTGAACGTGTGGCCGCCGTCGTTCGACACGTAGATCTTGCCGCGCTGCCAGCTCCACGATGCGCCGCCGGAGTCGTACGCATAGACCTTCTTCGGGTTCTTGCGGTCCGCGGCCAGGCGATAGGCACGCTGGAAGCCGTTCCAGGTCGCACTGAACGCCGGCAGGTTGGTCGCGGTCCAGCTGGCGCCATTGTTTGTCGTGTACGACGGCACCGAGTCCGGCGGTGCCCAGGTCACGTTGTTGCGGGACGGGACGACCAGGTTGCCCACGTTGCTCTGGCTGGCCGCGGCGCCGTTGGGCAGCGACGCGAACGTCGCCCAGCTGTTGCCGCTGTCGCCCGACCAGAAGCCCTTGGTGGCATGGCCGTTGGCGTTGTCGACGCCCGCGGCGGCGATGTACGTCGGATCGGACCACGACATGTCGGCCGAATTGCCGCTGCTCCATGTGTTCAAAGGGCCTTTCGTCGGCCTCGTCGAGAGATCCGTATTGACCCACGTGCCGATGTCGCCGGCGCTGTTGATGAACTTGTACGACGCACCGGGCGGCGCCGTGACGAGCGCCAGCGTCACGGTTTCCTCGAGGTTGTCGACCTTGGCGCTCCAGGTGGGCGTCGGCGACGACGCGTTCATGGTTTCGCAGATACCGCCGCCGTGGACGTGCATGACGTGATCGCGATTGGCCGGGTCGATGGTGACGCCCTCGACCCAGCCGGCGCAGCCACCCGCGGCAAGGCCGGTGTGCGGCATGCCGGCCTCGATTTCACGCCACGTACTGCCGCCGTCGTCGGACAGCTGGATGGTCTTGCTGGTGTCGCTCCAGCCCGTCATGCCCAGTGCGATGCGGGCGGACGCGCCCAGACCAGAGACGGACAGGCCGCCAAAACCGTTGCTGCTGGAGCTCTTGAGCAGCGTCCAGTTGCTGTTGTTGCTTCCGCCGAACTTGTAGAGATAGCTCGGTCCGCCGATGCCCTGGCCGACGCCTGCGTTGAACACCACGTAGAAGTTGCCGTCGGACGTGCGCACGACGTGCGGGATGTAGTAGCCGGACACCGTCGGCGGGACGGGCACCGGCGTCCACGAGAAGCCGCCGTTGGTGGACTTGTACAGCGTCGACGTCAGGCCCGCCGCGTTGGCGTAGTCCGGGGCGACGGTGGCCCACATGATCCAGGTCGGCTGGCCGCCGCCCGTGCCCGACGTGTCGAAGATGACCTGCTCGACGCCCAGCGGAGAGCCGCCGCCGCTGATCGTGGTGGAGGACAGACCCGTGACCTGCGTCCAGGTGCGGCCCGAATCGGCACTCTTCCACAGGCCGGCCGTGCGCGATCCGTAGAACAGCGTCGACGGATTGTTGGGGTCGACCTGCAGACGCTCGCCCGTGGCGCGGCCGTTGTCGTTGCCGCCCACCGGGAACGGCAGGTCGTAGTGCGTCCAGGTGTTGCCACGGTTGCTCGAGATGTAGATGCGGCCGTTGTGACCCTGCGTCACGGTAATGCCGGTCATCATGTAGACGAGCTGATCGTTGTTCGGGTCGAGCGCGAGGCTTTCGACGCCGTGGAAATCGCCCTCGCCTGAGCCGAAACCGATGCCGTCGGTAATCGGCGTCCACGTCGAGTTGGTCGCGTTCCAGCGGTACGCGCCGCCAACGTCGGTGCGTGCGTACAGCAGGCTCGCGTTGGCTGGATGGTAGATCAGGCCGGTGACATAGCCGCCCCCGCCCCACTTGACGCTGGTCCAGCTGGCCGCCGGCAGGTTGCTGCCGCTGCCATTTCCGCCGATCTGACTACGATTGGCGGCTACGTTGGCCCCCACCTTGGTCACGCCTGTCGCGCTATCGGATCCGTCACCACAGCCCCATAACGTACACGCCATCGCCGCCGCGGCAATCCATCGTCGAGAAAACATAGTCATCCGAAAGGTCCTTGAAGGGAGAGGTCCATCGCAGGGCCCGCCACCGGGCCCCGCGCAATCAATGCGCCATGAGCGATGCAATCTGCGCAGCGCCGAGCGCACCGCGATAGATGCGGAAATCGTCGATCAGACCGTGGAACGTGGCGTCGGCACTGTATTGCGATTTGCCCAGCCAGTTCTGCGTGGTACTGCCCAGGCGGAACGGCGCCTGGAACATCGCCGTGTTGGTACTGACGGGCGTGCCGTCCACGTATATCGTGCCGGTCGAACCCGACAGCGTGACGGCCACATGCACCCATCTCTTGCTCGGCAGCTCGGTGGGGGCGTCGATGATCTGTTCCGGCGGGCCGTCACCGGGGCCGTTGGCCGTCATGGCGAAGCGCATGCCGGTCCAGCCGCTGCGCAACTGCGCGCGCGGCGTGAACATCATGTAGCGGTGGAAGCCCGTGCCGAAGTCGAACAGGCGTGCCCACGTTTGCGCGCCGTTCCAGAACACCCAGCTGGCGATGGTGAAGTCCGACACATCGACCAGCAGATCGTTGGGCAAGGCCACATACGCGCCCGAGCCGTTGAGCGAGACCGCGTTGCCGCTGTGCCCCGCCGCCCACGTTGCGCCGTTGAGCGTGCCATTGCGCCCGTTGCCCGAGCTATCGGCGGCCGTGATGCCGCTGCCTTCATCAAACGTCAGATGCGCGAGCAGCTGCTGCGCCGTGATCACTTTCACTTCGTTGGAGAGCGCCGATTCGCCCGCAATCGTTTGCGCTGTCACGACATAAAAATACGTTCCGGCACCGGCTGGCATATCGGCATAGGTCAGCAGATCGGTGATACCGCTCTGGATGGTGCTGTACGGACCGTCGGCAATGGTGGCGCGCTTGACGTTGTAGCTGACGGCGTTGCTGCTGCCCCACCACGACAGCACCACCTTGCCAGCGCTGGCGTAGCCGGTCAGGCCGGTCGGCGTTGCGGCTGGAGTGCCGGGGTCGAGCGTGCAGGTGAGCGTGCCGTAGCCAAGCTGGTCGAAGCCGCCACTGTTGGGGCCGTAGTTGCCGCCGCCGCCTTCCGGCGCCACAAGCTCGGCAGCGCGCTTGGTGTAAGGCGCCGCCAGGCCTTTGCGGTTGATGTAATGGTTGGCCACCAGCGCCCAGCAGGGCCGCCCCAGGGCATTGCCTTGCCCGCCGGCGGCGAACTGCGTCTGGATGACGCCGGCGCTGTTCTGGTACGTGACGAAAGGCACCGTGTAGAACGCGCCGCCTGCCTGCTTCAGGTTGGCCTTGGCCACGTATTCCGCGCCCGCCAGAAAGCGATTGTTGTCGTAGCCGTACAGGTCGATGCCCTGGTTCCACGCCATCTCGCAAATGGCGCCCGTCAATGCAATGCCGAGCGTGCTGTGGCCCTGGTCACGGCCGGCTTCCTGCCATTGCCCGAGGTTGCCGGGGTGCACGTAGTACACGGCTTGCCGGATACAGCCGTTGCTGCCACCGGTCTTGAAATGGGTGATGGCCTCGTTGACGAGGTCGGCATCGTCGCACAGCACGCCGATGGCCAGGACGCACGCGATGTTGGCCAGGCCCCAGTTGGCCCAGTAGTGCGTGTCCATCGCGGTGTCGATGCGGGTCAGGAAGGCATGGCTGACCGGGTAGAAGACATTGCGCATCATTGCCTGAAACGCCGCGAGTCCGCCCGGACTCCAGCCGCTGTAGCCGCGCATGATTTCGGCTGCGTTCGCGAACTCGTAGCCGTAGATGCCGGCGGCGAGCGCCACGTCGCTGCCGCCAAGCGTCGTCAGCGTCGACGCCCATTGGTCCAGATACTCCACAGCTTTGTCGGCATAGCGTTTGTCTCCGACACCTTCCAGCGCAGCGCGTCGCCATAGGCGGCGGCGATGTCGTTGTAGAGCGCGCCGTAGTTCTGACCATGCGTGGGATCATTGCCGCGATAGATGCCGACCTGCGGGTTCGGCTTGTTCGTCAGCCGCGTGTGACCGTTGGCGACGAGCACGTTCCAGCTGTCGATCCACGGGGAAGCGTGGGCGCCGACTTTGGCACGCATGCGTTCGAAATCCGCCTCGGTATGCAGCAAGCCGGGATGCGTGAAGGCGCGGGTTTGGGCAGTGCCTGCAGACGTCGCCCCTGCGTCGATACCGTCCGAAGCCGGAGCCACTCCGGACGGCTGGCCGGTGCCGTTTGCCGAGGTACGCTCACCGCCTGTAACCGCGTTGCTTCCGTCACCGCCGCATCCGGCCAGAAGCGTTGCACCGAGCCCCATCACGAAATGGCGTCGTGCAATATTCTCGATGTCGCCGAGTGGGACGACTTCCTCGGACAGCATCGTCGATGCTCCGTTGTCTCGCATGTCTGGATCCCCAGTTTTTTAGCTATGGTCGAAGCGGCACAAATGTACGAACCGTTCCGTATTCGTCAGGAACGCGTAGCATTCTATCCAGCACGACGGGGATGTAATCAAGCGAAAAAAAACATATTCGCTAATGACACGCAATTGTCACATCGGTGATGCACGGACTGAGGAATGCGCGACGCGGCTGGGCACCGCCGAAGAACAAGGCAAAGTTGTCACCGTTTGCGAAGTAGAAATGTCACTTCGCCGGTCGACACCGACGCGGGATCGGAAAAACTGTCGCGCAATCATGGATTTTTGTGCAGCGCCGGCAGTGAAAGTCCCACGTTGTGAGAAACCGGGGTTGATCGGACAACCCGATCGCAGGGGTAAGGTTCTAGCGCGTTTGCGTGCCGTCCGGCGATGTCTGCCAACGGTCGCGCGCAACACCAAAGGCCGCACTGGCGTCGCTCGAGCGGCTCTTTGCGACCCCACAACGGACACTCAGCTTTCCTGATAGCCGCCACTCAGGACCACGCTAACCTCCTCGGCAAATACCCACCAGGCTGACGGCCGCGTTTCAACCCGGCGCGGCGACCGTGGCATGTCATCGCTAGCGGACTATCCCGTGCGACAATCCGGATAGCGCTTTGCATCGTACAGCGCCTGAGCGCCCGTCCCGCGGCGTGATGCCTCAGGCCATCCAAGGTCATACATCTTGAACCGACAAACCACACTCTCATGCCCCGACTGGGTAAGGCGCGCCGAGCCGATAGAAGGTGTCGAACGCATCGAAGCGTGGTTTCACGGCAAGGCGTACGCCATGCACCGCCACGATACCTATGCGATTGGTCGCACGATCGCTGGCGTCCAGAGTTTCAACTATCGGCGCAGCATGCGAAACAGCCTGGCGGGCAACACGATGGTGCTGCATCCCGACGAGGCTCACGATGGTCAGGCGGGTACCGACGAAGGGTTTCAGTACCGGATGATCTACGTGGAACCCGCGCTTTTTCAGGACGTGCTCGGCGGGCGGGCGTTGCCGTTCCTCGAAGGCGGCGTGACGACCGATGCGCGCCTTGCGGCGGCAACCACAACATTGCTGCAGCACGTCGGCCATAGGCTTGAACCGCTTGAACAAAGCGATGCCCTCGCCGAACTGACGCATGCGCTTGCCGCTGTTGCCGGCACGCCCACACGCCGTCCGAAAGGCGACTTCCTCGCGGCGCGGCGCGCGCGCGACTATTTGCACGTGAACTGCGCGCGCGTCGTCACGCTCGCCGAACTTGAAGCAGCGACGGGCCGCGATCGCTGGAGTCTGTCGCACGACTTTCGCACCTTCTACGGCACGAGCCCGTACCATTATCTGACGATGCGGCGCCTCGATGCGGTGCGCCGCATGCTGCTCGCTGGCACCTCACTCGTTCACGCCGCTGCGGCCGCGGGTTTTGCTGACCAGAGCCACATGACGCGTCACTTCTCGAAAACATTCGGCATGACGCCGGGGCACTGGCTCCAGGTCACGGGCAGCATCCAACGCGGCTGAAAACACACACGATCGTTCAATACGGCCGCAAGGAGCATGCGTATTCTCGAAGCATTGCCCCTTGAAAGGAGAGAACGGTGTCCCAATCCTCGAAACACAGCAACGTGCCGGCCGAACGCGGCCAGTGCCAGACCATCGACTTGACCGGAAAGATCGCGCTAATCGACGGTCACTGGGAACCTCGTGTCATCGCGGAAATGAACGACTATCAGTTCAAGGTTGTGAAAGTCGAAGGCGAATTTCAGTGGCACCGCCATGCCGATACCGACGAAACGTTCATCGTGCTTGAAGGCGAGTTGCGTATCGATCTTCGCGCGGGTCCCTCGGGTGACGGTTCCATTGTGCTGCGTGCCGGTCAGATGGCGGTGGTGCCGAAGGGCGTCGAACACAAGCCCTGTGCAAATGCCGAAGTAAAGATGCTGCTGATCGAGCCGCGAGGTGTGGTGAACACGGGCGACGGCGCGGCGAGCGAGCGTACTGTCGAGAACGACCAGTGGATTTAATGCAGCCCCTGCGTATGCCAGCCGAGATAGTCAGGGCGGACGAGCTCGAGCAAGTCCGCGGAAACGCGATCGTCGTCGATCTGGACGCATCAGTTCGACGGCTCCTTCTGACCCGAGGCCGTCAGCCACCGCCCTGCGCCGCTCGACCGACAACTTCCAACCGTGGCTGTGCAGTTCGGCGTCCCGCTATGTGACGTGGCAGTCAATTTCGGCGAGCGGCGCGCTCGTCATTCGCCGAGCGCGCCGCCGCACGCCCCATCAACGCGACGCGCCCTCGTCGTGCGCGGGCCCCATCATCAGGACATCCGACAACTTCAGCACGGGACAATGCGCACCGGCGCCGGCAACGGCATCGCGGTACGTATCCGTGACTGCCGCCGCGATCGCATGGGCGGCCTCGACGCCTTCGGCCATCGCCGAGTAGTAGGACAGATCCTTGAGCGCATTCGCCATATGGAACGGCAGCGCGGACGTGTCGCCCGTCTCCAGGAACGGACGCAGCCGGCTCAGTGCGGCGCCGCCGCCACCGCCGTTGGCGAGCACGTCGGTCAGCACAGCGACGTCCACGCCCGAGCGCTTCGCGCACGCAACGGCTTCCGACAGCAGCGCGATGGTCCCGAGCGAAACAAAGTTGTGCAGCAGCTTCATGCTGTGGCCGGCCCCGACATCGCCGACGCGCGTGATGTTTTCCGCGAAGCACGCGAGCACCGGCCTGATCTCCGCGAACACCGCGGGCGACGCACCGACCAGCAGGTTCAGCCGGCCCTCGTGCGCCTCCCTGGCGCCGCGCGTCATCGGCGCGTCGACGAAACGGCCGCCCGCCGCTTCGACCCGCCGCGCCATCCTGACGGTCGACTCGGGAACGGCGGTCGAACAATCGACGACGATCGCGTTGTCCTTCAGGCCGGCCAACACGCCGTCGTCACCGGTGAGCACCGCTTCCACTTCGGGGGAGCCCGTCACGCAGAGGATGATGACGTCCGCTTGCGCGGCCAGTTCGCGCGCGGTCCGCACGGTCCGTACGCCGCCGCGCAGCAATTCGTCGAGCGGCTGGTTGCCCGGATGCTCGACGACCGTGAGCGGAAAGCCGTGCTTCAGCACGTTGCGCGCAATGCCATGCCCCATCAAACCCACGCCGATCAGGCCAATCTGCTGTTTCATGTCGTTCCCGTCAAAAGATGGCGCCGCGGCGCAGTGTCCGCGGCGAAATGGATTGCCGCTACCGGTCGACCAGCCGCGACGGCAGCAGCATCGTGAGGACGATGCCCGACAGCAGGCACCCGACCATCAGGAACAGCGGCGCGGCGAGACTGCCCGACATCTGCTTCAGGTAGCCGACCGCGTAGGGCCCGAAGAAGCCGCCGAGATTCCCGAACGAGCTGATCACCGCGATGCCCATCGATACCGACGCGGTGCCGAGCGCCGCGGTCGGCATGCTCCAGAACAGCGGCGGAAACGAGATGAGCCCCGCGTTCGCGATGCAGAGCGCGAACATGCCGAGCCACAGCTGATCGTGCCAGACGACCGACAGCCCGAGCCCGGTCGCGCCCATCAGCAAAAGCGCGGCGACGTGCAGCCGCTGCCGGCCGCGGCGGTCCGCGCTGCGTCCGAACAGGACCATCACGACCACGGCCACCGCATTCGGCAGCGCGGCGAGCAAGCCGATGACGAAATCGCTGCCGATGCCCATCTGCTTGATCATCGTCGGCGCCCAGAATGTATAGCCGTAAATCGCGAACACGTCGAGAAAGTAGATCACGCAGAATGCCCACACGAGCCAGTTCGATAACAGACCGCGGTGATCGATCGACTCGGTCGTCGCACGATCTTCCGCCAGCACGCGCGCCAGGATGGCGCGGTCCGCCGGCGAGAAGCGCTCGCTGCGCGTGACGTCGTCGTCGAGCCCCTTCCATACGTAGAAGGCGGCCAGGAACGCCGGCAGCGCCTCGAGGGCGAAGATCCATTTCCAGCCCGGGATCTGCAGCGCCCCGTCGAAATACTGAAGGATGAAGCCGGTCAACGGCGATCCGATCAACCCGGCCAGCGCGAGCGCCGCATAGAACATCGACAGGATTCGCGCGCGCCGCCGCCCCGGAAACGAGCGGGCCATGTAGAGCACGATGGCCGGGATGAAGCCGGCCTCGGCGACACCGAGCAGAAAGCGCATCACGTAGAACTGCATCGGCGTGGACACGAACGCCGTCAATCCCGACACGACGCCCCACGACACGACGATCCGGGTGATCCAGCGGCGCGGCCCGACGCGCACCAGCAGCATGTTGCTCGGCACCTCGAAGATCACGTAACCGAGAAAGAATATCCCTGCACCGAAGCCGAACACCGCATCGGAGAAGCCCAGGTGCTGGCTCATCTGCAGTTTGGCGAAGCTGACGTTCACGCGATCGATGTACGACGTGACGTACGCGAACATCAGGATGGGCAGGATTTGCACGGCGAGCCGACGAAAGATCCGGTCCTCCGTTGCGAGGTCGTGCGCCGATGCCGGGGCTGCGAGGTCGCCCGGGTTGCAGGTCGCGTCGATTTCCACGTTTGTCTCCGAAAGTTCTTGGATGGCCCCGCGTGCATGCTTGCATCGCCGCGCGTGCAGTCGCTGTCGAGATAGGAGTGTGCGACAGGGGACGGTTCGAATCTACCGGCTGCCCCGCGCACTCGATATGCGAAATCCTTCAAGCGGCACTTCGAATATCTCGAACGCACGGGCCGGCCGGCATCGTACGGTGCGATGCACAAGCCGCCGATAAAACGGATTCCAGCCGCCGATCGCTCGCACGACACGGGCCGGTGCAGCGTGACGGCGGCGTCGCGGTGTGCGGCGCACCATTCGCGGCCAGTCAGGGTTAGCACCACTTCGCTCGACACCGTGGAGCGCATCGATGAATGACATACTTGCCGCAGTTTCAACCGGAGTCCGCGCTTGTTCGATCTCACGTCCCTCGCCCTGTTCGTCCGTGCAGCCGAGCTGGGCAGCCTGTCGCGCGCCGCGCAGCAGTCCCACATGTCGCTTTCCACCGCAAGCCGCCGGATCGCGCTGCTCGAGCATCACTTTCGCGTGGTGCTGCTGAACCGCACGGTGGCCGGCGTCGAACTCACGCCTGCCGGCGAAGCACTGTTGCGCCACGCGACCGAGCTGCTGCTGCGCACCGATGCGATCTACAGCGAGCTGTCCGACTATACGAAAGGCGCGGTCGGCCGCGTCCGCGTGTTCGCGAACATCTCGGCGATCAGCCAGGATCTTCCCGATCAGTTGCGCACCTTTTCGCAACGCTATCGCGACATCAAGCTGCAGATCAGCGAGCTGAGAAGCTCCGACATCCTGCAGGCGCTGCGCGAAGGCCGCGCGGACGTCGGCATCGTCACGTCGCGCACCGCGCCCGAAGGGATTCACCTCGCCCCTTACTGCATGGACCGGGCCAGCGTGGTCGTGCCCGACGACTACCCGCTCACCGGCGACGCGATCGACTTCAGCGCGCTGCTCGACCACGATCTGGTCGCGCTCGACGACCGCTCGGAACTCACGCGTTCGCTCGTCCGGGAAGCGGCACTGCTCGGCAAGTCGGTCCGCTTCCGCGTGCAGGTGCAGAGCTTCGAAGCGATGTGCCGGCTGATCGCCGCAGGGCAAGGCATCGGCATCCTGCCCGAGCGCGCGGTCGCGCTGTTTCGCGAACCGATGCACCTGCGCTTCATCCGCCTCAACGATCCGTGGGCGAACCGCGTCATGTCGGTCGGCATTCGCGCCGGCGCCGTGCCGCTGCCGACGCGCAAGCTGTTCGAGTTCCTCGCATCGTTCGCGCCGCCCTCGCTCGTCTCCGGTGACGCCGGGCAATCGACCGACTGACTGTGCCGCCACGCGGCCGCGCGCGCCGGCGTGTTGCAGATTTTCGAAGGTCCCGTTCACGGATCCGCACTTCCTTGCGGCGCCTGCGACGCAGTAGATTCGACGGACAGATTCAACAGTCCGCCGGTTACCGCAACGGAAGAGACACAGGAGACACGCCGACGTGATCCGACGTGATCCGACGTGATCCGACGTGATCGGAGGCAGCGTCGCGTATCAACGGCCACCGCGCAGCAGTTCGATGCTGTCCGGCTCGCACACCCTCCGCGTGTCTGCCTCTCCCGTGCGGGACGCCAGCTTCGTCATGGAGGCTTCCCGCAAAATGAAGAACCCGCACCGCATCGCGGTCATCGCCGGCGACGGCATCGGCAAGGAAGTGATGCCCGAAGGCCTGCGCGTGCTTCGCGCTACCGCGGACCGCTTCGACATTCCGCTGGCGTTCGACGAGTTCGGCGACTGGTGTACCGATCACTACGTTCGCCACGGCACGATGATGCCGGCCGACTGGGCACGGCAGATCGGCGCGCACGACGCCATTTTCTTCGGCGCCGTCGGCACGCCCGATGTCGTGCCGGACCACGTCGCCGTGTGGGAGTCGCTGATCAAGATCCGGCGCGAGTTCGATCAGTACGTGAACCTGCGCCCCGTGCGCCTGATGCCGGGCGTGCCCGCGCCGCTCGCCGGACGTCGGCCGGGCGACATCGACTTCATCGTCGTGCGCGAGAACACGGAAGGCGAGTATTCGCCGGTAGGCGGCCGGATGTTCACCGGGACCGATCGAGAGATCGCCGTGCAGCAGTCGGTTTTCTCGCGCATCGGCGTCGACCGCGTACTCAGGTTCGCATTCGAACTCGCCCGCTCGCGCCCGCGCAAGCAGCTGACGGCGGCGACGAAATCCAACGGCATCTCGATCACCATGCCGTTCTGGGACGAGCGCGTCGCGGAGATCGCCCGCTCGTTCCCGGACATCGAAACGCGCAAATATCACATCGACATACTGTGTGCGCACTTCGTCCAGAATCCGGATCGCTTCGATGTCGTCGTCGCCTCGAACCTGTTCGGCGACATCCTGTCCGACCTCGGCCCGGCCTGCACCGGCACGATCGGCATCGCGCCGTCGGCGAACCTGAACCCGGAGCGCCGCTTCCCTTCGCTGTTCGAGCCGGTGCACGGCTCGGCACCCGACATCGCGGGCCGCGGCATCGCGAATCCGATCGGCCAGATCTGGTCGGCCGCGTTGCTGCTTCAACACCTCGGTCGCGGCGAATCGCGCTACGAAGCCGCGGCCGCCGAAATCGTCGCCGCGATCGAATCCGTGCTCGTCGCCGGCCCGCGCACCCGCGACATGGGCGGCACGGCCACCACCGAAGAACTGGGCGCCGCGATTGCGCACGCCATCGCGAATCCCGCATCGATCGAGGAATGACCCATGCAATTTGATCACTACATCGACAACGCCCGCGTCGCGCCGAATACCGGCGCGCGGATCGACGTCGTCGACCCGAGCACCGGCGAACCGTTCGCGACGATCGCGCGCGGCGATGCGACGGACGTGCAGCACGCCGTTTCCGCGGCACAGCGCGCGATGGGCGACACGCTCGACGGCCCGTGGGCGAGGCTGTCGCCGGTCGAGCGCAGCAACTTGCTGTTCGCGTACGCCGCCGCCGTCTCGCAGCATGCGGACGAACTCGCGCAGCTCGAGGCACGCGACACGGGCAAGGCGCTGAACACCGCGCGTACCGACGCAGCGGTGCTCGCGCGCTACCTCCAGTACTACGCCGGATGCGTCGACAAGCTGCACGGCGACACACTGCCCTATACCGCCGGGTTCACGGTATTGACGGTGCGTGAACCGATCGGCGTGACCGGCCACATCATTCCGTGGAATTACCCGATGCAGATCTACGGCCGCTCGGTCGGCGCGTCGCTCGCCGCCGGCAATGCGTGCGTGGTCAAGCCGGCCGAGGATGCGAGCCTGTCCATTCTGCGGCTGGCCGAAATCGCGGCCGAAGTCGGCTTTCCGGCCGGCACCGTCAACGTCGTCACGGGCTTGGGCGGCGAAGCCGGCGCGGCGCTGTCGGCCCATCCCGGCATTCGTCACGTCTCGTTTACCGGCTCGACCGGAACGGGTGCGCTGGTCGGCCGCGCGGCCGCCGAGCGTCACTGCCCGGCGGTACTCGAGCTGGGCGGCAAGTCGCCGCAACTGCTGTTCGACGATGCCGACTTCGACCAGGCGCTGCCCGTCATCATCAACGCAATCGTGCAGAACGCAGGGCAAACCTGCTCGGCCGGCAGCCGCCTGCTCGTCCAGCGCACCGTGTACGAGCGCGTGCTCGATCGTCTCGCCCAGCAATTTGCGCGGCTGCGTTCGGGGCCGCCGTCGATGAACCTGGAGATGGGGCCGCTCGTCAACGCAAAGCAGCATGCGCGGGTCCGCGCCATCGTCGAGCGTGCGCAGGCCGACGGCATTCGCGTGGCGGCGCGCGGCACCATCGCGGCCGGCGCATCGGGGGCAGGCTATTACCAGGAAGCGGTCCTGTTCCGCGACGTGCCGCCCGACAGCGAACTCGCGCAGGAAGAGGTATTCGGCCCCGTGCTCGCGGCCATGCCGTTCGACGACGAAGACGCGGCGGTCGCGCTCGCGAACGGCACGCAGTATGGCCTCGTCGCGGGCGTCTGGACGCGCGACGGCGCCCGCGCGCTGCGGCTCGCGCGCAAGCTGCAGGCCGGACAGGTCTTCATCAACAACTACGGCGCCGGCGGCGGCGTGGAACTGCCGTTCGGCGGCGTGAAGGCAAGCGGATATGGCCGTGAGAAAGGCTTTGAGGCATTGCTCGGCTTTACCGCGCTCAAGACCATCGCGATCAAGCACGATTGACCGCCGCAACGACGCTACGGCCGTTCGGGCCGTCGCCAGGGAATCGCCGGGTCCCGACTGACCATCGTGGGTGCCGGAGGCGGCGGCAAGACGCTCGGCAATCCGATCGTCGCGAACCCCGTTGTCGACGTCGGGCAGATCTACGCTCGCGACAACGCGTACGCGCGTGCCGCTGTCGAGATCGTCGGCACCGGACGGCCGGTCGATGATCTACAGCTGATCGAGCCCGCCGACATCTGGCTGCTGTCGGTGCCTGACACCCGGATTCCCGATCAATCGACGGACTGAAGGGTGGCGACTTTGTTGCGGCCCGTTGCCTTCGCGTAATACAACGCTTCGTCCGCCGCCTTGATCAACGAGCCCGGCTCGCCTTCCTGCTCCGGCGCCCAGCTCGCCAGACCGATGCTGGCCGTGACGCGCCCGTATTCGCTTCCGGCATGCTCGAGGCCGAGTTCATCGATGGCCGCACGGATGCGCTCGGCAATCTGCGCGGCGCCGGTTTGCGGCGTATCCGGGAGCAACACGACGAACTCCTCCCCGCCGTAGCGCGCCGCGGTATCGGCCGGGCGACGGATGTTCTCGCCGATGCAGCGCGCGACCGCCGCCAGCGCGTCGTCGCCCGCCTGGTGGCCGTACGTGTCGTTGTATGCCTTGAAGCGGTCGACGTCGACAAACAGCAGCGAGAAAACGGAATGCGCCCGGCGCGCGCGGCGCCATTCGCGGTCCAGCACTTCCCCGAACGTGCGTCGATTGTTCAGGCCGGTGAGCCCATCGGTGCGGGCCAGCAGCACGAGCTCGGACTCGGCACGCATCCGGCGCCGCAGCTGGATGCCCAGCATGACCGACACGGCGATGAACGCGGCGCCGAACGTGGCCACCAGCGCGCCGATCGTCACGGCGCGGTGCCGCCAGGCGGCATAAATGTCCTGTTCGGCCTCCGCGACCATGATGATCAGCGGCAGCTTCGGCAGGTGCTTGAAGTAGTAGAGGCGGCGCAGCCCGTCGATCGACGACGTTTCCGAAAAGGAACCCTCGGGTGCCGTCTGGAAACGCTGGAAGGTCGCAGCCTTGCTGATGTTTCGTCCGATCGTGTGCACGTCGTACGGGTAACGCATCACCATGATGCCGTCACTGCCGATCAGCGACATCGAGCCGTGCTGCCCAAGCGACAGGCCGGCAAACAGCTGACGGAAATACTCGAGGTTGATCGCGATCAGTGCGATGCCGCCAAACGAGCCGTCAGGGTTCGAGACCCGCCGCGACAGCACCATGCTGGGCGACCCGCCCCGCAACCGCGATGCGAACGGGTCACTGACGTAAAGCCCGACGTCGGGATTGTCGCGATGGACGGTGAAGTACTTGCGATCCGAAAAATTGCCCTGGCGCGGCACGTCGTTGGCGGAGTCCAGGACGATGTTGCCGCCCGCGTCGAGCACCAGCATCGAGCCGAGAAATCGGGCCGTCATCGCGTGGTCGAACAGCACGCCGCGGCGCAGGCTCGCGGGAGAATTCATCACGTCCTGCCGCTGCAGGCCCTGGAGCACCGCCTGTAGCGAGAGATCGTAGAGTTCGACGTTGCGCTCGATGTCGCGCTCGGCCATCAGGCCGAGATTGCGCGAGGTTTCGCGGGCGCGGTCGAGCGCATCGTCGCGGCTCTGGAACAGCAGCAGTGCGCACAGTCCCATCAGTGCACAGGCGATAACGATCCCAGTGACGACGACGGTGTAGGGGGCAGTCGACTTGGATCGCATGGAGGCTCTCGGATGTGGTGTGGGCGCACGTGCTGGCGCGTCTCCCGCATAGTAAAAAACCGATGGGGACGCATCAAGCCCGAGAAGACCCAGACGGGCCCCGTGCGACTTGGAAATATCTATCAATTTCCTCGATGGGTAACGCGTGCTCACGCCTGCCGACACTCAAGCCCACCCAACGCAGCGAGGCATAAAACACATTGATATCAACTGGTTACGTCGATTCACCACATAGTGAAATGCGAAGTACGTTCCTTTTGCATGTCAATACCTATCAACCCCATAGCCAGCAGTGCTTTCAAACATATCGTCGAAACACGATATAAGATTCGCCAATCGACGATACCCGTTTGCCGGACCGAAACGCCCTACCCTTCCATGCCGACCGAACTCGACATCGACGCCATCCTGAAAGCGCTCTCGAACCCCGTGCGCCGGGAGATCCTCGTCTGGCTGAAAACGCCCGGCGAGTATTTCCCGCAACAGACGCTGCCGTACGAACACGGCGTCTGCGCGGGCCAGATCGACGCGCGCTGCGGGCTGTCGCAGTCGACCGTCTCCGCGCACCTCGCCACGCTGCAGCGCGCGGGGCTCGTGACGTCGACGCGGATCGGCCAGTGGGCGTTTTTCCGGCGCAACGAGGCCGTCATCGACGCATTTCACGACGCCCTGCGCCGCGAACTCCAGCAAACGGCCTAACCGGCCATGCGGTGCGCCGCCGCACATGACGCGACGGTGCTCCCGCCTTTCGTGAAGAGGTTTTCCGATATGCCTACGCTGTTCGATCCCGTTACCCTTGGCGACCTGACCCTGCCGAACCGCATCGTGATGGCGCCGCTCACCCGCTCCCGTGCGGGCGAAGCGCGCGTGCCGAATGCATTGATGGCCCGCTATTACACCGAGCGCGCATCGGCCGGCCTGATCATTACCGAAGCGACGTCGGTCACGCCGCAAGGCGTCGGCTATGCAGACACGCCGGGCATCTGGTCCGACGAGCAGGTCGCAGGCTGGAAGCAGGTGACGCAGTCCGTGCACGCGGCCGGCGGGCGCATCGTGCTGCAGCTGTGGCACGTCGGCCGGATCTCCGATCCGATGTTCCTGAATGGCGACCTGCCGGTCGCGCCGAGCGCGATCGCCGCGGGCGGCCACGTGAGCCTCGTGCGTCCGCCGCGTCCGTTCGTGACGCCGCGCGCCCTCGAACTCGACGAAATCCCGGGCATCGTCGCCGCGTACCGCAAGGGCGCCGAGAACGCGAAGGCGGCCGGCTTCGACGGCGTCGAGATCCACGGCGCAAACGGCTACCTGCTCGACCAGTTCCTGCAGGACAGCACCAACCACCGCACCGATGCGTACGGCGGCCCGATCGAGAACCGCGCACGCCTGCTGCTCGAAGTGGTCGACGCAGCGATCGACGTGTGGGGCGCCGGCCGTGTCGGCGTGCACCTCGCGCCGCGCGGCGACGCGCACACGATGGGCGATTCCGATCCGGCGGCAACCTTCGGCTACGTCGCGCGCGAACTCGGCCGCCGCAAGATCGCGTTCATCTTCACGCGCGAATCGTATTCGGGCGACCAGTTGAGCCCGCGCCTGAAGGAAGCGTTCGGCGGCCCGCTGATTGCAAACGAGCAGTTCACGCTCGACACCGCGCAGGCCGCGCTCGAGAACGGCAGCGCCGACGCGATCGCGTGGGGCAAGCTGTTCATCGCGAACCCGGACCTGCCGCGCCGCCTCGAAATCGGCGCACCGCTCAACAAGCCGGTGCCGGAGACGTTCTACGCGGAAGGCGAAACGGGTTACACCGACTACCCGGCGCTGAGCGACGCGGCCTGACGGCCGAGCCGCAAGTGTTCACGCGCGCACGTCCGCGCGCATGAACACGCGCTGCGTTTCGTCGAGACCCAGCGAGATGTGGTGCGCGCGAATCGCGCGCAGCATATCGTCGAGCAATGCGTCGTCGATGATGTGAAAACCGAGGCGCGCGTAGTAAGGCGCGTTCCACGGCGCGCCGCGAAACGTCGACAGCACGACCTCGGCGATGCCGTCTTGTGCGGCGCGCGTCATGATCCGCTCGATCAGGCGCGCGCCGATCCGCTGCCCCGCATGCGACGGCGCGACATCAAGTTCCTCCAGATACAACCGTTGCGCATCGAGCAGCCGGTAGAACGCGAACCCCACGCACGCGCCCTGCGGATCGACCGCGACGTACGCGCGGCCGTCGTCGATCCGCACGAGCACGGCAGCCGCGTCGGTCGGCTCGCCGTCGGCGATGTCGATCATGCCGATTTCGCGAAACCGCTGCGCGGCGGCGACTTCCACGGCGGCCATCGCGGCCGCGTCTTCCCGCGTGGCGGGGCGAATCAGGATCGATGCAGGCATGACGGCAATTCAGGCAGGCAGTCTGGACGGACGTCACTATAATCGAAACTTCATACGTATCGATTCGACCACCCGATCCACGAGGTCCATCATGACGTTGTCCGCACTCGCCGTCTTCGCCTTCGCCCTGCTCGTCACCGCCGGCACGCCCGGCCCGAGCGTCGCCGCGCTCGTCGCGCGCGTGCTGACGAACGGCGTGCGCGACGTGTTGCCGTTCCTCGCGGCCATGTGGCTCGGCGAGGCGCTGTGGCTCACGCTCGCGGTCGCGGGGCTGTCGGCATTCGCGCGCACGTTCGCGACGGGCCTGATCGTGCTGAAGCTGCTCGGCGTCGCGTACCTGCTGTTCCTTGCGTGGAAGATGTGGACCGCACCGACCGACACGGGTGCGGACGACCTGCCGCGCGGCCAGTCGCCGTGGCGCATGTTCGTCGCCGGCACGCTCGTGACGCTCGGCAACCCGAAGATCATGGTGTTCTATCTCGCGCTGCTGCCGACCATCGTCGACCTCACGCACGTCGGCGTCGTCGCGTGGGCCGAGCTGGTCGGCACGATGCTCGCGGTGTTGGTCCTCGCCGACTGCTTCTGGTCGCTGCTCGCGTCGCGTGCCCGTGCGTTCCTGACGTCGGCACGTGCGAAGCGGATCGCGAACCGCACGAGCGCGACCGCGATGGCCGGTGCGGCGGTGGCGATCGCGACGCGGTAGTCCGACGGGCCACACGACGCCTGCGCCTGCCGCCTGTCGTGCCATCGCTCGATCGCGTCGCCTTTCACCAGACGTTCGACGCCAAGGCACTCGCAGTCTTCAACGCGAATCTGCGCTGATCAACAGCGAAACGCCCTGCGCCACGTGCGCGGCTCCGGCATAGGGTCGTTGCACTCGATCAGCGCACGCACCAGCGCCCAGTCGTCGTCGTCGCAGAAATCGAGCAGCACCGCGCCATACGAACCGCGCTGCTCGCGCAATCGTTCGGCCAGCCGCGCATGAATGCCCCGGACCCTGCCGTCGCCGTGCGCCACCACGGACGGATTCGCGCCCATCCCCGTCCCGCTGCAGAAACTGATCGCCCAGCGGCCGCTGTCCGGCAGCGGCAGGTGCGTCAGCAACGCGTCGATCGCGCGCCACTTCCACGCGATCGACGCGGCCACCGGCACGCGGTATTCGTCCTGGATCACGAACGCGCCGTCGGGATGATCGATCGTGAACGTCGCGTTGTCGGGCCAAGCGGTCAGGTCGATACCGAGCGGCCGGCCGCTGCGAAAGCGCCGCAGCAGCACGACCGCGCCGCGCACGTCGCCGAGCGCGGGCAGCGTGCCGCCGGCATGCCAGCGCAGCCGCGGATGCCGCGCGCGATGCGCGTCGAACGTCGCGTCGAAACCGCGCGTGCATGCGTGCGCCGGCCACTCGTCCTTCACCGACATCACGATGCATTCGCGCGGATGCGCATCGAGAAAGTGCGTACAGGTTGCCAGCACGTCGTCGAACGTCATCCCGAGCGCGATGCCGCCGTGATGGATGTCGAACGCATCGCGCACGTGCCGGCAGCGGATGTCGAGCAGCCGCACGCCGTGCGCGAGCTGCGCGTCGAGCGGTGCGCGCTGCGTGCGCACGAGCCCGTCGTCGACCGTATACGCACAGGTGTCATGGCTGCCCGGTAGGGTCAGCGTATGCAGCAACCGCGCATCGTCGAGCGCCGACATCCAGTCGGCGAGCGGCATGCACGTTTCGTGGCTCGAAGGGATCATGAATCGATGAATGACAAGGAAAGAAAGCCGTGGGTAACGGCGTCGGACGTCGCGGCGCGGGCCGGGGTCTCGCGCTCCGCGGTATCTCGCGCATTCTCGCCGACGGCGAGCATCGCACCGCAAACCCGTGAACGCGTGATGGTCGCCGCACGCGCGCTCGGCTACCAGGTCAACCTGATCGCGCGCGACATGATCACGCAGCGCAGCAGCATGATCGGCGTCGTGACGGCCGGGTTCGAGAACCCGTTCCGCGCACGGTTGCTGTCGGACCTGATGGCCACGCTCGGGCAGCGTGCGCTCACGCCGCTCGTGACCAATGCGGAAGATCCGCGTCAGGTCCGGCAATCGCTCGAACAGCTGCTCAGCTACCGGATCGCGGGGCTCGTCATGACGTCCGCGTCGCCGCCGCTGTCGGTCGCGCAACAGTATCTCGAACACCGGATCCCGGTCGTGATGATCAACCGCGAGGCGAACCTGCCGGGTGCCGACGTCGTCGTCAGCGACAACGCGGCGGGGGCCGTTCATGCGGCGCAGCGGCTCGTGCGGGCCGGCGCGCGCCGGCTTGCGTTCGTCGGGCCGCGCGGTGCCAGCTACAGCGCGCGGTCGCGCGCCGCGGCATTCGAACACGCGATCGGGCAACGCGACGCCTTCGACGCGACGCTCGCGCACGTGATCGACACACCGTCCGACACCCATGCCGGCGGAGTCGATGCAGCACGGCAACTGTTCGCGGCGAGCGAACGGCCCGATGGCGTGTTCTGCTCGTCCGACCTGCTCGCGCTCGGCGTGATCGATGTCGCGCGCAGCGAATTCGGGTTGCGCGTGCCGGACGACCTGTGCGTGATCGGCTTCGACGACATTCCGGCCGCCGAGTACGACGCGTACCGGCTGACGACGCTGCGGCAGGACACGCGCGGCCTCGCGCACGCGGCGATCGAGCTGCTCGCGGACCGCATGCAGACGTTCGACGGCCCGTCGCGCACGCGCGTCGTGCCGGTCACGCAGGTGGTACGGGACAGCTGCGCGTGACGGCATGACATCGGGCGTGACATCGGGCGCGGCACGGCCGCGCGTCACTTCAGCCCGCCCGCGAACCCGCGCAACAGGTAGCGCTGCACATAGCCGGCCACGGCCAGCGTGGGCAGCGATGCCATCAGCCCCGCGCTCATCAGGTCGCCCCAGTCGATGCCGTTCTCCGTCACGTAGCCGGCAATCGCGAGCGGCAGCGTGAAACGGCTCGGGGTCGACACGAACAGCAGCGCGATCAGGAATTCGTTCCATGCAGCGATGAACACGAAGATCGCCGTCGCGATCAGCCCCGGTGCGCACAACGGCAGCACGATCTGCACGAGCCGGCGCGCAAGCCCCGCACCGTCGATGCAGGCCGCCTCTTCATACTCGATCGGTACTTCCCGTACGAACGCGAGCAGCATCCAGATCGCCATCGGCAACGCATAAATCTGGTACGCGAGCATCAGGCCGAGCGTCGAATCGAGCAGGTGCAGCCGCTTGGCGAGTGCGAACAACGGCACCGCGATCGTGATCGGCGGCATCAGCTTCAACGCGAGCACGAGCATCAGGAACAGCAGGTCGAGCCGCGCCGGAAAACGCAGACGCACGAGCGCGTACGCGGCCGGAAACGCGAGCGCCAGCGCGAGCAGCGTCGTGCCGAAACCGACCAGCAGCGAATTCAACAGCGGCGCGCCGATGCCGTTCGACCATACCGATGCGAAATGCTCGAGCGTAGGCGCGGCCGGCCAGATCCGCAGCGGATGATCGAGGCGTTCGAGCGTCGGCATGAAAGCCGCGCCCGCCATCCACATGCATGGCAGCAGCAACAGCGCGAGCGCGGCGATGCGCAAGACCCACGGCATCGCGCGACCGAATGCGGCGCCCGTTCGCGCGCCCGTGATGCCTGCGGGATGCGCCGTCATGCGCGCCGCTTGCGAACCGTCTGCCATACGTACCCCGAAACCAGCACCGCGGACGCCGCGAGCATCAGCACCGACGCGGCGCTCGCCGGCCCGACGTTGAAGAAGCGGAAGCCCGTGTCGTAGATATAGGTCGACAACGTCTGCGTCGCGTTGCCGGGGCCGCCGCCCGTCAACGCATAGACCTTGTCGAACAGCTTGAACGTGTCGATCGAGCGCAGCAGCAGCGCGAGGCCGATCTGCGGCGCCGCGAGCGGCAGCGTGATGTCGCGCAGGCACTGCCACTCGCTCGCGCCGTCGGTGCGCGCGGCTTCGTAGAGTTCCTGCGGAATCGACTGCAGCCCGGCCAGCACGATCAGGAACGCCATCGGCGTCCACTGCCAGACGTCGACGAGCGCGAGCGACCACAGCGCGAGATGCGGGTCGGACAGCCAGCGCACGCCTTCGATGCCGAACGCCGCGAGCAGCGCATTCAGGAAGCCGTCGAAGTTCAGCCAGTTGCGCCAGATCGCCGAACACACGAGCGTCGACAGCATCATCGGCAGGATCGCGAGCGGCAGTGCGATGCGCCGCCCCGGAAACGCACGCACGAACAGCAGCGCGAGGCCGAAGCCCAGCGCGACCTCGGCGAGCGACGCAACGATCGTGAAGCGCAGCGTGTTGCCGAAGCCGGCCGTGAACGCATCGTCGCCTAGCACCGCGCGGTAGTTCGCGAGCCCCGCGAACGCGCGGCGCCCGGCCGCGTAGTCGACCTGGCAGAACGAATCGATCAGGACCTGCGCGACCGGATACAGCGCGAGCGCGGCGAGCACCAGCAGCGCGGGACCGAGCAGCGCGACGAACGGCAGGCTGCGGCCGACGCCTTTCATGCGCGATCTCCGGCCGACGGGTTGGCGTGCGCCGTCACTTGCCGGCCGCGGCCGTCGCCTGCGCGATCTTCTGCTGCGCCTGGCGCAGCGCGGCGTCGGGTGCGGCCTGCCCCGTCAGCGCGAGCTGCAGCTGGTCGCCGAGAATGCTCTCGACCTGCTGCCAGTCCTTCACGCGCGGCCGTGCACGGCCGGCTTCGAGCGCCTTGAGCTGATCGGGATACCAGCGGTACTGACGCACCAGCGCCGGATCGTTGAACACGCTGCGACGAGTCGGCGGAATGCCGATGCCGGCGAGGCGCGTCTGCGTATCGCGCGCGGTCAGGTAAGCGAGGAAATCCTGCGCGAGCTTCTCGTGCGGCGCATCCTTCGGAATGCCCATCTGCCAGATCCCGAGCATCGGCGCCGGGCCGGCGGTCTGCCCGGGCGGCGGCTGCAGCGCGATCTGCCCGACCACGCGCGACTGCTTCGGATCGTCGAGCGCCGGCACCCACGCCGGCCACACCTCGATCGACTGCGCGGCCGTGCCGCGCTGCAGCGCGTCGCGCACTTCCGCCGCGCCGTACACGTCGACGTCCTTCGGCGCCGACGCCTTCAGCGCGAGGAACGTCTTCAGCGCGGCCTGCGCTTCGCGCGAATCGATCGTCACGTTGCCGGCATGGTCGAACACGTCGCCGCCGTACGCCCACAGGATCGGCAGGAAACCCGTCACGACGGGGTTGCCCTTGGTGCCGCGAAACACGACGCCCGACACGCTCTTGTCCGCGCCGCCGACGGTCTGCGCGATCTTCAGCACGTCGTCCCAGTTGCGCGGCGGCTGCAGCTTGTACTTCGCGAGCAGGTCCTTGCGGTACGCGAACATCTCGACGTTGCCGACGATCGGCAGCGCGTACAGCGCACCGGCCGCGTTGCGGCCGAGCGCGACGGCGGACGGCACGAGATCGGCGTCCGCGAGCGAGGCCGGCAGCGGCTTCAGCCAGCCGTTGCCGATGAATTCGGGCGCCCACGTGTCGTCCATCATCACGAGGTCGTATGCGCCCGTGCCTTCGCGCATCGACAGCTTGAGCTTCTGGTACAGGTTCGCGTTCGGCAGCTTGAGCAGCTCGATCTCGGTGCCCGGGTGCAGCTTGGTGAAACCGGCGACGGCGTCGGCCAGCCCCTTGCCGTAGATGTCGTCGCGGCCTGCGATGACGAGATCCGCCGCGAAGGCGTGCGTGGCGGCAACGGATAGCGCAACGGCGGCGGACAGCGCGCGCAGGCGGCTCAGCAAGGTCATGAGGTCTCTCTCGTTCGGCGTGATGGCGGGACGGCCAGGCGTTGCACACGTGTGCAACGCGGGTGACGCGGCTGGCCGCCGGGTGCGAACGCCATTGTTCACGCCGATCGTTAAGAATTTATGGCACACGGCGGGAACGGCAGCCGCCGTGCTCGCCTGCCCCGCCCCGCCTGGTGCCCCGGCCTCCGGCTGGACCTCCCGGTCCGGACCTTCCCGGCCGGATCAGAAGTTCACGCGAATCCCGGCCATCACCGCGAGCTGCCGGCTCGAGTTGCTGTTCGCGAGCACCGGAATCTGCGCGTAGTTCACCGCATTGCCGTTCGCGTCGGTGCCGAGGCCCGTGCCGCTCGCGATCTGACCGATCGCGACCGCGTACAGCGCCGTGCGCTTCGACAGGCTGTAGTTCGTGCCGACGTTCACCTGGTGGAACCGCGTCGTGCCGCGCCCGTCCGTATGCGCGGCGTTGAAGAGATACGCGACGCCGCCCTGCAGCGCGGGCGTGAACATGTACGTGACGTTCAACTCGCCGATGTCGAACGTGAACGCCTGCGTGCGCGGCTGCGCGGCGGTCGAGAAATAGCGGCTGTCGCCGAGGCGCGTATGCGTGTAGGTCAGCGCGACCGTCGCCGCGCCGAGCGTGACCGAGCCGCCTGCACCGAACGCGCGCATCGAGCCGGCATCCTGCAGCAGGCAGTACATCGCACCCGGATTGCTGCACGCGAAGTCGCCGATATAGCCGCTCGCGCCGCCGAGCGCCGCGTCGAGCGGCTGGTGCAGGTCGAGGTAGCCGACCGAGAATGCCACCGGCGCGCGCGTGTACGTCGCGGCCACCGCATAACCGCGCTTCGCGGAAAAGTCGCCGGCCTGCCCGCCGAAGCTGAACGTGCCGCCGACCGTGAGGCCGTTGAAATCGGCGCTGGTGAACTTCACCGCGTTGTTGAAGTTGAACGCGGCATTCAGGTTGTCGACGTCGCCGAGATGCGAACCGTACGGCGTTGCCCAGTTGTTGCTCGACACGTATGCGCCGAGCATGTCCGTGTACGAGTCGTACTGGCGGCCGAGGCCCAGCGTGCCGATGCCGTCCCGCCGCAGCCCGACCCACGCCTGCCGGCTGAACGCCGTGCCGCCCTGCAGCGCCTGCCCGTTCGCGGACAGGAATTGCTGCTCGAGCGTGAACACCGCGTCGAGCCCGCCGCCGAGCGGCTCGGCGCCCTGGAAGCCGAAGCGCGACGGCACGAGGTTGCCGCCGCCCATCTGCCACGCATGGCCGCCGCCCGTGCTGCCGTCGGCGCGCGTGAACTGCTGGTTCGTCGAATAGATGATGCCGGTGTCCACGGTGCCGTACAGCGTCACGCTCCCCGAGGTCTGCGCATGGGCGTGCATGCACCCCAGCGTCGCCGCGGCTGCGGCCAGTCGTCGTCCGATCTTCATGTCCCGCCCTCTGTGTTCATCGATTCGCAGTGCGAATCGATGGCGTTGTCGATATGGGTGACAGGACTCTATCCAGCGAAAATTCAGGACCTCTATCGCAAATCGGCAAACGGTGGGTTGCACTGCCCGCGACGCTGCCCGGCGGCGCCGTCGCGGCGTGCGTGCGTCATTCGGGACGCGTCGTCTGGGAAGGCAGTTCGCCGAACAGGTCGCGATACTCGCGCGCGAAATAGCCGAGATGCGTGAAGCCCCAGCTCGCGGCAGCCTCGCCGACGCCGAGCTGCCGCACCGACGTCGTGCGCAGCATGCGGCGCACCGCGTTCAGCCGGATCGTGCGCAGGTAGCCGACCGGCGTGACGTCGGCCACGCGTTGAAAACTCGTTTGCAGTGTGCGGCGGCTGCAGCGCAGCGCGCGGCACAGTTCGAGCACGGTGACGGGTTCTTCGGGCCGGTCGCGCAGATGCTTCTCGCAGCGGCTCACGATGTCGCTGTAGGTGGCGTGCGTGATGTCGCGGCGCTCGACGCCGATGCCCTGTTCGAGCGCGTCGAGGAACATGCCGAGCATCGCGTCGCGGAACACCTTGCGGGTGGCCGCGTATTCGAGGTGGCCCGGATTGCGCTGCGCGTCGTCGATCAGCGACGACAGCCGCACGCCGAGCGCGACGCCTTGCTCGTCGGACAGCCGCGTCACATGCCGCAGCTTGCGCGCGCCGGCCGCGCCGAATTCGGCCTCGCACAGCTCGTCGACCATGTCGGACGCCGCGCTGATCCCGACGAGCCCCATCCCTTCCGGTGTGTGGAATTCGAAATCCTCGCCGGCGCGCAGCGCGAGCAGCGCATAGCCGTCGACCGGCTGGCCCTGGAAGGTGCCCGCGAGCGGCACCGACAGCGGCACCGCGAGCGACGTGCGCCCGGCCGGCGCGAGCCCGGTTTGCGCGACACGCCGGTTGGTCGTCTCGCGGAAGAAATGGAAATCGTCGTACAGCACCTGCGTGACGGTGCCCTTGAAGCGGCCGGGCGTCATCTGGCGGTAGACCTGATGCCAGCCCGCGATCGCGAGCCCGTGATCGTGCACGTCTTCGTGTGAGCGTGACTGGAACAGCATCGGCATCTCCGGTAAAACCCTTGGGTCCTGGATGCGGCCGCCGGGTTCGCACGGCACGCAACGCCACAGCTTACCCTCGCAAAATCCCGTGTAGTGCGGTTTCGAACGCAAGCAGCGCCGCCGACAGCGCCGCGGCCTGCTCGCCGGTCAGGCGGACGTAGCGGCGAAACGACGGCATCCGGTTCACGACTTCGCTGCCGCCGAACGGCACGATCGCGAGCGTCCAGCGGCCGTCGCGCGCGTCGATCGTGCAGTCGGCCAGATGCAGCGGCCGCAGCGCGCCGGCCAGCGACGGCCCGGCAATCAGCGCGGCCAGCGTTTCAATGAATACGGGGTCGCATCCGGATGCGGGCACGCCATCGATTCCCGTGCTGCGCAGCCAGCCGGTCTGCCGCACGCGGGCGCTCCCCTGCGCGGCCGGGCCGCCGGCGGTCGCCGCCACCTTCACGCTGACCGTATGCATCAGGAACTGGCGCTCGACACGCTCGTCGACGCTTACGCGCACGCCGTTCGGCAGCCGGGCCGTGGCGCCGAACGCACCGTCGGCATCACGCACGGCCTGCAGATCGGCCAGCACGCGCGCGGCGATCGCGCCGGGCCGATGACCGGGCGGCGGTGCGTCGGGCGCCGTGCGCCAGCGGGCGAGTACGGCCCTCACGACGCGATGTGCTCGTTGCGCAGCACGTCCTCGACCGGCACCGGCTTGAACGGATTCCGGCGCTGCACGACGAGCGTCCAGAACAGCGCATACAGCGCGGTGAGCCCGAGCATCGCGCCGAACGGCACGTAGATGTCGCGCGGATTCATGCCGGGCGGCGTGATGTACCAGATCGCGAGCACGATGCCGACGCTCGACACGATCTGCGGCAGCGGGAACAGCGGCGACCGGTACGGGCGCGGCAGGTCCGGGCGGCGGATGCGCAGCATCACGACCGACGCGGTGACGAGCAGGTACGCGGTGCCCCATGCGCAGGTCGCGGCAAGCACGAGGTGCAGGATGCTGTCGAGATTGCCGTTGATCAGCCACGCATGGAAGATCGGCACGATCGCCGACGCCACGATGCCGACCACCGGCGTCTTGAAGCGCGGATGCAGGTACGCGAAGCAGCGCGGCAGCGCGCCGTCGATCGCCATCCCGTACAGGATGCGCGGCAGCCCGGCCATCAGCGTGTTGATCGTCGCGGCGCCCGCGCACAGGAACGCGATGCCGAACCAGATGCGGCCGAAGGGCCCGAGCACCTGCAGCGCGAACGCCGGAATCGCGCCCGGCGTGTCGAGCAGGTGCGTGAGACCGTCGGCGCTCACCGGCACGTTCGCGACCTGGCGGCGGATCGCCGCGCCGTACAGGAACATGCAGATCGCGACGCCGACGAGGCCGAGCGCCATCGCGCGCGGGATCGTCCTGCCCGGCGCCTTCATTTCCGGCGCGAGCGGCGTGACGAATTCGCAGCCGACGAACATGAACATCGCCATCCCGACGAGCGACAGCACGGCCGGCACCGACGTGCCGACTTCCGAGCCGCCGAACCAGCCGTCGAGATGCACGGCCGGCGCGGCCGCGAGCCCGAGGACCCCGAAGATCATCAGCGACAGCCACATGCCGGCCGTCAGCACGATCTCGAGCTTGCTGAACACCTTGATGCCGATGATGTTGGTGATCGCGAACGTGACCACGAGGCCGACGCCGACGAGCCACGAGCTGTTGTGTTTCTCGAACGCGGCGTTCAGCGATTCGAAGTTGACGAGCGCCATGATGCCGCTCAGGATCGTTTCCGCGGTGCCGGCAAACACGTGCACGAGGAAATACGCGGAGATCGTGCCGGTGATCGCCCAGAAGCGGCCCAGCCCGCACGACAGGTAATCGTAGACCGAGCCGGCCGTCGGCAGCATCGCGGCGGCTTCCGAGAACGTAGTGGCCTGCGCCTGCATCATCACGAACGCGATGATCATCGCGACCGCGAACGCCCAGCCGCCCATCCCGAAGCCCGACGTCGCGGTGAGGATCACCGGGCTCGCCATGATGAGGCCGACGGCGCTCGCCAGCGCGGTCGGAAAACCGACTGCCCCGGCCTTCAGCGCGGTGCCACCGCCCGCTTCCGCCGGCGAGCCTGCGGACGTATCGCCCGCGGCGCCGGTCACTCCCGACCATCCCGACATCGTTGTCTCCTTCCTTGACTGGCCTGCACCGGCGCTTCGTCGGCGGCGGGGCCACTTGCCTTGCGGTCGGCCCGGGGCGGCGCTTCAGCGCTGCGGCACCCCGGTCCCCTGTCGATCACGTCGTGATCCGATGTCGAAAAAATACGCAGGCAAAATAATCCGGTCATAGCGCAAATCGGCAAACCCGCGGCGACATCCACGTCCGCCGCCGCAGGTTGGCCGTCACGCGACTACGCCGTCATGCGAACGGCACGGCCTCGAAGCCGGCGGCGAGCGCGTCGACGATCCGGTCGAGCTGCTCGCGCTGGATCACGAGCGGCGGCGACAGGATGATCTTCGTGCCGACCGGACGCACCAGCACGCCGTTCTCGCGTGCGACCTCCGCCACCGCGTTCGCGTAGCCGGACAGCGGGTCGATCGGCTCGCGCGTGTCCTTGTTCGCGACGAGGTCGAGCGCGAGCATCAGCCCCTTGCCGCGCACCTCGCCGACCGCCGCGAAGCGTTCCGCGAACGGCTTCAGCGCTTCGAGCAGATACGCGCCCTGCTTCGCCGCATTCGCCGGCAGGTCCTCCTTCACGACGATGTCGAGGCTCGCGATCGCGGCCGCGCATGCCACCGGGTGGCCGGCGTACGTGTAGCCGTGCATGATCGCACCGCCAAAATCGGCGTTCGCGGCGAACGCGTCCTCGATCCGCGCGTTCACGACCGTCGCGCCGAGCGGCACGTAGCCCGACGAGATCCCCTTCGCGAGACACATGATGTCCGGGCGCACGCCCCAGCCGCGGCTGCCGAACATGCTGCCGCTGCGGCCGAAGCCCGTCACGACTTCGTCGGCGATCAGCAGCACGCCGTAGCGGTCGCACACCTCGCGCACCAGCGGCCAGTAGTTGGCCGGCGGCACGATCACCCCGCCCGCGCCCTGGATCGGCTCCGCGATGAACGCGGCGACGGTGTCGGGGCTCTGGAACTGAATCTCGCGCTCCAGCATTTCCGCGCAGATCCGGCCGAGTTCTTCGGGGTCCTGCGTGAACGGGTTGCGGTACAGCCACGGCGTCTCGACGTGGAAGCAGCCGGGCAGGTTCGGTTCGTAGTTGCGGCGGAACACCGTGTTGCCGTTGACCGACGCGCCGCCGAAGTGCGTGCCGTGATAGCCCTGTTTCAGCGAGATGAACTTCGTGCGGTCGGCCTGGCCGCGCACCTTCCAGTACTGGCGCGCGATCTTCAGCGCGGTCTCGATCGAATCGGAGCCGCCCGAGCTGTACAGCACGCGGCGCATCCCTTCCGGTTCGAGCATGTCGATCACCTTCTTCGACAGTTCTTCCGCGCGCGGATGCGAAATGCCGTCGAACAGCTGGAAGTATTCGAGCTCGTCGAGCTGGCGCACGATCGCGTCCTTCACTTCGTGGCGGTTGTGGCCGACGTTCACGTTCCACAGGCCCGCGACGCCGTCGACGAGCTTGCGCCCGTCTTCGTCGAACACGTAGCAGCCGTCGCCGCGCACGATGCGGATCGGCTTGCGCTGCTTCATCTCGTTAGGGTGCACCATCGGGTGCCAGAATTTCGCTTCGTTGTAGCTCATTGCAGTCTCCACTGTCGGATCGTTTGAACCGGGGTCGTTCGGGTTCGGAGGTCGCGCCGCGCGTCAGTGCGCGATGCAGACGGATTTGGTTTCGGTGAAGCCTTCGATCGCGTACTGGCCGAATTCGCGGCCGATGCCCGATTGCTTGTAGCCGCCGAACGGCATCGACGGATCGAGCGGGATATGGCAGTTCACCCACACGGTGCCGGCCTCGATCTGCGGCACGAGGTTCATCACGCGTTTCAGGTCGTTGCTCCAGATGCTCGCGGCGAGGCCGTACGGCGACGCGTTCGCGAGACGCACGGCATCGGCCGCGTCGTCGAACGGCACGACGACGATCACGGGGCCGAACACCTCGTCGCGTACGATCGCGCTGTCCGGATGCGGATCGGCGATCACGGCCGGCTTCACGTAGTAGCCGGGCAGGTCGTCGGCCGGCGTGCCGCCCGCGAGGAACGTGAGGCCCGCGCGGCGCGCGCCTTCGATGTGCTGGACGACCTTGTCGCGATGGTGCGCGGACACGAGCGGGTTGATCTGCGCGGTCGTGTCGAGGCCCGCGCCGAGCTTCATCGACTGCGCAACGCTCGCGAGGCCGTCGGCGAGCTGCGCGAACTTGCTGCGGTGCACATAGATGCGCGACGCCGCCGCGCACACCTGCCCCTGGTTGAAGAACGCGCCGGCGGCGACACCGTCGAGCGCCTGCGCGACGTCGACGTCGTCGAGCATCACGATCGGGTTCTTGCCGCCCAGCTCCAGCGAGAAGCGCGTCATGTTCTGCACGGCCGCCGCGCCGACCAGCTTGCCGGTCGCGGTCGAGCCCGTGAACGAGATCTTCGCGATCGACGGGTGGCTCGCGAGCGCCGAGCCGCAGATGCGGCCGCCCGTGACGACGTTGAACACGCCCGGCGGCACGCCGGCTTCGCGTGCGAGCTCGGCGAGGCGCAGCGCGGTGAGCGGCGTTTCCGGCGACGGCTTCAGCACGATCGTGCAGCCGGCCGCGAGCGCGGGAATCAGCTTCCACACCGCGATCATCAGCGGGAAATTCCACGGCACGATCGCCGCGACCACGCCGACGGGCTCCTTGCGCGTATAGGCCGTATAGCGCGCGCCGGGCGGGAACGGGATCGACACGTCGAGCGTCTGGCCGGTGATCTTGGTCGCCCAGCCGGCCATGTAGCGCACGTATTCGACGCTCGCGCCGACTTCGATCGCGCGCGACACGTGGATCGACTTGCCCTGGTTCAGCGTTTCGAGCTGCGCGAGCGTTTCGGCGTCGGCTTCGATCAGGTCGGCGAGCTTCAGCAGGATGCGTTCGCGGTCGGCCGGGCGCAGCCCGCTCCATACTCGCGTGTCGAACGCGTGCTTCGCGCTGGCGACCGCGCGGTCGACGTCGTGTGCGTCGGCATCCGCGACCGTGGCGAGCCGCTCGCCCGTGGCGGGGTCGTACACGTCGAGCCGCGCAGCTGCGTGCGCGGGCTGCATGTCACCGTCGATGAAGAGGCCGAAATCGCGCGCAACGAAGGTGCGCACGGTGTCGCTGACGGCGACGAAGTTCGTGTTGCTCATGGGCGTCTCGAGGATTGTCGTGGCTGGACCGCGTGCGGGTGAGGCACGCGGGCGTCGGACCACTGTATCGACGGGGGATCACGCCCGGTGAGCGCAAATTGGCAGCGCGTGGGGGGGAGGTGGCGGGGTCGAACCGCGGGGATGCTGGCGAGCGATGCGGGTGATCGGCCGGGCTGCAGTCGTTTTGGTGCCGGACGGAGGTCCGGTCATTGAATCGTCAGTTTCTGAAACCGTGCGCCATCGACGCCAGGAAGTTGTATGCCTGGTAGTCCAGCCAGTAAACGCCGAGCGCAAGCGGAATCAGGAAGTACAGCGAGTCGTAGATCCCGCTTCGCACGGTTCTGATGATGAAAATCGGTAACGCAACGCTCAACGCGATGACCACAAGCGAAGCGGCAATGATCGTGACGTCCATGTTCCCGGCCCTCTGATTGTTATCGAAACGACGATCGCGCATGGTACTGCACGACGTCGCGGGCCCGTTCGCAGAACGACTACAGGAACAGCGCCCCGACCAGTTCGGTGCGGTTCGACACGCCGAGCTTGCGGTACATGCGCATCAGATGAGTCTTGACCGTCGGTTGCCCGAGCGCGAGGTCGCGCGCGATCTCCTTGTTCGAGCGGCCGTCGCGCACGAGACGCGCGATCTGCTCCTCGCGGTAGGTGAGCCGTTCCTCGCAGCCGATCCGGTGGATCCCGCGCCGCGCGCGCAGCAGCGGGCTCAGCGCGGCTTCGGCTACCGGCTGCAACCGCGCGAGCGCGTCGATTTCGCCGGGCGCGAACCGCCCTGCCGTGCTGTTGCCGGTCGCGTCCCCCTTCCCGAAACGCAGCAGCGAAAACGCGCCGACCGTCCGGCCCGCATCGCGCAGCCAGATCTCGATGACGTCGGCCACTTCGTGCCGCCTCAGAAAGCGGGTCCAGTACGCCGACGCATCGCGCCTTTCGTCAGGCAATTGCGATGCGAGCGTGACGACCGCGCATTCGCCCGCCGCGCAGCGCGACGGGTGCAGCGGATCGAGCATCCGATAGCGCGCGACATAGGTGCGGTGCATCGATTCCGGCATCCCGAACAGCTCGAAATCGGCCGGCTCGCCGCTCTGGTCGAGCCGGTAGAAAACGATCGCGGACGGGCTCGCGAACGCGTCGAACGCGTCCACGCACGCGCGCAGCGCGCGCTGCCAGTCGGCGGCGTCCGGGTCGGCGGAAACGGAGGGGGTCGGCATGGTGGAGTCGGCTCGCGGGCGCACGGATCGAATTGCGAAGTCCGGGCCAGCCTACCGGCGCCGAAAAGCACGGGTGAGCACGAATCGGCAAATCGTCCCGTTCCGGCTGCGGTGGCCGGTTCGGGCGGGACGATACGGGCGCGCGACGGTGCGCGCCCCGTTTTCAGCGCGCGTTCGCGGCGAACGTGTCGCAGGCGCTCACCTCGCCGGACTCCATCCCGCGCCGCAGCCAGTACACGCGCTGGTCGCTGGTGCCGTGCGTGAAGCTTTCCGGGACGACATAGCCCTGCCCTTGCTGCTGCAGCCGGTCGTCGCCGATCGCGGCGGCCGCCTTCAGCCCCTGCTCGAAATCGCCCGGCTCCATCAGCCGCTGGTTCGCGCGCTGCGCGTTGTTCGCCCACACGCCGGCAAAGCAGTCGGCCTGCAACTCCATCCGCACCGACAGCGCGTTCGAGCGCGCCTGGCTCGACCGCCGGCGCGCGGCGTCGACCTTGTCGGAAATGCCGAGCAGGTTCTGCACGTGATGGCCGACTTCGTGCGCGATCACGTAGGCCTGCGCGAAATCGCCGCCCGCGCCGAAACGCTTGCGCAGTTCGTCGTAGAAGCCGAGATCGATATACACGTTGCGGTCGCCCGGGCAGTAGAACGGCCCCATCGCGGTCTGGCCGGTGCCGCACGCGGTCGGCGTCGAATTCGTGAACATCACGAGCTTCGGCGGCTGGTACTGCGCATGCAGCTGGGTATTGAACACGCCCGTCCACGTGCGCTCGATATTGCCGAGCACCTTGCGCGTGAAGACCGCGCCCGGATCGTTCGCCGATGCGCCCTGGTGCTGCGTCGGCGCGGGCTGCGCCTGCTGCTGGCGCCCCTGCAGCGCCGATGCGCCTTCGAGCACCACGCGCGGGTCGATCCCGAAGAAATACGACGCGGCCAGCGCGACCACGATCGTGCCGATGCCGATCGTCGCGCCGCGCCCGCCGCCGAAACCGCCGGCGCCGCGGCGATCCTCGACGTTCATGCTTTCACTTTCGTCGTCCAGCCTCATTGCCGGCCCCTCCCTGTTCGTGTCGATGGTCCGGCCGCGCCAGCGCGCAACCGGGCGATACGCCGCGGCGACCCGATCCATCGGCGGGCACGACGCCCGCATATCGGGCGCAGGCTCGCGCCGATCTCGTCCGCCTGCCGCTCCGCTCGCACGACGGAATCGGCCGGCCGACGCGCCGCGCGTCGAGGCGCGCGCACGCCTGCGCTATTTTGCCGGGCTTTCGTGACTTATCCCAAAAATGTGGAGGATAGAGCGATTCGGCGCCGGACATCGTCAGCCTTTGCAAAATGGGCCACGGCCGCGCCGGCCGTCCGAACGACCCGCGTTCATCCTTTCGGCGGATACCGTCGCGCGCCGGCGCCGCCTAAAGTGGCCGGTAACGACACCTTTCCGGAGAACGACATGACGCACCCGCAATCTCGCACGATCGCGATCACCGGCGCGGGCACCGGCATCGGCGCCGCATGCGCGCGCCGCTTCGCCAGCCGCGGCGATCGCGTCGTGCTGATCGGGCGCCGTCAGGCGCCGCTCGACGCGCTGGCCGCCGAGACGGGCGGCCTCGTCCTCGCCGGCGACGCCGCGAGCACCGCCGACTGGGCCGCGTTCATGCCGCGCATCGCCGAACGCTTCGGCCGCGTCGACGCGCTCGTCGCGTGCGCGGGCGGCCACGGCGTCGGCCGAGCGGACGAAACGGACGACACGCAGTGGCGCAACGCGATGCACGCAAACCTCGACACCGCGTTCGTCAGCGCGCGTGCGTGCCTGCCCGACCTGATCACGCAGCGTGGCAGCATCGTGCTGGTCGCGTCGATCGCCGCGCTCGCGGCCGGACCAGGCGTATGCGGCTACACGGTCGGCAAGCATGCGCTGCTCGGGCTCGCGCGGTCGCTGGCACGCGACTACGGGCCGCACGGTGTGCGCGCGAACGCCGTATGCCCCGGCTGGGTCCGCACGCCGATGGCCGACGCGGAAATGGAACCGCTGATGGCCGCGCACGGCGACTCGCTCGACGGCGCGTATGCGCGCGTGAGCGCCGACGTGCCGCTGCGCCGCGCGGCCGAGCCGGACGAAATCGCGGCCGTCTGCGCGTTCCTCGCGTCGCCGGACGCGTCCTTCATCACCGGAGCGACGCTCGTTGCCGACGGCGGCGCGATGGTCGTCGACGTGCCGACGCTCGCGTTCGACGCGCTTTGACACGGAGCGGCGCACCGCCCGCGCGGCACGTCGTAGCGGGCAAGTGCGCCGGCACCGGCGCCGCGAGCATCCGTACCCGCCGCGGCAAACGCGCCGCGCCGCCTGCCCGTTTGTCTGCCCGGCGGCAAACGCGCCGTTTGTCTGCCCGTTTGTCTGCCCGTTGCCCGCCCCGAAAATCCGCTACCATCGACCGATCCTGCCGCCCCGTCCGGCGCCGCCTCACAGTTCGGTCATCGATGAACATCCGGTTTCTTGAAACCTTCGTCTGGCTCGCGAAGCTGGAAAACTTCCGGCTCACGGCCGAAAAGCTGCACACGACGCAAGCCGCCGTATCGAGCCGCATCGCCTCGCTCGAGGAAGCGTTCGACGTGCGCCTGTTCGACCGCAACACGCGCTCGGCCACGCTGACGCCCGCGGGCCGCCGCATGCTCGCGTACGCAGAGCGGATCGTGCGGCTCGACGGCGAAATGCGTCGCGACATCGATGCGGCGAGCGACGCGGGCCTGATCCGGATCGGCGTGATCGAATCGATCGTGCACAGCTGGTTCCCGGCGCTGATGGCGCAACTGCGCGAGCGCTATCCGCGCCTCGACGTCGAGATCACGAGCGACACGACGCTGCACCTGATCCGTCTGCTCAGCACCGACGGCGTCGACCTGATCCTGCAGACCGACCCCGTGCCGGGCCCCGACTTCACGAACCTGCCGCTGTGCGAATTCCCGGTGCGCTGGGCCGCGAGCCCGCGCCTCGGGCTCGGCGGCCAGCCGCTCGACGTCGCGCGCCTGGCCGGGTTTCCGATCATCAGCTTCTCGCGCCATTCGGGGCCGCACGCGACGATCGAGCGGCTGTTCGCTGCCGTCGAACGGCCGGCCAGCATCAACTGCATCACGTCGGTCGCCGCGATGATCCGCCTCGTCGCCGACGGCTTCGGCGTGGCCGCGCTGCCGCCCGCGATCATCGGGCGCGAGCTGCACGAAGGCACGCTCGAACTGCTCGACGTCGAACCCGAATTCCCCGCGTTGCCGCTCGTCGCGACGTACCGCAGCCAGGGTTTGCCGGTGGCCGCGCGCATCGCGGAACTCGCGAGCGAAGTCGCACGCGCGATGGCGGCCGCTGCCGGTCACGCGAAACCGGCCGCGCCCGAACGCATCGATGCAACGCCCGCACGCAAGGCGCCGCGGACCAAGACGAAAACGCAGGCAAAAGCGACGCGCACGACCAAGGCCGAGCCGCCTGCCGCCCCGGCTGCGAAACGCCGCTCGCGCCGCTCATAAGAAAACCTGTTCACCGCGAATTTGTTTTCTTGTTGGACGGGCGCAGCCCGGCTTCGGGAAACTGAGGTTCCTGACACCCCCGTCACGAGGAACCCCGCGATGACCCGCCTTTCCCTTCCGCACGGCCAGCTTTGCGTCTGGACGGATATCGACCCCGCGCACGAAGCCGATTTCAACGCGTGGTACGACCGCGAGCACATGCAGGAGCGTGTCGCGATTCCCGGCTTCACGCATGCGCGGCGCTTTCGCGCGACCGACGGCGGCCCGCGCAAGTACCTCGCGCTGTACGTGACGGACGCGCTCGACGTGTTCCGCGGCGATGCGTACCGGCGCGCGTTCACGCAGCAGACCGCGTGGTCGCTCGCGAACTTCGAACGCATGACGGGCACGCAGCGGCGCGTCGGCGAACTGACGATCGAGGCCGGCGACGGCGAAGGCGCGCATCTCGCGCTGTTCGTGCTGCCGCCGGACCGCATCGACGCGCCGCACCTGCGCGAACGCTTCGACGACGCGCTGCACGAACCGCATATCCACGCCGCACGACTCTTCCGCACCACACCCGACCTGTCCGCGCCGATCGGCGCCGATGCGGCCGCCCGCCCGGCTGCCGATGCGCTCGTGCTAATCGAAGGCAGCGACGCCGCCGTGACGCGTCGCGTGGCCGCCGCGCTCGCCGGGCACGACGACGTGCGCACGTTCGACCTGCTGTGGCGCGCCGCTGCACCGCTGCAGGTTGCACACCGCGCCGCCGAAGACGAACCGGCCGCCGCTGCCGCATTGCCAGCCTGAACACTGAACGCCGCCCGCCTGCGCTCGCCGTACCGCACCCGTACGCGGCCGGCACGCCGGCTGTGCGCCTACTCCCGTCATCCGTCACGACCTGCCCGATACCATGAGCACTCTCGCCCAGCCCGCCGCCCGCGCGCCCCGCCGCGTCCGCACCAGCCGACTCGCGACCGCGAGCATGATCGGCACGTCGCTCGAGTGGTACGACTTCACGATCTACAACACGCTCGCCGCGCTCGTTTTCAACCACCTGTTCTTCCCGTCGGTCGATCCGCTGGCCGGCACGATCCTCGCGTTCTCGACCTATGCGGTCGGCTATGTATCGCGCCCGCTCGGCGGTTTCGTGTTCGGCAACCTCGGCGACCGCATCGGCCGCCGCGCGGTGCTGATGCTCACGCTCGTGCTGATGGGTGTGACGACCGCGTTGATGGGCGCGCTGCCGACCTATGCGCAAGCCGGCATCCTGAGCCCGATCCTGCTCGTCGCGCTGCGCTTCGTGCAGGGCGTCGCGCTCGGCGGCGAATGGGCCGGCGCGGTGCTGCTGTCGGTCGAGCATGGCGACCAGAACCGGCGCGGCCTGTCCGCGTCGTGGACGCAGATCGGCCCGTCGTTCGGCACGCTGCTCGGCACCGGCTGCATCGCGCTCGTGACGCTGTCGACCACGTCCGACACCTTCCTGTCGTGGGGCTGGCGCGTGCCGTTCGCGGCCAGCGCGCTGCTCGTCGTGTTCGGTTTCTGGCTGCGACGCGGCGTCGACGAAACGCCGCAGTTCGAGCAACTCGCCGAGTCGCACGCAACCGCCGAAGTGCCCGTCGCCGACGTGCTGAAGCATCACTGGAAGCGCCTGCTGATCGCGGGCGGCTCGCGGATCGGCTCGGATGTGCTGTATGCGCTGATCGTCGTGTTCACGCTCACCTACGTGACGACCGTGCTGCACCTGTCGCGCCCCGTCGCGCTGACGGCCGTGATGATCGGCACGGCCTGCAACGCGCTCGCGGTGCCGTTCTTCGGTGCGCTGTCGGACCGCTTCGGCCGCCGGCCCGTGTATCTCGCCGGCGCAATGGCCGGCATCGTGTGGGCGTTCGTGTTCTTCGTGATGCTCGATTCGGCGCGCCCCGGTGCGATCGTCGCGGCGGTTGCGATCGGCCTCGTGATCCATGCGGTGATGTACGGCCCGCAGGGCGCGTTCGTGACCGAGCAGTTCCCGACCCGCGTGCGCTATGCCGGCTCGTCGCTCGCGTACACGCTCGCGGGCATCGTCGGCGGCGGCTTCGCGCCGCTCGTGATCGCCGCGCTGTTCCGGCAGACGGGCACGACGACGGCCGTGTCGCTGTACGTCACCGCCGCGCTCGTCGTCACGTCGATTGCGCTGCTCGTCGCGCGCGAAACCGCGCACCGGCCGCTCGAGGATTGAGCGTCGCCGCCAGCCGATTCTTTTCTTCGCACTTCAAACGGATCTCCGCATGCCAACCCTGTCGTTCAACATGATTTCCCTGCAAGGCGCGCCAACCGCCGTCGACGTCGACATCCAGCGCGTCGTGATTGCCGGCTGGGCCGGCCGCGACCCGGCAGCGATCCAGGCGCATATCGACGAACTCGCGGCACTCGGCGTCGTGCCGCCGTCGACCACGCCGTGCTTCTATCGCGTGTCGTCGGCACTGCTCACGCAGGCACCGTCGATCGGCGTGCTCGGTGCGCGCTCGGGCGGCGAGATCGAATGCGTGCTGGTCGACAGCCCGGCCGGCACGCTCGTGACCGTCGGCTCCGATCATACGGATCGTGAAGTCGAGGCGTATGGCGTCGCAGTGTCGAAGCAGGTATGCGCGAAGCCGCTCGGCCGCGACGCGTGGCTTTACGCGGAAGTAGCGGATCACTGGGATGCGATCGAGATGCGTTCTTGGCTGATTTCGCGCGATGGCGAACGGACGGCATATCAGCACGGCGCGGTCAGCGGCCTGCTTGTGCCCGAGGTGCTGTGGCAGCGTTTCGACGACCGCCGCACGATGCCCGCGCGCTGCGCGATGTATGGCGGCACGGTCGCCGTGCATGGCGCAATCGCGGCGATGGGCGACGGTGACGCGTTCGAAATGGAACTGCACGATCCGGTGCTCGGGCGCAGCCTGCGGCACCGGTATGCGGTCGAGGTGCTGCCGGTCGTGGCGTAACGGGCAGCGGGAAACCGCATGGGACGCGGGCGCGGCGGCGTTCGGTCGGCGCGCTGTTCTACCGGTACGATTCGAAGCAGTGGTAATCCGGAAAATTGAATTGCGAGTTGCCGCAGTACAGCACGCCAGCCAGGTTGGTGCACCCGCTCAACGTGAACATGATTGCCCCCGCAACCGACACTTTCCATCCAAAATACCCCATCGCGCCCCCGTTTTCGCCGTCTCGGCATTGACCGACATGATGCGCACCGGACGCGTGCGGGTATGTGGAGAATTGTTGTTCCGCGAGTGCAGTGGTTCGCCGTGACGCGTTTCGGTGCCCGGGTGCAACTCGTGCTACCGGCCGCAGCTCATTTGAGACACCCCAGCCCCGCCAATGTCACTTCCACCGCCGTGTCGAGCGGCGTCACCGGCTCGCGGCCGAGCACCGTGGTCACGCGCGTGTTGTCGAGCCGGATCGGCTCGCGCCACAGGTAGCGCATCTCGAGCAATTCGCGCAGCGTCGTGACGAACGGCGCCGCGGCCCACACGAACCACCAGGGGAACTTGCGCACCGTCGGCCGCAGCCCGTGCCGCTGCGCGACGCGGCGCACGGCCTCCGCCATCTGCGAGCCATCCTCGTCCCAATGCCCGCCGAGGTGAAAGCGCGCGAACGGTTCCAGCGTGTCGCGCCGCTCGATCAGCTCGACCATCGCGCGCGCGGCGTCCGGCACGTACGACCATTGATGCCCGATGCCGTCCCGCCCCGGCACGCTGATGGCAGCAACCGGCCGCCCGGCCTTGACCAACCCCGCCGCAAACCAGCTGTTGCCGGTGAGCTTCGGCCCGAAGAAATCGCCGGCCCGCACGATGATCGTGCGAACGCCCTGCCCGGCCGCGTCCTGCAGCCGGCGCTCCAGCTCGACGCGGATCGCGCCCTTGCGCGTCGACGGATGCTGCGGCGCATCTTCGACCAGCACCGGAAACGCGTCGGCGCCGTAGTTGTAGACGGTGCCCGGCAGCACGACGGTGGCCCGCTCCGCCTTCGCCGCCGCGATCGTGTTGTCGATCATCGGCAGCACCTGCTGCGCCCAGTTCCGGTATCCGGGCGGATTCACCGCATGCACGATCACGCTGCAGCCGCGTGCGGCGCGGATCACCGCCTCGCGATCCAGCGCGTCGCCGCGCATCCACGCGATGCCGTCGCGCTCCACGACCTCGGCATCGAGCCCGCGCTTGAGCGCGCGCACCTGCCAGCCCGCATCGCGCAACTGCCGTGCGACTTCCCCGCCAATCCCGCCGCTCGCGCCGAGCACGAGTGCCTGCCGTTGCGTCCCGCCTGCATTCGTCGTCATCGCTGCTCTCCTTGAATGATTCATCGTGAGACGCATTCTCGCGCGCCGGCGGCCAACAATAAATTGCCTAACCTATAGGATCAGCTATACATTTATGTATGACCATCGATCTGAACTGGGAACGCTACCGGACCTTCCTCGCCGTGCTGACGGAAGGCTCGCTGTCCGGCGCGGCGCGCGCGCTCGGCATTACGCAGCCCACCGCCGGCCGCCACGTCGCGGCGCTCGAAGCCGCGTTCGGCCAGACGCTGTTCACGCGCTCGCCGTCGGGCCTGCTGCCGACCGAGGCGGCGCTTGCGCTGCGCGGCCACGCGGAAGCGCTGCGCAGCGCGGCCGCCGCGTTCGAGCGTGCGGCCGCGAGCCACGGCGCGGGCGTGCGCGGCATCGTGCGGATCTCCGCAAGCGACGTGATCGCCGTCGAGGTGCTGCCGCCGATGCTCGCGCAGTTGCGGCGCGACCATCCGGGGCTCGTCATCGAGCTGGTGCCGACTGACCGCATCCAGGATGTGCTGAAGCGCGAGGCCGACATCGCGGTCCGGATGGCGCCGCCCGCGCAGGACGCGCTCGTCGCGCGGCGAGTCGGCGAAATCGAGGTCGGGCTGTATGCCCGCGACGACTATCTCGCGCACCACGGGGCGCCCGCGACGACCGACGCACTCGCGCATCACGCGCTGATCGGCTTCGATACGGTCACGCCGTTCATCCGCTCGGCGGGGCGCGGGATGCCGTTATGGAAGCGCGAAGCGTTTGCGCTGCGCACCGACAGCAACCTCGCGCAACTCGCGATGATCCGCGCCGGCTACGGCATCGGCTTCTGCCAGTCGGCGCTCGCGAAACGCGATGCGCGAATCGTGCGCGTGCTGCCGGACGAACTCGCGATGAAGCTGGAAACCTGGGTCGTGATGCATGAGGATTTGCGGACGAACCCGCGCTGCCGCGCCGTGTTCGATGCGCTGGCCAACGGGTTGCGTGCATATGCGGAAGGGGAAGTTGCCGAGTAGGCCGCCGCGCTCATAAAGCGCCCGCGCGTCGCTACTCGTAGCTTTTCCCGGCGAACAGGATGTCCGCGATGCGCCGCCACGGATTGTCGGGCACCTCGTAGAAACGCAGCCCCTCCTCCGACGCCTCGGCCCAGTCGACCATCGCCTCCAGATACTCGCCGATCGAGCGGTTTTCCCAGCCGAACGCGGCGCGCGCGTACGGCGACGGCGGCACGTCGGCCTCGAGCTGCCGCTCCTTGTGCCAGTCATGGCCGAGCACGCGCAGGAAGTAGATCAGCGAACGCTCGTCGACCACGCGTTCCAGCGCGTCCTGCAGCTTCGCCGCCATCTGGTTCTTCAGTTCGTCGTTCATGCACGCCTCTCGAACGCGCCGCCGCGTGTCGCACGGCCTGGTTTTACATCAGCAACTGGCGCGACAGCACCTCGCGCGCCTGGGTGACGGTCTCGCGCTCGCCCGGCATCGGCGGCGTCAGCGAAAACACCGCGTCGGGCAACGGCGGCAACCGGTATTTCGTGCCGAGCCGCATCAGGCCGTCGCCAATCGCCGACGCGCACAGGCAGCCGACCCCGAGCCCCGCCGCGAGCATCGACTGCAGCCCCGCGACGCCCGACGCGCTGTGCACGAGCACGTACTGTGTGCGCTGCTCGTCGAGCGAGCGCACGGCGACCTGATGCATCATGCAGTCATCCGGCAGCAGCACGAGCGGCAGCGGCTCGGGCAACTGCTCGGCGAGCGCGGGCGATGCGACCCACGACAGCGGCTCGCGACGCAACACCCAGCGCGTATCGGCCGACACAGGCCGGAACGGCCCGCTCGACATGTTCATCACGACGCCGAGATCGATCTGCCCCCGCGCGTGCGCCGCCTCGATGTCCACGCTCTTCATCGCGCTCACGTGCAGGCTCAACTGCGGGTAGCACTCCCGCAGCCGCGCCAGCATCCCCGCCACTTCATTCGTGCGGTAGTAATCGGTGATCGCGACGCGCAGCTCGCCCTTGATCGCCTGCCCGCGCAGCTCGTCGAACGCGGCCTCGTTCAGTGCCACGATACGCCGCGCGTGATGCAGCAGCCGCGTGCCGGCCGGCGTCGGCTCGACACCGCGCTTGCTGCGCACGAACAGCGGCACGCCGGCACGTGACTCGAGCTTGCGCACCTGCTCGCTGACCGTCGACTGCGACAGGTGCAGCAGCGGCGCGGCGGCCGACAGGCTGCCGGCGTCGGCGACCGCCGCGAACGTGCGCAACTGGTCCAGGTCGAAACCGCGCATCGCCATCTCCTATCCATCGAATAATCCGATGGATGCTACCACTCTTTCCCGCTTTTCCGAACCATAGGCCACCGCCAGAATACGGGGTCAACGGCCTGCGTGCGTCGCCTGCACATACGGCCCTCATTTTTCTGGACCCGCTTTCATGACGAACCCCACCCTTGCTCCTTGCGCGCCGGCCGGCGCGGCTGCCGCGGCGACGCCGCGCAGCCATCACGGCTGGGCGCTCGTGGTCCTGCTGGTCGGCGCCATTCTGCCGCCGCTCGACTACTTCATCGTGAATCTTGCGTTACCGGCCATCCGCGACGGCATCGACGCGCGACCGGCCGAATTGCAGCTCGTCGTGTCGGCGTATGCGTGCGCAAGCGCGGTCGTCCAGATCACCGGCGGCCGCCTCGGCGACCTGTACGGCCGCAAGCGCATGTTCATGCTCGGCATGGCCGGCTTCGTGCTCGCGTCGACGCTGTGCGGGCTCGCCGGCAGCGGCACGGTGCTGGTCGGCGGCCGCGTGCTGCAGGGCCTGTTCGCCGCGATCCTCGCGCCGCAGGTGCTCGCGACGATCCGCAGCGTGTTCAGCCCGCAGGAACAGGTGCGCGTCATGGGCTTCTACGGGTTCGCGTTCGGCCTCGCGGCCGTGATCGGCCAGCTCGGCGGCGGCGCGCTGATCAGCCTGCATCCATTCGGGCTCGGCTGGCGCGCGATCTTCCTCGTCAATCTGCCGATCGGCGTCCTCGCGCTGATCGGCAGCTGGCGCTTCATTCCGGAGAACCGGCCGCCGCGCGGCCAGCGTATCGACGTGCCCGGCACGGTGCTGATGTCGCTGTTCCTGCTGATGCTCGTGTATCCGCTCACACACGGCCGCGAAGCCGGCTGGCCGCTGTGGATGATCGCGTGCCTCGTCGGCGCGCTGCCGATGCTCGGCGCGCTGCTGGCAGTCGAATCGCGCCGGCTTGCCGGCGGTCGTGATCCGCTCCTGGACGTGCGCCTGTTCCGCAACCCGGTCGTCGCGCTCGGGCTCCTGCTCGCGTTCCTGTTCTACATGCTGAGCGCGTTCTTCCTGAGCTACGGGATCTATCTGCAGGGCTGCCTGAACTGGTCGCCGCTCGCGTCGGGGTTCGCAATCCTGCCGCTCGGGCTCGGCTTCCTCGCAAGCCCGCTGCTGATGCCGCGCCTCGTCGGCCGGTTCGGCGGCCATCGCGTGCTCACGCTCGGCTTCGTGATGCTCGCGGCCGGCGTCACGACCGCCGCCGCACTCGCCCGTGCGGATGCGCCGGGGCCCGGCTTCTATGCGGGCATCGCGGCGATCGGGATCGGGCAAGGCCTCGTGCTGCCGTCGGTCGTGAGGATCGTGCTCGCGGAAGTCGACGCGGCCCGCGCGGGCGTCGCGTCCGGGATGGTCAGCGCGATGCTGCAGATCGGTGCGGCCGTCGGCGCCGCGACGATCGGCGGCGTGTTCTTCGCGCGGCTCGGCGTGCATCCGGCCGCGATCGACTACGTGCAGGGATTCCGGACGTCGATGTTCACGCTGACGGTCGTGTTGCTGGTGTGCATCGCATTGTCGACGGCGCTCGGGCCGCTGCATCGGCGGCTGCATGCCGGCGCGTAGCCGGACAGGGATGGCAGCGGCTTAATGGACCGGATCGCGCGATGGCGCAGGCACGCGCCGGCGCCCGGTTCAATGATGATGCTTGCGTTGCGCTTGCCGCGCCTCCCATTCGGCCAGTTCGATACGATAGCGCGCGAGCGCTTCGTCGTATAAATCGAAAACGCACGGCGAGCAGCCGCTGTTGCAGCAGTCCTCCAGCTCGGGCTGGACAGGCGGGGTCGGACGGGGATCGTCGACGGACGGATCTTCTGAAGCTTGGTTCGGCACGGCGTGGCCCGGTAATGTGGAACGATCAGTATAGGTCGATCGGAGCCACCGCCGCTGTCAGCCGGACGGACGGGGCGACGAGGAACTCCGCCATAATGCCGCGATGGCACGGGTATCCCGTGCCCGCCCTACCGGAGCTGCGCGATGGCCGAAGCCTTGAATCCACCGGAAGTCTGGGCGCCGTTCGGCGCGTTCTCGATGGCCGTGATCCAGGGCGACGGCCGGATCGTGCATCTGAAGGGACAGGTCGCGCTCGACCGCGACGGGCAGGTTGTCGGCCACGGCGACATGCGCGCCCAGGTACGCCAGACGCTCGACAACATCCGCGACGTACTGGCCGCGATGGGCGGGCAGATGCAGGACGTGATCTCGCTCGTCCACTACGCAACCGACATCGACGCGTTCATGCAGGCGGGCGACATCCGCAAGCGGTATTTCGCCGAGCCCTATCCCGTGACGACGACCGTTCAGGTCGAGCGTCTCTACCAGCCCGACCTGCTGATCGAGATCACGGCCGTCGCCGAGATTCCGCTGGCGCGGTTTCGCCGGCCTGCCTCACACGCATAAGGCTCGAGCGCCCCGTACAAAAGCGCGCCGGCCGCGGCATTCCGGGCCGGCGCGCGTGCTCGCCACCCGCGCAATTACTTCGCCGGCGCGCCCGGTTTCGCGGCACCCTGCTTGTCCGCCAGCGGCTGCCATGCGGCGCCGAGCGAATACCAGTCGACGCGGCGCGTGAGCGTCATGATGCCGGCGAGGATCGCGAACAGCAGCAACGAACCGAGCATCAGCGCATTGTCTTCCGACAGCAGCAGCCCGTAGAGCGCCGCGTAGAGCATCCCGAGCAGCGCCGTGAACGTCGCGCCGCGCTTCACGCTGTGCAGCACGAACGACAGGTAGAAGCCGAGCAGTCCGATGCATGCGGCGCTCGCCGCGAGATACGCATAGCCGAACGCGATGTGCTCGGACAGGCTCAGCAGCAGCAGGAAGAACAGCGCGAGCGACAGGCCGACCAGCGTGTACTGGATCGGGTGAATGCGCAGCCGCTTCACGAGCTCGTACATGAAGAAGCTCGCGAACGTGAGCATCACGAACAATGCACCGTACTTCGTCGCACGCTCCGCCTGCAGATAGACGTTCACGGGTTCGACCAACGACACCGACGCCATCTCGATCTCGTCCCCGCCGTTGCCGGACGCCACCTGCTCGCGCGCCTTCGTGTTGAACGACGTCACGTGCCAGTTGCTCGTGAAGCCGCGCGCATCGATCGTGCGCTCGGCCGGCAGGAACTCGCCGCCGAAGCTCGGGTGCGGCCACGTCGACTTCAACGAAAAGTCGTTCTGGTCACCCACCGGTGCAAACGCGACGGATTCCGCACCCGCCAGCGGCAGGCCAATGCTGAACGGCACGACCGCCGCCCCTGCGTTTGCGTCCAGCAACGCCGCGAGATCGACGTTCGCGTGCACGCCCTGGCGCAGGCTGTCGAGCCGCGTACCCTGCTCCACATCGAGCGGCTTGCCGCCGATGCGCAGGTCGGGTTGCGCCTTCAGCCCGCGAAGATCGCCGATGCCGAGCGCGACATACGCGCCGTCGATCTTCAAGCTCACGTGGCCGTCGGCCTGCGGCAGCTTCTTCAGGTCAGGCAGCGGCAGCGTGCCCGTCATCCGGCTGTCGAGCCCGTACACCAGCGCCTTGTGGATGCCGCGATAGCGCACGCTGACCGACAGCGTGCCGTCGACGCTCAGCGTCTTCGGAAACACGAGCAGGCGTTTCGTCTCGCTCCTCAGGCTCGTCTTCGCCTTGCCGCCGGCCGGCGAATCGTCGCGCACGCGCGTGACTTCCGTGTAACGCACGACGAGCACCGGCCCCGTCACCGACTGCGGGCCCGCGTAGCTCGCCCAGATGCTCTGCAGCGCACTCTGCCGATAATCGGCGCGTTCCCGCACGATGCTCTGGACCATCTGCAGCGGGATCAGGATCGCCAGCGCGAGAAACGCGGTGATCACGGACTTGAACAACAGGACTCGATTCATTGCTGACGGATACCGAAGTGGAAGGTGCGGTCAGCATGAGCGGCCCCGGTGAAGGGCGATTGAAGCCGGCGTGAAGCGAATGTGTGGCGAACGTGAAGCGCGCTCAGCCGGCCGCCGGCAGCGTGAGCGTCGCGCACGCGCCGCCTTCGTCGCGGTTCGCGAGCGCGACCTGGCCGCGGTGCAGCATCGCGACTTCGCGGACGAAACACAGCCCAAGGCCCGTGCTGCGATCCTGCCCGTCGGGGCGCGGCAGCGAATAGAAGCGCTCGAACACGCGCGACAGCGCGTAGTCGGGCACGCCGGGGCCGTCGTCGTCGACGCGCACGATCGCGACGTGCGCCCTGCCCGCCGGCTGCCGTTCGAGCGCGATCCGGATCGTGCTGCCCCGCGGCGCGAAATCCAGCGCGTTGTCGAGCAGGTTGCCGAGCGCCTGGCGCAGCAGGAACGGATCGCCTTCGACGACGGCAGGATCGACCGCATCGTTCGCGTCGATCCGCAGGCTCACGCCGCGCTGCCGCGCGCGCGGTTCGAGATCGTCGACGAGCTGTTCGAGCACCGGCCGCAACGCGACCTGTTCGTGCACCGACAGGCGCTGCTTCTGCTCGACCTCGGCCAGCGCGAGCAGCTTGCGGATCATCTGTTCGAGGCGGCCGGCCTGGCGGCGGATGTTCTCGGTGAAACGCCGGCGGTTCGCGACCGGCATGTCTTCCTGAAGCAGTTCGGCCGCGCCGCTGATCGCGGCCAGCGGGCTCTTCATCTCGTGCGTGAGCGTGTGGATGTAGGTTTCGACGTACTGCCGGTCCTCCAGCCGCTGATGCATGCTCTCCACCGCGCGCCCGAGCTCGGCCAGCTCGTTCGCGCCCTGCAGCGGCATCGCCGCGCGCTCGCCGGCCGCGATCGCACGCGCATAGCGCTGCAGGCGCCGCAGCCCGAGCACCAGCCACCATGTGCACGCCACGCCGATCAGGATCGCGCCGCCCATCAGCAACGCGCCGTACAGCATGATCTTGCGCTGGCTGCGCGCGATGAACGGCGCGACCGTCTGGTTCGGCTTCGCGATCGTCAGCACGCCGATGATCTCGTTGCCGCGCCGGATCGGCGCCGCGACGTGCATCACGGTGCTGCTGTCGTCGTTCGGATCGCTGCGCGTGCTGCGCGCGCCGTATTCGCCGCGCAGCGTCCGGTACACGTCGTTCCAGCGCGAATAGTCCTGGCCGACCGCGCTGCCGGACGAGTCGTAGCGCACGATGCCGTGCGCGTCGGTGATGTAGAGGCGGTAGCCGATCGCGTTCTTCTGGATGCCCCACACGTTCGCGCTGACCGGACGCTCGCGCAGTTTCCCGAGCTGACGTGCGAACGCGCCGTCGGCGATATGCCCGTGCGCCATGTCGTCGGCGGCCAGCGTCGCGAGCACCTGCGCGGTATCGACGAGCGTGTCCTCCATCGCCTCGCGCACGCCGGGCTTCACCTCCTGCACGAATACGCGCAGCGTGATCAGCGCAGCGAGACCGACGATCAGGAAGAAACCGAAGAAGATGCGCAGGCCGATATGCATGGGCGGTGCCGGTCGTTACGGTTGCAGCGAATAACCCATTCCGCGATGCGTGCGGATCGGGTCGCGCTCGGGATCGATCGCGCGCAGCTTGGCGCGCAGTGTCTTGACGTGCGTGTCGACCGTGCGGTCGGCCGAATCGAATGCCTCGTGCCACACGAGGTCCATCAGCTGTTCGCGCGAATAGATGCGCCCCGGATGCCGGACCAGCAGCGCCAGCAGGCCGAATTCGTAGCGCGTGAGGTCCAGCGCGTGGCCGTGCCACGATACGCGCGCGCCGTCGGTGTCGAGCGTGAAACCCGGTGCGATCGTTTCGGCCGGCAGCGTTGCCGATGCAGGCACTGGCGCCGGTCCCGGCGCGGCCGTGCGGTAGAAGCGGCGCAGGATCACACGCACCCGCGCCGCCAGCTCGCGCGGCGAGAACGGCTTGACCACGTAGTCGTCGGCGCCGATTTCGAGCCCGACGATCCGGTCGATCTCGTCGTGCCGCGCGGTCAGGAAGATCACCGGAACGTCGGTGAACGTGCGCAGCCGCCGGCACACCTCGAAGCCGCTGAGGTCCGGCAGGCCGACGTCGAGCACCACGAGATCGAAACGCGTGTCGCGCAGGTGGTCGAGCGCCGCCTGCCCGAGCGTGCAGTGGACGGTCTGCATGCCGTCGGTGCCGAGGGCGTAGACGATCGTGTCCGCGATCGCCATTTCATCTTCGACGATCAGGATATTGGGCTGATTCATGGTCTCGGGTTCGGGTCGCACAATCCGGTGCGACATTGTACGCACGGCCGGACCCGGCCAGCCCCTTCCCGGCGCGTTACACGACGCGGCCGTTCACCGGAATCGACGCGCCGGTGATCGCCTGCGCGTCGGCCGACAGCAGGAACCCGATCGTCGCCGCGATCTGTTCCGGCCGCACCCAGCGCGTGAAATCGGCATCGGGCATGTCCGCGCGGTTCGGCGGCGTGTCGATGATGCTCGGCAGGATCGCGTTCACCGTCACGCCGCGGTCGAGCAGTTCGGCCGCCAGCGCCTCGGTGAGCCGCGCGACGCCGGCCTTCGCGGCCGCATACGCGCCCATGCCCGCGCCGGCCTTGAACGCCGCGCCCGCGCCGATATTGACGACGCGGCCGGCCGGGCTCGCCAGCAGGTAGGGCAGCGCGGCTTTCGACGCGTTCAGCGCGGTCTTCACGTTCAGGTCGTACATGCGGTCCCACGTGGCCGCATCGCCGTCGGCGATCGTCTGCCACACGAATGCGCCGGCGATGTTCAGCAGTGCGTCGACCCGGCCGAATGCGCGGTTGACCGTGTCGAGCGCCTGCACCGCGGCCTGCGGGTCGACGAGATCGATGCCGCCGACGCGCAACACGTCGGCCGGCACACCGGGCAGCGCCTGTGCATCGGGCGCCGCGCCGCGGCCGATCAGCGCGACGCGTGCGCCGCGCGCGCCGAGCCATGCGGCCGTCGCGACGCCCAGATGGCCGAATCCGCCGGTGATCGCGACTGCCTTGCCTTTCAGATCGTGTTCCATCGATGAGTTCTCCTGGATCGAGGATGGTTTGACGAAGTTGCGACAGCGTAGCGCCGTTCACGCATCCGTGCGCACGGCGGCGAGGCTGCGTCGGCGCAAATCGTCCGTCGTTTCGCCCCGGTTGCGCGGCCGCCGGCCCGGCAGCGGCATCACGAAACGGATCGCGGCCCACCCGTCACGGGCTGCCGCGACGTCGCGAGCCAAGCTCGCCCGGCGCTGGAGCGCGACGACGGGTTGCGCGAACGCATCGGCGTGACGACCGCGCCATGCAGCGCCCGGCAAGCGCGGACGCGGGCGGCCGGGCATAATGCGCGAGGCCCGTCCGGCGCGGCGCGCGCCGCGACCGCCGTACCGGGCTACCCGACGGCCCGCGCCAACTCCGACTCGAATCCTGAATCCCGACCCGTCAATTTCATGCAAGTAATCGTCGTAGGAACCGGCAAGCTCGCCAACGAACTGCTCAATGCGCACAAGCTCGACCCGGCGACCTGTCGCGTGACGCCCTGGTCGGACAGCATGCAAGACGACGCAACGCGTAGCGACGCCCGATCGATCGTCGTGCACGCCGGTTCCGGCCGCGAACTCCCCGCCGCGATCGCGTTCTGCCGGGCCACCGCGTCGCCGCTCGTCGAGTTGTCCACCGGCTCCGACCTCGAAACCGCATCGCATGACTTCCCGGTCGTGCTCTGCCCGAACACCAACATCCTGATGCTCAAGTTCATGAGCATGCTGGAAACGAGCGGCCACCTGTTCCGCGATTGCGAGATCAGCCTCGCGGAATCGCATCAGGCCGGCAAGACGTCCGTCCCCGGCACGGCCGTCGGCATCGGCCTATCGCTCGGCGTACCGCCGGAGGACATCCGCTCCGTGCGCGACCCGGACGTGCAGCGCAGCGAATTCGGCATCCCCGACGATCAGCTCGGCCGCCATGCGGTGCACCGGATCCGCATCGACGACGGCGCATGCAGCCTGCAGTTCGAATCGCGCGTGGTCGGCGCGGCGCCCTATGCGGATGGCGTATCGCGCATCGTCGAAGCCGTCCGGCAGCACGATCTCGAGAACCGCCGCTATTCGATCGTCGAATTCATCCGCAACGGCTGGCTGTAATCGAGGCGGCGTGCGGGCCGGCGACGGCACAGCTCGCCACGACATGCCGGCCGCACCGTTGCCGCAGCGGCTGCTCGTGCCGGTTCGCGTCCACCGTTACGCGTCTCCCAGCACCGCCCCGCTCTCCGGCAAGGTCGCGCCGCCGTCGACGACGATCGTCTGCCCCGTGATGTACGCCGCGTCGGCCGATGCGAGAAACAGCATCGCGTTTGCGATGTCCTCCGGCTCGCCCATCCGCGCGAGCGGAATGTCGCGCGCGATCTGCGCCGCGACCGACGCGCCGCCGAGATTGCCGGCCGCCGGCGTACGGATCATCCCCGGCTCGACGCCGTTCACCGTCACGTTGCGGCGCGCGAGTTCCAGCGCCGCCGCGCGAATGAAGCCGTTCACGCCGGCCTTCGACGCCGCGTAATGCGCGAGCCCCGGATAGGCGACGCGCGGCCCCGTCACCGACGACGTGACGAGCAGCCGCCCGGCCCCCGCGCGCTCGAATGCCGGCAACGCGGCCTGCGCGAGCCAGAACAGCGCCGACAGGTTGACCGACAGCGTTCGCTCGAGCGTCGGCTCGTCGATCTGCGCAAACGGCGTCAGCGGAAAATACGCGGCGTTATGAACGACGACGTCGAGCCGGCCGCCGTCACGCTCGACGGCCGCGACGAGCGCGCCCAGTTCGTCGCGGCTGGCTGCGTCGACCCGGTACGCGCGCGCAGTGCCGCCCGCACTGGCCAGCGCATCGGCCTGCGCGGCGGCCGCGTCGCCGTTCAGGTCGGCCACGGCGACGAACGCATCGGACTCCGCGAAACGGCGCGCGATCGCCGCGCCGATCCCCTGCGCGGCACCCGTGACGAGCACGACGCGCCCGCTGAAATCCGCACGCAGGCGGCCGCTGCCCGGCACGGCATTCATCGCTGCGCCTCGCCGCCGAGCGGATGCACGGTTTCGTTCAACACCTGCGCGTAGGCGCCGATCTGGAAGTTCGACAGCGCCCCGAAATCGCCGCCCTGGTAGCCGAAGATCTTGCCGTCGGTCTTGCGCTGCGCAAGGTCGATCAGGACGACGCCCAGCGTCGGCACCACCTTTTCGCGCCACACGAACAGATACAGTTCATCGGCGATCCTGAAGTAATGACAGCGGTCGACATCGGCCAGCCCGCCCTCGACACCCTGCAGGCACTGCCACGCGTAGAAATTCTCGTTCAGGTAGATGTGCTCGTAGCATTCGGTCGGGCTGTAGCGGTACAGCGTCCGCTTGCCGATCAGCTCGCGCGTGGGCGCATGCAGCGGCCCCGGCTGCAAGTGGCCGCCGAGCGTGCCGTGCCGGAATTCCGCATCGACGGCCGTCAGCGGCAAGCCGCGCGCGACGCGTGTGAATGCGTCGATGCGCGTGTCGGCTTCGGTCGGCAGCACGCCGACGACCGACGTCCACACGCCATGGTCGAGATCGATCACGAGACTGACCGACGTCGCGCGGGCAGCCGTGTCGACATAGTCGACGAAGTACAGCCCGTCGCGCAGCCGCGTTACGCGGCACGGCTCGCGGCCGCTCGTGTCGGTCGCCGCATCGCGCCACTGCAGCGCGCCCGCCTCGAACGAATAGACGCGCCATGCGCCCGATGCGTCGCCGAGCGCCAGCGTGCGCCCGGCCAGTGCGTCGACCGACGCGAGGATGTTCGCTTCCGGCGCGAAGCCGTCTGCCAGCGCGCCAACCTGAATGAATACCGGATCCTGTCGTTCCACCTGCCGTCTCCCGCGCAGCTTCAGGCCCGGCGGGCCGTGTACGCTGCAGATGTGCACATGGTGCGGGCTGCGCGCGCCGCGCGGTATCCGCCAAAAGGATGAAGGGCGCGCGGCGACGGAACGCGCTAAAGTGCACGTGATCCGCGCCGCAACCGGCGCGAGGAGCGCACATGCACCGTGTCACCCACTACCGACGCACCGGCGAAGGCATCGAGGCGATCAGCCTCGAATCCGACCGCGCGTTTCCGCGCCACGCGCACGACGAATTCGGGGTCGGCGTGATCGTCAGCGGTGCGCACCGGTCCTGGAGCGGCCGCGGGCAGGTCGACGCGCTGGCCGGCGACGCGATCATGGTCAACCCGGGCGAAATGCACGACGGTTCGCCGCTCGATGCCGGCACGGGCCGGCGCTGGCGGATGCTGTACCTCGCGCCCGCGCTGGTCGCGGGCGTCGCGGCGGAAGAAGGCCTTGCCGGTGTCGAGCTGGCGCACCCGGCCGTGCGCGACGCACGGCTTGCCGCCGCCGTCGGCCGGCTGCATGCCCGCATCGTCGCGGGAGAATCCCAGCCGCTCGCCCGCGACGAGGCGCTCGTGATGCTCGTCGCCGGGTTGCTCGCCCGGCATGCGAACCGCACGCTGCCGGCGTCCGGTGTCGCACCGGCGATCCGTGTCGCCCGGCAGCGGCTCGACGCGGCGCCGGCCGCACCCGTTTCGCTCGCCGAGCTGGCCGGCCTGAGCGGCGTGAGCCGCTTCCAGCTGCTGCGCGGTTTTGCGCGCGAGCTCGGCATCACGCCGCATGCGTACCTGATCCAGTCGCGCACCCGGCTGGCGCGTGCGCTGCTCGCCAGCGGAATGCCGATCGCGGACGCCGCGGCCGAAGCCGGTTTTGCCGACCAGAGCCACCTGACGCGCGCGTTCGCGCGCCAGTTCGGGATCACGCCGGGGCGATTTACGCAGGCGGTTTGACGCGCCTGCTGCCGGCGCACAAGCATCCGGGGCGCCGCATCGCCGTCGACGGAGGGTGCCGCTACGACCGCAACCGTTCCCCATACCGCCAGCGCACGCACCGCCTTCAACGCCCCCCCGCCCCGCTGCAATTTCGTTCAAGACGCACGTTGCCGCGGTACGCGACGATGCGGCGCATGAAGACACGACTGATTGGCTATCTCTATCTCGCCGCCGCGATGGCGGGCGTCGGCAGCACCGTCATCGCGAGCCGTCTCGCGGCCGGCGGCCTGCCGCCGTTCGCGGCCACCGCGTTGCGCTTCCTGATCGCGACGCCGCTGCTGTTCGCGCTGATGCGCGCGCAGCGCATGCGCTGGCCGCGCGTTTCCACGCGCGACGCCGTCTTGCTCGTCATCCAGGCCGCTGCGGGCGGCGTCGGCTATACGGTGCTGCTGATCAGCGGCACGAAGCTGTCGTCGCCGCTCGACGCCGGCGTGATGCTCGGCACGCTGCCGGCCATGTCGACGCTGATCGCGGCCGTCGTGCTGCGCGAGCGGCAGACGCCGCGCGATTGGGTGGCCGCCGCGCTCGCCACGGCCGGCGTGCTGTTCGTCACGTTCGCACCCGGCCACGCGATGCCGTCGCTCCAGACGCTTGCCGGCGATGCACTGGTGCTGGCCGCCGTCGCGTGCGAAGCCGTATTCATCCTGCTCAACCGGCGGCTGGCCGCGCCGCTGCCGCCGCTCGCGCTGTCCACCGCGATGTCGGGCCTCGGCTTCGTGCTCGCGCTCGTGCCGGCCGCATTCGAATGGCGCGCGGTCGCAAACGGCTGGACCGTCGGCGCAGTATCGGCGATCGCCTACTACGCGCTGGTGCCGACCGTGCTCGGCTATCTGTGCTGGTACGCCGGTTCGGCGCGCACGAGCGGCACCGAGGCCGCGCTGTTCACGGCGGTCGCGCCGGTCTCGGCCGTGCTGTTCGCGGTCGCGCTGCTCGGTGAAACGCTGAACGGCACGCGAGTCGCCGGTATCGCGCTCGTCGTCGCGGGCATGCTCGTCGGCGCGACGCGGCGGCGCGAGCGGCTCGCCGACGCAAACGATGCCCGGCCGGCCAGCCCAGCGCCTGCCACCGCGCAAACCGCCGCGGACTGACCGGCGGTCAGCGCGGGATCGCGGCAACGGCGGCCACGCTCTCCCGCGACATGGCCCGTCACCCGCGCGCCGCGGCGGCTGTAGGAATGTGTCCGGGTGCTGCAAACCGATTGCGCACGACTCCGCAAGATGCAATATTCGCGTGGCCGGAACCTTTGACAACCATCGAACAACAATCCGCCACGCAATGAACAGGAAGGAAGCCAAGACAAGAATCGCGGTGCTGCTCTCCGCAGGCACGCGGAAGGCCGACGCGCTCGCCGAACTGTCGGGACAAGGGCTCAAGGATCGCGTGCTCGCGCAGCTGATCGCGTCGCGCCCCGATCCCGAGCGCTGCCGCAGGAACAAGGTGCACGTCCGGATCCTGGTCGCGCTCGGAATCGCCCAACTGGCGATCAGCCTCATCCTCGCGTATTACTTCTTCGCGAGCGGCGCCGGAACCGGCCTCGTGGCCGTGTTCCTCGTGTTGACCGTGCCGCTGTCGCTGCTGTTCATCTGGGGCTTCGCGACCCATCGCGTCGGCGCCTATCACGCGTTCATCGCGTTGTCGCTGCTGCAGTTGCCGAAGACCATCGCCGAGCTCGGACGCGATCCGTCGACCGCACTGCCGAGCCTCGCGATCACGGCCCTGCTGGTGGGCTACGTCTGGTACGTGCGCAACCGGATGTTCCCCGACTACGGCTGGTTCACGCCGCGCAAGGTCGAAGGCCGCTACGCGTTCGTCGAACACGCCTGACGCCACCGGCGTCGGCACCGGCCGAAAAAAAGCGCCGGGCCGCCCCGCAATCGCGGGACGGCCCGGCGCCTTCTGCATTCCGGAACCGGTCGGCTTACTTGGCCTTTTCAGCCGAATCGCTGATCGCCTGGCCACCCTTCGAAATGTCCTGGCCCATGCCGGCGACCGTGTTGCAACCGGCGAGCGCGGCGGTCACCACCAGCAGCATTGCAGCAATCGTACGCGTCATTCTCATTCTCCTTCGAATCAACAAGCCCGACCGGGCGAATTGTTAGCGGCATGGCGCCCGGCACCATGCCGGGCACGGGGCCTGACCTGATTATACGGAGACGGACGCGGCACGCCAGTACGAACCCGCCGCGTGTTACACGCGCCACACAGCCGTCCGCACAGATTTTCCTTGACTTCATTGCGCCAGGAACTAATATACGCACCGCGTATATTTTCCGTCAGGAGCCGCCGATGACCGTTCCCCAGCAAGCCTTCCTCCGCGACGCGATGCGCCGCCTCAACATGACCCGCGAAGCGTTCGCCAATCGCATCGGCGTCAGCCGGCGCGCACTGGATACGTGGCTGCTGCCCGACGATTCGCAGGAATCGCGCGGGATGCCCGAGATCGTCGAGCGCTTTGTTTCGGAAATCGTCGAGCGCTCGGCGCCGGATGGTGGAGACTATACGCAAAGCGTAGACAAACAGGAGCTCTCGAAGCAGTTCCTGTTCGAAGGCAAGCCGCAATTGATCTCGGTCGACCAGTTCTCGCGCGAATCGGTCGAGGCGCTGTTCCGCGTGGCCGACGTGATGCAGCCGATCGCGCGACGCCACAAGATCTCGCGCGTGCTGGAAGGCGCGGTGCTCGGCAACCTGTTCTTCGAAGCCAGCACGCGCACCCGCGTGTCGTTCGGCGCGGCCTTCTGCCGGCTCGGCGGCTCGGTGTGCGACACGACGGGCTTCACGTTCTCGTCGATGGCCAAGGGCGAATCGATCTACGACACGAGCCGCGTGATGGCCGGTTACGTCGACGCGCTCGTGATCCGGCATCCGGAGAAAGGCTCGGTGGCCGAGTTCGCGCGTGCAACCAACCTGCCCGTGATCAACGGCGGCGACGGCCCCGGCGAACATCCGAGCCAGGCGTTGCTCGATCTCTATACGATCCAGCGCGAGTTTTCGCGGCTCGGCAAGATCGTCGACGGCGCGCACATCGCGCTGGTCGGCGACCTCAAATACGGCCGCACCGTGCACTCGCTCGTCAAGCTGCTCGCGCTGTACCGCGGGCTGAAGTTCACGCTCGTGTCGCCGCCGACGCTCGAGATGCCGGCATACATCGTCGACCAGATCGCGACGAACGGCCATGTAGTCGAGCAGACGAACGACCTCGCGGCCGGGCTGCGCGGCGCGGACGTCGTCTATGCGACGCGGATCCAGAAGGAGCGCTTCACCGACGAGTCGTTCGAAGGCTACACACCGGATTTCCAGATCAACCAGGCACTCGTCGACTCGGTGTGCAAGCCCGACACGCTGATCATGCACCCGCTGCCGCGCGACAGCCGGCCGGGCGCGAACGACCTGTCGGTCGACCTGAACCGCGACCCGCGCCTGGCCATCTTCCGCCAGACCGACAACGGCATTCCGGTGCGGATGGCGATCTTCGCGATCCTGCTCGGGGTCGAGAATCTCGTCCAGCACTCGATGCGCGATGCGACGTGGCGCCCGCCTGCGTACCTCGGGCCCGAGGATGCGGTGTTTCACGGGATCGACTGACCTGCGGCCGGTGTCGCGCGCCTGAACGCGAGATTGCTTCGGTTCAAGGGCCGCACGCAGACGTAACGCACCCAGCGCGCCGGCTTGCACGGCGCGTTGTCATTTTCGGTGCCGGTAGCGTGGCGGCGGCCGACCCGGCGTCAGCTGGCCCAAGGGTCGATCACACGCAGGCCCGCTGCCTCGAAGGGCGCGACGTCGCGCGTGGCCACGATCAAACCGTTCGCGGCGGCGGTTGCAGCGATGAAGCCATCGGCCGACGCCATCGCATTGCCAACCGCACGCGCCTTCGCACGAAGGCTCGCATACGCCTGACTGGCCGCATCGTCGAACGGCAGGATCCGGCCGCGAAACAACGGCACGACCCGCTGCTCGATGCTTTGCTCGAGCCAGTCCCGCCTGCGCCCCACCGGCAACGCGGCCACGCCGAATCGAATCTCGGCCAGACTGATTGCGGCTAGAAACAACGTGTCGACGTTCTGCGCGTCGAGCCACTCGATCACGGCTGCGCTCGGCTCGCGCCGCAGCGGCTCGGAAATGACGTTGGTATCGACCAGGATCATTCGAAGCTCATCGGATCGGTTGGCGATTTGTCACGCTGAACTTCGAAATCGATGCCGCCAGCCTCCCGCCCGATTTCAGCCAGCAGCGTCCCGAGCCTGGGCCGGCCGCCGGGCCGAACGGCTTGCTCGAGAATGTCTCTCACCTCGGCCTCGGTACTGCGGCCATGTTGCGCGGCCCGGATTCGAAGCGCGCGATGCACTTCGTCGGGCAAATTTCGAACCGTGATCACGGGCATGATGCGCCTCACTACATTTGCTTGCAATGCAGTCATACTAACACCTTGCTGTCATTTGAGCCGAATGGAGATTCGACCACTGTAAGCCGTCCGCCACGCCCGTCCCATTCGGCCATTCGGCCATCCCGCCCGCCCCGCCAACCCTCAAAACCCCTCCGCAACATTCGTCAACAATCACCTTACAAACATAAACAAGAACGCTTCTCATTCAACAAGAAATTACATAGAATGCCGCCTGAAAACAAATCGTAATAATTCCCGGCGGCATGCACATTTCTGCAGCGCACCGTCTCCGGGGCCACATCGCGAGGTCGAACGCATCATGAAGTCCCGTTCCGACGAGCTGAAGCTCGGTAAATTCACCACCCTGTGCAGCGTGCTCGCCGCGAGCCCCGCGTTCGCCGACGGCACGCCGCCCGCGGCCCCCGCCAGCACCGAAGGCCATCTCGCGCCGATCGAGATCAAGGGCAAGACCGAGCACAGCTACAAGGCCGACTTTTCCGCTTCCGCGAAATTCACCGCGCCGCTCGTCGACACGCCGAAGTCCGTCACCGTGATCCCGCAGGAGCTGATCCAGAGCAGCGGCGCGTCGACGCTGACCGAAGCGCTGCGCACCGTGCCCGGCATCACGTTCGGCGCCGGCGAAGGCGGCAACCCGCTCGGCGACCGTCCGTTCATCCGCGGCTACGACACGCAGGGCAGCATGTTCGTCGACGGCATGCGCGACACGGGCGCGACCACGCGCGAGATCTTCAACACCGAGCGCGTCGAGATCACCAAGGGCTCCGACGGCGCGTACGGCGGCCGCGGCGGCGCCGGCGGCAGCATCAACCTGATCACGAAGGCGCCGCACCTCGGCACGACGGCCGCCGCGAGCGCGGGCCTCGGCACCGACCGCTATCGCCGCTTCACGGCCGACGGCAACTGGCAGTTCGCCGATCACGCCGCGTTCCGCCTGAACCTGATGAGCCACAACAACGACGTCGCCGGCCGCGACGCCGTCAACAACGAGCGCTGGGGCGTCGCACCGTCCATCGCGTTCGGCCTCGGCACGCCGACGCGCGTGACCGCGAGCTACTACCACCTGCAGACGGACGACATGCCGGACGGCGGCATCCCGTACTTCTACACGACGTCGAACAAGCCCGCGAACGTCAACACGATCTATCCGGCGCCCGTCGATCGCCACAACTTCTACGGCCTGATCGATCGCGACTTCCGCAAGACCACGTCGGACATCAGCACGATCAAGATCGAGCACGACATCACGTCTTCGCTGACGATCCGCAATACCACCCGCTACACGGAATCGACGCAGGACTACATCTGGACGCAGCCGGACGACAGCCAGGGCAACGTGGTGAACGGCAAGGTCTGGCGCCGCAACAACAACCGCGACAGCTCGATCAACAGCCTCGCGAACCTGACCGAGCTGTTCGGGGAATTCCGCACGGGCCCGTTCAAGCACAGCTTCACGACCGGCATCGAGCTGTCCCGCGAATGGGGCAAGCGCGATTCGTACACGGTCGCGACCGACACCGGCAAGATCTGCCAGAAAGGCATCGGCGCCGCGTCGGGCTACAACTGCACGAGCCTGTGGTCGCCGAACCCGAACGACCCGTGGGCCGGTTCGATCACGCGCAACAACGACTACGCGCATGCGCGCACCACGACGAAGTCGATCTACGGCTTCGACACGATCGAGATCACGCCGCGCTGGCAGGTCAACGCCGGCGTGCGCGTCGACGACTACTCGACCCGCTTCACCGATACCAAGGCCAACGGCGGCAAGACCACCACGCGCGACGACACGCTGTTCAACTGGCAGGCCGGCCTCGTGTTCAAGCCCGCGCAGAACGGCAGCATCTACGCGTCGTATGCGACGTCGTCGACGCCGGCCGGCATGCTGCTCGGCGAAGGCAGCGAGACGCAGTCGCTCACGCCGGGCCGCGGCGGCGTCGGCCCGAACGCCGATCAGATGGCGCCCGAGAAGAACCGCAGCATCGAGCTCGGCACGAAGTGGAACGTGCTGAACGACAAGCTGTCACTGACGGCCGCGCTGTTCCAGATCGACACCACGAACGCGCGTGTGACGCTGCCGAACAACCAGTACGCGATGGTCGGCAACAAGCGCGTGCAGGGTCTCGAACTCGGCCTCGCAGGCCAGATCACGAAACAGTGGCAGGTGTTCGGCGGCTACACGTACATGAAGAGCGAACTGCGCGACAACGGCAAGGACGCCGCGAACAACGGCAACCGCTTCCCGAACACGCCGAAGCACAGCCTCACGATGTGGTCGAACTACGACGTCACGCCGAAGTTCACGGTCGGCGGCGGTGCGTTCTACATGTCGGAAGTCTTCGGCGATCCGGCGAACCAGCGCGCCGTGCCGTCGTACTGGCGCTTCGACGCGATGGCGCAGTACCGGATCAACAAGAAGCTCGACCTGCAGCTGAACGTGAACAACCTGTTCAACCGCACGTACTTCGATCAGGCGTACCCGGCGCACTATGCGTCGATCGCGCCGGGCCGCTCGGCGTTCGTCACGCTGAACGCGCGCTACTGATCGATGGAGGCCGTGTCGCTGAAGGCGCTCGCGTCGGTATCGCCGCGCGAGTTCGCCGACATCCTGGCCGGGCCGCCCGAGCGTGCCGCCGCGTGGGTCGCGGCGGCCGCCGACCACGGCATCGTCGATGCGCAGGCCGTCTACGGCCAGTACCTGCTCGACGGGCACGGCGTCGCGCGCGATCCGGCGGCCGCGTTCAACTGGTTCCGGCACGCGGCGCGGGCCGGTCATCCGATGGCGATGAACATGCTCGGCCGCTGCTACGAGTTCGGCTGGGGTACGGCCGCGTGCGCGCCGGTGGCCGTGTACTGGTACCGGCTCGCCGCGCAGGCGGGGCTCGACTGGGGCATGTACAACTACGCGACGGCGCTCGCGCTCGGCAACGGCGTCGACGAGAACCGCACCGACGCGCTCGACTGGTTCCGCCGCGCGGCCGCACTCGGCCATGCGAAATCGATCAACCTGATCGGCGGTTTCTACGAAGATGGCTGGGTCGTGGCGGTCGACACCGACGCCGCGTTCGACCACTATCGCCGCGCGGCCGAGGCGGGCGACTTCCGCGGCCAGTTCAACTATGCGCGGCTGCTCGCCGAGCGCGGGCACATCGACGAAGCGCTCGACTGGCTCGCGTGCGTGCCGGCCACCGCGACGCCCGCCTTCATCGCGAAGATGCGCGCGTATCTCGCGTCGTCGCCGGTCGCCGCTTTTCGCTCGGCGGCGCTGCAACTGGCGCCACACGCAATGGAATCCGCCTCATGATGCTTCACATCCCCTGCGTATTGACCAAAGCGCAGGTCGTGCAATGTCGCGACCTGCTCGATGGGGCCGAATGGGTTGACGGTAACGCGACGTCCGGTGCTCAGTCGGCGCTCGCGAAACGCAACCGGCAGTTGCCGGAAGGCTCGCCAGTCTCGCGCACCGTTGGCGACGCGATCCAGGATGCGCTCGCACGCAATCCGCTGTTCTTTTCGGCAGCGCTGCCGCTGAAGGTCTTTCCGCCGCTGTTCAATCGCTATGCAGGCGGCGAGACGTTCGACACGCACGTCGACAACGCGATCCGGTTGCTGCGCGGTACGGATTTCCGCGTGCGCAGCGACCTGTCGGCGACGCTGTTTCTCGAAGAACCCGATGCGTACGACGGCGGTGAGCTGTGCGTCGAGGATACGTACGGCGTGCATCGCGCGAAGCTACCGGCTGGCGATCTCGTGCTGTATCCGGCATCGAGCCTGCATCACGTGACGCCGGTCACACGCGGCGAGCGTGTCGCTTCGTTCTTCTGGATCCAGAGCATGGTGCGGGATGACGGCGACCGCACGCTGCTGTTTCAGCTCGATACGCAGATTCAGGCGCTTTCCGCGGAGAAAGGGGCGAAGGATGCGATGGTCATTTCATTGACGGGCGTTTATCACAACCTGTTGAGGAAGTGGGCGGATGCGTAGCGTGAATCGGTAACGCCGCCCTTTCCGGTGTCACGCGTTGCGCACGCGTGACACCCGGCGCTTGCATCGCGTCGAAATACGAGCCTAAAATGACCATCGTCAAATGACCATGCTCATATCATGATGCCGCACGCTCCCGTATCGAAATCCGAATTCAAGGCCCGCGCCCTCGAATACTTCCGGCTCGTCGAGGCATCGGGCGAAAGTCTGATCGTCACCGACCACGGCAAGCCGACGCTCGAGATCCGGCCGTATCACGCACGCGAAGCTCAGCCGTTGGACATATTGCGCGGCTCGGTCATGCGCTACGACAATCCTCTCGATCCGATTGCGGAAGATGATTGGGAGGCGTCGCGGTGATCGTGCTGGATACGCATGCATTGGTGTGGTGGGTGGCGGGCGACCCTTCGCTCAGCAAGAAGGCGCGAAGCGCGATCGATCGCGCACGCAGCGAGGGTGCGCTCGCCGCATCCGCGATCTCCGCGTGGGAGATCGCGATGCTGGTGCGCAACGATCGCCTCGCACTGACGATGGATGTCGACGCATGGCTCGCCACCGTCGCGCAGATCGACGGCATGCGCTTCGTGCCGGTCGATGCCGACATCGCCGCGAAGTCCACCGACCTGCCCGGCACGTTCCACAAGGATCCGGCAGACCGCATGATCGTTGCCACCGCGCGGCGGCTCGGCGCGCAGTTGATTACCCGCGACGAAAAAATCCACGCGTACGCGCACGTCAAGACGCTCTGGTGAGCGCCACCCGCCCGCGTATCCAACCGCCATACGCGCTCAGCCCAACTCTGGCATATTGCCGATTCGTCTGACCAAAACGACCACGGCCGCCTCACCTGTTCGGCTTGTGGCCCGCCACCGTCATCGCGTCACTTGCTCGCTACCGTGATACCGCTTTCCGATCCCGCCGTCCGCTCGATCGCCCTGCAGGAGTCGCACGAAGGGTTCGTCGATCTCTCAGGCTTCCATGACCGCATCGCCGTCGATCTCGACCGCCGCGATATCGAGAGCAGGAGCCCGCATTTCCTGAAAGTGCGTCGCAGCGTGGCGGAACGGCTGATCGCCGCCGCGCACGCGCTGCCCGGCGACCTGCGCCTGTACATCAAGGAAGGCTACCGCCCGCTGGCGCTGCAGCGCCAGTACTTCACCGAGCATCTCGCGCACCTGCGCCGTACGCTGAATCCGCTGCCGGACGAAGGCACGTTGATCGCACTGACGAGCCACTACGTCGCACCGCCGGAAGTCGCCGCCCATCCGACGGGCGCCGCCATCGACCTGACGCTGATCTCGGCGGAAGGCATCGAGATCGACATGGGCTGCATCATGAACGCCACCGACCGGGAATCCTCCGGCGCGTGCTACACGCGCAACGCGTTCATCAGCCGCGCCGCCGCACGCAACCGCCAGGTGCTGATCGCCGCAATGACCCACGCCGGCTTCACGAATTACCCGTCCGAATGGTGGCACTGGTCGTTCGGCGACCGCTATTGGGCCGTCATCCAGAACGAATTGCACGCAATTTACGGTCCCGTCGAGGAAAGCATGCTCGACGAAGTGTCGTGATGGCAGACGTTCCAGCCTGACGGGCGCGAATCGGTAACATCCTCACTTGCCGATCCCCGCCCGCTCCCGCACAATCGCAGCACCTGCCTCACTCCCCCCGCGCCGATGTCCTATGCGTCACTCGCCACCGGCGTCCTGCTCGCCGGCGGCCTTGGTCAACGCTTCGACCCGAGCGGCCTGCACAGCAAGCTGCTCGCGCTGCTTCCCGACGGCACGCCGGTTGCGGTCGCCGCCGCCCGTCATCTCGCGGCGGCCACGTCCGACGTGATTGCCGTCGTGCGCCCCGGCGCCGAAAAACTCGCGATTCTGCTGAACGAAGCCGGCTGTCAGGTCGTGTACGCGCCCGACGCGTTGCGCGGCATGGGCGCGAGCCTCGCGGCCGGCGTCCGCACGACACCCGACGCGAACGGCTGGCTCGTCGCGCTCGGCGACATGCCGTGGATCGCGGCGTCCACCTACGAGACGGTCACACGCGCGCTCGAAGCCGACGACGCGTCGATCGTCGCGCCCGTGCATCGCGGCGTGCGCGGCCATCCGGTCGGCTTCGCCGCGCACCACTTCGATGCACTCGCCGCGCTCGACGGCGACACGGGCGCCCGCGCGCTGTTCGCCAGCGCGCCGGTCAAGCTGCTCGACGTCGACGATCCCGGCATCCTGCGCGACGTCGATACGCCGGCGGATTTGCGCTGACCGCGATCGCGAGCGGCCGGCTCCCGGCACGATCCGACACGAAAACCACCCATGCGCGGATTTCGCCGACGATCGCCAACCGGCCGCGATAATCCCGCTGCAAACGTGCGCCCGATTGGCTATAACGGAGACGAGGCGCTCCCGCCGCGCCACCGCCGTCACGCACTGCGCGAGTTCTCCATGACCGATCACACGACCCCGACGCCCGAGCCACCGGCCGACCCGAACCGCGATCCGGAAGACGATCCGTTCTCGTCGCCGCCCGGTCATCACGACAATCCGCAGCAACCGGACGGACCGCCGAGCAAGGACCCGGTCTAGCCGCGCGTCGGCCGCCCCGCGCCTTGACCGCAACGCCCCGTCGCCCGCGACCGCCGCGTGACGCGGCCTAGCGCGCCGTATACCCGCCGTCGATCGGCAGCGACACGCCGCTGATCATCGACGCCGCATCGCTCAGCAAAAACAGGATCGGCTCGACGACCTCGTCGGGCTCCGCAAAGCGCCCGAGCGGAATCGCGGCCAGCATCGGCGCACGCTTCTCCGGTTCGCTCCACGCGAACTGCGCCATCGGCGTGAGCGTGACGGTCGGGTTCACGCTGTTCACACGAATGCCGTGCGGCCCGAGTTCGATGCACAGCACGCGCGTGATCGCGTCCATCGCCGCCTTCGACGCGCAATAGCTCAGATGCGCGGGCAGGCCGACGAGTGCTGCTTGGCTCGACACGTTGACGATACTGCCCCGTGCGTTCGCCGCGCCGCGTCCGTCGCGCTCGATCATCTTGCGCGCCACGGCCCGCGCGACGAGCGCCGCACCGCGTGCATTGACGGCCATCACGCGATCGAAATGCGCGGCTTCGACATCGAGCGCCGGTTCGAGCGACGCGATCCCCGCGCAGTTGACGAGGCCGTCGAACGCATCGTGCGCGGCGAGCGCCGCGTCGATCGCATGCTCGTCGCCGCCGACATCGACACGCAACGTCTCGCACGCGGTCTCGCCGGCGAGTGTGTCGAGCGCGGCCATGTCGCGCCCTGCCGCGACGACCCGCGCCCCCGCCGTCGCGAGCGCGACCGCACACGCGCGCCCGATCCCGCTCGATGCTCCCGTGACGAGCACTCGCGCACCGCTGAAATCGAATCGTGTGTTCATGATGACGTGCCCAGCCTGTGCATGATCGGCTTGAGTGCCGGATAAAGCGCCGTGTAGAGCGCGAAACGCGCGTCGTACGCTTTCGCGCGATCGGCATCGGGACGCGCACGCTCGACGAGCCTGACCCAGCCGCCCTGTGCCTCGTCGTGCGACACGAGCCCTGCCCCGACACCCGCGAGCAGCGCGGCGCCCATCGCGGCTTCGACGTCCTGCTCGATCGTCCACACCGGAAAACCCGTCACGTCCGCGATGATCTGCATCCACAGCGCCGAATGCGCGGCACCGCCGACGACGATCAACCGGTCGTCCAGCGCGACCGCCCCGCGACGTCCGGCCTCGATGTTGTGCCGCAGCGCGAACGCGACACCCTCGAGCACCGCGCGATACAGGTGCGCACGCGTATGCGCGAGACTCAGCCCGACGAACGCGCCGCTTGCCTTCGCGTCCCACACCGGGCTGCGCTCGCCCATCAGGTACGGCAGGAACAGCACGCCGTCGGCGCCGGCCGGCACGCTCTCGGCTGCCTCCTCGAGCAGCACGTGCGGATCGCCGTGCGGCAGCAGGCGCGCCGCATCGATCTCCGCGTGACAGAACTGGTCGCGAAACCACGCGACCGATGCGCCGGCCGTGATCGCACCGCCGAACACGTACAGGTCGCGCTGCCCGTTGAACACGTGCGGCATGCTGACGAGCCCGTGCCGAGCATCGACGTGCCGGTTCACGTAGCCCCAGCACATGCTGGTGCCGATCATCGCGACGTGCTGCCCGGTACGCGTCGCGCCGGCCGCGAAGGTCGCCACCGCCGCATCGACGCCGCCCGCGACGACGGGCGTGCCGGCCGGCAGGCCGAGCTGCCCGGTCCATTGCGACAGCAATCCGCCGACGATCTCCGACGAATCGACGAGCCGCTCGGGCATCATCGTCGCCGGAATGCCGAGCATGTCGAGCGCATCGTCGGACCACTCGCGGCGCGCGACGTCGTACACGCCACCGATGTTGCCGGCCGAACTGTGATCGACCGCGACTTCGCCGGTCAGCAGGTAGGTCACGTACGCGTTCGGCGGCAGGAAATAGCGCACGTTCGCCCACACGTCCGGCCGCTGGTCGCGCAGCCACAGCATCTTCGTGAAGCCGTAGTAGCTGTCGACGCCGTTGCCCGTGATCACGCGCAGCCGCTCGACGTTCACATGCTCGTTGACCCAGTCGACTTCCGCGGTCGCGCGCCGGTCCATCCAGATCAGGCACGGATGCAGCGGCCGCATGTCGATGTCGACCGGAATGCCCGAGCCGCCGTACAGGCTGCTCACGCACACCGCGCGAATCGCGTCGGCCGGCACGCCCTGGGCGCGCGCGTCGCGCACGCAGCCCGCGATGCATGCGAGCACCGCGTCGAACCACACTTGCGGCCATTGCTCGGCCCACAGCGGGCGCGGCGTATCGGGCTGGTAGCCGGCCGCATGCCGCGCGACGATCGTGCCATGCCGGTCGACCAGCAGCGCCTTGGTGCTCTGCGTGCCGATGTCGACGCCAATCACGTATTCCATGATGTCTCCGGTGAGGCGCATGCCCGCCGCATCAGCGGGCCGGCTTCAGCAGCACCTTGATCGATTCGGGCGATTTCGCGACGCGGATCGCGTCGTCCCAGTCCTCGAGCGCGAAATCGTGCGTGACGATGCCTTTCGACGTAACGAGCCCGCGCGCGAGCAGGTCGATCGCGACCGGATAGCAGTATGGCCCGAGGTGCGCGCCGCGCACGTCGAGCTCCTTGCGGTCGCCGATGATCGACCAGTCGGCGGTCGTATCCTCGCCGAATACGCTGAATTCGACGAAGCGGCCGAGCTTGCGGATCAGGTCAAGCCCCTGGTTCACGCCGACGGGCGCGCCGGTCGTCTCGATGTACACGTCGCAGCCGTAGCCGTCGGTCAGCGCGCGGACGATCTCGCGCGCGTCGTCGCGCTGCGGATTGATCGTCACGTCGGCGCCGTACTGCCGCGCGAGTTCGAGCCGCTCGTCGATCAGGTCGATCACGACGAGCTTCCTCGGCGTCTTCAGGTGCGCGACCTGCGTCATCATCAGGCCGAGCGGGCCCGCGCCCGCAATCACGACGACGTCGTCGAGCTGCACGTCGCCGCGATTCACCGTATGGATCGCGCACGACAGCGGCTCGATGATCGCCGCATCCTCGAGCGATACGCCGAGCGGGATCCGGTGGACGATCGCGGTCGGCGGAATCCGCATGTACTCGGCCATCCCGCCGTCAGCGACTTCGCGCTGGAAACCGAAGATGTTGTGCACTTCGCACATCCAGTACTGGCCCGACTTGCAATAGCGGCACTTGCCGCACGGCACGATCTGCTCGGCGATCACGCGATCGCCGATCGCCACGCCGAAATGCTCGGCCGCGCCGTCGCCGAGCGCTTCGACGTAACCGAAGAATTCATGGCCGGGAATCACGGGCGCCTTCACCCACGGGCTCGGGCCGCCCCAGAACATCTTCGCGCCCGTATAGCACTTGCAGTCGCTCGCGCAGATCCCGCATGCGGCGATGCGGATCAGGAGCTCGTTCGCGCCGGGGCGCGGCTTCGCGACCTGCTCGACGCGGTAATCCTCGGGGCCGTGGCAGACGACCGCGGTCATGCGCGGCTGGGCTTCGGGTGTCGTCATGAGTTGTCTCTTTCGTTGATGATAAGGATAGCTGATCGACTGGATCGTTACCGCGACCGTTCGCGGCTGATGTAGATCGCGAGCAGGATGATTCCGCCCTTGATCACGTTCTGCACATACGGGTTCACGCCGATCATGTTCAGCCCGTTGTTGAGCACGCCGAGCAGCAGCGCACCGACCAGCGTGCCGAGGATCGCGCCGCGCCCGCCGGAAATCGACGTGCCGCCCATCACGACGGCCGCGATCGCGTCGAGCTCGAAGCCGACACCCGCGTTCGGCTGCCCGCTCATCAGCCGGCCCGTCAGCACGATCGCGGCCAGCGCCGACGTGACGCCGGCCAGCGTGTAGACGATCAGCTTCACGCGTGCGACGCGCACGCCGGTGAGCCGCGTCGCCTGCTCGTTGCCGCCGATCGCATACACGTAGCGGCCGAACGGCATGCGGTCGAGCAGCAGCCAGGCGATCGCATAGACCACCAGCATGATCAGCACGGGCGCCTGGATGCCGAGCACCTTGCCGCTGCCGAAGAACGCGACCCAGTCGGGCAGGCCGTCGATCGGGTAGCCGCCCGTGTAGATCAGCGCGAGGCCGCGCGCGATGCCCATCGTTGCCAGCGTGACGATGATCGGCGGCATCCCCGCGAATGCGACGAACACGCCGTTCAGGAAGCCGAAGCCGAGCCCCACCGCGATGCCGATCGCGAGCGCGGCGACCGCATTGACGCCCGCGACCATCAGCCCGGCCGCGAGCGTGCCCGACAGCGCCATCACCGAACCGACCGACAGGTCGATCCCGCCGGTCAGGATCACGCAGGTCATGCCGACCGCGATGATCGCGTTGATGGACACCTGGCGCAGCACGTTCTCGAGGTTCGCGGCAGACAGGAAGCTCGGGCTCGCGATCATCATCGCGATGCACACGACGATCAGGCCGACGAGCGGATAGAACAGCGTCGAGCGGCGCAGTTGCGCCCACATCGCGCGAGGCGGCGGCGCATCGCCGTTTCCGGCCGTGGCCGCGAGCGTCGTCGAAGGCGTGGAAGAAGATTCAGGCAGGTTCATGGGTCGCTCCTCGCGTGCCGGCCGTGGCATAGGTCATGACCGTGTCGGGATCGATCTCGTCGCCGGCGAGCGTCGCCTCGATGCGTCCTTGCCGGAATACGGCGACGCGATCGCACATGCCGACGATTTCCGGCAGCTCGGACGAGATCATGATGATGGCGTAGCCGCGCGCGGTGAGTTCGCGCATCAGCCCGTAGATTTCGGCTTTCGCACCGACATCGATGCCGCGCGTCGGCTCGTCGAAGATCAGCACCGACGTGTGATGGTTCAGCCAGCGCGCGATCACGACCTTCTGCTGGTTGCCGCCGGACAGCGTCGCGACCTCGGTGTGGATCGACGGCGCCTTCACGCCGACGCGCCGCATCACGTCGTGCGTCGTGCGCGCCTCGCTGCCGCGGTCGATCAGCCAGCGCATCGACCGGTACTTGCCGAGATTGTTCAGCGAGATGTTGTCGCGGATCGAGAACGACGTGACGAGCCCTTCCGTCTTGCGGCTTTCCGGCAGGATGCCGATGCCCGCGCGCAGCGCATCGGCCGGATCGGCGAGCTTTGCCGCCGCACCGCGCACGCGCAGTTCCTTGCGGTGCGCACGCGTCGCGCCGATCACCGCGAGCGCGGTTTCCGTGCGGCCCGAGCCGACGAGACCCGCGAAACCCAGGATCTCGCCTTCATGCAACGCAAAGCGGTTCACCGGGCCGTCGCGCTCGATCTGCAGCGCATCGACTTCGAGCACGGCCGGTGCGTCGGCCCGCAGCACGGGCTTCGGCGGAAAGCTGCTTTCGATCCGGCGGCCGACCATCATCCGCACCAGTTGCTCGACGTCGGTGTGCGCGACGTCGGTCGTCGCGACGTACTGGCCGTCGCGCAGCACCGTGATGCGGTCGCATACCGCGAAGATCTCGTCGAGGTGATGCGAGATGAAGATCATCGCGACGCCCTGCCGCTTCAGCTCGCGCATGATCGCGAACAGGTGCTCGGCCTCGGCCGGCGTGAGCGTCGCGGTCGGCTCGTCGAGAATCAGGATGCGCGCGTCGAGCGACAACGCCTTGCCGATCTCGACGAACTGCTGCTGCGCGACCGACAGCGTGCGGATCGGCGCATCGAGATCGATCGCCACGCCGAGCCGCGCGAAGATGCTCGCCGCCGCCGCACGCATCCGCTTGCGGTCCCGCGCGCCCCAGCGATTGCGCAACTCGCGGCCGAGGAACAGGTTGTCGACGGCATCGAGGTGCGGAATGAGGCTGAATTCCTGGAACACGATGCCGACGCCGGCCGCGACCGCGTCGTGATAGTCCGCGAAATGGCGCGCCGTGCCGTCGATCTCGATCGCGCCGGCATCCGGCTGATAGATGCCGCACAGGATCTTCATCAGCGTCGACTTGCCCGCGCCGTTCTCGCCGAGCAGCGCATGGATCTCGCCGCGGGCAATCTCCAGATGAATGTCGGACAGCGCCTTCACGCCGGGAAAGCTTTTCGTGATGTGGCTGAGCCTGAGTATCGTGTCCATCGGCTTCTCCGTACGAAGGGCGCCGGCCGCACCGCCGCCCTTCACGTCGCGTCGCACGTCGTTCACCAGCTGAAGCCCTTCGCGTTGCCGCGATCGACGACCTTCACGTCGACGGGGATCGCCTTCGGCACCGTCGCGCCCCACTTGCGCGCGATCGCGATACCGAGCGCGATGCGCACCTGGTCGGCCGGGAACTGCGCGGTCGTCTCGATGAACTTCGAGTTCGGTTTCTGGATGGCCGCGATCGCCTCGGGCGCGCCGTCGACGCTCGTCAGCTTGATGTCCTTGCCGGAGCCTTCGATCGCGGCGAGCGCGCCCATCGAGCCGCCGTCGTTCACGCTGAAGAGGCCCTTCAGGTTCGGATGCGCGGAGATCATGTTTTCGGTGACCGACAGCGCGGTCGCGCGCTCCTGCTTGCCGTTCTGCGTGTCGACGAGCTTCACGTTCGGGAATTTCGCGAGCCCGGCCTTGCAGCCGCGTACGCGTTCGAGGATCGGCACGACCGGAATCCCGTCGAGGATCGCGACTTCGCCGCTGCCGCCGATCGCCTTCGCGAGGTATTCGCACGACATCACGCCCGCGTCGTAATTCTTCGAGCCGACGAACGAATCGACCGGGCCGTTCGCGTTCGCATCGACGGCCACGACCACCGCGCCGGCCTTCTTCGCCTGCGTGATCGCCGACTGGATGCCGGTCGAATCGGTCGGGTTCACGAGCAGGATGTCGATCTTCTTCTGCAGCATGTCCTCGACGTCGCTCACCTGCTTGCTGACGTCGTGATGCGCATCGGTGACGACGACCTGCGCGCCGATCGATGCGGCCGCATCGTTCAGCGCCTTCTGCATCGTCACGAAATACGGGTTGTTCAGCTCCTGGAACGTCATGCCGATGCGCAACGGCGCGGCCTGCGCGGCGGCGGGCAGCAAGGCCGCGACGGCGAGCGCGGCAACGGCCGCCAGGCGGGCGGCGCGACGGGGGGATGAAACGGGCGATGCGTGCGTCATGACGGTGTCTCCGGAATTGTGTGCAGCTTTTTCGTGGGTGAATGCGCCCCTCGCGACGCAAGCGGCGCGATCGGCTGGGTAAGACGGCGGGAAAAGCTCGGGCGGGCAGCGGCCCGGCGATCATCCGGGCTGCGGCGCGAGCTCGGGTGCGCCGGGCGTGAGCACGCGCGGCGGCATCGGGTTGCCGGTAGGCGCCGCATGCAGCGCCAGGTCGCGGCTGCGCGCGTTCAGGCGCTGCAGTGCACGGAATTCGGACGGCGCCATCCCCTTCACCGCGCGGAACTGGCGGTTGAAGTTCGACACGTTGTTGAAGCCGGCCTGGAAGCAGATGTCGGTGATGCTCGCGTCGTCGGCGAGCAGCATCTGGCACGCGGATTCGATCCGCAGGCGATTCACGTACTGGACGAACGGCATGCCCGTCTGGCGATGGAATGCACGCGAGAACGCGCTGACGCTCTGCCCGGTCAGCTGGGCGAGATCGGATTCGCGCAGCTCGGACGCGAGGTTCTTGCCGATATACGACAGCGCGTGGCTAAGCCGCGTGGGCGTGACATCGGCCTGGTCGTATGCAGGGCTCGCGAGCAGCGTGCGCTCGGCCGCGCCGCACAGGCGCTCGAGGATCGTCATGAAGAGCGCGATGCGGCGCATGCCGCGCGCGGTCAGCAGTTCGTCGAACAGCGGCGCGATCGCGGCGCTCGTCGCGGCGTCGAAGCCGACCCCGCGCCGCGCATCGTCGAGCAGCGCATGTGCGTCGCGACATTCGGGAAACGCGTCCATGCAGCGGCGCACGAACGCCGGGTCGAACTGGATCACGAGGTTGCGGCGCTCGACGGTCTCGCCTTCGGCCATGTCGCTGACCCAGTTGTGCGGCAGGTTCGGGCCGAGCAGCACGAGATGGCCGGGGCCGAACGAGCCGATGTGGTCGCCGACGAAATACTTGCCGCGCGTCGCGACGATCAGGTGCAGCTCGAATTCGGGATGGAAATGCCAGCGGATCGTGCGATACGGATAGCCGTGCGACCAGACCTTGAACGACTCGTCGCGTCGCACGTCGACCACTTCGAGATCGGGGTGCATCATGTTGGCGTCTCCATTCCCATGTATCGCTGGCCGGCCTGTTCGGCTGGGCGCACATCGCCGCGTGTCTCGCGCGGCGACGCGACCGGTCGCATGGGAAGCAATGTAGGTCGATCGAGCGCGCGGCTCCACCAACTTTACGCCTGATTTTCGATACTTTTTTGCCGCCCTCGGGCTGAAATGGCGCCGGATGGCAAATTTGTTGCAGCGCGGAACGGCGCGGCCGGCCGCACCGGCTGCCCCGCCGGCTTACGCCGCCGCGTGTTCGCGCGCGGTGCGCACCTCGTACGCCTTCAGGTGGTTGTATGCGATCCGCAGCAGCGACAGCGTATCGGCCGCCTGCGGATCACGGCGCGCGAGCAGGTCGCCGATCACGTGATCGGCTTCGACGCGTGCATGGTTCTCGACGTCGCGCAGCATCGACGCCGTCAGCGGCGACGGCGTCAGCACCATCCGCTGCATCCGTTCGACGGCGCCCGGATCGGGCCGGTGGCCGTTGTGTTCGGCGATCGCGCTGCATTCGGCGAGCATCGTCTCGAGCAGGCGGCGGCCGTCCGGCGCGGCCAGAATGTCGCCGACCGAGCCGCGAAACAGCGACGTGCTCGCGGCAAGCGTGGCGAGGAACACCCACTTCTCCCACATCCGTGCGGCGATGTCGTCGCTGAGCGTCGCGTCGAAGCCCGCGCCGCCGAGCACGTCGGCGACTGCCCGCACGCGCGGCGATTCGCCGCCGGCGAGTTCGCCGAACGACACGCCGTGCGTGTCGTTCAGGTGCACGATGCGCTGTTCGCGATCGAGCGTGGCCGCGATCACGCACAGCCCGCCGAGCACCTGCGCGGCGCCGAAGCGCTCGCGCAGCACGTCGAGGTGGCGCATCCCGTTGAGCATCGGCAGGATCAGCGTCTGCGGGCCGACGAACGGTGCGAACGAGGCAATCGCGTCGTCGAGGCTGTATGCCTTGCAGCTCAGCAGCACGAGATCGAACGGCGCGACGCCGGCATCCGCATCGGCCGCGCGCACGGTCTGCACGTTCGCGAGCGTCAGGTCGCCGAGCGGGCTGCGGATCAGCAGCCCGTCGCGTGCCAGCGCAGCGGCGCGTCCGTCGCGCACCAGGAACGTCACGTCGCGCCCCGCCGCGGCCAGCCGGCCGCCGAAGTATCCGCCGACCGCACCGGCCCCTACCACCAGAATTCGCATCGTTGCCTCCTTTGGGTTTCGTTCAGTGCCGGCGCCGACGCGGGCGCGCGGCGCGACGCAATTGCCCGACAGTATAGCGATGCCCGTTATGCATATGCATAGATACCCCTGTCGGCATCGAAGGCATGGGCGACGGCATCGGTTCCTAGGGATAACCCGTCTACGGCGACGCGCATCAAACGCCGTCAAGACACTTATCCCGTCACGCCGCCCCGGCGAGCATCCTCGACTGACCGACCACACACCATGCGCAACCTTTCCCTGAATCAGAAACTCGCTTCGATGATCGTCATCCTGTGGCTCGGCCTGCTCGTGATCGCCGGGCTCGGCGCATGGCAGACGCGCGCCTCGATGATCGCGGACCGCCGCGACCAGCTCGCGTCGCTGGTCGCGCAGGCCGCGAGCGTGACCGACCATTACTACAAGCTGTCGCAGCAGAACGTGCTGCCTGAAGCCGATGCGAAGCAGAAGGCGATCGAAGCGATCGCCGCGATGCGCCACGGTGCCGACGGCTATATCTCCATCAACGATTCGAAGCCGGTGATCGTGATGCACCCGATCAAGGCCGAGCTCAACGGCAAGGACGTGTCGAATTTCACCGACCCGAACGGCAAGCACCTGTTCGTCGAGATCGTGAAGGCCGGCAACGAGGAAGGCGGCAAGGGCTTCGTCGAATATCTGTGGCCGAAGCCGGGCGCCGACAAGCCGCAGGAGAAGACCAGTGCCGTGCAGCGCTTCGCGCCGTGGGACTGGTATCTCGTCACGGGCATGTACATGAACGACGTGCGCTCGGCCGTGCTCGCGAGCATCGGCCGCTGGCTCGCGATGACGGCCGTGCTCGGTGCGCTCGCGACCGCCGTGATGGTGCTCGTGCTGAAAAGCGTGCGTGCGAATCTCGGCGGCGAGCTCGAGGACGCACTCGACGCCGCGCAACGCATCGCGCGGGGCGACCTGACCGCGCGCATGACCGTGAAGCAGGACGATCGCGGCAGCCTGCTGCATGCGCTGCACACGATGCAGGGCGGGCTGATCGACATGGTGTCGCGCGTGCGGATGGGCACCGAGAACATCAACGTCGGCGCAAGCGAGATCGCGTCCGGCAACACGGACCTGTCGCAGCGCACCGAGGAACAGGCGGCGGCGCTCGTGCAGACCGCGTCGAGCATGGACCAGATGACCGCGAACGTGAAGCAGAACGCGGACAGCGCCGCGCAGGCCGCGTCGCTCGCCGGCCAGGCCGCGCAGGTTGCGACGCGCGGCAGCGCGGTGGTCGACGACGTCGTGCGCACGATGAACGAGATCACCGACCGCTCGCACAAGATCGGCGACATCATCGGCGTGATCGACGGGATCGCGTTCCAGACCAACATCCTCGCGCTGAACGCGGCCGTCGAGGCCGCGCGCGCGGGCGAGCAGGGCCGCGGCTTCGCGGTGGTCGCGGCCGAAGTGCGCTCGCTCGCGCAACGCTCGGCGACGGCGGCCAAGGAAATCAAGTCGCTGATCGTGTCGTCGAACGAGACGGTCGAACACGGCGCCGCGCTCGTTTCGAATGCGGGCGAGACGATGGCCGAGCTCGTGCAGTCGGTGCGGCGCGTGAACGAGATCCTCGACGAGATCAGCCATGCGTCGCGCGAGCAGAGCGCCGGGATCGAGCAGGTCAATCGCGCGGTGGGCGAGATGGACCAGGTCACGCAGCAGAACGCGGCGCTCGTCGAAGAGGCCGCGGCGGCCGCGCATTCGCTGCGCGATCAGGCCGAAGCGCTGCGCGACGCCGTCACGCGGTTCGCGTTGCCGGCTTGAAGGCGCCCGGCCGGCGCGGGCGTGCTCACCCCGCGCCGCCGGCCCGCGGCGCGGCCGCCCCGCTGCCGAGCCCCAGCCCGGCCGCCCGCTGGATCAGCTCGACGTCGTTGTTCGCACCGAGCTTCTTCATCGCGCTGATCTTCTGCGCGCTGACCGTCTGCTTGCCCTTGCTGAGGCGTTGCGCGATCGTCTTGATCGGCACGCCCGCCAGATACAGGCGAATCACCTCGATCTCCCTTGCCGACAGCTTCACGGGCGCCTCGCCGCACGCGCCGAGCGTGTCGACCGCGCGCCTGACGACCGGCGACTGGTACGCGCCACCGCTGTAGCTCGAATGGATCGCCGTGACGATGTGGCCGACCTCGTCGAACTTGCTGACGACGCTCACGCCGTCGATCGCGAGAATGGACCGGAAGATCAGCGGGTTCTCGTTCGCGACCAGCGCGACGATCCCGACTTTCGGCCGCGTGCGGCGCAGCCAGCCGAACAGCGCGAGGCCGTCCATCTGCGCGTCGCCGCGAATCGCATAATCGACCAGCACGACGTCGCAATCGACCGCGCCGAGCGACGCGACCAGTTCGGCCGTGCTCCGGTAGACCGCGACGAGCTCGATCGCGCAGGCGCTGCCGGCGACCTGCTCGATACCGGCCAGTGTCAACGGCCAGTCGTACGCGACGACGACGCGAACATTGAATTTCCTCATGCGTAGTTCCCGGTGGTTCGCCGGCCGCGCGGCGCGAAACGCGGGCGGCCGGTTGAGCGTTGAAAGGGCATTCAGGCTATTTTTAGCCTGAAACCCGATTCTAGGCAGCCAGGCGCGGGCGGGATATCGGACAACACATGGATCGGGCGCCGGGGACGTAATACGAGTTTGATATTTGCACGGGTTCGAGCGCACGGCAGCCGGCGGCCAACCGGCGCAGCATCGGCCCAATGGCAGGCGTCGTGCGCGATGCGGCCGGCCAGCAGGTAAAATTGCGCCTTTGCATGCCACCCCGGGCCCCCGGCGGCGAGCGATGCGCCGATGCCGGCCGCGCGCCCCCGCCCTTTTTGCCGGCTGCCCGCACTCGCGCTTTCCTCATGACCGAATCCGACCTGCAATCCGACGACACCACCCTCCACGAAGACGGCCTCTGGCGCGACAACGGCTGGACGGCCCGCATCATCAAGAACGAGGACGACGACGGCTGGGCCGTCGAGATGATCAAGGACGGCGAGTCCGAGCCCGCGCTCGTCGGGCCGTGGACGATGGGTCGCGACAAGAAGAACCCGAAACCGATGGACGCGAACGCATTCCGCACGCTCGTGAAGACCGCGACCGAAGTGCTGATGCGGCACGAGCAGCAACGGCGCGCGATGCTGCACAAGGAGGTGACGGTCCAGGGCGACGACGGACAGGATGTATCGGTGACGCTCGATATCGTGCCGGACGAGTTCGAGCCGTATGCGCAACTGAAGGCATTCGATCCGTACGGCGAGCTGCTGGCCGAAGCGAAGGTGTCGGCCGGGTTCAAGCTCAACAAGGCCAGCGCCGAACGCTGGGTCGCATCGGGCTTCGAGCGGCCGGCCTGAGCGGGCGCGGCGCGCGCGAGCGCACGATCAGGTGCCGGCGCCCTGCTCCGCACGCTCGAGCCGGCGCGCGGCCAGCTTGCGCCGCACGAACTCCTCGAACTGCTGCGTCGCGACCTCCGGGTCGCGCGCGGCCAGCCCGAGCGCGTTGCGCACGAGCTGGATCGGCGTCAGCACGATGCCCCACGGCAGCCCCCACCAGCCGAGCGTGGCCGATGCGAGCAGCGCGACCGCCTGCTTCCTGCGCCCGCAACGGCGGCAACACACGTGGCGCCGCGTCGTCCAGCGCGTGACGAACAGCAGCGATACGACGCGATGCGACGCATGCACGTCGACCGGCTGCCCTTCGCGCAGGCAGATCGGGCACGGCCCGTAGCGCCAGTCGTCGACATACTGCCGGACCTTCGCGTCGGGCACCCGTTCGGCCTCGACGATGATCGGATGCGCGCGTGCGCACGCCCGGCTGCAATAGCGGCGCCCGTCGATCGACCGGCCGCCGACCAGGAACGTCCTGCCGCAGTGACTGCACTCTGTCACGATAAACCTCGGATAAGCGTGATGCGCCGCGTGCCGGCCGCGCGCGCATCGATGCGCCGGCCGTCCGCACGGGTCATTTCCTGTTTTAACGGCCGCTGCCGCGCAGTCTTGAGCGGCGCGCGCCGGCGCGCCTCAGCCGTGCAGCCCGAGCGCGATCATCAGGCGGTACAGCGTCGCGCGCGAAATACCCAGTTCGGCGGCGGCATCCGCATGCTGGTGGCGGTTGCGCATCAGCGTTTCCTCGATCGCGCGCCGCTCGGCCTGCCGGCGCGTTTCCGCCAGCGTCGGCGGCTGGCGCGACGTGTACGCGCGCAGTTCGAGATCGGCCGCCGAGATCAGCGGACCGTTCGTCATCACGACCGCGAACCGGATCCGGTTGATCAGCTCGCGCACGTTGCCGGGCCACGGATAGTTGTGGATCGCCTCGACCGCGCAGGGCATGAAGCCGCGAATCCGGTGCGAACTGTCGCCGCGATAACGCCGCAGCACATAGTCGGCGAGCAGCATGATGTCGCGCCCGCGCACGCGCAGCGGCGGCTCGTCGATGCGCAGCACGCACAACCGGTAATACAGGTCGGCGCGGAACCGCCCCGCCTGCATCGCGGCCTCGAGATCGACGTGGGTCGCCGACACGATCCGCACATCGACCGGCAGCGACGCATGCCCGCCGAGCCGCTCGATCTTGCCCTCCTGCAGGAAACGCAGCAGGCTCGCCTGGCTCTCGAACGGCATGTCGCCGATCTCGTCGAGAAACAGCGTGCCGCCGTGCGCGGCCTCGATGCGGCCGATCTTGCGCTGGTGCGCACCCGTGAATGCGCCACGCTCGTGACCGAACAGTTCGGCCTGCAGCAGCGACGACGGAATGGCCGCGCAGTTCACGGCGACGAACGGTGCGTCGGCCCGCATCGACTGCTGATGGATCGCCGCGGCGGTCAGCTCCTTGCCGGTACCGGATTCGCCGGCGATGAACACGGTGGCGTCCGTGTTCGCGACCTTGCGGATCGTCGCGAACAACCGGCGCATCGCGTCGCACGAACCGATCATCGTGCCGCCGGGCGGCGCAGCCTCCGCCGCCGGGTCGCCGTCCGCGAGCTTCAGCATCCCGTACGCGTGGCCGACGAGATAGCCGATCGTCGTGTAGGCCGTCGCGTTACGCACGTAGTCGAAACAGCAATGGCGGATCAGGCGCGCGACTGAAATGTCGCGCAGCCGCTCGCCGTCGGTGAGCGCGACCCAGCCGACGCGCCGGTCGCGCAGCAGCGCTTCGAACGACGCGATGTCGAGCGATGCGAAGCTGCCGAAATCGACGATACCCGCATGCGGGCGATTCGCCTTGACGAGATTCAGTGCGTCCGCAACGGTTTTCGCGCGCCACACGTCCCAGCCGCGCGACGCCAGGCAATCGACGAGCGCGGCATCGTGCCGCTGCGACAGATAGACGAGCGGCCGCGACGGCACCACCTGATCGCGCCGGATGGCGACGAACGGCATCGCGCCGGCTTCCCGCTCGACATCCTGCGGGCCTGGCACGCTGAGCTGACAGCAAGAGTTCACGATGGCCTCGCCGCGTAGGGTTGGTTATCGGGGCGGCCGTTGCCGGATCGCATATGGCGGGGCCTCGTGGTCCCGCGGCGCGGCGCCGCCCCGTCCTCGAATCGATGTTTCGTTATCGGCAGAACACGACGCGCTGCGTGTAGATCTGCGGTTCGACGAACGGCTTCGCCGCTCCGTTGAGACCGTCGCGGTAAGTGCGGTAGGTCTTGCCGTTCACCGTCACGTCTTCCGCGCGAGCCGTCTCGATCTTGTCGAGCCCGTTGAGCTGCCACTCGCTCACGCGGTCCGCCGCCGCCACGCTCGACTCGCCGGCGATCTTCTGCGTGATCGCACTGCCATCGCTCCACGGCAGCGTCCGCATGTCTTCCGTGCGCTGCAGCGCGCCGACCGTCTTGCCCGTCGGCACCGGCCCGTTCTGCGCCTGGAACGGCGCGCCGCGACCGTACACCGGCGATTGCCACGACGGCGCGTGCCCTTCCTCGGGCATCATGTAAATCATCTGCGGGTCGCCGATCATCATCATCGGTGCGCACGCCGTGTTGTCGGGACGGTTGAGCGTCGAGAGCGCCTGCTGGACGCTTGCGGCGTTCGCGAGGGTCTGCTCGTTCAGGATGACGAAGACCGCGGGATTCTGGAAAACCGACTGCGCAGCGGCTTGCACGCCGACCAGCAGCAAAGCGACCAAAAAGATCCTCATGATTGAGGCCTCCTTGCATCCTCGTCAGGCAAAAAGAGGTGTTGACCTCGGGGATGGGAGCAACACCCGTCCAACCGGAACGATCGTCGTGCATCGGCGCCGGCCGTCTGCCGTGCGACCGCCATGCCGGCCACATGGCAGACGGCCCCGCGTGCTTACGACGACGTGCTCGTCGAGATGACTGCCGGTGCCGGCGCGACCGGTGCTGCCGGTGCGGCCTGCTGGTCGACCGCAGCCGGCGGCAACGCCTGGGCCGGGTCGGACAATGCCGGCATGTCGGCGGACGGCGCAGCCGGTGCGGCAGCGGATTCGACCGCTTCGGACACCTTCGCGTCGGCGGCAGGCATGTCGGCCGGCGCTGCTGCGGCAGCAGGCTGCGCGGCTTCCGGAGCGGGCGCTTCGACAGCCGCTTGCGACGCCGGCTCGGCAGCCTTTGCATCGGCTGCCGGCGCCGCGACGACGGCAGCAGCCGGCATCGGTTCGGCAACCGGTTCGCCGGCGGCCTGCGCTGCGTTGTCGGTCGCGGCCGGCATCGGCTCCGGCGCCTTGTCGGCGACAGGCTGTGCGGGCTCGGGGGCTTTCGTGTCGGCGATGGGCTGTGCAGGTTCAGGTGCCTTCGTGTCGGCGACGGGTTGCGCAGGCTCGGGGGCCTTCGTGTCGGCGACGGGCTGTGCGGGCTCGGGTGCCTTCGTGTCGGCGGCCTGCGCAGGCTCGGGTGCCTTCGTGTCGGCTACCAGTGCGGCAGGCTCTTGCGATGCCTTGTCGGCAACTGCCGGCGCAGCAATGATGGCCGCAGCCGGCACGGCTGCCATCGCTGCCGCCGGTACGACCGCGGCGGCAGGCGCCGCTGCCGCAGGCGCTGCAGCCATTGCCGGTGCAGCAGCCGCAACGGCGGGCGTTGCGACCGCCGGAGCGGCTGCGGCGACTGCCGGCGCCGCCACTGCCGGCGCGGCGGCAACTGGCGCAATCGCCGGTACAGGAACCGGCACCGGAACAGGCGCGGCCTGCACCGACGTCGTCTGGATCGGACGCGTCGGCGCGGGAGCCGGTGCCGGCGCGGCGGAACCGAGCGGCGGCAAGCCCATGCGGTCGCGCACGATCGGATCGCGATACTTCACGTCGTCGGCGACGGTCGCTTCGACGCTCGGCGCCACGTTCGAACGCGCGAGCGGCGCGGTCGTGCCCGGGCACAGGTGGCCGGTCGCTTCCACTGCGCGCCGGTTCGCATCGCTCTGGCACAGCAGCGCGAGCGCCACGTCGGTCAGCCCCATCGCGCGGAATTCACGCGCATCGAGACGCCGGACGCACGCCTGGTCGACCAGTGTCGTGCCGCCCGTCGCGCCGAACCCCGGGAACGATACGCCGACGCTCACCGATCCCATGCAGGTATCGGACAGCGTGGTCGTGAGGCCCGGTGCCTGAATCGACGGGTTGGTCTTGATCGTCTGCGTACCCGAGTAATTGACGTTTTCGGAAGTCTGGGTGTTGTAGGGGTTGGTGCCTGGCGAGCCCGACGTCTGGAGCGTGCTCACGCTCTGCGGCGTCACGTTCGAGCCGCCGTTGCTGCCGGACGGCATCGTCACGTTCACGTTCACGCTCGAATTGCCGCTGCCACGCACCCCGCTGCTGCTCGTTGCATTGCCGCCGCGCGAACTCGTGGTGTTCGTGTTCATGCTCGAGCCGCCGCCCTGGCTGATCGCCGTCGACGACGTCGAGGATTGCGCGCTCGAAGTCGAGTCGGCAGTTTGCGCCTGGGCACCGATCGTGGTCATCGCGAACATCGCCGCGCATGCCACCCTGATCCTGTTGCTGTTCATTTCACTCTCCGGACGAGGTTATACCTCCCACCCAGGCAACCGTGCTACTTCCCCTGAATGACTTCAGTTCTTGCTGCTTCCCCGAACTGCTTCCAGCCGCTACCCAGCTGGGACCACGGGCCATCCGACATTCCCTGCTGCTGGGCGTCCGATGCGCCGATGGCAATGCCCGACGAAAGCGATTGTTGTTCCGACGGTTTGGTTGTCTGAGAAGGGTTGTTTGACGTCTGCATATTCGATTGCCCACCATCGGCAGCACGGTCAGCGCCATATGCCGTCAGTGACGCGAGCATCAGAGCGGCGGCAATCAGGTTCTGCTTCATGCCAACTCCTTACGTGACAACAAGGCGGGAAAAGAGACCAGCGTCGCTGGGAAACTGGCCCCCCCACACCTGACTAATGACTGCTCCCGATCGCGCTCGAACTGCCCTGGCTTCCGCCCGATGCGGACGGCGAGCCAGCCGGACCGGTACTCCACGCGGTCGACGAGTTGTAGTGATTCGAACCCGTGATCGCAGCCGATCCGCCACTGCCCGTCAGTCCAGCGGCACCCGCGTTGGCATTGCCGTTGTCGTTCGCGCCCGTGGCCGTGTAGTGGTTCGCGCCGAGTACGATCGTGGCGGTCACCCCTCCCGACAGTGCGTTTGCGTTCTCGTTCGTTTTGCTGTTTCCGCCGTACGAGCCTGCGGCACCGATACCGCCGCCTGCCGCAAACGCGCCCCCGTTCGTGCCGGAACCGCTGGCCGTCGAGGTCGAGTTGTGGTTGGCGGACGCCGTGCCGACGGAACCAGCGGGTGTCACGGTACTTCCGGCGCTTGCACCAGCCGTCGATGTCGAATTGCTCGTATAGCTGCCGGACCCGACCAGTACCGAACCGGACACACCCGCTGCGACGGATTGCGTCTGGTTGTTCGTGAACGAACCTGCTGCCAATGCGGCCGACGATAGGACGGTGAGCGCTGTCGCTAATATGACTTTGGCTTTCATAGCAATTCCTTGCCGTGAGAAAGTTCGACGGTTCAGGAACCGGGTCCGTCCTTGTGGATCAAGACCCGGCCCCGTCCCGCCAGCCAATGACGAACGCTACGCGCCGCGGCTTAGTGGTGATATGTCCAGCCGGTCGAGCCGGCATTCGCGCCGCTGCTGCCGCCAGCCTGCGCACCGCCGAAGCCGAAGCCGCCGACCGTCGACGTTTGCGTGTGGCTCGTGTACGAGATCGAGCCGCTGCCGGGACCACCTGCAAGTGCACCGGCCGCGCCAAGTGCCGCGCCGGAATCGGTCGCGGTGAAGTGGCCGAACCCTGCGACCCCGGCCATCGTCTGGCCACCGCTCGACGAGTTGCTGCTCGAAATCGTGCCGCTCGCTGCGAACGCTGCACCCGAAACCGCCAGAACTGCTGCTGCAATCAGAAGCTTCTTCATGGTCGACTCCATAACGGCGTGGATGGAATGAGCCAGGGAGACCGCACGCCATCGATCCTCCTGTCTTGAGCAATCCTCAAAAAATTAAGGATCACTATTCAATCAGTACATGTTTATTGAATTTGAAATTATTCTTTGAAATTTTGGCCAGCCCGATTCTAGTTTTTGTTTTTATGTTTTCCAAAATTCATGGATAGGCGTTTTCGATTAATTCCATGAACATTGAGTTAATTACAAAAAACACCATGACTCAATCGACCGGAATCACGAACGCATCTTTCCGGCTCGCGACGTTCGATACCTCGCCGGACGAGATACCGGCATGCGGCATCCGTTTCCGGAATCGAAAATGCGCGAATATATTAACCACCGCAAAATGCAGCGCCGTTCAAAATGCTCTTTCTAACCGAGCGACCACGGGCCTGCATTGCAGCCAGGCGGCATGTCTTCTCCCTGAACGAGCGACGAAATGGCTTCCGGATAATCCGGCCCGCGGGCGTTCGACCTAATCCGGCCGGCGCCGGCATTGGCCCGGCGCAATCGAAACCGCCCTGCACGGTTGAAGACGAACCGGTGTCACGCTGTCCGGCACGAACAGCCCGATCCATCCGGGTGAACTGAATGAAGGTGAGCACCGCTGTCGCCCGGTTGCCGCGCGGCGGGACAGCCGCTCCAGCAAACGAGGCGCACGGCGGCCGTGCAATCGACACCGGGCAACCCGCGAAGCTGGCACTGCGTCGCGAGCAACATCCCGGTCTGTCCGACTACCCCTGTGGTGCGCAAAGTACGCGCCGATCAAGCTACTGCTTCTGGTCTTCATCGCCGTTTCCCCGACTGCTTATTGACGAGTTGGCCGCCCCCACATCGTTGTTGCATCGTGTCGACCGCTCGCCGGTGCGTTGAATATCGCAAGCGGCGTGCCACACGTTGTTCCGTCGTTCATTGCGCGTGACGGACCGCCTCAAGATGGGGGTATTCCTCCGGAAACGACATTTTTTGTTTCAGGAATGTATCGCGGCAAAGGTTTGGCACCCGCCGCGATCGTTGAGCGTCACGAAGCAATCCCCGGATTAGACGGACGAATCCGGCCCGCGAACCCTCGCCGAATGACCGGGTGAACGACTGTTTCAAACTTGAGAAGCGCGCTGCCGCGCCGGCCGGGCGGCACCGCACTTTCCGCTTGCAAATCGCATGGCGGGACACGTGCGGACGTCCTCCGATGCGAAGACGAACGAGAATCGATTCGCACCGTGCTCGGCCCCGGGCCGCATGCAGCATGCCTGCGATACGTCCGCGCCCGCACTCGTCCAGACTGTCGAAACGAATTTGATTCATCCGTGAAAATACCGACACGATCACGCGAGGAGGATGTCGGCATCCGGATGCGTCATCGTTGTAATAATCAAAAAATGACAACGCGTAGTTGAGATCGAAGCGGAGACACCGGCTTCTCATTTTCATTCGATGCAGCTTTCACACCATGAGTCATTCGGTAAGCGATGCATCGAAGAACTATTTCCAAGAAATTTTTCCCGCAATTCTCATCGATGAAACATATCGACTCGACATCTTCCTTAAGCTGGCAAGTTCGTAATGTCCTGATTTTTCGGGAATTTATTCGTATCGAATTGCATTGTCCCGGCACTCGCGCAGGTTCTTTTCCTGTCCCCACGATTCACGCGTGAAACATCCGCACGCCTGTCGAACGGCGATCGCGTGCACGCCCGCGCCCGACGGGGCTGCACGTCCATGGCATGCCGATTGCCTGATATCCGGCTCTCGCCGAGCGGCACGCCACCGCACACGCATCACGCCAGTCAGCGCGCCGGGGGGAAGGCGATGAATGACGGGCTCGCGCACGAAACGCGCGCCGGCCAGCGCATGCCGGTGACGGTCGCCGCGCAATAACCGCCATGCGGCGGCACGTCAGCCGAGCAGTTCCTTCTTGCGAAGATGCACGACGTCGCGCATCGGCGGCGCGCCGAACAGCCGGCTGTATTCGCGGCTGAACTGCGATGCGCTTTCGTAGCCGACGACGGCCGCCACCGACCCGACGTCGCCGCCCTGCCGCAGCAGCAATCGCCGCGCTTCGTGCAGCCGCAACTGCTTCTGGTACTGCAGCGGGCTCAGCGTCGTCACGTGCTTGAAATGATGGTGCAGCGACGACACGCTCATGTTGACCGCCTGCGCGAGCGACTCGACGCGCATCGGCTCCGCGAAGTGATCGCGGATCCATTCGATCGCGCGCGCGATCCGGTGCGTCTGGCTGCCCGCGATGGCCATGTGCCGCAGCCGCGTGCCCTGCCCGCTCGTCATCAGCCGGTACAGCACTTCCTTTTCGATCAGCGGCGCGACGACCGGAATGTCGCCGGGCGTATCGAGCAGGCGCAACAGCCGCAGCGCGGCGTCGAGCAGCGGCGGCGTCAGCTCGGCGAGCGCGATCCCCTCGCCTTCCGGGCCCGCGTCGGGCTCGGGCAGCCGCATCTCGGCCGCGAGCTCGACGATGCGCTGCGGATCGAGCGTGAGCGACAGGCACAGGTACGGCGCATCCGCCGACGCGCGCGTCACGCGCGAGAGGATCGGCAAGTCGATCGACGTAATCAGGCAATTGTGCGTGTCGTATTCGTAAGCCTGGCCGGCCACGATCACGCGCTTCGCGCCCTGCGCGGCGATCACGAGCGCAGCCCGCGACACGCCGCAGCCGAGATCGACCGGACGCGTGTGCCGATGCAGCATCAGGCCCGGCACGGCCGTCGAATGCGAGCCGTCGGCCGGCGCGAAACGGCCGATCAGCGATGCCAGCTCGCGCCGCCCGGATTCGCGCGACGCCACGATATCGGTCATGTCCATGACGCATCCTCGAATGATTTCCCGTGTCGCGGGAGCATAGCGAAACGGCCTGCCGCGTGCCGGGGATTTGCAGGATTGTTCAATAAATTTGCAGGATTGGGTAGACGCAAAAAGCGGCGGCTCGCGCACACTCCCGGCTAACCTGCCCGTATGGCGGGTTTTCCCCATGGAGACATAAAAATGCCTACCTCGTTTGTCCTGAACGGCAAGAACGTCACGCTCGACGCCGATCCGTCGATGCCCGTCCTCTGGGCGATTCGCGAACATGCGGGACTGACCGGCACGAAGTTCGGCTGCGGCATGGCGCAGTGCGGCGCGTGCACCGTGCATCTCGAAGGCCAGGCCGTCCGCTCGTGCGTGCTGCCGCTCGCCGGCATCGCGGGCAAGCACGTCACGACGATCGAGGGTCTGCAAAGCAAGCCCGCGCATGCCGTGCAGGCCGCCTGGGTCAAGCTGCAGGTGCCGCAATGCGGCTACTGCCAGTCCGGCCAGATCATGTCGGCCACCGCGCTGCTCGAACAGAACCCGAAGCCGACCGACGCGGACATCGATGCCGCAATGAACGGCAACCTGTGCCGCTGTGCGACCTACGCCCGCATCCGGGCCGCGATCCACGACGCGGCAGCGACGCTGGGAGCCTGACCATGACGATTGAACTCGACAACAACGATACGGTGCGCCCGTCGCGCCGCACCTTCCTGAAGGCCGCGGGCGCCGCGGCCGCGGTCGGCCTGACCATCGGCTTCGACTTCAGCGGCTTCGGCCGCCGCGCGCTCGCCGCGACCGCGCCCGCCGCCGGTTTCGCGCCGAACGCATTCCTGCGCATCACGCCCGACGGCACCGTCACGGTCATCGCGAAGCACGTCGAAATGGGCCAGGGTGCGTACACGGGCATCGCGACGATCGTCGCCGAGGAGCTCGACGCGAACTGGTCGCACGTGCGCGTCGAAAGCGCGCCGGCCGATGCGAAACGCTACGCGAACCTCGCGTTCGGCACGATGCAGGGCACGGGCGGCAGCTCGGCGATGGCGAACTCGTGGCAGCAGTTGCGCGAAGCCGGCGGCAAGGCGCGCGCGATGCTGGTGTCGGCCGCCGCGACCCGCTGGAAGGTGCCGGCCGGCGAGCTGACGACTGCCAACGGCGTCGTCACGCACGCGAAGACTGGCAAGACCGCGCCGTACGGCACGCTCGTCGCCGATGCGTCGAAGCTGCCCGTGCCGGACAAGGTCACGCTGAAGCAGCCGGCCGATTTCAAGCTGATCGGTCAGCGGATCCCGCGCGTCGATGCGTCGGCGAAATCGAACGGCACCGCGCACTTCACGCTCGACACGACGTTCCCCGGCATGCGCGTCGCGCTGCTGCAGCGCCCGCCGCGCTTCGGCGCGAAGGTGAAATCGTTCGACGCGACGGCCGCGAAGGCCGTGCCGGGCGTCGTGTCGGTCGTGCAGGTGCCGGGTGGCGTCGCGGTCGTCGCGAACGGCTTCTGGGCCGCGAAGCAGGGCCGCGACGCGCTGAAGGTCGATTGGGACGAAACGAACGCGGAAAAGCGCGGCTCGGACGAGATCATGCGCGAATACCGGCAGCTCGCCGACAAGCCGGGCACGTCGGCACGCAAGGACGGCGATGCCGACGCGGCGATCGCGGGCGCGACGCGCAAGATCAGCGCGACGTACGAATTCCCGTATCTCGCGCACGCGCCGATGGAGCCGCTCGACGCGGTCGTCAAGCTGACGGCGAACAGCTGCGAAATCTGGGCCGGCGACCAGTTCCAGACCGTCGACCAGGCCAACGCGGCCAGGACGGCGGGGCTGACGCCCGAGCAGGTGCAGATCCACACGCTGTATGCGGGCGGCAGCTTCGGCCGGCGCGCGAACGCGTGGTCGGACTACGTGGTCGAGGCCGTGTCGATCGCGAAGGCGCTCGGCGCGGACGGCAAGCCCGTCAAGCTGCAGTGGACGCGCGAGGACGACATCCAGGGCGGCTTCTACCGGCCGATGTACTTCCACAAGCTCGACGCGGGCCTGACCGCGGACGGCAAGCTGGTCGGCTGGCGCCACCGGATCGTCGGCCAGTCGATTCTCGCCGGCACGCCGTTCGAGGCGTTCATGGTCAAGAACGGCGTCGATGCGACGTCGGTCGAGGGTGCGGCGAACCTGCCGTACGCGGTGCCGAACGTGTCGGTCGAGCTCGCCACCGCGAAGACGGGCGTGCCCGTGCTGTGGTGGCGCGTGGTCGGCAGCTCGCACACGGCCTACGCGGTCGAGGCGTTCATCGACGAAGCCGCGCACACGGCCGGCAAGGATCCCTACGCGTTCCGTCGCGACCTGCTCGAGAAGGAACCGCGGATGCGCGCGGTGCTGGACCTCGCCGCGCAGAAGGCCGGCTGGGATCCGGCCAAGCCGCTGCCGAAGGGGCGCGGGCGCGGGATCGCGGTCGCCGAAGCGTTCAAGAGCTATGTCGCGCAGGTGGCCGAGGTGTCGGTCGACGCGGACGGCAAGGTGAAGGTCGACCGCGTGGTGTGCGCGGTCGATTGCGGGATCGCGATCAATCCCGACATCGTCGCCGCGCAGATGGAAGGCGGCATCGGCTTCGGGCTCGGCGCGGCGATGCACAGCGCGATCACGCTGAAGGACGGCCAGGTCGAGCAGCGCAACTTCGACGGCTATCACGTGCTGCGGATGGCCGAGATGCCGAAGGTCGAAGTGCACATCGTGCCGTCGGCCGAGGCGCCGACCGGTGTCGGCGAGCCGGGCGTCGCGCCGGTCGGCCCGGCCGTGGCGAACGCGATCTTCGCGGCGACGGGCAAGCGGCATTACGTGCTGCCGTTCGATTCGGCGGATAGCACGAAGGCCTGATGCGACGGAACGCCGGCTGCGGGAAGAAGATATTCCGCGGCCGGCGTGTTTTCGCGCGAGACGCGATGCAGGGTTCGATGTCGGCAAAAATCTCCGGCAATGCGTTGATTTACATACACAATTCTTCAAACCTGCAGGGGTCGATGTCGGGTTCGTCGTCCAGCGGAAAACCCTCGTGTAGCCCCCCAACCTCCCTCTCCCCCCACGTTACATCAGACGTAACGCCCGTAACGTCGCCCGGCGATGCTACGTAACAATCCTTCAACATTGTTCTGCCCCCTTCACAACCCGCATCGCACCTCACGTTAAAAATTCTTTTAAATTCAAATATGTAGAGCCACCCGCATCGGCACGGCCGTCAGCTGGCGACCGTCAATCCTCCCCCTGGCCCGGAAGTTGCAGCACAGAGCCCGCAAACACTCCTTTACGGACATGCGAGGGCCACCATGGATTGCAAATACCTGTACATCGACAACATAAAAATCAACTTCGTGCGCCGCACGATCGAGATCGACAACACGATCGTCGACGTCACGCCGCGTGAATTCGACGTCGTCGAATTCCTGCTCGACAACATGAACAAGATCGTGCCGCGGCAGGCAATCCAGGAGGCCGTATGGGGCCGCGAGCTCGGCGTGTCGTCGCGCACGCTCGACACCCATATCTCGCGTATCCGTTCGAAGCTGCGGCTCGACCACGACAAGAACCTGCGGATCATTCCGATCTACGCGGTCGGCTACCGCCTGGTGCTGTTCGGCGCGGCGATGACGCACGTCGAGCGCCACGAAGCCGCGCCGATCCTGCGAGCCGCGCCGCAACCCGCGATGGCCGCCGACTACGCGTGACGCTTCGCCCGCGCGCCGCCTGCTCGCGGCGCGCCGGCCACGTTCCCCTTACCGCGCTGCGCCTGGCCGCAGCGCTTCGCGGCCTGCCGGCCGGACCGGGCCTGCACGCCATCCGGCCCGCCATCCCGCCGCGACCCGACCGCCGCCTCCGGGCGGCGGTTGCTTTTGGGCGCCGGTCGCGTCCTGCCCGCCTTCCTCACGCTTCGTAGCACCCCGCTTCCGCGATCGCCGGGCAATGCACGCGACTACGGATTCCGGCGCGGCACGCGGCCATGGCCGTCCCTACAATCGACGCAGCAGCCGCGCGCCCTTCCGCGCCGCCGGCCCCAGAACAACCCGTCGAATCAACGCCGAATCCGCCCCGATCCCGCCGTGCCTGCGCTGTTCCTGACGAATGCCGACGCCGGCGACGCCGCCAGCCGGGCGATGCCCGCCGCTTCCGCGCCGCCCGCCGCTGCACCGGCCGCGGTCGCGCTCGACGCGTCGCCCTACCTGCCGCGCCTGTCCGCCGCCGCCGCGCGCGGGCTGTCGCACGCGTACTGCGCAACCGGCGCCGCCCCGGTCATGCTCGGTGAGCACGCGTACGAGGTGCGCTGGCGCGTCGACGCGGAACCGGCCGCCGATGCGCACGCCTACCGCTTCGTCATCGGCCCGGCCACGGGCACGCTGTGGATCGATCCGATCGCGGAAACCGAATGGCTCGGCGACGCAGCCGATCCGGCCGTGCCGGCCGTGATCCGCGCGGCGTTGCTCGCCGACCTGTGCGCGCCGCTCGCGGCCGTGCTGCAGGCCGCGACGCGGCAGCGCGTGGAACTGCTGCCGCCGCCCGACAGCGTGCCGGCCTGGCGCGCGGCGCCGGACGCGCTGCGCTTCGAGCTGCGGCGCACCGATGGCGCGTGGCGCTGCCATGGCGCGCTGCTGTTCGACGTGCCGGACGCGCTGGCCGTGTTCTTCGCGACCGCGCCGGCCGCGCTCGCCGATACCCGCGCGGCCTACGCGAACCTGCCCGTGCCGCTCGTGTTCGAGATCGGCCGCACCGAGCTGACGACGGCCGAGCTGGCCGACGTCGTCGGCGGCGACATCATCGCGATCGAACGCTGGCAGGCGCACGAGCAGAGCCTGCTGTGCGTCGCGCGGCTGCCGGCCGCGCCGGCATGGGAGATCACCGGACGGCCGTCGGGCAACCGGCTGACCGTCGAACGAATCAGGGAGATGCCTTTGGAACCGACCCGCACCGACAACGCGCCCGCCACGACACACGACGCGCCCTCCGCCGATGCACCGCGCACGCTCGACGGCCTCGCGGTCAACCTGCGCTTCGAGCTGCCGCCCACGTCGATGCCGCTCGGCGAGCTGAGCGCGCTGCAGCCGGGCGCCGTGATCGAGCTGCAGCAAGGGATCAACCAGAGCGTGATCCATCTCGTCGCGAACGGGATGCTGATCGGCACGGGCCACCTGATCGCGGTCGGCCAGAAACTCGGCGTGCGCGTCGTCACGCTGACGCAACCCGCACCGCGCGAGCGCTGAACGATGGGCAGCCTGCCGAATCCGGTCGCGCTGATCGCGGTCATTGCCGCGCTCGGCATCGCGCCGTTCGCGGCGCTGATGGTGACGAGCTACACGAAGCTTGTGGTCGTGCTCGGCCTGCTGCGCTCCGCGCTCGGGATCCAGCAGGTGCCGCCGAACCTCGTGCTGAACGGCATCGCGCTGATCCTGTCCCTGTTCATCATGGCGCCCGTCGGGATGTCGATCCGCGATGCGCTGCAGGCGCGCCACTTCGATGCGTCGGCGCAGTTGTCGACCGCCGATATCGGCGCGCTCGCCGACGCCGCGCTGCCGCCGATCAAGGATTTCCTCGTGTCGCACACGCGCCAGCGCGATCGCGAGTTCTTCGTGCGGACCGCGACGTCGGTGTGGCCGAAGAACCGTGCGGACGGCATCAAGGACGACGACCTGCTCGTGCTGGTGCCGAGCTTCACGCTCGCCGAACTGACGAAGGCGTTCCAGATCGGCTTCGTGATCTATATCGTGTTCATCGTCGTCGACCTGCTGGTCGCGAACATCCTGCTCGCGCTCGGGATGCAGATGATCTCGCCGACGACGATCTCGGTGCCGTTCAAGCTGCTGCTGTTCGTCGCGCTCGACGGCTGGTCGCTGCTCGTACACGGGCTGGTGATGTCGTACCGCGTGGCGGGCGCGGGATGAGCGCGCGCGGCCTGCGAATCGCGGCCGCGTGCCTGTGCGCGGTGGTCGCGCTCGCCTGCGCATGCCTGCCGCTGCGCAGTGCGCAGGCCGCAGGCGCCGGTACCGGCTTCGCGCCGCTCGCGCGCGCCTGCGCGCCGAACGTCGATCCGGACACGCTCGCCGCACTCGTGCGTACCGAGTCGGGCTTCAATCCGTATGCGATCGGCGTGGTCGGCGGCCATCTGGCGCGCCAGCCCGCGTCGCTCGACGAAGCGCGCGCGACCGTGCGCGACCTCGCGGCGCGCGGCTTCAGCTACAGCGTGGGCCTCGCGCAGGTGAACGAGCGCAATTTCGCGAAATACGGGCTCGATGAAGCGACGATGTTCGAACCGTGCCGCAACCTGCGGGCCGGCGGCGCGATCCTGACCGAATGCTTCGCGCGCTCGTCGGGCACCGGCCGCGCCACGCAGGCCGCGTTGCGCGCGGCGCTGTCGTGCTACTACAGCGGCAACTTCACGACCGGCTTCTCGAGCGGCTACGTGAGCCGCGTCGTCGCGAGCGCGCAGCGCAACGCGCGCGAAGGCGGCGTCGGACCGATTCCCGTCGTCGGCGACCCGCCGCCGCCCGCGCGCCAGCGGCGCATGGACGCGGCCGCGACCACGCCGCCGGAGCGCGCACGCCGGCTGCCGTCGCCTGCCGCGTCCGCCGATGCGCCGTCGTGCCACGCCCGCCCGGTCGTGATGATGTGCCGCGGGCTCGCGGCCAGCCAGGCGAAGCGGCTGTGCGTGAGGTGTCTCGACGAGTAGCGGTGCGGCGCAACACACCGGCCCCGCCGATGCGCATTTCGTAGCCGTCGGGCCCCGTGTGCGCCGCACGCATCGCACTGCTACGAAACTGGCGCCGCGCGCTGCGCACCCCGTTCCGTACACTCGAACCGGCGGCGAGTGCCGGGCGCCGGGTCGCGTGCACCCGCACGCCACGGCGGCCTGACAGGAGACTTTCATGCTGGACATCGACGGCGTCGGGATGGGCGTCAACTGGATGGCGTTCCTCGAGCGTACGCTCGAAGCCGAACGCGCGAAGGCGGCGAGCCAGGCCGCCCAGCAGTCGAGCGACCCGTCGAAACAGCAGGCCATCGCGCCGCCGGCCCCGCCGCTCACCGTGCAGGTCACGCCCGACAGCGATCCGTCGAAGCCGACCAACGCCGAAATCTCGTCCGCAACGTCGCTGATCCAGAGCCTCGCCGAGCAATACCGGCCAACCGCGCCGGACATCACGGTCGACGATCCGCTCACGAAGGCCGCGCAGACCGCGATCCAGGGGGCGCAGACGAAGTTCGACGACGCGCTGAAGGACGAACAGGGCAAGCAGACGGCTCTCACAGCCGCGCAGAACGATCCGCAGTCGTCGCCGGCCGCGATCGACCAGGCCCGCACTGCGTACGACCAGGCGCACACCGCCACCGCCAAGGCGGAGAAGGAGCTCGACGTCACGACCGACGCCGGCTACATGATCGCGTATGCGCAACAGGCCGATCACGACAACGCCGCGCTCGACCCGAAGCAGGCCGGCTCCGCGCAAGCGAACGCGAATGACGCGCTCGACAAGCTGAAGGCCGCCGTGCCCGGCATCGGCGACGATCCGACGAAGGCGTCGCAGGACACATGGACGCCGCAGCAGAAACAGGCCTACGACACGTGGCAGCGCGCGGATGCGAAGCTGTCCGAAGCGAAGGCGCGCCACAACGCCGACATCGCGAACTCGAACCTCGCCCTCGCGCAATTGCAGTCGTATGCGTCGAACGGCGATTATTCGGACGCAATGGATGCCGGCATCGCGCGCGTCAACGACCAGCTCGCGCCGCTCGGCCGCATGATCGACGCGCCGGCGGCGATGAATCCGGACGACGCGCAGAAGGCGCTGGCCGGCGCGGCCGACGACGCCAACTATGCGAACGCCTGCCTGAACGCCGCGACCGACGCGGCGAATCTCGCCGACGTCCAGATCACGTACAACACGGTGTCCGGCAAGTACGGCCCGACCGTGATGAGCACGACCGTCGATGCGCAGCAGAACCTGCTGAACCACGCACAGGCGAGCGCGCGCGTGAGCGGCGGCTATCTGCAGATGCTCTATGCGAATCGCCAGGTCACCGAGCAGCAGGCGAATTACGACGCCACGCAAAAGAGCGCGACGCAATGGCGCCACGACCATCCAGGCGTGAAGCTCGCGGATCCGCGAGCCGATCTCGGCGTCGACGACGCGGCCGCGCAACTGTCGAAGGCCAAGGATGCCGCGAGCCTCGCGCACGACGGCTACGTCGCCGCATACGGCAACGCGCTCGCGATCCACTATGACGACGTCGCTGCCGGCGTGCAGGACCAGTACAACCACCGCACGATGTGCCTCGTGAACGATCCGACGCCGCTCGAGATCAAGGGGCTGAAGACGATCGCGTCGGCACTGCATCAGGCCGACGACCGGATGACGGCGACCGTCAACGAGCGCGCGACGAAGCAGGCGCTCGCCGACGCGCAGGCGAAGCAGTCGGATCTGCAGATCAAGGTCGACGGGTTGCAGGCCCTGTACGACCAGTGGAACCGCGATCACGGCATCGGCCAGGCGCCGAGCGTGCTGGCGGTGACGAAACCGGACAGCACGCCGAAAAACATCCCGCTGACCGCGCCCGTCCCGTTCGTCGTGAATCCGTACGCGCAGCAGCTGACGGATGCGCGCGCGACCCTCGACCAGGCGAACCGCGACGTCCAGCAGGACCAGATGCTCAGCGAAACGCTGCATCAGCAGGTGCTGTTCAACGAATTCGACGCGCATCTCGACGAGCGGCTGCGCAACCCGAAGACGGAATCCGATCAGAAGGACTACGCGAAAGCGCTGTCCGACTTCTTCGGCGCACACCGCAGCGAGCTGTCGCAATCGCTGCTCGACAAGGCCGGCGAAGCGACGCAGCACGGCGCGACGATCGACTTCGGGAAGCTCGACGACACGCAGCAGCGCAACCTCGTCGGCGTCGCGATCGGGCTGTCGCCGGACAGCACGTCCAGCGATCCGCATGCCGCGCAGTTCACCGACGGCAAGAAACTCGAGTCGATCGACAAGGTGCGCAACGAGCTGCTGAAGGTGGGCGGCGGTGCGGGCACGCGTGTGAACGTGATGCCGATCGTCTACGCGTCGAAGGACGCCGGCCTGATGACGAGCGCGATCTTCAAGGTCACGAATGCGAACGGCGACACGCACTACGTCGACGACCAGGGCTCGAAGTATTCGGACATCGGCAATTTCCTCAACGACAACGAGCTGTCGTCGAACGGCACGCTCGACATCGCCACCGGCTACGACGCGAACGGCGTCGCGCAGATCGACCGCCACAACAGCGCGCACGACGACAGCTGGTGGGAAAGCGTGATGCATACGCTTGGCGCCGGCGACGTGAACCTCGGCATGCTGATCGGCGGCCTCGCGCTCGAAGTGGGCGGCGGCCTGCTCGATGCGACCGTGTTCGGCGCGCCGCTCGGCATCGCGCTCAACGCGGTCGGCACGGGGTTGATGTATACGTCCGCGACGGCGGCCGTCGTGAACTCCGGCTACGACCTCGCCAACCGGATGGAGCACGACCGCACGATCAACCCGCTCGATGCGGGCGCCCGCGCGGACTACCTGAACCTCGTGCCGCTCGGCGTCGGCAAGTTTGGCGAAGCGTTGTCGTTCGCGAGCCGCACCGCCACCGCCGAAAAGCTCGTGCAGCGCTTCGGCGGCGATGCGACGCAATTCGCATCGCGCGTGAAGACCGGCACGCAGTTTGCAACGAAAGCGTCCGCATACGGCGGCGCAGTAGACGCGGCCGGCCAGTTCGGCTACGACCTCGCGACCGGCCACACCGACCGGCTGTCCGGCGATGCGACGTCGTTCCTGCTCAACGCCGGGCTCGCGGCGGGCCCGCAGCGGATCAAGGCGCTGTCGACCGGCATCGTGCGTCGCACCGGCAGCTTCGGCGCGCGCGACCTCGGCAACCACGCCGTGTCGATCGGCGACCAGCGCGTGACGGTCGGCCAGGACAAGTACGCGGCGCTCGATACGCTGCGTGTCGGCCGCCAGCAGGCGACGCTCGACGGCCGCTCGATCACCGTCGCGAAAGACGGCACGTTGATGGTCGGCAACAAGATCCTCACCTACGAAGGCGTGCCGATCCGCGTGCTGAACCGCGGCAATGACGTCAACACCGGCGCACGCGGCAGAACCGAATCGACCGCGTTTCTCGACCAGGACGGCACGATCACGCTCGGCGAACGCGTGAAGGGCCTGACGCTCACGCGCTTCAACCGGTACGAGACGGATGCGCGCATCTCGGCCGACGAACACGGCGGACTCACGCTGTCCGACGGCATCGAGCTCAAGTACGCGCACGACCTCGCCCCGCCCCGCGCGGCCACGACGCCGGCCGCGCCATCGCAGGGCGACGCGCAGCCGCCAGACCAGGCGAGCCGCACGACCCCGGTCGCCGCACGCGCGACCGACGCGGCCGGCCCGGCGGCCTCCGCCGACGAGCCGGCAGCCGCGACCTCGCGGGCGACCGCGCAAACACGCCGTGCGTCGTCCGACGTGCGCGAACGCGCCGCCGAGAACGACCAGGACGCCCGGATCACGTCGAATGCCGATCGCCGCAGCGGCGATGCACGCACGATCAACTACCGGCGCGTCGTCGATCCGGCCGAATCCGGAGCAGGCGGCGCACTCAAGCCGCTGACGTTCCGCGAGCGGGTCGCGTGGACGATCCTCAACGCGCTCGAGACGTCGCCGCTGTCGCCCGGCTTCGTCGCGCGCGACGCCGACGTGACGCTGGCATCGCGCCGGCCGCTCGTCGAGCAGCACGAGTACGGCGGCCGCACGCTGTACGTCGTGCGCAACGACCGTGCCGGCGGCGCGTTCGCGACGCGCGACGGCGTACCGGTCGGCGGGCACGAACTCGCGCTCGATGCCCGCTACGCCTTTCGCGCGCCGGCCGACATGGCGGAACCGATCGTGCTGATCGCCGAGCAGGCGGACGCGAAGCTCGCGCCCGAACTCGCGAACGTGTGGAACCGGCCGGTGTTCGTCGCGCCGCGCGACGCGCTCGCGGCCGACGGCACGCTGCGCGCGACGAGCGGCTACCTGCGCTACGACCCGGCGCCGCACCCCGAAGTCGATCTCGGCCCGCTGCGCGCGGACGGCACGACCGTGTTCCATGCCGATACCGGCAAGCCGGTCGATCTCGCCGAGCATCTCGGCGCGCTGATCGCGTTCGGCAACGAGAAAGGCGGCTTCGCGCTCGGCCGCGGCGCGGTGCTAGGCCTGTACGAAGATCTGACCAGCACGCGCACCGAGCAGCGCAACGCGGCGCTCGCCGAGCAGGCCGGCCTTGCGCTGCTGCGCGGCCGCTTCGATCTGCCGACCGTGTCGATGGACGGCCCGTTCTCGCATGCGAACCGCGTCGCGGTGTTGTACCAGCCGCGCGGTGCGCTGCATACGCAGGACGTCGAGCGCGGCGTGCTGCCGCCGACGCTGAAGGCCGAGACGCTCGACCAGTTGCGTGCGCTCAAGTCGCTCATCGCGGAGAACCGCCTGTACTTCGACGTCCAGGGCATTTATCACGACGGCCGCCTGCTGATGACGGACCCGGGCCGCATCGAGACCGGCAACGACGGCTACCGCGGCACGCGCGATCGCGTGGACGACCAGCTGCAGCTCCTCGAGCGCGGCGTCGAACGCGGCGACGTGACGCTCGCGCACCCGGAAACCACCGAGGTCGCGCCGTCCGGCGACAAACCCGGGCTCGTCGCCCGGCTCCAGATGCGCTTCGGCGGCGCGCCGCTGCCGAACGAGGTCAGCGCGCTCGCGCAGCAGTCGGGCACGCTCGCGCAGCAACTGCGCATGCTCGACGACAACGGCTGGCGGGTGCGGGTCGGCAAGCGCGGCGGCGGCAGCCGGATCGATGCCGGCAAGAAGCGCGTCACGATCGACGGCGCGCTCACGCACTCCGAATCGATGACCTACACGCTCGCGCACGAGGCCAAGCATGCGGTCGAGGCGATCGACGGCTCGCTCGGGCTCGACTACAGCGGCCGACGCCGCTTCACGCGCAAGGCGCTCGAAGCGGAGGCGCGCGCGCAGCTCAATGCGTTCGAGGCGCGCTACGAAATCCAGATGAAGAGCGGCGTCGACATCGCCGCGCACGTCAAGCTGCCCGACGCGATCCAGGAAGTCGCCGACGCATGGCAGCCGTCGCACGACTACGCGGGCACCGTCGCGACACTGGCTGATGCGTTCGCGCGTTCGCCGGTGTCGGGCACGCACGGGCAGCACTACGAAGCGTTCTACGGCGACGCGTTCGATCGCGGCGCGGCGCAGGCGGCCCGCACGATGCCGGCACCGCAGGACGCACAGGCGGCCGGCGACGCGCCGCGTTCGATGCGCGAGATCCAGGCGCAGCGCGTCGCGTGGACGAACGACCACGTGGAGCGCAATGCGTCGCCGTTCGGCGCGGGCGGGCCGCCCGCGCTCGACACGCTGTCGTTCCTGCGCAGCGACGAGCACATCCGGCTCGATCCGCGCAACCGGATCGCGATCGTGCCGGCCGAATCGATGCGTGGCGGCACACTGCTCGGCCCCGACGGGCAGCCGGTCGATCCGCACACGTTCACGCTGCTCAACCCGCCGCCGCCCGATCCGGAGTACACGACAATCCTGTCGGCCCGCCACGCGAACGAAGGCGCGGCCGCGCAACTCGCGAACCTGTGGCAACGCACGATCTACGCGGCGCATCCGGATGCCGTCGGCGACGCCGGCGCGCTGACCGACCTGTCCGGCCTGAACCGTTACACGCCGGCCGCCTATCGCCAGCCGTCGCTTGGCGAACTGTCGGTCGACACGGCGCGCGATCGCCTGCATGTCACCGGCGACCCGTCGCGCGTCGTCGACCCGGCGGATTACCTCGGCCCGGTGCTCGGCTCCGGCGCGGACAAGACCGTGTTCGACGGCGGTGCCGGACAGGCCATCGGCATCTATCGCAACGGCACGCCCAGGGGCCTCGTCAACGCGTACGAAGCGGTCGCCCTCGAACAGGCCGGACTGCGCGAGCTCAAGGAGACCTACAAGCTGCCGACCAGCACGACCGACGGGCCGTTCACGGTCGCCAATCGCATCGGCGTCGTGCTGAAGCCGTCCGCGCAGCTGAGCAGCGTCGACGTCGAATTCGACGTCGGCCTGCCGGGCGTGGTATCGCACGACGGCCTGACCGATCTCGGCAAGATTCGCCACGTCACCGCGCAGCACCATTTGCTGTACGACTTCCAGGTGCTGTTCGGCCGCCGCGGCGAAGTCATGCTGCACGACCCCGGCGAGGTCATGCACGAGGCCGACCCGGACGGCAGCGTACTCGAACGGATCGACGACGTCGCCGCACGAATTCACCATGGACTTCAAACCGGGCGCATCCGCCTCGCGCACCCCGAGATGGCCGAGCACGGCGCCTACGCGCCGCGGCGCGGCGTCATCGAGCGCGTCGTCACGACCTTCCGCGGCGTCGTGCTGCGCATGCGCGCGCACGCGCTCGCGTCGCGTTCGCCGACGCTGATGGCGCAGATGCGGCTCGCGAAGCAGGACGGCTGGAAGGTGAAGCTCGGCGCGCGCGGCGAAGGCCAGTCCGTCGACGCCGAACGGCGCGTGATCGTCCTCGACGGCAACACGCGTCACGCCGGCACGCTGGTGTTCGCGCTCGCGCACGAAGCGCAGCATAGCGTCGACATCTCGACCGGTGCGCTCGGTCTCGATCACACGAGCCACGATGCATACGTGCGCAGCCTGCTGCTCGCGGAAGCTCGCGCGCAGGTTAATGCGTACCGCGTTCGCGACGAGATCCTCGCGGCGGGCGGCGGCGACATCGCGGCCCACGTGCAGCTGCCGGACGCGCTCGCGCGCGCCGCGCGCCGGGCGTACGAGAGCGGCGATCCGGCCGCATTGCAGGCTCTCGCGGACCAGTTCGGCGACACGCGCACGTCGCTGCCCGGCAATCCGACCTATCGCGTGCTGTACGCCGAGCAGGCGCGCGCGCTGACCGGCGACGCGCGACTGCCGAAGCTCGCCGCGCCGGGGTCCGGCAACGGCGCAGCGGGTGCATCAGGCGCCTCCGGCGGCGGGCGCGCACGCGAAAGCGCACGGATGAAGCGCGCACGCGCATGGCTCGACGAACGCGGGTTGCGTACGTTGACGCGCGTCGCAGGCAACAGCCTGCCGGAACTGCGCAACCTCGTCCGGGAAACCGGGCGCAGCACCTACGTGCTGATCGCGCGTGCCGGCACGCCGAGTGCCGGATCGCCGCCGAAGTTCGTCGCCGAGGCGCAGGTCGATGCGAACGGCGCGATCGAGATCACTTTTACCGACCGGTCGCTCAAACGCGCGGGCCGGAATACACTCGACGACGCGCTGTCGCTTGCGCTCGATGCACGGAATCGCAACGCGGCCGCGGCAGCACGACTCGACTTCGATTTCTACGTATCGAAGGTGCCGCTCGCCGAATTGAAGCGCCTGGGCGGCCCGTCGAAGATCGAGCCGGCGCACGATGGCGACACGATCGAGCTCGCCCATGCGGGCCAGGTCGACGACGCGCTCGCGGCCGCGATCGATGCACTCGGCTCGGTCAGGCACTATTCGAACGCCAACAAGGCGATCGCGAATGCGCGCAACGCCGATACGATCTATGCGGTCGACCGGAAAACCGGCGAGATCGTCGGCCATGCGACGCGCGATCCGAACAGCGGGGTGTGGTACTACGAGGCAAAGGCGCCGCTCGACGGCACCCGCGTCACCCCGCGCACGCTCGACGACGCGTTCCAGCGCCGCGTGAAGGCGCGGATGCTGCCGGGCGGCCCGCGCCACCGGATTCCGCTGTCGCGCGCACGCCAGCGCGGCGTCTCGTTCATCGTGACGGAGATCGGCGCCGACATGATGGCGCGCATCGGCCGCTTCGATCCGGTCAAGGCGCCGAAGGAAAAGGCCGACCGCCTGCCGTCGCGCCTGCGCCCGCGCTATGTCAGCCAGACCTCGATCGCGTGGACCCTCAACGCGAGCCACCGCGTCGCGCTGCTGACGCGCGCCCGCGCCACCGCACTGCTGAAGCGACAGGCGATGCCGGGCGCCCTGCCGTCGGGGTCGGCGGCGCCCCATGCGCAGCCCGTCCCGGCCACGCCGGCAGGCGCCCGCGCCCCATCCCGCCCGACGCTGCACGACGCGCTGGTCGAAGCGCACATGCTGCCCGTCGACGCGAACCACGCGCTTGACTTCAGCGGCCCGAACGCCGTGCATCTGCTGACCCTCGCCGAGCACGGCATGCTGGCCCCCGACACGCACCGCGTCTACGTGTACCGCAACGGCCAGACGATCGCGCACCAGCTCGACGCACCCGACGGCGTGCTCGTGCCCGACGCCGACGGCAACCTGCTCTGGCACGACGACTGGCGCGACACGAGCGGGGCCGGCGTGCCGCTCGACGCGTCGCCGATCGGCCGCGGCCCCTACGGCGCCGACGTCCATCTGCTGCTCACCGAGCTCAAGCCGGACGGCGTCGACACCTATGCGGCCGGCACGCGCGTGGACGCGCTGAACAAGCAGATCGCACGCCTCACGAAGCTGCAGGGGGCGTCGAGCCGCAACCTGGTCGATACGCTGCGCAAATGGGCCAGGCAGGAAAAGGCCGCGGCCGTGCGCGAACGCAACGCCACGCAGCAGCGCATCGATCGCGAAATCAAGGCCGCACGCAAGCGCAACGCGCCGCCGCCCGAGCATCCGGTGCTCGAAATCAAGCCATACCAGCCGGCGCTCGTCAGCTCGACGCAGATCGAATGGAAGCGGCGCTACGGCGACGGCGGCATGCCCGACCCGCTCGCGCATATCGCGCGGCTCAAGGCGTTCATCGAGCGCGAAGGCAACACGCGCGCCGGGCCGCTCGAATTCGAGGACACGCCAGGCGACAGCGCGCCGCCGGTGATGATGGCCGACGCGAAGGGATGGACCGGGCTCGGCAAATGGCTCGGCGTCGCACGCGACTATGCGACGGGTGGCGCGCGTTATGCGCCGGTGCCGCGCTGGAAGGACATGCAGCGCAAGCTGAGCGCGGCCGCCGCCATCGACCGGCAGATCATGCGTGCGTTTTTCCGGTCGAGCCGCGACGTGCAATATCGCGTCGCGCCGATGAGCCGCGCCTACCGGCTGTCCGACGATCCGCAGGCGTTTCTCGCGTGGTTGCGCCGCAACGGCGCGGCGGGCGCGGTCGTCACGCTCGTTGTCGATCCGCATACGCTCGCGGCGGCCCAGGGCAAGAAGCACGACCAGGATTTCGTCGACGACGTGAAGCGGCTCGGCGACCAGACGCGCGCGAAGCTGGACTACACCGATGCGACGATCACCGGCGAGAACGGCCACGTCGTGCATCTCGACGAGCTGACCGAGAAAAGCCTGCACGCGTGGCTCGACGCCGCGGCCGAAGGCGGCTTCCTGCTGCGGCTCGAAACCGCGTCGGGCCGTGCGCTGGTGTCGCGTACCGACGAGCGCTACCAGGCCGGCACCAACGACCAGTATCACGACTACGTGCGGCTCGCGTCGCTGCTCGAGAAGTGGGCGAACCAGCACCCGCGCGAAACCGCGCCGCACGTGATGGTGACGTTCCACGGCTGGGATGCCGTGCCGGAACCGGTGCCGGGCGCCGGTCACGTCGAACTCGTGAACGCGCTGCTCGACCGGCCGGCGCTGAACTGGGTCCACGTCGGGCTGTCGTACGCGACGCACGGCGCCGACTTCATTGCGAATCCGGACCTGACGAGCGCGCTCGCGAAGATGCTCATCGAGCGTGCGGGTCCGCACGCAGGCAGACGCAACCACGCCGCGTTCGAGCGGATTCACGGCGGCGACGCACTGACCCGCGTCTTCGAGCGCGTCGATGCCGACACGCTGGTCGAGCAGCATCAGATGCTGCTCGCCGAAATCGACCGGATCGGCCGCGACAGCGGGATGACGCCCGACGAGATCGGCTCGCTCGTCAGCCGGCTATACGAAGGCAACACGACGAAGCTGCTGAATCGCGCGCGCTACGCGGTCGCCGACTACGCGACGCGGGCATGGCAAGCGGACCCGAACAACGCGCCGAAGCCGAACTCGAAGGTGCGGCGCTTTACCGAAGACTGGCAGCGCGACATCGGCAGCAAGCTCGACAAGCCGCAGCAGAGTCAGACCATCGGGAGACGCCCGTTCTCGACCCCACCCGACTGGCGCGCGGTCGTGCAACGTCCCGAATTGCTGGTCGACGACGCGAAGCCGCTCAGCGACAGCCGCCTCGTCAGCAGCCAGTCGAACCGGCCCGACCCGGCCGCGCAAACCGAACCGCCGCTGACGCCCGAGCAGGCCGCGCATGCGGAACTGAACGCGCTGCGGCTGCAGCAGGCGGGCCGGCTGCGGTCGTGGTTCACGCGGGAAAACGTGCTGTCGATGCTGGCCGGCGTCGGCGTGGGCTTCGGCGTCGGCTTCGGCGCGCACCAGTTCGGCCTCGCGTCGCCCGAGTTCAAGCAGACGAGCAATGCGATGTTCGTCGGCGCGCGCACCGGCCGTCTCGTGCAGGCCCTGCACCAGGATTCCGTGCGGGCGCTGCAGGATGGCGATCCGCGGCTGTTCCGGCGCATGCTCGATCGCTTCGTGCGCGGGCTTGACAGCCAGCTCGCCGCACACGAGATGGACCGCGACACGCGCGGCGCGTCGCTCAGGCTGCTGGCCAACGAGGCGCGCGCCAAGGTGAACCAGCTGATCGCGCTGCACGAAAAGCAGAAAGTGCCGGCGGACGAGGTGGTCACCTATACGAAGATGATCGCGAACGACATGATCGCGCAGATGCAAGGCGTGCTCGGCGGCACGTCGATCCAGCAGATGCACCACGGCAACCCGCGCCGCTTCTTCGGCAAGCTCGGGCGCTCGGCGGCGCTGGCCGGCTACGTCGGCCTCGGCGAGACCGCGATCCACAACCTGTTCACGGATCCGTCGATCGTGCCGGTGCTCGGCGGCGTCGGCGCGCTGCTCGGTCTCGGCTATACGGCCGCCATCCATCTCGGCGCGACGCGCAACCTGTCGCTCGACCGCCGCAGCCGGCTGGTGCGCGCGATCGATGCGACGTCGGATGTCGTGTCGGTCGCGGCCGGCTATACGGGTGCGTTCATCGGCGCGCACGCGACGATCCACTCGAACGTCCCGCTCGCGCTGTCGGGCGCAACCTCCGCGACGCTGCTCGCGCTCGCGCGCATCGACACGCATTTCCCGAACGCGACCAAGGCGATCACCGGCCGGATTCCCACCGCGATCGTGCTCGTGCCGATCGCGATCTACGTCGGCAACTGGATCTACACGTTCTTCGACGACAAGGGCAAGCCGGCGCCGAAGTCGAACGTCGCGCCGCCGGGCGCCGGCGCGTCGCCATCACCGAGCGCGTCGTCGCCCGCCCCGTCGCCGTCGGCCACGCCGTCCGCGAGCGTGCAGCCGACACCCGGGCCGTCCGCGACGGCCACGTCGACGCCGCCCGCCAGCCCGTCAACGCAGCCGCCGCGCTACTTCGTCGTCGACGGGGATTCGCTGTGGGTGATCGCCGACCAGCATCGCGATTCGCTGCTCGACGCCGCCCACGTCCCGCCCGCGGACCGGCCTGCGATGTCGCGCGCAGAGCAGGACGCGGCGGCACTCCGGGAGATCCTGCAGCTCAATCCGGCGGTAGCCGCCGATCCGGCGCACCTGGCGATCGGCACGCCGCTGAACGTCGGCTGACCGCGGCCCGGCCGCGCGTCGGCCGGCCGCGGCGCCGCGTCACCCCGCGCGCTGATGTTCCAGCCATGCCTGGAACATCAGCACCGCCCACAACTGGTGCTGCCAGTTCATCCGGCCGGTCTGGTGCTGCCGCCACAGACGCTCGACCGCGGTCGCGTCGAAGAAGCCCTCCTCGCGCAGTCGCGACGGCTGCAGCAACGCCTCGGCCCAGTCGCGCAGCGCGCCGCGCAGCCAGTGGTCGACGGGCGCGCAGAAGCCCTGCTTCGGCCGGTCGATCAGCGCGGACGGCACGTACCGGTCGAGCAATCGGCGCAGCAGCGCCTTCGACTGCCCTTCCGGCAAGCGCACGGCCGCCGGCACGCGCCACGCGAATTCGACGACGTGATGGTCGAGGAACGGCATGCGCGTCTCGAGGCTGACGGCCATCGCGGCACGATCGACTTTCGCGAGGATGTCGGTCGGCAGGTACGTGAGCGTATCGATCGCCATCGCCTGCTCGGCGAAGCTCAGGTGCGCGGGCCACGCGGATACCGTGTCCAGCGGCGTCGGCGGCTCCTGCCCCGACAGCGCGATGCGCTCAGGATGATGCACCGACGACATCAGCAGCCGGTATAGCCCGATGCGGCTCTCGGCCGTCATCACGTGGCCGAGCTTGTGCAGGCGATCGCCGATGCGCGTCGCCGAGTCGCGCGCCTCCACGCCGCCCCACGCGCCCTGCGCGACGGCCGCAAGCTGGTCCGCATGATCGGGCCGCAGCGCATGCAGCGCGGCCGCGATCCGCGCGCGCACGGCCGCCGGCACGCGATGCAGCTTGCGCCACAGGCGCGGCGTCAGGAAATAGCGCGTATAGCCGCCGAACAGCTCGTCGCCGCCGTCGCCGGACAGGCTCACCTTCACGTGCCGGCGCGTCAGCTCCGACACGAGGAAGGTCGGGATCTGCGACGCATCGGAGAACGGCTCGTCGTAGATCGACGGCAGCTTCGGCACGACGCCGAGCGCATGGTCGGCCGTCACGTAGAGCTCGGTATGACGCGTGCCCAGGTGGCGCGCGACGGCCTTCGCGTAGCCGGCTTCGTCGTAGCCGGCCTCGTGGAAGCCGATCGTAAACGTGTCGACCGGCGTCGACGATTGCGCCTGCATCAGCGCGACGATCGCCGACGAATCGATGCCGCCCGACAGGAACGCGCCGAGCGGCACGTCCGCTTCCATCTGCCGCGCGACGGCCTGGCGCAGGATCGTGTCGAGCTGGCCGACGGCCTCGTCGGCGCTGCCCTCGAACGGTTGCGCACGGCCGTTCTCGATCGCCTGTTCGAGCGTCCAGTACGTCCGCACGCGCGGCGTGTCGCGCGCATGTTCGAACTGGATGAAGGTGCCGGGCGGCAGCTTGTGGATGCCGCGATAGATCGTGTAAGGCGCCGGCACGCTCGACTGGCGCAGGTACAGGCACAGCGCGTCGCGATCGATCGCGCCGTCGAAGCCCGGATAGCCGCGCAGCGCCTTCAGCTCGGACGCGAACACGAGCGCGTCGCCGATCCGGCCGTAGTAGAGCGGCTTCTCGCCGATCCGGTCGCGTGCGAGCGTCAGCACGCGCGACGCGCGATTCCACAGCGCGAACGCGAACATGCCGATCGCGCGGCGCAACGTTGCCTCGACACCCCACGCGACGATCGCCGCGATCAGCACCTCGCTGTCGGAGTGGCCGCGCCACGCCGGTGCGCGACCCGCGCGCTCGAGTTCCGCGCGCAGTTCGCGGTGGTTGTAGATTTCGCCATTGAAGACGAGGACGTAGCGGCCGCATGCGGATGCCATCGGCTGCCGGCCGTGTACCGACAGGTCGACGATCGCGAGCCGCCGGTGGCCGAGCGCGATGCCGGCTTCCGGGTCGACCCAGATCCCCTGCCCGTCCGGCCCGCGATGCGCGAGGCTCGCCGTCATTCGCGCGAGCGTGCCGCGCGCTGTCTCCTCATCGAAGGCGACGCTATTCAGAAAGCCGTCGATTCCGCACATTTGATATGTCTGCCCCTGTTGACCTGTTCCGTCACGTGCGGCGCAACCTCGCTGCCCGCCGTCCGGCATGATGGTCGGGCCATATTACGAAGAAATAAATCAGCAATAATTCACCAGTGAATGCCGGATAAAACCGGAAAAAAAATGGCGTCAAGCGCCCTGCGCTGATAGCAACGCCAAGGGGCCATATCAAATCGGAGCGAATGGCCACTGCACAGCGCAGAACGAAAAAAGGGGCGGTATTCAAAGAAGCCCGCAGCGGCCTTCGCCACGCGCGTCACCCCGCGCCGGTCGCCCATTTCAGCAACTGCGCGACCTCGCGGAAATGCTGCGGCTGGATCGTGCCGTTCTCGGGTGTCGTCTCGTAGAGCGCCTGCGCGAGCCCGACGTTCGCGAGCGTCGGCCGCAACTCATCGCGGGCGAGCCGCACGATCCGCTCGGCCGCGTCGCCCTCGCCGCGCGCGAGCACCCACGGCAGCGTGCCGATCCCGCCGTAGTAGAGCGCGACCGCGACGCGCGGCGAATACACGACCACCGACGCATAGCCGATGCGGTCGGGCAGCGACGCGAACTGCGCTTCACGCGCGAGCTGCCGGCGCTTGGCCTCGATGTGCGGATCGCCTTCGTCCTCCTTGTGCTCGCGCCGCACTTCGTCGATCGACATCTTCATCTTCTGGTTGAACTCGTGCCGCTGGTGCACGATGTCGATCAGCGCCATCACGATGTAGATCAGCGCGGCCCAGCCGAACAGCAGCATCAGCAGCTTCACGATCAGCGCGAGGATCGAGACCGGCCGCGTGAAGCCCGACTGCACCGCCGGATCGAGCGACTCGACGATCAGCCAGCCGAGCGTCGCGACCAGCAGCGCCGTCTTCAGCAGCATCTTCGCGAGATTGACGAGGTTGCGCAGCGACCACAGGTTCTTCATCCCCTCGGCCGGATTGAGCCGCGACAGCTGCGGCACGAGGCGGCTCCACGCCATCACGCCGCCCACCTGCACGAAGCCCGCGAGCAGGCCGGCAAGCAGCCCGGCCGCGACGATCTGCGCGGACAAGGTCGCCCAGTCGCGCGCGGCGCCGTCGATCAGCACCGCGATCCGCGCGGACGGGTCGGCGACGCCTGCCGCATCGAACACGAGCCGGAACAGCGCCTGCAGCCGCGCGAACAACGAACCGATACCCACCGCGAGCGCCACGCACACGCCGACGAAGAACGCCGACGAAATCGTTTCCGCGCTCTTCGGCACATCGCCCTTTTCGCGCGCCTCGCGCAGGCGCTTCGCGGTCGGCTTCTGGTCCTTTTCGGCCATCTCGGCTCCGGCCCGCTCAGCCGCCGCCGTGCGCGGCGAACAGCGCGCGCAGCAGCGCCATCAGCCCGCTGTCGGGGCTCAGCAGCGAATGCAGCGACGCATACACCACCGGCAGGAACAGCATCATCATCAGCAACGCGAGCGCGCTCTTCAGCGGCTGCGAGAACACGAAGATGTTCAGCTGCGGCACCGCACGCCCGACGAGGCCGATCCCGAGCTCGACGAGGACCAGCACGATCGTCACCGGTGCGGCGAGCTTCACCATCCATTCGAAGATCGTGTCGGTCTGCCGCACGATGAAGGTCTGCAGCATCGACGAGAAATCGGGGCCGAGCGAGCCGATCGGCCACCACGCGTACGACTGCGCGAACAGCTGCACGAGCACCTGCAGGCCGCCCGCCGTGACGAACAGCGCGATCGCGACGAAATTCAGGAATCCCGACGTCGGGCCGCCTTCGTGACCGCCCATCGGATCGAAGAACGCGGCGCTGCCGCTGCCGGTCTGGAAGTCGATCAGGTAGCCGACGCCCTGGATCGCGAACAGCACCGCGCTGAACGCGCCCGCGAGCAGCATGCCGACCACCGCCTCCTTCGCGACGAGCAGGCACCACATCAGGAACGGCAGCGCGGCCACCTGCGCGGCATCGATCGCCGGCGCGACGAACGCGGCGATCACGACGGCGATGCCGTTGCGCACGAGACCCGTGATGATCTGCTCGTTGAACACGGGCACGACGAACATGATCGGCAACAGGCGCGGCATCACGTAGAGCAGCGGTCGCAGCGTGCCCGCGACGTCGTTGAAACCCGCGGCCTGGTCTAGCATCGGCGCTCCGCGGCGGCAGGCGAAGCGGTCTCGTCGGCCGCGGCGGATGCGCCCGGTTCGATGCCGGCTTCAGCGTCGGTCATCTCCGCATCGAACGCGGCGGCCGCTTCAGGCTGCGCGGACGCATGACCGGACACATCGCCCGCGCCGGCCGCCCACGCGCCGGCCGTCGAGAAACGCCGCACCGCGTAGCCGTCCGCCACTTCGTCGGCGTCGCGCTCGACGCGCGCGGCGCGCGCATGCAGCGCCTTCTCGCCGGCCTTCTCGAGCTTGTCCTCGGCGGCCTTCGCCTTGCGCGCGGCGCGCTGCAGGTCGGCCAGCGTCGCCTCGTGGCCGCGATGCACGTGCGCGGCCTCGTGCACCGATGCGTTCGCGGTGCCGATGTGGCGGTCGAACGTGCGGGTGTCGGCCGCGGCATCCTGCAGCGCGCGCGCCTCGCGCAAATCGTCGGCGAGCCGCGCCTGGATCGCGGCCTTCGCGGCAACCTGCTGCGCGAGCTGCGCGTGCGCGGCATCGAGCGCGCGGCGGCTTTGCGCGGCGATGCCCTGCTGGCGCGCGGCCGCGACGCGGGCGATCTGGCTGCGCATCTCGCGCACGCGCTTCAGGCGCGCGAGCGTCGCGAGCACGAGGCGGTCGTCGGCTTCAGACATGATCGTTCGCCAGCTTCATCAGCTTCGCGAGCTGCGCGTCGAAACGCACGTCCTCGTCCGACGCCTGCGCGCAGAACGCGCCGATCGCGTCGCGCGCACGCAGCGCGAGATCGCCGAGGCGGTCGCTGCCTTCGCGATATTCGCCGATCTGCACGAGCAGCTCGATCTCCTGGTACTTCGCGATCAGCTCGCGCACGCGCGCGGCGGCATGCTGGTGCGCGCGGCTCGCGACGAGCGGCATCACGCGCGACAGGCTCGCGAGCACGTCGATCGCCGGATAGCGGTTCGCGAGCGCGATCTTGCGCGACAGCACGATATGGCCGTCGAGGATCGAGCGCACTTCCTCGGCGATCGGGTCCGACTCCTCGTCGCCTTCGACGAGCACCGTGTAGAGCGCGGTGATCGACCCGTGCGCGCCCTGCCCCGCGCGTTCGAGCAGGCGCGGCAGCACCGCGAACGTCGACGGCGGGAAGCTGCGCCGCGTCGGCGGCTCGCCGCTCGCGAGGCCGACCTCGCGTTGCGCACGGGCAAAACGCGTCAGCGAATCGACCAGCAGCAGCACGCGCTTGCCCGCATCGCGGAAATGCTCGGCGATCGCGGTGGCGACCAGCGCGGATTTCACGCGCTCCATCGCGGGGCGATCGGACGTCGACACGACGACGATCGACCGTGCGCGCACCTCCGGCGACAGGCTGTGCTCGATGAATTCGCGCACCTCGCGGCCGCGTTCGCCGACCAGCGCGATCACGTTCACGTCGGCCTGCGCGCCGCGCGCGATCATCCCGAGCAGCGTGCTCTTGCCGACGCCGGACGGCGCGAAGATACCGACGCGCTGCCCGATGCCGAGCGTCATCAGGCCGTCGATCACGCGCACGCCGGTCGGAAACGGCGTGTCGATCATCTTGCGCGCGAGCGGATTCGGCGGATCCTGCTGCGTCGATACCCACGCGGCGCCCGTCACGGGGCCGCGATCGTCGAGCGGCCGGCCGAGCCCGTCGAGCACGCGGCCGAACAGCCCTTCGCCCACCGGAAACACGTGCTCGCGCCCGGACGGCACGACGGTCGTCTCCGGCGACAGCCCGGCCACGTCGCCGAGCGGCGTAAGCAAGGTCGTCTGCCGCGAAAAGCCGACCACCTCCGCGAGCAGCGTCGGCTGGTTCGGCGTGCGCAGCTCGCAGATCTCGCCGAGCCGCGCCCGGATGCCCGTCGCGTTCAGGATCTGCCCGACCGCGTGGTTGACGCGCCCCTGCACCGACACCGGCGAGAAGAACGCGAGCCCCGCATCGAGTTCGCCGACGAGGCGGCCGCGATCGAACGGTGCGCCGTCGTCGTCGCCGAACGGTTGCGGATCGTCGAGCGGCGCGTTCATCGCGCGGCACCCTTCAGCGCATCGCGGCGGATCGCCTGGCGCAGCGCATCGATCTGCAGGTCGAGGCTCGCGTCGATGCGCCCCGACGGCGTCTCGACCGTGCACGCGTGGCGTTCGAGCTGCGCATCCTCGACGATGCGGATCTTCTGCCGGTTCGACTGCCCGGCGAACGCGCCGTCGAGCGCATCGCGCATCTCGTCCTTGCGGCCGGGCGCGACATGCACGACCAGAAACGCCTCGTCGCGCACCAGCGGCGCGATCCGCGCGAGCGCGGCCTCGTACAGCTTCTGCGTGCTCATCTCGCCGACGATCGCGCGCACGGCCTTCACGACGATATCGGCCATCGCGTCCTTCATCGTCTCCATCGTGCGCGTGGCGGCCAGCGCCTGCGTGTACGCCTGCGCGGCCTGCTCGCGCTGCGCGCGGCGCATGCCTTCGTCGTAGCCGGCGGCCTGGCGCTTGTCGAATTCGCGCTGGGCATCGGCGACGATGCGCGCGGCCTCTTCATGCGCGGTCGCGATCACCGCGGACGCATCGAGCAGCGCCGCGTATTCGCGCTCCTTGAGCACCTTGCGCTCCGACAGCAGCTGCAGGTTGTCGCTCGTGATCAGAAAAGCCAGTCCCATGACGCAAGCCTCTCGGGAATCAGAAACAGGAACATCAGTTCGCCGAACTGGTCGCGCTGCGCGCGGTTCAGCCAGTAAGGCGCTTCATCGTCGATCGCGCGGTTGAATTTCAGGCGCACGCGCCGCGCGACGGCGTCACCGGCCACGCCGATGAAATCCGCGAGCAGGCGAGCACCGCGCGCGCGGATCACGACCGGCAGCGCGGCGGGATCGGCTCGCCACGGCTCGAGCGTCTCGGCAAGCGCGCCGAATTCCGGCGCGCGTTCGAGCGTCAGTTCCAGCGCGTCGCCGCCGAGCCGCGCCGCGACTTCCGCGCGGATGCGGCGCCCGGCCAGCGCGTCGCGCAGCCAGGTGCGATGCAGCAGCAGCCCCGCATACGCGGCCAGTTGCTCGAGCGCCGCGCCCGGCAGCAGCGCGAGCCGCGCGCACGGGTTCGCGACGTCGAAGTCATGCCAGTCGGCTACCCCGTTCGCAGCGAGCAGGTGCCGCGCGAGCAGCTTGCGGCCGGCTGCGCCGAACGCGTCCGGCGAACGATAGCGCGCAGGCCAGTCGGCCGGCACGCGCGTCACGTGCAGGTAGCGGTCGGGCCGCAGGTTGAAGTCGCACACGAGCGCGTGAAACGCGCTGCGGCGCGCAGCCGGCGGCGGCGCGAGCGGCTGCAGCCACGGCAGCGGCACGGCGTCGGCCGGGTCGGGCCCGGCGCCTGGCAACGGCGCGTGCGGATCGCTCATGCGCCGTCGCGCGCACCGTCCGGCGTGCGCAGGCCACCGCCCGACTGCGACGCACCGCCGGTGCCGTTCGCGCCGCGCGGCGCGCCGAGCAGGCCCGCGAGCCGCGCGCCGAACATTCCGCGCCGTGCGGCCGACAGCGCAATCACCGCGCAGGTCAGCAGGATCAGCGCGAACACGAGCCAGCCCAGCGGCGAGCGCAGCCGCAGGACGTCCGATACCGCGCTGCCGATGCCGTCCACGCGCGTCGCGCGCGCGGCGGCCGGCTGCAGGAACAGCGACACGTTGTCGTATTGCAGCCCTTCGATGCTGTGCGCGACGAGATCCTTGACCATCGGCGCCATCGCGCGCAGGTCGACGCCCGGCCGGTAGCGGATGTACACGGCCGCCGACGACGGCTTGATCTTGTCCGCGAGCGGATCGTTCTCCGGAATCACGACCTGCACGCGCGCGACGACCACGCCCTCGATGTCCTGCAGCGTGCGCGACAGGTCCTGCGACACGCCGTACAGGTAGCGCACGCGTTCCTCGGCCGGCGTCGACACGAGGCCCTGCTTCTGGAACAGCTCGCCGAGGCTCGCGTAGCTCGGCTTCGGCAGCCCGTTCGCGTGCAGCACCGTGAGCGCCGGCTGCATGTCGCCGTCGGCGACGCTCACGAGCCACGCGTTGCGGTCCGACGTGTCGCGCGCATCGTTGTCCTTCGACGCGCTGATGCCCGCGTCGCCGAGCACCGCGATCATCTGGTTCGCGTCGCGCTCCGACAGGCCCGAGTACAGCTCCTTCTGGCACCCGGCCAGCAGCACGAGCAGCCCCGCGAGCAGCGCGCGCGCCGCCCGGCTGCGCCACGCATGCACGCGTGGCGTCGAATCGATCGTCGTCATCGTTTGTCCGCTTCAGGGTGCGTGAGGCCATCGACGGCCCGCACGCACGCTTTCACTCCTGCGTCTTCAGCACGGTGTGCGTGAAGCCGTTCGCCGCCTGCGCGACCGACAGGCTCAACTGGTATTCCGAAATCGTGGTGGTCGCCGTCCACTGGAAGTCCATCGCCTTCACCATCGTCATCAGCGGGTCGCTGCGGTTGTCCGCCATCGACGTCAGCATCTCGCTGCGATGCTTGTCGATGTTCGCGTACCGCGAATCGAGATCGTTGCCGTAGGTGCGCAACCGCTCGACGAGCGACGACTGGTTCGCCTGCGCGGGCGTCATCTGCACGGCCGGCGCTGCATCCGCCGGCGCGCGCGACATCGCGACGCCCGATGCGGACGGCGGAGCGGACGGCGATGCCCCCGGTTGCATCAGCGCATCGAACTGGCGCACCTGCGCCGGATCGGACGCCGCTCCCGCCTGCTGCTGCGCGGCACTCGCGAGCGCGGCCGCGCCCGGCGGCGCCGCGCCTACGCCTGTCACTGACATGTCCATGCCCTCCTTGAATGGCCGACACCGGACCGGATCGGTCGGGCCAGCCCGGAACGGGCCGGCCGGCACGCACGCATCCGCCGCCGGACGCCCTCGTCGGGCAGACCCGGCGCGCGGTTACGCGCGGCACGGCCGGCGGCCGGCGTCATGCGCGGCCGGCCGAGCTCAGGTGTTGCGCAACCTGGGCGTTCGCCGTCCCCTCTTGCGCGGTCACTGCGTTGCTGGTTTCGAACGTGGCCGTCGACTGCTGGACCTGGAAGTTGATCTTCGTCAGTTCGAGCTGCGTCTTGGTCAGGTCGTCGGCCTGCTGCTGGACCTGGTTCGTGTTGGTTGCACCTGCTGCCTGCGTACCCATGTTGCGCTCCTTTACGTGAACGTCATCCACCTTCCGGCGGCGGCCCCATGCCCCGCCTGCGACGGGGGGCGCCGCGCCCATGCGACGCCCCGCGTATTGCACGCACCGCGCGCCGCGCGATGCGCATGACCTGTCGCGACGCTAGTGCGCCGCCTCCTTCGATGCGCCGGCGGCGGCCGCCGCCTCCGGCAACAGCGTCGGCCCCGGCACCGGCTGCGCGACCCCGGCGGCCGCGCCGCTCGCGAGCGGCGCCACGGGCGGCGCCGGCGCCTGCTCGGGCGCACTCGCCGACGGGCCGCCGAGCGGCATCGTGATGCGCTGGCCGCCGCGTTCGAACACGACTGCGTCCGGGCCGATCGACACGACGGTCGCGCCCTCCTTCAGCCGCGCACCTTCGAAATAGCGGCTGCCGTCGGCCGTCTCGATATAGCGCTGGTCGCCGTCGCCGGCGAACACCGTCGTGATCTCCGGAATGCCCGCCATGCCGCCGAGCGTCGTCGCCGTGCGCGGCGCGGCCGGATCGGCATCGCGCACGTGATCGACCACTTCGAGCGCCGGACGCGCGTCCTTCATGTAGTTGCGGATGCGCGGCTCGATCTGCGCGCGCGCGGCCGCCCCCGTCAGCTCGATCCGGCCGCGGCCGAGATACGTGACCGTCAGCGCCGTATCGCTGAAGTAGGTCTGCGCGGTCGCGACCAGGTCGCTGACCACGTAGATGTTGCCGAGCGCCGCGTTGTCGACGCCCGCGACGATCTGCGCGACGCGTTCGCGCGCGGCCGGGTCGCTGACGTAGCCGGACACGATCACGCCGTCGTCGCGCGGCGCGACGGCCAGCTCCGGATACGCATGCAGCAGTTGCTGCAGCCGGTGCGTGCGCGCGAGCACCGATTCGTGCTGCCACGGCAGGCGCCCCGACCACGTGACGAAGCCGTAGCCGAGCGCGCCGAGCAGCACGCCGAGCCACAGCGCGACCAGCGCGATCACGAGCCGCCGGCTGCCGAGGCGGCGCAGCCCGCCCGTGAGCCAGCCGAGCCACGCGGCCTCGTGCGCGGCGGCCGGCGCATCGGCTTCGTCCGGCACCGCGACGCTCGCCTGCGCATGCCGCGCGATCCCGAGCCGGATCGAACCGACCGTCACGACGTCGTGCGGCGTCAGCGAGCGGCGGCCCGCGCCGAGCGGCTCGTCGTTGAACAGCACCGCCGCGCCGGTCTCGCCGCCGTGGTTCTGCACCGTCACCGCGAGCGCGCCGACCTGCAGGCACACCTGCTTCGCGCCGATCTCGCGATCGGGCAGGATCACTTCGCAATCGGCCGCCGTGCCGACCCAGTTCGCGCCGCGCGCGAGCGACATCGTGCGGCCGTACATCGGCCCGCTCAGGAAGCACAGGTTCCACGGCGACGCGAGCGCGGCCGAACCGGCCCCCGCGCCTCCCGCGCCGCCGGGCAATGCGCCGTCGCCGTGCGGATCAATGATGGTCGTCGACATGGGTGGTGGCTCCTGCGGTCGTCGCCGCCGGCCGCGACGCCGCATCCTTAGGCGGCGGCAGCGCGGGCGGACCGAACTTCGTGCCGGGCAGCGGCGTCGGCGTCAGCGGCACCGCGACGTCGTTGTCCGGCGGCCGATACATCGACATCCCTTCCTGGCTCGCCGGCCCGTCGGCGCCCGGATTCACGGGCGATCCGTCCGGCGCGTACATCGACGCGGTCGTCACCACGCGCGGCGTCAGCAGGTAGAACCGCTCCATGTGATTGCCCGACTTGTCGGTGTACTTGAACAGGTTGCCGATCAGCGGAATGTCGGACAGCCAGGGCACGCCGCTCTTGTTCAGCCTCACCTCGTCGTCGTTGAAACCGGCGATCAGCAGGCTCTTGCCTTCGTCGATCATCGTCTTGGTGACGATGTTGCGCTGCTGGATCACCGGCACGTTCGACACGGCCTGCCCCGGTACGATGTTGCCGTCCTGGATGTCGATCGACATCATCACGCTCTGCGGATTGCCCGACACGGCCGCCGCGTTGCGGATCGCCTCGTCGACGATCATCGGCGTCACCTTGATGCTCGTGCCGGTCGTCACGCTGTACAGCGACGAATCCTGGTAGCCCGGCACCTGTACGTAGAACTGCGTAAGGTTCTCGAGGATCGCCTCGGTGTTGTCGAGCGCGAGCACCTTCGGCTTCGATCGCATCTGCGCCTGGCCCTTCTGCGCGAGCGCGTTGATACGCGTGAGCAGGTAATTGCGCAGCGACCCGCCGATCGACGCGGTCAGCGCGATGCCGGTCGGCATGAACGCGCCCGTCTGCCCGGTTTCCGACGTGCCGATGCCGAACGTCAGCGGCGGATTGCCGACGCCGTTGTACTGCGTGTTGCCGTTCAGCGGGTTTTGCCCGTTGCCGATCTGCACGTCGCCGTGCGTCGTGTGCAGGCGCCAGTCGATCCCGAGGCTGTCGAGCGAATCCTCGTTGATGTCGATGATCGTCACGTTGATCTCGACGATGCGCGGACGCTCGTCGAGCTGGCCGATCAGCGACTGGTAGCGGTACATGTTCTCCGGCAGGTCGCGCACGATCACCGCGTTGATCGCCGGGTCGGCGACGATCTGCGGCAGCGTTTCGCCGCCGCTGCTCGAGAACGGCGAGAAGCCGCCGCTCGCGCCGCCGTCGCCGGAATAGCCGCCCGAACGCGGGCCGCCGGAGATGTCGGGGAAATCGAGGCGCGGCACCGCGATCGTCAGCCCCGAGCCGAGCTTCACCTGGCGCGCGGCCTGGCCGAGCGACGGGTTCGTCGGTGCCGCCGCCGTGTCGCCGGCCTTGCCGAACAGCCGCCGCAGGATCGTCGCGACACCGGGCACCGTCACTTCCTTGCCCGAACGGTTAATCGTGAAATCCGATGCCCAACCGTACTTGAGCCGGAACGCGCGGATATCCGCATGCGCACCATTCGCCGACGGATCGCCGACCGAGCCGACCGCCTGCCGCACGAGCTCGACGTAGCGGCGCGGGCCGGCCACGTACACGCTGTTCGCGCGATCGTTGATCACCAGCGTGTAGCGCTTGTCGGGAATCTGCATCGCCTGCAGTGCACGGCCGATTTCACCGGAGGCATTCGGCGGGATCGGGATCATCTGCGTCTGCGACTGGTCGGCCGGATCGACGTACAGGAACGAGCCGTCGTAGTACCACGTGAGCCCGTAGGTCGAGCAGATCGTCTCGAGCGTCTGTTGCGGCGTGCCCGAGAAGCGGCCGCTGATCACGCCGTCGACCTTCGGGTCGACCACCGCCGTCACGCCCTGCGACGACGCGAGCTCGCGGATGAAGTCGCCGATCTTCTTGCCGTTCGCGACGATCGTGAACGGCTTGTTGCGCCAGCGCAGGTCCGCGGCCCGCGCATGCTGCGCGGGCGCCATGCACAGCGACGCCGTGAGCAGCGCGGTCGCGCACATGGCGAGCGCGGCCCGTTGCAGGCTGCGCGGTTGAAACGGGATCGAGGCGACGCGTCGACGCATCAAAGGACTCCTGTGGAAGAAACGAACATGCGTTCCAGCGCCTGCTGCGCGAAGCGCAGCACTTCGCCGCCGAGCCAGGCCGACAGCAGCACGAGTGCGACCATCACGGCGATCAGCCGCACCGCGATGCCGATGTTGGCGTCCTGCACCTGCGTGACGGCCTGCAGGATCGCGACGACGAGGCCCGTGACGGTGGCGATCAGCACGATCGGCAACGACAGCAGCAGCACGAGCATCAGCGCCTGGCGCGTCAGGTCGAGGATCGTCGAGCTCGTCATTGCGCGGCTCCCGGTACACGCACGTCGGCGCCCGCGCCGACCGTGCCGTCATCCGGCGGGTTCTTGACCCAGCCGACCGTATGCAGCTGCACGTCTTCCTCGACTTCCTGGTACGACAGCACCGCGAGGTCGGGCAGCACGGGCTGCAGGATCGTCTTCACGTAGCGGCGCGCACCGAGCGCGACCATCACCGCGAGCCGCGCGGCGCCCTGCGCGGTGCCGTGGCCGCCCGCCTGCGCGGCCTGCACGATCGCGCGCACCTGCTCGCCGATGTCCTGCTTGACCGCGCTCGACAACGCGAGGAAATTGCCCTGCTTCGTGCGCATCACCGCACTCTCGATCCGCTCCTGCAGGTTCTGCTCGAACAGCACGACCCGCAGCTGGCGCGTCGTGCCCGCATGGCGGTCGGTGATCATCCGGCGCAGGTCGACGCGCACGAGCTCGACCAGCGCGATCACGTCGTCCGGTTCGTTCGGCGCCCACGTGATCAGGCTTTCGAAGATCACGCGCAAATTGCGGATCGGCACCTGCTCGGCGAGCAGCCTGCGCAGCACCTCGGTCACGCGCTGCAGCGGCACGAGCCGCGTCAGCTCGCCCACGAGTTCCGGGTGCTCGCGGCGCACCAGATGCACGAGCGCCTGCGTTTCCTGGATCCCGAGCAGTTCGTCCGCATGCTGGCGCACGATCTGCTCGACGTGCGCGGCGAGCGCGCTTTCGCTCGACAGCCACTTGCCGTCCGGCGCGGGGCCGTCAGGCTTGATCCACAGCGCGGTCGCGAACGGGCCGAATGCTTCGGCCGGCTGGCGCTCCGCGCGCTCGGGCAGCGGCGCGACGCCGTCCCACAGCAGCCAGCCCGGCTTCAGCGCGCCGTGCGCGGCGAGCACGTCCTGCAGATAGATCCGGTACGTGCCGGCCGCCGCACCTTCGTCGTCGTTCAGCGTGATGCGCGGGAACACCGTGCCGATGTCCGCATCGACGCGCGCCTTCGCGCTCGACAGCGCGGCCTGCAACTGCGCGAGGTTCAGGCTCGTGCGCAGGTCGTCGGACAGCGACACCGCGATCAGCGACGTGACGCCCGCCGCATGCGACACCTTCGCCGGCTGGCCGTCGTCGGCCGCGCCGACACGCCCCGCGATCTGGATCAGGTTGAAACTGGGCGCGGCCGTCTTGCGCTTGAGCTGCGAGAACGCGAACACGCCGAGGCCGATCGCGATCAGCGCGAACGACCATTTGGGGAAACCGGGCACGACGAGAAAGCCGGTCAGCACGACCGCCGCGATCAGCAGCGCACGCGGATGCGCACCCAGCTGCTCGCCGAGCTGTTCGCCGAGCTGGCGCTGCCGCGCATCGCGCGTCGCGACGCGGGTCGTCACGATGCCGGCCGCGATCGACACGAGCAGCGACGGAATCTGCGATGCCATCCCGTCGCCGACCGTCAGGATCGCGTAACGTTGCAGCGCCTGGCCGATATCCATCCCGTGCATCAGCGTGCCGACCGCGATCCCCGCGACGATGTTGATGAACGCGATCACGAGGCCCGCGATCGCGTCGCCCTTCACGAACTTCATCGCGCCGTCCATCGCGCCGTGCATCTGCGATTCCTGCTCGAGCTTCTCGCGGCGCTCGCGCGCTTCGTCCGCGCTGATGATGCCCGCGCGCAAGTCCGCGTCGATGCTCATCTGCTTGCCGGGCATCGCGTCGAGCGAGAAGCGCGCGCCGACTTCCGCCACCCGCTCCGACCCTTTCGCGATCACGATGAACTGCACGACGGCGATCACGAGGAACACCACGCCGCCCACCACGACGTTGTTGCCGACCACGAGCCGCCCGAACGCGTCGATCACGTGGCCCGCGTTCGCGTGCAGCAGGATCAGCTTGCACGACGCGATGTTCAGCGCGAGCCGGAACAGCGTCGTGAACAGCAGCAACGCAGGAAACGACGAGAAGCTGACCGCCGACGGCACGTAGGTCGAGACCGTCAGCAGCACGACGCTCGCGGCCAGGTTCAGCGAGATCATCCCGTCGAGCGCGGCCTGCGGCAGCGGCAGGATGAACAGCGCGACGACCGCGATGATGAACGCCGCGATGAACAGGTCGGCGCGCGGCGACGCGCCCCCGAGACGCCGTCCGGACACGCCACGGCCAGCGGAAAACAACCGCTGCCAGTCGCGGGAGAGCGCCTTCGGTTCTGCCATCGTGCCGGTGTCCTGTCGTTATCGCCGGCTGGCACGGGCAATCCTGCCCCTGCCGCGCGGACCGTTGAATGGGACGAGTGTAGCGACGGGAAACGGTGGAAAAAGGGACGCGCCTCGTAGCGTGAAAGCGCGTTTTCCGGCGACGATCGAATCGGACTACGAAACCCGGCGGCACGCCCGGGAGCGCGCCGCCGGAACCGCTTCCATTGCGTGCGAACCGCCGGCGCGCGCACGTCGGCGGTGCGTCAGGCGACGGTTACAGGCGCCGCGCGGCGAGATACGCGAGTTGCGCGCGGTTCTGCACGTTGAAGAGTTTCTCGAGCGAACGGATGTGATGGCCGACCTTGTGCAGCGACGTGCGCAGCGCGCTCGCGATCTCCTGGTCGGATAGCCCGTGCACGAGCCGGTCGAGCACCTGTTGCTGCTCGTCGCCGAGCGCGAAGCCACGCATGCGGGCGATGCGCGCCTCGAGGAACGGCAGCGCGACGCGATGCACGGCGAGGCTGACCGACAGCGCGCCGCCGATCACCCGATCGTCGATCCATTCGGTGCCGTGCGTCTCCGACGTCACGTTCACCGCGACGCGCAGGTCGAGACGCGGCGCCGACAGGCTGAAGATCACGCCGCTGTTCATTGCGTGCGCACGCAAATGGCCAGCGAGCGCCAGCACCTTGCGGTCGCCGCTGCCCTGCGCGGCCGCCTCGATCTCGTCGAGCCGCCATGCGACCGGAAAGCCGCTCTGCCGCACCTGCGCGAAACGCGGGTCGCTCTCGTAGAGCATTCCCTCGATGAACGGCTGCATGAACGTCGCCGGCGCGAGGTCGCGCAGCAGATGCGCGCACAGAATGCGCCGCCCGATCATTTCGTAGGCGCCGTAACCGAGCGTACTGAATCCGATTTGCCGCAATCGCGCATGGCATTGCGCGAAATCGATTTGCGCAAGGTCGGTTTTACCGGATCCGATTTGAATGCCGGTAAAAAAGTCGCGCTCGATTGCCTGATATTCGTTCGAATAAGCGGCAGCGGTCGCTATATCGGCCTGTGAGAACCATTCGACGCGTGGTGCGCCGTCAGCATGTGTCATGAGGAGCCCGCCCCTTTCCCAATATATGAAACTGCGCCCCGTCACGATCTGGTCTTTTCTTTATGATTTTCTGGTAATCAATATATGCGCGCGAACATGAACCTTTCGCCGCAATTAGTATTACGGCATATTACGCATACACAGGCATTTTTGTACAATGCCCCCGCGTTTCGTCAGGGATGACGATCGGCGCATATCAAAACGATGCTCGATCGCACCGCCGCGAATGCCGTTCACGATACGGCCGCCGCCAGGCGATGCGCGTCGATTCCGAGGGATGGCTCATGTCCGATATTGCATTGCATGAAGAAGCGGTCGCCCCAACCTTTGCACGCCCGTCGCGCGGGTCGGGCGCCTGCGCGGATGCGCTGCGGGAGCGCGCCGTGCAGGTCGTCTGGTGCGACGACGTGAAGCGCGGCGACGTCGCGCAGCCGCACGCGCCGAAGCTCGGCGTCGCCGATACGCTCGCGCACGCGCAGAGCACGGCCGAGCGCAACCGGATCGTCACGAGCCTGCTGCATCTGACAGGCTTCTCGACGTTCGCGTACTTCGCGCTCGAATTCGCGCGCGACCGTGTCGAAAGCCTCTACCTGCACGAAGCGTTCACGCCGCCCACCTATCGCGGCGACTATGTGCGCCACAACCACCACGATGTCGATCCGCGCACGCTCGGCGCGCGCGTGTGCAACATGCCGATCGTGTGGGACCTGCAGCAGCTGCGGCGCGATCACCGCGAGCGCGAGGACAGCCCGTACGCGAGCCCCGCCGCGCTCGACGGCTTCCTGCAGACGATGCAGGACGACGGCATGTGCAGCGGCATCATGTATTCGATGGCCGTGCCCGGCACGCGGCTGCATGCGTTCATGAGCTTCACCGCGCCGCGCCGTACGCGCGAATGGATCACGCCGGCGACCATCGAGCAGGCGCTGTCGATCGGGCTGTCGGTGCACAAGTTCGCGTCGCCTCAACTGATCTCGACGTCGCGCGAGCGCGCGGTGAACGGGCTCACGCCGTTCGAACAGGAACTGCTGCTCGGCATTGCCGAAGGCGCATCCGACAAGGAGATCGGCCGGCGCCTCGACACCAGCGCGCACAACGTCGACTATCACCTGCGCAAGTTGCGCAAGCGCTTCGGCGTCGCGAACCGGATCCAGCTCACGTACCTGACGTCGAAGCTCGAGCTGATCTGAGCGCGCCGCAACGGCGTTTCATGAAATCGAACGCGTAAACGCACATGCCGGCCTCGCGGGCCGGCATGTGCGGGTTGCGGCGCGGTGCCGGGTCCGGCGCCGCTTCCTGGCAGACGTCCTGCGTTACTTCAGCAGCGTCATCTGCACGACCTTCACGATCACGAGGCCGACCGCGATCACGAGATAGCCGCGCAGCACGGCCATCCAGATCCGCGTCGCGACCGTCATGTTCTGCGGCTCAAGCGTTTCAAGCGGCGGCATGCGCCACGTATCGCGCAGCGAGCGATCGAGCGCCGGCTCGACCACGCGCTTGTTGCGGCGAATCAGGACCGTCGCGAGATAGCCGGTGATCGCGAGCACGGTGCCGCCCACCAGCACGTCGACGATCGCTTCGCCGCTGATATCCGGATACATCACCGATGCGGTCAGGATGATCGACAACAGCACGAGCACCCAGATCACCGCGCCCGTGAACACGTTGAGCTTCGTCGAGTTGACCCAGGGCCCAAGCACCTGGCGGTCGTTGCACAGCACGAGCAGGAACACGGTCGCGCTCGGCAGCAGCACGCCGGCCAGCGTCTGCACGGCTTCGGTCAGCAGGCCGAGCGGGCTGCCCGGGATCAGCACGAGCGTGGCCGCGGCCGCGACGATGCCGAAATAGACGAGATAGAAGCCCTTCGCATCGGTCACGCCGCGATGCAGCGAGTGACGGATCTTGAACACGTCGCCGATCGCATAGGCGGTCGACAACGACACGGCCGCCGCACCGATGATGCAGGCATCGAGCAGCGCGACCGCGAACAGCGTCGCGCTCGTGCGGCCTGCATACTTCTCGAGGCCCGCGATGATGCCGCCCGCGTCGGTGAAGTTGCCGGCTTCCGGACGGCCGTTGAACAGCGCGGCGCTGAAGCCGATCATGGCCACCGCACCGACCAGCACGAATGCGATGCCGATCCACAGGTCGGCCTTCTCGTACTTCATGAAGCGCGGCGTGATGCGCTTGTCGATCACGTAGCTCTGCTGGAAGAACAGCTGCCACGGCGCCACCGTCGTGCCGACGATGCCGATCACGAGCAGCATCACGTCCGACAGTTTCGCGTGCGCGGGCCAGTTCGGCACGAAGAAATCGCGCGTCATCTGCGCGACGGGCGGGTGGATCGACACGAGCACCGGCACGAGCAGCAGGCTCAGCACGCAAAGCCCGATCGCGAATCGCTCGAAGCGCCTGAAATCGCCGGTACTCACCGCGGCCATCGTCAGCGCGGCGGCCACGCACACGCCGGCTACCTTCGGCAATCCGAAGAAGTCGAGCACGAACGTGATGCCGATGAACTCGGTGACGATGGTCAGCGCATTGAGCAGGAACAGGTCGATCACGCTGAACGCACCCCAGAACTTGCCGAAGCGTTCGAAGATCAGGCGCGCGTGGCCGACGCCCGTCACCGCGCCGAGGCGCAGCACCATTTCCTGGTTCACGTACAGCACCGGCACGAGCAGCAGCAGCGTCCACAGCAACGTCGTGCCGTAGTTCTGGCCGGCCTGCGTGTAGGTGCCGAATGCGCCGGCGTCGTTGTCGCCGACCATCACGATCAGGCCGGGGCCGATGATCGCGAGCAACGTGCGCAGGCGCGCCCACCACGAGCCGCGCGCACCGGTGTCGTGGCGCTCGATCGTGCCGAGTGCACCGCGGATGTCGCCCAGGTGGGCTTCGTCGAGCACGGCGCTGCGTTCGACGGCGACCGGTGGAGAGACGTTGGATGGCGTGGACATGATGTGTTCCGTACGGCTAAGGGTTATTCGATTCGATAAGCGTGTGACCTTGGAATGCGCACGAGGCAACCGCTCGAAGGCGGATACGCGTGCGCATGCCGAGTCGCGCTCGGCACTTCTTTCAGCGGATCAACGATTTCAGCTGGTTCAGCAGGCGGGAAAACACCCGCGGACGGGCGTCGAGCGTCAGCATCGCGTCGTAGTGGTTGCGCGATTCCGTGACGTGCGGAAGGTTCGACAGCAGAAGGCCGAAGTTCATGGTCTGGCTCCGTGCGGCGACGGCAGGCGTGCCGGCCGCGTGGTGGGTGCGGGGCCAGTCCGGGGCCTGAACGACGAGTCAGGCTAGTCGGCCGGAGTGTCCCTGCGACCCGGGTTCAAAAGGGTCGGTGCATGCAACGGGCATAAGGGACAACTGTCACTGTCGTTCATGGCGGCTCCTATGCGGTGTTCCGGAAAACACGGTTGACCGCCGTCAGGCCTGCGGGCCGCCATTCGCGAGCATGGAACAAGCATGCGCGAACGCGGCCGCCTGCCGGGCGGCGGTGAAACCGGGCAACGCATGCGAGAACGCATCACGCTAACCGGCGCGAATCAGGGTGCACGTAGGAATTTGCTGCGGAATACTGCTGCGCGCACCGTTTGCCTGGGAGACAAACGGCGGCTTCGGTGAGGCGCGGACGTCGGTCGCTCAGGCGGAAATTTCGTTCGAAGATCGACTACTGCAGGCGTCCAAGGCGGCGGCCCCAAGAGTGAAGATGGCGGATTCTATGGACGGCCCGAAAGTGAAGTCAACCCCTCCAAACCCCATTTTTCGAAATAAATTTCCCCCTTTCCGCCACTGAAAGATTTGCCCTTGAAACGGCGTACCGGAACCTTTCAGCGCGTCACGGCGCGGTCAGGCACGCGACGCGTGCGAACAACGGCGCGGCACCCCACTGTGCGCGCCTCCCGTCCCTGCCCGGACGCCGTCGCGCCGCGGCGGTCCGTTGCGACGCGCACGCCACAGACGTCATCTTTTGTGCGTTTTTTACTTGCACCGCAGCAAAAGTCGCGACTACAATCCGCCCCAATTCATCAAGGGAGTCCCTCCGTGGACACATGCTCTAGTTGCAGTTCGATGCCGGTCCAGGCCGGCCAAGCCATCGCGAGATAGCAGCCAGACGCATGTCTTTCGCCGCTAGCTCGCATTCGTCGGGTTAGCGCGCTTCCTCCCGGGCCGGTCATCGCCGCCTCGCCAGTCGCACGCTCCGTTACGTTCCACCCTCCGATCGCAGGCCGCATCGTGCGCCCGCGCTCGAACACGTCGTCCGGCGTTTGCCGGACCGGACGGAGGTAGCGTCATGTTCTTTCAATCGTTCGCGCTCAAGCTCAAGCGCATCGTGCACGTCGCGTGCGACCGCTCGTTCGTTTCCGGCCTCTCGCCGCTCGCCCACGCGTTCAGCAACTGGCGCGGCATGGCGCTCACCCACGTGCCGGCGACGCCGCGCCCGCTCGACTGCGTACTGGTCGCCGTGATGGCAGCCGCGGTCGCGCTCGCCGCGCTGCTGTGCGCGGCCGCGTCGCGCCTCGGCTTCGCGCAGGTGTGGCGCGTCGGCGGCTGGCTGCCGTAACCCCATCGCCGCGCGGCGTGATCCACTCGCCCTGGGCCGCCGCGCGATCGTCTCGCCGCGTTTCCCGCATCACGTTTTCGTTTCTTCAGTCTAACTAATCAAATCATCGACGGAGCCCGCATGAAGAACCCTCTCTCTCCTGTCCCGCGCAAGCTTCGCGTCAACGCACTCGCCACGCTGCTGCTGTCGCTCGCCGCCACGCCCGCGTTCGCGCAGGCGTCGTCGCCGGCGGCAACCGGACCGACGGCCGGCACCAGCGACGCCGCCGCGCCCGCACAACAGGCCGCCGATGCTGCCGCGCCCGCCCCCACCGGTTTCTGGGAGCGGTCGAACCTGCTCGGCAACATGGGCGGCCTGCGCGACCTGCTCGGCGATCACGGCGTCACGCTGAGCCTGCAGGAAACCAGCGAGTACCTGTACAACACGTCCGGCGGCACGGGTCGCGGCGGCGCGTACCAGGGGCTCACGCAATTCGGCTTCAACGTCGATACCGGCAAGGCGATCGGCCTGCCGGGCGGCACGTTCAACGTGTCGGCGCTGCAGATCCACGGCACCAGCCTCACGCAGCGCTACCTGCAGACGCTGCAGACCGCGACCGGCATCGAGGCGACCTCGACCACGCGCCTGTGGGAGCTCTGGTACCAGCAGTCGCTGCTCGACGGCAAGGTCGACGTGAAGGTCGGCCAGCAGAGCGTCGACCAGGAATTCATGGTGAGCCAGAACGCGGCGACGTTCATGAACGCGACGTTCGGCTGGCCCGTGCTACCGTCCACCGACCTGCCGGCCGGCGGCCCCGCCTATCCGCTGTCGTCGCTCGGCGTGCGGCTGCGCGTGAAGCCGGCCGATGCATGGACCGCGATGATCGGCGTGTTCGACGGCAACCCGGCCGGCCGCACCGACGGCGACGCGCAGGTGCTGAATGCGCACGGCACCAACTTCAACCTGCGCAGCGGCGCGTTCGTGATCGGCGAAGTGCAGTACGCGCTGAACGCGCCGCCCGCCGATCCGAAGGCGCCGCAACCGGCCGGCCTGCCCGGCACGTACAAGCTCGGCTTCTGGTATCAGTCGCAGCACGCGAACGATCCGCGCTACGGCACCGACGGCCTGTCGCTCGCGAATCCGGCGAGCAACGGCACGCCCGCCACGCATCGCGGCAACTACGGGTTCTATGCGGTCGCGGACCAGATGGTGTGGCGGCCGTCGGCCGACAGCCCGCGCTCGGTCGGCGTGTTCGCGCGCGTGATGGGCTCGCCGGGCGATCGCAATATCGTCGACTTCGCCGCCAACGCGGGCGTGACAGTGAAGGCGCCGTTCGCCGGACGCGACAACGACGTCGCCGGCATCGCGGTCGGCTACGCGAAGATCGGCTCGCATGCGCGCGGCCTCGACGGCGACACCGGCGTGTACACGACGCCCGGCTATCCGGTGCGCCGCGCGGAGACGGTCGTCGAAGCGACCTACCAGTACCAGGTCACGCCATGGTGGCAGTTGCAAGCCGACCTGCAGCACTTCTTCCGCCCGGGCGGCGGCATCCCGAACCCGAACGCGGCCGGTGCACGCATCGGCGACGAGACGGTGGTCGGCGTACGCACGACGATCACGTTCTGACGCGAGCCGCATGAAGACACGGGCCGGACGGCCGCTTGCGCGACAGTCCGGCCCGTGTGCTTGCGCACCGTGCGGGCACATGGCCCGCGCCGCGTATTACTCGCCGTACAGCCCGAGCAGTTTCAGCGTGACGCCGTTGGTCCAGCCGAACCCGTCCTGCAGCGGATATTCGCCGCCTCCGCCGCCACCCGTGCCGGCGCCTTCGACCACGTATTTCTCGACGAGCTTGCCTTCGGTCGCATACACATGCTTCACGTCCGACAGGAAGCGCGTGCCGATCTCCTTCGCGAGCGCCGGTTCGCCATAGCGGCGCAGCCCGTCGATCGCGATCCACTGCAGCGGCGCCCAGCCGTTCGGCGCGTCCCACTGCTGGCCCGTGTTCTCGGTCGTCGTCGCGAGCCCGCCCGGCTGCAGCAACGTCTTGCGCACTTCGCGCGCGGTCGCCTTCGCGCGCTCGGGCCATGCGACGCCCGCGAACAGCGGATACAGCGTGGCCGCCGTCACGCCGTCGCGCGACTTGCGCAACTGCCAGTCATAGTCGCCGTAATAGCCGCGACGATTCCACAGATAGCGGTTGATTGCCGCTGCACGCCGCGCCGCGCGCCCGGAGAAGTCGGTCACGCATGCGATGTCGCGGGTGACCGTGCAGCCCTTCACGATCGTCGTCTCGAGATGGAACATCAGGCTGTTCAGGTCGACCGGCACGATCGACGTCGTGCGGATCGTCGCGAGCGTCTTGCCGTCGCCGAACCAGCGCGAGCTGTAGTCCCAGCCGCTTTCGGCGCCCGCGCGCAGGTCGCGGTACACCTCGTTCGCCGGACGGGAAGGCACGGATTTCGCGGTCGTCACGTCCTCGAGATACGACTCGTCGCGCGGCGTGTCGCTCGCATCCCAGTACCGGTTCAGTACCGTGCCGTCGGGCAGCACGACCACGTGGCGCGCGGCCTGCCCGCGCGGCGTCGTGGTTTCGCCCTGCATCCAGTACGCGTGCTCCTTGCGCAGTTCCGGCAGGTATTTCTGGTAGACCTTGTCGCCTTCCGCCTGTGCGGCGAGCGTGACCATGTACGCGAAGAACGGCGGCTGCGAGCGGCTCGCGTAATACGTGCGGTTACCGTTCGGGATGTGCCCGATCGTATCGATCAGACGTGCGAAGTTGTCGAGCATGTCGTCGACGAGATCCTCTCGTCCCGACACCTGCAGCCCGAGCATCGTGAAATAGGTATCCCAGTAGTAGCCTTCGCGGAAGCGGCCGCCCGGCACGACATACGGTTTCGGCATCGCGATCAGCGAACCGTACTGCGGCACCGTGACGCTCGTGCGCGTGAGCTGCGGCCACAGCCAGTCGATATGCTGGCGCAGCGTCTGGTTCGGCGGCGGCGTCACGCCGCTTTCCGGGGGCGGCGTGAAGTGCTGGCCGACGAACGTCTTCAGCGAAAAGCCCGGCTGCGATTTCTGTTGCTGATACAACTGCACGATCGTCGCGGGATCGGTATCGGGCGTCGCGTCGACGAAGGTTTTCTGGTCGGGATAGATCTGCGCGGTCTGCACCGCGACGAACAGGTCGCCGTAGAGCTGGCTCGGCGGTAGCAGCAGCGTGCCCGACGCGGGAGCCGCCGCAGCGGCAGTGGCCGCGACCGTGGACTGGCTGGCCGCCTGCGCAGCGGCCTGGTTCGCGTTGTCGGCCTGCGCGGCGCAGCCCGCGACGGCGAGATAGGCGACGGCCAGCGCGGCAGCCCAGCGCAGACGCGGCGCGGGTGGCGCAACACGTGAAGCGTGATGAACCGGGAAGCGAGAAGCAATCGATGCGGCACGACGTGACGTCATGGCGTGTCCCCTCCTTTCGATGGTGAGTGGATCGGCACGAGGTCTCGTTCGCGCGCGCGTTCGTCTCGATGGCCCTCGATCGATACGCGTCATGTTGTGGTGCGAATGGGTCCGACTGTCGCACAAAACGTGCACATCAAGCAAGTTTCGATTCGCGCGACTCGCGCAGGTAACCGCGTACCGCCCGCCACACGCGTGCTTCGAGCGCCGCCGCATCGGTCTCGCCGCGCGCGCCCGCCGCGTCGACGATCCCTTTCACGATCGCGAGCAGGTCGTGTGCGACGACGCCGGGTGCGGCGACACGCGGCGCATCGCGCTGCCCGAGCGCATGCAGCAGCGTCGCGTGGATGCGGTCTGCGACGCGCGCGGTGCGCGCACCGAGCGGCAGTCGCGCTTCCTCGAAATCGATCAGCCGCGCGAGCACCGGCCGGCGCATCTGGTGCGCGACGGCCCCGCGCACCAGCATGCGCAGCACGTCGTCGCACGACGCCAGCGCGGCTGCCCGGTCGACGTCGTCGAGCAGATGCGCACTCTCGCGCTCGACGAGCGCGGCCGTCAGCGCATCGCGGTTCGGGAAGTATTGATAGAGCGAGCCGATGCTCACACCGGCCAGCGCCGCAACGGCGTTCGTCGTGTATCCGTCGAAGCCGTCGCGCTCCAGAATGCGAGCAGCGGCCTCGACGATCGCGTCGACGGTGGCCACCGAGCGGCGCTGGCGCGGCGCCTTGCGGGGCGAAAGCGGGAGAGGCGAAGGCGATTCGGACATGGCGGGAATGCACGTTTCGAACATGAGCAAACGCTCATATTCTAGAAACGCCTTTCCACGCCGTCAAAGGGAATCACCATGATCCGGCCAACTTCGATCGTACGCACCGCAACCATGCCGTGAAGATGCGCGTCGGGCCGCTGTTCCCGAACACCCCTGCTGCAGCGCCAACTACGTCGAGCCGTTCCGGGATCGTTGCGTCGACAACGTCGGGATCCTGCCGTGCGTCGAAAACGCATCACATGCGTCGATCGACGACGAGGCCGCGCGGCCCGCCGGCCGGTTCCGTGTCGCACACCGACACGATCGTTGCGCCGTGCGTGCGCAGTCGTTCTTTCCATACGGTTCGCCGGAAAGGACGACTGTTGCAACATGCGGAACAACTGTTGTCACGCGTGACTCAGCGGTCACATTGTGGGCATAATGGCGTCTTTACCGCGCGCCCAGCCCATGTCGCCCGTCTTTCTAGCACCGCTCATCGTTGCCTGTGCGTTGTTCATGGAAAGCGTCGACGCGAACATCATCGTCACCGCACTGCCCGCGATGGCGAGGGACTTCGGGCACAACCCCGTCACACTGAACATTGCGATCACGGCCTATGTGGTCGGCCTCGGCGTGTTCATTCCGATCTGCGGCTGGCTCGCCGACCGCTTCAGCGCACGCTCCGTGTTCCGCACCGCGATCGGCATCTTCGTCGTCGGCTCGCTGATGTGCGCGGCCTCCAACTCCCTCGGCGTGCTCACGTTCGCGCGCTTCATCCAGGGCGTCGGCGGCGCGATGATGGTCCCGGTCGGCCGCATCATCATCTTCCGCGCAGTGCCGCGCTCCGATCTCGTGCGCGCGATGAACTACCTCGCGATTCCCGCGCTGTTCGGGCCCACGGTCGGGCCGCTCGTCGGCGGCTTCATCACGACCTACCTGCACTGGCGGATGATCTTCTTCATCAACGTGCCGATCGGTATCTACGGGATCTATCTCGCGAGCAAGCACATCGCGAACACCCACGAGCCCGATCCCGGCCCGCTCGACTGGTTCGGCTTCCTGCTGTCGGCCAGCGGCGCCGCGCTGCTGCTGATGGGCCTCACGCTGATCGACGGCGCGCTCACGTCGCGCTCGAACGCGCTCCTCATGTGCGCGGCCGGCACCGCGATGCTCGCGCTGTACGTGCCGTACGCGCGCCGCAAGGAGCGGCCGGTGCTCGACCTCAGTTTCCTGAAGATCCCGACATATCACGCGAGCGTCGTCGGCGGGTCGCTGTTCCGCATCGGCCTCGGCGCGGTGCCGTTCCTGCTGCCGCTCGCGCTGCAGGAAGGGCTCGGCATGACCGCGTTCCATTCGGGGCTCATCACGTGCGCGTCCGCGCTCGGCGGCGCGGTGAGCCGCTCGACGGCCACGCATACGCTGCGGCGCTTCGGCTTTCGCACGGTGCTGATCTACAACGCGGCCTTCGCGGGCCTCGCGATCGCCGCGTACGGCGTGTTCCATCCCGGCATGGCGACCTGGGCGATCTGGCTGATCGTGCTCGTCGGCGGCATCTTCCCCGCGCTGCAGTTCACGAGCCTGAACTCGATGATCTACGCGGATATTTCACCGCGCGACGCCGGCCGCGCGACGAGCCTCGGCAGCGTCGTGCAGCAGATGTCGCTCGGCCTCGGCGTGACGGTGGCCGGCCTCGTGCTGCACGTGTCGCACTGGCTGCAGGGCCATCAGAAGATGATGTGGTCGGATTTCTGGCCCGCGTTCCTGGTCGTCGGGCTGTGCTCGTTCGCATCGATTCCGATCACGCGGCGGCTGCCGCCCGGCGCCGGCGACGAAGTCGCGCGCGGCAAGCGGCAATAGCCAGCCGCAGGCTGGCCGGTGCGGCGGAATCGCGTGGTGGGGAAGTAGAAACAGGAAATACAAAAAAATCAGCGGACATCCACTCGGGGCCGGTGCACAGCCGCATGGATGTCCGCTCAGGGCTCCTGAATTCCCGATGGGGGTTGAGAATCCAGGATTCGCTTCCTGCGTGCCATGGACATATGTGCGTCGGAAGCGGAATCGTTGCGCGCACTTTTCGTCGCGCCATGAACTGCACTATAGGGAAACTTGCGAAACCCGTCTGTCAACCATTGTCAGACGCGTTGCAGCGGCGCGGCGCACACGTGCGCCGCTTTCGCGCTAAAGTGGTCCCCGATCGCCACCTTCGACCGCCCTTCCCATGCTTACGCTCTCGCCCGCCGCCGCCCGCGCGCTGCATCTCGCCGCGCAGGGCCTGCTGACGCCGCCCCGCCGCAAGGCGACCAAGGCCGACGTGCTCGACTCGATCCGCCGGATGGCGCAGTTGCAGATCGATACCATCCACGTCGTCGCGCGCAGCCCGTATCTCGTGCTGTTCAGTCGCCTCGGCGATTTCGCGCCGCAGTGGCTCGACGAACATCTCGCCGAGGCACGCCTGTTCGAGTACTGGTCGCACGAAGCGTGTTTCCTGCCGGTCGAGCAGTTCGGGCTGATGCGCTACAAGATGCTCGATCCGTCGGGGATGGGCTGGAAATACGCGGCCGAATGGCACGAGCAGAATCGTCCGGACATCGAACGGCTGCTCGCGCGGATTCGCGACGAGGGCCCGGTGCGGTCGGCCGATTTCACGCGCGAGGATGGCGCAAAGGGCAACGGATGGTGGGATCGCAAGCCGGAGAAACGGCACCTGGAGGTGCTGTTCACGACCGGCGACCTGATGGTGTCGGAACGCCGCAATTTCCAGCGCGTGTACGACGTGCGCGAACGCGTGCTGCCCGACTGGGACGACTCACGCGACCTGCCGCCGCGCGATGCGGTGCTGCCGGCACTGCTCGACTACACGTGCCGCGCACTCGGCGTCGTGCGTGCGGACTGGGTCGCCGACTACTACCGGCTGCCGCGACGCTCGTACCGCGAGGAACTGGAGCGGCTCGCGGAAGCCGGCGACCTGATTCCGGTGCAGATCGACGACTGGAAGGAACCCGCGTACGTGCATCGCTCGCTCGAGGCCTGGCTGCCGGCCGCCGAGGCCGACACGTTGCGCTCGACGGTCACGACGCTGCTGTCGCCGTTCGATCCGGTCGTCTGGGACCGGCGCCGCGCATCGACGTTGTTCGGCTTCGACTACACGATCGAATGCTATACGCCACAGCACAAGCGGCGCTACGGCTATTTCTGCCTGCCCGTGCTGCATCGCGGCCGGCTGGTCGGCCGCGTCGATGCGAAAGCGCATCGCACGCTGGGTACGTTCGAGCTGAAGGCGGTGCATGTCGAGCCGGGTGTGCGCTTCGGCACGGGGCTCGCGGCCGACGTTGCGAAGGCCGTGAAGAAACTCGCGGCATGGCACGGTACGCCCGAGGTGACGGTCGGGCATGCGCCGCCCGAACTGCTGAAGGCGCTGGCCGGCGCGTGACGGCGTCACGCTCACGCACCCGGCCGTCTCGGCGGCACACGCGCCGCCGGTTGCGGATCAGTCGCGCAGCTTGCGAAAACGCGGCGTGCCGTCCTCGAGGTTTCCGTTGAACATCGCTTCCGGGCGCACCCACAGCCCGCGCGCGTGCGGCCACAGGTGCTCGTACACGACCACCGATTCCTCGGTTTCGGAATGGCGCGCAACGCCGATGTAGCGGTACAGCCCGCCCTTGTAGTGACGGTGCGTCGCGAGTTGTTCGGCTTCCTGTTCGGTCATGATGGGCTTCTCTTCGGCAAAAACGGAAAGCGCGTATTGTATGCGCTGCGCCGCGCGTCAGCGTTTCGCGTAGATGTCCGGGCGGCGGATCTCCATCAACCGTTCGGGGTTCGCGGACGGCCCGAAGCCGACCGGGCGGTACAGCTCGTGCGCATCGGTCGTCACGAGCATGATGCGGCGCAGCCGCTGCACCATCTCCTGCGCGAACACATGGTCGATCAGCGCGCGGCCGTAGCCGTTGCCGCGTTCGGCCGGCAACACGAACACGTCGCACAGGTACGCGAACGTCGCGTGATCGGTGACGAGCCGCGCGAACCCGACGAGCCGGTCGCCGACATACGCGCCGAAGCACAGCGAGCCCTCGATCGCCTTCTCGACCACATCGCGCGGAATGCCCTGCGACCAGTACGCGTCGCGATGCAGAAAGTCGTAGATCGCGTCGATGTCGAGTTCGCGCTTGTCGGTGGAAAATCTCAGCGTGGCGGGTGCGGCTGCGGGCACGGCGGTTCTCCGGTCGGGGTCGGAAGGCGGAGCATCGACGATACCGCGCTGCGGGGCGGCGGACAAGGGACACCGCCAATCCGCTGCAGCTGAACACAGGTGCGGCGTCTTGCCGGATGGTGATGGGCGACTACGCCGGGCACCATTGCACCTGTACGAGTAGCGCGACCTCCATCTACCTTCGTCACGGCGCCGGCAACGTCTTGTCGGCCTTGCAACGCTTCAGCGGAAGCGGCTTCGCAGCGACGATCCTCGTCACCTCGCGCGAGTGCGGATCGATTTCCAGGTCGAGGCATGCGCAGCCGTAGCCGTGCTCTTCCGCGTTGGTGACGACCCAGCCTTGCGTCGACATGTCGGGCATCTCGTCGAGGCCCGGTACCGGCTCGTTGCCCATGGTCGACAACGTCCAGCTGCCGTCCTTGTCGACCAGCCACCAGTTGGCCGGCGTCGGATTCTCGAGCCATCCGCAACGTTTTACCGGAGCGGCAGCCGCTTCCGCAGCAGTAGTCAACGCGAGGGCCGCGCCGAGAACCCACATCGCACAACGGGTACGAGCGATTTTCATTTGATCGAATTCAGCCAGGAAGAAGCATCGGTAAACCGCCAGCGCGGACGCCGGACAGCATACCGGGCTTTCCTTCCTGCGGCGCGCGCCAGCCGACGCAAGGCACCCGAATCGGTGCAGCCGGTCGCGCGCTTCGCGGGCGGCTTCCGGTCGAAGCCGAGCATCCGGAAGACGCGAAGCCGTTGCGCGACGCTCTCGCATCGCCGCAGGCTCAGGCGCAAGCGACAGTGCAGGCACCGGCGCTCGATTCGGTGACAATGTCGCCTGTCCAATAACCCTGTCACGTCGCTTCATGACCTTCCGCCTCATCGCATTCGACTTCGACGGCACGCTCGCCGATTCGCTCGACAGCTTTCTCGCGGCGCTGTCGGAAGCGTCGCGCCTGCACGGCTTTCGCGACGCCACGCCCGAACTGCGCCCCGCGCTGCGCGGGATGTCGGCACGCGACATCATTCGCGCGCTCGACGTGCCGATGTGGAAAGTGCCGCGCGTGACGATCGACATGCGCCGCCTGATGCAGCCGCGCGTCGCGCAGGTGAGACTGTTCCCCGGCGTCGACGCGACGTTCGATGCGCTCGCCGCACGCGGCATCCGCATCGCGATCGCCACGTCCAACACCGAGGACATCGTGCGCGACCGGCTCGGCCCGCGCGCCAGTGCTCACGTCGACACCTTCGCGTGCGGCATTCCGCTGTTCGGCAAGGCGCGTCGCCTGCGCGCGCTCGTTCGCGAGGCCGGTGTACGTGCGGGCGAAGTGCTGTACGTCGGCGATGAAATCCGCGATGCCGACGCGGCACGACGCGCACACATTGCATTCCAGGGCGTAGCGTGGGGCTACACCGCACCCGACGCATTGCAGGCACATTGCGCGACGCCGTTGCTGACGCGCCTCGATGCATTGCTCGATCGCGTCTGACGCTTGCTCGCACATCGCATGCGCGCGCCGACACATCGCTCGACGTGCATGACACGACACGACAGCAAGACGATGAACGGCAGATGACACGCGCATGCATCTCATGCGTTGCATGCGCCACGTGCGCGCAAAAATTGCCGCCACCGCACGCGCACCAGGTACGCAATACCTGTTCGCGCACGTACGCCTCGTTTCGTCTTACCAACCGTTACACAAACCACAGCACGGTTGCACCTGCTACCCGACCGCTCTCCTAGAATCAGTCGGGCCGGGAAACACTTCGACCGGCGCCGCGGCAGAGCGGCGGTCGAATCCGGCCCGGGCGCGCCCGGTCTCTCGCACAGCTACGGATCACGTCATCCGTTTTTTAAACCAGAGCCCCGATCGAAAGGAGGTCCCATGAACCGCTTTCCCCACATCTCGCGCCTTGCATTGTCTGCCGCTGGCCTGCTTCTCGTCGCCGTGACGGCGACCGCGCAAACCGCCCAACCGGCACCCGCGCCTGCTGCGCCGGCCGCCGCCGCGACGCGCATCCACGAAGCCGACCAGGCGTTCATCACGGACGGCACGAAGACTGTATCGACGCAGCACGACGCGGCACGCATCGCCGATTCGCGCACGTCGGACAGCCAGGTCAAGGCCTTCGCGCAACGCGTGTCGACCGACGACGAAAAGATCATCCAGGCGATGCGTGCGGCGAGCCCGCGCGGTGTCGACGTGCCGGCCAACGATCCCGACACGGCCGTGCTGAACAGCATCAAGACCCTGCGCGGCGCCGAGTTCGACAAGGCGTATATCGAACAGGTCGCACTTGCCGGCCAGCAGAAGACGATCTCGGCATTCCAGGCCGAAATCGCATCGGGCCGCGACACGAAGCTGAAGGAAGTCGCACGCCAGTCGCTGCCGATCCTGCAAGCGCACTACGCAGACGCGCAGAAACTCGCACAGCGCCACCACCTCGCATCGGCGCAGTAACGCGATGCAGCGCCGCGCCTCGCGCGCGGCGCACCGCTTCCCCCTTCGTCGCGCTGCCGCCCCCCTGCCGTCGGCGCGACGCACGTCACACCTTACGTCGCAAGCTTCGCCGCCAGCCGCGCACTCACCTCCGGCCATTCGTCGTCGATGATGCTGAAACGCACCGAGTTGCGCTTGCGGCCGTCCGGCATGATCCGCTCGTGACGCACGATCCCTTCCTGCTTCGCACCGAGCCGCAGGATCGCCGCGCGCGATTTCTCGTTCAGCTCGTCGGTGGTGAACTGCACCCGCACGCATTGCAGCGTGTCGAACGCGTACGCGAGCAGCAGCCATTTCGCTTCGGTATTCGCACGCGTGCGCTGCGCCGACTCGCTCAGCCACGTATGGCCGATCTCGAGCTTGCGATTCTTGCGGTCGATCTTCCAGAAGCGCGTGCTGCCGATCACGCGGCCCGATGCGCGATCGACGATCGCGAACGGCATCACGGTGCCGGCCGCGCGCCCCTGCAATGCGGTCTCGATATAGGCATCGACCGTCTCCGCGCCCGGCACGACCGTGACCTTCAGGTTCCACAACTCGCCGTCGGCGGCGGCATCCAGCAGCGCCTGCCGGTCGGACGCGTCGAGCGGCCGCAGGACGACGCGTTCGCCGTAGAGGGTCGGTGGTTCGACGGAAGATGAAGCGTCGGTCATGACGGGATTCCGGAAAGTGAAGACGTTGGCGGCGAAACGCCCATGATACGGCGCCGCTAGCCGAGGTGCGCGGCCAGCCGGCGGCGGATCGCCTTCGCCTCGCCGCGCAGCGCGTCGGCGAACGCATCGACGAGCAGGCTTTTCGGCCGGTGCTCGGGCACGACCACGCTGACGCGGTACGGAAACGACCGCGTGAGCGGACGCACGTGCAGGTCGCGCCCGACGAAATCGAGCGCGGTCAGCGGATTGACGATCGCGGCACCGAGCCCCTGCCGCACGAACGCACACACCGACACGGCCGACGGCGTGTCGATCACCGAGCGCGGCGCGACGCCGAGTTGCGCGAACGCCTCGTCGATCAGGATGCGGTACGGATCGTTCAGCGACAGGCTCACGAACGGACGATCGGCGAGATCGAGCAGATCGATCGCGTCCTGCGCGAGCAGCGGATGGCCGGCGGGCAGCACGCACACTTCGTCGACCTCGAGCAGCGGCGTGAGCACCGTGCCGGCCGGCGCGACGTCGCGCTCGGTCAGGCCGAGGTCATAACGCTGCGCGGTGAGCCATTCCTCGAGCACCGGCGATTCCTGCGTCGCGACCGACACGCTGGCGCCCGCGTGAACCTCGTGAAAACGACGGCACGCGCCGGGCAGGATCGCATGCGAAAACGCCGGCAGCGCGATCACCGACAGCTGGCCGTCGCGAAATTCGCGCAGGCGCGCGGCCGTTGCCGCGACGCGTTCGAGCCCCACATAGGCGAGCCGCACGTCGTCGAACAGCGTGAGCGCGGCCATCGTCGGCCGCAGCCGGCCGTGCGTGCGCTCGAACAGCGCGAAGCCGACGACCTGCTCCATCCGCGCGAGCTCGCGGCTGATCGTCGGCTGCGACGTGTACAGCATCTCGGCCGCGCGCGTCGTGCTGCCGGTCACCATCAGCGCGCGGAAAACCTCGATATGACGGTGCGTAAGCATGGTCGCCTATATCAGAAATGAATCGAATCACGAAAAACCGACATTTTACTGTATAGCCGATCCGATGCATCATCGACGCTATCCGTTCATTCGATCCGATTCATCCGCCATGTCCCTCGATTCCCGCCAGCTCGCGACGCTCGCGCAGCAATACGGCACCCCGCTGTGGGTGTACGACGCCGACGTCATCCGCGACCGCATCGCCCAACTGCGCCAGTTCGACGTCATCCGCTATGCGCAGAAGGCCAACTCGAACGTCCATATCCTGAAGCTGATGCGCGAAGAAGGCGCATGCGTCGACGCCGTGTCGCTCGGCGAGATCGAGCGCAGCCTCGCTGCGGGCTTCAGTCCCGCAGGCGAGCCGGAAGGCGTCGTGTTCACGGCCGACCTGATCGACCGCCCGACGCTCGCGGCCGTGCTGAAGCATGGCGTGACGGTCAACGCCGGTTCGCTCGACATGCTCGCGCGCATCGGCGAGCACGCGCCGGGCCACCGCGTGTGGCTGCGCGTGAACCCCGGCTTCGGCCACGGCCACAGCAACAAGACCAACACCGGCGGCCCGCAGAGCAAGCACGGCATCTGGATCGACGACGTGCCGCGTGCGATCGAGATCGTGCGCCAGCATGGGCTGAAGCTCGTCGGCATCCACATGCATATCGGCTCGGGCGTCGACTACGGCCACCTGTCGCAGGTGTGCGATGCGATGGTCGATCTCGTCACGTCGCTCGGCCACGACATCGACGCGATCTCCGCCGGCGGCGGCCTGTCGATCCCGTATCGCGACGGCGAGCCGCGCGTCGACGTCGGCCACTACTTCAGCCAATGGGACGCCGCACGCAAGCGGATCGAGCGGCACCTCGGCCACCCGGTACGCATCGAGATCGAACCGGGCCGCTTCCTCGTGGCGGAAGCCGGCACGCTCGTTACCGAAGTGCAGGCGGTCAATCGCCGGCCGAAGCATGATTTCGTGCTGATCGACGCGGGCTTCAACGACCTGATGCGGCCGTCGATGTACGGCAGCTACCACGCGGTGTCCGTGCACGGGCACGACGGCACGCTGCCGGCCGGCCGTCCGTCCGTCGATCTCGCGATCGCGGGGCCGCTGTGCGAATCGGGCGACGTGTTCACGCAGGACGCGGGCGGCGTGGTCACGCACCGCAAACTGCCGCAGCCGCAGATTGGCGACCTGCTGTTCCTGCACGATGCGGGCGCGTACGGCGCGTCGATGTCGTCGAACTACAACAGCCGGCCGCTCGCGCCGGAAGTGCTCGTCGATCGCGGCACGCCGCGGCTGATCCGCCGCCGGCAGACGATCGAGGAACTGCTCGCGCTCGAAACGTTCGAGTAAAGCCACGTCGAGGAACGCGGCGCGCGTCACCCCGCGCGCTGCACCGGCGCCATCTTCGAGAAATACTTCGCGCCCGCCACGCAGCCGACCACGACGAGCGTCACGGCGACCATCGACGGCGGCACCGTCTCGTGCAGCAGGCCTGCCGCCAGCAGGAAGCCGAAGAACGGCTGCAGCAACTGCAGCTGGCCGACGCCCGCGATCCCGCCGAGCGCGAGCCCGCGATACCAGAACACGAAGCCGATCAGCATGCTGAACAGCGACACGTACGCGAGCCCCCACAATGCAGCGGCATCGACGGCGTCGAACGACGCGGGCCACGTGAGCCACGCGAGCGGCATCATCAGCGGCAGCGACAGCACGAGCGCCCACGAGATCACCTGCCAGCCACCGAGCTGGCGCGACAGGCGCGCGCCTTCCGCGTAGCCGAGTCCGCACGCGACGATCGCGGCCAGCATCAGCGCATCGCCGACGACCGACGCCTGCCCGCCGTTGCGCAGCGCAAATGCAGCCACCGCCCCGCTGCCGACGATCGAGAAGATCCAGAACGGCAGCCGCGGCCGCTCGCCGCCGCGCCATACGCCGAACAGTGCGGTTGCCAGCGGCAGCAGCCCGACGAACACGATCGCGTGCGCGGACGTCACGTGCTTCAGCGCCAGCGCCGTCAGCAGCGGAAAGCCGACCACGACGCCAAGCGCGACGATGGCCAGCGACACAGCCTCGACCCGCGTCGGCCGCCGCTGCTTCAGCACGAGGAGCAACAGCAGGCCGAGCGCACCGGCGATCGTCGCGCGTGCAAAGGTCAGGAACAACGGGTCGAGCCCCTGCACCGCGACACGCGTCGCCGGCAGCGAGCCACTGAAGATGATCACGCCCAGCAGGCCGCTGAGCCATCCATCGGTCGTCTTTTGCACGGGAAATCCTGAACGGGGAAAGTGGATGACCGATGATCCGCCGCCCGCGAAAGGCGCGTAAGCTACAGCCCGATACAATTCAGACAAACTGTACTGGACAACCGGCCGTACAGTTCACTCACCATGCGCCGAACCGCCCCGCCTCCCGTCCCGCCTGCAGCGTCGCGCACGCGCGTCGAAACCGTGATGGACACCTTGCGCGCGCGCATTGCGAGCCGCGCGCTGATGCCTGGCGCGCGCGTGCCGTCGATCCGGATGATGGCCGACAGCCTGGGCGTATCGAAATCGACGGTCGTCGACGCGTACGAACGGCTGGCGAGCGAAGGCGTGCTGGTCGCACGGCGCGGCTCGGGCTTTTACGTGTCGGGCCACGCGCCGCCGCTCGCGCTCGCCGATCTCGGCCCGCGCCTCGATCGCGAGCTCGATCCGCTGTGGCTGTCGCGCCAGTCGCTCGAAGCAGCGCCGACGTCGGTGAAGCCCGGTTGCGGCTGGCTGCCGTCGTCGTGGTTGCCGGACGAGAGCCTGCGCCGCGCGCTGCGCGCCGTGTCGCGCGACGACGCCGACGCGCTGACCGACTACGCGACGCCGCTCGGCCTGCCCGCGTTGCGCCAGCAGCTCGCCTGGCGGCTCGCGCAGCACGGCGTCCATGCGGAACCCGCGCAGATCATGCTGACCGACGGCGGCACGCATGCGCTCGATCTCGTGTGCCGCCTGCTGCTGGAACCCGGCGACACGGTCGTGCTCGACGATCCGTGCTACTTCAACTTCCAGGCGTTGCTGCGCGCCCACCGTGCACGGATCGTCAGCGTTCCGTACACGCCGAACGGTCCCGATCTCGTGCGCTTCGAGCAGGTGCTCGCCGAGCATCGCCCGCGCCTGTACATCACCAACGCGGCGCTGCACAACCCGACCGGCGCGACGCTTGCGCCGCCCGTCGCGCACCGGCTGCTGACGCTTGCGGCCGAGCACGGGCTGCTGATCGTCGAGGACGACATCTTCGCGGATTTCGAGAACGCTCCCGCGCCGCGCCTCGCGGCCTTCGACGGGCTGTCGCGCGTCGTGTCGATCGGCAGCTTCTCGAAGACACTGTCGGCCGCGATCCGCTGCGGCTTCGTCGCCGCGCGCCCGGAATGGATCGACGCGCTCGTCGACCTGAAGCTCGCGACGTCGTTCGGCAACGCGCAGATCGGCGCGAACGTCGTGCACCGGCTGTTGATCGACGGCACGTACCGGCGCCATCTCGACAGCCTGCACGCACGTCTTGCGGACGCGATGGGCGAAACGATCCGGCGCCTGACGCGCGCCGGGCTCGGCATCTGGACGGAGCCGCGCGGCGGCCTGTTCGTGTGGGCGGAATTGCCCGACGGGCTCGATGCCGCGCGCGTCGCGCGTCATGCGCTGGATCACGACGTCGTGCTGGCGCCCGGCAATGTGTTCAGTCCGTCGCATGGCGCGACGTCGTACATGCGCTTCAACGTTTCGCGCTGCAAGGGACCTGCGGTGTTCGATGCGCTCGCGCGGGCGATGGATGCGGTACGGGCGGGTGATCGCAGCGGCGTGCCGCTGGAGGCAGGCGGAAGGTAAATGCCCGAAGCTGGCATCGGGGGAGGTTTCATACCTCCCCCACCAGCCTCACACCTCGCCCGCGTGCGCCCTCGCCCGCACCTCGGCAAACGATGTATCGACAAGCAAGCGCCCGGTATCGAACACGGTCTCGAGCGCGTCGTCCCATTCGCCTTCCAGTGCACGGTCGTCCCACGCAACCGGCAGCGTCACAGTCCGATACTCGCCGGTGCAGCGATTGCGCAGCAACGTGAGCCGCCCCTTCTTCGAACGCTTGCCCTGATCGGTGACCGGATCCTTGCGGACGTCGTGCCACGCGCCGCCGCGCCGGATCGCCGAGCACTTCATCGCGAAACGCTGCGTATCGCGGTTGACCCGCTGCAACAGCGCACCGCCCATGCCGAACACGAGGTTGCCGGCCGCGTAGCCCGCATCGTCGAGCGCGGAGAGAATCGCTTCGATCGACGCCTCGTCGACACCGTCGCCCTGGATCACGCGCACACGGTTCAGCACCCGCCGCCCTTTTCCATTGACGGTCGAACCGAACGATGCATCGAGCGCACGCACGGTCTGCAGCACGATCGTCACGGGGTCGCCCGAATCGGGACGCACGACGAGCGTCGCACCCGAATCGAGCACGGCCTGCCGAAGCTCGCCGCCCCACATATCGAGTGCGGCGAACAGATCGTAGGAGTCCGATACGACCGATACGATCGCACCCGGCAAGCCGAATCGATTGATCATGTTCCGGTACGCATCGGCCTCGCCTTCGCGGCCCCACGACGTGATCGTGCTGTGCTCGGCCGCCGGCACCGAGTACGCGGCCATCGGCTCGCGATAGAAACGGTTCGCGGCCAGCACGCCGAGCACCGTGTCCGAGCCCATGAAGTTCACGAGGTGCGCGGCGCCGCCGATCGCGGCCGACTCCGCGCTCGACACGCCGCGCGCGCCGAAGTCGTGCAGCTTGAACGGCAGTTGCGCGAGATCGTCGTCGGTCTTTTCGAGGAAGCGGCGGATCGTCTGCCGCAGGTGCCAGCTGCGGGTCGCGACCGTCACCGGATACCAGATGCGCAGCAGCATCGTCTCGAGATACGACGCGAGCCAGAACACCTGCGGATCGTCGCATTCGACAGTCATCAGCACGTTGTGCACCGGTACGACCGAACCCTCGGGCACCGCGCGGATCTTCACCGGCAGGTAGCCGTCGTAGCGTTCGACGATGTAGCGCCACCCCGCTTCGTTGAACGGCACGCCGTGCACCGCGAAGAAATCGCGTGCGTCGTCGATCATCGCGTGCGTGACCGGCTTGCACAGATATTCCTTCAGCAACATCTGCAGGCCGAAGAACACCGTGCGGTCGTAGCGGCCGCCGCGCGATTCGACATACGAGAACATCGCCGACGCGTCGGGCGGATATTGCAGGAAGTGCGAAGCCTTGTAGGAATCCGTATTGAGGATCGGATTGGCGAGAACCGCGGCAAGGCCGCCGAGATCGTTTTGCATGGCTAGAGCTCCTCTAGGCCGTTGAAGTGCCGCCGCGTCTGTCGCGGCGGACGGAATGCGGGGAATCAGCGGATCACAGCTTCCCCAGGAAGTGATACGCGATGTCGAAGTGATCCTCGAACATCACGTTGCGCATCTGCGCGAATTCGTTGAGCGGCACCCAGCGCGCCTTGTCGGCATCGTCGCTGCCCTTCACGCGCGGCAGCTCGCCGGTCGGGAAGTTGAACAGGCACGCGTGCGTGATCGTGCGGCCGCGCAGCGAGCGCGTCGGGTGATCGAACACCTGGCGATCCTTGATCGAGCCGCGCAGCACGGGCTCCGGCAGCTTGAGGCCGGTTTCCTCGCGCAGTTCGCGGATGCAGGCCGCATCGAGCCGCTCGTCCTGGTTCACGAACCCGCCCGGCAGTGCCCACAGGCCGCGGCCCGGCTCGCTGCGGCGACGCACGAGCAGGATGTGGCCCGAGTGCACGACCACCGCGTCGACCGTCACGAACGTGACGGGATACGGTGCGGCCGCCCACGCCTTGCGATACGCGGCAATGAATTCGGCTTCCGACTTCAGCTGCGCGAATTCCGGCTGCGTGCGAAAACGCTCGAGCCAGCCGAACACGGGTTCCGGCACGGCCCACTGCACGAAACTGTTGGTGCGTTCGGCGAAATACTGGTCGCGGATCTCGGTGGCGGAAATGTCTTCCGTCGCGTCGACGTCGACGAGCTCCCATTGCGGGAACATCCGCAGGTAATACGACGTGGCGTCCTTCTCGTGGCCGATCAGCCCGACCTTGCGCTGTGCGATGTCGCCGAGCGTGGATGCGACGGCGTCCTGCACCCAGCGCACCCAGTCGCCGTCGTTGTACGTCGAATCCTGCAGCGGCGCGATCGTCACGCGGTCGCGCTCGGACGCGTCGAGCAGCGAAGCCAGCATCTGGCGGCGCTCGTCGAACGAGAACGGATCCTTGATGGTGCGGGGCTTGTCGGTCGACCCGATCAGCACGCACACGCGCTCGGCCCGGCTCAGTGCCGACTTCAGCACGTTCAGGTGACCACGATGCGGAGGCTGGAAACGACCAATGAAAACGAGCGCGTCGAAGCGCCGGTTCTGTTGCGTACTCATGAGGCTCCCTCAAGAGATTGAAACGCTCCGGGTCTGTCCCGAAGGGTTGTATTGAATCCTAGGTGAAATCCCGAGGTGCGTCAATCGCGCCCGTTCGAGCACACGCTCGACTTGACGAAGTCTGACGAAACGCGCGTTTTTGGCGGGTTACACTCGATTTCATCCTAATCCGCGCCCTTGCCCGCCATCATGAGGATCTCAGTCAGCCGGACCGTCGGCGTCGATCGCAGGCGCCTCTTCACGTGGTCGCAGGATTACGCGCGGCGGCTCGTGTGGGACAGTTTCCTCACCGACGCCTATCTGCTCGACGGAACGACGGCCGACGTCGGCGTCGACGCGTTCTGCCGCAGCCAGTCGGGCGCGACGATGGTGTCGCGCTACATCTCGTACCGGCCGCCGCAGGTCGCCGCCGTCGAAATGGTCGAAGGGCCCAAGGTGCTCGAACGCTTCAGCGGCAGCTGGAATTTCACCGAACACACGCCCGGGTCGACCGAGGTGAAGTTCACGTACAACTTCCGCGCCCAGCCGTCCTGGCTGCGCTGGCTGCTCGAACCGCTGATCGGCGCGTTCTATCTCGTCCAGACGCGCCGGCGTCTCGATTCGTTCAAGCGCTGGGCCGAGGCCGAAGCGCTGCCGCACTGACCGGCGCGCGCCGCCGCGTCAGATGACAGCCGCGTGACAATCGTCCGCGCCGATCGCCTGAACCGCGGCGACACGGCGCTCGACCCGAACCGCACGCTAGCGCGTCTCGAACGTTTCCGCGCCCGATGCGCGGCGCAGCGTCACTTCCATACCGGTCAGCCATCCTGACGATTTCAGGATCGGGCGCGCGATCGCGTACAGGCGGTCGGCGCTGGCGCCATGGAAATACAGATACCCGTCGTTGCCGTCGCGATGGAGTTCGGTCTCGCCGAGTTCACCCGCGCCTGCCTGCCGCACCGCGCGATCCAGCCGCTGCTCCAGCGCGTGAAGCCGCGCGTTGTCCTTCTCGTCGTAGTCGAAGTGGACCATCACGACCGGCCCGGCCGGCCTCGGCTTCGGCGGCGCCTCGGCCGCAACGTTGCCGGTGAACAGCGCGAAGACGAACGGCGCGACGAATCGGGTTCTTTCAAACACGGCGATCGAGGTGCGAAATGCGTGTTCAAGCCGACACGCCGCCACGCGCCACCTGCTGCCGAACCTGCGCGTGCGTGCCGAGCGCGGCGGCAATCGCATCGACCGCTTCGGCCGCGCGCGCCGCGCCGCACATGAATGCGTCGACGGCCGCGAAGCGATGCTCGGGCCACGTGTGGATCGTGATGTGCGACTCGGCGAGCAGCACGACACCCGTCACGCCATGCTCGCCGCCGAAGTGATGGAAATGCGCGCCGATCACGCGCGCGCCGGCCTGCCGCGCGGCGCCGGTGAGGATCGCTTCCAGTCGCGCGGTGTCGCGCAACAGTGCCGCATCGATGCCGGCCAGATCGGCCAGCACGTGCGAGCCGAGCGTCGCGCGTGGCGGCTCGATCCCGTCGCGTGCGGTCATTTGTGCGACCCGTACGACGAGTAGCCGCTGCGGGCCGACGAACTGCCCCAGCCGCTGCCGCCCGAACCGCTGCCGCCGATCGACGCGCAGCTGAACAGCGTGACGACGAACAGGCCGTAGAGGCCGTAGAGGATGTACCGGATCACGACTTGCCCCCGTCCGACGCAAAGCCCTTCCACAGCCATTCCGGCAGCCACAGCACCAGCAGGCCGACCAGCACGTAGACGGTGCGGCCGCTGAACGAGAACAGCGTTCCCATGTTGAAGATCACGAGCAACGCGCTGAACACCCACGGCAGCGGCGCGAAACTCTGCGGACTTTTCCCGCCGAACAGGCCCGTCGACGCTGCCGCCCCCGAAGCAGCCGCCGCCGTCGCAAGCGCCGGCTTACTGAAGCGCTCGGCCAGCGCGCTGCCCGACAGCGGCCGGGCGCGCGACCAGACGATTTCCGCATCGCTGCGCTCGCGCGTCAGCTTGTCCTTCTGCCAGCCGTAATCGATGATCGACGTGCGATCGCCCACCTGCACGCGCCAGTTGAACGCACCGACCACGTAGACGACCTCCGAGTCATATTCCTCGCGCAGCCGGTAGGTCTTGCCACCGTCGGTCACGTCGGAATCGCTGCCGATCGTCGGCCATTGGTCGAGCACCTTCACGCGCTCCCAGCGCCCCTCGCTCTGCACCAGCCACAGGAAGCCGCGCTTCGGGTTCAGCAGCAGGTATTCGTCCCAGGTCTCGTCGTCGCCCGGCACGCGGCAGCGCATCATCCCGATCACCGTGTACTTCACGCCGTCGAACGTGCCGATCGCACCGAGTTCCAGCGCGCCCTTCACCGCGTCGAGCTTGCGCTGCGCCGCGAACACGGTCTGCTGCTCGGCCGTGCACTGCACGCCCGCGTGGCAGCTTCCGCATACGACGTAGTCGGCCACGTTCGGCAGATACGACAGCGGCGCGCCGCAGCTCGGGCACGCGAACGGCACCATCTCCGTGCCGCGCTTCTCGCGCGTGTCGTGTTCGGTGTCGCGCAGCCCGGTGAACGCCAGCGCGTCGAACTCCAGTGCCTCACCGGTGTAGACGGCCGGGCTGCCGCCGTTCGAGTCGGCGTCGGAATAATCGTAGGTCGCGAATGCGTTGCCGGTTCGCAGATCGACGACACGCGCCTCCCAACCCGCATCGATGCGGAACGGCGACTCGCCGTCGCCGCCCGTGCACCGCGCGGTACGCACGTCGGACACGAGATACGCGCGGCCGCCGTGGTCGATCCGCATGCCCGGCTCGAGCGTGCCGAACGCGGGCCATGCGCCGCCGGACGCATCGTCGGGCTCGCGCACCGTGACCGCGTACTGGCCCGACGCATCCGACAGCCAGCCGAACGCGCCGTCGTCGAACACGACGTACCACTCGCTCCACGCGCCGGCGTCGTAGGTCATCTGGATGCGCCCGAGCACCGTGAACGCGCGCTTGCCGTAGCGGCCAGCCGTGCCGATCTGGATCGGCGACGCATCGTCGAGCACCGTGGCCAGCTCGCCGATCCGTTCGACGTCGGCGCCGCGCTTGAGCAGCGTGCTGCGGCAGAACGCGCAGACGGCCATCACGGCCGCCGCCGAGCGAAACTCGACCGGCGCGCCGCACTGGGGGCACGAGGTGCTGAACATGCGCGACGTTTACCGGGTGAGCTTCGCGAGGATCTCGGCCTTCGCGCGCGAATATTCGTCTTCGGTCACGAGCCCCTTGTCGAGCAGCGCCTTCAGCTGTTCGAGCCGCTGCACGTAATCGGTGCCCTCGGCCGGCGCGGCAGCGACGGGCGCCGCGGCGGGCGCGGGCGGTGCGGGCGGCGCCGGTTGCGCGGCGCCCGCGATCTGGCCGGCCATCGCCTGCCCGATCGCCGCACCGGCGGCGAGCCCCGCGCCGACCCCGGCGATGCCGCCCGGGTTCTGCGCGGCGAGCGGAATCGCCTGCGCGGTCTGGTATTGCGTGGCACGTGCAAGATCGCCGGCCATCCCCGCGCCGATCCGCAGGTCGAGCGCCTTCTGCAACTCGGCCGGCAGCGACACGCTTTCAACCGCGAACGCGTCGAGCGCGAGCCCGTAGCGCGTGAATACCGGCACCAGCGCCTCGGCGACGCGCTGCGACAGCAGCGACTGGTTCGCGGCCATGTCGACGAACGGCACGTCGGCCGAGCCGAACGTCGTGCTCATCGCGGTGACGACCAGGTTGCGCAACTGCTGCTCGAGATCGTCGACCGTGTACGCCGCGCGCGTGCCGCTGACCTCGCGGTGGAACGCGGCCGCATCGACGATCCAGTACGAGTAGATGCCGAACGCGCGCACCTGCACGAAGCCGAATTCACGATCGCGGATCGTCACCGGCTGCGCGGTGCCCCAGCGCCGGCCGAGCTGCAGCCGCGTGCTGAAGAAGTAGACGTCCGACTTGAAAGGCGATTGAAAGAATTTATCCCAGTTCTTCAGGTACGTGAGTACCGGCAGCGTATTCGTTTCCAGCGTGTACAGCCCCGGCTGGAACACGTCGGCCACCTTGCCTTCGTTGACGAAGATCGCGACCTGGGTTTCGCGCACGGTCAGCTTGCCGCCGTACTGGATCTCCTGGTCTTCCATCGGATAGCGCCAGGCCAGCACGCCGTCGGTGTCTTCCGTCCATTGCAGGACGTCGATGAACTGCTTGCGGATGAATGAACCCAGACTCATGTCGGTCTCCTCGAAACGCGTGGCGCGTCAGGTCAGGCAGGCGGCATTGATGATGCCGACGACGAGCGACGCGGTGCCCATCAGGCCGCCCATCGCGACGTTGCGATCCTCGATTGCATGATTCATGCCGGGCATCAGGCGCGTCAGCGCCGCATAGGTGATCAGTTGCACGATCATCGCGCCGACGGCCCAGATCACGACTTCGCCGAGCGTCGAGTTGTGCGCGATGCTGGACGCGAGCGTCAGGCAGAAACCGATCAGCGCGCCGCCGAACGACAGCGTCGCGGCCGCGTTGCCGTCGCGGATCAGCGCCAGTTCGTCGAACGGGGTGACCTTCAGGTACACTGCCGCGAACACAAGAAGCAGCACGAACGCCGACAGTAAATGAACCGCATAAAGATAGGCACTATTCATTCTTTTCCTCGGATTTTGTGCTCGGTTCGCCGCCCCGTCGCCGGCCGGCCCGCACGGGCCCAGCTGACAAAAATCCGCGCCAGTATATCCACATTGCCGAACACTGCACAACGGATGCGCCATGCTGCATAGGCGTGCGCTCGTCCTGTCGATTCTCGTGCTCGCGTCGTGCGGGCTCGGCTACGAACTGATCAGCAGCGCGCTGTCGAGCTACCTGCTCGGCGATTCGATCCTGCAGTTCTCGTCGGTGATCGGCACCTATCTGTTCGCGATGGGAATCGGCTCGTGGCTCGCGAAGTTCGTCGAGGACGACGACGTGCTCGACCGCTTCGTCGACATCGAGCTGCTCGTCGGCCTGCTCGGCGGCGTGTCGGCCGCGCTGCTGTTCGCGGTGTTCGCATGGCTCGCGGCGCCGTTCCGCGCGGCGCTCTACGCGCTCGTGCTCGCGCTCGGCCTGCTGATCGGGATGGAGATCCCGCTCGTGATGCGCGCGTTCCAGCAACGGCGCCAGGCCTTCCGCCACACCGTCAGCGAAGTGCTGACCTTCGACTATCTCGGCTCGCTCGCCGTGTCGCTGATCTTCCCGCTCGTGCTCGCGCCGCGTCTCGGCCTGCTGCGCACGAGCTTCCTGTTCGGGCTCCTGAACGCGTTCGTCGCGCTGTGGACGACGCACCTGTTCCGCGACGAGATCCGCAACGTACGCGGCAAGCTGATGCACGCGGCGCTCGTGATCGGGCTGCTGGTCGCCGGGTTCGCGCTGTCGGACCGCATCACGCACTGGGCCGAGCATGGCGTGTACGGCGACGAGACGATCTATTCGGAAACGACGCCGTACCAGCGCATCGTGCTCACGCAGTGGCACGACGACATGCGGCTGTACCTGAACGGCAACCTGCAGTTCTCGTCGCGCGACGAGCATCGCTATCACGAGGCGCTGATCCATCCGGCGATCGGGGCGCTGCCGTGGGCGAAGCGCGTGCTCGTGCTCGGCGGCGGCGACGGCCTGGCGGTGCGCGAACTGCTCAAGCACCGTAATCTCGAACAGATCACGCTCGTGGACCTCGATCCCGCGATGACGAAGCTGTTCTCGACGTCCGTGCCGCTCGTCAAGCTGAACCAGGGGTCGCTGAAGGACCCGCGCGTGCACGTGATCAACGATGACGCCGTACGCTGGCTCGAATCGAATGCCGACGTGTACGACGCGATCGTCGTCGACTTCCCCGATCCGACCAACTTCGGGCTCGGCCGGCTGTATTCGGTGCCGGTGTTCCGGCTGCTCGCGCGCCACCTGTCGGAGAACGGCTATGTGGTGATCCAGTCGACGTCGCCGTACTTCGCGCCGCACGCGTACTGGACCATCATCGCGACGCTGCACGAAGCCGGGCTCAACACCTGGCCGTATCACTGCTACGTGCCGTCGTTCGGCGACTGGGGCTTCGTGATCGCCGGCAAGCGCCGCGACTTCACGGTGCCGACGCACTACTCGGTGCCGACGCGCTGGCTCGACGCGCAGACGGCCGCCGAGATGTTCCACTTCCCGGCCGACATGCCGGCACTGCCGATGTCGCCGAACGAACTCAACGACCAGCCGCTCGTGCGCCGCTTCGACGACGACTGGAAACACGTGCTGCGCTGATGGACCGCCGTACGTTCCTCGTCGCGTCCGCGGCCGCGTCGCTCGCCGCATGCGGCCGCACCGGCTGGATCGAGACGACGCCGCGCGTCGGCTACCCCGGCATGCGCGAAGGCCACGCGCTGCGCGACCATGCCAGGCTGCCGCCGCCGTCGGGCACGATCGAGACGGATGTCGCGATCCTCGGCGCCGGCGCGGCCGGACTGTCGTGCGCCTGGCAGCTCGCGCGCGCAGGCCACAAGCGCTTCACCGTGCTCGCGGGCCCCGAATTCGGCGGCAATGCGGCCGGCGGGCGCTTCGGCGATCTCGGTTATCCGAAAGGCGCGCACTACCTGCCGCTGCCGTCGCTCGAATCCGCGCATCTTCGCGACATGCTCGCCGATCTCGGCGTGATCGAATCCGCGCCGTTCTCCATGCGCCCCGTGTACGACGAGCGCGCGCTCGTGCACGCGCCCGACGAACGGCTCTTCATCGCCGGCCAGTGGCAGGACGGCATCGTGCCGACCGCCGGCCTCGGCGCCGACGAGCTCGCGCAGCAGGCGAAGTTCTTCGCGTACACGGACGGACTGCGCGCCGCGCGCGGCACCGACGGCCGCAAGGTGTTCTGCATCCCGATCGCCGAATCGTCGCGCGACCCGCAATGGCGCGCGCTCGACCGGCGCTCGTTCCGCCAGTGGCTGCTCGACGAGGGCTACACCGCGAAGGCGCTGCACTGGTACCTGAACTACTGCTGCCGCGACGACTACGGCGCGGGCTACGAGCACGTCTCCGCCTGGGCCGGCCTGCACTATTTCTCGTCGCGCGGCGGCCATGCAGGCGATGCGAGTGACGGCGCGGTGCTGACCTGGCCCGACGGGCTGCACACGATGGTGACGAAGCTGGGCGATTCGATCACCGCGCGCACCGGCTCGAACGCGTGGTCGCGGGACGGCTTCGCGGTGCGCGCGACCGAACGCGCAGGCGGCGTCGACGTGCTGTGCGCACGCATCGGCGACGACGGCACGCTGTCGACGTTCACGCTGAAGGCGCGTCGAGTCGTGAGCGCGATGCCGCTGTTCGTCGCGGCGCGCGTGTTTCCGCAGCTTGCCGCGTATGGCTTCGAACCTGCGCGCGACCTGCCGCCGCGCGCGCCGTGGCTCGTGTCCAATTTCCTGCTCGAAGGGATGCCGGCCGAAGCAGCAGGCGTGCCGCTCGCGTGGGACAACGTCGTCTACGACGGCGCGGCGCTCGGCTATGTGGTGTCCACACACCAGTTGATCCGGATGTCGCCGCCGACGCGCTCGGTCTTCTCCGCGTATCAGGCGTTGAGTACTCAGACGCCTGACGATACGCGTCGCTGGCTCGCGCAGGCGCAGCCCGACGCGTTGCGCGAGCAGGCGGCGATCGACCTGCAGGCCGTCTACGGGCGCGAACTGTGGAAACACGCGACGGCACTCGAGATCACCGTGCGCGGCCACGCGATGGCGACGCCCGACGTCGGCTTCCTGAGCCGGCCCGGCCTGCTCGCGCTACGCGATGCCGACGGCCCCGTCGTGTTCGCGCATGCCGACCTGTCCGGGCTGTCGCTGTTCGAGGAAGCGTCGTACTGGGGCACGCTCGCGGCCCGGCGCGTGCTCGCCTGACGGCCGACGTTCGTCATTGCGGCGCCGCCGCCACCCGCTATAATCGCGCGACATTCCGACTGCATCGAGCAGGCCGACGGCGCCGCACCGTGCGATGCGCCGCATGCCCTCCGCGACAACAACAATGACGAACCGTACCCTTCGACGCCTTCACCCGCTCGTGCGCGCCGCCGCGCGCGTGCTCGCATGCGCCCCGCTGCTCGGCGCGCCGCCGGCGCTGCATGCGGCCGACACGGCCAGCACCGCCGCCTCCGGCATTGAGCCGGCCGCCGGCCGTTACATCGTCGTCGACACCGGCCATACGCCGGCGCACCCCGGTTCCACCGGTGCGAGCGGCCGCGTCGAATACCTGTACAACCTCGATCTGTCCGGCGCGGTCGCCGAAAAGCTCGCCTCGCACGGCGACCGCGTGCTGCGCACGTCGGCCGACGGCCGCGAGATCAAGCTCGATCAACGCTCGACGCAGGCGCCCGACGCAAACCTGTTCGTGTCGATCCATCACGACTCGATGCAGCAGCAGTTCATCGACGCGGGCCGGCAACGCGAATTCCGCGGCTTTTCGGTGTTCGTGTCGGAGCGCAATCCGCACTATGCGGAAAGCCTGCGCTGCGCGAAGGCCATCGCCGAGCGGCTGGTCGCGGCTGGCGAACGGCCATCGCTGTATCACGCGCAGCCGATCCGCGGCGAGAACCGCCCGCTGATCGACCCGCAACTCGGCATCCACCGCTTCGACGATCTCGTCGTGCTGCGCACCGCGCCGATTCCGGCCGTGCTCGTCGAAGCCGGCGTGATCGTCAATCCGGACGAAGAAGCACGACTCGCGCGGCGCGAGACGATCCAGCGCCTGTCCACCGCGATAGCGGGCGGGATCGACGCATGCACGACGCCGCAATGAATGACGATATCGCCCGTCGGTCTCAACGGTTTTCACCCAGTCAGGAGCATCACAATGAAAAAGAAGAATCTGTTCGCATCCTGCGCGCTGCTCGCGCTCACCGTTCCATTCGCCGCTCACGCGGCCGGCTGCGGGAAGCCGCGCAGCGCGTTCGACCAGGTGTACTGCACCAGTACGCAATTCTCGCAATCCGACCGCGATCTGAATGACGAATACGGCCGCCTGCGCAAGCAGCTGAGCGGCGACCAGCAGGCGACGCTGAAGGCCGGTCAGCTCGCGTGGCTGAAGCAACGCGACGCGCAGTGCAGCGAGACGCGCGGCAGCAGCTATCTCGTGGATATCCAGTGCGCGAACGACATGACGCAGTCGCGGCTGTCGTTCCTGCGCGAGCGTGAGCGCGAATGCTCGAGCACCGGGTGCGTGACGTCGAAGCTCGGCGAGTAAGGTCGTCGCACATGCCGTGCCGCGATGCGCTTCGCGGCATGGCACGCTCGAAAGGAACGACGATGCGGCATGAATTCTCCGAAGTCCTCAACGACCTGATCGACTGTTTCCTCGTCGGCGATCTTCTGCTGCTGAAGCGCTACAAGGAAACCCATCGGCTGTCGGACAACGTCGCGTCCGAGTTCACGACCGGCGACAGCGGCGACCATGCCGTGGTCGACGGTATCGTCATTCCGCTGGCCGGCATCGAGAATCATCCGTACACGATCATCTTCACGCTGGATAACGACACACCCGAATTGCTGAAGGCCGGCAGCCGCCTGCAGCATCGCCGCGGCGGATACGTACTGCGCGTCGAGCATCGTTCGGTGATGCTTTACACGTGGCGCATTCTCGAACGCCTCACCGACGAGACGGTGAACGCATTGCTCACGCGTTATCGCGAACCCGGCAGGCCCGTGATCGAACTCGACAACGGCTGGTACGACGTCGAAATCCTCGGCGGCGAAGTACCGCGCAACGGCTGGTTCGAGCCCGCGTTCGAGTTCGTGCTGAAGAAAACCGAGATGCCCGCCGACGCATCGCAACTGGATCTCGGCTACAGTTTCGCAATCGCCGCCAGCCTGGATCCGGCGGATTGAAACCCGCGCGCTGCAACGCGGCGCATGGCAACCGGTCAGGCGAGGCACGCATGGCACCGAACACCACGACGATCGACATCCGCGCCGCCACCTCCGCCGACGCACCGGCCATCGCCGATATTCACGTTGCGTCGTGGCAAGCCACCTACACGGACATCATGCCGGCCGCGTTCCTCGCCGGCCTGTCGGTCGAAAAGCGCACGGCCGCGTGGCGTTACGCGCTCGACGCCGGACGGCCGCGCGTCGCGCTCGCGATGACGAACGACCTGCCTGCCGGCTGGATCGCCTACGGTCCGACGCGCGACACCGACAAGGATCGCGCATGGGGAGAAATCGAAGCGATCTATCTGCATCCTTCGCATTGCGGCCGGGGCATCGGCGCGGCGCTGGTCGATCACGCATGCCGGTCGTTGCATGATGCCGGCCATGCATGGGTATCGCTCTGGGTCCTGATCAAGAATCGACGCGCCAGGGCGTTCTACGAACGAGAAGGCTTCGTCGCCGAGGACGACATCAAGACGTTCGAAATCGACGGGACGCCGATCGAAGAAGTGCGCTACTGGCGCGCACTTCCCTGATCGGCTTCATCGACCGGCGCGGCCATCAAAGGAACCACCGATACTCCCGCGCGCCGATCTCGTTGCGGAAATCCAGTTCCTCCTGCCGCTTGTTCTCGCAATACACCATCACGAACTCGCTGCCGAGCCCTTCGCGCACGGCCGGATGATCCTGCATCGCGGCAACCGACGACAGCATTTCCTTCGGGAAGTCGATGCCGCTGCCGCGATCCTCGTTGAGCGGCGCAATCGGCTCGCGCTTCGCATCGAGCCCGTGCTCCATCCCCGACAGGATCGCCGCGAGCACCAGATACGGATTCGCATCCGCGCTCGCGAGCCGGTGCTCGATGCGCAGGTTGCGTGCATCCGACTCCGGAATCCGGATGCACGCGTCGCGATCCTCGAAGCCCCAGCTCGCACGGCTTGCCGCGTTCACCATCGACCCGTAGCGCCGGAACGCGTTGTGATTCGGCGCGAACACCGGCATGCAGTGCGGCAGCAGCGCAAGGCAGCCGGCCACCGCGTACCGCAATGGACGCTGCCCGTCCGCCGCGAGCAGGTTGCGGCCCGCGTCGTCGTACAGGCTCACGTGCACGTGCATCCCGCTGCCCGGCGCATGCAGGTACGGCTTGCCCATGAAACTCGCGCGATAGCCGTGCCGCAACGCGACGCCGCGCGTGCTGCGGCAGAACATCGCCGACCAGTCGGCCGCGCGCAGCGCATCGTCGGTGTGGCCGAAATTGATCTCGAACTGGCCGGGCCCGAGCTCGGCGGTGATCACCGTCGCGTCCACCCCCTGCTCGCACGCGACGTCGACCATCTCGTGCAGCACGTCGGAGAAGCGCGACAGCCGCTCGATATGCATGTTCGGCTGATCGTCGCGATCGTCGCTCAAACGGTCGCGCGGAAACTGCGGCAGCCCCTCCGCGAGTTGCGCGTCGAACAGGTAGAACTCGAGCTCGAACGCGACGACCGGCCGGATGCCGCGCCGTGCGAACCGCTTCAGCACGCGCGCGAGCACCTCGCGCGGCTCGAACTCGACCGGCGAATCGGTGCCGTCGGTCGTGATCAGCATCTGGCCGAGCGGTTGCTTCTCCCAGGTCACCGGCTTCAGCGTGCCGGGGATCAGCCGACGCACGGCGTCCGGGTCGCCGTCGTTGAAACAGTAATCGCCGATCTTGTAGAGCCCGCCCTGCGTGCCGAGCAGGATACAGTTCTGCGGCAGTTTCAGCAGCGAACCGGCCGCGACCTTTTCCAGCGCATCGATCGGATAGCGCTTGCCGTAGAAGTGTCCGGGCAGGTCGAGGCAGATCAGGTCGACATATCGGATTTCAGGGTGCGCCTGCCGGAATGCGCGGACTTCATCGACCAGCGCGGGAACGACGTCAGCCATGTCTCATCCTTTCCATGTCTTGGTATGGCGGTGCCGCGACGCGGCGAACCGGATTCATGCGGCACACGTGACCCTGTGAGCCGCATTTCAATCAGTACTGCAAACAGGCTGCGTGGCGCGACCGCTTGCAACACTGCGCGCCCCGCGGACAACTCAGGTGAATACCCAGATCACGCGCGTCGGCGCGTCGGTCAGGTTGGCGTAACGGAAGCGCTTGTGCGCGGGAAGCTGGAATGCATCGTTCGGCCCGAGCGTGACGGGCGTGTCGTCACCGTCGACCCAGATCGTCAGTTCGCCTTCGAGCACGAAGCCGCCCTGCTCGTCGCTGTCGTCGACCGGCCGCTCGCCGCTGCTCGCGCCCGGCGCGAGATGGCTTTCGAGGATCGAGAAGCGCGAACGCATGTTCGGCGACACGAGCATGTCGGTAATGCCGGCCGCGTAATACACGGTGCGCCGCTCGTCGGGCCGCGTGACCCACGGCACGCTGCGCGGCTTGCTCAGGCTGTAGAAATACGTGGTCGGCACGCCGAGCGCCTCGCCGATCGCGGTGAGATCCGCGACCGTCGGGCGCGACAGCCCGCGCTCGACCTGCGACAGAAAGCCGACCGAGCGGCCGATCCGTTCGGCGAGATCGTTGAGCGTGACCTTGCGATGCTTGCGCAGGTCGCGGATCAGGATCGCCAGACTTTCTATCTCTTCCTGTTCGTTCATGACGGGTTCCGGTGGATCAGACGGTATCGCGCAGACGGTACCAGGCCTTGCCGATCGCTTCCAGCGGCGCGGCGAGCCGGTCGCCGCCAGGGAAGCGCGGATTGCGGATGCGCTGGTACTGCGCGAGCAGGCGTTCGTCGCCGAGCACGGCGTCGGCCACCGCGCGCGCGCCGGCGAGCGTCGGGAGCACGCCGTGCCCCGAGAAGCCCTGCAGCCAGAAGCGCTGCCCGTGGCGGCCGATATCCGGCGTGCGCCGCATGCTGATGTCGATATGGCCGCCCCACGCGTAGTCGAGCGGCACGCCGGCCAGCTGCGGGAACACGCGTTCGAGATGCGGTCGCGTCGCCGCCGCGATATCGGTGGGAATGCCGCCCAAGTACGTGCAGCCGCCGCCGAACAACAGCCGGTTGTCGGGGCTCAGGCGGAAGTAGTCGGGCACGAACTGGTTGTCGATCACGCAACTGTTCTGCGGCAGCAGCGCCCGCGCGACGTCCGGCGCAAGCGGTGCGGTCGCGACCTGGTACGTGCCGACCGGCAGCAGCCGGCGCGCGAGATCGCGATCGAGGCGGTCGACGTATGCGTTGCACGCCAGCACGAGCACGTCCGCGCGCACTTCGCCGTGCGCCGTGCGCGCGACGTGGCCGCCGGCCGCCTCGCGGCAGTCGAGCGCGCGGCTCTGTTCGTAGATGCGGCCGCCCGCGCGCTCGATCGTCTGCGCAAGGCCGAGCGCGAGCTTCAGCGGATTCAGGTGGCCGGCCTCCGGATCGTGGAGCGCCGCGAGATAGCGCGTGCCGCCGATCCATTCGGGCATCTCGTCGCGGCCGATCACGCGCAGCCGGTCGTAGCCCCAGCGCTCGGCCGCCTCGTCGCGGGCCTGTTCGAGCATCGCGACGCGGCGTGGTCGCACGGCCGCCCACAGGCTGCCGGGCCGGTAGTCGATGTCGAAGCCGTGCCGCACCGGCAGTTCGCGCACTTCGGCCGCCGCCCAGCGCATGCTGTCCCACAGCAGGCGCGCGCCGTCGCGGCCGAGCGAATCCTCGAGCGGCTGCATGTCGCACGACCAGCCGAGCAGCGCCTGGCCGCCGTTGCGGCCCGACGCGGCCCACGCGACACGGCTTGCCTCGAGCACGACCACGCGCTTGCCGGCGAGCGCCAGGCGCAACGCCGTATGCAGCCCGCTGAAGCCCGCGCCGACGACGAGCACGTCGGCGTCGATGCGTTCGTCCAGCTCCCGACGAAGCGGGATCGGCGCCGGGTAGGTGCCCGCGTAGTAGCTTGCGACGTGTCGGTCGGACTGCACGAACATGCGGACTCCGTGAAATTTACGCCGAGAAATTTCATGAAAAATTAGCACGACAATTTCACGCGAGCAAGCACGTCGAAAAGCGCCCGGTGCGTCGGGAGAATGAAAGATTGCCCGCGTTCCGGCACGTCGATTGCACTGGCAGAACCGTGCCGCCCGGCCGTCCATGTCTTCTTCCGGGCACGGGCGCGGCAGATAATGGCTGCAGTCCCGCACCGCACGCATCCGCGAACCGCGCATCGCCACAGGGAGGCACTCCCGCATGACCACGCCATTCAGGCTGGGCGACCATGTCCGGTGGAATTCCGAAGCCGGCTACGTGACCGGCACGATCGTCGCGATCCACACCGCCGACTTCGACTACAAGGGCCACCGCCATCGCGCATCGCCCGACGATCCGCAGTACGAGATCAAGAGTGACCGCACCGACCACATCGCCGCGCATCGCGGCCGCGTGCTCGAACGCATCGACGGCAAGGACGACGCATGACGCTTCCGTTCTACACGATCGGCCATTCGAACCGCACGCTCGACGAATTCGTCGGGATGCTCGATGCGGTCGAGATCGCGCTGCTCGCGGACATCCGCAAGATGACGCGCTCGCGCACCAATCCGCAGTTCAACGAAGCGACGCTGCCCGATGCGCTCGCCGCCGACGGCATCGCATACGAACACATCGCCGCACTCGGCGGCCTGCGCGGCAAGTCGCACGACGTGCCCGACGACGTCAACGACTTCTGGACGAACCGCAGCTTCCACCGCTACGCCGATTACGCGCTGTCGCCGGCATTCCACGCAGGCCTCGACCAGCTGATCGCACAGGGGCACGCACAACGCTGCGCGATCATGTGTTCGGAAGCCGTGTGGTGGCGCTGTCACCGTCGCATCGTGTCCGACTACCTGATCGCGCGCGGCGAGACGGTGCTGCACATCATGGGCCCCAGCCGCGTCGAGCCCGCGCGCCTCACGACCGGCGCGGTCGTCCGTCCGGACGGCACGATCGTGTATCCGGACGTCGAAGGCGACGCCGCCGCGCCTGACGAAAACACCTGACCGGGCGCGCGACACCGCACGCCAGCCTGCGCGCAGTACCGGCTTCCTGCCGCTGCGATCCTGCATTACCATCGGGCGTCCACCGCGCCTGCCCGCATCCGGCAAGCGGGCCCGCCACCTCTCCCGTTGCACACCGATGCTCGCTCTCATCATCGTCGCCGGCCTCTGGGCCGGCCTTCAGAACGCCCTCGCGGGCGGCGGTTCGTTCGTCACGCTGCCCGCACTGATCGTGTCGGGCATGTCGCCGCTCGCGGCCAACATCACGTCGACGGTCGCACTGTTCCCCGGCCAGGTGACGACGGGCTGGGCGAGCCGCAACATGGTGAGCGGCGTGGGCAGGCTGCCGTTTCGCGCACTGTTCGCGATCAGCGTGGCCGGCGGCGCGCTCGGCGGCCTGCTGCTGCTGAAAACGCCGTCGTCGATCTTCTCGCACCTGGTGCCGTGGCTCGTGCTGTTCGCGACGGTCGTGTTCGCGTGGGGCAGTTTCTTCCGCAAACCGGGCGCAGGCGCGCAACATCTCGGCCCCGTCGCGGCCGGGGTCTCGCAATTCCTGATCGCGATCTACGGCGGCTACTTCGGCGGCGGCATCGGGTTCCTGATGATGGCCGCGCTGACGATGGCCGGCCTGCCGCCGCGTCACGCGATGTCGACCAAGAACGCGCTCGCTGGCGTGATGAACGCGTCGGCGGTCGTGCTGTTCGTCACCTCGCCGCACCTGCACTGGCGTGAGGCGATCGCGCTCGGCTGCGGCGCAATCGTCGGCGGCCTGCTCGGCGCGTGGGCGCTGCATCGCGTGAACGAACGCGTGCTGCGAATTGCAATCGTCTGCATCGGCGTGCTGCTGACCATCGGGTTGTTCGTCAAACCGATCTGACGCACGCACACCGTTGCCGCGGCAGTCTCCGACTCACCGTCGGCGGCCCGGCACAAAGCGATCCTGCTCGGCGCGAGCCTCCACGATTTCCTGCTGCGGCGTCCTGTCCGGCCCGGCCTTCGCGTTCACCCGAACGGCCGCACACCGATCAGCAGGCCGTGCAGGAACAGCGCGAACACGGCCCAAGCGACGAGTCCGGCCGCAACGGCCGCGACGTCACCGGCCAGCCCACCGGCCGGATAACGGACGCCGTCGCGGCGATCGCGTGCGCGCGACACGACGAAATCGACGATCGCCCACACGAAGAACGCACCGAACAGCACGACCGCGTGCACGGTGCCGTTCACGAGCAGGTGCGCGACCGCCCAGACCATCACGCCGGCCAGCATCGGGTGCCCGACGAGCGTCTTGATCCGGTTGCGCGGCACGTACGACGCCGCGATCAGCACGAACGCGACCGCGGTCAGCATGCCCGTCAGGTGACGCACGCCAACCGGCGACACCCACAGCAGCGTCGCGCCCGCGCGGGCGATCCCGTACCCCCAGACGATCAGGACGAAGCCGACGATCGACGCGATCGAATAACCGCCCTTCCAGCCCTTCTCGCCGATCCGCTCGATCGTCGTGGACCGCCAGCCGTCGGCGACGATCCGGATCGAGTGCACACCGAGGAAGATCGCTAAACCGAGAATCAGGACGAGCATCGACTGTCTCCGTCTGAAATGATGAATGGGGAAACATCCCGCGCGGCGTACGATGCGCCGTTCGCGGAGCCGGCGGCGAGGCCGGCGCGGGCCGCGCCAGGCACGGGCGCAACCCGCGCCGATCATAAACGCCGGGGCCGCCGTTGTGAAGCATGGAGGACGTGCGGCGCGTCAAGCTCGATGCGTTCGACCGTCCGGTCGTGCGGGCCCGTGGCCGTTCAGCGCACCGATCGCCCGGTGATGGGTACGCCTGAAAGAAAGGACGGCGAAAAGCGCGAGGCTGCCGCTTTGCGCGACCGGTACTACGGTACTACGTCTGCTTGCGCTTCGCCGGTTGTGTCGGTGCCGGCTCACGCGCGGATTTCGATGCCGGTTTGGCTTTCGCCACCGAGGCCTGCTTCGGCGTGGACTTCGACGCCGTCCCGGATGCCGTCTTCCGCGCAGGTTTCGGCGCGGATTTCGGTGCAGGCTTCGGCGCGGATTTCGATGTCGTCCCGGCACCCGCCTTCGACGCCGGTTTCGGCACGGCCCTTGCCTTGCGCTTCGGCGGCCCCGCCAGCAGCGCCGCGCGATACGCGCTGCGGCACCAGTCGAACAGCGCGCCCGCATCCTCGAGCACGTCGGCCGGCGTTTCGTAATAGCCCTCGAGCGCGACGGTGCGTGTGGGCCTTGAATACGAGAACGGCCCCATACCCGCCGCGACGAACGCCGGACGGTTCACGTCGTCGACACGCAGGAACAGCGACCCGCGCGACATGAAGCCGAACATCACGCCATCGAGCCGCATCGCCGCCCCGCTGAAGAACCGTGCGACCTCGACCGTGCCGAGCGGCGCGAGCTGGTACGCGATCTCCTCGCCGTGCGCCTTCTCCGACTGCCAGCTCATGCGGCCACCTCGCAGCGCTGCGTCCACGCATCGAGTTCGGCGTCATCGAAACCGGCGGCCACCGCACTCTCGCGAATCTGCCGCCACGTCGCGCGGTCGACCGGGATGCCGGCGGCCCCGCGTGCGGCGCGGCTCGCCTCTTCCGGCTCGCCGGGCACCAGCACCGGCGCATCGCCGGCCTGCGGCGACGCCTTTGCCCACGCGACGAACGCATCGGCCTCGCGCTCGGCGTCGGCCGCTGCGAACGCGTTCGGGTCGATCAACACCGACAGCATCCCGTTGACGATCGCGCTCGTCTTCTGCAGCGTATCGCCGTGCGTCGTATGACCGCCGACCAGCGCGCCGCCGAAGATCTCGCACATCGCCGCGAGCGCATACCCCTTGTGCAGCCCGAACGGCAGCAGCGCGCCGAACGGCTGTTCGTGCATCACGGCGGGATCGTCGGTCGGCTGGCCGCGATGATCGATCAGCGACCCGGCCGGCACGCGCTTGCCCTGGTTGTAGGCCACACGTGTCTTGCCGTACGCGATCGCGCTCGTCGCGCAATCGAGCAGCAGCGGCGGCTTGCCCGCCCGCGGATACGCTGCGCAGAATGGGTTCGTGCCGAAACGCGGGTCGGTACCGTGCAGCGGCGCGACGAGCAGGTCGCCCGGCACGTTGACGAAATGGAACGACGCGAGCCCCGAGCGCGCGCACTGCTCGGCCCAGTGTCCGATGCGGCCGAGGTGGTGGACGTCGCGCAGCCCGATCGCGCAGAGCCCCATGCGCCGTGCGCGCTCGATCCCTTCGACCATCGCCTCGAACGCGATCACCTGGCCGAAGCCGCGCCCGCCGTCGATCGTCAGCACCGCGCCGCCGTCGCGGACGATCGACGCGTGCCCGTTCAATTGCAATTGCCCTTCCCGCCACGACGCAACGTAGTTCGGGATCATCCCGATCCCGTGCGAATCGTGGCCCGCGAGATTCGCGCCGACCAGGTGATCGGCGACGAGCCGCGCCTCACGCTCGCTGCTGCCGGCCCGTTCCCAGAGTGCCGCGACGAATGCATGCAGCGGTTCGGCGCGCATGCGCAGCGGTTCGGTATCGGGCGTCGGCAGTGCAGTCATCGGCAACACTCCATCAGGTCGGGCCCGATCGGGCAATCGGTACTTCAGGCGTAGCGACGATCAGCGCGCGGTCGCGATCACGTCGGCAACCGCCGCGGTCAGCTTCTTCGCGTACGGCACGTGCAGGAACTCGTTCGGGCCGTGCGCGTTCGACTTCGGCCCGAGCACGCCGCATACCATGAACTGCGCTGCGGGGAAGCCTTCCTGCAGCACGTTCATCAGCGGGATCGTGCCGCCGAGGCCCATGTACGCGCAGTCGGCGCCGAAGTGGCGGCGCGACGCGGCGTCGAGCGACGACGCGAGCCACGGCGCGAGATCGGGCGCGCTCCAGCCCGTCGCGGCACCTGCGTCCGGCTTGAACGTGACCTTCGCGTTGTACGGCGGATCGAGTTCGAGCAATTCCTTCAGCTGCTGCACGGCCTGCGCGGCATCGACGAGCGGCGGCAGGCGCAGCGACAGCTTGAACGCGGTGCGCGGGCGCAGCACGTTGCCGGCATCGGCGAGCGCCGGCATGCCGGCCGCGCCGGTGACCGACAGCGACGGACGCCACGTCGAGTTCAGCAGCGCCTCGCGCGGATCGGTCGTGGTCGGCAGCACGGGCTTGCCGTCCGCACCGCACGCCCACGGCAGCCCCTTCCACACCATGTCGCCGAGAATCGCGGCGGCCGCCTCGGCTTCGCGCACGCGGCTCGACGGAATCTCGCAATGGAACACGCCCGGCAACAGGTTGCCGTTCTTCGCATCTTCGAGACGTTCGAACAGCTGGCGCATCACGCGGAAGCTCGACGGCGCGATGCCGCCGTAGACGCCCGAATGGATGCCTTCTTCCAGCACCTCGACCTGCAGGTCGCCCGACACGAGGCCGCGCAGCGACGTGGTGAGCCACATCTGGTCGTAGTTGCCGGCGCCCGAATCGAGGCAGACGACGAGCGACACCTGGCCGAGCCGGTCGCGCAGCGCGTCGACGTACGGCAGCAGGTCGTAGCTGCCCGACTCCTCGCAGGTCTCGATCAGGCCGACGCAGCGCGGCCGCTCGATGCCCTGCTCGTCGAGCGCGCCGAGCGCCGCGAGGCTCGCGTAGATCGCATAGCCGTCGTCCGCGCCGCCGCGGCCGTACAGCTTGCCGTTCTCGAATTTCGGCGTCCACGGGCCGAGGTCCGCGCGCCAGCCGTCGAATTCGGGCTGCTTGTCGAGGTGGCCGTACAGCAGGATCGTGTCGGTGCTGCCCGAGCGCGTGGCGGGCGTCTCGAAGAAGATCACCGGCGTGCGGCCCGGAAGGCGCACGATCTCGAGCTTCAGGCCCTTCACGGGTTGACGCTCGGCCCACTGCGCGGCATCGGTGACGACGCGCTCGAGGTAGCCGCGCTTCGCCCAGTCGGGGTCGAATGCGGGGCTCTTCGCGGGAATCGTGATGTAGTCGGTCAGCGCGTGGAGGATTTCATCGTTCCACTTGCGCTCGATGAAGGTAACGAGCTTGTCATGGTCGAGGACGGGGGTAGTGTCGACGGAAGTCATGGTGGGGGTGCCTGGATCGGGCTGACGAAAACCCAGATCATACGCCGATGCTCCCCCGCCGGCGCCTCCTTCCTGGCCGTTCAGACGACCTTCGGGAACGCGTCGCGCAGCCCTGCCGCGCAGGCCAGCGCGTCGTCCCACAGGCGCCGCGTCAGTGCCCCCGCATCCTCCTCGCGTGCGAGCGCCGCGGCCTCGCCCGACCACAGCAGCGAGAAATCGTCGCGGCCCTGCCGCTCGAACGCGCCGCGCAGCGGATCGACCGCGGCCGTCGCTAACGGGAACGCCGGCGCGAGCGCACTCATCGGCCCCTGCTCGCGCATGAAACGCGTCAGCAGCCCGCGCGCGGGGCGGCCCGTGTACAGGTTGGTCATGCGCGTGCCGTCGTCGCGTGCGGCACGCACGGCCGCACGATGCTGCGCGGAGCGGCCGGCCTGCGGCGTCAGCAGGTAGCCGGTGCCGATCTGCACCGCGCGTGCGCCGAGCGCGAACGCGGCCGCGATGCCGCGCCCGTCGGCGATCGCGCCGGTCGCGATCACCGGCGCGCGCACCGCGTCGACGATCTGCGGCAGCAACGCGAACAGGCCCGGTTGCGCATGAATGTCGTCGGTCAGGAACATCCCGCGATGGCCGCCGGCCTCCGCGCCCTGCGCGACGATCGCGTCGACGCCGCGCGCATCGAGCCAGCGTGCTTCCTCGACGGTCGTCGCGGACGAAATGACCTGCGCGCCCGTGCGTCGCACGCGCTCGAGCAGCGTGTCGTCCGGCAGCCCGAAATGGAAACTCACGACGGCCGGCCGCAGTTCCTCGACGACAGCACACATCGCGTCGTCGAACGGCGCGCGGCCGGGGCCGCCCTTCACGCTGCCGGGATCGAGCCCGGCTTCCGCGTAGTAGCCGGCGAGCGCCGCGCGCCAGCGCGCGTCGACCTCGGCGTCGGGCGCGGGCGGCGCATGACAGAAGAAGTTCACGTTGAACGGCGCGGGCGTGCGTGCACGGATCGCCGCGATCTCGTCGCGCAACTGCTGCGGGCCGAGCGCCGCGCATGCGAGCGAACCGAGCCCGCCGGCTTCGCACACGGCGATCGCGAGCGGGCTCAGCGAGCCGACCATCGGGGCCTGGATCAGCGGCAAACGGGAAGGTAGTGTCGTCATCGGCATCCTGGTTCGGAATGAACGGTCATCGTCATGTCGGTCGTCGTTGTCGTCGTCGCGCACGATCCACCCGGTCCGGCGCGCGCTATCGTCCGCCGCGATCCATCCCGCGCCGGTACGCGGCGGGGCTCGTCGCCGCGACGCGCCGGAAGTGCCGACGCAGCGATTCCTCCGAGCCGAATCCCGCGCGCGCCGCGACCTGCGCGAGCGACAGCGCGGGCTGCGCCTCGAGCATGTCCTTCGCGACGTTCACGCGCTCGCGGATCAGCCACGTGAGCGGCGACATCCCCGTCGCATCCGCGAACTGTCGCTGCAGCGTGCGCGTGCTCATCGCGGCCTGCGCGGCGAGCGACGCCAGCGTGTGCGGCTCGGCCGCGTGCGCGCGCATCCAGTCGATCAGCTTCGCGAGCCGGTCGGTGCCGCCCGGCGCGACCGGACGCGGCACGAACTGCGCCTGCCCGCCGTCGCGGTGCGGCGGCAGCACGAGGCGCTGCGCGACACGGTTCGCGATCGCGCCGCCGTGATCGCGGCGCACCAGATGCAGCAGCATGTCCAGCCCCGCCGCCGAGCCGGCCGACGTGACGATCTGCCCTTCGTCGACATACAACGCATCGGGATTCACGCGCAGCGCCGGATAGCGCGCCTGCAGGCGTTCCGCGTAGCGCCAGTGGGTCGTCACCGTGAGCCCGTCGAGCACGCCGGCCGCCGCGAGCACGAATACGCCCGAACAGATCGAGCAGAGCCGCGCGCCGCGTCGATGCGCGGCCCGCAGCTTCTTCAGCAACGGCTCGGGCGGCAGTTCGTCCGGATCGCGCCAGCCTGGAATCACGATGGTGTCCGCGCGATCGAGCGTCGCGAGCCGGTACGGCGCGGCGACCGTGATGCCGCCCGCCGCGCGCACCGGCCCAGGCTCGCTGGCGCATACCGCGAAGCGATACCAGTCGACGCCGAGTTCGGGGCGCTCGAGCGCGAACAGTTCGACCACGCAGCCGAATTCGAACGTGCAGAGGCGATCGTAGGCGAGCGCGACGACGAGATGATTGTGCATGGCGCGATGTTACCGGAACTTGTCGATCACGCCACTGCCGCAAAACCGGCCGAACCGCGATACTGCCCTTCATCCCGGCGCGTTCCGCGCCCTTCGACCCGGAGAACCTGCCCATGTCCTACGTCACCGACGTGCCCGCTGCCGACAGCCCCGCCGCCCTCGCGCATTTCGAGGCCTCGCTGCGATTCGAGACCGATTGCTGGGACGTGCACGACGCGTTCGCGTCGGGCACGCCCGATTTCGTCCTGCTCGACGTGCGCGGCCCCGACCAGTTCGCCGCCGGCCATGTGCCCGGCGCACGCAACCTGCCGCACCGCAAGATCATCGAGAGCAAGCTCGCCGGTTACCCGGCCGGCACGCTGTTCGTCGTGTACTGCGCGGGCCCGCACTGCAACGGCGCCGCACGCGCGGCGATCCGGCTCGCGCGCCTCGGCCGGCCCGTCAAGCTGATGATCGGCGGCATGACCGGCTGGCTGGACGAAGGTTTCGCGTTGAGCAACGAAGTGCAGCCGATGAACGCCGAAGCCGGCTGATCGTCATTAAAAGCGCAACAATCAATTGCCGGCACACGAACGGAAAAAGCGCGACAATCAGCCTCATTGCAGTTCGGACGGAGCAGCACCATGCATGATGAAGTCCTGATTCAAGTGGCCGGTTCAGTCGCCGCGATCGCGATCTATTTTCTGCCGGCCGTGATTGCCGACAGGCGCGGCCGGCACGACAAGCTGACGATCGCGATGTTCAACGCGCTGTTCGCGTGGACCGGCATCGGCTGGCTGATGACGCTGTACTGGGCCTGCCAGCCGAACCCGCGCACCGACGTCGCGCAGGCGATCCTCGCGAAGCGCCGCGGCATCAGCATGCGGACCTTCTCGACCGGCCTCGTCGAACGCGTGCAACGCCGTGTCGCCGCCCAGGAGCAATGGGCCGAGAAGCAAGGCTGCCGTTAGGTCCCTTTTTCTCCTTCACCGTGCCGCGTCGAACTTCGGCATCCTGACGTTGGTCGACGCGCGGTAATTCCAGTTCAATCCCTCGTGCGGCGGCCAGCCGCCTGCGCGCAAGCACGCCCCGAACGCCCCTGCCGTCACCGCCCGCGCGATCCGCTCGCCCGGGCAGCCATGCGGCCCCGTGCCGAAACCGAAATTCGGCCCCGCCACGCGGCCGGGCGTCAGCCGGTGCGGTTCGCGGTGCACGGCCGGGTCGCGGTTCGCTGCAGCGAGCACGACGAGAATCGCGTCGCCGGCTTCGACGGCCACGCCTTCGATCGTCGTACGCGCCGCGACGAAGCGGCGCGTGTTCTGCACCGGCGAATCGAAGCGCCCGACTTCGGCGACGAATGCGTCGAGCGCGGCGTCGTCCGGCACGGTGCGCCCAGCGTGGGCTTCCCCGTTCCAGGCGACCAGCGCGTTGCCGAGCCACGCGGCCGTCGCTTCACATGTCTGCGACAGCAAGCCGACGAGATTCGCGACCAGCCCGCCGCTCGCCTGCCAGCCCGACGCGCGGGCCGCCTGCTGCACGGCGGCGACGAGCGTGCCGTCGTGCGCACGCGTCTGTGCGACACGCTCGGTCATCCGGTCGAGCAATTGCCGTGCGCCTTCGCTCGCACGAGCCAGCGCCTCTGCATCCGACAACGGCGACAGCGCGGCGACGAAGTCGACAACCCGCGCCGCGATGTCGTCGAGCTGCGTTTCGTCGAAGCCGAGCAGATCGGCAACCGCGCAAACGGGCACGGTCATGCACCACGTATTCAGCGCGGCGGCGTCACCCGGCGCCGGCAACCGGCGCGCGGCAAGCTGCGCCGCGCGATCGCGCAGCGCATCCGTGTCGATCGGCGCGAACGCCGCACGCAGCGCCTGCTTCGGCACGTCGTGCCGCAATGCGCCGTCGTTCATGCGCACCAGCTCGCCGAACAGCGCGCCGGCCGTCGTGCCGCGCAACGCGGGCGGCACGGGCGTGTCCAGCGGGCGAACGCGGCAGGCCGGATGGCCGAGCACGGCCGTCACGGCCGACGCGCGGCTCGCGACCCACAGGCCGAGCGTAGCGTCGAACGCGAGCGGCGGCCCGTCGACGAGCGTCGCGTAGTAGGGATAGGGATCGCGGTGCGTCACCGCTGCAATGGGATCGGTCGGGTTCATGCGCTCAGTATCGATGCAGTGCATCGCCGCATGTTTCGGGTTCGCGTGAAATGTCGCTGCGCGGGTGCCGCGCGTCGCGGCATCGCAACGACAGGCAATCGTCAGGCGGCCGACCGGTAGCGGTGCGACTGCATGCGCATCCGGACGCGCCCGGCCGAAATCGCCCGCGGCTCGGGCACGACCGTGTCGTGAGGGAACATTTCCTGCCGGAATTCGCCGTTTTCGTCGAACCACTGGCAGATCAGCCAGTCGCCGTCGTCGAACACGACCGGCCCCGCATACGTGACGGTCATGCGCGGCCCGCCGGTTTTCAGCGTCACGACATCGCCGACGCGAAACCTGACGCGCTGATTTTCTCGGTTCGTCATCGCTCTCTCGGATTTTATATATTGATATTCCCGGCGGCCCGCCGACCGGTCATTTGAATGTGCCGCAGATTATCAATCAAAAAACCCGACAGCAACTGCCAAAATCAAAAAAGCATCGCTCGGGAAAATGCAACGATGCGCGGCATCGGCACGCGCGGCGGACCGCTGCCCGCCCGATCCGGTGCGGTTTGCGCGGAGGATCGGGCCAAACGGGGGAAATGCGGGGAATAGACGATGGTTTTCGCGCCGCCATCGGCGGTTAATTCAGATGTGAAATAGATTGATTATTGTCAATCAACGTTTTCACTGGAAACGATCCCATGTTTTATTGACGATCATTCGCCGAACTGAATCGGCGAATTATCGGGTGCCGCGAACCAGCGGTTGATGTCGCGCCCCGGCACGGCCGTCTGCGCGAACGTGAACGTGCCGTCGCGCGCCATCTCGGTCGCGGCGCGCAGGAACGCACCGAGCGCGGCCCGCGCCAGCGCGCCGCCGACGCTGACGCGCTTCACGCCGAGCGCCGCCAGCTCGTCCAGGCTCAGCAGCCCGCCCTGCAACCCCATCACGACGTTCACGGGCGCGCCGACCGCCCGTGTCACGGCCGCGATTTCGCCGGCATCGGTGATGCCCGGCGCATACAGCACGTCGGCGCCCGCGTCGCGATAGGCGACGAGCCGTGCGATCGTGTCGTCGAGGTCGCGGCGGCCGTGCAGGTAGTTTTCGCAGCGCGCGGTCAGCGTGAACGGAAACGGCAGCGCACGCGCCGCTTCGACGGCCGCCGCGATGCGCTCGACCGACGCGTCGCGCGCGTAGATCGGCGCATCGGCGCGGCCCGTCGCGTCCTCGATCGAGCCGCCGACCGCGCCGGCCTCGGCCGCGAGCCGGATCGTTTCCGCCACCGTGTCGGGCGCGTCGCCGAAACCGTTTTCGAGATCGGCGCTCACCGGCAGGCCGCCCGCGGCAACGAGATCGGCAATATGGTCGAGCATCGCGTCGCGGTCGATCGCGTTGTCGGGCTGGCCTTTCGAAAATGCGTAGCCGGCGCTCGTGGTGGCGAGCGCCTCGAAACCGGCCATTGCCAGCAGGCGCGCGGTGCCGGCGTCCCACGGGTTCGGGATGATGAACGCGCCGGGGCGCGTGTGCAGCGATCGGAAAGCTTCGGCGTGGCGGGCTTGCAGGTCGAAACGGGTCATCGTGGACTCCCGGTTGGTGATGACGGGTGAGCTTACGCCGGTCGTGCACGCGACGTTTCAGCGATAGCCGAAATGTCGTCGCACGACCGGAAAAAGTCCGAGGCGCCGGATGCGCGCTGCCGGCCGCCTTCGCTTACGTCGATGCAGGCGCCTCGCCGTCGATGCCGAGCAACACGTCGGTGACGGCCTCGGAGAACCGCATCGTGCGGCCGTCTACCAGCACGGCGTCCGGTTGCGACGGATCGCGCGTCGCGTGCGGCACGCCATGTGCGATCAGCACGCGCGCGCATGCTTCCCAGTCGGGTACGTCGGCGCCCTCCGGTTCGTTGACGGACGCCCACGACAACGTGCCGAGCGCGTCGCTCCCGAATCCGTGCTGCTCGCGCCAGCTTGCGCCGTGCGCGAGCAGGAACGCCAGCAGCTCGGCATCGCCGCGGAACACCGCATGATTGAGCGCGCTCGCGTCCCAGTCGCCGCCGCGCGCGGCGATCGGCCAGCCCAGTTCGACCATGACCTTCACCGCGTCACGCGAACCCCAGGCGGCGGCATCCGGCAGCTGCCGCAGCCGGTCCCCGGTCAGCGCCGCCGGCAATTCGGGATGCTGCGCCTGGATGCGCCGCGCGTCGTCGGCGTCGGCCCGTGCGCAGGCCGCCACGAACGCGTCGTCCGCGCCGAGCGCCTCTTCCGCGCCGGCGTCGCGCAATAGCGCCGCGACGTCGGTCAACCCGGCCTGCATGGCCAGCCGGTACGCACTGACGCCCGCCGGCGTGCAGGCACGGGGATCGGCGCCGGCCGCCAGCAGCGCGGCGACATGGCGCGCCGAGCAGCGCACGCCGATCGCGCGCAGCAACGGCGCGCCCCACGTCTGCGCGAGCCCCGCTCCGGGCGGCTCGTTCGCGTCGCCACCATGCGCGAGCAGCAGCTCGAGCGCACCCGCATCGTGCATGTCGAACGCACGCCGCAAGGCATTCGTGCCGCCCACCTGCGCGCCATGCTCGAGCAGCACACGCGTGCAGGCCGGATTTTCCAGTGAGTGATACAGCGATTCGCCGTCGTTCGGGTCGGCGCCGGCCTCCAGCAACATCGCCGTGAGCACCGGATCGCGATTGACGCCCGCGGCGCCATACAGCGCCGACAGCGGCGCCGACTCGTCAGGCTCGGCAAGCGAAGCCGGCGGGAACCGGTTGCCGATCCGCTGGTTCGGATCGGCGCCCGCGTCGAGCAGATGACGCGCGCAAGCGCGCAGCCTGACGGCGAACGCCGGAATCTGCCCGAGCCGCGAATGCGTGACCGCGACCAGCGGCGGCAGCTTCAGCGCACCGTCGGCACGCGCGATCCAGCCGGGATCGGCGGCCAGCGCCGCCTTCACGACGTCGAGATCGCCGGCCGCGCACGCGATGGCCGGATCGGCCGACACGAGATCGGGTTGGTCGAGCAGCAACTGCGCGGCGACGCGCGGCCGCGCCGCGTCGCCACCGCCGGTCACGTCGCCGCCGTAGGCCAGGCCGAGCCAGCGCCGGACCAGCAGCGACCGCTGCTGCCGCGCGAGCGCCTGTGTTTCGACGAATACGCCGAGATCGGCCCACGACGCGAAACCGTACTCGCGCGCAATGCAGGACTGTGCGTCGTGCAGGCGCAACCCGAGCGCGAGCGCTTCGTCGTGCGTGCGGTTCCGGGCGGCGGGGAGAAACCGGACGAAGCGGGCGACAGCCTGCGCGTCGCCTTGCCGGTACAGGCGCAACAACGCCTTGGCCTGCTTTTTCAGATGGTCGGGATGAGCGTTGGGAGGCAGCTTGTTCATGCGGATCCTCGTGCACAAATGGCCGAAGGTCCGCAATACCGCCAGCACAAAGGATGGGGGAAAGACTGGATTTGTTGCGACAGGTGGGTTCAACCCTTTCCGCGGACCCGGAAGCGACCTGCATCGCTGCCCGGTATCGTAGGCGACGGCCAGCGGCATCGTCAATCGTGCCGCCGGCGGCGCCACTCAGCCCGCGAGCCTCTTCGTCAGGAAAATGCGCGTGTGCCCGACCGGATAGTCCGGCAACTCGCCGAAGCGGACATAGCCGCGCTTCTCGTAGAACGGCCGCGCCTGGAAATCGAACGTGTCGAGCCACGCGCTGTGGCAGCCGCGCGCGACGGCCTCCGCTTCGGCCAGATCCATGATGCGCGTGCCGGCGCCCTGGCCGCGCGCGGCCTCGGGCACCACGAGCAGGTCGACGTGCAGCCAGCCGAACGCCGTGCCGCCCCACAGGCCGCCGACCACCGCGCCGGCCGCGTCGGTCACGACCACTGCCAGCGGCCGGAATTCGGCCGGACCTGCCTGGCTTTCGTTGAATCGCACGAGCGGCGCGACGATCTGCCTGCGGACCTCGGCATCGCCCGCATCGGTCACTTCGTAGGTGAACGTCATCGGTTACGTCGGGTTGAATCGAGAATGGGGAGCCGAAGCCGCATGTGCCGCGCGCGTCAGACGACGTAGGCGCCCTTCGCGTGCAGTTCCGCTTCGGTACGTTCGAGCTCCGCGATCGCATCGCTGCCTTCGAGTGCGAGCAACTGCGCGACCAGCGCCTCGGCCATCGCATGCGCGGCCACCAGCGACGGGAAGAACGACGGGCTGTCGTGCGTGAAGATCAGCTGCGCGTCCGCGTTCAGCGCGATCGGCGAGACCGCGCTGTCGGTGATCGCGACGATCTTGCTGCCCTGCGCCTTCGCAGCCTGCGCGACGCGCTTCGCTTCCGCGGAATACGGTGCGAAGCTGACGACCACGGTCACGCTCTGCTTCGCGATCGTCCGCAGCTCCATTTCGAGCGAACCGGCGACGCCGTTGAGCAGCGACACGGTCGGGCGGAACAGCCGGTAGCCGTATACGAACCCGAACGCGATCGGATAGCACGAGCGGAACCCCGCCACGTGCACGTGCGATGCCTTGCGGATCAACTTGGCCGCGTCCGCGAGCGCATGCTCGTTCTGCGCGGCGGTGGCCGACAGGTTGTGCTGCTGCGCGGCGAGCAGGTCATGCGCGAGCGACGCCTTCGCGTCGGGCCGCACGAGCGAGCGCGCGCGCTGCGTGAGCGGCTCGGGGCGCGTGCGCACGCGCGCGACGCACAGGTCGCGCAACTCGTTCCAGCCGGGGAAACCGAATTGCTGCGCGAACCGCACGAGCGACGCCGGCTGCACCTGCGCGCGCTGCGCGACCTTGCGCATCGACGACGTGGCGACTTCGTCGGGATGATCGAGCAGGAAGGCGGCGCCCGCCTGGAATTGCGGGCTCAGCTCGGAAAATTGCGCCCGGATCCGGGACGCGAGTTCGTCGAAATTGGCAGCCATCGTGGTGGGAACGGGAACCGGTCGTTCATGGTATCACCGGCCCCGCACGCACCGGTCAGCGCAGCACTTCGACGTGATCGGCGTCGACCTTCACGCTGCCCGACCATTTGCGCTCGAATTCGCCGGTCACCTTCACTTCGTTCTTGTCGCTGACGGGCTGGCCGGCCGCCCACAGCTTGTGGTCGATCTCGACGCGGATCGTGCCGGTGGCATCGGCGAACTCGTAGTCCTCGCCGCCGACGTGCTTGACGATGCGCCCCTGCAACTGCACGTGCTGGTCGTCCTTGCCGTTGGCGAGCAGTTCCTTCACGGTCGTCGTGGTCAGCGCGGACGGCCCCGTGTATTGCGCGTAGACGGCGGCGGGCAGCGTGGCGAGCGCAACCGCCAGGATTCTGGCCAGGTGTTTCATGATGTCGGTCCTCTTCTTCGATGTGACGCCGCGCCCCGTTGAGCACGACGGCGCCAGATTACGGACCGTAAGATTAAGCAAACCTGAAGGGTCTGCCGAAGCGACATGGTGCCGCATTGGACGAGTACGAAAGGCCCGCCGCGCCGCGCCCGCATTTAAGCTTCGCCTAAGACGCGTGCGCTTATCATGGGAACCCCGGGCGTTGCTGCGCCCTGCTGAAGAGACACCAATCCATGCGCGTACTGCTCGTCGAGGACGATCCGCTGATCGGCAGCGGGCTCGAACAGGGCCTCAAACAGGAAGGCTTCGCGGTCGACTGGGTGAAGGACGGCGACGCCGCGTCGCTCGCGCTGCGCTCGACCGGCTACGGCCTGCTGCTGCTCGATCTCGGGCTGCCGAACCGCGACGGCCTGTCGGTGCTCGCCGCGCTGCGCCGCCGCGACGAAAACCTGCCCGCGATCATCATCACCGCGCGCGACGGCGTGCCCGACCGCATCGCGGGGCTCGACAGCGGCGCGGACGACTATCTCGTCAAGCCGTTCGAGCTCGACGAGCTGCTCGCCCGCATTCGCGCGGTCAATCGCCGCCACGCGGGCCGCGCGCAGACGACGCTCGCGATCGGCCCGCTGCGGCTCGATCCCGTCAAGCACCTCGTGTGGCTCGACGACGACGAAGTGCCGCTGTCGCCGAAGGAATTCGTGCTGCTGCACGAACTGATGCGCGAACCGGGCGCGGTGATTTCGCGCGAGCAGTTCGAGGAGCGGCTGTACAGCTGGGGCGAGGAAATCGAGAGCAACGCGGTGCAGGTGCACATCCACAACCTGCGCAAGAAGCTCGGCCACGACATGATCCGCACGGTGCGCGGCGTCGGCTACCGGATCGGTGACGGCACATGACGCACGTGCAACGCGCGATCGCGCACTGGCGCAACGCGTCGCTGCGGCGGCGCCTGCTGACCTGGCTGCTGCCGGCCGCGTGCGTGATCGGCCTGGTCGCGAGCGCGGGCACCTACTGGGGCGCGCTGCGCGAACTCGACGACCTGCTCGACGACCAGATGCGCAGCATGTCGAAGCAAATCGTCGTCGGCCCGAACGGCGAGCTGTCGTTCAGCGACCACGCGAACGGCAAGCACGGCTTCGAGGCAAGCGACCCCGACGCGGTGCTGCTGCAGGTCTGGCGCAACGGCTCGCTGGTGTATTCGACCGACCGCGATTCGAAGCTGCCGCCGCCCGCGCAGAAGGGCATCGCGAGCGTCGATGTCGGCGGCCAGCCGTGGCGCACCTATGTGACGGAACGCGGCGGCACGACGATCCGGCTCGCGCAGGCGCGACATGCGCGCTGGGAAGCGATCGCCGCCATCGCCGTGCACCTGCTGTGGCCGGTGTTCTCGATGCTGCCGCTGCTGGCCATCGGCCTGTGGTTCGGCATCGGCGCGGGGCTGCGGCCGCTGCGCACGATCGCATCGGGCCTGAAACGCAGGAATGCGAACAACCTCGAACCGGTCGACGTCGCGTCGATGCCGAACGAGGTTCGCCCGCTAGCGGAAGCGATCAACGACCTGCTCACGCGGCTCGACCGCTCGTTCACGCTGCAGCGGCACTTCATCGCCGATGCCGCGCACGAATTGCGCACGCCGATCATGGGGCTGTCGATCCAGTCGCAGCTGCTGCGGCGCGCGGCGACCGCGGAGGAGCGCGAGCGCATCCTCGCGCAGATCCAGGCGGGCACGACGCGCCTCGGCCACCTCGCCGAGCAGCTGCTGACGCTCGCGCGCCTCGAACCCGATGCGCAGGCGGCCGCGTCGGCGTCGGCGTCGACGCCCGTCGATCTCGCCGCGCTGTGCCGGTCGGTGGTATCGGACCGCGCACGCGTCGCCGACGCGCACCAAATCGATCTCGGCGCGATCGTCGCCGCGCCCGTGATGGCGGCAGGCAACGTCGACACGCTGCGCGTGCTGCTGAACAACCTCGTCGACAATGCGATCCGCTATGCGGGCAACGGCGCGCGTGTCGACGTGTCCGCTCGCGTCGACGGCACGACGCCCGTGCTCGAAGTCGCCGACGACGGCCCCGGGATCCCGGAAGCCGAACGCAACGACGTGTGGGAACGCTTCTATCGCGGCGAAGGCGCGCAGGCCGTCACGTCGTCAGGCAGCGGGCTCGGGCTGTCGATCGTCAAGCGGATCGCCGAACAGCACCGCGCGACGGTCGCGCTCGGCACCACGCAGGGCGGGCGCGGGCTGACCGTCACGGTGCGGTTTCCCGCACCGGTCTGATGCGCGCGTGATGGGCGGCTTTTCCACAGAATATGTTGGCAAGCTTGTGGACAACCGTCCATTAACGGCACCAAGCCCTTGATCGGAAAGCGTTTGTCGCGCATGCGCGGCAAATGCGCCGCGCGGCGGCGATCCGGTGCGCGATGCACCGCACGCGGTCAGCCACGCACCCGATTCAACCGTCATGCATGATCCGTCGCAGCCGATGGATCCTTCCTTTTCGATCCACCAAACAGATTGCGATCGACGCGGAGCCGTCGTGCGTGTCAACGTGTTCACGCTCGCCCCTGCGGACAAAGCCGGCTTTCTCACCGAGTGGAAAGACGATGCGGAATTCGTGATCTGCACCGCGCAAGTGCGCGTGCGAAACGTGGCAGCGCGTGGCATCCACCGTCATCGCGAACGCGGACTTCTCCACAGAAAATGTTGGCAAGCTTGTGGATATCCTGCGCACCGCGACGCTAAACCCTTGATCCGATGGACTTTGGCACGCGTGATGCAGACGCGGCCCGGGCGCTGGCCGTTGCACGCCCCGCTTCGCCTCGGTTCGCATCACGACGCCACGACGGATGCACGCCGCGACCGCCGCACGCGTGCGGGCCGGCTGCCGCGCCACTTACCCACAGATTGTGTTGGCAAGCTTGTGGATATCCTGCGCAAGCATGCGCTAACCCGTTGATCGGCTTGCCATTCATGCGCGGCGTCACCGTTTCGGCAACACGCGGCGCAAGCGCGTGCGAAAGCGGACGATCCGGCGCAACGGCAACACGCCGCCCGCGCCTTGACGCCCGTGCACGTCACGCATCAAGATCATGCGAGCCGCACGCGGCCGCGCATCGGCGGCGTCGCGCCGCACCACGACACATCACCCCGAGGAAGACCATGGAACACTTCACCGCGTGGCAGTTGCTCGTCTCGCTCGTGCTCGTCGCCATCGTCGTCTATCCGTACGTCCGCATCGTCCGGCGCACCGGACATTCGGGCTGGTGGATCCTGACGATGTTCGTCCCGATCCTGAACTTCATCATGCTGTGGGTGTTCGCGTTCGCGCGCTGGCCCACGGTCGACGATCGGCAGCGCTGAACATCGCGGCGACGGCCCGCGGGCTTGTCCACAGATTGTGTTGGCAAGCATGTGGATAGCCTGCGCATACCGCGACCAAGCGCTTGATCCGAAAGACTTTGTCCGCGCCGCTTCGAATGGGGCACGCGCGCGGCAAATCGCCGGTTGCGCACCCGCCCGTGGCGTGACACGCCGCCTGCCGTGCCGGTCGACTTGCTTGTCCACAGATTTTGTTGGCAAGCGTGTGGATAGCCTGCGCATACCGCAGCCAAGCGCTTGATCCGAAAGACTTTGTCCGCGCCGCTTCAAACGCGGCACGGCGGCGCGCGCGATGGCGAACGCGGCCGCACGCTGGCTTGTCCACAATTTTTGTTGGCAAGCATGTGGATATCCTGAGCATGCGTGACCTAAGTCGTTGATCGCACAACGTTTGGTCACGCGGGTCACGACTGCGGCACGGCGTGCATGCGGATCGCGCCGCGCACGCCGCACCGCACCGTTCAACCGAACGTCTGCGCGACGATGCGCGCGACCGACGCGATCACGTCGTCCTTCGCCCGCGCATCGGCTTGCGCCTGCGTGTAGTACACGACCAGCACGATCGGCGCGCCCGACGCCGGCCAGATGACGCCGGCATCGTTCGTCGTCCCGTAGTCGCCGGTTCCCGTCTTGTCGCCGACCGTCCACCCGGCCGGCACGCCTGCACGAATCCGCTTGTCGCCGACCTTGTTGCCGCGCAGCCAGGTGACGAGCTGCGCACGCTGCGCGGCCGGCAGCGCCTCGCCGAGCGTGAGCACGCGCATGCTCGCGGCCATCGCGGCGGGCGTCGTCGTGTCGCGCGGGTCGCCCGGCAACGCGGTATTCAGTTCGGTCTCCCATCGATCGAGCCGGAACGCGTCGTCGCCGATCGAGCGCGCGAACGCGGTTACGGCGGACGGGCCGCCGATCAGCTTCATCAGCAGGTTCGCAGCCGAGTTGTCGCTGTACTGGATCGCGGCCTCGCACAGTGCGGCGACCGTCATGCCCGTGCCGACATGCTTCCCGGACACCGGCGAATAGTTGACGAGGTCGGCCTGCGTATACGTGACGTGCTGTTGCAGCAGGCCCGGGCGATCGACGCTCTGCGCCAGCACCGCCGCGCTCAGCATCGCCTTGAACGTACTGCAGAACGGGAATCGCTCGCCCGAGCGATGTTCGACGACGCGGCCGCGCGCGGTGTCGATCGCGTACACGCCGAGACGGCCGCCCGCGTCGCGCTCGAGATCGGCAAGCGCCGCCCCGGCAGCCGCGGGCGCCACGGCGTCCGCAGCCGCCGCTGCCTGACTGGCCGCATCCGGCGCCGTGGCCTGCCGCAATGCGCACGCGGTGGCGGTGAGAACGACCGGCGCCGTCGCGGCGGCCAGCAACAGGGTTCGACGTTTCGATGAGTAGGTCATGTCGGTTGTCTCGTGGTGGAATGGCGACGAATCGAGGTTGAAACGGCCGGCCGCCGAGACAGCACTATCGAGACTTTACGGTTGCCTGACAAGCAACGATAATTGAGCGCTGACAAAAGAAATTCTTATGACCAAGCTCCGCCCTCATCTTCCGCTCAATGCGTTGCGCGCGTTCGAATCGTCGGCGCGCCACCTGAACTTCACGCGCGCCGGCCTCGAGTTGAGCGTGACCCAGGCCGCGGTCAGCCAGCAGGTGCGCTCGCTCGAGGAACGGCTCGGCTGCACGCTGTTTACACGGCTGCCGCGCGGCCTCGGGCTCACCGACGAAGGGCGCGCGCTGCTGCCCGTGCTGAGCGACGCGTTCAGCCGCATCGAGACGGTGCTCAAGCAGTTCGACGGCGGGCGCTTCCGCGAGGTGCTGACGCTCGGTGTCGTCGGCACCTTTGCCCTAGGCTGGCTAATGCCGCGACTGAAGCAATTCGGCGATACGCACCCGTTCGTCGAGCTGCGGCTGCGCACCAACAACAACGTCGTCGACCTGGCGGCCGAGGGTCTCGACTTCGCGATCCGTTTCGGCGAAGGCAACTGGCCGGCGACCCGCAACGAGCCGCTGCTCGATGCGCCGCTCACCGCGCTGTGCACGCCGGAAATCGCGCGGCGCCTCGCGCAGCCGGCCGATCTCGCCAATGAAACGCTGCTGCGCTCGTACCGCACCGACGAATGGCACGGCTGGTTCGACGCCGCGCAGCTCGAGCCATGGGCGGTCAACGGGCCCGTGTTCGATTCGTCGCGGCTGATGGTCGAGGCCGCGATGCAGGGTGCGGGAGTCGCGCTCGCGCCGGCCTGCATGTTCGCGCGCGAACTGCAGCTCGGCCTGCTCGCACGGCCGCTCGATATCGACGTGTGCGCGGGCGGTTACTGGCTCACGTCGCTGAAATCGAAACCGCTGACGCCGGCAATGACGCTCTTTCGCGACTGGATCGTGGCCGAGGCGGCCGGCACGACGCCGGACGCGTAACGCAGCCTCGCTTGTCCACAGAAAATGTTGGCAAGGATGTGGATATCCTGGGCACCCAGGATCCAAGCCCTTGATCGTGCACGCATTTGCTTTCCGGTACACGCATCGGGCAGCCTTTGTGCAGGGGCTTCGCACGCCTGTCGCATTCGGGCCCGATACTCAACCAGTGCGACGCAATCGATTGCGAGTTGTCCACAGATTTTGTTGGCAAGCCTGTGGATATCCGTCAGATCCGGCGCGTAACATCTTGATACACAAGGGTATTCGACATCCGGACCTTGAGCGGTCAATGGTGTGGCACCGGAAGGGCATTCGACGCATACCGGACGACCTCCGGGCACGCACCGCACGCGTGACCGAAAGGCCGGCCGGTTCTCCACAGATTATGTTGGCAAGCTTGTGGATATCCTGCGCAGCGCCCACCTAACTCATTGAGCGCACGGGGTTTTGTGCTTCATCTGCAGAATCGGGCAGCGCCGGCGCAAGCAATGCATCAATGCCGGTCGAGCCCGCCGCGCAATTCGCTCGCCTTGTCGCGCAGCGCTTCGTAGCCCGAACGCGCATGCTCGGGAAGATCGGGATCGCCGATCAGTGCGCCGAGCGTTTCGATCAGGCTGAACAGGATGCCCTTCGCCGCGCCGACCGCGATGCTCTGCGATTCGATCGACTTGTGCAGGTGGTCGACCGCCGCTTCCAGATTCTCGAGCTTGTGCTCGCCGTCGTCGGGCCGGTTGTCGGTCGTCATCGTCTACCTCCGCCATCGTTCAAGGGTCATGTCACGATTCTATGCCGCCGGGCGCGAACGTGGCGCGACATCGCGCAACGTTCGCGCAGCACGGCGCTACAGCACCGCGACCACCTTCACGCGGCCCGGCTGCTCCGCCGCCGCGACGACCTGGCCGTCGACGCGACGGAACGTCAGCGACACGGTTTCGTCGCCGACGCGCAGCGCGTCGATCCGCAACCAGTCGACCCCTTCCGGCAGCGCCGGGCGCTCGACGCGCACCTCGTGGCGCGACGCGTCGATGCTCACGCCGAGGCACGCCTGCAGCATCATGAACGGCGCACCGGCCGCCCATGCCTGCGGCAGGCAGGCTACCGGATACGCGGTCGGCGGTTCGCCGCGCCGGCGCGGGAACCCGCAGAACAGTTCCGGCAGGCGCATCTCGAAGCTCACCGCCGCCTCGAACAGCGCGCGCAGCAGGTTCACCGCGGCCGTCTTGTCGCCGTAGCGCGCGAGCCCGCGTGCAATCAGCGCATTGTCGTGCGGCCATACCGAGCCGTTGTGATAGGCCATCGGGTTGAAGCGCGGCTGGCCGGCCGCGAGCGTGCGAATGCCCCACCCCGTCTGGAACAGCGTCGAGCCGAGCACGCCGGCCACCGCCGCGCCGCGCTCGGCGTCGGGCAACCCGAACGCGAGCAGGTGGCCCGCGTTCGACGCGAACACGCGGCACAGATCGCCATGACCGTCGAGCGCGATCCCGTAGAAATCGCCTTCCGGCATCCAGAACAGCGCGTCGACCTGCTCGCGCAGCGTCTTCGCGCGCAGCGCGTAGCGCGTTGCGTCGGCCGCGTGGCCGCGCCGGTGCGAGCATGCCGACATCGCATCGAGCGCCGCGCACGCATAGGCCTGCACTTCGACGAGCGCGATCGGCCCGTCGGGGAAGCGGCCGTCCGCGTGGAACACCGAATCGTGGCTGTCCTTCCAGCCCTGGTTCGCGAGGCCGCGCTCCGACGTGCGCTGGTAATCGAGCAGTCCGTACGGATTGCGGTCGCACTTGTCGATCACCCATTGCGCGGCGCGTTCGAGCGCGGGCCACAGTTCGTCGATCAGCGCATCGTCGCCGGTGCGTTCGACATAGGCGCCGGCCAGCACGATGAACAGCGGCGTCGTGTCGACGCCACCGTAGTACAGCGCGAACGGCACCTCGCCCGTGGCGGCCATCTCGCTGCGGCGGAACTCGTGCATGATCTTGCCGGGCTCCGCGTCGCGGAACGCGGACGTTTCGCGCGCCTGGTGCTCGGCGAGAAAGCGCAGCACGCCGCGCGCGAGCGACGGCTGCAGCCACAGCATCTGCAGCGACGTGATCACCGCATCGCGGCCGAACGGCGTCGAGAACCACGGAATGCCCGCATATGGGTACGGCCCCGTGTCGAGCTGCGTCGTGAGCAACCCGAGATCCGCGAGCGAACGGTCCAGCCATGCGTCGAACAGCGGATTGCCGGTGTTCACGCGCGCCATCGACTCACGCCGCGCGCGCATCTCGCGATGCACGCCGACGAGCGCGGTGCGCAGCGCGACGCGGCCGCATCCGGGCCCTTCGCCGTGCGCCGGGCCGAGCGTCGCATCGACGGTCAGGTAGATCGACACGCAGGCCTGCGCGGCGATCGCCAACGTGTAGTCGGCACGATCGACCGACAGCGCGTCAGGCGCCGGCGAGAAATGCACGGTCACGTTGCGCTCGACGCTGTCGAGGCCGTCGTACCGCAACCGCACCGCGCCCGCATCGACGCGCGGAGCAACGACCGTGCCGCGCTTCGGGCGCCGCGTGCCGCGCACCTCGAACATGTCCTTGAAATCGGCCGCGAACGACAGCGACAGCGGCACCTCGGCTTCGCTCGCACCGTAGTTCGTCAGCGTCAGCGCTTCGTACAGCACGTCGCCCGCGAGCACGCGCGTCCGCTCGATATGGATCACGCCCTCGGGCGTCTCGTGGCCGCCGAGCGGCGGCAGCGGGCGGTTGGTCAGGTGCGCGGTGAACGACGCGTTGTCGGCGCTCGTCGCGCCCGACAGCAGCGACGGCGCACGGCCGCCGAACGTCAGGCGCCATTTCGACAGCACGCGCATGTCATCGACGAACAGGCCGTCGTCATGGCCGCCGATGTCGCCGAGCGCGTCGCTGACGACGAACGCGTCGCCGGATTTGAGCACGTACTGGTTGTTCCGCGCGAGGGCCTGCGGATCGGCTTCGGGTGCGATGAAGGCAGGGCCCGACGCGGTGGTCGGGGCGACCGGCGCGACTTGCGGCGCCTGCGTCGTAGTGGCTTCGGCGTGATTCGGCATCGATGCTCCTGTGTCGAGGCGCGACGCGCGGCGCGCGTCGCGTGTTTCGCACAGGATAGGCCAGAACGGGGCACGTGCGCAGCGACGACAAAGAGGCGACGCCCGGCGACGTTGCCGTCGCCGCCTGGCGTCGCGCACAGGCACATCACGTGCAGCTCAGAACTTCCACAGGATGTTGCCGAGGATCGCGTTGTCGCGCACGCCGCTGCCGTACTGGCCGCTGTACGTGAGGCCGAGCGTCAGGCGCTTCGTGATGTTCGCGTCGATACCGGCTTCGAGCACCGCGCTGTCGCGCGCAATCGGCACGCCCGACACCTGGAACGACGTACCGCCGTTCGCGAACGTGAACGCCGACGACGGCCGCACGTTGCCGAACGCATGGCGCCAGCCGACCGTCCCGCGCGCGGTGAACGTGCCGCTCCCGATCGAGCCGAGTTGCGACGCCGCGCGCACGCCGAGTGTCGAGAAGCCGACGTGAGTCGTCTCGCCGCCGGCACGCAACGCGGCCGCGCCACCGGTTTCCGTGTAGCCGTCGGTATGCAGGTTCACATACGCGAGGCCCGCGAACGGCTCGATCGCGACGGGCCCGACCGGCAGCGCGTACCCGACTTCGCCGAACACCTGTGCCGAATGCGCGTTGTAGCCGGCCGAGTCGTGATCCGAGAAGCCCGCGAAGCCGGGGTAACGGTCGCTGTTGATCCGGTACCACGTGTACGACGCGCCGCCGCGCACGCCAAGCGCGCCGTACTGCGCGCCGCCATACAGCGACAGGTAGTAGCTGTTCACCGCCGCCGACGCGCTCTGGTCGTTGTCGAGCGAGCTGTGCGTGACGCCTGCCGCCAGACCCGCCCGCCACTTGTCGTTGAGCGCCATGTCGGCACCGGCGATGAAGCCCGTCATGCTGCGGTTGATCGTCGACGCATTGCCGTCGCCGGTGAGCCGGCTGCGGCCGCCGAACGCCTGCCCCCAGACGACCGGTTGATACGGCGTGCCGCCGTAGCAGCCCTCGCGCGAACCGATCCGGCGTTCCGGCGGCAACGTCGGGTCGACCGCGCCGGCCGTGTTGTCGCCGCACAGCGCGGCGCCGCCCGACGACAGCGCGGCAAGCGGGCCCGATCCCGGTGCGAGGCCCTGGCGGACACGGTCGGTCACCGCGTCGCGCACGTAGCGGCTGTCGAGCAGCAGCATGCTCTTCAGGCTCGCCTGCAGTTCGCCGTCGAGCAGCCCGTACGCGCGCCGCGCGGTGGGCGCGTCGGTCGTCAGCACTGCGTCGTACAGCGGGTTGCCGGCGCCGAGCCCGCCGAGCGCGGTCGCGACCGAGCGCTGGTTCGGCGTCGTCGCGACGTCCGGCAACGACGTGCCGTTCTCGACGAGCCGCAGGTACACGTGACCCGGATCGTAGCTGAGCGTCGGCATCAGGAACGCGTAGTTCGCGTTCACCTGGCTGAACGTGCCCTGCACGCCCGACGCGGCCGTGAGGATCGTGTAGGTCGTGCTCGGCTGGTAGCCGCTCTGGTTCGCGATCACCTGCACGGTGCCGCCGTTCAGCGTCGCCGTGCCGCCCGCCGCGAGGCTGCCGCTCTGTTGCGGCGACGCCGCGACCTGGAACGTCGAACCCGGCTGGAACGTGACGTTGCCGCCCACGTTCAGCGCCGCGCCCGGCTGCGACGCGGCCGCCGTCGCACCGCCCTGCACCACGAGGCCGCCGACCGTGCCGGTGCCCGTCAGCGTCGCGCCGCTCTGCACGGTGACGTTCGACTGGCCGAGCGAACCGTTGACGGCGAGCGTGCCCGCGCTGACCGTGGTCGGGCCGCTCAGCGTGTTCGTGCCCGTCAGCGTCAGTTGGCCGCTGCCGGCCTGGGTCAGCGAACCGGCGCCGGACAGCACGCTCGCGATCGTCACGTTGCCGGATTGATTGACGACCAGCGCACCGTTGTCGACGACATTGCCGGCCACGCTGCCCGACGTGCCGCCGTTACCGAGCTGCAGCGTGCCGCCGGCCGCGATCGTGGTGCCGCCCGTGTACGTGTTGCCGCCGGTCAGCACCTGCGTGCCGCTCGCCACCGTCACGCCGCCCGAGCCGCCGATCGTGCCGCCGAACGTGCTGCTGCCGCTGCCGTTCAACGTCAACGCGTTGCTGCCGAGGTTCACGTTCGTGCCGGCCGCGCCCGACAGCGCGCCGATCGTCTGCGCGCCCGTCGCGCCGCTCGCGTCGAACGTCGCACCCGCGCCAGCGAGATTCACCGCGCCCGTCGATGCGAGACTGCCGCCCGCGCCGAGCGCGAGCGTGCTGCCGCCGTTGATCGTCGTGCCGCCCGTGTAGGTGTTCGCGCCCGTCAGCGTCTGCGTGCCCGTACCCGCAACCGTCACGGCACCCGTGCCGCCGATGGTCCCGCCGAACGCGCCGCTGGTGCTGCCGTTCAGTGTCAGCGCATTCGTGCCGAGGTTCACGCTGGTGCCGGCCGCGCCGGTCAGCGTGCCGATCGTCTGCGCGCCCGTCGCACCGCTCAGGTTGAACGTCGCGCCCGTGCCTGCCAGATTCACCGCGCCGGTCGATGCGAGACTGCCGCCCGCGCCGAGCGCGAGCGTGCTGCCGCCGTTGATCGTCGTGCCGCCGGTGTAGGTATTCGCGCCGGTCAGCGTCTGCATGCCGGTGCCGGCGAACGTCACGCCACCGTTACCGCCGATCGCGCCGCCGAACGTGCCGCTGCCACTGCCGTTCAGCGTCAGTGCATTCGCGCCGAGGGTCACGTTCGTGCCTGCCGCGCCCGACAGCGTACCGATGGTCTGCGCGCCCGATGCGCCGCTCAGGTTGAATGTCGCACCTGCGCCCGCGAGATTCACCGTGCTGCCCGATGCGAGACTGCCGCCCGCACCGAGTGCGAGCGTGCTGCCCGCGTTGATCGTCGTGCCGCCCGTGTACGTGTTCGCGCCCGTCAGCGTCTGCGTGCCGGTGCCCGCAACCGTCACTGCACCCGTGCCGCCGATCGTCCCGCCGAACGTGCCGGCACCGCTGCCGCTCAGCGTCAGCGCGTTCGCACCGAGGTTCACGTTCGTGCCGGTCGCGCCCGACAGCGTGCCGATCGTCTGCGCACCCGATGCGCCGCTCAGGTTGAACGTCGCGCCGGTGCCGGCCAGATTCACCGAGCCGGTCGATGCGAGGCTGCCGTTCGCGCCGAGTGCGAGCGTGCTGCCGCCGTTGATCGTCGTGCCGCCCGTATACGTGTTCGCGCCCGTCAGCGTTTGTGTGCCGGTACCGGCCAGCGTCACGCCGCCCGTCCCGCCAATCACGCCGCCAAACGTACCGTTGCCGCTGCCGTTCAGCGTCAACGTGTTCGCGCCGAGGTTCACGTTCGTGCCGGTTGCGCCCGACAGCGTACCGAGCGTCTGCGCGCCCGTCGCACCGCTCACGTCGAACGTCGCGCCGGTACCCGCGAGATTCACCGCACTGCCCGACGCGAGACTGCCGCCCGCACCGAGCGCGAGCGTGCTGCCCGCGTTGATCGTCGTGCCGCCCGTATACGTGTTCGCGCCCGTCAGCGTCTGCGTGCCGGTGCCCGCGAACGTCACCGCGCCCGTGCCGCCGATCGCGCCGCCGAACGTGTTGTTGCCGCTGCCGTTCACTGTCAACGCATTCGCGCCGAGGGTCACGTTCGACCCGCCCACACCGGTGAGCGCGCCGACCGCCTGTGCGCCCGTCGCACCGCTCACGTCGAACGTCGCCCCGGTGCCGGCGAGGTTCACCGCGCCCGTCGCCGCGAGGCTGCCGCCCGCGCCGAGCGCGAGTGTGCCGCCCGCGTTGATCGTCGTGCCGCCCGTATACGTGTTCGCCCCCGTCAACGTCTGCGTGCCGGTGCCCGCGAGCGTCAGGCCGCCGGTCCCGCCGATCGTGCCGCCGAACGTGCTGTTGCCGCTGCCGTTCAGCGTGAGTGCATTCGCGCCGAGATACACGTTCGTGCCGCCCGCGCCGGTCAGCGCGCCGAGCGTTTGCGCACCCGTCGCACCGCTCACGTCGAACGTCGCACCGGTACCCGCGAGATTCACCGCGCTGCCCGACGCGAGACTGCCGCCCGCGCCGAGTGCAAGCGTGCTGCCGCCGTCGATCGTCGTGCCGCCGGTGTAGGTGTTCGCGCCCGTCAGCGTTTGCGTGCCGGTGCCCGCGAACGTCACCGCGCCCGTGCCGCCGATCGCGCCGCCGAACGTGTTGTTGCCGCTGCCGTTCACTGTCA
>NZ_QTQI01000004.1 GCF_003853705.1 Burkholderia sp. Bp8992 | reverse complement strand
GACCGCAAGGACGATTTCTTCTCGAATCCGAAATCGGAACGCGCGAAGGACTTCCTCGCGAAGATCCTGCACTGAGCGTTCGCGCGTGTTGCGCGCGTCCATGCAAAAACCGCCCGGCATGCAGCCGGGCGGTTTTTTTTCGCTCGCGGGTGGCGTGCGTGCCCCCGCTCGTTACCAGCTGTACCGGTAGCCCACTTGCCCGACGATCCCGCGCCGGTAGTCGCCGCCGATGTTGCGCGCGATCTTCGCGTTCGCGTACAGCTCGCCCGACTTGCCGAAGCCCGCGGTCACGCCGACACCGAGTTCGTACCAGGTGCGGCCGAGATGCGTCGCGAACGGCGTGCCGCCGACGACGGTCTGGCCCGGCGACAGGAAGTCGTGCAGCACGTCGGCGGTGAAGTACGGCGTCGCGGCGCCGCCGCCCGCATCCGACTGGAGGTTCGGCCGGAAGATGCGCACGCCGACGCGGCCGCGCAGCGCGTTCGTCGTCGTGCCCGAGACGGCCGACACGTTGTCGTCGAACCCGTTCAGCTTCAGGTACTGATACATCAGCTGCGCTTGCGGCTCGATTGCGATCGGCGTGCTGCCGATCGCGAACGGCTTGCCGACTTCCTGCGACAGCGCGATGCCGAAGCCGTTCTGCGACGCCTCGTTGCCGTAGCTGTCGCGATAGCGGTTGCCGTAGTGCGTGACCTGCCCGACGCTGTCGAAGTAGGTGCCGTCCGGCAGGTAGCGTGTCCAGTAGCCGCCGACGCTCTGCGCGTGCATCTCGACCGAGCCGGTCGACGTCGACAGGTTCTGCGTGTCGGCGCGCGCCATGTCGCTGAAGCTCGCGTTCGACACGCCGATGCTGGCCGTCACGCCCGCATGCGTGCTGCCCGCGCCGTTCGGCGCCTGGTCGAGCGTCCAGTCCTTGCCGAATTGCGCGAAGAACGTGCGCTCGTCGGCCGCGAAGCGGCCCGCGTTCGCGTCGAGGCTCTGGCCGCCGATGCGCCCCCATACGCCGTCGCGGTTGCCGGGCTGCTGCTTCTCGACGTTGTAGATGTCGCCGACGCGCTCGTGCAGCTTGCCGAGCGTCGAGAAGCCGTAGTCGGCGTTCAGGAGCGGCGTGAGCGCGTAGCCGGCGACACCCGGGCGATACGCGAGCGTGCCGCCGTTGCCGTTCCCGTTGTTGCCGCCGCCGGACGGGTGGATCGGATCGCCGGGGTCGGTCTGGTCGAGCTGCGAGCGCAGGTACCAGCCGTTCGCGTCGCTTTGACCGCCGCGATAGAGCCGGTATTCGTACGCGCCGGCCTGCACGGGCCCGGCGAGATGGAAGGCCGACGCGGTGGTCGTGCCGCCGTTGGCCGTGACGATCACCGGAATCCCGTCGCCGGTCGTCTGCGCGCCGGCGCCGGCCGTGTTCGCGATCTTCAGGCCGGTCGTGCCGCTCGCGGCGCCGCCGTTCACGATCAGCCGGTCGGTCGGCGACGCATCGGCGCCGAGATACGTGTTGAGCGCGATCGTGCCGCCGTTGCCGACGTAGCTGCCGGTCGTCAGCGTCTTGTAGCTGCCGGTGAGCGTCGGCGAACCGACCGGTGCGGCGAACGCGACGAGGCCCGCGTTGTTCAGGCTGCTCAGGACCGAGCTGCCCGTCATGCGCCACGTGCTCGAGCCGTCGACCGTCAGCGCGACCGGATCGATCTTGCCGGTCAGCGTCGTGCCGTTCGCGAGGAACACGTTGCCGGTGCTCGATGCGTCGGAAACGATGTCGCCCGCGAGGTTCACGGCCGATGCGTTGAACGTCATGGTGCTGCCGTTCGCGAGGTTCAGCAGCGTGCCGTTGCCGGCCGTCACGACCGTGCCGTTGCGCACCGCGATGTCGGCCGTGCCGCCGCGCGCGGCGAAGGCCGGCCCGGCGACGGACGTCACGCTGCCGCCGTCGACCAGGACCGAATTCGTCGCGCCGTTCGCGAGCGTGTCCGACGTCAGCACGCCGGCCGTCGCGCCCTTGAGTGCCGTGCCGGTCAACGCGAGCAAGCCGCCGCTGTTCGCGGTGGCGCCGTTGCCGGCCGCGCTGCCGATCGACGAACCCGTATCGGCGATGCGCCCGCCGTTCTGCGCGACGATGCCGTCGGCTGCGCTGCCCGACGCGGTGACTGTCGTGCCGGACATCAGCGCCGTCGCACCGCTGTCGATGACGACCGCATGGGCACCGGCACCGGTCGTCGCGACCGTCGTGCCGTTGGCCGCGAGCGTCGAGTCGGCGCCTGACACATACAGGCCGCGCGCGTTGGCGCCGGCGGTGCGGACGACCGTTGCCGCATCGGCCGCGATGTGCGCGCCGGCACCGGTCGACGTGACGCCGTCGGCGCCGGTGCCGGTGCCGGTCGTGGCGATCTGCGTGCCGGCCAGCGCGATGGTCGCGTTCGTGCCGAGGTTGCGGATCCCGCTGCCCGTTCCGCCGGCTGCGATCGACGTCGCGCCGGCCGCGAGGCCGCCGCCCGTGACGGTCGAGTCGATCAGCACGCCGTCGGCGCTGCCGTTCGCGATCACGGTGCCGGCGCCCGACAGCGCGACCGATGCGCCTGCGCCCGTCAGGCGCACGCCCGCGATACCGTCGTCGGCTTCGACCGTGCCCGCATTGGCGAGCGTCGCCGATGCACCCTGCACGAGCGCGCCCGTGCCGTCGGACACGCGGATCGTCGATGCGTTGTTCACCGTGCCTTGCGTGCCGACGACGACGCCCGTCGAGCCGGCGCCGGTCAGCAGCACCGTGTTGCGGTTCTCGAGCGTGCCGAGGTTCTGCGCGACGAAGCCCGTCACGCCGGCGGTCGACGACGTCACGGCGGCATGGTTGGTCAGCGACGTCGCGACCGGCGCGCCGGCGTTCGCGCCGGCGAGATCGTGCGCCTGCCCGTCGACGACGCCCGCGATCGCGCCGGCCGCGTTCAGGTTGATCGTCGCACCCGCGTCGATCGTGCCGTTCGCGCCGCCCTCGACCGCGATCGCGATGCCGTTCGCGCCGTTGACGTTGTAGGTCGCGTTGCCGGTCGACAGCGTCGTGCCGGCGTCGGTCGCGAGCACGCCATGCGCATGCTGGCCGTTGACGTCGGTCGTCAGCGTACCGGCTGCCGACGTGCCCGTGTAGGCCGCACCGCCCGCGACGCGGAACAGCGTCGAATCGTCGGTGTCGACGCTGAGGTGCTGCGCGGCGACGTTGATCTTCGAGCCTGCGCCGTACGCGTAGAAGCCGATCTGGTTCGTGCCCGACATGAAGGCCGGCACCGCGTTCGCGCCGACGTTGATCGTCGCGCCCGAGCGCGCGTGCACGCCGATCGCGCCGGTGCCCGTCAGCTTGAGCGCACCGTCGAGCGTGGCCGCGGCGCGCGGTCCTTCGGCCCACACGCCGTAGTTGCGCGTGCCCGAGGCCGGGTCGAGGCCGCCGGCCACGTTGATCGTGCCGGTCGACGTCGCGGTCGTCCCTTGCGTGCCGGTCCCGACGACCATGATGCCGATGCCGTTCACGCCATTCAGCGTGATGGTGCCGGTGTTGGTCACGGTCGCGGCCGTATCGGCCGCGAGCATGCCGACGTTGGCGAGCGGCGTGCCGGGCGCGGCGCCGTTGACGACGATCGAGCCCGCATTGGTCAGCGTGCCGGACGTCGAGCCGAGGCTCGCCAGCGCGGCGCCGTTCTGCGTCTGCGAGCCGATCACGATCGTGCCGAGGTTGCTCGCGGTACCCGATGCGCCGAGCAGGATGCCGTACGCGTGCGCGGCGAGCGCGACGTCGTTCGTCGTTGCGCCGGGTGCGTACTGCGCCGAGCGGCCGAGGTAGATCGTGCCGCCGGCTTCGTTCGTGAAGCTGCCGCTGGCGACGAGGCCGCCGATCACCTGGCTGTCGAGCGTCGTCGCGTTGACGCCGACGTTGACCGTGCCGGCGTTCGACGCCGTCGCGCCGCCCGTCACGGCGACCGCGTAGTTCTGCAGGGCCGGCTGGTTGCCGTCGAGCGTCCATGCGGCGACGTTCATCACGCCGTTGTTGACGAACGCGGTGCCCGCGCCGTTCGCAAATACGCCGTTGCCTTCGGTGTACGCGTGGTAGTCGAAGTTGTTCGGCGGCGCGCTGCCGCCGGTGTCGAAACCGTCTCCGGACGCATACCCGGACGAGATCGTGCCGTTGTTGACGCCGCTTGCGCCGCTCAGCAGGCGTACCAGCGTGAAGTCGCCGGACAGGCGCCCGTCGTTGATGAAGTGCGCGCCGTTTTCCGCGAGGACGGCCGAGCTCGAGTCGATCGTGTTGACGCCGCGGAAGTCGATCTGGCCGTCCTTGCCGATCTGCAGCGTCGCGTTCGCGCCCGTGCCGTGCAGCGCCGACAGGTGATCGATCGGCAGCGTGTTCTTGTCGCCCGCGGACACGGTGTTCCGATACTGGAAGCTTTCCTGCGAGAACGTGACGGCCTGGCTGAATGCGCTGTCGTAGGCGGCCTGCGAGCCGAGCGCGCCGCTTTGCACCGAGCGCACGAGAAAGTCGTTGTACGCGGCGAGCGATGCGGCGTCGGTGACCTTCCACGTGCTGCCGTCGAACGCGGTGAAGGTGCCCGCGTAGGCCGGCACGTCGAGCTGGCGGTTGCCGACGGCGCCACCGTCCGCAAGATAGTCGCCGGTGGTGAACCGGATCTGGTTGCGCGAGTTCCAGGTGACGGTGCTTTTCGCGGCGCCCGTGCCGTCCGCGAAGGTCAGGTCGGTCTGCTTCGCGGCCATTTCGATCGCGTTGCCGGCCGCATCGGGCGCGTTCGCCGCATTACCGATCGACACGTTGAGCGTGCCGCCGGTCGCGGCGACGGTGCCGATGCGCGTGTTCACGTACTGATCGCCGTTCACGTCGTGGTAGACGGGCACCTGGGTCGCGTCGGCCGTCGACGCGGTGAACGCGGACGAGTCGTAGGTCGCGACCGACGTGCGGGTGCCGGTGATCGAGTCGGGCGTGCTGACGCTGTGGGTCTTGCCGCCGAGCGACAGCAGCGGCTGGTTCGGGTTGCCCGACACGATGGTCGTGCTGCCGATCGGCGCGAGCGTGTAGCCCGGGTCGCCGCCGGCGCCGGTCCATGCGCCCGATACGCCGACGGTGTCGCCGCCCGACACGGTGGCGGCGCCGGCCAGGTTGTCGTTGACGGTCGGGCTGAAATTGCCGGTCGTGCAGGTGCCGCCGCTCGCGACGGCCGCGCCGCTGCCGCACGTCGATGCGTGTGCGGAACCGGCCGACAGGACGGCCAGCAACGCGCCGAGCACCGCGGCGCGACGGCCGGCACCCGATTCGCCGCCCGAGCGCTTGCCGCGCGCCCGTGCCGTTTCCGCCACTGCGATCCAGCAGCCGGCGGCTTCGCTCCATATCGATCGAAATGAGTGATTCACGACGAGCCTCTCTTTCTTGTTTTGAAATGGCATTCGCCGCAGCTCGGCGAATTCGCATTCCGCGGTGGAGAAATAATTCGAAGGGGCGTGCGGCGACTATGGCTGCGTGTCGCGCCAATCGTGTTTCGTTACACCGGGGATGGGCGGAGTCTACTGATTCGGGCTGCAGGCGATGATCGAGAAATCGGGAAATGTAAGGATGCCAACCGTAATAGGTCGTATTTTTGATTTGTGTGGTTAATCGAACCGAAGGCCTTGTCGGCAATGGTTCGGCAGGATCTGATGAAAATCCGGGAAGGCTGGCGAGGTAGGTGGGATAGCGTACGGTTTGATAGAAGCGGATGCGCTAAAACGCGCGCTCGCGAATTTATTTATTGGGCGGATGTTATTGATTTTTGATTTATTTTATTTTTATTTTCGCTCGTAAATTAATAAAATCAGGCGAATTTCTGATGGCGTCGATTCGTTGTGACGGATGGCGTTCTTAATGCATCGTCCCTGGTGGGGCGCGGTGATTTTCACCGGCGAAGGTCGTTGTCGCCTCTGGTGCGAGGTCTGCGCGAGCGGGTGGAAACAGGCAGGAGGCGGGCGCGGCACGTGCCGCACCGCGTTCAGAAGTCGATCGCGTCGTCGGCGTCGCCGTCGGCGGCGGTGGCGAGTGCCACGCGGGCGTCGCGCGGTGCGGACGCCGATGCGTCGAGCGCCGGATTGCGCAGCTTCTCGAGCACGCGTTCGGGCACCGGGATCTGCATCCGTGCGGCGACGTCGCCGCACTGGAACATGATCAGCTCGCCCGGCTCGAACGCGGTCCAGACTTCGTTGTCGGTGAGCGGCTGCGTCGCGATCACCGCGACGCGATCTTCCGGCGTCGTGTATTTCGCGAAGTCGATCGACAGGTCTTCGTCGACGAGATGCGCGGTCGAGAACGGCCAGCGCCGCACGAGATAGTGCAGCCGTGTCGAGCAATGCGCGAAGAGCGCCTGGCCGTTCGACATCAGGAAGTTGAACACGCCGTGATCGGTGATCCCGCGCGTGAGCTCGCCAACCCGCTCGAACAGCTCCGGCAGCGGCGGCTGCGCACCGGGAAAGGCCTCGCGCAGCCCCTGCATCAGCACGCAGAAAGCCTGTTCGCTGTCGGTCGTGCCGACCGGGTGGTAGACGCTGCCGTCCATGTCCGGCGCGTAGTCCTGCAGGTCGCCGTTATGCGCGAAGATCCAGTGCCGGCCCCACAGCTCGCGCATGAACGGATGGCTGTTCTCGAGCAGGATGTGCCCTTGCGTCGCCTTGCGGATGTGCGCGATCGTGTTCTTGGACTTGATCGGGTAGCGCTTGACCATTTCGGCGATCGGCGAGGTGGCCGATGCCTGGTGATCGATGAACAGGCGGCAGGCTTTATCTTCGAAGAACGCGATGCCCCAGCCGTCGGCATGGTGATCGGTCAGCCCGCCCCGGGCCGCGAAACCGGTGAAGGAGAATGTGACGTCCGTCGGCGCGGCGCAGTTCATTCCTAAGAGTTGGCACATTTTACTTGGGGCGGCAGGCTGAAGCGGGGGGTAACGAACCGGGCGAACCCCGGTACAATGCGGCTTCTAGCATATCACCGAGCCCTGAGCGGTAAAAAGCGGATTCCGCTGGCCAAAGGTCCCGTGTTGCGGTTTGCCGTCAGTCGGCCCGCGCACGCGCGTTCCGGCCCCGCCGACAGCAAGCCCGTTCCTCACGACGCCTCCTATGACTGCCTCGAACGCTTCCTCCCCGGCGACGCTCTCGCTCGCCCGTCCCGACGACTGGCACCTGCACCTGCGAGACGGCGACATGCTGGCCGCCGTGCTGCCGCACACCGCGCGCCAGTTCGGCCGCGCGATCGTCATGCCGAACCTGAAGCCGCCGGTGACGACCACCGCGCAGGCGCAGGCCTATCGCGAGCGCATCCTCGCCGCATTGCCGGCGGGGATGACGTTCGAACCGCTGATGACGCTGTACCTGACCGACAACACGCCGCCCGACGAGATCCGCCGCGCGCGCGAAAGCGGCTTCGTGCACGGCGTGAAGCTGTATCCGGCCGGCGCGACGACGAATTCCGACCACGGCGTCACCGATCTCGCGAAATGCGCGAAGACCCTCGAGGCGATGCAGGAAACCGGCATGCCGCTGCTCGTGCACGGCGAGGTGACCGATGCGTCGATCGACCTGTTCGACCGCGAGAAGGTGTTCATCGACCGCGTGATGACGCCGCTGCGCCGCGATTTCCCGGGCCTGAAGGTCGTGTTCGAGCACATCACGACGAAGGACGCGGCCGACTACGTGCGCGACGCCGACGCGGCGCCCGGCCTGCTCGGCGCGACGATCACCGCGCACCACCTGCTGTACAACCGCAACGCGCTGTTCGTCGGCGGGATTCGCCCGCATTACTACTGCCTGCCCGTGCTGAAGCGCGAGACGCATCGCGTGGCGCTGGTCGAGGCCGCGACGTCCGGCAACCCGCGCTTCTTCCTCGGCACCGACAGCGCGCCGCATGCGCGCGACGCGAAGGAAACGGCGTGCGGCTGCGCCGGCTGCTACACGGCACTGCACGCGCTCGAACTGTACGCGGAAGCGTTCGACACGGCCGGCGCGCTCGACAAGCTGGAAGGGTTCGCGAGCTTCTTCGGCGCCGATTTCTACGGGCTGCCGCGCAGCGCCGAGACGGTCACGCTGCGCCGCGAGGCGTGGGAGCTGCCGCGCGAGATCTTCGCGGGCGACACGCCGGTCGTGCCGCTGCGCGGCGGCGAGACGATCGGCTGGAAACTGGCGTGACCGATGCGCCGCCGCGCGCATGCTGCCGACGGCGGCGCGCAGTGCTAGAATGCGCGTCGCAAAGCAGGCCAGGCAGTCGCGGCCTCGCCGCCTTCGGGCGGGCGGGGGCGAGGAAAGTCCGGACTCCACAGGGCAGGGTGATGGCTAACGGCCATCCGTGGCGACACGCGGAACAGGGCAACAGAAAGCAAACCGCCGATGGCCCGGCGCAAGCCGGGATCAGGTAAGGGTGAAACGGTGCGGTAAGAGCGCACCGCGGCGACGGCGACGTTCGCCGGCACGGTAACCTCCACCCGGAGCAATTCCAAGTAGGCAGGCGCGCATTTTCGGATGCAGGACGGGGCCCCCGTCTCGTCTGCGGGTAGGAAGCTTGAGCGCGTCAGCAATGGCGCGCCTAGAGGAATGGCTGCCACGCGTTGTGCGCTTCGGCGCGCAGCGTGCACAGAATCCGGCTTATCGGCCTGCTTTGCCGTTCGAATGCGAAAGGGCCGGCGTCTCTTTGCGGAGCGCCGGCCCTTTTTTCATGCGCGCGTGCCGTGCGTTCAGGCGGCGACGATGTCGAACGAATGCGTGAGTTCGGCCGTCTTCGCGATCATGATCGACGCGGAGCAATACTTGTCGTGCGACAGGTTGATCGCGCGCTCGACCGTGCCGGGGTTCAGGTTGCGGCCCGTGACGGTGAAGTGGAAATGCACCTTCGTGAACACCTTCGGATCTTCGCTCGCGCGCTCGGCCTTCAGCGTGACCGAGCAGCCGGTGACTTCCTGGCGGCTCTTCTTCAGGATCAGCACCACGTCATAGGCCGTGCAGCCACCGGTGCCGAGCAGCACCATTTCCATCGGACGCGGCGCGAGGTTGTGGCCGCCGCCCTCGGGCGCGCCGTCCATCGCGACGAGATGCCCGCTGCCGGTCTCGGCGGAAAACGCCATGCCGTCCTGGCCCATCCAGCTTACTTTGCATTCCATGCTTGCACTCCAGCGTTGCCTGATTCGGATTCGATCCGGCATTGTAGCCCGCCGTGCAACGGTCGGCTGATGCGCTGCACGACGTGCAACGCCGGCGCCGTGCGGGCAGGGTGTCCGGCGGCAATTTCCGTGCTTCTTTTAGGGGTTTTGCTCTAGGCGAGGGCGATTCCTGCGCGTACCTGCCAGGACCAGATGATTGATTTTAAAAGGGAAATTCTATTTTCGATCGCGTTGCCATGAAATTTCACATCATGGTGGTGAATTTCGTAATGCAAATTTTCTTGTGCGGCGGGCGACGCATTCGTATAATGAGCCTCATTGGTTGTCGCGCTGCGGCAACCTCCGAATGTCTCCTCCACCCTCCTCCTAGAGGTGGATTAAGCCCGAACCAGCCGTTCGGGCTTTTTTTCGTTCCGTGCAAACATCGGCGCGCGATTTGCACGCGCCGGCAGCGTCACGCGGGCTGCCGCGCGACGGGCTGCGATGTCGCGTCGGGCGCCGTGCCGCGCAAGCGTGCGTCAGGCGCCGGCGCTTGGGCGGCCGATGCATGGCCGTGACCGCGCGCGCAGAAGTGGCGGACGCGTTCGCGCACCGCGCGCAGGCGGGCGACGCGATCCTCGGTATGGGTACTCCGGGCTTCGGCGATGCGCGCGTCGAGTGCGTCGAGCTTGGCTTCGCAGCTGGCGTGGGCGGCGACGGCGGGCGCCGCGGCGGCCAGCAGTGTGGCCGCGAAGAAGGGCGTAAGTCGTTGTTTCATCATGCTTGTTTGTTGTTTTCCGTGTTCGGCCGGTCTGGCGCGGCAAGGTCGGGTGCCGCGCGTCGATGGGTGCCGCCCCGGGCGCTCGGATCGCCTGGCAAGTTGGGGCACGACCGGATTTTGGCCCATTTCGGCCGCCGCGGACACGGGACGTGGATTCCCTTTGACCGCGTCGCCGTATTTCCTTTATAATTCAGGGCTTTTCCGCATTCATGCCCACGGAAAAAGAACAGGGAGAGCCTGCACCGCGCCTTGAAGCGCACACAGACAAGCAGGACGAACACATCGGGCAAAGCATTTTTTTTGGATCGATCATGAAGACGTTTTCCGCAAAAGCCCATGAGGTGACGCGCGAATGGTACGTGATTGACGCGACGGATAAGGTTCTCGGCCGTGTTGCCAGCGAAGTGGCACGCCGTCTGCGCGGCAAGCACAAGCCTGAGTTCACCCCGCACGTCGACACCGGTGATTTCATCATCATCGTCAACGCGAGCAAGTTGAAGGTCACGGGCAACAAGACGCTGGACAAGAAGTACTACCGTCACTCGGGCTACCCGGGCGGTATCTATGAAACGACGTTCGGCAAGATGCAAGAACGCTTCCCGGGCCGCGCGCTCGAGAAGGCGGTCAAGGGCATGCTGCCGAAGGGCCCGCTCGGCTACGCGATGATCAAGAAGCTGAAGGTCTACGCAGAAGCGACGCATCCGCACTCGGCTCAACAGCCGAAGGCGCTCGAGATCTAAGGGGACCCACATGATCGGTAACTGGAACTACGGTACGGGCCGCCGCAAGAGCGCAGTCGCACGTGTCTTCATCAAGGCTGGCAAGGGCGACATCATCGTCAACGGCAAGCCCATCGCTGACTACTTCTCGCGTGAAACGTCGCTGATGATCGTGCGTCAACCGCTGGAACTCACGAACCACGGCCAGACGTTCGACATCAAGGTCAACGTCAACGGCGGCGGCGAAACGGGTCAGGCAGGCGCAGTGCGTCACGGCATCACCCGTGCACTGATCGACTACGATGCGACGCTGAAGCCGTCGCTGTCGAGCGCAGGCTTCGTCACGCGCGATGCGCGTGAAGTCGAGCGTAAGAAGGTCGGTCTGCGCAAGGCACGCCGCGCGAAGCAGTTCTCGAAGCGTTAATTCCGCTTCATGGCCGCGCCGCCTTCGGGTGGCGTCCGCCGAAAAAACCGCCAGCTTTCACGCTGGCGGTTTTTTTATGCCTGCCTGTTTGCCCGCGCCCAGGCCGCTGCCGCGGCAGCCCGCGCGGGCAGGTTTGATGAAATCGACAAGAACCTATTGATTTCATGGACTTCAGCACGATCTTCTGATCGGCCCTACAATAGCGGCTAAAGCTTTTTGGAGAGTTCGAATGAACGCTGTTACCGAATCCGCAGCAACGACGACCACCGATATGCCGCTGCCGTTCGTCTTCACCGACGCCGCGGCCGACAAGGTCAAGCAACTGATCGACGAAGAGGGCAACCCCGACCTGAAGCTGCGCGTGTTCGTGCAGGGTGGCGGCTGCTCCGGCTTCCAGTATGGCTTCACGTTCGACGAGGAAGTCAACGAGGACGACACCGTGATGAACAAGAACGGCGTCCAGCTCCTGATCGACTCGATGAGCTACCAGTACCTGGTCGGCGCCGAGATCGACTACAAGGACGACCTCAACGGCGCCCAGTTCGTGATCAAGAACCCGAACGCGACCACCACCTGCGGGTGCGGTTCGTCGTTCTCGGTCTGAGCGCACGCCAGATCCGCGCCGGTTCGCCGGAATGAAAAACGGGGCTTCATGCCCCGTTTTTTTTATGCGCACGTGCCAGGTGGCACCTGCCGCGCGGCACGTATCGCGTCAGCGCGGATAGAGCGCGCCGAGCACGCGGTTGCCGGCCGCGCCGGTCACCGTCGCGAGATTGCCGGGCTGGCGCGCGGTGAAACGGTAAGCGAGCCATGCGAACGCAAGCGCCTCGACCTGCTGCGGCGGCACGCCGAGCGCGGCCGTCGTATCGACGGTCGCCGGCACGCCGGCCTCGTGCAGCGCGTGCCGGAGCGCGTCGAGCAGCACCGGATTGCGTGCACCGCCGCCGCATACGAAGACAGCCTTGCAGCCCGAGGCGTGCCTCGCGATCTCGCGTGCGATCGACACGGCGGTCAGTGCGGTGAGCGTCGCCTGTACGTCCTCTGGCACGACCTGTGCGAATGCGGCGAGCTTCGCGTCGAGCCAGGCGGGGTTGAACAGGTCGCGTCCGGTGCTTTTCGGCGGCGGTGCGGCGAAATACGGTTCGTCGAGCAGCGCGTCGAGCAGCGGCGCGTGCACGGTGCCGCGCGCGGCGAACTTGCCGCCGTCGTCGTACGGCTTGCCCAGATGGCGGGTCGCCCATTCGTCGAGCAGCGCGTTCGCGGGGCCGCAGTCGAAGCCGCGCACGTCGCCGCCTTCGCCGGGCAGGATCGTGATGTTGCTGATTCCGCCGAGATTGCAGACGACGCGCGTTTCGCCCGGCGCGCCGAACACCGTCGCATGGAACGCCGGCGCGAGCGGCGCGCCGTGGCCGCCCGCGGCGACGTCGCGGCTGCGGAAATCGGCAATGACGTCGACCTGGGTCAGTTCGGCGAGCAGCGCCGGGTTGTTGAGCTGCCGCGTATAGCCGCGTTCGGGACGATGACGCACCGTCTGGCCGTGCACGCCGATCGCGCGGATCTCGTCGCGCGACAACCCGGCCGTACGCTGCAATTCGTGGCAGCACACCGCATAGCGCGTGACGAGCGCGTTCGCCGCGAGCGATTCGCGGTCGATCTCGTCGTCGCCGGGCTGCTGCAGCGCGAACAGCGCGTCGCGCAGCGATTGCGCGAAGCCGACGAACGCTTCCGCGAGCACGACCGGTGCACGGCCGGTCTCGAAACGCACGGCGACGCCGTCGACGCCGTCCATGCTGGTTCCCGACATCAGCCCGAAGTAGATGCCGTCGGCCGGATGGGCGTTTTGCGGCTGTCGTTGCGGCACGTTGGGTTCTCCTGGATCGTGCGGCGCGGGCCGGTGCCGCGCGCCTTGCGCCCGATTATCCGCGCAACCTGACGCGCCGTTAAGCGATGCGCGCGCAAGTTATGGGAAAATCCCTGTTTTTGCGACATTCTTCCTGGCACCGATGAGCACCGAACCCAGTTCCAAGCCTGTTTTCCCGATCACCGACGAAGTCCGGCATGCGCTCGCCGTCACGAAGCGCGGCGTCGACGAGCTGCTGATCGAGGAAGAGTTCGCGCAGAAGCTCGCGCGCAGCGCGGCCACGAACACGCCGCTTCGCATCAAGCTCGGCCTCGACCCGACCGCGCCCGACATCCACATCGGCCACACGGTCGTGCTGAACAAGATGCGTCAGCTGCAGGACCTCGGCCACACGGTGATCTTCCTGATCGGCGATTTCACGTCGCTGATCGGCGATCCGTCGGGCCGCAATGCGACGCGCCCGCCGCTCACGCGCGAGCAGATCGAATCGAACGCGAAGACCTACTTCGAGCAGGCCGCACTCGTGCTCGATCGCGACAAGACCGAGATCCGCTACAACAGCGAATGGTCGATGCCGCTCGGCGCGGACGGGATGATCAAGCTGGCGTCGCGCTATACCGTCGCGCGGATCCTCGAGCGCGAGGACTTCACGAAGCGCTTCCAGGGCGGCGTGCCGATCTCGATCCACGAATTCCTGTACCCGCTGATGCAGGGCTACGACTCGGTCGCGCTGAACGCCGACCTCGAGCTCGGCGGCACCGACCAGAAGTTCAACCTGCTGGTCGGCCGCGAACTGCAGAAGCAGTACGGCCAGGAACAGCAGTGCATCCTGACGATGCCGCTGCTCGAAGGCCTCGACGGCGTCGAGAAGATGTCGAAGTCGAAGGGCAACTACGTCGGCATCAGCGAGAAACCGACCGACATGTTCGGCAAGCTGATGAGCATCTCGGACACGCTGATGTGGCGTTACTTCGAGCTGCTGTCGTTCCGCAGCCTCGACGAGATCGCCGGCTTCAAGCGCGAGGCCGAAGGCGGCCGCAACCCGCGCGACTTCAAGGTGCTGCTCGCGCAGGAAATCGTCGCGCGGTTCCACTCGCAGCCCGACGCCGAACGTGCGCTGGAGGACTTCAACCACCGCGCGAAGGGCGGCGTGCCGGACGACATTCCGTCGGTCACGCTCGCCGGTGCGCCGCTGGCGATCGGCCAGTTGCTGAAGCAGGCCGGCCTCGTGCCGTCGACGAGCGAAGCGCTGCGCAACATCGAGCAGGGCGGCGTGAAGATCGACGGTGCGACGGTCTCGGACAAGGGCCTGAAGGTCGAGGCCGGCGAGTTCGTCGTCCAGGTCGGCAAGCGCCGCTTCGCGCGCGTCACGCTGACCGCATGATCGCGCTGATCCAGCGCGTGAAGCGCGCCGACGTGCGCGTCGGCGAGCGCACGACCGGCGAGATCGGCGCGGGCCTGCTCGCGCTGGTCTGCGCGGAACGCGGCGATACCGAGGCTGCCGCCGACAAGCTGCTCGCGAAGCTGCTCGGCTACCGCGTGTTCAGCGACGCAGCCGGCAAGATGAACCTGCCGGTGTCGAACATCGACGGCGAGGGCCGCGCCGGCGGCCTGCTGCTCGTGTCGCAGTTCACGCTGGCGGCCGATACCAACAGCGGGCTGCGTCCGAGCTTCACGCCGGCCGCGCCGCCCGACGAAGGCGCGCGGCTGTTCGACTATTTCGTCGCAGCTGCGCGGGCGCGCCATCCGGTGGTCGAGACGGGCGAGTTCGGCGCCGACATGCAGGTGTCGCTCGTCAACGACGGCCCCGTGACGTTCTGGCTGCAAGTGCGGCCCTGATTCTTTCCCGGAGACGCGCCGCGATGGCCACCACGCAGATTCTTTTCATCCGCCATGGCGAGACGGCCTGGAACCGCATCAAGCGCATCCAGGGTCATATCGACATCCCGCTGGCCGATACGGGGCTCGCGCAGGCGCAGCGGCTGGCGGCCCGGCTCGAACGGGAGGCGCGCGACGGCGCGCGGATCGATGCCGTGTATTCGAGCGACCTGATGCGTGCGCAACAGACCGCCCGGCCCTTTGCCGATGCGCTCGGCCTGCCGCTGCAGTTGCGCGAAGGGTTGCGCGAACGCTCGTACGGCGCGTTCCAGGGGCACGACAGCACCGAGATCGAGACGCTGTTCCCGGACGCGTACGCGGCCTGGCAGACGCGCGACCCCGGTTTCGCGCCGGAAGGCGGCGAGTCGCAGCGCGAGCTCTATCATCGTGTGCTGCACGCGCTCGAACCGATCGTCGCCGCGCATCCGGGCGGCCGCATCGCGTGCGTCGCGCACGGCGGCGTGCTCGACTGCGTGTACCGTTTTGCGAACGGAATCGAGCTGTCGGCGCCGCGCACTTACCCGCTGCTCAACACGAGCATCAACGTCGTCGATTACGTGGATGGCCGCGCGCAGGTCGTGCAGTGGGCCGACGTGTCGCATCTGGAAGCGGCGAGCGACGACGACGGGTACCGCAAGGTGCTCTGAGTCTGCGGGCCCCGCACGGCACATCGCCGGTCGGGGCGTCTGTCGCCGCGTGCCGCTTACTGCGGCAACCCGTGGCGGGTCTTGTAGTCGAGCGCATACGCGATCTTGCCCGGTTTGTCGGCCGTGACCGGCTGGCGCAGCTTGTCGAATTCCCCCCTTGCTGTATTTCTTCCCGCCGTTGATCGCATCGGCGCGCCCGAGGTCGGCGCCCGTCTTGCCGTCGATCACCGGGTCCGTTGCCGCGACCATCCGCGTCGACGTGACAGCAAATTGAAATGATCGGAAGAAGCCGGATCGTCAGGCGGACGAGGTGCCGTCGGGCGGCGGCGCGGTCGCGCGACGGCGGGCGCGTTTCGACGCGCCGTTGACGAGCGCCCAGCGCAGCACGGGGGCGACGGCCCGCACGCCGGGCCGGACCACCGCGCGTCGCAGCGGCGCGAACGTCGACACGCCGAGCAGGCGCTGCGCCCAGGGCGGCAGCAGGTCGATGCCCGCATGCATCATCAGCGACGCGGCCGGCCGCAGCACGGGCGTGGCGACCGGCGCATTCAGCAGGATGTCCATCACGTCGAAGGTGTGTGGCCCGGCCTCGAGTTCCGGCTGCATGCGCGCGAGATAGGCGGCGACCTCGGCGCGCGAACGCGGCACCCCTTGCGCGCCGAGAAGCTCGGCGATCAAGGCCGTTTCGGCGTAGTAGCGGTCCTGCAGCTCGCCCGGCAACGACGGATTCACGTAGCGCAGATGCGCGGCGAGGAAGCTCGACACTTCCGCGACATGTACCCAGGTCAGCAACGCCGGATCGTCGGCGCGGTACGGCCGGCCGTCGGGCGCGGTGCCCGAGATGCGCGCATGGATCGATTTCACGCGCTCGATCAGCGCGAGGGCGTCCGCGCGGCTGCCGAACGTCGTACCCGTGATGAACGTGGCGGTGCGCCGCAGGCGACCGAGGATGTCGGTGCGAAACGACGAGTGATCCCAGACACCCGCGAGCGCGAGCGGATGCAGCGCCTGCAGCAGCAGCGCGGCGATGCCGCCCGTCATCATCGACGTGAAGTCGGCATGCACGCGCCAGCAGATGGCATCGGGGCCGAACAACCCCGGGTCGCCAGGCGGTGAAGAGAGATCGAGCGACGGGCCGCCGCCGCCCGCCGTGAGGTGCGTGATGCCGGCCACGAGCCGCTTGCGGATCGGCTCGGCCCAGCGCGGGCCCGGTGCGGGCGCGGCGGGGTGGCGGCTGGGCGGCGTAGTCATGGCGGGGGCGGCTCGGGCGACGGGGCTATTTCCCGTCGGGCGTGTCCCATTCGTCGCGTTCGGTGCGACGGGCGTCGGGCACCGACAGCCCGAAGTGGCGATACGTGAGCAGCGTCGCGACGCGCCCGCGTGGCGTGCGCTGCAGGAAGCCCTGCTGGATCAGGTACGGTTCGAGCACGTCCTCGATCGTGTCGCGCTCCTCGCCGATCGCGGCCGCAAGGTTGTCGATGCCGACCGGGCCGCCGTCGAACTTGTAGAGGATCGCTTCGAGCAGCTTGCGGTCCATCAGGTCGAAGCCGACCGGATCGACGTCGAGCATCGCGAGCGCGGCGTCGGCCACGGCTGCCGTGATCTGGCCGTCGGCCTTCACTTCCGCGAAATCGCGCACGCGGCGCAGCAGCCGGTTCGCGATCCGCGGCGTGCCGCGCGAGCGCTTCGCGATTTCCAGCGCGCCGTTCGGATCGATCTGCGCATTCAGCAGCGAAGCCGAGCGCCGCACGATGCGCGACAGTTGATCGGCATCGTAGAACTCGAGCCGCGCGACGATCCCGAAACGGTCGCGCAGCGGGTTGGTGAGCATCCCCGCGCGGGTGGTTGCGCCGACCAGCGTGAACGGCTGCAGGTCGAGCTTCACGCTGCGCGCGGCCGGACCTTCGCCGATCATGATGTCGATCTGGTAATCCTCGAGTGCCGGATACAGGATTTCCTCGACGACCGGCGACAGCCGGTGGATCTCGTCGATGAACAATACGTCGTTGGCTTCGAGGTTCGTCAGCAGCGCGGCGAGATCGCCCGCGCGTTCGAGCACGGGGCCCGACGTCTGGCGCAGGTTCACGCCCATTTCGCGCGCGATGATGTGCGCGAGCGTCGTCTTGCCGAGACCCGGCGGCCCGAACAGCAGCACGTGGTCGAGCGGCTCGGAGCGGCGCTTCGCGGCTTCGATGAAGATCTCGAGCTGGCCGCGCACCTTTTCCTGGCCGACGTAGTCGTCGAGCTGGCGCGGCCGCAGCGCACGTTCGAACACCTCCTCGTGCGACGAGGCGGGCGTGGCGGCGATGATCCGCTGCTCGGTGGCGAGTTTGTCGGTTTCAATCATGCGGCCATTGTACCGCGCGACGCGTTCCGGCCAACCTGGCCGAACGGCCGACTGGCGGGCGGTGCGGCGCCGCGCGACACTGGCTTCGACGGCCGGGCGAGCCGCGCGTTACGCCTTCGACAGCGCCTTCAGCGCGAGCTTGATGCCTTCGGACACGCCGGTGCCGGCCGGCACGTTCTTGATCGCGGCGAGGCCTTCCTTCTCGGAGTAGCCGAGCGCGAGCAGCGCGTTGAGGATGTCGGTCGCGTGGTCGGACGGCGACGCGGCGCCGGCGAGCGCACCGAGGTCGGCGCCGAGCTTGCCCTTCAGCTCGAGCAGCAGGCGCTCGGCCGTCTTCTTGCCGATGCCGGGCAGGCGCGTGAGGCGTGCGGCGTCCTGCATCGTCACGGCCTGCGCGAGCTCCTGCACGCTCATGCCGGACAGCACGGCGAGCGCCATGCGCGCGCCGATGCCGGTGATCTTCAGCAGCTCGCGGAAGGTCGTGCGTTCCTGCGGCGTCAGGAAGCCGTACAGCAGGTGCGCGTCCTCGCGGACGATCTGCTGCGTGAGCAGCACGATGCGCTCGCCCGTCTGCGGCAGGTTGTAGAAGGTGCTCATCGGCACGTCGATTTCGTAGCCGACGCCGTTGCAGTCGACGAGCAGATGAGGCGGATTCTTTTCGAGCAGGATGCCGGCGATGCGACCGATCATGGAAGGCGAGGCGAGAGGAATAAAGCGCGAGTGTAGCGCACGCGCGGCGCAATGCCGATGGGCCTGGCCGTCAGGCCGAAGCGATGCCCGAGGTTGCGCCGCGCACGCGGGCGTCAGCCGACGAGCCGCCCGCGCCGCACGCGCAGCCCTTTCTTCGCGAGCGCCGGCGCGAGGCCGCTGATCGTGCCGAGCGTATTGCCGCTGTGTGCATGGCAGATCGCCATCCCGAGCGCGTCGGCCGCGTCCGAGCCCGGCTGGCCGGAAAGGCTGAGCAGGCGCGTGACCATTTCCTGCATCTGCGTCTTGGTCGCGCGGCCGTAGCCGACCACCGCCTGCTTCAGTTGCAGCGCCGTGTATTCGGCAACCGGCAGGCCGCCCGCGACGAGGCCGCAAATCGCGGCGCCGCGCGCCTGGCCGAGCAGCAGCGTCGACTGCGGGTTCACGTTGACGAACACCTGTTCGATCGCGGCCTGGTCGGGCGCATGTTCGCGCACGATCGTCGAGACGCCCTGGAAGATCGTGCCGAGCCGGGTGGCCAGGTCGGCCGTCGGTGTGCGGATCACGCCGCTCGTGACATAGGCGAGCCGGTGGCCGCTGACGTCGATGACGCCGAAGCCGGTGACGCGCAGGCCGGGGTCGATGCCGAGAATTCGCATGAGTGAGGAGAATTGCCTGATGCAGCGATACTACAACGATTGGCGCGACGCGCCGGCCGCACGGTTGCGTGCAAAGGCGCCGCGCAATGAAAAACCCGGCGGGTGCAGCTCGTGCACCGTCGCCGGGCTTTCATGCTGCAGCCGCGCGGGCTGCATCCGATCAGTGACGGAAGTGGCGCACGCCCGTCAGGACCATCGCGATGCCGTGCTCGTCGGCTGCCGCGATCACTTCGTCGTCGCGCATCGAGCCGCCCGGCTGGATCACGCAGGTCGCGCCGGCCGCCACGACGACGTCGAGGCCGTCGCGGAACGGGAAGAACGCATCCGACGCGACCGCCGAACCGGCCAGCGTGAGGCCCGCGTTCTGCGCCTTGATGCTGGCGATGCGCGCGGAATCGACGCGGCTCATCTGGCCGGCGCCGACGCCGAGCGTCATGCCGTTGCCGCAGAACACGATCGCGTTCGACTTCACGTACTTCGCGACGCGCCATGCGAACAGCAGGTCGTCCATTTCCTTCGCGGTCGGCTGGCGCTTCGTGACGACGCGCAGTTCGCTCGGCTGCACGTTGCGCGAGTCGAGCGACTGCACGAGCAGGCCGCCGCCCACGCGCTTCAGGTCGAATGCGTTATGGCCGTCGCCCAGCGCGATTTCGAGCAGGCGCACGTTCTGCTTCGCGGCGAACACCTGCTTCGCGGCGTCGGAGAACGACGGGGCGATCAGCACTTCGACGAACTGCTTCGCGACAGCCTGCGCGGCCGCTTCGTCGACTTCGCGGTTGAACGCGATGATGCCGCCGAAGGCGGAAGTCGGATCCGTCTGGAACGCCTTCGCGTACGCGTCGGCCGAGTCGTTGCCGACCGCGACGCCGCACGGGTTCGCGTGCTTGATGATCACGCAGGCCGGCGCGTCGAACGTCTTCACGCATTCCCACGCCGCGTCCGAATCCGCGATGTTGTTGTACGACAGTTCCTTGCCCTGCAGCTGGCGGTAGTTCGCCAGTGCGCCGGCCGGCGTCGCGAGGTCGCGGTAGAACGCGGCGCTCTGGTGCGGGTTCTCGCCGTAGCGCAGGTCCTGCACCTTGTCGAACGCCAGGTTCAGCGTGGCCGGGTACGCGCTGCGCGACGCGTGCTTCAGCTCGTCGGTCAGGCTCGTCAGGTAGTTCGTGATCGCGCCGTCGTATTGCGCGGTGTGCGCGAACACCTTCGTCGCGAGGCGGAAGTTGGTCGGATAGCCGACCGTATTGCCGTTCGCCTTCATTTCATCGAGCACGACCGCGTAGTCGGCCGGATCGACGACGACCGTCACGTCGCGGTGGTTCTTCGCGGCCGAGCGCAGCATCGTCGGGCCGCCGATGTCGATGTTCTCGATCGCGTCGGCGAGCGTGCAGTCGTCCTTCGCGATCGTCGCGACGAACGGGTACAGGTTCACGACGAGCAGATCGATCGTCGGGATGCCGTGCTGCTCCAGCGCCTGCATGTGCTCGGGCAGGTCGCGGCGGGCGAGGATGCCGCCGTGCACCTTCGGGTGGAGCGTCTTCACGCGCCCATCGAGCATTTCCGGAAAGCCCGTGTAATCGGCCACTTCGGTAACGGGCAGGCCGGCGTCGGCGAGGAGTTTCGCGGTGCCGCCCGTCGACAGCAGCTTGACGCCGAGGTCGGACAGCGACTTCGCGAAGTCGACGATGCCGGTCTTGTCGGAAACGGAAATGAGCGCTTGCTTGATCATGATGGAACCACCAATAGCCAGGGAAACGGGGACGGGACGGCTGCCTACAGCAGGCCGTGCTGCTGCAGCTTCTTGCGCAGCGTATTGCGATTGATGCCGAGGTACTCCGCGGCGAGCGACTGGTTGCCGCCTGCCTGTACGAGCACGACCTCGAGCATCGGCTTTTCGACGCAGGACATCACCATTTCATAGACGTCGTGCGGATTGGAGCCGTCTAGATCCCGGAAATACACGTCCAGGCTCTCGCGGACACATTGTTCGATGTTGTGCTTGCTCATGCTGCTAACTGGTTATGGTCGTCCGACTCGCGCTGGCCGTTTCCCTCTTCGTCATCGACGTAGACGAGGTGGTCCGACACCGCCTTTTGCGCCTCGAAGAAGGCATTGACGGCGGCGAGCTGCTCGCGGGAGGAATCGAGCGTGTTCATCCTGTGCCGGAACCCGTTGGCACCGGAAAGGCCGCGAGTGTACCAGCCGATGTGCTTGCGCGCAGTACGGACACCCGTGAATTCACCATAGAAAGCGTAGTGGTCTTCCAGGTGTTCGTTCATCACGTGCTGGATCTCGTCGATCAGCGGCGGGGGCAGCAGCTCGCCGGTTTGCAGGAAATGATCGATTTCGCGGAACAGCCACGGCCGGCCTTGCGCGGCACGACCGATCATCAGCGCGTCGGCACCGGTTGCATCGAGCACGGCCTTCGCTTTCGCGGGCGACGTGATGTCGCCGTTCGCAACGACCGGAATCCGTACGGCCGCCTTCACGGCCGCGATGGTGTCGTACTCGGCATCGCCGCGGTACAGGTCGGCGCGCGTGCGGCCGTGCACGGTGAGCATCGAGATGCCGGCGGCTTCGGCCAGGCGCGCGACCGTGATCGCGTTCTTGTGTTCGCGGTCCCAGCCGGTGCGGATCTTCAGCGTGACGGGCACCGCATCGGGCCCCGTGCCGACTGCCGCGACGACGGCCTCGACGATCCGCTGCACGAGCGGCTCGTTCTGCAGCAGCGCGGAGCCGGCCGCGACGTTGCAGACCTTTTTCGCCGGGCAGCCCATGTTGATGTCGATGATCTGCGCGCCGTTGTCGACGTTGTAGCGGGCCGCTTCGGCCATCATCGCCGGATCGGCGCCGGCGATCTGCACCGCGATCGGCTCGACTTCGCCTTCGTGGTTCGCGCGCCGCATCGTCTTCGCGCTTTTCCACAGCTGCGCGTTGGACGCGACCATCTCGGACACGGCGTAACCGGCGCCCAGCCGCTTGCAGAGCTGGCGGAACGGACGATCCGTCACGCCGGCCATCGGGGCGACGAACAGGTTGTTACGCAATACGTGAGGGCCGATAACGGGCATCGCAATGGCGCCGCCCGCGACCGGCGCGGGCAGGGGAAGGGAAGACGGAAACGCGCATTTTACCGTATTCCCATGCCCCGCCGATTTGACCCGGTTTGCCTGGCCTGCGCGCGCGCATCACGCGGCGCGCCCGCGCGTCAGTTGCGCTGGCCGAACATCATCTGGCGCGCGATTGCCTTCTTGAGTGGCGGCACGAATTCGAGCGCGGTGAGCGCCGCGCCGCGCAGCAGCGGAAGCGGGCCCGAATCGATCGTAAACAGCCGCGCCAGCGTGTCGGTTGCACCGATCGTGAAGCGCCGGTCGAGCGCGCGGCGCGCGTTGAAGGTAGCGAGCGCGGTCGCTTCGAAGCCTTGCGCGGACAGCGTGTCGACGAGCGTATGCGCATCGCGCAGCCCGAGGTTGAGCCCCTGGCCCGCGACGGGGTGCAGGGTTTGCGCGGCATTGCCGACGATCGCGACGCGGCCGTTGACCAGGGTTTGCGCGGCATTCAGGCCGAGCGGGAAAGACGCGCGGCCGGCAATGGCGACGAAGTCGCCCATGCGTGCGCCGAACGCGCTGCCGAGCTCGCGCAGGAACGCGTCGTCGGGCAGCGCGGCACGCCGTGCCGCTTCGTCGGGCGTGCAGCACCAGACGAGCGAGTAGTCGGCCTGGCGCGGACCGCCGAGCGGCAGCAGCGCGAGCGGGCCTTCATGCGTGAAGCGTTCCCACGCGACGTTCGGGCGCGGCGCCGATACCGTGACCGTGCCGACGAGCGCGGTCTGCCCGTAGTCGCGACGATGCTTGGTCGTATCGGCCTGCTGTTCGTGGAACAACCCGCCTTCGGCATTGATGACGATCCGCGCGCGCAGCGTGCGTTCGCCCTGCTGGCCGTCGAGCGTCAGCGTGACGCCGTCCGTGTCCTGCTGCGGCGCGCGCGCGGTGGTCGACGTGAGCCAGTCGACGCGCGTGTTCCGCACGGCGCCCGCGAGCGCCTGCACGATCGAGCCGTAGCGCACGACATAGCCGAGCGCGGCGAGGTCGTGTTCGTCGCGGTCGATCAGCGTGCGGCCGAAATGGCCGCGCTGCGATACATGGATATGTTCGATCGGTGTCGCGTCGGCGGGCCACGCGAGCGTGTCGAGCAGCACGCGGCTGCCGTGCGACACCGCGATCGCGCGCGGGTCGTTCGCGCTCGCGGCCGGTTCGCGCGCATCGATCAGCGCGATCGATGCGTGCTGCGTCGCGCTGCGGCGTGCGAGCCAGCCGGCGAGTGCGAGCCCGACGGGGCCCGCGCCGACGATGGCGAGGTCGTAGTCCGGCGTGGCCGGGGAGGAAGCGGTCGTCATCTTGATTCGTGAAACGGTGGTAACGGTCGGCGGCCGGTCATGCGCCCGCGCGCATCAGCGCTTCGATCTCGTCGGCGTCGACCGGCACGCCGCGCGTGATCAGTTCGCAGCCGTGCTCGCGCACGATCGCGTCGTCCTCGATGCGGATGCCGATGTTCCAGTACTCGGGCGGCACGTCGTCGGCCGCACGCACGTACAGGCCGGGCTCGACCGTGAGCGTCATGCCGGGCTTCAGCGTGCGCCATGGCAGCGCGCCGTTGCCGTCGCGTTCGGCGAGCCGCTCGCGGTAGTCGCCGCAGTCGTGCACGTCCATCCCGAGCCAGTGGCCCGTGCGGTGCATGTAGAAGCGCGTGTACGCGCGCTCGGCGATCACGTCGTCGACCGACGAGAAGCGCGCCTTCGGGATGATGCCGGTGTCGAGCAGCCCCTGCGCGAGCACGCGCACGGCCGCATCGTGCGGCGCCTCGAACGGCACGCCCGCGCGCGTCGCATCGATCGCCGCCTGCTGCGCGGCGAGCACGATGTCGTACAGCGTGCGCTGCGCGGGCGAGAAGCGCCCGTTGGCCGGGAACGTGCGCGTGATGTCCGACGCATAGCCGTCGAGTTCGCACGCGGCGTCGATCAGGATCAGGTCGCCGTCCCGCGCGGCCGCGTTGCCGGCCGGGTAGTGCAGCACGCACGCATTCGCGCCGGCCGCGACGATCGAGCCGTACGCCGGCGACTGCGCACCGTGCTTGCGGAACAGGTACAGCAGCTCGGCCTCGAGTTCGTATTCGCGGATGCCGGGGCGGCACACCTGCATCGCGCGGCGATGCGCGAGCGCGGAGATGTGCGCGGCGCGCATCATGATCGCGAGTTCGTGTTCGTCCTTCACGAGCCGCATGTCGTCGAGCAGCGGCGTGAGGTCGAGCAGTGCGTCCGGCGCGGCGACGCCCGTGCGTGCCAGCGCGCGCACCGCGTCGATCCAGCCCGCGAGCTGGCGGTCGAAATCGGCCGATGCACCGAACCGGTAGTGCACGGTGCCCGCGTCGGCGAGCAGGCGCGGCATCTCGGTGTCGATCACGTCGACTGCGAATGCCGCGTCGAAACCGAACGCGTCGCGCGCGGCGTCGGGTCCGTAGTGAAAGCCCTCCCAGATCTCGCGATCGACATTCTTGCCGCGGCAGAACAGGATCGACTCCGGCGCGCCGTGCGGCGCGGCCGCGTTCAGCACGAGCACGGCGTCCGGCTCGGTGAAGCCCGTCAGGTAGTGGAAGTAGCTGTCGAACCGGTACGGGTAGGCCGTATCGCGGTTGCGCAGCAGTTCCGGCGCGGTGGGAACGATGGCGACGCCGCCGCCCGCGGCACGCAGTGCGGCAAGCACGCGTTCACGGCGCTGGCGGTAGACGTCGACGGCGATGGCGGTATCGATGGGCGCATTCATCGTGCGATTGTAGCGCCGCGCGACGCCGTGCGTGAAAGAGGGGCGGCAAGCCGCGCCGGAAGGCCCGCGCGGCGGTTGTTGCAATCCATCCACAGGCCGGACGGGCGATTTTCTGTCACGCGATGCTGGCCGGTTATGATCGGCGACAACGTATACTCTCGGCGGTTCCCCAAAAAAGGCAGATGATGAAATTAATCGGTTCGCTCGGCAGCCCGTACGTCCGCAAGGCGCGGATCGTGCTTGCTGAAAAGAAGATCGACTACAAGCTGGAGCTCGAGGACGTGTGGGCGCCGGAGACGGATATTCATGCTTCGAATCCGCTCGGCAAGGTCCCGTGCCTCGTGATGGAGGATGGTGCCGCGGTGTTCGATTCCCGCGTGATCTGCGAATACGTCGATACGCTGTCGCCGGTCGGCAAACTGATTCCGCCATCGGGCCGCGAGCGCGTCGAGGTCCGTTGCTGGGAAGCGCTGGGCGACGGCGTCCTCGACGCAGCCGTCGCGATCCGTCTCGAACACACGCTGCGGGAAGAAGCGCAGCGCAGCGCGAGCTGGATCGCGCGCCAGCAGCGCAAGATCGACGACGCGCTCGTCGCGATGTCGCAGGGCCTTGGCGGCAAGACGTGGTGCGTCGGTAATCATTACACGCTCGCCGACATCGCACTCGGCTGCGCGCTCGGCTATCTCGATTTCCGGATGCCCGAGCTCAACTGGCGCGATCGCCACCCGAACCTCGACAAGCATTTCGTGAAGCTGCAGCAGCGGCAATCGTTCGCCGATACGCTGCCGCAGACCTGAGCCGCGGCGTTCGAATTCACGCATTCGGCAGACAAAAGAAAAGCGCCCCGCAGGGCGCTTTTCTTTTTGCCGAACAGGCCGCCGCCGGAGCGGGGCGGCCGCGCGTCACTCGATCGAAGCGTACACGGCTTCGCCGAGCGTGAACGAATCGCTGCGCGCGATGGGCCACCACTTGTCGTACAGCGAGAAGCCGCACGTCCGGCCGTCGAGCAGCGCGCCGGGCTTCAGGTACTTCAGCAGCTGCGACATCAGCCGCACCTCGTGCGGTGCAACCCGCTGCACGATGTGATGCGCGCGCAGCTCGGACGGATGCCCGAGGCCGGCTGCCTGCACGAGTTCCTGCAGCGCATGCAGCGTATTGCGGTGGAAGTTGTACACGCGCTCGGCCTTGTCGGGCACGACGAGCGCGCGCTGGCGCACCGGGTCCTGCGTCGCGACGCCGGTCGGGCAGCGGTCGGTGTGGCAATGCTGCGCCTGGATGCAGCCGACCGCGAACATGAAGCCGCGCGCCGAGTTCACCCAGTCCGCGCCGATCGCGAGCGTGCGGGCGATGTCGAACGCCGTGATGATCTTGCCGCTCGCACCGATCTTCACGCGGTCGCGCACGCCGATCCCGACGAGCGTGTTGTGCACGAGCAGCAGCCCTTCCTGCAGCGGCACGCCGACGTGGTCGGTGAATTCGAGCGGCGCCGCGCCGGTGCCGCCTTCCGCGCCGTCGACGACGATGAAGTCGGGCACGATGCCGGTCTCGATCATCGCCTTCGCAATGCCGAAGAATTCCCACGGATGGCCGATGCACAGCTTGAAGCCGGTCGGCTTGCCGCCCGACAGCGTGCGCAGCCGGTCGACGAATTCGAGCAGCCCGCGCGGCGTCGAGAACTCCGAATGCGTCGCGGGCGAGATGCAGTCCTTGCCCATCGGCACGCCGCGCGTCTCGGCGATTTCCGGCGTGATCTTCGCGGCCGGCAGCACGCCGCCGTGGCCGGGCTTCGCGCCCTGCGACAGCTTCACCTCGATCATCTTGACCTGCGGATCGGCGGCCTGCTTCGCGAACTTGTCGGGGTTGAAGGTGCCGTCGTCGTTGCGACAGCCGAAGTAGCCGGACGCGATTTCCCAGATGATGTCGCCGCCGTTCTCGCGGTGGTACTTCGACAGCGAGCCTTCGCCGGTGTCGTGTGCGAACCCGCCTTTCTTCGCACCGAGGTTCAGCGAGCGGATCGCGTTCGCGGACAGCGAGCCGAAGCTCATCGCCGAGATGTTGAAGATCGAGATGTCGTACGGTTGCGCGCGATTCGCGCCGACGCGGATACGGAAATCGTGGTTCGGCAGCTTCGTCGGCGCAAGCGAGTGGCTGATCCATTCGTGCGCGACGGCCTTCACGTTCAGCTCGGTGCCGTACGGCCGGTTGTCGGCGACGTTCTTCGCGCGCTGGTACACGAGGCTGCGCTGCGCACGCGAGAACGGCTTCTCGTCGGTGTCGTCCTCGACGAAATACTGGCGGATTTCAGGTCGGATGAATTCGAACAGGAAGCGGAAGTGGCCCCAGAGCGGGTAATTGCGCAGGATCGCGTGACGGTCCTGGTTCAGGTCGTACACGCCGAGCGCGACGAGGGCGACGGGGATGAGGATCCACAGCCAGGAAAGGACGTGGGCCGACGCGAGCGCGGCCGCAGCGACGAGCAGCAGGACAGCGCACCACATCGCGAGGTAGCGTCTTGAAAGCATGGGGACTCCGTAAGAATCTTGAAATGCCGCCATGCGTACGCTGCGCGGCGGCGCGCCGGCCGCAGCGGAATCATGTTCCGCCGGGCGCAGCGTGCCGCAAGTCTAAACCGAATATGTGTCAGCGTGCGTCGGCGAGAGCCGGCGCGTGGCCGGCCGCCGCGGCCCGACCGGGCTGGCCGGTGGCTGCGGATTCGATGATGCCGCCGCCGAGACAGATCTCGCCGTCGTACAGCACGGCCGACTGGCCGGGCGTGACGGCCCACTGCGCGTCGTCGAATGCGAGCGAGAAGCGCGCTTCGCCTGCCGCGCCCGGTGCCGCGGTGCCGATCGCGGCCCGGCCGAATGCGCATGCCGCATCGGCCTGCCGGTAGCGCGTCTTCGCGCCGCACGCGAAACCGTCGGCCGGCGGCTCGCCGGCGACCCAGCTCACGTTGCCGGCGACGAGCTCGCGCGACAGCAGCCACGGATGATCGTGGCCCTGCACGACGTACAGCGTGTTCGACGCGATGTCCTTCGCGGCGACGAACCACGGTTCGCCGCTGCCGCTCTTGCTGCCGCCGAGGCCGATGCCCTTGCGCTGGCCGAACGTGTAGAACGCGAGGCCGATGTGCTCGCCGACCACCTTGCCGTCTGGCGTCTTCATCGGGCCGGGCTTCGTCGGCAGGTAGCGGTTCAGGAAGTCGCGGAACGGCCGTTCGCCGATGAAGCAGATGCCGGTCGAATCCTTCTTCTTCGCGTTCGGCAGCCCGATCTGCGCGGCGATCTCGCGCACCTTCGTCTTCGGGATCTCGCCGAGCGGGAACATCGTCTTCGACAATTGCGCCTGGTTCAGCCGGTGCAGGAAGTACGACTGGTCTTTCGTATGATCGAAGGCCTTCAGCAGTTCGAAGCGTCCGTCGCGCTCGCGCACGCGCGCATAGTGGCCGGTCGCGATCATTTCCGCGTCGAGCGACATCGCGTGGTCGAGGAACGCCTTGAACTTGATCTCGGCGTTGCACAGCACGTCCGGGTTCGGCGTGCGGCCGGCCGAGTATTCGCGCAGGAACTCGGCGAACACGCGGTCCTTGTATTCGGCGGCGAAGTTCACGGCTTCCACGTCGATGCCGATCAGGTCGGCCACCGACACGACGTCGATCCAGTCCTGGCGCGTCGAGCAGTATTCGCCGTCGTCGTCGTCTTCCCAGTTCTTCATGAACAGGCCGACCACGTCGTAGCCCTGTTCCTTCAACAACCACGCGGTCACCGACGAATCGACGCCGCCCGACATGCCCACTACCACACGGCGCTTGCTCATTTGTTGACCGCCTGACGTTCGAATGCTTCGGTGCGCGGCGCGACCGAATGCGTATGCACGAAATCGAGCGGAATGCGCCGCCCGGCGAGATAGTCGTCGACGCAGCGCATCACCGCGGGCGAGCGATGCCGCTCGCTGCACGCGCGCAGTTCGTCGGCCGTCATCCACAGCGTGCGGACGATGCCTTCGTCGAGCACGTGGCCCGCGACCGGTTCGCCGGCCTTGCCGCAGAACGTGAAGCGCAGGTAGGTCGCGCCGGCGGTGCCGGGGCGGTCGTAATGCGCCAGGTAGACGCCGACGAGTGCGTCGGGCGTGAACGGGTGCGCGGTTTCCTCGAGCGTTTCGCGGATCACGGCGTCGGCCAGCGTTTCGCCGGCCTCGAGATGGCCGGCCGGCTGGTTGATGCGCAGGCCCGTCGAGGTTTCTTCCTCGATCACGAGAAAGCGGCCGGCGTGCTCGACGAGCGCGGCAACCGTGACATGCGGGGTCCAGATTTCGGGTTTCATGGTTCGGCATTTTACCGGTTGCGCCTGAACGCTGCCGGCCGTCACGCTGGACGTATCCGACCCCGTAAGCGTTGCGTCTCGCCGGCGCGCTGCGACGCAGGCTGGGCCGGTGCGGCATCCGCGCACGATCGATCGCGCGGAGCGGGGCGCCGCAGCCGTCGCCTCGGGTGAAAGACGGCGCCAACGCGGGGTTGTGCGTACACCGCACGGCACGCGCCGACGGCGTAGCCGGCAACGCCGCCGTGCCTCCGTTCATGGCTCGACGAGGCGCGCGACGCAGGCGGCGATCGTGTCGCGGACGCGCACGATCGCCGGGTCGCGCTGCGTGCTCGTGCGCCAGCCGATTTCCACCGGGTAGCGCGGCAGGTCGACCGGGCAAGCGAGCGCGCGCAGCGGCGTCGATCGGGCGATCGCGTGCGCTGCATGCGCGGGAATCGTCGCGATCGCGTCGGAGCCCGCGAGCAGGTACGGCAGCGCGGCGAAATGCGTGGTCGACGCCGCGACGCGCCGCTTGTGGCCGAGCGCGGCCAGCGCCTCGTCGACGATCCCGATCACGCCGCCCGACGACACGAGCAGGTGGTCGCGCCGCAGGAAATCGGCGAGCGTCAGCGTGTGCGGCGGCCGCTTGCGGGCGGCCGGATCGATCAGGCAGGCGTAGCCGCCCGTCGCGACCGCGCGCCGGCTCAACCCGCTCGCCGAGAACCCGCCCGACGCGATCGCGAGATCGACGCCGTGCCGCAACAGTGCGTCGCCGGCGATGCCGCTGTGGGTCTGCCGGAAGATCAGCCGGATGCCCGCGGCTTCCCGCGCGACCGCATCGATCAGCGCGCGGCCGAGCGCGATCTCGAAGTCGTCCGACAGCCCGACCGAGATCGTGCGGCCGACGCGGTCGCCGCTATCGGCCGCGATCGCGAGGCTTTCGCGGCAGCGGTCGAGCGCGTCGGACAGGATCGGCTTCAGCTCGTCCGCGCGCGGCGTCGGCGCGAGCCCGCGGCCGGTGCGCACGAACAGCGGATCGGCGTAGATCACGCGCAGCCGCCCGAGCGCCGCGCTGACGGCCGACTGCGTGAGGTCGAGGCGCAGCGCCGCGCGGCTCGCGCCGCCTTCCTCGTACAGCGCCTCGAACACCTTCAGCAGGTTCAGGTCGAGACCAGCGATATCATCCGTATTCATGACACATATCTTTCTATCGATTTGATCGATGACATCTTATCGATAAAGATGGCGGCATCCCATTCACCGGAGTTGCCACCATGTCCACGTCAGTCATTGCCGCATTGCAGATCGGTGCATCGCCCGCCGGCACGCGGGCCACGCTCGACACGATCCTCGGCTACGAAACCGCGATCCGCGACAGCGGCGCGTCGCTCGTCGTGCTGCCCGAGGCCGTGCTCGGCGGCTATCCGAAAGGCGAGATCTTCGGCACGCGGCTCGGCTACCGGCTGCCCGAAGGCCGCGACGCGTATGCGCGCTACGCCGCGCAGGCCATCGACGTGCCGGGGCCCGAGACCGACGAGCTGGCCGCGCTGTCGCAGCGCACGGGCGCGAGCCTCGTGGTCGGCGTGATCGAGCGCGGCGGCAGCACGCTGTACTGCACGGCGCTGTTCTTCGATCCGCGCGACGGGCTCGTCGCGAAGCACCGCAAGCTGATGCCGACCGGCACCGAGCGGCTGATCTGGGGGCAGGGCGACGGCTCGACGCTCCCCGTCGTCGAAACGGCCGCCGGCCGCGCGGGTGCCGCGATCTGCTGGGAGAACCACATGCCGCTGCTGCGCTGCGCGATGTACGCGAAAGGCGTGCAGATCTGGTGCGCGCCGACCGTCGACGAGCGCGACCTGTGGCAGAGCTCGATGCGGCACATCGCGCATGAAGGGCGTTGTTTCGTCGTGAGCGCGTGCCAGGTGCAGCCGTCGCCGCGTGCGCTCGGCATCGACGTGCCGGGCTGGGACCCCGAGCGGCCGCTGATCCGCGGCGGCAGCGTGATCGTCGGGCCGCTCGGCGACCTGCTGACCGAGCCGCTGGTCGGCGAGGCCGGGCTCGTGACCGCGCGCATCGATACCGACGAACTGGTGCGGGCGCGCTACGACTTCGACGTCGTCGGCCACTACGCGCGGGCCGACGTGTTTTCGCTGCACGTCGACGAGCGGCCGAAGCGGCCGGTGGTGTTCGGCGGGTAATGCAGGAAGGGCGGGCGCCGCACGGCGGCACCGTCGGACGAACGGCGGCGGCGCGCAACCTCGCGCCGGCCGCCGTACCGCGTCAGCGCATCGGCGCTTCCGCGATCCGCATGTAGTCGGCGATCCGCCGTCCTTCCATGTCCGGAAACTGCTCGTGAACGGTGATGTCGCCCATCCGCGCGATGTCGAAGGTGCGGAAATCGTCGCGCAGCTCGCACCACGCGCCGATCGTCCAGCGCCCGCCCCAGTAGACGAGCCCGAGCGGCCATACGCGCCGTTGCGAATGCGCGCCGAGCCGGTCGCGATAGCCGAAGCTGACGATGTGGCGCGTGTCGATGGCCTGGTGGATCGCGTCGACCTTCGCGCAGAACGTCTCGTCGATGTGAAACGACGGCGCGAACACGGGCAGGCGGTCGAGCGCCGTGCGCTTGTCGGCCGGCATCGCCGACGCGATCTTCGCGAGCGCCGAGCGCGCGCCGCTCGCGAAGCGCGCACCGCCCCAGGTCTCGAGCATCCGTGCGCCGGTGGCGAGCGCCGCAAGCTCCTCGGCCGTGAACGTGAGCGGCGGCAGGCTCGCGTTGCGGTTCAGCCGGTAGCCGATGCCGGCTTCGCCTTCGATCGGCACCCCTGACAGTTGCAGGTCGCGCACGTCGCGATAGACCGTGCGCGGCGACACCGACAGCCAGTCGGCCAGCTGTTGCGCGGTCGTGAGACGACGCCCGCGCAGCAGCTCGGCGATCTGGAACAGGCGGTCGGCACGACGGGTCATGACAGCACCTCGATTCCTCTGGCGACGGGGACTTCGCGATGATAGCGCCGCGCCGGCCCGCTGACCGGTGCGCTCAGTGGCATTTCGGCGCGTGCAGGCCGACGCGGTTGCCTTCGGTGTCGATCAGGTAGCCGACGTAGCCGTAGTTGTTCGGTAGCTCGACGACCGAGCCCTGCACGACGCCGCCCGCGCGCTTCACGCGTTCGAGCGCCGCGACGACCGATTCGCCGGCGTTCAGGTAGACGAGCACGCCGTTCGCGCTCGGCTTGATCTGCTGCGGATCGAACACGATGCTGCCGCCGGTGCTCGACGCATCGCGATCGAATATCGCCATCGGCACGCCGCCGATGATTTCGCGCTGCAACGTGGTTTGCAGCACGGTTTCGTAGAAGCGGATCGCGCGTTCGAAATCGAGGGACGGGATGTCGAACCACGCGATCGCGCGTTCGAGGGTAGCGGTGGCCGTTGCGGACGTCATGACGAGCTCCTTGTTGCGTTGTTATACGGGGTCGGTTTGGAAACCAGCCTGCATTGCGCCGGGATTGCAGTGTGAGCGCCGGCTGCTGACACCGTATTGTCAGTAGAGTTGTCATCAATCCGGACGAGCCGCACGAGGGCATCGTGAAGCCGACCTGCCCGGTTCGGAGATGGATCGCGGGATTCGCGGCGGCTGGCCGGTCGTGCTGCCGAGCCTGAAGCCGCTGTTCGAGACGGGGCACGCGCTGCGGTTCACGATGGGGCGCCGGGACGGCTTGAAGCACTGACGGCTGCGCAAAAGCACAGGGGCCGCAATAGCGGCCCCCGGGACGTCGTGGCGTGTGGACGCGTGCGGACGGCTTACGCGTCCCCTTCCGGCGCGGCCGGGCGCGCCTTCACGCTGCCGGCGATCAGGTCGAAGCGGAACAGCCGGCATTCGAGCGCACCGTTGAACAGCGGCGTCTTCGCCGATTCGCGCAGCCGCAGCTGGCCCGGCAGCGAACGGTCGGACGTCAGCAGGAACGCCTGCCAACCCGTGAAGCGCTGCTTCAGCGCATCGCCGAGCACGTTGAAGAACTCGCTGTCCGGCGCGTCGGTGTGCGTGCGGCGGAACGCGTCGTCGTTGCCGCGGTTGCGGCCGGTTTCGCGCACCTCGCCGCGTGCGCTGCGGCCGCGGACTTCGATCCGCTCGCCGTACGGCGGGTTCGCGAGGATGATGCCTGGCGTGTCGCACGGCGGCGTCATCCCGCGCGCGTCGACCTGCTTGAGCCATACCGACGGCACGCCCGCGCGCTCGAGGTTCGCGCGCGCCTTCTCGAGCATGTCGCCGGAGATGTCGCTGCCGTACACGCCGAGCGCGTCGTTGCGCTTGCCGCGCGCCGCGCGCTTCGCGTCCAGTGCCGGAACCTTCAGGCCCTGCCACGCGGTGATGTCGTACTGCTTGAGCTTCTCGAAGCCGAACCGGCGTTCGACGCCGGGCGCCACGCCGAGCGCGATTTGCGCGGCTTCCGCGAGGAACGTGCCGCTGCCGCACATCGGGTCGTACAGCGCGGTGCCGGGCGTCCAGCCGGTCAGGCGCAGGATGCCGGCCGCGAGGTTCTCGCGCAGCGGTGCCGCACCCTTGTCGAGGCGCCAGCCGCGCTTGAACAGCGGCTCGCCCGACGTATCGAGGTACAGCGTGCACTCGTTGACGGTCAGGAACGCAAAAACGCGCACGTCCGGCGCACCGGTGTCGATGCTCGGGCGCGAGCCGGTTTTCTCGCGCATCCGGTCGCAGATCGCATCTTTCACGCGCAGCGTCGTGAATTCCAGGCTTTTCAGCGGCGACTTGATCGCGGTGATGTCGATGCGCAGCGTCTGCGTCGACGCGAACCAGCGTTCCCACGGCTGCTCGAGCGCGAGCGCGTAGACGTCCTGTTCGTTGCGGTACGCGCCGTGCGCGATCTTGAGCAGGATCCGGCTCGCGATCCGCGAATGGAGGTTCGCGGCCATGCCGGCGGCCCAGCCGCCGCTGAAATGGACGCCGCCCGGCACCTGCGCGCCCGCGGTGAACGGCGCGCCGTTCAGGTGGCGGCCGGCGATTTCGGCCAGCTCGGCGGCAAGCGCCGCTTCGAGGCCGCGCGGGCAGGGGGCGAAGAATTCGAACAGGGTGGGCGAGGACATAAGGCGGTGAGGACGTGCAAAAGTCCACTATTGTACGCGGCGCGGGCGGCCGGGGCCGGCGTTTCGGCGCAGCGACGCCGGCGCCGCGGCCGATTTCGCGCGCCGGGCGACGATGCGGCGGCGTCCGGCCAAGCACCGCCGCGCCGCCGCGGGCTCAGTGCGAGCCGGACTGGCCGGCGCGCGCGGGCTGGCCGCCGGCCGGCCAGAACAGCGCGAGCGGGTTCGACAGCACCGTGCGGACGATCGCGGCGACGAGCGCGCGCACCTTGGTCGGGCGCAGGCTGCGCGAGCGCACGGCCATCGTGAAGGCGAGCGCGAAGCTCACGAGCACGTTGAGGATCGCCATGCTGAGCACGCCGGCGGCGGCCCACCACAGTTCGGGCGTACTCAGCGCCCCCTTGCCGAGCACGCCGAGCGCGACCCCGATCGAGCCGGCCGACAGCGTCACGTGACGCACCTCGAACGGGAACATGAACACGCTGACGATCGCGGGGATCAGGCCGAGCATCAGGCCGAGGCCGACGTTCGCGACCACGCCGGCGACGTTCGACCGGCAGAAGTGCGCGAGCTTCGCGGCGCCGGCCGCGCCGAGCGTGATGCGCAGGCGGCGGTTGTACGTGAGCGCGTCGCCCACGCGGTGCAGCACGAACCAGTTGTCGGCCCAGCCCGCGAGCAGGCTCGACGCCCACAGCAGCACGCCCGTCAGCGCCGCGTAGAACGGCGTCGGGCCGAGCAGCGAGAACGAGTGCAGCGTCGCATGCGCCTTCTCGGGCGAGATCAGGTTCGCGTGCAGCACGTTGCCCGCGAACAGTTGCACGAGCAGGCACACGGGCAGCACGACGAGCACGTTGCCGGAAATCGCGGCCGCCTGCGTACGGATCAGCGCGATCACCGACGACACGAACGCCTTCACGCCTTCGTCGTGGCCGGTGTCGTCGAGTTCGCGCGCGAGCGTCGGCGCGGTCATCGCGGGCTGCTTGGTCGCGAGCGTGAAGTGCAGGAAGTGCATCAGCATGAAGCTGGCCGCGTAGTTGACGCCTGCGAGCAGCCCTTCGAGCATCGATTGCAGGTGCGCGCCCGTGATCGCGAACTTCACGCAGACGGTCACGACGGTGACGAGGCCGCCGCCCGCGGCCATCCGCAGCATCTTCAGGTACTCGGCGCGGCCGCGCGAGATGTAGTGCTCGCCGGTGTCCGCATTGGTCTCGACGAGCTTGCGCGCGAACAGCGAAAAGTTGCTGCGCACGAGGTGCGTGACGCTCTGGCTGTTCTGGTTCGCATCGACGAGCTCGGCCGTCAGGTGTGCCATCCCGCGCAGGTCGTCGCGCGCCATCCACGCGTTCAGCAGCGTTTCCGCACGCAGGATGCGCATGCGCATCCGCTCGACCTGGAACACGATGTCGACCGACACGCCGTTGCGGTACAGGTGCGAGAACACGTCGTCGACGGCGATCCGGCATTCGTCGAGCAGCACGCGCAGGTAGTTCACCTCGTGCAGCAGCTTGCTCGGGTCGCCGCCGTCCTCGACGGCCGCGTGCGCGGTCTCGACCGCGAGCATCGCGCGCGTGAGGCGGTAGAACGGCTGCGATTCGAGCGGCTTGCGCGCGTCGTCGTCGGACAGCCGGCTGCGCACCGTCTGCGACAGGCCGGTCGAGCTGACCTGGCAGGTCAGGTTGTGCAGTGCGGCCAGCAGGTCGCGCGAGAACGAGCCGGGCTCGTGACGCTCTTCCTCGGTGACGTCGAACGAGATCAGTTCGGCGAGGCGTGCGAGCAGGTCGTCGGGCAGCGCGTCGATCCACTTCGCGTCTTCCGGCGTCGGGAACATCAGCGTGAACAGCGCCGACAGCTCGCGGCGGTTCGGCGCGGGCGGGATCAGCGACGAATCGATCCGCTCGAACAGCGCGCCGAAGAAGCCCGAGTGCACGGGCATGCCGGCGTCGCACAGCAGCGAGATGCCGTCGCACTCGCGCAGGATGCCGCGCAGGATGCGCGCGGCGTGCGCTTTCCAGGCGGGGTTGCGGTCGAGCACGTGGAACAGGTAACGCAGCCGCGCATGGGCCGGATACGCGCGCGTGTCGGCGTCGCGCTCGGCCGGGGTGTCCTGCGCGGCCTGCATCGTGCCGTTGCGGCGCAGCCAGTGCGCGAGCTCGATCAGCCATTCGCTGCGCTCGGCGTACGACGCGTCGGCGTCGGCGTGCGCGAGCAGCGCATCGAGCTGGTGACCGGCATTGCGCGACGCGCGCCACTTCTTGATCAGGGTCGTCAGGGAACGAAACATAAACGGAATAGCGAAAGCCCTGGGCGGGCGGGTTCGGGATGCCGGCCGGGGAAGCGGCACGGCGCCGGGAGAACGGGTGAGACGGGGCCGGTAGCCGGACGATACGCGGCGACCCGCGATGCGGCTGCCCGCTGCGCTGCACGCCGATCGCGTGCGGGCGCCGGGAGGCACGGCGGTCGGGCCGAACGCGGCCCGGCGCCGCTGGCTGCGCGCATGACGAACGGCGCGGGCCGGAAAGTGCGTAGGATCGTCAATCGGGCCGGAAAACGCAAGCCGACCGCGTCGATTGGCGCCGGTTCCGGTCGACTTTGACAAACAATGCAAACTCGCCGTTCGGCCGATGACGGCGATGCACGGGGCCGGTCGCGGCGGCGCGATGCCGCCGGTAACGGCCGGCGATCGCGACCGGATGCGCCACGCAGGAGCGCGCTGCTTCGAACGCTCGCCTGCGCGCTGCCTGCTGCCCGCTTACGCGCCGGACTTGCCCGTCGCGCCGGCGTCGCCGCCCGACGTCGGGTTGGCCGGGCACGGCACGACCGGCGCAGCGGCCGCCTTGCTGCCGGATGCGGGCGTCGTCGCGGCTGCCGCGCCACGGCGCGCCGCCATCGCGCGCACGCCGGCCGCGGCCTGCGTCGCGATCACGTCGAGCGCGTGCCGGTGGCCGGCGACGAGCGCGTCGTAGCCGTCGGCGACCGGTTCCGCGACGCTCGTGCGGCAGGTCATCACGGCCTGCGTGGCGAGCGAGCGCACGCTCCACACGGCATCGACCGCCGCGCGCTTGCCGGGCCACGATTCGAAGCGCTGCACGTTCACGCTGATCCGATACACCGGCACGCCGGGCGGGTATGCGGAATTCGCGACGTCGATCGTGCCGAGCTGCGCGGCGAGATCGTCCGACAGCGCGCGGCGGATCTCGTCGGCGGGCGGTGCCGCCCAGCGTTCCTGCTCGAGCACGTCGACCTGCGCGGCGTTTTTCTGCACGACCAGCTGGTTCTTCGCGACCTGCTCGGGTACGCCGACCGGCGGCACCTCGATCAGGAACGCCGGGTTGGCCGGCGCGGTGCGCACGGGCGCCGCGGCGTCGGCCGGGCTGAGCGTGTAGAACCGCGCGGGCGGCGAGCTGCACGCGGCGAGCGCGAGTGCGGCGAAGGCCGCCGCCGCGCCGCTCGCGAAACCGTTCACGCGTGTCGTCATTGTTTATCTCCTGGCTTGCCCTTGAGCAGCGATTCGGGGTGGCGCTCCAGATAGTCGGCGAGCGCGTTCAGCGACTGCAGCGTGCGCGTGAGCTCCTTCAGCGCGCCGCGCACGTCGGACTGCAACGGCGAATCCTGCTGCAGCGTCGCCTCGGCGGTCGAGAAGGTCTGCTTCGCGGCCGACAGCGTGTCGCGCGCTTCCGGCGCGACCTGCGTGTCGAGCTGCTTGAACAGCTTGTCGGCGTTCGACAGCGCGCTGTTCAGGTTCGCGCCGATCTGGTCGAACGGCACCTTGTCGAGCTTCTTCGCGATGTCGGCGACCTGCAGCTGCAACTCGTCGAGCGTGTTCGGCACGGTCGGCAGCTCGAACGGCAGGTGGGCGGTGTCGATCTTCACGGGCGGCGCCTTCGGGAAGAAGTCGAGCGCGACGTACAGCTGGCTCGTCAGCAGGTTGCCGGTGCGCAGCTGGCCGCGCAGCCCGTGCTGGACGAGCCGCTCGACGATCTCGCGGCGCGCCGGTTCGCCCTTGCTTTCGATCGTCTCGCGGAAGCGGCGGCCGAGGCGTTCCGGATATACGTTCATCGTCACCGGCATCAGGAAGTTCTTCGTCTTCGGATCGAAGTCGATGCCGATGTTCGTCACTTCGCCGAGCACGATGCCGCGGAAGTCGACCGGCGCGCCGACGGCGAGCCCGCGCAGCGACTGGTTGAAGTTCATCACGACCTGCAGCGGCTGGCCGTCCGGGTCGCGCATCGCGTCGCCCTCGTCGGAGCCGAGGCGGAACGTCGTGTTGTTCGGCGCGGTCGTGCCGCTGCCCTGGTTCGGCGGCGTCTGGAACGCGATGCCGCCGAGGATCACCGTCGCGAGCGACTGCGTGTTCAGCTTCAGGCCGCTCGAATCGAGCCGCAGGTCGACGCCGCTCGCCTGCCACCAGCGCGTGTTCATGCCGACGTACTGGTCGTACGGCGCATTGACGAACACGTTGAACGTGACGCCCGTGCCGTCCTTGTCGAGCGAGAAGCCGACCACCTGGCCGACCTGGACGCGGCGGTAGTAGACCGGCGAGCCGATGTCGACCGAGCCGAGCGAATCGCCGCGCAGCACGTACTGCGTGCCTTTCTGGTCGCCCGTGACGGCCGGCGGCGTCTCGAGGCCCGTGAAGTCGGTCAGCGAGTCCTGACCGTGGCCGGCGTCGACGCCGATGTACGCGCCCGACAGCAGCGTGCCGAGCCCCGACACGCCGGTCGCGCCGATGCGCGGCCGCACGATCCAGAAGCGCGAGCCCTTGACCGCGAAATCCTCGGCTTCCTTCTTCAACTGCACCTGGACGAGCACGCGCGACAGGTCTTTCGACAGCTTGATCGTCTTGACCGTGCCGATCTCGACGTCCTTGTACTTGACCTGGGTCTTGCCGGGCTCGAGCCCTTCGGCGCTGTGGAAGCTGATCGTGATTTCCGGGCCGCGCTCGCGCACGGACTTGATCACGAGGCCGATGCCGATCAGCGCGGCAATCAGCGGCACGAGCCAGACGAGCGACGGCAGCCAGCCGCTTTTCGTCGAGATCGCCGGATCGGGCGGTCGGGGCGCGTCTTGCTGCGGGCCTTGTGGACTATTCATGGTGATTCCCTGAGGTTTCGACTGGATCCCAGATCAGGCGGGGATCGAACTGCATCGACGCGAGCATCGTCAGGATCACGACCGAACCGAACGCGAGTGCGCCGGGGCCGGCCGTGATGACGGCGAGCGAACGGAAATGGACGAGCGCGACGGTCAGCGTCACGACGAAGATGTCGAGCATCGACCAGCGGCCGATGCGTTCGACGATCCGGAACAGGCGCGTGCGCTGCAGCGGCCGCCATGTGGCGCGGCGCTGCGCGCTGATCACGAGGATCAGCAGCACGCCGAGCTTGAGCATCGGCACGAGGATGCTCGCGACGAACACGACGACGGCGAGCGGCCAGTCGCCGGAGATCCAGAAATAGATGACGCCGCTCATGATCGTGTCTTCCTGCGCGCCGACGATCGACGCCGTGCGCATGATCGGCAGCAGGTTCGCGGGAATGTACAGGATCGCGGCCGCGAGCAGCAGCGCCCACGTGCGCATCAGGCTGTTCGGCGTCCTGACATGGAGTGCGGCGCCGCAACGTGCGCAGTGCGCGTGCGGGTGGTCGAGCGTCTGCACGAGCCCGCACGTGTGGCAGCTGACATAGCCCTCGCGGGCGGCGGTCGGGATCGTCATCGGCGGGGGGCTTCCGGCAGCGGCGCGGCCGGGTCGGGCTGCCCGGGCGAGCGCCCGGCGCGCAGGTCGTCGGCGAGGTCCCACAGCGTACGGGGATCGAACATCAGCACGACGGCGATCATCAACGTGAGCGCGCCGAACGCGAACAGCGCAGCGTCGGGAACGACCCTTGCGAGACTCACCATCTTCACGATCGTGACGACGATCCCGAGCATGAACACCTCGATCATGCTCCACGGCCGCGCGAGCTCGATCGCGCGCAGCACGAGGTTGAACCCGGGCGGCACGACGCCGCGCCGCATCGGCAGCAGCAGGTACAGCAGCGCGGCCATCTCGACGAGCGGAAACAGCACGGTCGAGCAGAACACCATCACGCCGACGACGGCCATGTCCTGGCGCCACAGCGCGTCGATCGCGCCGATCAGCGTCGTCTGCACGCGGTTGCCGTTCAAGTCCATTTCGAGGATCGGAAACGCCTGCGCGATCGAAAACGTGATCAGCGCGGCGAGCGCGAGCGCGCAGATCCGCTCGATCTGAGCAGCGCTGTTGCGATACAGCAGCGCGTCGCAGCGCGGACAGCGCGCGATTTCGCGGCCGCTGAGGCGCGGTTTGTGCAACAGTGCGTCGCACTCGTGACAGGCAATCAGGTCGTTTCGTTGCATGGAAAAGGCGGTTGTGCGACGGCCGGGGGAACGCGTCGACGGGGCCGGAACCCGCGCCAATCTTACCAAAAGGCCTTTTTCGGTGCGTCAAGGATCGTGAGATTTGTGACCGGTCAGTAACATGACGGGAAGCCGTCAGCCCGCTGACGCGCCTGTTCTCGGAGTCCGCGCGCGTCAAAAGGTTGCGGTAGCATGGCGCCCTTGACAAGCGTCGGACGAATGCCCGGCGCAGCTGTTCGCTGAACTGAGGAATCCAAGATGGCATCGAAATCGCCGCCGGCCGCGCCGGCACGCTACGCGCATACCGCGATCGCGCTGCACTGGCTGATCGCGCTGCTGATCATCTGCGGCTTCGCGCTCGGCTGGGTGATGACCGACATCCCCGGCTTCACGCCGACGAAGCTGAAGTACTTCTCGTGGCACAAGTGGATCGGCGTGACGGTGTTCGCGCTGGCCGTCGTCCGTGTGCTGTGGCGCGCGACGCACGTGCCGCCGCCGCTGCCGGCCGATACGCCGGCCTGGCAGCGCGCGGTATCGCACGGCGTGCACATGCTGCTGTACGTGCTGATGATCGCGATCCCCGTGACGGGCTACCTGTACAGCTCAGCGTCGAACATCCCGGTCGTCTACCTGGGCATCGTGCCGCTGCCGCGGCTGATCGACCCCGATCCGGCGCTCAAGGAAACCTTCAAGACGCTCCACGTGTCCTTGAATTACATTCTGCTTGCACTCGTCGCGATGCACGTGCTCGCGGCGCTCAAGCACCAGTTGTTGGACCGCGACGGCCTGCTGTCGCGGATGCTTCCCTCTGCCAAATGAAGGATCCCATGAAAGTGTCTTTCTCCCGCTCCATGCTGACCGCGTTCGCCGCGGCGGCACTTGTCGCGTCGGGCGCGGCGCACGCCGATGTCGATCTCGCGAAGAGCAAGGTGTCTGCCGTGTCGAAGCAGATGAACGTGCCGACCGAAGGCGCGTTCAAGAAGTTTTCCGCGCAGGTGAAGTTCGACCCGGCGAAGGCCGCGCAGGGCAGCGCGCAAATGACGATCGACGTCGCGAGCTTCGACCTCGGCGACAAGATGTACAACGACCAGGTCGCCGGCAAGGACTGGTTCGACGCCAAGGCGTATCCGCAGGCGACGTTCGTGTCGTCGGCGATCGCGCCGGCCGGCGGCAACAAGTACAACGTGACCGGCAAGCTGACGATCAAGGGCAAGTCCGAGACCGTCACGGTGCCCGTCACGGTCGCGCAAAGCGGCGCGACGCAGACGTTCGACGGCGTGCTGCCGATCAAGCGTTCGGCCTTCAACGTCGGCACCGGCGAATGGAAGGACACGTCGATCGTCGCCGACGAAGTGCAGATCAAGTTCCATCTCGTTGCCACGAAGTAAGCGGCGGGTTGCCGCCTGAACTTCAACTGAATGCCGCGCGAGGGCGCGGCGCCGTTCCCAGGAGAAAAAGTTTGAAAAAGCATCTGATCATCGCCGCCGGCGCGCTGGCCGCTTCGCTGTCGTTCTCGGCCTTCGCCGAAAGCGCGACCTACCAGTTCGACCCGAGCCACACGTACCCGAGCTTCGAGGCCGACCATTTCGGCGGCCTGTCGGTCTGGCGCGGCAAGTTCGACAAGTCGAGCGGCACCGTGACGCTCGACCGCGCGGCGAAGACCGGCACGGTCGACGTGACGACCGACATCGCGTCGATCCACACGGGCAGCGCGAAGCTCGACGAGCACCTGCAGACGGCCGAGTTCTTCGATGCGGCGAAGTTCCCGCAGGCGAACTACAAGGGCACGATCAAGTTCGACGGCGACAAGCCGGTGTCGGTGGTCGGCAACCTGACGCTGCACGGCGTCACGAAGCCGCTCACGCTGAAGATCGATTCGTTCAAGTGCATGCCGCACCCGATGCTCAAGCGTGAAGTGTGCGGCGTCGACGCAGTCGGCGAATTCAGCCGCGACGACTTCGGTCTCGACTACGGCAAGCAGTACGGCTTCAAGATGAAGACGAAGCTGCTGATCACGGCCGAAGCGGTCAAGCAGCAGTAAGGCTCCCCGACGCGGCCGGCCATCGTGCCGGCCGCGCGGACACACCGCCGCGCTCCCGTTACCGGGGGGCGCGGCGGTTTTTTTTGCGCGCCTATAATCGCCCGAGCGCAGCATGCGGCCATGCGGCGCCGGGCAGGCCGACGGCGCGAGCACGGCCGCCTCGAACAGAACGTACAACGACAAGGAGATCGCCGATGCATGCCGCCACGCAGTCCCGTTCCATTGCCTCGTCGCCGCGCGTCTGGCGCGCGGTGGTCGCCGCGTCGATCGGCAATGCGCTCGAGTGGTTCGATCTCGTCGTCTACGGCTTCTTCGCGGTCACGATCGCGAAGCTGTTCTTCCCGGCCGGCAACGACACCGTGTCGCTGCTGCTCACGCTCGGCACGTTCGGCGTGTCGTTCTTCATGCGGCCGCTCGGCGCGATCGTGCTCGGCGCGTATGCCGACCGCGCGGGCCGCAAGGCCGCGCTCACGCTGTCGATCCTGCTGATGATGGCTGGCACGCTGATCATCGCGGTGCTGCCGACCTACGAGACGATCGGTGTCGCCGCGCCGGTGATCCTCGTCGCCGCGCGGCTGATGCAGGGCTTCTCGGCCGGCGGCGAGTTCGGCAGCGCGACCGCGTTCCTCGCCGAACACGTGCCGGGCCGGCGCGGCTTCTTCGCGAGCTGGCAGGTCGCGAGCCAGGGGCTCACGACGCTGCTCGCCGCCGGCTTCGGCACCGTGCTGAACGCGCAGCTCTCGGCCGCGCAGATGGCATCGTGGGGCTGGCGCGTGCCGTTCTTCTTCGGGCTGCTGCTCGGGCCCGTCGCCTATTACATCCGCACGAAGGTCGACGAGACGCCCGAATTCCTCGCGTCCGAAGGCACCGCGAACCCGCTGCGCGACACGTTCGCGTCGCACAAGGCGCGCCTGGTTGCCGCGATGGGCGTGGTCGTGCTCGGCACCGTCGCCACCTATCTCGTGCTGTTCATGCCGACCTACGGCGTGAAGCAGCTCGGCCTCGCGCCGTCGGCCGCGTTCGCGGCGATCCTCGTCGTCGGCGTGATCCAGATGGCGTTCGCGCCGCTCGTCGGCCACTGGTCGGATCAATACGGCCGCGTGCGCGTGATGATCGCGCCGGCCATCGGCATCCTCGTGCTGATCTACCCGGCGTTCGCGTACCTCGTCGCGCATCCGGGCTTCGGCGCGCTGATCGCGCTGCAGGTGCTGCTCGCCTTCCTGATGACCGGTTACTTCGCGGCGCTGCCGGGCCTGTTGTCGGAGGTGTTCCCGGTGCAGACGCGCACGACCGGGATGTCGCTCGCGTATAACGTCGCGGTGACGATCTTCGGCGGCTTCGGGCCGTTCATCATCGCGTGGCTGATCCGCGCGACCGGGATGAAGACCGCGCCGAGCTTCTACCTGATGTTCGCGGCCGTGCTGAGCCTCGCGGCGCTGGTCGTGCTGCGCAAGCGATTCGGTTTTCGATAGACAGGCGGCGCGTCAGCGGTCGGCGCGCTCGCATACCGGCTGCGCCGGCATCAGTTGCGCCGGCGCGTCGATGGTCCGCACCGGGCGCCCCGCGAGTGCGGCGAGCGCCTGCTGAAGCTGCCAGTCGGCGGCGGTGCCGAACGCGCGCTGCGGCAGTGCCGTGCTCCTCGCCGTATCGACCTTCGCGCGCACGCGCGCGTCGCGCAGCTTCTGCCGCGCCTTGCGCACCTGCGCGAACGGGTCGGGCGCCAGCCGGTCCGCATACGGCGCCCGCGCGAGATCGACTTCGCGGTACCACAGCAGCACGCCGTCGACGTCCGAGTCGCGGCGCGGCGGCACGAGCCAGTCCGGCACGACACCGTAGCCGTCCATCGGGCAGCCGTTCGGCCGCAGGTTGCGCGCGTACGTGAAGTTCAGGCGCGTGCCGTCGATCAGGTCGACGCCCGTCTGTGCGAGCCCCTTCCCGTAGGTCGGCATGCCGAGCAGTTTCGCGCGGCCGAGATCCTTCAGCGCGGCCGCGGTCGCCTCGGCGGCCGACGCGCTCTGTCCGTCGACGAGCACGACGAGCGGCACGGTGCGCCACCAGTCGTCGGCCTGCAGCGGCGCGAGCGGATCCTGCCCGTGCATGACGGGCAGTTCGTAGTCGGGCCAGTTGGTCGTGTAGCGGCGGCGGTGCGCGTCGCCGCGCTCGACCGTCACCATCGCGGTGCGGTCGCGTCCCGCGAACAGCGCGGTGATGCCGATCGCCGCATTGAGCGCGCCGCCGCCGTTGATGCGCAGGTCGAGGATCAGCCCTTTCACCGGCGGGCCCGCGCGGCGCGCGGCCTGCACGGCGTCGACATAGTCGCCGACCGCCGGTTCCGGAAAGCTCGACAGCCGCGTGTACAGGAGGTCGCCGTCGAGCCGCTTCGCGATCGCCGGATGCGGCTTGACGATCGCGCGCACCGGCGCGAAGGTCAGCACTTCGTGCTTCGCGCCGCGCTGCACCGTGAGCTTCAGCGGCACGCCCGCGTCACCCTTTGCCAGTTTCAGGAGTTCGCCGCTGTCGATGCCGACGACGCTCCTGTCGTTCATCGCGACGACGAGATCGTCCGGCCGCACGCCGGCCTTCTCGGCCGGTGCGTCGGGAATCACGTCGATGATGTGCAATCCGTCGGGCCGCGTCTCGAACACGATCCCGATGCCCGGCGTGCCGTCGCGCGCCCGCCGCTCGTCGTCGCGCCGTTCCTGCTCCTCCTTCGCGTTGAAGAAACGCGCGTACGGCAACGTCTTGATGCCGTCGTGGGTCGCGGCGTCGAGCAGCGCGCCGATGTCGACGTCGGTCAGGTGCTGTTTCTTCAGTACTTCGACGGCCGCCTTCAGTTCACAGAGCTGCGGTTCCCAGTCGGGCGGGCAGAGCGAGGGCGGTTGGGCGGCGGGTACCGAAGCGGCGGATGGCGAAGTGACGGGCAGCGAGGCGGCGGCTGGTGCAGACGCCGGTTGCGCACCGGCGAGCGGCGCATACGGGAACGCGGCCGCGGCGGCTGCGCAGACGGCAAGGCGACGAACGACATGCATGGGAGGCATCATCGGGACTGCACGTTCGGACGGGTGGCGACGGTGCCTGCCCGGCCGGCGCGCGGCCGGCATGGAGCGGGGCAGGGCGGTGACGATTGTAGCCGACACCCGCGACGGTGCAGGTCGGGCCGGCCGCGGGCCGCATCGCGGCGACGCGCGCACAAAAAAAGCCGGCCCAAACGGGCCGGCCTTGCTTTGATGCCGAAGCAGCGGGGCGCTTAAACCTGCGCGCCTGCGTTCGGATCGTCCGGGTCGTGCGCGGCCTTCTTGTCCTTGATCAGGTCTTCGCGCTTGATGCCGAGCCACATCGCGAGCGAGCCCGCGACGAACACCGACGAGTAGATGCCGAACATGATGCCGACCGTCAGCGCGAGCGCGAAGTAGTGCAGCGTCGGGCCGCCGAAGAAGAACATCGACAGCACCATCATTTCCGTCGACGTGTGCGTGATGATCGTCCGCGACATCGTGGTCGTGATCGCGTGGTTGATCACTTCCTGCACGCTCATCTTGCGTTCGCGGCGGAACGTCTCGCGGATCCGGTCGAAGATGACGACCGACTCGTTGACCGAGTAGCCGAGCACCGCGAGGATGGCCGCGAGCACCGCCAGCGAGAACTCCCACTGGAAGAACGCGAAGAAGCCGAGAATGATCACGACGTCGTGCAGGTTGGCGATGATGCCGGCCACCGCGTACTTCCACTCGAAGCGGAACGACAGGTAGATCACGATGCCGATCACGACGCACGCGAGTGCGAGCAGGCCATCGGTCGCGAGCTCCCGGCCCACCTGCGGGCCGACGAACTCGACGCGCTGCAGCGTGACGTCCGGGCTCTGCGCCTTCAGCGCGCCCATCACCTGGTCGCTCTGCTGCGCGGACGTGAGGCCTTCCTTCAGCTGCAGGCGGATCAGCACGTTGCGCGACGTGCCGAAATTCTGCACCTGCGCGTCGGCATAGCCGAGCTTGCCGAGCGTTGCCCGCACGGGTTCGAGCTCCGCGGCCTGCTGGTACTGCACCTCGATCACCGTACCGCCGGTGAATTCGACGGACAGGTGCAACCCGCGGTGGAACAGGAAGAACACGGCGGCGAGGAACGTGACCAGCGAGATCACGTTGAACACCAGCGCGTGCCGCATGAACGGAATGTCTTTACGGATGCGGAAAAATTCCATGGTCTCGTCTCCGGGGCCTTATTGGGTCGAGCCCGGTTTCTTCGGCGATACGCGTTGCTGCGCGCGGTTGCGCAGCTGCGGCTTGCCGGTGCGCGGCGCGTTGCCCTGCGCCGGGGCGGCGAGCTTCGCGGCGCGCGCGGTGTCGGTCGATTCGTCCACGTCGGTGAACGACGCGGCGGCTGCGGCGCCTTCCGGCTTCCACACCTGGCCGATCGCGAGCGACTTCAGCTTCTTGCGGCCGCCGTACCAGAGGTTGACGATCCCGCGGGAGAAGAACACCGCGGAGAACATCGACGTCAGGATACCGAGGCAGTGCACGATCGCGAACGCGCGGACCGGGCCCGAGCCGAACGCGAGCAGCGCGAGGCCGGCGATCAGCGTCGTGACGTTCGAGTCGAGAATCGTCGCCCACGCATGCGCGTAGCCGGCCTGGATCGCGAGCTGCGGCGGCTGGCCGGCGCGCAGTTCTTCACGCACGCGCTCGTTGATCAGCACGTTCGAGTCGATCGCCATGCCGAGCGCGAGCGCGATTGCGGCGATACCGGGCAGCGTCAGCGTCGCCTGCATCAGCGACAGCACGGCGACGAGCAGCAGCAGGTTCACCGACAGGCCGATCACCGACACCACGCCGAACAGCATGTAGTACGCGATCATGAACACGGCGATCGCGCAGAAGCCCCAGATCACCGAGTGGACGCCCATCTTGATGTTGTCGGCGCCGAGGCTCGGGCCGATCGTGCGTTCCTCGATGATGTCCATGGGAGCGGCGAGCGAACCGGCGCGCAGCAGCAGCGCGAGGTCGGCCGCAGCCTGCGGCGTCGGCTGGCCCGTGATCTGGAAGCGGTCGCCGAGTTCGGACTGGATCGTCGCGACCGTCAGCACTTCGCCCTTGCCCTTCTCGAACAGCACCATCGCCATCGGCTTGCCGATGTTCTCGCGCGACACCGCGCGCACCGAGCGGCCGCCGGCCGAATCGAGGCGGATGTTGACCGACGGACGCTGGTGCTCGTCGAAGCCGGCCGACGCATCGATGATGCGGTCGCCGGTGAAGATCACGTCCTTCTTCAGCAGCACGGGCGCCTGGTTGCCCTGCGTGAACAGCTCTTCGCCCGGCGGCACGGGGTCGTTCGGGTTCGGGTGCGTGTTGATCGGGTCGGCAAGGCGCGCCTCGAGCGTCGCGGTGCGGCCGATGATGTCCTTCGCCTTCGCGGTGTCCTGCACGCCCGGCAGTTCGACGACGATGCGGTCGCTGCCTTGCTGCTGCAGGATCGGCTCGGACACGCCGAGCTCGTTCACGCGGTTGTGGAGCGTCGTCAGGTTCTGCTTGAGCGCGGCGTCCTCGACGGACTTCTGCACGGCCGGCGTGAACGTGCCGACGACTTGCGTGCCGCCGCCGCCGGGCTGCGTCGCCCATTGCAGTTCGGTGATCGAAGCGGCGAGCACCTTGCGGGCGTCGTCCGCCGTCTGCGCATCGCTGAAGTTGACGACCACGGACTGGTCGACGCGGCTCACGCCGCCGTCGCGGATGTTCTTGTCGCGCAGCAGCGAGCGTGCGTCGGATGCGTCGGAGTCGAGCTTCTTCGTGAGCGCGCCCGTCATGTCGACCTGGAGCAGGAAGTGCACACCGCCGCGCAGGTCGAGGCCGAGATACATCGGCAGCGCGTGCAGGGCCGTCAGCCAGCGCGGCGACGCGCTCTGCAGGTTCAGCGCGACGACGTACTGCGGATCGTTCGGGTCGGCGTTCAGCGACTTCTGCAGCAGGTCCTTGACGCGCAGCTGCGTATCGGTGTCCTTCAGGCGCACGCGGATGTTCGCGTTGGTCGCCGTGTTCTCGAAGGTGACGTCGTCCGGCGTGATCTGCGCGGACGCGAGCGCCGATTCGACCTGGGTCAGCGTGGTCGAGTCGAGCTTGACCGTGGCCTTGCCGCTCGACACTTGCACCGCCGGCGCTTCGCCGAAGAAGTTGGGCAATGTGTACAGAAGGCCGATGGCGAGCGCCACGACCATCACGACATATTTCCAGAGTGGATAACGATTCATGAGGGGGCCGAACGGGTGGTTGGCGTGACAGCGTCGCGTCCGGCGCCGCGGCGGCCCGCTCTCTCAGGCGGGCACGGCGCGGGGAGCCGGACGCTCGGTGAAGGGCTTACAGCGACTTGATCGTGCCCTTCGGCAGAATGGTCGTGACGGCAGCCTTCTGCACGGTGATTTCGGTGCCTTCGGCGATTTCGACGCCGATGTAGCCTTCGGTGACCTTCGTCACCTTGCCGACGAGGCCACCGCTCGTGACGACTTCGTCGCCCTTGGCCATGGCCGCGAGCATGTTGCGGTGTTCCTTCTGGCGCTTCATCTGCGGACGGATCATGATGAAGTAGAGCACCGCGAACATCAGGATGAGCGGCAGGAAGCTCATCAGGCTCGATTCGGCGCCACCGGCACCTTGCGCGAAGGCATTGGAAATGAACGGCACGTTGGTCTCTCCGTAGGGGAAGATCGAAAAATAAGCCGGTTATTCTACCACCGGCCCCATCCGCAAACGGATCGGCAAATGCGCTTTCGGATCAAGCTGTTAAAGCGCGAACCGACACCGTTACGGCTTATATGGAAAGGCAATTGTAATATTTGGCGGTCGTGTCGGGTCGTCGGGGCGTGTCATTTAGTACTCGTCTTATGCGACGAACCGCCGCGCAAGCCATCGCGCGGCCGGCCGGTCAGTCGACCCCTCTCGCCCGATCCTCCGCGAAGCGCTGGCGGAATGCGTCGAACGTGTGGGTCTCGATCGCCTCGCGGATCTCGCTCATCAGCTGCAGGTAGTAGTGCAGGTTGTGGATCGTGTTGAGCTGCGCGCCGAGGATTTCGCCGACGCGGTGCAGGTGATGCAGGTAGCCGCGCGAGAAGTTCTGGCACGTGTAGCACGTGCAGCTCGCGTCGAGCGGCTTCAGCGAGTTCTTGTGCGTCGCGTTGCGGATCTTCACGTCGCCGAAGCGCGTGAACAGCCAGCCGTTGCGCGCGTTGCGGGTCGGCATCACGCAGTCGAACATGTCGATGCCGTTCGCGACGCCCTCGACCAGGTCCTCCGGCGTGCCGACGCCCATCAGGTAGTGCGGCTTGTCGGCCGGCAGCTTCGGGCCCACGTGCTGCAGCACGCGCATCATGTCTTCCTTCGGCTCGCCGACCGACAGCCCGCCGATCGCGAGGCCGTGGAAGCCGAGTTCCGCGAGGCCCGCGAGCGATTCGTCGCGCAGGTCCTCGAACATTCCGCCCTGCACGATCCCGAAGAGGGCATTCGGGTTGCCGAGCCGGTCGAATTCGTCGAGCGAGCGCTTCGCCCAGCGCAGCGACATGCGCATCGAGTCGGCCGCTTCCTTGTGCGTCGTCGGCACGCCGTCGGTCGCGTACGGCGTGCACTCGTCGAACTGCATCACGATGTCGGAGTTCAGCACCTTCTGGATCTGCATCGACACTTCCGGCGACAGGAACAGCTTGTCGCCGTTGATCGGCGACGCGAACGTGACGCCGTCCTCGGTGATCTTGCGCAGGTCGCCGAGCGAGAACACCTGGAAGCCGCCCGAGTCGGTCAGGATCGGCTTGTTCCAGCCCATGAAGCCGTGCAGGCCGCCGTGCGCGTCGATCGTGTCGAGGCCCGGGCGCAGCCACAGGTGGAACGTGTTGCCGAGGATGATCTGGGCCTTGATCTCGTGCAGCTCGCGCGGCTGGATCGCCTTCACGGTGCCGTACGTGCCGACCGGCATGAAGATCGGCGTCTCGACCGTGCCGTGGTTGAGCTTCACGCGGCCGCGTCGCGCGTGGCCGTCGGTCGTCAGCAGTTCGAATTCGAGCCCGTTTGCCGGGCGGTCCTGCACGGGGGCGTGCGTATCGTGGGATGAACCTTCGGTCATCGCGTCATTCTCCTTGCCACCGGGCTGCTCTGCATGGGACCAGAGTAACCGCTAAAGCGCTAACTCTGGATCGCAAGTCCGGCGCATGTTGGAAACGCCGCCGGGAATCCGGCGGCGGGGAAAGCGGGTGCGGGCGAGCATCGCACGCACAACGTGAAAGCGGAACCTGGCCGTTCGGTACGGTAGCCGTCGTCCGTGTCGCGCCAGTGGCGCCTGCCGCATTTACGCGCGCGGCGCCTCCGGCGTGTCGCGCCGCGTGAGCAGCATCGCGTCGCCGTAGCTGAAGAAGCGGTAGCGTTCGGTGATCGCGTGGCGGTACGCGGCACGAATCGTCTCGACGCCCGCGAACGCGGACACCAGCATCAGCAGCGTCGACTTCGGCAGGTGGAAGTTCGTGACGAGCCGGTCGACCACGCGGAACCGGTAGCCGGGCGTAATGAAGATGTCGGTCTCGGCCTGCGTCGCCGCGAGCGGGCGGCCCGCTTCGTCGGCCGAGCGCGCGGCGGCTTCGAGCGCGCGCATCGACGTCGTGCCGACCGCGATCACGTTGCCGCCGCGGGCGCGGGTCGCGGCGATCCGGTCGACCAGCGACTGCGGCAGGTCGTACCACTCGCTGTGCATCTTGTGCTCGGCGATGTTGTCGACGCGCACCGGCTGGAACGTGCCGGCGCCGACGTGCAGCGTCAGCGTCGCGCGCTCGACGCCCATCGCGTCCAGCTTGTCGAGCAGCGGCTGGTCGAAGTGCAGGCCGGCCGTAGGAGCTGCGACCGCGCCCGGATTGCTCGCGTAGACGGTCTGGTAGCGCGTCTCGTCGGTCGCGTCGGGATCGTGCTCGATATACGGCGGCAGCGGCAGGCGGCCGAACTGCTCGATCAGGTCGAGGCACGGCGCGGGGAAGTGCAGCGTGAAGAACGGCTCGACGCGCTCGCCGACCGTCACGTCGAAGGCGTCGGCGAGACGCAGCGTCGTGCCGGCGCCCGGCGACTTGCTCGCGCGGATCTGCGCGAGCGCCGTGTGCGTGCCCGTCACGCGCTCGATCAGCACCTCGATCTTGCCGCCGCTGGCCTTCTGGCCGAAGAACCGCGCCTTCAGCACCTTGGTATCGTTGAAGACGAGCAGGTCGCCGGGCGCGATGCACGACGGCAGCTCGGCGAAATGGCGGTCGACGAAGCGTGCGGGCTCGACGCTGCGGTCGACCTCGAGCAGGCGGCTCGCGGTGCGATCGGGCAGCGCGGTTTGTGCGATCAGCTCGGGCGGCAGATTGAAATCGAAATCGGAAAGCGTGAACATGCGGGCTGGTTCGAAGCGGCCGGCGGGCGTCGCCGGCAGGGCGGAAACGCGTAATTGGGGCGCGCGAGCCGCTATGATGACGGGATGCGCGGCCTGGCCGGCGTCGTTCGTTCGGACGACGTGAAAGCCGCTATTGTACTTGCCTTGCGAAGCACCCAGACGATCCGATGCCTGTGTCACCACGCCGTTCCTCCGCTGCCGTTGCCGATTCCGCCGATCCGTTCGACGCGGAGGACGTCGCGCCGCCCGCCCAAAGTGCGGGAGAGCGTGCGGCGCCGCGCCGCGCCGGCCCGAAGCGCGGCGCCGACGGGCGGCTCGCGCAGCCGGCCGCCGCCGCGCCCGATGCCGAAGGCGCCGCCAGCGACGAAGCGGGCGCGGCCGGCGCGAAGCGCAAGAAGAAGGCGGCCGACAAACCGGTGAAGACCGTCGACAAGCTCGCGAAGCTCGGCCTCACGCGCTCGATCGATCTCGTGCTGCACCTGCCGATGCGCTACGAGGACGAAACCACGCTCACGCCGATCGGCGAGCTGCTGCCGGGCGGCATCGCGCAGACCGAAGGCGTCGTGTTCGACAACGAGGTCACATTCCGTCCGCGCCGCCAGCTCGTCGTGAAGATCCAGGACGACGACGGCGAGCACCTGGTGCTGCGCTTCCTGAATTTCTACGGGTCGCAGGTGAAGCAGATGGCCGTCGGCCAGCGGCTGCGCGTGCGCGGCGACGTGCGCGGCGGCTTCTTCGGGATGGAGATGGTGCACCCGGCCGTGCGCGTCGTCGAAGCCGATGCGCCGCTGCCGCAGGTGCTCACGCCCGTCTACCCGAGCACGGCCGGCGTGTCGCAGGCCTACCTGCGCAAGGCGATCGAGAATGCGGTCGAGCGCACGCCGCTGCCGGAGCTGCTGCCGCCCGAGATCCAGCGCGACTACCTGAAGCCGCTCGACGTGCCGACGCTCGAGCAGGCCGTGCGCATCCTGCACCACCCGCGTGTCGACTCCGACGAAGCCGCGCTGATGGACGGCTCGCATCCGGCGTGGACGCGCATCAAGTTCGAGGAGCTGCTCGCGCAGCAGCTGTCGCTCAAGCGTGCGCACGAGGAGCGCCGCACGCGCGCGGCGCCCGCGATGCCGCGCCGCACCGCGACCGATGCCGATGCGCTGACGACGCGGCTCTACGCGGCGCTGCCGTTCACGCTGACGGGCGCGCAGGCGCGCGTCGTCGACGAGATCGCGCACGACCTCACGCTCGCGCACCCGATGCAGCGCCTGCTGCAGGGCGACGTCGGCAGCGGCAAGACGGTCGTCGCGGCGCTGGCCGCCACGCAGGCGATCGACGCAGGCTACCAGGCCGCGCTGATGGCGCCGACCGAAATTCTCGCGGAGCAGCACGCGCGCAAGCTGCGCGCGTGGCTCGAGCCGCTCGGCGTCACGGTCGCTTGGCTCGCGGGCAGCCTGAAGGCGAAGGAGAAGCGTGCGGCGATCGAGGCGGCCGCGCTCGGCACCGCGCAGCTCGTGATCGGCACGCACGCGATCATCCAGGACACGGTCGAATTCGCGCGGCTCGGCCTGGTGATCGTCGACGAACAGCACCGTTTCGGCGTCGAGCAGCGCCTCGCGCTGCGCGCGAAGGCCGCGAACGCGGCCAACGGCGCGCGCGACTTCCAGCCGCACCAGCTAATGATGTCGGCCACGCCGATCCCGCGCACGCTCGCGATGACGTACTACGCGGATCTCGAGGTCTCGACGATCGACGAGTTGCCGCCGGGCCGCACGCCCGTGCTGACGCGCCTCGTCGGCGACGCGCGGCGCGAGGAGGTGATCGCCCGCGTGCGCGAGGCCGCGTTGACCGGGCGGCAGGTGTACTGGGTGTGCCCGCTGATCGAGGAAAGCGAGACGCTGCAGCTGCAGACGGCCGTCGAGACCTACGAGACGCTGGCGGCGGCGCTGCCCGAGCTGAAGGTCGGGCTCGTGCACGGCCGGTTGTCGCCGGCCGACAAGGCCGCCGTGATGGAAGCGTTCACGCGCAACGAAGTCCAGCTGCTCGTCGCGACGACCGTGATCGAGGTCGGCGTCGACGTGCCGAACGCGTCGCTGATGGTGATCGAGCACGCGGAGCGTTTCGGCCTCGCGCAACTGCACCAGCTGCGCGGCCGCGTCGGGCGCGGCACCGCGGCGTCGGTGTGCGTGCTGCTGTACACGGGGCCGCTGTCGCTGACGGGCCGCGAGCGGCTGAAGACGATGCGCGAGACGACCGACGGCTTCGAGATCGCGCGGCGCGACCTCGAAATCCGCGGCCCCGGCGAATTCCTCGGCGCGCGCCAGTCGGGCGCGGCGATGCTGCGTTTCGCGAACCTCGAGACCGATGGCTGGCTGATCGACCCGGCCCGCGAAGCCGCGACGCGGCTGATTGCCGCGTATCCCGAGGTCGTCACGCAGCATCTCGCACGCTGGCTCGGCGCGCGGGAGCAGTACCTGAAAGCCTGATTTGCCGGCCCGGGGCCGGATCGAAAGAACGTCGATCGATGCATCGCGATGCCGAGAAACTTGGCGAACCGGTGCCAGAGGGTGTATAAATTAAACCTATCGCCTGTATATCTCTGATTGACCCACAATGACGCTGACTGAATTGAAATACATCGTCGCGGTCGCGCGCGAACGGCATTTCGGCCGCGCGGCCGAAGCCTGCTTCGTGAGCCAGCCGACGCTGTCGGTGGCGATCAAGAAGCTTGAAGACGAGCTCAACGTGCAGATTTTCGAGCGCGGCGCGAGTGAAGTGAGCGTGACGCCGATCGGTGACCAGATCGTCACGCAGGCGCAGCGCGTGCTCGAGCAGACCTTCGCGATCAAGGAGATCGCGAAGCAGGGCAAGGACCCGCTGGTCGGTCCGTTCCGTCTCGGCGTGATCTACACGATCGGGCCGTACCTGCTGCCGACGCTCGTCAAGCAAATGATCCAGCGTGTTCCGCAGATGCCGCTGATGCTGCAGGAGAACTACACGCTGAAGCTGCTCGAACTGCTGAAGCAGGGCGAGATCGACGCCGCGATCATGGCGCTTCCGTTCCCGGAAACCGGCCTGATGGTGCGCCCGCTGTACGACGAGCCGTTCGTCGTCGCATTGCCGGCCGGCCATCCGTGGGAGAAACGCGAGGAAATCGACGCCGAGGACCTGAAGCAGGAAACCATGCTGCTGCTCGGCAACGGCCATTGCTTCCGCGATCACGTGCTCGGCGTGTGCCCGGAGCTGATGCGCTTCTCGCAAACGGCCGACGGCATCCAGAAGACCTTCGAGGGCTCGTCGCTCGAGACCATTCGCCACATGGTCGCGAGCGGCGTCGGCATCACCGTGCTGCCGCGGATGTCGGTGGCCGAGGTCGGCCCGCGCGCGAACGGCCCCGACGCCGAGCTGCTGTCGTACGTGCCGTTCAACGAACCGGTGCCCGACCGCCGCGTGGTGCTCGTGTGGCGCAAGAGCTTCACGCGGATGCCGGCGATCGACGCGATCAGCGACGCGATTGCCGCATGCGAGCTGCCGGGCGTGGCGAAGCTCGACATGCCGGCCACGATGAACTGAGCGCGCATCGCGCACATACCTGTGGCGGCATGATGAACGGGGTCTTGCGACCCCGTTTATTTTTCCCTATCGCATAGATGAAATTTATTAAATTCAATTAATCGATAGATGTAGATAGAATCTTCTACATGGATCGGCGTCATGCCGGCGTACGGTCCGCACGCTCGATGCAAGCGTCAAAGGAGGATGTCATGATGCGGTCGGTATTGCAGCACGCGCAGCGGAACATGCCGTCGCGCGACGCGGTCGTATATCGCGCCAGGGCGGCGGTCCGCAGCCTGCGTCCGATTGCGTTCGCGTACCTGGCGGACCGTGTGTATGGCGGATGAGTGCCGCCGCACGCCGGTCCTGTGTTCCCCCGATTTACCCGCCGTCGAGTCATGAGGGAGCATTGCATGCCCGAAAGCTGGAACACCACGCGCATCGCCGGCACGACGACTGCCGGCAGCCGCTTCCCCGGGCGCCTCGCCTGCGGCGCGTCGCGGCGGGAACGCGTGCCGAATGCCGCGCACGACATCCCGTAGTACGACAGGAGGACCTGCCTGTTCAGTTTCTTATCCCCCGCAATGCTCCACGAACCGCGCCCGGCACGTGGGGGCCTACGAGCAAGTAAAGGAGAAAACGCATGTCGAACGAAACGAAGTGCCCGTTCAACCACACCGCAGGCAGCGGCACGACGAACAAGGACTGGTGGCCGAATCAGCTGAACCTCAACGTCCTGCATCGGCATTCGGCGCTGTCCGATCCGATGGACAAGGATTTCGACTACGCCGAGGCGTTCAAGAAGCTGGATCTCGCGGCGGTCAAGAAAGACCTGCACGCGCTGATGACGGCGTCGCAGGACTGGTGGCCGGCCGACTTCGGCCACTACGGCGGCCTGTTCATCCGGATGGCATGGCATAGCGCCGGCACGTACCGCACGGCCGACGGCCGCGGCGGCGCAGGCGGCGGGCAGCAGCGCTTCGCGCCGCTCAACAGCTGGCCGGACAACGTGAGCCTCGACAAGGCGCGCCGGCTGCTGTGGCCGATCAAGCAGAAGTACGGCCGCAACATCTCGTGGGCCGACCTGCTGATCCTGACCGGCAACGTCGCGCTCGAATCGATGGGCTTCAAGACGTTCGGTTACGCGGGCGGCCGCGTCGACACGTGGGAACCGGACGACGTCTACTGGGGCTCGGAAAAGATCTGGCTGGAACTGAGCGGCGGCCCGAACAGCCGCTACACGGGCAAGCGCGAACTCGAGAGCCCGCTCGCCGCGGTGCAGATGGGCCTCATCTACGTGAACCCGGAAGGCCCGGACGGCAATCCCGACCCGGTCGCCGCCGCGCACGACATCCGCGAGACGTTCGCGCGGATGGCGATGAACGACGAGGAAACGGTCGCGCTGATCGCGGGCGGCCACACGTTCGGCAAGACCCACGGCGCCGGTCCGGCGTCGAACGTCGGCCCCGAGCCGGAGGCCGCGGGCCTCGAAGAGCAGGGGCTCGGCTGGAAGAGCACGTTCGGCACGGGCAAGGGCAAGGACGCGATCACGAGCGGCCTCGAGGTCACGTGGACGTCGACGCCGACCCGGTGGAGCAACGATTTCTTCAAGCACCTGTTCAGCTACGAGTGGGAGCTGACGAAGAGCCCGGCCGGCGCGCACCAGTGGGTCGCGAAGGATGCCGGTGAAGTGATTCCGGATGCGTTCGACCCGTCGAAGAAGCATCGCCCGACGATGCTGACGACCGACCTGTCGCTGCGTTTCGACCCGGCCTACGAAAAGATCTCGCGCCGCTTCTACGAGAACCCGGCCGAGTTCGCCGACGCGTTTGCGCGTGCCTGGTTCAAGCTCACGCACCGCGACATGGGGCCGCGCGCGCGCTATCTCGGCCCGGAAGTGCCGGCCGAACACCTGCTGTGGCAGGACCCGATCCCGGCCGTCGATCACCCGCTGATCGACGACGCCGACGTCGCCGCGCTGAAGGCGAAGGTGCTGGCGACGGGCCTGACGGTGTCGCAGCTCGTGTCGACCGCCTGGGCGTCGGCAGCGACGTTCCGCGGGTCGGACAAGCGCGGCGGCGCGAACGGTGCACGCATCCGCCTGGCGCCGCAGAAGGACTGGGAAGTGAACCGTCCGGCCGAGCTCGCGAAGGTGCTCGAGACGCTCGAAGGCGTGCAGAAGGCGTTCAACGACGCGCAGACGGGCGGCAAGAAGGTGTCGCTCGCCGACCTGATCGTGCTGGCCGGTGCGGCCGGCGTCGAGCAGGCGGCGAAGAACGCGGGCGTCACGGTGACGGTGCCGTTCGCACCGGGCCGCGCGGATGCGACGCAGGAAGAGACCGACGTCGAGGCAATGGCCGTGCTCGAGCCGCTCGCCGACGGTTTCCGCAACTTCCTGAAGCACGCATACAAGACGCCGGCCGAGGCGCTGCTGGTCGACAAGGCGCAACTGCTGACGCTGAGCGCGCCGGAGATGACGGTGCTGGTCGGTGGCCTGCGTGTGCTCGGCGCGAATGCGGGCGATGCGAAGCACGGCGTGTTCACCGAGCGTCCGGAAGCGCTGACGAACGACTTCTTCGTGAACCTGCTCGACATGGGTACCGAATGGAAGCCGGTGTCGGCCGCGAACGACGTGTTCGAAGGGCGCGATCGCGCGACGGGCAAGGTCAAGTGGACGGGCACGCGTGTCGACCTGATCTTCGGCTCGCATGCGCAGCTGCGTGCGGTGGCCGAGGTGTACGGCAGCGCGGACGCGAAGGAGAAGTTCGCACGCGACTTCGTCGCGGCCTGGAACAAGGTGATGAACCTCGACCGCTTCGACCTCGCATGAACGTCGCCGTGCGGTAGCGCGGCGAGGCAGTAACGGGAAACGGCCGGTCGTCCGACCGGCCGTTTCTACTGGACCACGGGTTTCGTTGAAGGAGTGACGATCATGACGCAAATGATATTGAACATGCGCGCCGCATTGGCGGCGCCGAAGGTGCGGGCGCCGGCCGAGATCGCGCGGTACGTAGTCGGATTCGCGATCGTCATCGGCGGTGTGGCCGAACTGGTGTCGCAAGCGCTGCGCGCGATCGCGGCCGCCTGAACGCGGCGCGCGATCGACAGCCAGGTAGTCGGATTCGTTTTCATGGCCTTGGTTCATTGAATAAGGAGTCCGTACCATGGCCGGAAAGATTCGTCCCGCGCCGATCGACGTCGGCATCAGCGACACGCACTGCAAGACGATCGCGGAAGGCCTGCGGCGAGCGACGAACCGACCGCCGACCTGCTGACGCAGCGCGCTGCAGGCGCATGAAAAGACCGCCTGGATGCTACGGTCGCTACTCGCGCCAAGCGCGGCACGGCCGGGGCAGGGTGCCCGTCGGCCCAATCCGCCGACGTGGCGAATCTGTCCCTTGATTGATGCGCGTTGCGGCACAGCCGCGTATGGCGGGCCCAGGCCGCGTATGCGCACCCGTCGGCAGCCGGCTGCGGGTCGTTCCGACATGACGCGAAGCGCCGCTCGGCTCTAAAATGCCGGGGTTATCTTCCCGGTGCTTCGCCATGCTTGCCCGCTTTCCCCTGTATCTGCGGCTCGTCCGGATGGACAAGCCGATCGGCAGCCTGCTGCTGCTGTGGCCGACGCTCAACGCGCTGTGGATCGCGTCGGACGGCCATCCGCGCTGGCCGCTGCTCGTAATCTTCACGCTCGGCACGCTGCTGATGCGTTCGGCCGGCTGCGCGATGAACGACTACGCCGACCGAGATTTCGACCGTCACGTGAAGCGCACGGCCGACCGGCCGCTGACGTCGGGCAAGATCCACGCATGGGAGGCCGTCGCGATCGCGGTCGGGCTGTCGTTCATCGCGTTCCTGCTGATCCTGCCGCTGAACGCGCTGACGAAGGAGCTGTCCGTCGTCGCGCTGTTCGTCGCGGGCTCGTATCCGTTCATGAAGCGCTTCTTCGCGATTCCGCAGGCCTATCTCGGCATCGCGTTCGGCTTCGGCATCCCGATGGCGTTCGCGGCCGTGCAGGACACGGTGCCGACGATCGCGTGGGTGATGCTGGTCGCGAACATCTTCTGGTCGGTCGCGTACGACACCGAATATGCGATGGTCGATCGCGACGACGACATCAAGATCGGCATCCGCACGTCCGCGCTGACGTTCGGCCGCTTCGACGTCGCGGCCGTGATGGCGTGCTACGCGGTGACGCTCGGTATCTACGTGTGGATCGGCGCGACGCTCGGCTTCGGTCTCGTGTACTGGGCCGGCTGGGCCGCCGCGGCCGGCTGCGCGCTGTATCACTACACGCTGATCAAGGATCGCGAACGGATGCCGTGCTTCGCGGCATTCCGGCACAACAACTGGCTCGGCGGCGTGCTGTTCGCGGGGATCGCCGCGCATTACCTGCTGGCCGGCAACTGAACGACACACCGCGCGTCCTTGTGCGCGGCGCCAACGAAAAAGCGACCTGCCGGTCGCTTTTTTACGTCCGGCGCCGGCAAAACCGGCGCCGCGGTCGCGCTTACGCGCGGCCGAGCTCGTCGCCCATTTCCTTCGCGCGCGCTTCGGCCGCGAGCGCGCCGCGCACGATCGCTTCCTTCACGCCCTGCGCATCGAATGCCGCGAGCGCGGCGGCCGTCGTGCCGCCCTTCGACGTCACGCGTTCGCGCAGCACGCTCGCCGGCTCGCCCGATTGCGCGGCCAGTTGCGCGGCGCCCGTGAACGTCGCGACCGCGAGCGCGCGGCCCTGTTCGTCGTTCATGCCAAGGCGGCGCGCGGCTTCCTGCAGCGCCTCGATGAAATAGAAGACGTACGCGGGGCCGCTGCCCGAAATGGCCGTGACGGCGTCGAGCTGCGATTCGTCGTCGAACCACACGATCTCGCCGACCGCGCCGAGCACGTTCGACGCGAGTTCGCGGCCCGCCGCATCGACGCCCGGCAGTGCGGCGAGGCCCGTCACGCCCATGCCGACCAGCGCGGGCGTGTTCGGCATCGTGCGCACGACGCGCACGTAGTCGCCGAGCCAGCGCGCGATATCCGTGCCGCGGATGCCGGCCGCGATGCTGATCACGAGCTGCGACGTCAGGTGCGGCGCGAGCGCCTGCGCGACGTCCTTCAGCACCTGCGGCTTCACCGCGAGCACGATCGCGTCGTAACCGGCGAGCGTCGCGTCGATGGCCGCGCCGGTGCGCACGCCGAATTGCTGCGCGGCGCGCGCGCGAACGTCTTCGTTGACGTCGATGGCATACAGGCCGTCGGCGGCGACGCCGCGCTTGATCAGGCCGCCGATCAGGGCCGCGGCCATGTTGCCGCCGCCGATGAATGCGATTTTCATGATGTCCGAATGAGCAAGTGAGTGAACGGAAAGGCGGAAGCGGGCGCGGCGCTCAGTGCGAGTAATCGCGCGCGCCGAAGATCGCGGTGCCGACGCGCACGATCGTCGCACCTTCGAGCACGGCCGCGTCGAGATCGGCGGACATGCCCATCGACAGCGTGTCGAGCGGCAGGCCGTCGGCGCGCAACGTGTCGAACAGCGCGCGCAGCGCGCGATGCGGCACGCGTTGCGCATCGGTGTCGCCGGCCGGTTCGGGAATCGCCATCAGGCCGCGCAGCCGCAGCGACGGCAGCGCGGCGACCGCGCGTGCGACCTCGGCGACGTCGGCCGGCGCGACGCCGCTCTTCGACGCCTCGCCGCTGATGTTCACCTGTACGCACACATTGAGCGGCGGCAGGTGCGCGGGGCGCTGTTCCGACAGGCGCTGCGCGATCTTCAGCCGGTCGACCGAATGGACCCAGTCGAAACGCTCGGCGACAGGGCGCGTCTTGTTCGATTGCAACGGCCCGATGAAATGCCATTCGAGGCTCGAGCGCAGGTCGGCGAGCGCGTCGATCTTGTCGATCGATTCCTGCACGTAGTTTTCGCCGAATGCGCGTTGCCCGGCCGCATGTGCGGCGCGCACGTCGTCGGCGGGAAACGTCTTCGACACGGCGAGCAGCGCAATGGCGGCGGGATCGCGGCCGGCCGCGCGGGCGGCGTCGGCAATGCGGCGATGAACGGATGCGAGACGGGCGGCAAGATCGGACATGACGGGCACGAAAGCAGGCACGGAAGCAGCCACGGAAGCGGGCATGAAGCCGATGCGCCGCGACACGCGCCGCATCGATCCGCTCATTATACGGACGCTGCGCGCCAGCCCGTCATTGGGGGAGCAGCGCTCAGCCGTACAGCAGATGCTCGACGAGCTGGACCCAGTGGGCGACCGGAATCTGCGTGCCGCTCTGCAGGTGGGCGATGCAGCCGATGTTGCCGGACACGATCATCTGCGGCTCGAGCGCCTGCAGCTTCAGCAGCTTCTGCTTGCGCAACCGGTACGACAGCGACGGCTGCGTCAGCGAATAGGTGCCGGCCGAGCCGCAGCACAGATGGCTGTCGGCCGGCAGCCGCACGTCGATGCCGAGCGTCTCGAGCAGCCGTTCGACCTTGCCGCGCGACTGCTGGCCGTGCTGCAGCGTGCACGGCGGGTGGTACGCGACCGTATGGATCGCGCGGCGCCGCGCGAGCGTCGCGAGTTCGGCCTCGAACGCGAGCAGCACGTCGGAGATGTCGCGCGTCAGCGACACGATGCGCTGCGCCTTCTCCGCGTAAGCCGGATCGTCGCGCAACAGGTGCGCATATTCGAGCACCGTCGCGCCGCAGCCCGACGCATTCATCACGATCGCCTCGGCACCCTGTTCGACGTGCGGCCACCACGCGTCGATGTTGCGGCGCGCGTCGTCGAGCGCTTCGTCGTGATAGTTCAGGTGCAGGCGGATCGCGCCGCAACAGCCGGCGTCGGGCGCGACGACCGTCTCGATGCCGAGCGCGTCGAGCACGCGTGCGGTCGCGATGTTGATGTTGGGCAGCATCGACGGCTGCACGCAGCCGCCCAGCATCAGCATCTTGCGTGTGTGGGTGCGGTGCGGCCATTCGAGCAGCCGCGTGCGCGGCGGCACCTTGTCGCGCAGCCGCTTCGGCAGCAGCGGCCGCACGTGCTGGCCGAGCCGCATCACGGGCGAGAACAGCGCCGCATTCGGCACGAGGCTCGCGAGCAGGCGGCGCACGAGGCGTTGCTGCACGGGGCGCTGCACCTGTGCTTCGACGTGCTTGCGGCCGATCTCGACGAGCCGGCCGTACTGGACGCCGGACGGGCAGGTCGTCTCGCAGCTGCGGCACGTGAGGCAGCGGTCGAGGTGCTGCTGCGTGCTGCGCGTGACGGGCGCGCCTTCGACCATCTGCTTGATCAGGTAGATGCGGCCGCGCGGGCCGTCGAGTTCGTCGCCGAGGAGCTGGTAGGTCGGGCAGGTCGCGGTACAGAACCCGCAGTGCACGCACTTGCGCAGGATCGCGTCGGCCTCGTCGCCGTCTGGCGTGTTGCGGATGAAATCGGCGAGATTCGTTTGCATCGATCCCTCAGAGATCGGGGTAGAGCCGGCCGCGGTTGAAGATGCGCGCGGGATCGAACGCGCTCTTCAGTCCGCGGTGGATTTTCATCATCGGGGCGGGAAGCGGCGTGAACACGCCCGCGCTGCGGTCGTACGCGTCACCTGCGCGGAACAGCGTCGCGTGGCCGCCGGCCTGCTTCGCGCTCATGCGCACGGTCTGCGCGTCGGCATCGGTGATCCACCAGCGCTGCGCGCCGCCCCATTCCATCAGCTGGGTGCCGGGCAGGTGCATCGGTTCGGTGATCGACGGCAGCGACAGGCGCCACAGCGCATAGCCGGGCGGGATGCCGTTGAAGAACGGGTCGGTATGCTCGCGCAGGCCGGCCCAGAAGCGCTCGGCTTCGACCGCATCGACGACTTCGCCGCCGAGCAGCGTCTTCGCGGATTTCACGGCCGCTTCGGCGCCCGACAGGCGCAGCACGAGCGTGCCGTTGCGCCAGGCGCTTGCGCTGACGGGCAGCGGATGGCCGCCCCATTCGTTAAGCTTGCGCACCGCGTCGGTCGCGGTCATCTCGAACTTCAGCGTGACCTCGGCGACGGGCATGGGCAGCACCTTGATCGACAGGTCGAGCATCAGCCCGAGCGTGCCGAGCGCGCCGGCCATCAGCCGCGATACGTCGTAACCGGCGACGTTCTTCACGACCTGCCCGCCGAAGCGCAGCATGTCGCCGCGGCCGTTCATCAGCGTCACGCCGAGCACGAAATCGCGCGGGGCGCCGCAGGCGGCGCGGCGCGGGCCCGCGAGGCCGGCCGCGATGCAGCCGCCGACGGTGGCCGCGCGGCCGAAGTGCGGCGGCTCGAACGGCAGCATCTGGCCGCACTCGGCGAGGACGGTTTCAAGCTGCGCGAGCGGCGTGCCCGCGCGGACCGTGACGACGAGTTCCGCCGGGTCGTACGACACGACGCCCTGGAACGCCCGCGTGTCCAGTATTTCGCCCTCGAGCGCCTGGCCGTACCAGTCCTTGGTGCCGCCGCCGCGAATTCGCAGCGGCCGGCCGTCGGCACTGGCCGCGCGTATGCGCTCGGCCCATCCGGCGACGATGTCGTCCTCTTCCATGTTCGGTTGCTGCCTCGGCTTGTTGTTCGGTCGATTGTACCGGGGTGGCGCGATTCCACATCGCGACTATCCCTAAGCCCCGTATTGCAGATCGCATGCCCGCGTCGCCGCGCGAACGGGTCGCGCGCGCACGGCCGACCGCCACGGCCCGGCCGCGGGCACGGAGCGCCGCCCGCGCGCGCCGCTCAGAAGCGCGGCAGGTCGGGGTGCGGCAGCAGCCCGCCGCGCACGTGCTGGCGACCGTACTCGGCGCAGCGCGCGCGAGTCGGGATGCCCTTGTCCGGGTTCAGCAGGCCGGCCGGATCGAAGGCACGCTTGACCGCGAAGAACGCGTCGCGCTCCTGCGGCGAGAACTGGACGCACATCGAATTGAGCTTCTCGATGCCGACGCCGTGCTCGCCCGTCACGCTGCCGCCGAATTCCACGCAGCATTCGAGGATTTCCGCGCCGAACTGCTCGGCGCGGTGCAGCTCGTCCGGATCGTTCGCGTTGTACAGGATCAGCGGATGCATGTTGCCGTCGCCCGCATGGAACACGTTGATGCAGCGCAGCCCGTAGCGCGTCTCGAGCTGTTCGATGCGCGCGAGCAGCGGGCCGATCGCGCGGCGCGGCACGGTGCCGTCCATGCAGTAATAATCCGCGGAAATGCGGCCGGCGGCCGGGAACGCATTCTTGCGGCCCGACCAGTAGCGCAGCCGCTCCTGTTCGTTGCGCGACACCTGGATGCGCGTCGCGCCGTGTTCGCGCAGCACGGCCGTCATCCGCACGATCTCCTCGGCGACTTCTTCCGGCGTGCCGTCCGATTCGCACAGCAGGATCGCCTTCGCGTCGAGGTCGTAGCCCGCGTGCGTGAACGCCTCGACCGCCTGGGTGGCCGGCTTGTCCATCATCTCGAGCCCGGCCGGGATGATGCCCGACGCGATGATCGCCGCGACGGCCTCGCCGCCCTTGACGACGTCGTCGAAGCTCGCCATCACGAGCTGCGCGGTCTGCGGCTTCGGGATCAGGCGTACCGTCACCTCGGTGACGATCGCGAACATCCCTTCGCTGCCGATCATCACCGCGAGCAGGTCGAGGCCCGGCACGTCGAGCGCGAGCGAGCCGAATTCGACGATCTCGCCGTCGATCGTCACCGCGCGCACGCGCATCACGTTGTGCACGGTCAGCCCGTATTTCAGGCAATGGACGCCGCCGGAGTTTTCCGCGACGTTGCCGCCGATCGTGCACGCGATCTGAGACGACGGATCGGGCGCGTAATACAGGCCGTACGGCGCGGCGGCTTCCGAGATCGCGAGATTGCGCACGCCGGGCTGCACGGTTGCCGTACGCGCGTACGGGTCGACTTCGACGATGCGCGTGAAGCGCGCGAGCGACAGCACGACGCCGAGCGCGATCGGCAGCGCGCCGCCCGACAGGCTCGTGCCGGCGCCGCGCGGCACGATCGGCACTTCCATGCGGCGGCAGATCTGCACGATCCGCTGCACCTGCGATTCGGTTTCCGGCAGCGCGACCGCGAGCGGCAGGCGGCGGTACGCGGACAGGCCGTCGCATTCGTACGGCGCGGTGTCTTCGTCGCGGTACAGCAGGCAGTGCGTCGGCAGCACGGCCATCAGCGCCTGCACGACTTCGCGCTGGCGCTGCGCGCGCGCCGCGCTCGACAGTTCGACGGGAGCGTTCATGGGATCTCCTGCGTGGGGCGCGAGCTCGCGCCGCCGGATCAGCACGTAAAAATCTTGCCCGGATTCATCAGGTTGCGCGGATCGAGCGCGAGCTTGATCGCGCGCATCGTGTCGATCGCGTTGTCGCCGTGCTCCTTCGGCAGGAAGCGCATCTTGTGCAGCCCGACACCGTGCTCGCCCGTGCAGGTGCCACCCAGCCGCAGCGCGCGCGCGACGATCCGGTCGTTGATGTGCTCGGCTTCGGCGAGCTCCTCGGGCTTGTCGGGGTCGATCAGGATCGCGACGTGGAAATTGCCGTCGCCGACATGACCGACGATCGGGCAGGGCAGCGACGATGCGCGCAGGTCGACCTCGGTTTCCTCGACGCACGCGGCGAGCTGCGAGATCGGCACGCACACGTCGGTCGTCACCGCACGGCAGCCCGGCTTCAGCTGCAGCATCGCGAAGTACGCGTTGTGGCGCGCGGCCCAGAGCCGCGTACGGTCCTCGGGGCGCGTCGCCCATTCGAAGCCCTGGCCGTTGTTCTGGCCGGCCAGTGCCTGCACGAGTTCGGCCTGTTCCTTCACGCCGGCGTCGGTGCCGTGGAATTCGAAGAACAGCGTCGGCGCTTCGGTGAGCGTCAGGTTCGAATGGCGGTTGATCGAGCGCACCGCGAGCGCATCGACGAATTCGACGCGCGCGATCGGCACGCCGATCTGGATCGTCTCGATCACCGTGCGGACCGCGTCGCCCATCGTCGGGAACGTGCAGGTCGCGGCCGACACGGCTTCGGGCAGCGGGTGCAGGCGCAGCGTGATCTCGGTGATCACGCCGAGCGTGCCTTCGGAGCCGACGAACAGGCGCGTGAGGTCGTAGCCGGCCGACGACTTGCGCGCGCGCGAGCCGGTTTTCACGATGCGGCCGTCGGCGAGCACCGCGGTCAGGCCGAGCACGTTCTCGCGCATCGTGCCGTAGCGCACGGCGTTGGTGCCCGATGCGCGCGTCGCGCTCATCCCGCCGATGCTGGCGTCGGCGCCCGGATCGATCGGGAAGAACAGGCCGGTGTCGCGCAGCGCTTCGTTGAGCGCCTTGCGCGTGATGCCCGGCTCGACCGTCACGGTCAGGTCTTCGGCGTTGATCGACAGCACGCGGTTCATTTCCGACAGGTCGAGCGACACGCCGCCGCGCACCGCGAGCAGGTGGCCTTCGAGCGACGAGCCCGCGCCGTACGGGATCAGCGGTACGCTGTAGAGCGAGCACAGCGACACGACTTCGCGCACGTCGTCGGTGCTGTGCGCGAACACGACGGCGTCGGGCAGTTGCGGATCGAAAGGCGATTCGTCACGGCCGTGGTGCGCGCGGACCGCGTCGGCGGTCGACACGCGCTCGCCGAAGGCGGCGCGCAGCGCATCGAGCATGGCGGGAGGCAGCGGACGGCGCGTGGTGGCCGGCGGGGCAGGGTGATTCACGAATGTCTCCTGGCGGCTTGTCGAACTTTCGGTCCATTCTACGCTGTAACGTCCGCTGCGCCCGCCGCCGCGGGCTGCGATAATCGCGTTCCAGCCAACCGGGCCGCATCACGGCCGCGCACGAGAGGACATCCGCATGGGCAACCGCTTGAGCAAGATCGCCACGCGCACCGGCGACGACGGCACCACCGGCCTCGGCGACGGACGGCGCATCGGCAAGGACGACGAGCGGATCGCGGCGATCGGCGACGTCGACGAACTGAATTCGAACCTCGGCGTGCTGCTCGCCGAGACGCTGCCGGACGACGTGCGCACGGCGCTCGTCACGATCCAGCACGACCTGTTCGATCTCGGCGGCGAGCTGTGCATTCCCGGCCACACGGTACTCGACGACACGCATCTCGCACGCCTCGACCGGTGGCTCGCCGACTACAACGCGACGCTGCCGCCGCTGAAGGAATTCATCCTGCCGGCCGGCTCGCGCGCGGCGTCGCTCGCGCACGTGTGCCGGACGGTGTGCCGTCGTGCCGAGCGCTCGATCGTCGCGCTCGGGCGCCACGACACGCTCAACGATGCGCCGCGGCGCTACGTGAACCGGCTGTCCGACCTGCTGTTCGTGCTGGCGCGCGTGCTGAACCGCGCCGACGGCGGAGCGGACGTGCTGTGGGAGCGCGGCCGCGTTCGGTAGCCCGTCGCAGCACGTTTGCGCACTGCGACAATTTGCCCGGGTGATGCTGATTTTTTAAACATGTATTGTGTGTGCATGTTTAACGGAGAACGAACATGACCCCCATCACCGCTGACCAGATGGCTCGCGTGAAGGCCACTGCCCCTGTCCTCGCCGTTCATGGCGCGACGATCACGAAGCACTTCTACCAGCGCATGTTCGCGCGCCATCCGGAACTGAAGAACCTGTTCAACCAGACGCACCAGAAGACCGGCAGCCAGCCGGAGACGCTCGCGAAGGCCGTCTATGCGTACGCGGCGAACATCGACAATCTCGGTGCACTGGGCGGGGCCGTGTCGCACATCGCGCACAAGCACGCGAGCCTGAACATCCGTCCCGAGCATTACCCGATCGTCGGCGAGAACCTGCTCGCATCGATCGTCGAAGTGCTCGGCGACGCGGTCGACGCCGACACGCTCGAGGCATGGCGCGTCGCATACGGCCAGCTCGCGCACATCCTGATCGGCGCCGAGGCCGACCTGTACGCAGGCGCCGCGTGGAGCGGCTTCCGCCCGTTCAAGGTCGCACGCAAGGTGCGCGAGAGCGGCGAGATCACGTCGTTCTACCTGACCCCCGCCGACGGCGGCGCGGCGCCGACCTTCGAGCCGGGCCAGTACATCACGGTAAAGCGCTTCGTCGGCGATCTCGGCGTCGACCAGCCGCGCCAGTACAGCCTGTCCGATGCACCGCACGGCAAGTGGCTGCGCATCTCGGTGAAGCGCGAGGCCGGCCAGCCGGAGGCGATCCCGGCCGGCAAGGTGTCGACGCTGATGCACGACGGCGTGGAAGAGGGCGCGATCGTCGAGGTGACCGCGCCGATGGGCGAATTCTCGCTGAAGCGCGGCGTCGAGACGCCGGTCGTGCTGATCTCCGGCGGGGTCGGCCTGACGCCGATGGTGTCGATGGCGTCGACGTTGGCCGGCGAAGGCAGCCCGCGTGCAGTGCGGTTCGTCCATGCATGCCGTTCGGGCGCGGTGCACGCGTTCCGCGACTGGCTGAACGATATCGTCGGCGGGCATGCGAACGTCAAGCGCACGGTGCTGTACGAACTCGTCGGCCCGAACGATCGCGCCGGCATCGACCACGACCTCGAAGGGCGCCTCACGCCGGAACGCGTGCAGCAGTACGCGCTGGTGCCGGACGCCGATTACTACATCTGCGGCCCGATCGCGTTCATGAAGGCGCAGCGCGACGCGCTGGTCGCGCTCGGCGTCGCGCCGGAGCGCATCCATACCGAGATCTTCGGTTCAGGCGCGCTCGAATGAGGTGCCGACCGGCAATCGGCAGTCGATGAAAAAGCCCGGCGCGAGCCGGGCTGTTTCGTTGCGCCGCAGGCAGACGATCAGTTGCCGCTGCCGCGCGCGACGCGGCGTGCCTTGACCGATTCCGCGAGGCCTTCGAGCACCTTCACGCTGTCGTCCCACGCGATGCACGCGTCGGTGATGCTCTGGCCGTAGGTCAGCGCGCAGCCTTCCTTCAGGTCCTGGCGGCCCTCGACGAGGTGCGACTCGATCATCACGCCGACGATGCGCTCGTCGCCGGCCGCGATCTGGCGGCCGATGTCCGCGCAGACGGGGATCTGGTTCTCGTGCTTCTTCGAGCTGTTCGCGTGGCTCGCGTCGATCATCAGGCGCGCGGCGAGGCCGGCCTTGCCGATGTCCGCGCAGGCGGCATTCACGCTGTCCGCGTCGTAGTTCGGCGTCTTGCCGCCGCGCAGGATCACGTGGCAGTCCTCGTTGCCGGCCGTCGACACGATCGCCGAGTGGCCGCCCTTCGTCACCGACAGGAAATGGTGCGGCTGCGATGCGGCCTTGATCGCGTCGACCGCGATCTTCACGTTGCCGTCGGTGCCGTTCTTGAAGCCGACCGGGCACGACAGCCCCGACGCGAGCTCGCGGTGCACCTGCGACTCGGTCGTCCGCGCGCCGATCGCGCCCCACGAGATCAGGTCGGCGATGTATTGCGGGCTGATCATGTCGAGGTATTCGGTCGCGGCCGGCAGCCCCATTTCGTTGATCTGCAGCAGCAGCTCGCGCGCGGTGCGCAGCCCTTCGTTGATCTTGAAGCTGTTGTCGAGGTGCGGATCGTTGATGAGGCCCTTCCAGCCGACCGTCGTGCGCGGCTTCTCGAAGTACACGCGCATCACGATTTCCAGTTCGCCCTTGAAGCGCTCGCGCTCCTTCACGAGCCGGCCCGCATACTCGATCGCCGCCTTCGTGTCATGGATCGAGCACGGCCCGATGACGACGATCAGCCGGTCGTCCATCCCGTGCAGGATGCGGTGCATCGACTGGCGCGAGTTGTAGATCAGCTCGGACGCGGCTTCGGAGCACGCGAATTCGCGGATCAGGTGGGCGGGCGGCGTCAGTTCCTTGAGTTCGCGAATGCGGACGTCGTCGGTATTGTGCGGGGGCATGCTGTTTCTCCTTGGTTCCGGGCGCCGTTCGATCAGTGGGTGGCGTGCGGCAGATTCATCAATTCAAGCGATTCAGTGGTTTCGGTCGGGGCCGCGGGACCGCTGCGGCGGCAACCGGGTGGCGAAGGGCGAAAAAAAACCGCCGGGTTCGCCGGCGGTTTTTTCGGGAATTTCGGTTGCGCTTTACGCGCCATCAACCCTCTCGATCCGCCAGCGGTCTGAGATACCAAAAAAAGTAAAAGTAAAACTTGGCGGACATGACGGAGATTCGGTTCGTCAAAAAAGTTGATTCGGAATTTATACCCGGTCCCCGCGCGGCTGGCAACCGGGGGCGTTCAAAAATGCGGACAATCCGCGCGTTTTCTTCAAAATGCGCGGATTGTCTGCGCCGCGATGCGGTTATGCCGTACCGCCGACCGTCATCTTGTCGATCCGCAGGGTCGGCTGGCCGACGCCGACCGGCACGCTCTGGCCTTCCTTGCCGCACACGCCGACGCCCGTGTCGAGCGACATGTCGTTGCCGATCATGCTCACGTATTTCAGCGATTCGGGGCCGCTGCCGATCAGCGTTGCGCCCTTCACCGGGTAGGTGATCTTGCCGTTCTCGATCATGTACGCCTCGGACGCCGAGAACACGAACTTGCCGTTCGTGATGTCGACCTGGCCGCCGCCGAAGTTCACCGCGTACAGGCCGTTCTTCACCGATGCGATGATTTCCTGCGGATCCTTGTCGCCGTTCAGCATGTACGTGTTCGTCATGCGCGGCATCGGCAGCGCCGCGTACGACTCGCGCCGCGCGTTGCCCGTGACCGGCATCTTCATCAGGCGCGCGTTCAGCGTGTCCTGGATGTAGCCCTTCAGGATGCCGTCCTCGATCAGCGTCGTGCACTGCGTCGGGTTGCCTTCGTCGTCGATGTTCAGCGAGCCGCGGCGGTTCGGCAGCGTACCGTCGTCGACCACCGTCACGCCCTTGGCCGCAACCTGCTCGCCGATCCGGCCCGCGAACGCGGACGAGCCCTTGCGGTTGAAGTCGCCTTCGAGGCCGTGGCCGATCGCCTCGTGCAGCAGCACGCCCGGCCAGCCCGGCCCGAGCACGACCGTCATCGCGCCGGCCGGCGCGGGGCGCGCGTCGAGGTTGACGAGCGCCGCGTGCACGGCGTCGTCGACGTAGCGCGACAGCACGTCGTCGGTGAAGTAGCCGTAGTCGAAGCGGCCGCCGCCGCCCCCGGAGCCGATCTCGCGGCGGCCGTTCTGCTCGGCGATCACCGTGACCGACACGCGCACGAGCGGGCGGATGTCGGCCGCGAGCGCGCCGTCGCTGCGGGCGACCAGCACGACGTCGTATTCGCCGGCGAGGCCGGCCATCACCTGCGTGATGCGCGGGTCGCGCCCGCGCGCCATCTGCTCGATGCGCTCGAGCAGCTTGACCTTGGCCGTCGCGTCGAGCGACGCGAGCGGGTCGGACGGCAGGTACAGGTCGCGGCCCGAGATGCCCTTCAGCGACGTCGCGGCCTTGATCTTCTGGCGGCCGCCGCCGGCTGCCGCGATCGCCTTGGTGGCCGCGGCGGCTTGCGCGATCGCTTCCGGCGACAGGTCGTCCGAGTACGCGAACGCGGTGCGGTCGCCCGCGACCGCGCGCACGCCGACGCCCTGGTCGATGCTGAAGCTGCCCGATTTCACGATGCCTTCCTCGAGGCTCCACGCTTCGCTGCGGGTCGCCTGGAAGTACAGGTCCGCGTAGTCGACGCGGTGCGTGAAGATGTCGGCGATCGTGCGCGTGAGCAGGCTTTCGTCGAGGCCGTACGGCGTGAGCAGGATGTCCTTCGCCAGCGCGAGGTTGCGGATGCCGGGTTCGATGATGTTCATGCGGATATCGGGGTTTCTCAAAAAGTTGTCGGGTGCTGCTGGGCAGATGGGTTGGCCGCGCGGCGTTTCAAGCGGCGCGGCGGATTCAGGTCAGGACGCGGTGCCGCCACGCGGGCAGGCTCTGGCGCACGTCGGCCATGCGTTGCGGATCGATCGCGCCGAGCACGACGCTGGCGCCCACGTCGCGGACCGCGACGATCTCGCCCCACGGATCGATCAGCATGCTGTGGCCCCAGGTGCGCCGGCCGTTCTCGTGCTTGCCGCCCTGCGCGGCCGCGAGCACGTAGCACTGGTTCTCGACGGCCCGCGCGCGCAGCAGCGTTTCCCAGTGTGCGCGGCCCGTCGTATACGTAAACGCCGACGGGACGACGATCAGCGCGCAGTCGCCCATCCGGCGATACAGCTCCGGAAAGCGAAGATCGTAACAGACCGACAGGCCGACCCGCCCGAACGGCGCGTCGAACGCGACGACCGTATCGCCCGCGCGGATCGTGCGCGCCTCGTCGAACGATTCGTCGCCTTTCTCGAAGTTGAACAGGTGGATCTTGTCGTAGCGCGCGGCCTCGTTGCCGGACGGGTCGAACACGAGCGTCGTGTTCAGCACGCGGTCGGGCTCGGGCGCCTTCAGCGGCAGCGTGCCGCCGATCACCCAGATGCCGTGGCGGCGCGCGGCGTCCGCGAGGAAGCGCTGGATCGGGCCGTCCTGGTACGGCTCGGCGAGCGCGAGCTTGTCGGTGTCGCGATGGCCCATAAAGCAGAAATACTCGGGCAGCAGCACGAGCTGTGCGCCTTCGCCGGCGGCTTCCGCGATCAGGCGGCGCGCTTCGGCGAGATTGCGTGTGACGTCCGGCGTGCTCACCATCTGCAGCGCGGCGACCCGGAAGGGTGTGGCGGAACGGGTGTGGTCGGTCATCGCGGGATCGGTTGCTTCATAAATGGGGTGCGGCCCGGCGCCGTGCACGGCTCAATGACTCTGGTTCGCTGCATCGGCCGGACCGTGATTCATCTTACCCTGATCGCCCCGCACCCGCTCGATGTGCGGGTGCGCCCACGAGCCGGTGATCGCGTAGTCGAGCGCGAACGCGTGCGACAGCGTCTCCGACAGCGCGTAGTTCGCGGCCAGCACGCCGATGCCGAGCAGCGGATTGATGACGGCCGCCCCGATCGCGGCTGCGCCCGCGCTGATTTTCGGCGCGACGTGCGCATGCAGATCCTGCGTCTCGGTGCCGAGATCGACCGCGCCGCGCACGGTGACGTTCGCGGGCCCCGTCATCATCGAGAAATCGTCGGTGCGCGCGATCCCGTTCGAGATCCGGCCGGTACCGGTGATCTTGTCGAATGGCAGCCCCTTGCCGACCACGTCGCGGAAATTCAGCGTCAGGAAGCGCGCGAGGCTCTGCAGGCTCAGCACGCCGAGGAGTTTCGCCGCACCCGGATCGACCTTCAGGATCTTCCCGTGTTCGAGATCGACCGCGACCTGGCCGCCGAGCGACGGGAAGTCGAGCGCCGTCGGGCCGCCGCGCCAGCCGACCTTGCCCGTCACCGTCCCGTGGCCGTCCGCGAGCGTGCGCGGCAGGCCGACGCGATCGAGCAGCGCGCCGGCGTTGTCGATGTCGAGCTTGAAGTCGAACACGGTGCGGCGCGGCGCGTCGTTCTCGTCGGCGCCGCGGGCGAGCGCGCGGCGCGACGTGCGCCAGTTGCCGGTTGCCGTCAGCTTCGCGGCCGGGTTCGACAGTTCCAGCTTGTCGAGCTGCCATACGGGCGTGCCGTCTTCGTCGATGTTGCGCGCGTTGACGACGAGGCGGCCGATGTCGTGGTTGCGCTCGACGACCTGGTCGACGATCAGGTCGATCGACGGCATCGGGCGGTCGGTCGGCGTCGGCAGGTTCATCGCACGGCCGACGAGATCGTGCTGCGCGCTGTCCGGGATCACGAGCTTCGCGAGCCGCGCGTTCAGCACGCCCGCGCCGTTGTGGCCGCCGCCGGGCGCCCACGACAGGTAGCCCGACACCTGGTTCGACGCGATGTTCGCCTGCCACAGCTCGTCGACGTGCGACGCGCCGACGATCACGTTTTCCCAGTTGCGCTTGAGCAGCTTCAGCGTGCCGAAGTGGAACGCGAAACGCTTCGGCGCGAAGCTCGCGAAATCGACGCGCGGCGCAGCCTGCTCCGGTGCGCGCGGCGTGTCGGGCTTCAGCGTGTGGGCGAGTGCGAGCCACGCGTCGGCGTCCAGTTCGTTGACGTCCACGGCCGCGCTCACGCCGTCCTGCGGCATGTCGGGCATCCGGTGGATGCCCATCGCGCCGCGCACCGCGCGCAGCGGCTGGCCGCGCGTCGCGTCGAGCAGGTAGGTGGCCGATACGGGGCCGAGGGTCAGGTCGGCATGCTCGAGGCGCTTGCCGTCCGCCTGCGGCGCCGGCTGCAGCGTGAAGCTGAACGGCATCGGCGTGCCGGCCGGTTTCGCGAACGGCGCGGGGAAGTTCAGTGCCACGCCGGTCAGGTCGGAATGCGTGCTGATGTCGGGCAGGCGGCCCGGCGCGCCGCGCACGGCGATCTTGTACGGCGCGTCGCCGACCACGTGTTCGAGCAGCGCGGCCGCCGGGCCGTGCAGGTTCAGGCCGCGCGCGGCGTCGAGCGCGAGCCGGCCGTCGACGTCCACCGTGTACGGGCCGTGCGACTGGAAGTTGCCGTTCGCGCGCACGGGGCCGCCGAGGAAGCGCGCCGACAGGTCGTGCAGCGACGCGCCGGCCTCGGTGAAGCGGACGCTGCCGCGCAGCGCCGACAGCGGCGGCACGCCGCTGGTCGTCAGCGTGTTGCCGCCGAATGCGAGCGCGCCTTCGACGTGCGTGTGCGGATGCGCGACGTGCTGTGGAATCGTGATCTTGAGCGCGAGCGACGCGGGCCCCTGCGCGTCGATCCGCTGGCCGATGTGGCCGCTCATCGTGCCGAGCGAACTGTTGTCCGCGTAGTCGACCAGGTCGGCGAGCGGGCCCTGCGCATGGCCGTCGATGACGAGCGGCGAATGCGACGGATTGCCGAGATCGTCGATGCGCCCCGTGACCTTCGTCAGCGCGACGCGCTTGTAGTGCGCGCGGTGGATGTCGAAGTGCAGCTTGTTCTGCGCGAGCTCGAACACGCCGTCGATCCCGTCGAGCGCCGGCCAGACGCTCGGCGTGCCGTTCGCGAGCTTGCGCGGCGGGTAGGGCGTCGGCTCGAAGCGGCCGCCGGTGAACGGCGCGACGATGTGGAACACGCCGGCGTCCGGCTCGTGTTCGAACGGGAATTTCTCGAGCGGGCCGCGCGCGACGATCGACGCGCCCTTGCTCACCGTGCCGTCCTGCAGTGCGTGGCCGAGATAGTCGCGCAGGTGTTCGGACATCCCGGTCGGCAGGTAGCGCGGAATGCGCGCCACCGATGCGCGTGCGAAATCGGCGCGCAGGTCGAGCGAGCCGCGGCCGTGGCCGGGGTTCGTGTACGAGCCCGACACCGCGATTTCGGCATCGGGGTTCGACACGAGCAGGTCGGGCAGCGATACGTCGACGCGCGCGTGCTTGTCGCCGGGCTGGGGCGTGATCGTCCATTTCGCATTGCCGCGCAGCCGGTCGAACGTCAGGCGCGGCTCGTCGAACTCGCCGGGCACGGTGACCGCCGCGTTGACCGTGTCGAAATGCGCGGTGCCGCCCGTTTCGTTCGCGTCGACGCGGCCCCACAGGTTCTCGATGCCCGGCCAGCCGGCGCGCGGGTGGCCGCGCGGCGAGAGCCCGGGCGGCGGCTCCTGGGCCGCGAAGCTGATGCCCTGCAGGTCGCCGAGGAAGCGGTAGCGGACGATCGGCGCGGCGCCCATGCGCCGCTCCTCGTCGGCGAGGTCGGCCCGCGCGGGTTTCGCGCGCTCGACCTCGATGTGATAGTTCTGCACCATCCCGCGCGGGTCGATCTTGACCAGCTCGTTGCGCAGGCGCGCCGGCAGCGGCAGGCCGCGGATGAACTCGCTGAGGATGCCGAGATCGACGCGGTCGCCGACGACGCTGATCAACTGCCCCTGCGTCGCGGTCGGCACGCGGTAGCGCGCCGTCAGCGTCGACAGCGCGAGCGAACGCGCGAGCGGCGTGCCGTCCGGCAGCGGCGGCTGGCCGAGCTCCGCGTTGAAGTGCGTCAGGTGCAGCGTGTAGTCGTGACCGGCGTCGAGCACCATGTCCCAGCCGAAGCCGGCCGTCGGCACGTCGAGCCGCGGTTGCGTCGGGCGCACGCGCAGCGCGACGTCGGCGCCTTGCAGGTCGCCGCCCGCCGAGCGCAGGTGGCCGTCGCCGAAGGTCGCCCAGATCGCGTTGTCGATCCGGCCCGCGTGGATCGTCAGCGGCACGTCGAGGTAGCGCGTCAGCGTCTGCAGGTCGACCGGGCCCGTCGACAGGTATGCGTCGCCCGTCCAGTTCGACGGCTTGCCGATCGGGGCGAGCGGCTTGTGCCTGAAGCGTGCGCGGAAATCGAGCGGGCCGAGCAGCAGCGTGCCGTTCGCGGGCGCCTGCAGCGCGGCCTTGTGCACGCGGCCGTCGTTGAGCACCGCAAGCCGGATGCCCGACAGCACGAGCTCCGGCGCGTCGTGCTGCGCGTCGCGCCAGCGCAGCGTGCCGCCGCGCAGCACGATCGCTTCCTGCTTCAGCAGCCACGTGCCGAACGTGTCGTTGCCGCCGTGCGTGGTCGCGACGCCGACGCCCGCGACGCTCAGCGAGCCGTCGGCCGCGCGTGCAACGACGAGGTCGGGCTGGTCGACGATCAGGCTCGACAGCGCCGGCGACAGCCGCAGCAGCGACATCCACGACAGCGCAGCCGTCGCGTGCGGGACCGACAGCGCGACCTTGCCGTCACGGCCGCGGATCGTCAGGTTCGTGAGTTCGACGCCCGGCTGCATGCCGGACCAGTTCGGGGAAAGCTTGCCGATCGAAAGCTGCGCGTGGAGCTTGTCGGACACCGCGCGCTCGATGCGCGGGCGGAATTCGTCGATGCGGGGCAGCAGGACGTAGCGCAGCCCGAGGAACGTGCCGGCCGCGATGAAGTAGGTGCCGATCCCGACTGCCAGCGTCACCCTGAACACGCGACGCAGGACCGGATGATCGTGCTTCGGAGGTCCCGCTTCGGGCGCAGCTACGGCGGATTCCTGACGGTCGGACATGCGGCGGACGGGCGGCGATATGGTAGTTTTGCAGATTGACGTTGAAATGTATCACACGGGTTCGTGCCGGCGGCCGTTGCGGCAGCGCGGCACGGGCTTTCCGGCGCGCGGTTTCGCGGCGGCGCACGAGCGTCCCGCGATGCCGCGCCGAGTTCATGAGGCCGGTCGGCAGCGGGGCGCGCACGGCGCCGGCCCGCGCCGGCCGGCCTTTCCGCCAGGCCCGCTTCTCGATGACCGACGCTTCCGCCCTGATCAGCACGTCCTATTCCCGATACCTCGCCCGCGCGGCTGCCGCGCGGCCCGCGCTCGCCGAGCAGGTCGCCGCATGGGCGGCCGCGCCGCTCGGTCGCGCGCAGCTCGACGCGCGTCTCACCGAATTGCTCGCGACGCCGGCCGGCGCGGCCGCGCCGACCGAGGAGCAGTTGAAGCGCGCGCTGCGGCAACTGCGCGTCGAGGCGTTCGGCGCGGTCGCGGAGCGCGATTTGCGCGGGCTGGCCGACGTCGCCGAGGTGACCGGCGCGATGACCGACCTCGCCGAAGTGGCCGTGCAGCGCTCGCTCGCGCTGCTGTCGGCCGAGCTCGAGGCGATGTACGGCGAGCCGCGCGGTGCCGACGGCCAGCCCGTCGTGCTCGGCGTGGTCGGGATGGGCAAGCTCGGCGGCCGCGAGCTCAACGTGTCGTCGGACATCGACCTGATCTTCGTCTACGAAGACGACGGCGAGACGACCGGCGGCACGCGTTCGCCGCTGTCCACGCAGGAATACTTCACGCGGCTCGGCCGGCGCCTGATCGGCGTGCTGTCCGAGGTCACGGCCGACGGCTACGTGTTTCGCGTCGACATGCGGCTGCGCCCGAACGGCGATTCGGGGCCGCTCGCGTGCAGCCTCGGGATGCTCGAGGAATATTTCTACGTGCAGGGGCGCGAGTGGGAGCGCTATGCGTGGATCAAGGGGCGGCTCGTGTCGGAAAGCGACAGCGACGCCGCGCGGCGGCTCCAGTCGCAGCTCGAGTCGCTCGTCAAGCCGTTCGTCTACCGTCGCTATCTCGATTTCGGCGTGATCGGCGCGATCCGTTCGCTGCACCAGCAGATCCGGCAGGAAGCCGCACGCCGCGCGTCGATGCGGCCCGACAAGGCCGACGACATCAAGCTCGGGCGCGGCGGGATCCGCGAGATCGAGTTCAGCGCGCAGGTGTTCCAGCTGATCCGCGGCGGCCAGGATGCCGAATTCCGCGTGCGGCCGACGCTCGCGGTGCTGCGCCATGCGCAGGCGCGCGGGCTGATCGGCGAGGACGTGCGTGCGCGCCTGTCCGATGCTTACAACTTCCTGCGCACGCTCGAGCACCGGCTGCAGTACCGCAACGACGCGCAGACGCACGCGATGCCGGTCGAGCCCGACGAACGCGCGGCGCTGGCCGCGTCGCTCGGCTTTGCCGACTATGCGGCGCTGATGACGGTGCTGGACGAGCACCGGAACTTCGTCGAGGCGCAGTTCGACCAGATCTTCGCGGACAAGGTGAAGGGCGGCGGCCCTTGTACGGCCGGCGACGACACGGCCGCTGCGTGGATCTGGAGCGGCGCGCTGGCCGACGACGGCGAGGACGACGCGCTGGTCGCGCGCCTCGACGGCCTCGGTTTCGCCGATCCGGCCACCGTGCTCGCGCGGCTGCGCGCGGTCTGGCAATCGTCGCGCTATACGGGCCTGCCGGAAAAGAGCCGGCAGCGCTTCGACAGCGTCGCGCAGCGGGCGCTCGACGCCGCGCCGACGATCGATGCCGCGCGCCGCGACGACACGATCGTGCGCCTGTTCGACCTGCTCGAGACGGTCAGCCGCCGTGGCGTCTATCTCGCGCTGCTGACCGAATATCCGGCCGCGCTCGACCGCGTGCTGTCGGTGCTCGGCGCGACGCGCTGGGGCGGCGGCTACCTGATCCGCCACCCGCAACTGCTCGACGAACTGCTCGACGACGAGGTGATCGCGAGCCCGTTCGACTGGCCCGCGTTCAAGGACGCGCTGCGCGCGCGCCTCGCGGCGGCCGACGGCCCCGAGCAGCAGATGGACCTGCTGCGGCACGCGCAGCACGCGGAGGTGTTCCGGATCCTGCTGATCGACCTGGCCGGACAACTGTCGGTCGAGCATGTGAGCGACCGGCTGTCCGAGCTGGCCGACGCGGTGCTCGACGTGACCATCGAAGTCGTCTGGTCGCAGCTGGCGAAGCGCCATCGCGACGTGCCGAAGTTCGCGGTGATCGCATACGGCAAGCTGGGCGGCAAGGAACTCGGCTACGCGTCGGATCTCGACCTGATCTTCCTGTACGACGATCCCGACGAGCGCTCGGCGGACGTCTACACGACCTTCACGCGGCGGCTCATCACGTGGCTCACGACCGCGACCGGTGCCGGCGCGTTGTTCGACATCGACCTGCGGCTGCGGCCGAACGGCGAGGCCGGGCTGCTCGTCACCGATCTCGATGCGTTCCGCCGCTACCAGCTGCGCGAGGGCGATGCCGCGAATACCGCGTGGGTGTGGGAGCACCAGGCGCTGACGCGCGCCCGCTACAGCGCGGGCGATGCGCAGATCGGCGACGACTTCGAGGCGATCCGCCAGCAGGTGCTGACGACGCCGCGCGACGGCGCGGTGCTCGCGAAGGAGATCGTCGACATGCGCGGCAAGGTGTTTGCCGGCCATCCGAACCAGACCGAGCTGTTCGACCTGAAGCACGATCGCGGCGGGATGGTCGACATCGAGTTCATCGTCCAGTACTGGGTGCTGCTGCATGCATCGAGCGACGCCGAGCTGATCCGCAACACCGGCAACATCGCGCTGCTGCGCGAGGTCGCGCGCTTCGGGCTGATGGGGGAGGACGAAGCCGAGCGCGTCGGCGCCGCGTACCGCAAGTACCGGAAGCTGCAGCACAAGCTGCGGCTCGACGGGATGGAGAAGGCGCGCGTCGATCCGGCCGTGGTGACCGACGAGCGGGCGGCCGTGACGGCGCTGTGGGAGCGCGTGTTCGGCGCGGTTGAAACGGGTGTTTGAATGAAGGCCGGGCGGGCGCGGTATCGATCCGCGCACCGCCCCGAGCGGTTTGTGAGCGTGCCTGGTTCGGCCGGCGCAGGCCGGCGGCGGCGTCAGGCCGCCAGCATTTCCTTCGCGTGCTTGCGCGTCGTGGCCGTGATCTCGAGCCCGCCGAGCATCCGCGCGACTTCCTCGATGCGGTTGGCGCGGTCGAGCGCGACGACCGTCGAAACCGTGCCGCCGCGATCGTCGGCGCCTTTCGCGACCTGGAAGTGATGGTCGCCGCGGGCGGCGACCTGCGGCAGGTGCGTCACGCACAGCACCTGGCGCTCTCGCCCGAGCTGGTGCAGCAGGCGGCCGACCACTTCGGCGACGCCACCGCCGATCCCCGTATCGACTTCGTCGAAGATCAGTGTGGGCGTCGGGCTTGCCGCGCTGGCAATGACCGCGAGCGCGAGGCTGATCCGCGCGAGTTCGCCGCCCGACGCGACCTTCGCGAGCGGCCGCAGCGGCACGCCCGGGTGCCCCGCGACGCGGAATTCGACCTGCTCGAGCCCGTGCGGGCCGCCGTCGGCGAGCGGGACGAGCGCGACTTCGAAGCTGCCGCCCGCCATCGACAACTCCTGCATGCCGGCGGTGACGGCCGTGCCGAGCGCCTTCGCGGCCTGCGCGCGCGCTTTGGACAGGTGCCGGGCATCGGCGAGATAGGCTTCGCGCGCCTTGGCCTGCGCCGCCTCGAGCGCGCCGAGATCGGCGGCCGCGTCGAGCGCGGCGAGCTGCGCACGGCGCGCCGCATGTTCCTCGTGCAGCGTGTCGGGCGGCAGCCAGAACTTGCGGGCGGTCGAGTGCAGCGCATCGAGGCGCGTCTCGACCTGCGCGAGCCGCTCGGGATCGAGGTCGACGCGCTGCGCGTAGTGCGACAGCGAATAGACGGCTTCCTGCAGCTGGATCTCGGCCGGTTCGAGCGACGCGAGCGCGTCGCCGAGCGCCGTGTCGTAGTCGGCCAGGCTGCGCAGCTTCGACACGATCGCGCCGAGCTGCGCGAGCATCGCGTCGTCGGACTCGGACAGCGCGTTGAGCGCGCCGCGCACGCCTTCGATCAGGTTCGCCGAATGCGACAGCCGCTTGTGCTCGTTGCTGACTTCGTCCCATTCGCCGGGCTGCGGTGCAAGCTTGTCGAGCTCGGCGAGCTGCCACGCGAGCTTTTCGCGTTCGAGCTGCAGCTCGCGCTCGTGCGCCTTCGCGGCGTCGATCGCTTGCGTCGCGTCGCGCCACACGCGCCAGGCGCGCGCGACGTTCGCGGCGTCGGCGACGAGCCCCGCGTGCGTGTCGAACAGCTCGCGCTGCGCGTCGGGCCGCATCAGCAGCTGGTGCGCGTGCTGGCCGTGGATGTCGACGAGCATTTCGCCGAGTTCGCGCAGCTGCGCGAGCGTCGCGCTGGTGCCGTTGATGAACGCACGCGAACGGCCGTTTGCGTCGATCACGCGGCGCAGCATCACGGTGTCCTCGGTGTCGAACGCGTGTTCGTCGAGCCAGCGCGCGACGCGGTCGTGCGGCGTGAATTCGGCCGTGATGTCGGCGCGGCCGCAGCCGGTGCGCACGACGCTCGCGTCGGCGCGTTCGCCGAGCGCGAGGGCGAGGGCGTCGATCAGGATCGATTTCCCGGCGCCGGTTTCGCCGGAGAAGACGGAAAAGCCGCTGTCGAATTCGAGATCGAGCGCGGCGACGATGACGAAGTCGCGGATCGAGAGGTGGCGGAGCATGGTGTCGGGCGGAGCGGCGTCAGGACGCCTTGTCGTCTTCGTTCGAGGCGTGTTCGTTCCAGTGCAGCTTCTTGCGCAGCGTCGCGTAGTAGCTGTAGCCGATCGGGTGCAGGAACGGCACCGTGTGCTTCGAGCGGCGCACCTCGATCGTGTCGTTCAGTTCGAGCGACGTGAACGACTGCATGTCGAAGTTCACGTTGACGTCGCGCCCGCCGACGATCTGGATCGCGATTTTCGAATCGTCGGGCAGCACGATCGGCCGGTTCGACAGCGCGTGCGGCGCGATCGGCACGAGCACGATGCCCGCCAGCTGCGGATGGAGGATCGGGCCGGCCGACGACAGCGCGTAGGCGGTCGAGCCGGTCGGCGTCGCGACGATCAGGCCGTCCGAACGCTGGTTGTACATGTACCGGCCGTCGACCGACGCGCGCAGCTCGACCATCCCGGAGAAGCCGCTGCGGTTCACGACGACGTCGTTGAACGCAATCGCGTGGTAGATCGGTTCGCCGTCGCGCATGATCCGCGCCTCGAGCAGCGCGCGTTCCTCGCGCTCGAACTTGCCCGACAGGATCACCGGGACGAGCGCCTGCATGTCGGCCGCCGCGATGTCGGTGATGAAGCCGAGCCGCCCGTGGTTGATCCCGATCAGCGGCGTCTTGTACGGCGCGAGCTGACGGCCGATGCCGAGCATCGTCCCGTCGCCGCCCAGCACGACCGCCACGTCGGCGCGCGCCCCGATTTCGGCCGGCGTCAGCGCCGGGTAGCCGGTGATGCCGATCTCGCGCGCGGTCTCGGCTTCGAAGACGACCTCGAAGCCCTGCCCGGCGACGCAGGCGGCCAGCGTGGCGAGCGGCTCGGCGATGTTGGGCGTGTTGCTTCGGCCGACGAGCGCGACGGTGTTGAACTGATTACCGGTTTTCATGCCGGCATTACACCATAGCTCGTTGACGAAAAGAACCGGTTGTGCCCCGGCGGGGCCGGATCGGGCCGGCCCGCGCAACGGTGGGCGACGCCACTCGCCGCGGTCGCGCGGTTGCGCTAAAATTTTCCACCATGCTAGATCCTCGCGCACGAACCCTCCTGAAAACCCTGATCGAACGGTATATCGCCGACGGTCAGCCAGTCGGATCGCGCACGTTGTCCCGTTACTCCGGGCTCGAGCTGAGCCCGGCGACGATCCGCAACGTGATGTCCGACCTGGAGGAGCTCGGCCTCGTGTCGAGCCCGCACACGTCGGCCGGGCGCGTGCCGACGCCGCGCGGCTACCGGCTGTTCGTCGACACGATGCTGACGGTCGAGGCGCCGATCGACGCCGAGGCCGTCGCGCGGCAGGTGCAGAACACGCTGCAGGCCGGCGAGCCGCAGCAGCGGGTGGTCGCGGCCGCCGCGAGCGTGCTGTCGAACCTGTCGCAGTTCGCGGGCGTCGTGCTGACGCCGCGCCGCAGCCACGTGTTCAAGCAGATCGAGTTCATGCGCCTGTCCGACAAGCGCATCCTGCTGATCATCGTCACGCCCGAAGGCGACGTGCAGAACCGGATGCTCGCGACGCCGCGCGACTATTCGCCGTCGCAGCTGACCGAGGCGTCCAACTACATCAATGCGCATTTCGCCGGCCTGTCGTTCGACGAGGTGCGCCGCCGCCTGCGCGACGAGATCGACCAGCTGCGCGGCGACATGACCACGCTGATGCACGCGGCCGTGACGGCCAGTACCGAGGTGCCCGACACCGAGGACACCGTGCTGATTTCCGGCGAGCGCAACCTGCTCGAAGTGGCGGATCTGTCGTCCGACATGGCGCGGCTGCGCAAGCTGTTCGACGTGTTCGACCAAAAGACGGGCCTCCTGCAACTGCTCGACGTGTCGAGCCACGCCCAGGGCGTGCAGATCTTCATCGGCGGCGAATCGACGCTCGTGCCGATCGAGGAAATGAGCGTCGTCACCGCGCCGTACGAGGTGAACGGGCAGATCGTCGGCACGCTCGGCGTGATCGGCCCGACCCGCATGGCCTACAACCGCGTGATACCGATCGTCGACATCACCGCGCGCCTGCTGTCGCTCACGCTGAGCCAGCAATAGCCTGCGATCGGCCGCCTGATCCCGCCCCGTCATCGTGTCGCATTGCCGCACGCGCCGACAGTCGGCCGAACGGCATGGGGCGGCCCGCTATAATTGAGAGCCGTCCGGTCCCGTGCCTCGAGCACGTTCTTGCCCATGCGTTTCGATCTTGAGCCGCCTTCGAGCATCGCGGCCGCCCACCGCATCGGTGTGCTGCTGATCAATCTCGGCACGCCCGACGCACCCACGCCGCGCGCGGTGCGGCGCTACCTGGCCGAATTCCTGTCGGATCCGCGCGTCGTCGAGATTCCGCAGGCCGTCTGGCAGGTGCTGCTGCGCACGCTGATCCTGCCGCTGCGCGGCCGCGCGTCCGCGAAGAAATACGCGGCCGTCTGGATGCCCGAGGGTTCGCCGCTGCGCGTGTACACCGAGCGCCAGACCGACAGCGTGCGGCACCTGCTCACGTCGAACGGCTATCACGTGACGGTCGACTACGCGATGCGCTACGGCAGCCCGAACATTTCGCACGCGCTCGCGCAGTTCAAGCGCGCGGGCGTCGAGCGCGTGCTGCTGATGCCGATGTATCCGCAATACTCGGCGTCGACCACGGCCACCGCCTTCGATGCCGCGTTCGACGCACTCGCGCGCATGCGCAACCAGCCGGAAGTGCGCACGGTGCGGCATTACGCCGACCATCCGGCCTATATCCACGCGCTGGCCGAACAGGTGCGCCAATACTGGGCGCAGTACGGCCGGCCCGATTTCGCGGCCGGCGACAAGCTCGTGCTGAGTTTCCACGGCGTGCCGAAGCGCACGCTCGACCTCGGCGACCCGTATCACGACCAGTGCCAGCAGACGGGCGCGTTGCTGATGGCCGCGCTCGGGCTGTCGACGACCGAATGCCGCGTCACGTTCCAGTCGCGCTTCGGCAAGGCCGAATGGCTGCAGCCGTACACCGCGCCGACGCTGCGCGAGTTCGGCGAGGCCGGCGTGCGGCGGGCCGACGTGTTCTGTCCCGGTTTCACGGCCGATTGCCTGGAGACGATCGAGGAAATCGGCATGGAAGTGCGCGACGAGTTCCTGGCCGGCGGCGGCAAGACCTTCCACCGCATTCCGTGCCTGAACGGCGCGCCCGCATGGATCGGCGCGCTCGGCGAGATCGTCGCCGAGAATCTGCAGGGCTGGCCCGTCAGGGCCGCGCAGCCCGAAACGGTGAACTGATCATGAACTACAAGATTTCCACGGACCCCGGTGCGAAGCTGCGCATCGACAAATGGCTATGGGCGGCCCGCTTCTTCAAGACGCGCTCGCTCGCGACCGATGCGGTCGACAAGGGGCACGTGAAGATCGGCGGTGCGGCGGTCAAGCCGGCCAAGGACGTGCGGGTCGGCGACGAGGTCGAGATTGCGATCGATGGCGTCGTCTGGCACATTGCCGTGCTGGGCGTGTGCGACGTGCGCGGGCCTGCGAGCGTCGCGCAGACGCTTTACGAGGAAACGGAAGCGGGGCGGGCCGCGCGGCTCGCCGAACTGGAGCGGCGCCGCACGTATCGCGAGCCGGCGGCCGAACTGCACGGCCGGCCGACGAAGCGCGACCGGCGCATCATCGACAGATTTTCTGGTGGGAGCTGAACATCTGGTCGAAGGTCGCCCGCGCGCTTCCGTATTCGGTCGTGCGGTCGGTGACGGCTCCGGACAGGCAGATGGTGGTGGTGCCGGCAACGAGTACCAGCGCGACCACCGATATCGCAAAGGTCAGTTTCACGGTACTCCCCTCGGGATCAAGGGTGAAAACGGCGCCAGGTGGATGTCAGGCGGCGGTCAGCTAGGGGTAAACACGCTTTTCCGACGCTTGAGTGGAGTGTAGTGCAGCGGACCTGTGCCAAGCTAGTACTTGCCAGGTAAGCGTTGTTACAGCCGGTTTCGCCCGGACTGGTGGACTATGCGGGCCACGCACCGCCGGGCAGCGCGGTTGTTTCGCGGCGTTGGAGAATGCCGGCGAATAACCCTCTTGAAATTGCAGTTTCCACCCTTATCTGCACCACGAATGTGCGGTGCCGCCGGGTATACGGCCGGCGGTTGCCGATTTGGCTTCAACCTCTAATCGACTTTCAGCGACATGGAAAACACGCAAGAGAACCCGGCTACCCCATCGGCCGAAGACATCGGCAGCGAGAAGCAGGCGGCGCAAGGCGCTGCTCCCGCCGCCGAAGCAGCCGACGCGGCGCTCGCGGAGGCTCAAGCCAAGGTCGCCGAGCTGCAGGAGAGCTACCTGCGGGCGAAGGCCGAGACCGAGAACGTCCGCCGCCGCGCGCAGGACGACGTGTCGAAGGCACACAAGTTTGCGATCGAGAGCTTCGCGGAACACCTGCTGCCGGTGCTGGACAGCCTGGAAGCGGCCGTCAACGATACGTCCGGCGACATCGCGAAGGTGCGCGAGGGCGTCGAGCTGACGCTGCGCCAGCTGACGAGCGCGCTCGAGAAGGGCCGCGTCGTCGCGCTCAACCCGGTTGGCGAGAAGTTCGATCCGCATCAGCACCAGGCGATTTCGATGGTGCCGGCCGACCAGGAGCCGAACACCGTCGTCACCGTGCTGCAAAAGGGTTACACGATCGCCGACCGCGTGCTGCGTCCGGCGCTCGTCACCGTCGCCCAGCCGAAGTAAGGCTGCCGGGATGGTGCCCGCCGGCGTCGATCCGGCCGCATTTGATGCGTTCTACATGCAGGCGCTCGACGCCGGCACGTTCGACGCGGCCATCGACGGCGCGGGCGATGCGCTCGCGGTGGTGTTCTTCTGGGGTGTCGACTGCTTCAACTGCGAGATCGCGAAGAAGGCGATGCTCGCCCAGCCCGACGCAATCCGCGCGCTGGGTTTGAAGTGGTTCCATTGCAACGTGTACGAACACCCTCAGCTGGGGCGCCGCTTCGGGCTGCACGGCGTGCCGACGTGGTTCTTTTTCCACCGCGGCAAGCGGCTGGGCCGCGCGACGGGCTGGCATGGCCTCGCGCAGTTCCAGGCGGCCGTGTCGGCGGCGCGCGCGAAGGTCGCGGCGGCCGGTGGCGATCCGCCGGGCGGCGATCCGCTAGCCGGCGGCGATTGAAAAAATTTAATATCCGCATCGCTCGTCGGGTCTTGAAAACGGATCGGACGGACGCATTTCGGGAACAGAGTTGAATTCTGGCGCGCGAAACCGCCCCAAAACGCAGCGTTTCGCGCAGCAAACAGGCATTTCTGGAGATTAGGAAAAATGGGAAAGATCATCGGTATTGACCTTGGCACCACGAACTCGTGCGTCGCCATCATGGAAGGCAACCAGGTCAAGGTCATCGAGAACTCGGAAGGCACGCGCACCACGCCGTCGATCATCGCCTACATGGACGACAACGAAGTGCTCGTCGGCGCGCCGGCGAAGCGCCAGTCGGTGACCAACCCGAAGAACACGCTGTTCGCGGTGAAGCGCCTGATCGGCCGTCGCTTCGAAGAGAAGGAAGTCCAGAAGGACATCGGCCTGATGCCGTACACCATCATCAAGGCCGACAACGGCGATGCATGGGTCGAGGCACACGGCGAAAAGCTCGCACCGCCGCAGGTTTCGGCGGAAGTGCTGCGCAAGATGAAGAAGACGGCCGAAGACTACCTCGGCGAGCCGGTCACGGAAGCCGTGATCACGGTGCCGGCCTACTTCAACGACAGCCAGCGCCAGGCGACCAAGGACGCCGGCCGCATCGCGGGCCTCGAAGTCAAGCGGATCATCAACGAGCCGACCGCAGCCGCGCTCGCGTTCGGCCTGGACAAGGCAGAGAAGGGCGACCGCAAGATCGCCGTGTATGACCTCGGCGGCGGTACGTTCGACGTGTCGATCATCGAGATCGCGGACGTCGACGGCGAAATGCAGTTCGAAGTGCTGTCGACCAACGGCGACACGTTCCTCGGCGGCGAAGACTTCGACCAGCGCATCATCGATTACATCATCGGCGAGTTCAAGAAGGAGCAGGGCGTCGACCTGTCGAAGGACGTGCTCGCACTGCAGCGCCTGAAGGAAGCTGCCGAAAAGGCGAAGATCGAGCTGTCGTCGAGCCAGCAGACCGAAATCAACCTGCCGTACATCACGGCAGACGCGTCGGGCCCGAAGCACTTGAACCTGAAGATCACCCGCGCGAAGCTGGAAGCGCTGGTGGAAGACCTGGTCGAGCGCACGATCGAACCGTGCCGCATCGCGATCAAGGACGCAGGCGTCAAGGTGTCGGACATCGACGACGTGATCCTGGTCGGCGGCCAGACGCGCATGCCGAAGGTGCTGGAAAAGGTGAAGGAGTTCTTCGGCAAGGATCCGCGCCGTGACGTGAACCCGGACGAAGCCGTCGCAGTCGGCGCGGCGATCCAGGGCCAGGTCCTGTCGGGCGATCGCAAGGACGTGCTGCTGCTCGACGTGACCCCGCTGTCGCTCGGTATCGAGACGCTCGGCGGCGTGATGACGAAGATGATCAGCAAGAACACGACGATCCCGACGAAGCACGCCCAGGTGTACTCGACGGCCGACGACAACCAGGGCGCCGTGACGATCAAGGTGTTCCAGGGCGAACGCGAAATGGCAGCGGGCAACAAGCTGCTCGGCGAGTTCAACCTCGAAGGCATCCCGCCCGCACCGCGCGGCGTGCCGCAGATCGAAGTGACCTTCGACATCGACGCGAACGGCATCCTGCACGTCGGCGCGAAGGACAAGGCGACCGGCAAGGAAAACAAGATCACGATCAAGGCGAACTCGGGCCTGTCCGAAGCTGAAATCGACCAGATGATCAAGGACGCGGAAGCGAACGCAGCGGAAGACCACAAGCTGCGCGAGCTGGCCGATTCGCGCAACCAGGGCGACGCGCTGGTCCACAGCACGAAGAAGGCGCTGACCGAGTACGGCGACAAGCTGGACGCGGGCGAGAAGGAAGCGATCGAAGCGTCGCTGAAGTCCCTCGAAGAAGTGCTGAAGGACACGTCGGCCGACAAGGCCGCGATCGACGCGAAGGTCGAGGAGCTCGGCAAGGTGTCGCAGAAGCTCGGCGAGAAGATGTACGCCGACATGCAGGCGCAGCAGGCGGGTGCGGCCGGCGCGGCCGGTGCAGCTGAAGGCGCGGCCCATGCAGGTGGTGCGCAACAGGCTGCCGACGACGTCGTCGACGCCGAGTTCAAGGAAGTGAAGAAGGACTAAGCCGGGTTCCAATGGCACCGCACGCCGCGCGCGCAAAACGCGCGCGGCGCGACTGACCAGCGGCTGAAAAGCGGTCTGTCTTTCCTTCCGGATGGCCGGATCGACTCCACGCCTGGCGGGCTTCGCGGCCCTCCGGGCACATTTGTTTTTTGGCGGGTGCTGCGCGAGCCGTCCGCGGACGGTGCAGCGCCAGACGAGTCGAGAGACTTTACTGCGGGCGAAAGGAGCCGCCGCGTGCGCGATGCGTGGCGGCACAGTGAATCGATATGGCGAAACGGGATTACTACGAGGTTCTGGGCGTCGCGAAGAATGCGAGCGACGACGAAATCAAGAAGGCATATCGCAAGCTTGCGATGAAGTATCACCCTGACCGCAATCCGGACAGCAAGGATGCGGAAGAGCATTTCAAGGAGGTGAAGGAAGCCTATGAAATGCTGTCGGATGGCCAGAAGCGGGCCGCGTACGACCAGTACGGCCACGCGGGCGTCGATCCGAACATGGGCGGTGCGGGCGCACAGGGCTTCGGCGGCTTCGCGGATGCGTTCGGCGACATCTTCGGCGACATCTTCGGCCAGGCTGCGGGCGGCGCCGCACGCGGCGGCCGCGGCGGCCCGCAGGTGTACCGCGGCGCGGACCTGCGCTACAGCATGGAAATCACGCTCGAGCAGGCCGCGCACGGCTACGACACGCAGATCCGCGTGCCGAGCTGGGTATCGTGCGAGGTCTGCCACGGGTCGGGCGCGAAGCCCGGCACGAAGCCGGAAACCTGCCCGACCTGTCATGGCCAGGGCACGGTGCGCATGTCGCAGGGCTTCTTCAGCATCCAGCAGACCTGCCCGAAGTGTCACGGCACCGGCACCTACATCCCCGAGCCGTGCGTGCATTGCCACGGGTCGGGCAAGGTGAAGGAAACCAAGACGCTCGAAGTGAAGATCCCTGCCGGGATCGATGACGGGATGCGGATCCGCTCGGCCGGCAACGGCGAGCCGGGCATCAACGGCGGGCCGCCGGGCGACCTGTACGTCGAGATCCACATCAAGCCGCACGCGGTGTTCGAGCGCGACGGCGACGATCTGCACTGCCAGATGCCGATCCCGTTCACGACCGCCGCGCTCGGCGGCGAGATCGAGGTGCCGACGCTGGCCGGCCGTGCATCGTTCCCGGTGCCGGAAGGCACGCAGTCGGGCAAGACGTTCCGTCTGCGCGGCAAGGGCATCAAGGGGCTGCGTTCGAGCATTGCGGGCGATCTGTACGTGCACGTGCAGGTCGAGACGCCCGTGAAGCTGACCGACAACCAGCGCGACCTGCTCAAGCAGTTCGAGAAATCGCTGGCCGAGGGCGGCGCGCGTCACAGCCCGCAGAGCAAGAGCTGGTTTGACCGTGTGAAGAGCTTCTTCGAGTAAAGCATGACTGAAGGCAACGAGAGCGCGTCGTTCGCGCTCTTGGACGATTGCGACTCGACCGCGTCCGCGCGGTCGAGTCGTTTGTATTCGGGATTCGTGCGCGAACGCGTGTGCACGGATCCGGCACGGCTCGACGAAATCGATGCGGCGCTCGCGCAGGATCTGCGCGACGGGCTGCATGCGGTCGTCGTCGGCGATTATGAATTCGGACGCAACCTGCAACGAGCGCAGCCGGGCCATGCCCCGCTGCGCTTTTTGCTGTATGCGCGCTGCGAGCGCTTGTCCTGCGACGAGGTCGACGCATGGCTCGCGCAGCAGGACGGCGGCGGTGCGCCGTCGATCGCGGGCGTCGCGCATGTCGCGAAGAGCGTGTCGCGCGACGCGTTCGACGCGGCGATCGCCACGGTGCACGATGCCCTGCGCGCGGGCGATTCGTACCAGGTCAACTACACGTACCGGCTGAATTTCGATGTGTTCGGCACGCCGCTCGCGCTGTACCGGCGGCTGCGCGCACGCCAGCCCGTGCGGTACGGCGCGCTGATCGCGCTGCCCGGCGGCGCGTGGATCGTGTCGTGCTCGCCCGAGCTGTTCGTCGAGAAGCACGGCGACGTACTGCGTGCGCGGCCGATGAAGGGCACCGCGCCGCGCTCGGCCGATCCGCGCGACGATGCGGCGGCTGCCGCGTTTCTCGCGAACGATCCGAAGAACCGCGCGGAAAACGTGATGATCGTCGACCTGCTGCGCAACGATGTGTCGCGGATCGCGCGCACGGGCACCGTCAAGGTGCCGGCGCTGTTTTCCGTCGAACCGTATGCGTCGGTGTGGCAGATGACGTCGACGGTCGAGGCCGGCTGGCGCGACGGCACGACGTTCGCGCAGATGCTGCGAGCGCTGTTTCCATGCGGGTCGATCACGGGCGCGCCGAAGTACCAGACGATGCAGCTGATCGATGCGATCGAATCGACGCCGCGCGGGCTTTATACGGGCGCGATCGGCTGGCTCGACGCGCCCGGCGATCCTGCGGACGGCTGCGGCGACTTCTGCCTGTCGGTTGCGATCCGCACGCTGACGCTCGACGTGGCCGATACCGATATCGACATGGCCGGTTCGGCTACGCGGCACCTTGGGACGATGGGCGTCGGCGCGGGCATCGTGCTCGACAGCGTCGCGGCCGACGAATATGCGGAGTGCGAATTGAAAGCGCGATTCCTGACGGACGCCGACCCCGGCTTCCAGTTGTTCGAAACGACCGCGGCCACGCGTGCGGACGGCGTCCGGCATCTCGACCGCCATCTCGCGCGGCTGCAGCGCAGCGCGGACGCGTTCGGCTTCCGCTTCGACGCCGATGCGTTGCGGCGCGAGATCGACGCGCGCTGCGCAGCGCTCGACGGCGACGACGCGTACCGGATGAAACTCGCGCTCGCGAAGGACGGCACGATCGAGATCACCGCGGCGCCGCTCAAGCCGCTGCCGGCCGGACCGGTCGGCGTGATGCTGGCGTCCGAGCACGGCTTCGCGCCGACCCGTGCGGGCGACGCGCTGCTGCTGCACAAGACCACGCGCCGCGCCGAATACGACCGCGCGTGGCAGGCGGCCGAGGCGCTCGGCGGTTTCGACATGCTGTTCGTCAACGAGCGCGGCGAGGTGACGGAAGGCGGGCGCTCGAACCTGTTCGTGAAGCTCGACGGCCAGTGGGTGACGCCGCCGCTGGCGTCCGGCGTGCTGCCGGGCGTGATGCGCGGCGTGCTGCTCGACGATCGTGCGTTCGGTGCGATGGAGCGCGTCGTGACGCAGGACGATCTTGCGCGCGCGGAAGGGCTGCTGTTGACCAACGCATTGCGCGGTGCGCTCGACGCGGTGCTGAAGTGACGCTGTAACGGAGCGGGCACCGCGCTCGCGCCGGCCGCTGGACTTTCAACGCACCAACAAAAAAGCGCGGCGCCCCGCAAAGGGCGCCGCGCTTTTTCACATCCGACGCGTTACTTCAGAACGAGTGTTCCGGGCCCGGAAACGAGCGATCCTTCACCGCGCTCACGTAGGCTTCGACGGCCGCCTGGATGTTCGGCTGGCCCTGCATGAAATCCTTCACGAAACGCGGCCGCTTGCCGGGGAACACGCCGAGCATGTCGTGCAGCACGAGCACCTGCCCCGAGCAGTCGACGCCCGCGCCGATGCCGATCGTCGGAATCTTCAGCATGTGCGTGACTTCCGACGCGACGAGCGTCGGCACGGCTTCGAGCACGACGAGCTGCGCGCCCGCGTCCTCGACCGCGCGCGCATCGCGCAGCAGCTGCGCCGCGCCGGCTTCGGTCTTGCCCTGCACCTTGAAGCCGCCGAACGCGTGCACCGATTGCGGCGTGAGGCCGATGTGCGCGCACACCGGCACCGCGCGCTCGACGAGGAAGCGGATCGTTTCGGCGAGCCATTCGCCGCCTTCGAGCTTGACCATCTGCGCGCCCGCGCGCATCAGCTTGACCGAGTTCGCGAACGCCTCGGCCGGCGTGCCGTACGTGCCGAACGGCAAATCGGCGACGACGAGCGCACGCGGCTGCGCGCGTGCGACACAGGCCGTGTGATACGCGATGTCGTCGATCGACACGGGCAGCGTGGTCGTGTGGCCCTGCAGCACGTTGCCGAGCGAATCGCCGATCAGCAGCACGTCGGTGCCTGCGCGGTCGAGCAGCGCGGAGAAGCTCGCGTCGTAGCAGGTGAGCATCGCGATCTTCTCGCCGGCGTCGCGCATTGCCTGCAGCTTGGGGACCGTCACGGCAGGCCGGCTCGATTCCTGGAGATAGGTCATGGGGAAATCCGGGTCGATGGGGGAAGAACGACAGGCGGGACGCGTCAGCGCGTCGTCTCGCCCTTGACGAAGAATTCCTTGCGGCCGCGCATCGTCTCGATGCGCTCGACCAGCAGGGCGAGATCTTCGGGGGAATCCAGCGGGTTCAGGTGTTCGGCTGCGACCGTCAGCACCGGCGTGCGGTCGTAGTGGTAGAAGAATTCGTTGTATGCGTCGACGAGCGAGCGCAGGTACGCATCGCTGATCTGCAGTTCCATCGGCAGCCCGCGCTTCTGGATGCGCGAGAACAGCACTTCGGGGCTGGCCTGCAGATAGACGACGAGGTCGGGCGACGGCGCCTGCGGCACGTCGACGTGCGTCGCGACCGAGCGATACAGCTGCCACTCGTCCTCCGGCAGGTTCAGCCGCGCGAAGATGTCGTTCTTCTGCGGCATGAAATCGGCGATGACGGGGCGGCCCGTTTCGAGCGCGCCGATCAGCTCGCGCGCCTGCTGCGCGCGCTGCAGCGCGAACGACAGCTGCACGGGCAGCGCGTAGCGCGCGGTGTCGCGATAGAAGCGTTCGAGGAACGGGTTGTCCTGCGGGCGTTCGAGCAGCGTCTGCATCGACCAGCGCTCGGCGAGCAGGCGCGCGAGCGACGTCTTGCCGACGCCGATCGGGCCTTCGATCACGAGATAGCGGTGCGGGGCGCGCAGGTCGGGGGCGGTGACGGTCAGCGGAGTCGAGTTCATCGGCAGCGGGTCTTGTCGGCGTCTTCGCCGGCAGCGAGTGCCTTCTGCATCAGGCACTGGCAGGTTTGCACCTTCTCGACGCGCTGATCTGCCACGGCGGCGAGGAAGGTGTCGGCGCGGCCGCGCGCGGGAATGTCGAGCAGCGGCTCGATCTCGACGAGCGGCACGAGCGCGAATGCACGGTCGGTGAGGCGCGGGTGAGGGACGATCAGGTCGGGTTCTTCGATCGAATCGGCGCCGAACAGCAGGATGTCGAGGTCGAGCGTGCGCGGCGCATTGCGATAGGGGCGCTCGCGCCCGAAGTGATGTTCGATCTTCTGGCAAAGCGCGAGCAGCTCGCGCGCCGACAGCGTCGTGTCGAGCTTGACGACGCAGTTGTAGTAGTCGTCGCCGCCCGCTTCGAAGGGCGCCGTGCGATACAGGCTCGACTTGCCGAGGATCGAGATGGTGCGCTGCTGCGCGAGGCACACCACCGCGTCCTTCAGGGTCTGGCGCGCATCGCCGAGATTCGCCCCCAGTCCGATATATGCAACCGTCATGGCATCACTTCCTACGTCGTTCGCCGGCGCGCGCGTCAGTCGTCGGAACCGCCCGAGGTATCGGGTGCCTGTTCGGCGGCACCTTCACCCGGCTGGCGGTTTCGCGCACCACCGCGGCGGCGCCGCTTGCGGGGCGATTTTTCCTTCGAACCGCCCTGCGTGAGCAATGCCTCGCGAGCAGCCGCGTCGCCTTCGATGAAATCCGTCCACCACTGTCCGACTTCCGCATCGAGCTCGCCGGATTCGCAGCGTAACAGGACGAAATCATACCCCGCTCTAAACCTTTGGTGTTCCAGCAGCCGCATCGCGCTGCGGCCCGAGCGCTTCTCGAGGCGCAGCTGCAGGCCCCAGATCTCGCGCATGTCGGCCGAATAACGCTTGTGGATCGCGAGTTTCTCGGTCTGCATGTCGAGCACGTCGTCCATCGCGCGATGGAGCGCCGGCACCGGAATCTCGCCTTCGGCCGTGTATTGCTCGAAGCGCTGGCGCATGTCGTGCCACAGCAGCGTCGCGAACAGGAAGCCCGGCGACACCGTCTTGCCGGCGCGCACGCGCGCGTCGGTGTTGTTCAGCGCGAGCGTGATGAACTTCTCGCCCTGCGGCTGTTCGAGCACGACGTCGAGGAGCGGCAGCAGCCCGTGGTGCAGGCCCTCCCTGCGCAGCCGCTGCAGGCACGCGAGCGCATGGCCCGACAGCAGCAGCTTCAGCATTTCGTCGAACAGGCGCGCGGCCGGCACGTTGTTGATCAGGTCGGCGAGCGCGTTGATCGGCTCGCGCGTATGCGGCTCGATCTCGAAACCGAGCTTCGCCGCGAAGCGCACGACGCGCAGCATCCGCACCGGATCCTCGCGGAAGCGCGTGGCCGGATCGCCGATCATCCGCAGCAGGCGGGCGCGCACGTCGGCCATCCCGTCGTGGTAGTCGAGCACCGTCTGCGTCGACGGGTCGTAGTACATCGCGTTGATCGTGAAGTCGCGGCGCGCGGCATCTTCATGCTGCTCGCCCCACACGTTGTCGCGCAGCACGCGGCCGCTCGCGTCGACCGCATGCGTGCGGCGATCGAGTTCGTCGCGCTTCAGGCGCTTCGGCGGCTCGGCTGCGGCCGCCTCGGGCGGCGCATCGACCAGCGCGCGGAACGTCGACACCTCGATCAGTTCCTGGCCGAACTGCACGTGGACGATCTGGAAGCGGCGGCCGATCAGGCGCGCGCGGCGGAACAGGCGCTGGACTTCGGTCGGCGTCGCGTCGGTCGCGACGTCGAAGTCCTTCGGTGCGATGCCGAGCAGCAGGTCGCGTACCGCGCCGCCGACGATGAACGCACGAAAGCCCGCCTGCTGCAGCGTGTCGGTCACGCGCACGGCGTTCCTCGAGATCAGCGCCGGATTGATGCCGTGCACGCTGGCCGGCACGACGGTCGGCTCATGGTTGCTGCGCGGCTTTTTCGCGGCGCCGCCGCGGGCGCCCTTCGGCGCGCGCGGGGCAGCAGGGGCCGCTTCGTCGGCCGGGGCCGTTGCGGGAGACGTTTGCTCGGTTTCGTCCTGGCCGAGCAGCTTGCGGATGAATTTTTTGATCACGACGTTCAGAAGAGATCGAGGATACGCCAGCCGCGGGTGCTTGCATGCGCACGCAGCGTGTCGTCAGGGTTGGTCGCGATCGGGTCGGTGACTTTCTCGAGCAGCGGGATGTCGTTGTGCGAGTCGCTGTAGAAATAGCTGTGCGCGAAGTCGTCCCAGTGCTTGCCGAGCGACGCGAGCCATGCTTCGGTCCGCACGATCTTGCCTTCGCGGTAGCTCGGCGTGCCGGTCGGCCGGCCCGTGTACGGCGAGTCGGGATGCCCGTCGGTCGTCTCGACCTCGCACGCGATCAGCGTATCGACGCCGAACGCGGTCGCGATCGGGCGCGTGATGAATTCGTTGGTCGCCGTCACGACGCAGCACAGGTCGCCCGCATCGAGGTGCTTGCGCACCAGTTCGAGCGCGGCGGGCGTCATTGCGGGCCGGATCACCTCGTGCATGTACTGCTCGTGCCATTCGGCGAGCTGCGCGCGCGAATACTTCGCGAGCGGCGTGAGCATCGCCGTCAGGTATGCGTGGATGTCGAGCCGGCCGGCCTTGTAGTCGGCGAAGAACTGGTCGTTTTGACGCGAAAAGCTTTCCGCGTCGACGATGCCGAGCTTCACCATGAAGCGGCCCCATTCGTGGTCGCTATCGGTCGGGATCAGCGTGTGATCGAGGTCAAAGAGTGCCAGATTAGTCATGGAAGCGCATTTTACTCGAAGCGGTTCGGGCCCGTGCCCGGTGGTGTGATGTCGTCGCCGGGACGCGCGAGCATCCGGCGCAGCAGCGGCAGCGTGACCGCGCGTTTCTGCTCGAGCGAGAAGCGGTCGAGCGCGTCGAGCAGTGCCATCAGGCTCGGCATGTCACGGCGGAAATGGGTCAGCAGGTAGGCGGCGATATCGTCGGTGAGCGCGATCCCGCGCTCCTTCGCGGCGAGCTTGAGCACCGCGATCTTGCCGGCGTCGGACGGCGGCGACAGGTGGAACACGAGCCCCCAGCCGAGGCGCGTGCGGAGATCCTCGCGCACGTCGAGCGCGAGCGGCGCCGCGGGGCCCGCCGCGACGAACGCGCTCGACGGGTGCGCGCGCACTTCGTTGAACAGGTTGAACAGCGCGACCTGCTGCGTATCGCTCATCCGGTCGCAGTCGTCGATCGCGTAGATGCCGATGCGCGGGTCGAACGTGAACGCACCAAGCGGGCTCTGCGGCGTCAGGTAGCGCGCATAGCCGTACGACGCGTCGCTCACGAGCGCCTGCAGCAGGTGGGTGCGGCCGCTGCCGGGCTCGCCCCAGATGTAGAACGACCGGTCCGGCACGGGGCCCGCCGCGAGCGCGAGGTCGAGCTTCTGCAGGCGCGAGATGAGCTCGTCGTTCTCCTCGTTCATGATGAAGTTGTCGAACGTGGCGGGCGGCGGCGTGCCGAGATCGAGCGTCAGTTGACGGGACACAACAGTCACAATGCAGGTCGGTTGAAAATACGCGCGCCGTACGCCGGGCGCGCGCCGGGGGCTGCGGATCCGTGGGCTACACGCGCGGCCGCACGCACGGCGCCGCGCGGGTTTCGGCGCGGTTCGCTCGGCGAGGAAAACGGGGACGTGTCGACCAAGATGCAATCCCTGACGATTCGATACTGGGAATTCCGGCCAACCGGCCGGCTTCGGGTAAAATCGCATTTTACCGACCTTCTCGCATTCCCCCATGAATCCTCCGAAATCCGCTCCCGACGCTCAGGGTCTGTCCTATCGTGACGCAGGTGTCGACATCGACGCAGGCGACGCGCTCATCGACAAGATCAAGCCTTTTGCGAAGAAAACCCTGCGCGACGGCGTGCTCGGCGGCATCGGCGGGTTCGGCGCACTGTTCGAAGTGCCGAAGAAGTACAAGGAGCCCGTCCTCGTATCGGGCACCGACGGCGTCGGCACCAAGCTCAAGCTGGCCTTTCATCTGAACAAACACGACACCGTCGGCCAGGATCTGGTCGCGATGAGCGTGAACGACATCCTCGTGCAGGGCGCCGAGCCGCTGTTCTTCCTCGACTACTTCGCGTGCGGCAAGCTCGACGTCGATACGGCCGCCACGGTCGTCAAGGGCATCGCGCAAGGGTGTGAACTGTCGGGCTGCGCGCTGATCGGCGGTGAAACGGCCGAAATGCCGGGCATGTACCCCGATGGCGAATACGACCTGGCCGGCTTCGCGGTCGGTGCGGTCGAGAAGAGCAAGATCATCGACGGCAGCACGATCGCCGAAGGCGACGTGGTGCTGGGCCTTGCGTCGAGCGGCATCCACTCGAACGGCTTCTCGCTCGTGCGCAAGATCATCGAGCGCGCGAACCCCGATCTGTCGGCTGATTTCCACGGCCGCTCGCTCGCCGACGCGCTGATGGCGCCCACCCGCATCTACGTGAAGCCGCTGCTCGCGCTGATGCAGAAGCTGTCGGTGAAGGGCATGGCGCACATCACGGGCGGCGGTCTCGTCGAGAACATCCCGCGCGTGCTGCGCGAAGGCCTCACCGCCGAGCTCGACCAGAACGCCTGGCCGCTGCCGCCGCTGTTCAAGTGGCTGCAGGAGCACGGCGGCGTCGCCGATGCGGAAATGCACCGCGTGTTCAACTGCGGCATCGGCATGGCCGTGATCGTCTCGGCGGCCGATGCGGACGCAGCGATCGCCGACCTGACCGCCGCCGGCGAACAGGTGTGGAAGATCGGCACCGTGCGTGCGACCCGCGAAGGCGAGGCGCAGACGGTCGTGGTCTGACCGCCGCCCAGCAGATGCAGCAAGGAAAGCCGCCCGGAGTCGATCCGGGCGGTTTTTTTTTCGGGTGCCGCGTGGCATGGGCGCGCGCGCCGATGAAGGAGGGACGACGATGACCGAAGACGAACATGCGATCCGCGCGCTCGTGGAAAACTGGTTCGTGTCGAGCCGGCGCGGCGATCTGGCCACCGTACTCGACCTGATCGCCGACGACGCGATCTTCATGGTGGCCGGCAAACCGCCGTTCGACAAGGCGGCGTTCGCGGCTGCGTCGCGCGACGCGAACGCGGGCGGCGAGCACGCGCCGAAGGTCGACGGCCGCTACCGGATCGACGAGCTGCGCGTGCTCGGCGACTGGGCCTACATGCGCAATTTCATCGAGATCGAGGCGACGCCGCCGGGTGGCGACACGATTCGCCGGTCGGGCCACACGCTGACGATTTTCCGCAAGACCGACGGCCGCTGGCAGCTCGTGCGCGACGCGAATCTCGTGACGCTCGTGCATTGAGCACGGCGGCACGGAGGGCGGTGGCGTTCGCGGATGCTCATGCCGACGGCCGCGGTGCGCCAGCCGGACGCGTGCCGGCCAGCAATGGCGGCACCAGCAGGTAGAGCAGCGCGGCGGCGGCCCATACGAGCCCCGGCCATGTCGTGCGCGTCGCCGCGTAGGTTGCGGTGACGACCAGCGGCCCCGCGACGCCGATCAGGCTGGCGACGCTCGCGAGCGTGCCTTGCAGCTCGCCCTGGCGCGCATCGTCGACCTGCCGTGCGAGCATCGCCTGCAACGCCGGCAGCGTCATGCCGCCGGCCGCGAACAGCGGCAGCAGCGCGAACGGCACCCAGGCGGCGGTCGCGAACGCGATCACCGCGAGCCCGAGCGCGTCGCCCGCGAGGCCCAGCGCGAGCGCGCGGCGCTCGCCGAGCCGCGCGATCAGCGGCCCGATCGCGAACGCCTGCGCAAGCGCGTGGCACGCGCCGTAGCCGGCGAGCGACAGCCCCGCGACGGGCGTCGACCAGCCGAAATGTTCCTGGCCGTACAGGATCCACAGCGTCGCGGGCGCTTGCGACACGAGCGCCACGATCACGTAGATGCCGATCAGCGGCACGAGCGCGGGCGCGCCGCTAAGCCGGCGCAGGCTCGCGAACGGGTTGAGTGCGCCGACCGCGCGACCTTCGCGGGCCGAACGCGGCCGCGATTCCGGCAGCGCGCGCCACACGAGCACGAGATTCAGCGCATTGAGCAGCGCGGCCGCGACGAACGGCGCGCGCAGGTGCAGCGCGCCGAGCAGCCCGCCGATCAGCGGGCCGGCGATGAAGCCGATGCCCATCATCGCGCCGAGCTGGCCGAAGCGCCGCGCGCGGTCGGGCTCGGCCGTCACGTCGGTCACATAGGCGGTCGCGACCGCGACGTTCGCACCGGTGATGCCGGCGAGCAGCCGCCCGACGTAAAGCCATGCGAGTGTCGGCGCGAGCGCCATCAACAGGTAGTCGAGCGCGGCGCCCGCGAGCGACGCGAGCAGCACGGGGCGGCGGCCGAAGCGGTCGCTCAGCGCGCCGAGCAGCGGCGCGCACAGGAACTGCGCGAACGCGTACAGCGCGAGCAGGATCCCGTAGTGGGTATCGGTGCTGCCCGCGCCGGCGAGCGAGCGCAGCAGCCCGGGCAGGATCGGCATCACGATCCCGACGCCGATCGCGTCGAGCAGGACCGTGGCCAGGATGGCAATCTGGGATGGATTCAAGAGTTTCTCTCTATCGATGATAGAGTGCAGAGTATTCCACAGTTTCCCTATCGGTGATAGAGATGAAGGACACAAGCGCGCGGCTGACGCGCGACACGGTATTGCGCGCGGCGCTCGAATTGCTGGACGAGGTGGGGATCGACGGACTGTCGACGCGGCGGCTCGCGGAGCGGCTCGGCGTGCAGTCGCCGACGCTGTACTGGCATTTCAGGAGCAAGGGCGAGCTGCTCGACGCGATGGCCGAGGCGATCATGCTCGAACGCCACGACGGGTCGCTGCCTCGGCCGGGTGACGTATGGGATGCGTGGCTCGCGGAGAACGCGCGCAGTTTTCGTCGCGCGTTGCTGGCCTATCGCGACGGCGCACGCCTGCATGCCGGGACGCGGCCGCGCGCACTGCATTTCAGTTCGATCGAGCGCAAGGTCGCGCTGCTGGGTGAGGCCGGCTTTACGCCGGACGAAGCGGTCGACGTGATGGTGGCGATCGGCCGCTTCGTGGTCGGCTGGGTGCTGGAGGAGCAGGCGGCACCGGACGGCGACGCCGACGCGTCGCTGCCGGATGCGGCCGAGTATCCGCTGCTCGCGAAGGGCTGGGCCGTGCTGCGCGAATGCAGCGGCGACGAAGCCTTCGAGCGCGGCATCGCGTGGATCGTCGACGGCGCGCGAGCGCGCCTCGCGGCGCGTCACGCGGGCTGACGCGTTCAGCCTCCCGGCGTGCCGCCGTCGAGAACGCGTTCGAGCGCGTCGAGCGCGCGGGCCGTCGAGTCGGGCGCGATGCAGTCGACTACGATCCGCTCGGGCATCGCGCGCAGCCACGTGATCTGGCGCTTGCAGAGCTGGCGCGTCGCGAAGATGCCCTTGTCGCGCATCGTCCGGTAGTCGGTGTCGCCGTCGAGGAATTCCCACGCCTGCCGGTAGCCGACGCAGCGCATCGACGGCAGGTCGGGATGGAGATCCTCGCGGCGCCGCAGCCGTTCGACTTCGTCGATGAAGCCCGCGTCGAGCATCGCGTCGAAGCGCTGCGCGATCCGGGCGTGAAGCACCGCGCGATCCGACGGTTCGAGCGCGACCGGCACGAAGCGGTACGTGGCGGCCGCGTCGTCGATGCGGCGCGGCGCGGCGAGCAGCACCGACATCGGTTGCCCGCTCAGCATGAAGATCTCGAGCGCACGCTGGATCCGCTGCGAATCGTTCGGCGCGAGCCGCGCGGCCGTGTCGGGATCGACCTGCGCGAGCCGTGCATGCAGCGCGGGCCAGCCGTCGCGCGCGGCTTCGGCATCGAGTGTCGCGCGCACGTCCGGATCGGCGCCGGGCAGGTCGTTGAGCCCCTGCGTCAGCGCCTTGTAGTACAGCATCGTGCCGCCGGCGAGCAGCGGCGTGCGGCCGCGCGCGATGATCTCGCCGACCAGGCGCAGCGTGTCCGAGCGGAATTCCGCGGCCGAATACGCGTCGGCCGGGTCGATGATGTCGATCAGGTGGTGCGGCACGCTCGCGCGCTCTTCGCGCGACGGTTTCGCGGTACCGATATCCATGTCGCGGTAGACGAGCGCCGAATCGACGCTGACGATCTCGATCGGGCGGCGCGCGGCGAGCGCCAGCGCCGCGGCCGTCTTGCCCGAAGCGGTGGGGCCGAGCAGGCAGGCGATCGTCGTCGGGCTGGACTGCGAAGAAGCGCTCATTGCCCGCGCATGAAGAGACGGTCGAGATCGTTCAGCGTGAGCTGATACCAGGTCGGCCGGCCGTGATTGCACTGGTCCGCGCGTTCGGTCGCCTCCATCTGGCGCAGCAGCGCGTTCATCTCGTCGAGCGTCAGGCGCCGGTTCGCGCGCACCGCATGATGGCAAGCAAGCGTGCCGAGCAGTTCGTGCTGGCGCTCGGTGAGCACGCGCGAGCCGCCGAACGCATGCAGGTCGGCGAGCACCGCGCGCGCGAGCGACTGCAGATCGGCGTCCTTCAGCAGCGCCGGCACCGCGCGGATCGCGAGCGTCGTCGGCGACAGCACCGCGAGGTCGAAGCCGAGCGATTCGAGCGTGTCGCGTTCTTCCTCGACCGTGCCGATCTCGACCGGCGTGGCCGTCATCGACACCGGCAGCAACAGCGACTGCACGGCGACCGTGCGATCCGCGAGCGCGTTCTTGAACTGCTCGTACAGGATCCGCTCGTGCGCCGCGTGCATGTCGACGATCACGAGGCCGTGCGCGTTCTGCGCGAGCACGTAGATGCCGTGGATCTGGCCGAGCGCGAAGCCGAGCGGCTGCTCGTCGTGCGCGGTGGCCGCGATCGCCGATGCGGTGAAGCCCGGCAGCGGCGCGATCGGCGCGTCAAACCCGTCGCGGGCGAGGGTCGTCGTGCCGTCCGGCGTGCCGGCGCCCGTATCCTTGCGGCCGAACAGCGCGTCGTAGAGCGCGAGCGGCTGCGCGACCGGCAGCGTGCCCTGCGTCATCCGCGCCTGGCGCATCCAGGTGTTGCCCGACGACGAGGACGACGACGGCGACGAGAAGCCGCCGCCCATGCCGCCGGTCCCGGTCCCGGACGCGTGCCCCTGGCTCTGCCCGAGCGGCGTGTCCAGGAACGACGACGGCCCGCGCGGCGCGGGTTCGATATGCGCGGCATGGCCGCCCGCCGTGGTTTCCGGCGACGCGCCCGCGTGGCGCGCGAGCGCGCGCTGGACCGCATGGAACACGTACTGGTGGATCGAGCGCGAATCGCGGAAGCGCACCTCGATCTTCGACGGATGCACGTTCACGTCGACGGCTTCGGGCGGCAGGTCGAGGAACAGCACGTACGACGGGTAGCGGTCGCCGTGCAGCACGTCCTCGTAGGCTGCGCGCACCGCGTGCGTCAGCAGCTTGTCGCGCACGAAGCGGCCGTTGACGAAGAAATACTGCTGGTCGGCGCGCCCGCGGCTCGCGGTCGGCAGCCCGGCGCAGCCGTAGACGGCCAGCGGGCCGGCCTGTTCGTCGAGCGGCAGGTGTGCGGTCGCGAAGCTGTCGCCGAGGATCTTCGCGACGCGCTGCGCGGGCTCGGTCGCGTTCCAATGCTCGACGGCCTTGCCGTTGTGCAGCACCGAGATCGCGACGTCCGGCCGCGCGAGCGCCGCCCGGCGGATCATTTCCAGGCAGTGGCCGAACTCCGTCTGCTCGCTCTTCAGGAACTTGCGCCGCGCGGGCGTGTTGAAGTACAGCTCGCGCACCTCGATCGTCGTGCCGGTCGAGCCGGCGGCGGGCGACAGCACGCCCGTCTGCGCATCGATCTTCATCGCGTGCGCGGCATCGGCCGTCCGGCTCGTGATCGACATCTCGGCGACCGACGCGATCGACGCGAGCGCTTCGCCGCGAAAACCCAGCGTCGCGACCGCTTCGAGCTCCTCGAGCGAGCGGATCTTGCTGGTCGCGTGGCGCATCAGCGCGAGCGCCAGCTCGTCGGGCGGGATCCCGCAGCCGTCGTCGGTGATCGAGATGCGCTTCACGCCGCCTTCTTCCAGCACGATGCGCAGCGACGTCGCGCCGGCGTCCATCGCGTTCTCGAGCAGCTCCTTCACGACCGACGCCGGGCGTTCGACGACCTCGCCGGCGGCGATCTGGCTGATCAGCTGGTCGGGCAGGGGCTGGATCGCGCGCAGCGGGCGCGCAGCGGGGGCGGGCGCGGCGCCCGCGGCCGTTTCGGTGATATCGGACATGGCCGAATTATAGCGAGGCCGCGCCCGCGTGCCGGGGCGGCGAACCGTTACGTTTTTTCACGGAGCCTTAAGGTAGTTTCGGTATCATCACGCCAGTGCGCGCGCCGCCTTGGCTGGCGGGCGCCTCCGCCATCTCTGGCCTGTTCCGGCCGTTCCGGCCCTATCGCCTTCGAGGGAATCGCATTTGGATACGCTGCTTCATTTCGTCAACCTTGTCCTGCATATCGACGCCTTCCTCGGCGATTTCATCCGGCAGTATGGCGCGTGGGTCTATCTCGTGCTGTTCCTGATCGTGTTCTGCGAGACGGGGCTCGTCGTGTTCCCGTTCCTGCCGGGCGATTCGCTGCTGTTCATCGGCGGCGCGTTCGCGGCGAGCGGCGAAATGAACGTCGGCGCGCTGATCGTCCTGCTGCTCGTCGCGGCGATTTCCGGCAACACCGTGAACTACCTGATCGGCCGCTGGGTCGGCCCGAAGGTGTTCAATACGCATATCCCGGTGCTCGAGCGCTTCCTCGACCGCGCCGCGCTGCAGAAGACTCACTCGTTCTACGACAAGCACGGCGGCAAGACGATCGTGCTCGCACGCTTCATCCCGGTCGTGCGCACGTTCGCGCCGTTCGTCGCGGGCGCGTCGTCGATGAGCGCCGTGCGCTTCCAGCTCTTCAACGTGATCGGTGCGCTGGTCTGGGTGCTGCTGCTCGTGCTGCTCGGCTATTTCTTCGGCAACATCCCGTTCATCCGCCAGTACCTGAACGTGATCGTGCTGGTCGGGATCGGCGCGGCGATCGTGCCGGTCGCGCTCGGCGCGGCGTGGAAGCTGGTGCGCCGGAAGCAGTCGGACAATGTGCCGAAGGCGGGTGGGCGCTGAGCACGGGCGGTTCCGTTTTTTCGATTCAATAAAAAAGCGTGGCGGGTGCCACGCTTTTTTTTCGTCCGTGCGGTTCGGCTGCTGCTTGCGTTACGCGGTGCGATGCGCGACCGGCGTTTCGGGCGTCGGGTATTGCGCGTCGCGGAACGTCTCGAGGATCACGCGGTTGGTGTCGCAGTACACCTGCCAGTAGTGCTCGGGCGCCGTGGACGGGCGCACGAACAGCAGCGGGCCTTCCGGCGTGAACTGCAGCACGCCGACGTCCGGCGCCGGGGTGGTCAGTACGTTCGGGATCTGCTGGATCGACGACTTCAGGCGGTTGATCGCGTCCACCGCGTCGACGCCGTTCGCGATCTTCGCGGTCAGGTCGACACGGCGGTACGACGTCGCGCTGTAGTTGGCGATGTTGTCCGAGAAGATCTTGTTGTTGCCGACGATCGTGACGATGTTGTCGGCGGTGACGATCGTCGTGCCGAACAGGCCGAGTTCCTTCACCGTGCCGGTGACGCCGCCCGCGTTGATCACGTCGCCGATCTTGAACGGGCGCAGCACCTGCATGAACACGCCGGCGGCGAAATGCGCGAGCAGGCCGCCCCAGGCGGTACCGATCGCGAGGCCGAGGCCGGCGAGCAGTGCCGCGAACGAGGTGGTCTGCACGCCGAAGATCTGCAGGATCGCGAGGATCAGCAGGATCGTCAGCAGCACGCCGACGACGGAGGTCAGGTAGTCGGTGAGCGTCGGGTCGACCTTGCCGCTGCGGCGGACGACCTTGCCGAGCAGGCGGGTAGCGATGCGGATCGCCCAGCGGCCGACGAACCACAATGCAATCGCGGCGAGGAGGTTGAGGCCGAAGTCGAGGCCGCGGGTCATCAGGAATTGCTGGGCGGTGGCGAGATCGATCATGGGGGCTCTTAGTCGGGCAGTATCAATAAATACAGATCATTATAGAAACTTCGTCGTCCTTGGCGCGAGGAACGACGGACGGGAAGGCATTGTTCGAGGTATATCGGGTGCGTTCATACATAGCCCTTGAACAGAAAAATTGCGAATGAGAGGGGCTATTGCGAAGGGCGAGTGCTGCCAATTCCACGTAACAGGGTCGAGTTGCTGACGGTACATTCGAAGCCCGGACGTGTAAGCGAGCGGCAGCAGTCGCCGCATCGTTTCGTTGCGAGGCCCGAATGGTCCGTACGGTCCCGAGCAGATGCCACGCGGAGTGCTGCTACACCGGTGCGCCACGGGTCCGAACTCATCACCATGTGGCGCTGGTGCGTTGCCTCGACGATGTCTGTGTTGCACAGAATTCAATGCCGATTGATGGGTGCGGCAGGTTAGCGGTACATGAACCCATAGACCACGGCTTCCATCGCGCGACTCGCAGGATTCTTGCCGCAAGGATGAATTATCAGTTCACGATCCTTGTTCCTTGGGGCGGTAATGAGGTGGCGCGCCGGCTGCACGGTGGGGAACCATGAGAAGAGGTCGTGGTGCGAAATCTGGGCGCCTCCGGTGATCTGCACGATACCCGACCATCCGTGGTTGTGAAAGATGGGTAGTACCTCGACTGCGTCCGGGAAATTTACCCGGATAGCCCAGTTGCTGCCACGCAGGTGCCAACCATCTTGTCGGGTAGTCAGCGAATGATTTCCTACGTAGCGCACGGCTGCATCATCGTAATTGACGAACGTGTAGGATTCCTTTCGGTAATCGTCGGGCTTGATGCGCCAGTCGAGACTCGGTTCGCTGATCTTGCGAGCCGCGATGAAGAAGTCATGACCTACCTCGGGGTATTCGCTTCCCACCTGCGCGACTCGTATCTCGAATCCTGCATCTTCAACTAGGGCCACCCAGTGATTCGGCCCGAAAAAGTACGGATGCTCCGGGTTGACTTCCCAACCCAATGGCACGGCCATCAACAGATTGCCACCCATTCTGATGATGCGGTTCAGTTCGCGGAATGTGCTGAACAGATCGAAGCTGTGTTCGATGCAGTGCGACGAAAAAACGGCATCGAAGGTCGAATCCGGGAACGAGTACTGATCGTTGTAGCCGAACGCAAAGTGATCGCCAGGAATGCCATAAGTCGCCGCGCTTGCGCGCGAGCCATCTACGGCGCGCTGGTCCACGTCGAGATACCAGTAATCGAATTTGCGACCCGTCAGGTAGTCGAGCAACTTCGGAAAGAGATTGCCGCCGCCGACATCCAGCACTTTCGATCCGTCGCAAATGAACCGGGCAGCCTCTTTCCATCGATCGAGGTAGGCATCGTGTCGCTTCGCGATGTAGGCATCCACATCCCCCTCGCGTTGCTTGACTCCCTCGTACCAGTTGGACGTCATGTCTGCCTGACGTTGGGCGAATGTTTCTCGAGCTAACGCGACTTTGCCTGGGTTGCCAGTCCGTGTGTCTGATCTCATCCGGGGTTTCCTCGTTGTCTTCAGCGTTGGCCAGGAGCTGCTTACTTCCCCATCCAGAATGCGTGTTTACATCCTGTCATTCGTGCGAGTGAGGCATAGTGATTCTGACGTTGTCGGGTGACAGTATATGAAGAAAGTACGAAGCACACCTGCGAAATGACGACGCTCGGGGGCGACCGTCGGCCGACTTTCGCTGCTCCCACATGGCGGTGCTGTGGATGAGCGTGACCTACGCTGGAGGCTCAACTCGATGAGGGCTACGCAAAGTGCCTGGCAGCGCGTCGTGCCTGGAATGGCGGGCAGGAAAAGCGAAGATATGCTGATCGAACCGATCAGCATGCGAGCACACCAGCATTCATTCCTGGCACAAAAAACGGACCGTAAGCGCTTGAATTTTTGCTGGGGGGTAAAGGTACCAGGCCACATCCAACCGCGAGCGCGGTAGTACCAGAATCGAGGATGTGGCTGTGCTCCTGCCGTTTATCAACAACACAGTTTTAGTACCGGTCAGAAGTAAAGTGATCGGCGATATGTGAGGTGGGGTAGCGATTGGGCGGCCACTGACTTCACTGTCCGGGTTCCCGTTTTCGGTCGTCGATGTTGCGTCGTATGTTGGTTTGGTGGTGGAGCATCGTCTGAAAATGCGGAGCGGTGCGAGTTCATTGAATTTTTTTTGCCATGCAATTCGAACTCGCATAAAACTGGCGGCTGCAGCTGGTGTGCTATTGGCGGTAGGGGTGTTTAGTAATAATTTTCCAGGAACCAGTCGACGAATTTGACGCGCGCAGCCTGTTTTTCGCTTTGTGATGTTTGCTTTATCTTTGCCAGATTGATTTCATTTGTTGTTTCCTGGTCGATCGGGAGGCCGCATAGCGTATTTATCTTGTTTATGTTTTCAATTTTGTGGTTGAGAAATTCCTCGTAGCCTATCTCGATGTGGCGATCCTGCGGGAGGGCGCTGGCAAATGATTCGAGGTAGATATCGGATAGCAAAATCGATTTCAGTGCTTCCTCGATTTCTACCGAATCCGGGCTGATGTTATTGTCCGGGGCGTTATTGGGGTCGTCGTAGTAATGATAGAGTCCGGATTTTCTCGCCATTGCAAGGCTAATGGCTTGTTGTATTTTGTTTTTCCTTCTTATTACAATCCAATAGGCGTTCTCGCCAAAGAAGGCGTCTTTTACGGCTTCGGACTTTGCAGACTCTCGTTTTATGATGGAAAGGGCTTTGCACATGATTTTCGATGAAGCCCATCCTTCGGGGTTTAGATATAGATTACTCTGAATCCCGATTATTTCGTCTGCGGTCGATTCCGCGTGCAAGCCGGAGAATTTCTCCTGCGCCAAATCCCAGAATTCATATCCGAATCGCTCGTTAAGATAGTACGAGATGGATTCTGCAATAAATGTTGATCCGGAGCGAACTTCGCTGGCAATGTAAAGGGTTTTTCTCACGGCGTCCTCTTGGGTTGCTTGATGCCGTTGCAGTGCGTGACTGTTGGCATCTTGCTGGTATTGTTATTGATGATTTTTATAAATTGATTTCGGCGTAGCTTGCGGATTTGGCTGGTTATCCTGCGGCTGGACGATAGTGGCGACAGGAGGCCGGCGGGGCGCGCGGCTTTTCGCGTGGCCCCTGGGTGCGGCGGCTTCGATCTCGGCTACCGTCGCGCTTTCACCGTGCGGACTCTCGGCCATACGTATCCTGAAAGCGGACGATATCGTCTTCTCCAAGGTATGCGCCTGATTGCACCTCGATCAACTCGAGCGGGATCTTGCCGGGATTGCTCAAGCGGTGTGTCGCGCCGAGCGGGATATAGGTCGACTGGTTTTCGGTCAGCATGATTTCATTGCCGCCGTTCGTGACCATTGCCGTACCCTTGACGACGATCCAGTGTTCGGCGCGATGATGGTGCATCTGCAGGCTCAGTTGCGCGCCGGGGTTCACGATGATGCGCTTGACCTGGAAACGGTCGCCCTGGTCGATGCCTTCGTAGGAGCCCCACGGACGGACAACGCGGCGATGCGTGACCGATTCGTGGCGGCCGGAGGCGTTCAGCCATTCGACGATTTTCTTGACGTCCTGGGTCTTGTCGCGGTGGGCGACCAGCACGGCATCGGCGGTTTCCACGATAACTATGTCGTCGAGGCCAATTGCCGCAACCATTCGGTGTTCGGCGCGGATATACGAATTCTTCACCGAGTCGGTGAAGATGTCGCCAATCAGAGCATTGCCGTGCTCGTTGGCGTCTGCGATGTCTGCGAGTGCGCTCCACGACCCAATGTCATTCCAGCCGAGGTCTGCCGCCGCGACGACGGCGGCCCGTTCGGTCTTTTCCATGACCGCATAGTCGATCGAAACGTTAGGGCATGCTGCGAACGCGTCGGCGTCGAGACGGAGGAAGTCGTTGTCTCGTTTGGCGGATTCGAACGCGAGTTCTGCCTGGCGGGCGATTTCCGGTGCATGGCGATGCAACTCTTCCATGTACGTGGACGCCTTCAGCATGAACATGCCGCTGTTCCAGTAGTAGTTGCCGTCGCTGAGGAAACGCTCGGCTGTCGGTGCGTCGGGTTTTTCGACGAACGCGTCGACCTTGTAGACCTGCTTGCCGTCCGCGATGGCCGGGCCGCGACGGATATAGCCGAAACCGGTGTGCGCTTCCGTCGGCGTGATGCCGAACGTGACGAGATGCTGGTCTGCTGCGATTGCCGCTGCCTCGGTGGCCGCAGCGATGAATGCGGGCTCGTTGAGGATGACGTGGTCGGACGGCAGCACCAGCAGCAGTGCGTCAGGCGATTCGTGCAGGGCGAGCAGGGCGGCGATCGCGATCGCGGGCGCGGTGTTGCGGCCCACCGGCTCGAGCACGATCGACGACGGCGTGATGTTGACCTGACGGAGTTGTTCCGCGACCAGGAAGCGCTGTTCGTTATTGGTGACGACGATGGGGGCCGTGGCGCCCGGAATATGCTGAAGGCGAGCCGCCGTCTGCTGGACGAGCGTTTGATCGCCCGTCAACTTCAGATATTGTTTTGGATAGCCGCCGCGCGACATAGGCCAAAGTCGGGTGCCGCTGCCGCCGCACAGAATTACCGGATAGATGTTCATGGTTGCAATCCCCGAGTCGAGTTTCCAATTTTGTGACTGGTTCACGATGCTTCGCGAGCCTGTTTCTTCATGATTTGTTGCCAGCGCCAAGCCAGGTGATGCGTTGCATTGCGAATCCAGCGCATGATCTTCAGGAAGGTTCGCGCATGATCGGCGTTTATTCGGCCAAGCGGGCGCGCTGCGAGCGGTGCAAGCCATTGAATCACGGCTTCTGGTGTCGTGAATAGCTGCAGGCGCCAGTCCCAATAGACAGGATAGCGTAGCATTACACCCGCCGTGAGCATGTCGAGCGACAGATTGCGGTTTCTCCAGGGCAAGGGGGCAAGTGCATCGTGTGTGAGGCCCCAGCCTGCGTAAAAGGGCAGTCCGTACGTGAATACGGCCTTGCCGCGCAGCAACGCGTCAAAGCCGGCGAGTGACGACAGCGTATGTACTTCGTCCGCGGCGTCGATCAGTGAGACGAGATCCGAGTCGACGTCGACAACGTCGGCTAGCCGCTCGGCATTGACGAGGCCGCTCCGGTTGCCGGAAAGGACATCGGGATGGGGCTTGTAAACGATAAAAGCCTCGGGGCGGCGTGCACGCACTTCACGTAGCAGCGCGTCTGCGGTGGAAATTGCACGCGTTCCCAGGCGGATGGAAGCGTCATCGGCCACCTGTCCCGGGACCAGCAAAACTGGTTTTCCGTGCGGTGCCAGCCATGTCGGTTTGCGCCGACCCAGATTGTATTTTGTCAAACCGAATTGAACGATCCGCGCACGCAGCTTGGCGGCTCGTGCCAGTTCCATTTCGCTGAATATCGTTCCATTCAGCAGGGTCGTGAGGTCGTTCGGGCGGCTTGCGTCGAAATACAGGCCGCTCATGTCCACCACCTGGCTGCAGGGGGCAATCATGTCCGACCCGAGTCCGGTCGAGTGGAGAAATCCGTCCTCGATTCTCACGTGACGCACGCCTTCGGGCACACCGTCCGAACTGCGTGCACCCCAAAGTACCGCGCATTCGCCACGGCGCAGCGAGCCTGGCTCACGTGTCCAGCGCAACGTACCACCGCCGGCCGTGAGGAATGGCGTGGCGAACGGGCGCTTCCACCACTGAAAGCGCACACCGACCACCTCACGCAGATCTGCGAACCGGGTTGAAACTGAGCGCTGTAATTCGATGCTGTCGAGCAACGCATCAAGGCTGCCCGGCGCGTGCGTCGCCGGGTCCAGGTAATTCGCCAGACGCAGGAACACGACATCGAAAAATGCTGCCAAGGTTGGCCGCGTTGCGCGGCCGCCCGTCATGCCGTGATCGTTTGTCAGCCCCCAGCCCGAGTAGTAGGGCGCGCCGAATGTGTGGACCGGGACGCCCGCGAGCAATGCATACATACCCTCCGGTGCCGCTACCGTATAGACATGATCGACGTGGCGAAGCGCGGCGCAGGTCGAATATTCGTCGCCGATATGTTGTGTACCGGGCGGCAAGGCGCGGACCAGTGACGATAGCCAGTGACCGGTACCATGGTCACCGCTGCGCGCCAGCCAGAACTGAGCGTTAGGATGCGAGGCGAGCGCGTTTTCGATCATTTGTTCGAACGCCTGTCGACGCTTTTTGGGCGATTCGTCCGTGCAAGCGGATCGCAGACGTTCGTCGAACAGCAACACTCGCGTGGCGTCGGGCGGTGCCAGCAGGGCGGGCGGGCAGCGGGGCACACGGTGTTCCGGATCCAGTGCGTAGCTGTCGAGCACGCGCTCCATCAATTTTGTGACGTCGGGTGATTTGCCTGCGTCGTCGGTGGTAGCAAATGCGCGGCTGATCGCTTCGGAGAGCGTTTGTGGTCCGGTTTCGGTGCGATGCACGACGAACCAGGAAAGCAGCGGCATGCGTCGACCATTGCGTGCCAATAGCGGCCCCGGTGAGGCTGCGTGGACGGCGAACCCGGCGGCGCGAGCAATGCGCAGCATGAGTCGTCCCGGACGAGTGTCCGTCCAGATGCAATTCGACCGCCGCATCAGCCAACTGATGAAACGCGATCCGCGCGTGACGCTGCGAAGATCGAATACCGGATCACGCAGATTCGGGTAATGGCGTGCCGGATCGCTCATCTATTGCAGTGTTTCCAGGAAATTGTCGACGCGGGCAAAGTGTTCGGACCACGTGGGTTCGCGAAAGTCCTCAATACGCGCGAGTTGAGCGTCGCGTTCCATGCACGCTGGCTGGCTGTATGCTTCGATGTGAGCGAGCCAGTTGAGGCCGTCCAATGGGTCGAGATAGTCGGGAATGCCGCCGGCAATTTCGCGAAATACGCCGAGATCGCTGGCGAGCACAGGCACCCTTAGTGCGAGTGCTTCGACGAGAGGCATTCCGTAGCCTTCGACAAACGACGGGAAAAGAAGCGCGCGCGCGTGCTGCAGCCACATATGAAGCTGATCATCGGAGCAATCGGCCTCTTCTATGACCACGCCGCGGAGGCTCGAGCAACGATCGAGCATATCGACAACGTTCTCGCATTCCCACCCGCGACGTCCGATGACGATGAGCTTCGGTGCGGCCGCACCGTGCCGTTCGACGAGCCTGCGCCACACATGCAACATGAACCAGTGGTTCTTGCGCGGCTCAATGGTGCCGAGCATGACGAAATACGGATGATTCAGAGGGCTGGGCCCGTGAGGGCGGGTGGCGACGCCGGACGCCAGGGGCGCAACCACGGTGGGCGGCAGGGGGAACCCTGCGAGGTCGGCCTCGCTGGCAAGCGAGTCAAGCGTGGCCTGCGAGTTGGCAATCAGACCATTGGCGTGCTGCAGCGCAGTATGAATGCGTAGCCGGTGAGCATCGTCGACGCCGGGCCGGCAGTATTCCGCGTGCGTAAGCGGAATCAGATCATGCACCATGAATACGGAGCGGGCGTTCCGGCGCGCCATGGCGTGGTAATAGCGCTGAAACTCCATTCCATTGTGGCTCGTATGCAACAAAATGCTGCGTGCGAAATTTTTAAAACGTAGCTGGTTCATGACGGATCGCACCACCAGCTTTTGAATCGCACGACGATTACGAGCGGACGACAGCAGCATTTCAAATACTTGCCGAGAATCTCTGTCAGTCAAAACGACGGAAAATCCACGCTCGCTCAGTACCGCGTTTGCCTGGGCACCATACCGTTCCACATAGGCCAGCCCCACGCGGTCCACGCCAGTTGGCCGCAAGCCATCGGAGAGGCGGGACAGCAGGCGGGTGACGTCCAACAAGATATGTGACACGCGAATACAAGATTTTTGTGGTAATGGATGTGCGGCAGGGACGCACAGTCCCGCTGACGTGGTTTTTTTGCTCGCAACATTCTATTTGATTCTGTAACGTGCGACAATTTGCGCCGACCATAATTTACCAAGACTACCAAGCAATGTCGCGTGTTCGGATGAATGCTCTTTGGGTTTCGATTATCGGGGGAGCAGCCTTGCTGGCTGGTTGTGCGGGGGCAATTCCGACATCCGGACCGAGCCGGTCGCAGATTGATGATGCTGGTCAGGCACCAAATACTACGGGTATCCAGGTCGTCGATGTCACGGACGATGTCGCACGCAAGCTTCTGGCTGAACGAACCCATTCCGACTTCTCTGCTGCGCTCGGCAACGGCACGGCATTCCAGCGGCAATTGGGTGTAGGTGACACGATCGAAGTGTCGATCTGGGAGGCGCCACCTGCAACGCTGTTTGGCGCCGCACAGTCTGATGCGAAGACCGGTGTCGGCAGCGGTGCGCACGCGACAGTTCTGCCTGATCAGATGATCGATGGCGATGGGAACGTCAGCGTGCCGTTCATCGGTCTCGTGCGGGCTGCCGGGCGCACGCCGACTCAACTGCAGCGTGAAATCATGGAGCGCCTGAAGTATATGGCGCACGATCCACAGGTGTTGGTCAAGCTGTCGCGAAACGTCACGTCATATGTGACCGTAGTCGGGGATGTGGCAAACAGCAATCGCATGCAGCTTACGGCTCGCGGAGAGCGGGTGCTCGATGCCCTGGCGAGCGCTGGTGGGGTGCGTCAGGCGATAGACAAAATTACGATTCAGGTTACGCGCGGCGATAAAGTAGTGTCGTTGCCGCTGGAAACCGTCATTCGTGATCCGCGCCAGAATGTTCCGCTGCATGCAGGAGATGTGGTAACGGCGCTGTTTCAGCCGTACAGCTTCACATCCCTTGGTGCGACAGGCAAGAACCAAGAATTCAATTTTGAGGCGCAGGGTATTACGCTTGCGCAGGCGTTAGCACGAGCTGGCGGGCTGCAGGATTCGCGCTCCGACCCGCGCGGGGTGTTCATTTTTCGGCTTGAAAATGCATCCGCGCTGCAATGGCCAAATGTCCCTGTTCGTACCACGGCTGATGGTAAGGTACCGGTCGTGTATCGTGTGAATCTCAAGGACCCGAATTCGTTCTTTGTTGCCCAGAGCTTCATGATCGACAACAAGGATCTGTTGTATGTGTCGAACGCGCCGGTCACCGAGATCCAGAAGGTATTGAATCTGGTGTTCTCGGTGGCGTATCCGGTAGTAACGGGCGTGCAAACATTCAAGTGATGCTCCAGGTGATGGAGCTAAGTTAGTGTGGCCGCTCGCTTGAAGTTCTTTCAAATTTATTGTCGTTGGCAAACGTGGATAGGGCATGCGTCGATACCGTTCCACACCGGGGAAGCGATATCGACGAATCGGGCCAACGGTATCTGGCTCAACCTGTAGAGTTTGTGCGCGGGCACGGCGACGTTCACGCGTGCAATCCAAGGCAGGTTGAGCCTTTTGTCAGTTCAGGTTTTTATTAAACAGCAGCTTGAATTAATCGCATCCGTTTTCCTCGATTTGGTTTGATTTGAGAAATGTTGGTGCGAGTTAAATTCAGTCGGCGTCGGCTTCTGTTTTCGTAACAATCCGCGTTCCGAGTCAAGAATATGCAGACCGTAATCCTATCCGAGCTTTTGCCATATAACGGCGAACAACTCATCGAACAATGCTACCAAAGGATTTTGCTGAGAGAGCCCGATCCGGAGGGGCGGCAGCACTATCGCAGGATGCTTGGCAGCGGGAGGAGCAAGTTCGCGGTCGTACGGAGCATTGCACGAAGCGCAGAGGCGCGAAAGCTCGGGACTCGAGTGCATGGCATGAAGTTCGCCGCCATTGGCGAGCGCGTCATGGAAATTCCAGTCTTGGGAACGATCGTCGCTGCCTTCTGGCTCGTAGGCGACGCGCCTGCAGTGTTGCGCGATATTCGAGCAGGACGCGAACTGGCTTCCGAAGGCCACCTCAGAATCGGGGCCCTGGAGACGCAGCTCGAGCGGCAGCGCGATCTCGACCCTATCTTCAATACCGTGAATTCAAGTCACCAGTACATGCGCGATGTCGAGCGTCGACTGGCGGTATTGGAGAGTAAGGTCGCAAATGGGCAAGTGCATTCGTCGCAAAGCGAATCGTCCGAAATCCATGCGATCCGGGCTACGCTGGCGGCTGACGTTCAGCGGCTCGCCGAGGAACTGGATTCGCTCCGGAATTTCGCTTCGTCGATTCCTGCGACAATGCGCGCCATTGAGCGGCGGATGGCGGAGTTGGAGGTCAATGCGCTCAACGAACGGGAGCGGGCTTCGCAACGTGATGCGTCCGAACTCGGCTCGACTGTCTCTGTTCTGGCGGCAGAAATTCAGCGGATTGCACATGAACTGGAAGCTTTCAAGAACTTCGCTTCGTCGATCCCTGCGACGATGCGTGACCAGTTGACGCGGCTGATTGCCCTTAAGCAAGAAATCGGACAAATCGGGACGCCGGGCTGGAAGTCGAGTATCTCTGGCAGACTCGAGCATGCAATCACGACGCTCGAGGCGCACGACGCAAAATTCGCGAAACTGTTTGTCGACGCGACACAGAAGGACGAAGAACGGGAGCGTGCACTTGCAAAAGTCGAAGAATGCGCCGTTCTGGCTCAGGCGGTGGATTCGCGTGTCAGCATGCTTGAGCAACTGGTAGACCACTCGACGTTGCGTGCGGCAAGTGAAGTGCAGCGCCTGGACCAATCGGTACATCGGATCGCACAGCAGGGGGCGCGCCTCGACATCGTCGACGGTGCACTTGGAACGCTTCGCACCGAATGTGCACGGCTGGCCCAAGAGTTCGACCGTGAGAGTCTTGAACGAGGTCAGTTGGCGTCAAGGATTGATGGCGCTTGTGAATTGATCGACAGGCAAGATAGTGAGTCCGCCGCCATTCAACATGCATTGAATGTCGTGCGGGCAGAGTTTGCCGCACGCGCAGGAGACCATGCTTCCAGCGTGGAGCAGCTTGCTGCTGGCGCGGCTGCATTGAACGAAAGTGTCGACGAAATCCGTGCTTCGATTCAGCGCGCGTATAACCGAATCGAGTTTGTTCGACGGGAAACTCTGTTCGAATTGAAGTACGGTGCCGCTGCCGCATTTGCAAATAAGCCTGACGTTGTGTCGGCGCGAATCATCAATACAGCAAAAGTTGAAGAAGCACGTGTTACGGGGTTGAAACTGAACGTCGGCTGCGGACACATTCCTTTGGCTGATCATGTCAATGTCGATTCCCGCGAATTGCCTGGTGTAGATATTGTCGCCGAGGCTACTGGTCTTCCGTTCGGCAATGGTGAGGTATCGGTTCTACGCGCGGCACATCTGATCGAGCACTTTCCGCAAGAGCAGTTGCGAAGAGAGGTTCTGCCTTATTGGCGCTCGATCTTGAAGTCTGGCGGAACGCTACACGTGATCGTGCCCGATGCCGAGCACATGTTTGCCGAGTATTACCGTGGAACCTATCCATACGAACACTTCCGCACGGTTCTTTTCGGTGGGCAGGATTACGGTGGCGATTTTCACTACAACATGCTGATGCCTGATCAGTTAAGCATGTTGTTGCGCGAAGCAGGTTTCGAAACCGTCCGATGGCTGGCGCGTGGTCGCAAGAATGGCCTGTGCTTTGAAATGGAACTGGAAGCCGAGTAAAACATGCGGGCAAATCCGAAGACACTCTCTGTCGTTATTAATACGTGTAACCGTGCAACAAGCCTGGATAAGACGATCAGCTCGCTTTTTCAGCAGGCTTGTCCGCAGATGGAAATCGTCGTGGTGAATGGGCCGTCTACGGACAACACGGAGCAGATTCTTTCGAAATATGCGGGTCGAATCAAGACTTTGCGTTGCTCCGAATTCAATTTGTCGGTGTCCAGAAACATCGGCATTGCTGCGTCTTCCGGTGATGTAGTGGCCTTTATCGATGACGACGCCTTTCCGGAGCCCTTCTGGGCGGAGCGATTGCTTGCGGCTTACACGAGCAACGATGTCGGGGCAGTAGGCGGTCATGTTTTCGACCAGACCGGTATCGACTATCAGGCTACCAATATTATTTGTGACCGATACGGCAGCGCATGGCCTAAGGAGAAGCATGATCCGTCGGATCTCTACAGTTTTCCTCATGCGTTCAAATTCAGCGCATTGATCGGAACGAATAGTTCGTTCCGGCGTGATGTCTTGCTCGAAGTTGGCGGTTTTGACGAGGAGTATGAGTACTTCCTCGACGAGACCGATGTATGCGTTCGGGTAATCGATGCAGGGTACAAGGTCGTACAGATTGATCATGCGCTGGTGCATCACAAGTTCTTGCCGAGTCATATGCGAAATGCGCGCAAGGCAACGGTGCATCACTATCCGATCCTGAAAAACACATTGTATTTCGCGTTACGCTATGCGAGCCCCCAGGTCGGTATAGACGCCGCTCTGACGCATGGTGAGAACGTTTATCAGGCTCATCTTCGAGACGCAAAGTGGTTTGTCGAGCACGGCGAACTTCCTGCGGAGAAGCTTGCGAGCCTTCCGGCTGTTTACGTGAAGGCCCGCAATGACGCGCTTGAGCGGTACCAGGCGCCTGCGAAATATCTAACCGCGGATTTGCTGGAAAGTCATGCGTCGGACTTTTTGCCAGCCAGCGCGACACGTTCAGCCGGAGAGACGCAGCTGTGTGTCGTGCTGCTGTGCCGTCAGTACGACGCGGTGGATTCCGGCATTGCTCGCTTCATTGGCGTTCAGGCCAGAGCGCTTGCGGCTCTTGGTCATATCGTCCATGTTCTGACGCTTGTGCAAAGCGATGCCCGGATCGACTGGGAGGATGGGGTGTGGGTACATCGTCTCACGGCAGGTTGGTATGACGACCAACCGGCAGATCTTCCGTTTAAAGTACACGCGAGCCAATGGTGCTATTCGCGGGCGATGCTCGACGAGGTTCGGAACATCAACTCGCGACACAAGGTCGATGTCGTGGAAGCCCCGGTTTGGGATAACGAGGCAATTGCATTTACCACTTCCGGAGAGTTCCCGGTGGTGGTGAGTCTTCAGACTTCACTTGGTATTGCGTTGGAATCGCATCCAGAGTGGCGCGATGACAAGGAGCACATGGAGAACTTCGTTCTGCCGGCGTTGGAGGCGGAGAATTTCATCCTGGCCCAATGTGACTCCATTCGCGCTATCAGCCGTGCGATCGTTGACGAAATCGAGACGCGGAACGAGATTGTAATGAATCCGTCGAGTGTCGAAATTTGCAATCTTTCACTTGAAGATCGCTCAAGCGGATTGCCTGCGCGCGAGCAGCCGAAGCTTGAAGTGTTCTTCCTGGGGCGTTTGGAGCTTCGTAAGGGCATTGATGTTCTTCTGGACGCAATTCCGAAGGTGCTTAAGCGTTTGCCGAATGTGCACTTCAATCTGGCAGGTGATGACCAAATAGCAGCACCTGGTTCGAAAGAAACGTTCCGCCAGATTTTCACACGACGGTATCCGGAATTGACGAAGCAGGTCCACTTTCTCGGAAAGATCTCGGACTCGGAGGTGGATGCCCTTTTCGAGAGTGCATCGCTGTTTGTCGCACCCTCGCGATTCGAGTCGTTCGGCTTGATTTACGTCGAGGCGATGATGTTCGGTGTCCCGTGTGTGGGTTGCAAAGTCGGTGGTGTGCCTGAAATCCTCGGCGAAAGCAACGGCGGATTGCTTGTCGAGCCCGGAAATTCGGACGAGCTCGCAAGTTCCATTGTGAAATTGCTTCAGAACCCCAAGCAGAGACTTACTCTCGGCCGCGAAGGTCGGCGTGCCTATGAGCGACGCTTCTCGCCGCCTGTGATCTCGGGGCAACTTGTCGATTTATATTTGCGAGCGATGCACAAGCACGCCGAACAGCGTCGCGGTAAGCCCCAATGACGCGGTCGACAGAATCTGATGGCCGAATGCTGAGCGACGCATTTGCGCGACTTGCTCGACTGCAATTGTGATGGCCATTGTGTCGAGGTCCTTGAATTGTAAGCATGCAAAATGCGTCTTACATGATCGGCGGAATGGGCCGCGAGGGTTGTACATAAATTCCGCATGTCATCTGATGTAGAGAATTTATAAGTCGCAGGCAAACGTCGGTATAAACCAATTGAATTATAGAGGTCTGAATAATCATGAAGAAGGCGATCATTACCGGGGTAACTGGGCAGGATGGGGCCTATCTGGCGAAGCTTCTCCTGGAACAAGGCTACACGGTATTTGGAACTTATCGCCGCACCAGCTCGGTTAATTTTTGGCGTGTCGAAGAGCTCGGGATCGCTCAACATCCGGATTTTCATGTGGTCGAGTATGACCTCACGGACCTCGGTTCGAGCATAAGATTGTTGCAGCAGACGGAGGCCACCGAAGTTTATAACCTCGCGGCGCAAAGTTTTGTTGGGGTATCGTTTGATCAACCCGCAACTACCGCTGAGATAACCGGGATCGGTGCGCTCCACCTTCTTGAAGCAATCCGGATCGTCAACCCCGGGATCCGCTTCTATCAAGCCAGCACCTCGGAAATGTTCGGCAAGGTGCAAGCCGTTCCGCAAACCGAAGATACGCCTTTCTATCCGCGCAGCCCGTATGGGGTGGCGAAGCTGTATGCACACTGGATGACGGTGAACTACCGCGAGAGCTACAACATATTCGCCAGCAGCGGAATTCTCTTCAATCACGAGTCACCGCTGCGCGGCCGTGAGTTTGTAACGAGAAAGATCACCGACAGCATTGCGAAGATTCGCCTCGGCAAGCTTGACACCCTCGAGCTCGGGAATCTGGATGCGAAACGCGACTGGGGATATGCGAAGGAGTACGTCGAAGGAATGTGGCGCATGCTTCAGGCGGACAAGCCGGACACATACGTGCTGGCCACCAACCGGACGGAGACCGTTCGTGATTTCGTCAGCATGGCCGGGAAGGCGGCCGGTTTTGACATCATGTGGGAAGGCAAGGACGAGAACGAGGTGGGTGTCGACGTTGCGACTGGCAAGGCGATCGTGAAGATCAACCCGAAGTTCTACCGGCCTGCAGAAGTTGATTTGCTGATTGGCGATCCCGCAAAAGCGCGCACGGAGCTTGGTTGGGAACCCCGCACCACGCTCGAGCAGCTTTGCGAAATGATGGTCGAGGCGGATATTCGCCGCAACGAAATTGGCTTTTCATTCTGACGCATGGCCAGGATTCTGATCACTGGTATCTCCGGCTTCACGGCGCGCCACCTTGCTGGCGCGCTGCTTCGCGCAGGGCATGATGTTTGTGGTGTCGCCCATCGCCCCTTGCCGTCAGCCAGCGTGCGTACGCATGTGTGCGACTTGCTCGACAAATCGAAGCTGACCGACATTCTTGCCGAGGAACGGCCCGACGCCATCGTTCACCTCGCCGCGATCGCATTCGTTGCGCATGGCGATGTCAATGCGATCTACCAGACCAACGTGCTAGGTACGCGTACGCTGCTTGATGCGGTAGCTGCGTCCGGTTGCTCGCCGCGATCGCTGCTGGTCGCTAGCAGTGCGAATGTTTATGGTAACGCTGACGTCGAAGTGATTGACGAGTCGGTCGGTGCGCAACCGGCCAACGATTATGCGGTTAGCAAGCTTGCGATGGAATATGTCGCCCGCCTGTGGGAGGGGCGGTTGCCCATTACCATCGTGCGACCATTCAACTATACGGGCGTTGGTCAAAGCATCGATTTTCTATTGCCGAAAATCGTTTCGCATTTCCGCGACCGCGCACCGGTGATCGAGCTCGGGAATCTTCATGTGGTGCGGGATTTCTCCGATGTCCGGGTGGTCGTCAATGCATATATGAGGCTCCTCGATGGTGATTTCGCTGGCCAGACGTTTAATGTCTGCAGCGGGGTGGGGAGCGCTTTGCAGGACATTCTTGAGATCATGCGCGAACTGGCCGGGTATAGCCCGGAAATCCGGGTTAATCCTTCCTTCGTACGTGCAAATGAGGTGAAAAGGCTGATCGGCTCAAAAATCAAACTTGAGCAGGCGATCGGCCCGTTGGAGGCGATTCCGTTACGCGATACGCTTCGCTGGATGCTGGAGACTCCCGCATGAGATTGGCGCTCGCCGTAGACGCTATCGCACCTCCACTTACCGGAATCGGTCGATATGCATGGGAGCTCGCGAGCCGCTACCAGGCGATGCACGGGGAGTTTGATGCGTTGCGCTTCTTCTGCGCCGACCGCTGGGTCAAAGATCCGACCCATCTGCTGGATTCCGTGTCCGGCAAGACCTCCGGGCGCAAAGGAAGATTCCGTCTTCCGCGAACGCCGAGGAGTTGGCGGCAGTGGCGGTTACGGCGCGAAATGCGGGGTCACGTATTTCATTCCCCCAATTACTTCCTGCCCGATCAGGTTGACGGTGGCATCGTGACGGTGCACGATCTTTCCGTGTTCAAGTATCCCGAGACTCATCCCGTTGAACGTATCCGGCACTTCGAGCGTAGCTTTGCGTCGACATTGCGTCGCGCGACACACTTGATCACGGACTCGGATGCTACGCGTGCCGAAGTGATCGACTATTTCGGATGGCCATCTGAACGCGTGACGGCGATTGGCCTTGGAGTCCATGATAAATTTCGCGTGCGCGATGCGTCAGAAGTGGGGGCGCAATTGCTTGAACATGGCCTCGTGCATGGCGGCTATTCGCTTTGCGTTTCCACGCTCGAACCGCGCAAGCGAATCGACCGGCTGCTTGATGCTTACCGCGATATTCCGCTGGCGCTGCGCTCCTCCTACCCGTTGGTGCTCGCTGGCAGCAAGGGGTGGCTAAGTGATGCATTGCAGGAACAAATCCGCGCAGGCGTAAGGGAAGGGTGGTTGAAGTATCTCGGCTTTGCCGATGAGGCGTTCCTGCCGCTGCTTTATTCGGGTGCCAAGGCGTTTCTATTTCCGTCGATCTATGAGGGATTCGGCCTGCCCGTGCTTGAGGCGCTGGCAAGCGGAGTACCTACCTTGACCTCGAACCATTCGTCACTGCCGGAAGTGGCAAATGGCGCTGCGTGGCTGGTCGAGCCAAACGATCACGACGCTCTACGAGACGGGATCGAACGAGTCTTGTGCGACAACGCGTGGCGTATCGACGCAATCGGCCGCGGCCTCGATGTTGCGCGTGTAACCACATGGGACCAATGTGCGAAACGCACACTTGATGTCTGCCGCCGTTTCGCCTGAGCATGGCAGGCGGCGACTCACCGACTAGCCTAACGACGTCAGCAACGTTCGAAGCTGATTTGCACTGGCATTCCAGGTCTGGACATTCATCGCGTTGCTCGCGATTGCCGTGCCACTCTGGATTTTGGTCAGCCACGTAGACAACTGCGGAGCAAGTTCGCTGCCGTTGTCCGCGGTGAAAAACGATGCATGCGCGCCGGCGATCTCCCGGAACACCGGGAGATCGCGAGCGAATATCGGCATACCGTACCGTGCGGCCTCGACGAGCGGCAAGCCGAAGCCCTCGGCCTCCGACGCCATCAACAGTCCATCGAGCTGCGTGTATAGTCGCCCCAACTCATCGTCATCGACTTCGGAGAGCCAGAAGAGCCGTTTTCCGGCTTCCGCATGTTGCGTCAAGCGTTCAGCCAATGAATCAATTTGCCAACCTGGCTTGCCGGCGATGACCAGCGAACCTTCGAAGCCGTCGCGCCATAATCGATCGAACGCGTCAAGGACCTGGGCATGGCCTTTGCGCGGCTCGATCGTTCCGACCATGAGCGTGGTGGGAGCGCCACCGGAGCTGTAGATCTGCGGCTCTATCGATTTCACCGCGCGTCTCGGCGACGAATCAACGGGGGCGGCGGAACCGAGGTGAAACCAGTGCGTCGCTATTTCATTCTGCGCGAATCTGAATCGGCGATTCAAACAATCGCGCACTTCGTCGGACACCGATTTCGAGATGCAAAACAGCGCGTCCGCGTGTACCGCGAGTGTTGATAGCCAGTGGCGATACGAACGGCGCGCGCGAGGTGTGAACCACTCGGGATGAAGAATCGGCAGCAGGTCGTAAACAATGAACGCGCAGCGAACACCTTGCGTGCGCCATTGAAGTAGTTCTGCCTGACGGCGGGGCAAGATGCGGCTGGTCAGGTCAAGACCGAGAAAGATATCCCCGTTCGAGATGCGAAGGTGCTCATCTTCTTTTGCGACCCTGGATCCGGTAAGCGATGCTTGCCACGCACTGGCGTAGCGATAGGGCTGTGTCCTTGTAGCCCGGACGAGGCGAACCTCGAAACCGGGTGGCGGAGATTCGAGCAGATCGAGCGCCAGTGACTTCACGACACGCTGGATGCCGGTCCCGGCGTCGTGCGATGCAATGATCGACACGTCGATCAGCAGCGTCCTTTTTGACGAGGCATTTGGGCCTTCGGCCGGGGCGAGTGCCATGACGGCACGCCTTGCGAGACTCGCGAATCGCGGTGCGCACCATATCGCTGCACACTGCAGAGTTGCGGCATTTAGCGTGCTGATTGTGCGATGCATTCGAAAACGACCGGTTTCAAACCACGGTTTCTTGATAGAAGGTGTAGGCGTCTTCGATGTCGTCGAATGTGTGTAGCTTACCCTGAACCAGGACCGCAGCACGGTCACAGTGCTCGCGAATATATCCCGAGTCATGGCTCACAATGATGAGGGACCTGTCTCGCCGTCGCTCGAAAAGCTCGTGGTGGCACTTGTCATGAAAGCGACTGTCGCCCACCGCCACAATTTCGTCGATCAGAAAACAATCAAACTCGATCGCCATCGATATCGCGAACGCCAGTCTCGCACGCATACCGGCCGAATAACTCTTCACGGGTTCGCGCAGATAATAGCCAAGCTCAGAGAATTCCTGGACGAATGGCTCGGCTGCTTTGGGATCCGCGCCGTACACACGGCAAATGAACCGCAGGTTGTCCATGCCGGTCAGGCTGCCCTGGAACGCGCCACCAAATGCAAGGGGCCACGAAACGCTCATGTTGCGGCGAATCTTGCCTTCGGTCGGCAATTCGGCGCCACTGATCATGCGGATCATGGTTGATTTTCCTGCGCCGTTGCGGCCGAGAATGCCGATTTTCTCGCCGGTTCGCACCTGCAGGTTGATCGTATCCAGCACACGGCGACGACCCTGTCGGGTGTGGTAATCCTTACTGACGTCGACGAGCTCGATCATTCCGGTTCAACCCGCTTGCTTGCATCTTTTACGAGAGAAAGGCCGATGAACAGCAGCGCCAAATCGCACCAGACCATATAACGGATATCGTAGTGCGCTTTTACGAGTGTGCCGAAATATCCTGCACGTAGCATTTCCGCGCCGTGAACCATGGGTAACAGCAAGACGACTTTCTGAAAGGCGGGCGGCAACCACTCCACCATGAAGAGTGCGCCGGATAGCGGGAAGAGCAGGTAAGCGACCGTATGCCAGACCCGGTCAGCAGCCTCGCTGCGCTCGCTTAACGCGCCGATAATGAATCCGAGCGAGCTGCCGAAGATTGCCAAATGTATCCAGCCACCGATGATAAGCGTCAGATCTTGAGGTGCCGACATCATCCCCAGCGTCATGAAGACGATGGTTAGAAATACAAAGGAAATCGTAGTGCCAGTGATTTCGAGCGCTACTCGCGCAATGAAAAGATCAATTACACGCACGTTCCGGTGATAGAGCAGCGCCTGGTTTGGCTCGATTGCGAGCGCACACCGGTTTGCACAATTGCGCCACAATAGCACTGATGAATATCCGGTTACTGCAAAGGCAGTAATCGGGAGGTTGGACCCATGGGTTGCTTTCGTGGCGGTCCAAAGTCCAAGAATCCCCAGCGTGAACATCATCGGCTCGAAGAAAATCCACAAGAAGCCGACGTTGTGCCTCCCGTACCGTGTGAGAATCTCGCGCATTAACAGCGCACCGACCACGCGCAACTGAATTTGCAGCGACCTCAGCAAGGGGGTGTCGTGATGCAAGATGCCTGTCCTTAATCGTGGTGTTCCCGCACGCCGGCGAGCAGCAGGCTCAGGACGCCCCAGGCGATCATTCCCAATGCGAACACCTCGAATACGGACTTAAGTCGCTTGGGCTCTATTGCCACATCCGGTGCATTCGGTTGCACCAATCTTTCCAGATAAAGCTGTTTCCGTTCCGCTTCGCCTCGAGCGCTTTCCAATGCAGTCATCGCCGAAGCAAGTTGCTTGTCCGCGAATTGCGCATCGAGCTGCAATCGCGCATAGTTCGCGGCCTTCTGTGAAAGCGAATCCTTGCCACCAGTTACCCCACCGGTTGCAATCTGAATCTGTTTCTGCATCGATTCGATGTTCGTCTTTAACACCGGAATTTGCGGGTTTTGCGGTGAAATGGACTGCAGTTGCATGAGCTGCGTTTGCGCGGCGAACATCTGCGATTGCAGGCTGGTTACCTGCTGGAGCTGTAGCGCGGATTGCTTCTCTGGATCGAACACAGTGTATGAGTTTCGGTAGGCTGCCAGTGCCGCTGCAGCATCCTTTGCCTTTGCCGCGGCCTGGTTGACCTCACGCTGGGCAAACTCTACGGTATCCGCCGCTGCCCGCTGGTTCATCCGGTTTACGAGGCGCTCGCTGATTTCCAGAAGCGTCTGGTTTATCTTTTCAGCGTCTTTCGACGTAAACGCTCGAACTTGCAGCGTAGTAATTGCAGACGTGGAATCAAACTCCACCGATACGACGTGCTTGCCGTAGTATTTCCACAAGGCTTCGAAGCTATCGTCGAAGCTTGTGTTGAATCGGCTAATAATGTCGCCCCGATTCGAGTAGGAATTAAGGATATAGTTACCGCGATTCAACTCGGCAAGTGCATCGCGTGACTGAATATAGTCGACTACGGGGTAAGTGTCATCTTGGGCCCGTGAGAACCCGGTGCCTTGAAGCAGAGCGCCGACTACGCTTGTCTGGTTTTGTCGTTGGGGGCTGCGGACTACGAAACGCGATTCCGAAACATAGACATCAGATGCCACAAGCCCATAATAGACCGTTGCGATCGTGGTGGGCACGAGCACCGTTAGCGCAAAGAGCCGATTGATCTTCTTGATCTGCTCTATCAGGCCTTTCTTGGTTCCTGTTGGCGATCCCGATGTCGCCGTCCTGCTAGATACGTTATCCAACTCTTTTCCAGGCTGTTTGGTCCCTTTGCACGGTTCACCACTTTGTGGCGTTCTCGTGACGAAGGGCAAAAAATATCCGTAAAAATGTGTCGCCAACTCTACGGAGAACGTTTCAAACGGGTTGGCAGCCTGCTGGTGCGCTCAGGGACGCCTCGTCGCAGTAGGGTGCCGCCGTGCTCGGTTGGCACATATCTCTGCGGCAGATACGCGCAGATCATGCCAAGGCCGCTGATTATAGCCACCGGATGTGCAAGACGCCATCGTGTTGTGATTGTGACCACATCTTGCCGCATTTTTCGCCATTCCTATATTGATTTCAGCTGTAATGAGGTATTCTTCGATCCTTGCCGGGACCACGAACCTCATATAACCATTACAGGCTTATTGCATCGAAGCATCGCGGGCGTCACCGCTGTATTTCGAGGGGGCCTTATGCGCCGTTTGACCAGACCAGATGCCTCGCTCATTCCTTGTCCTGCAAGGGACGGCCTCGCCGTTTTTCAGTCACCTTTCTGCGGCTTTGCGGGAACGCGGACATGCGGTACGCAAGGTGAATTTTTGTGGCGGGGATCTCCTGTACAGCGGAGCGAAACATGCGTGGGACTACGACGGCAAGCCGAACGACTTGTCCGACTGGTACACGGAGATCACGCGAGCAGGTGAATTCACAGACGTCATCATGTTCGGCGATTGTCGTGAAATTCACCGCCATATGCATCCGGTTTCGCAGACGTTCGGCCTGCGGGTCCATGTTTTTGAAGAGGGCTATGTCCGTCCTCATTGGCTCACTCTCGAGAGAGGCGGGGTTAACGGACGTTCGTCGCTGCCGCGCGATCCGGCCTGGTACCTCGACCAGCGGGGCATGATTCCGCCAAGCCCGGTCGGCGAGTCCACCGGTTACAACCTCAGCGAGCGCGCGTATCACGATATCCGTTATCGCGCGGCGAACATGCTTTACGCGGCACGGTTCCCACATTACCGCAGCCACCGCCCGAGAAACGGCATCATGGAATACGCTGGTCTTGCCACGCGCGCACTTTGCCAGGGCCGCCATCATCGTGACGCCGAGCACGTGACGCGCGAGCTCCTCAACGTCGGCCAACGGTACTATCTCTTCCCGCTCCAGTTGAATTCGGATGCGCAGATAATTGTTCATTCACCGTTTGACGGTGTCCGCGACGCGATCGCCAAGGTAATTCGATCATTCGCCCGCCACGCGCCGGCGGATACGTGGCTCGTCATCAAGAACCACCCGCTCGACACGGGGCTCGTCGATTATCGCCAATACGCGATGAAACTTGCGCACGAGTTCGCCGTGGCCGACCGTTTGCGGTTCATCAACGCCGGTCACTTGCCCACCCTGCTCGAACATGCACGTGCGGTCGTCGTCGTTAACAGCACCGTCGGGCTTTCGGCCCTGCATCATCGCCGCCCGTTGATCGCGCTCGGTACGGCGATCTACAACATGCCGGGACTGACATGGCAGGGTGAGCTCGACGACTTCTGGCCAGACGCGCCTCCGCCCGACATGAACCTGTACCAGGCGTTTCTGGACTACGTGGTCCATCACACACAGATCAACGGCGACTTCTATACACGCACGGGCATCGAAATGGCGGTTGCCGGAGCAGTTGTTCGTCTCGAGGCCGCGCATGGGTAGTGCGGCGCCTCGTCACGTTGTCATTACCGGCGCAAGTGCCGGCATCGGGCGTTCGCTCGCGACCGTCTATGCGGCGCCCGGTGTGGTATTGGGGCTCGTTGGTCGGGACGTACGACGACTCGATGCCTGCGCCGATGCCTGTCGCGCGCTCGGCGCGAGGGTTGTCACGGCACAGGTCGACGTGCGAGACGCCGAGGCGATGCGAGCGTGGTTATGGCAGTTCGACGACACTTATCCGATAGACCTGCTGATTGCTAACGCCGGGGTGGCCAGTACGCTCGATTCGGATAGCGATTGGGAGGAGCTTGATCGCATGGCGGCAGTCGTCGACACCAATTTCTACGGGGCGATGCATGCGGTACTGCCGGTGATCGCGCGCATGCGGGAGCGTCGGAGCGGACAGATCGGGCTGGTGAGTTCCATTGCTGCGATACGCGGCATGGCGATTTCGCCCGCTTATTGCGCAAGCAAGGCCGCACTCAAGGCGTACGGCGATTCGGTGCGGCCCCTGCTGGCGCGGAAAGGCGTGCATCTTGCGATCGTGTTGCCCGGTTTCGTCAGGACCGCGATGAGTGACGTCTTTCCAGGGGGCAAGCCGTTCATGTGGTCGGCAGACAGGGCCGCTGGCCATATTCGCCGGAAACTGGCTGCGCGGCGGGCCGTCATTGCGTTTCCGGGGATGCTCGCGCTCGGCATGAGCTTGTTGACGCTGCTGCCGGCGCGGCTGGGCGATGCGATACTTGGCCGACTGTCTTATCTGCCGGGACGGGAGCGCTAGCTTGAGCGTTAGCCTGTCGCTCGCGGCCGCGCTCGGCGCGTCGTTCGCGCTGGACGCGGTTGCGCTACCCCGTGCGCGACGACGTTCCGGTATTGCACTCATGTTGCATGTCTTCGCGCTCATGCTTTTGACCGGTGCGATGCTGATCGTGACCCGGCGTCTCCTGTTTTCCGCCTGCATTGCGGTCGCGCTGGTCGGCCTGTTGGCAACGGTGAGCAATGCAAAGTATGAGTCGCTGCGTGAGCCGTTTGTTTTTACCGATCTGAGTCTGTTCAGCCAGTTGTTCGCCCATCCCCGCTTATACCTGCCGTTTCTGAGCGTCGGCAAGGTGATCGGAATCGTAATTGGCGTCGCGGCGCTGCTGAGCGGCTTCTTCGCTGAGCGGCCGTTCGACGGGGGGCTCCGGCCGGTTATGGCGCTCCTCGTGGCGTCCGCGGTCATGACCTGTTGGTTGGCGAAACGCTTGCCGCTTACGCTGGATGCCGGCGCGGACCAACAGCGGCATGGATTTTTTGCCGTATTCGTTGCGTATCTGCTGAACGGCCTGCGTCCCGCGACGCTGCGCGCATTCGAAGAGGCTGCCCGGACAGGTCCGTTCGCATCGGGCGCGCCGACTGCGGGCCCTGATGTGATCGTGATCCAGAGCGAATCGTATTTCGACGCGAGGCGTCTTGGCTCGGCGATCGATTCGGCGAACTACCGCAATCTGGACATTGCGCGCCGGGAATCCAGCTACCACGGTGAACTGCTCGTGCCGGCCTGGGGAGCGAACACGATGCGTACAGAGTTTGCGATGCTGAGCGGAGTGACGTCTGCGCGTCTCGGCTACGCCCGTTTCTACCCCTACGCTTTCGTACGGCGCGCGTGTACAACGATTGCAGCCTGGTTTTGGCGCGGCGGTTATACGACTGTCGCGATTCATCCGTACTATGCGGACTTCTTCGGAAGGAATCGGGTCTTTCCGCTGCTCGGATTCGACATATTTCGGGATATTGAAAGCTTTGCCGACGCCCCGCGAGCCGGACCCTATATTGCCGATTCGGCCGTACTGGATGCCGTCATCGATGTACTGGACGAACCGCGGAGCGAGCCGCGCTTCATCTTCGCAATGACGATGGAAAACCACGGCCCATTGCATCTCGAGCAGGTTTTGCCTGGAGAATCGTCTTCGAGGCATACTCTTGGCGAAGATGCCTGCTGGCGCGACCTGACTGCATATCTGCGGCACATTGAAAATGCAGACGCAATGATCGGGCGCTTGCTCGATTATTTGCGTACCCGCGATCGTGAAACAGTCGTTTGTTTTTACGGCGACCATGTTCCCGCATTGCCTCATGTTTTCCAGAAGCTGGGCGTTACCCCGCAACACAGCGACTACTTCATTTGGCGAAATTACGGCACAGACACTCCCGAATGCCGGAATCTGGCAGCCGAAGAGCTCGGTTCGGTACTTTTGCATGTGGTACAAGATGACGGAAATCGCGCGGAAGAACCGCACGCATCCGAGAAAGCGACATAAAAGATGAACAGTAAGATTGCAATAATTGGGGTGGCTTGTCGGTTTCCCGGGAGCGCTAACAATCTTGGCGACTTCTGGCAACTCCTGCGCGACGAACGCGACGCAGTGACCGAAATCCCCGCCGACCGCTTCGGCACCGATTTCTACCAGCACCCGTCCAAGCGCGAACCGGGCAAGAGCTATACGTTCGCGGCCGGCGTGGTCGACAACGTCGCCGGCTTCGACGCCGCGTTCTTCGGCATTTCCCCGCGCGAAGCGGCCCAGATGGACCCTCAGCAGCGCCTGCTGCTCGAACTCGCGTGGGAAGCGTTCGAAGACGCGGGCGTGCGCCCGGCCGACATGCGCGGCAGCAACTGCGGCGTCTTCGTCGGCGCCGCCAGCATGGATTACGGCAACCGCAACATGGACGATCTGAACGTGATCGATCCGTATTCGGCGACCGGCAACACCCTGAGCATCGCGTCGAACCGCGTGTCCTACTTGTTCGACCTGCGCGGCCCGAGCATGTCCGTCGACACGGCCTGCTCGTCGTCGCTCGTCGCACTCCACCAGGCCGTCAAGGCGTTGCAGTCCGGCGAAGCCGAGATGGCGCTCGCGGGCGGCGTCAACCTGCTGCTGCATCCGTTCGGTTTCGTCAGCTTCTCCAAGGCGTCGATGCTGTCGCCGCGCGGCCGTTGCCGCGCGTTCGATGCGACCGGCGACGGCTATGTGCGCTCGGAAGGCGGCGCATTCGTGCTGCTCAAGCCGCTGGATCGCGCACTCGCCGACGGCGACACGATCCATGCAGTCATCGCCGGCTCCGGCGTGAACTCCGTGGGCCATTCGCCGGGCGGCATCAGCGTGCCGGGCGCGGCCGCGCAAGCGTCGCTGCTGCGCAGCGTGTACGCGCGCGCCGGCATCGATCCGCAGTCGCTCGCCTACCTCGAGGCGCACGGCACCGGCACGGCAGTCGGCGATCCGATCGAGGCGCGCGCGCTGATCGACGTCGTGTCGGGCGAGCGCCCGGCGGACCGTCCGCTGCTCATCGGTTCGGTGAAGACCAACATCGGCCACCTCGAAACGGCTTCCGGCATGGCCGGCCTGCTGAAGGCCGTGCTGTGCCTGAAGCATCGCGCGGTGCCGCGCTCGCTGCACTTCGTCACGCCCAATCCCGGCATCGATTTCGACGGCGGGCGCCTGCGCGTCGTCGATCGCTACATGCCGCTCGACGCGGGCGACGCGCCGCTGACGGTTGGCGTCAACTCGTTCGGCTTCGGCGGCACGAATGCACACGTCGTGCTGACCGAGGCGCCGGTCGCAAACGACGTGTCGACGGCAGCGCCCGAGCCGGTTCAAACGCAATTGTCTCCGCTCGCGCTGACCGCGCGCAGCGCGACTGCGCTCGGCGCACTCGCGGGCCGCTATCTGGCGATGCTCGACAACGGCGGCGACTGGCAGGCGCTTGCCGCCGCGGCCGCGCGTCGCCGCCAATGGCTCGAACATCGCGCGATCGTCGCACCGGCCGACGTGGCCGAAGGCCGCGCGGCGCTTGCCGCACTGGCCCAACCGGCACAGGAAGGCCTGCCGGCCTGCGTGGCAACCGGCCAGGCACCCGCCGACGCGCTGCGCACCGCGCTCGTGTTCTCGGGCAACGGTTGCCAGTGGGTCGGAATGGGCAACGAACTCTATGCGGAGAACGCCGTCTTCCGCGCGGCGCTCGACGAAGTCGATGCGCTGTGGTGTGCCGACGGCAGCCCGTCGCTCGTCGACGTAATGCGCGGCGGCCCGAGCGCGGAATGGCTGGCCGGCGCGGGCGCCGAATGGCTCGCCGCGACGGAGAACGCGCAACCGCTGCTGTTCGCGATCCAGGTCGGCATGATCCGCGTGATCGATGCGCGCGGGATGCGTTACGACGCGGCGATCGGCCATAGCGTCGGCGAAATCGCCGCGGCGTGGGTGACGGGCGCGCTGTCGCTCGCCGACGCGGTGCGCGTGATCAAGATCCGCAGCCGCGCGCAGGCGATGACACGCGGCAGCGGCCGGATGGCGGCCGTCGGCATCGGCGATGCGGCGGCACGCGAGCTGATCGCGCGCCACGGGCTCGCGCGCCGGGTCGAGATCGCCGGCATCAACAGTCCCGATGCCGTCACGCTCGCGGGCGAACTGCAGGGTTTGCAGGCGCTGGAGGCGGCGCTGCGCGGCAGCGGCAAGTTCTTCCAGATGCTGGATCTCGACTATGCGTTCCACAGCAGCCACATGGATCGCATCGAGCCGGTCGTGCTGGCCGAACTGGCCAGCCTGCGACCGCAACCGGGCAACGGCGCGTTCGTGTCGACCGTGACCGGCGGCGCGCTTTCCGGCACCAAGCTCGACGCGCGTTACTGGTGGCGCAATATCCGCGAGCCCGTGCGCTTCGGCGACGGCATCGCATACCTGATCGAGCAGGGCGTCCGGCTGTTCGTCGAAGTGTCGCCGCATTCGATCCTGCGCACGTACGTGAAGCAGGCGTTCGCCGTAGCCGGCGCGACCGGCGCGGTGCTGCCGACGCTCAAGCGCGATCACGGCAGCGCGGCGACGCTGCGGCAGGCGATTCTCGCGGCGATCGCGCACGGCGCGAGCGTCGATCCCGACCGCTTTGCACCGGGCACGTCGCGTGCGGCATTGCCGTCCTATCCGTGGCAGCGCGACCGCTTCTGGCTGACGCCGACCGTCGAAGGCTACGGCCTCGTCAATCGCCGCCGCGAACATCCGCTGCTCGGCTATCGCCTGCACGAACATGCGTTCGGCTGGGAAAACCAGCTCGATCCGGCGAAGCTGCCGATGCTGGCCGATCACGTGGTCGATGGCGGCGTGGCATTCCCGGGCGCGGGTTATGTGGAAATGGCGCTCGCCGCGGCGCGCACGTTCTTCGACACGACGGACGCGGCACTCGAAAACGTCGAGATCCGCACACCGGTCGTGTTCCAGCCGCAGCAGGCGAAGCTGTTCCGGCTCGTGATCGAGCCGCGCACCGCGACCTTCACGATCGAGACGCGCGACCGGATGTCCGACGGCGCATGGACGCTGAACGTGACGGGGCGGATGCTGGAAAGCGGCAGCGCGCTCGGCGCGGCGCGCGTCGTGCCGTCCGGCACGCTGGAGCGCCTGCTCGCGCTGCCGGCCGCCGACGGCGACACGCTGTACGCGAACACCGCGGCGATCGGCCTCACGTACGGGCCGGCGTTCCGCTGGGTCCGCACCGTGCGGGTCGCCGCGGGCGACGATGCGGCGCTGGCCGACGTCTCGGCACCCGCCGCATGCGGCGATGCACGGGCGCTGTCCGCCTATCTGCTGCATCCGGCGCTGATGGACAGCGGGTTTCATCCGCTGTTCGCGCTGCTTGCCGCGCACGCGCGCGACGGTGAACATCCGGCTTATGTGCCGGTGCAGATCGGCCGGGTCGACTATCTGCGCGGCGATACGGTCGCGCGCGTGCTCGCGCGGATCGACCGGCGCAGCCCGCATTCGGTCGTCGCGCATTTCGAATTCCTCGACGCGCAGGGCGCGATCGTCGCGCGGCTCGGCGCTTGCCGGTTCCGGCGCGTCGATCTCGTCGGCCGCCGGCAGAACCTGCCCGCGCGCTTCGTGTACCGCCTCGAAGAGGTGCCGCTGCCGGGCGACGTCGATGCCGCGGGCCTGCCGGCGCCCGACGCGCTGCTCGCGCAAGCGGTCGCCCGGCTCGATACGGCCGAAGACGATGGCCGCCGCACACAGCATCTGACCGAAATCCTGCCGCTGCTCGATGTGCTCGCGAGCCTCTACGTGCTGCGTGCATTCGATGCGCTCGGCGCATTCGCTGCTGCATGGCAGCCGGCGCCCGGGCGCGCGGCGCTGGCGGCACGTCTTGCCGACATGCTCGTCGAAGACGGCTTGGCTCATCGCGACGGCGCGCACCTCGTGCGCGACGACGCGGCGTGCGCGGCGTTGCCGCCGCTCGACGAGCTGTGGCGCGGGCTGCTGGCCGAATCGCCGGGGCACGTGGCCGAGCTGACGTTGCTTGCGCATTGCGGCGCGGCGTTGCGCGACGTGCTGAGCGGCGCGAAGGACGGCACCCGCTGGCTGTCGCCGACCGGGCACAGCCTGGTCGAGCAACTCCTTGCCGCATCGCCGACCTGGCAGCACGTGCACGCACTGCTGACGGCCGGCGTCGAGCAGGCGGTGGACGCGTGGCAGCCGGCGCGCCGGCTGCGCGTGCTCGAACTGGGCGCGACGGACGGCGACGTGCTGCAGACGCTCGGCATGCATCTCGCGGCCGCGCGCTGCGATCACACGATCGCCGCGACGGCCGGCCAGCTGGCCGGGTTCGATACGGACGCGGAAGTGGCGGTGCGCACGGTGGCACTGCAATCGGGCGAGCGGCTGTCGCTGTCGGCCGACGATGCCGGGCCTTACGACCTGATCGTCGCGAACCGTGCGTTGAGCGGCCGTCACGATGTGATTGATGCGCTGAATGCGATGCGGTCATGGCTGGCGCCGGGCGGATTGCTGCTGCTGGCCGAATCGCGCCGCGGCCGCTTCTCCGACATCGTGTTCGCCCCGCAGGCGGCGTCGACGGAAGTCGATGCGCCCGCGCCGCTGGCACCGGCTGATCTCGAGGCGGCACTCGCACGCGCGGGCTACGTCGACGTCGTGCGGCATGTCGAGCAGTCGCTCGATCTGGACGGCACGCCGACGTTCGTCGTCGCGCGCAATCCCGCGAGCACGATCGCCGCTCAACGTGGCGGCGACCCGAGCGATCTCGATACGCTGGCACGCAACGAACAATGGCTCGTGATGCACGCGCCGGATGCGCTCAACGGTTTCGCCGGGCAACTGGCCGATGCGCTTGCGCTGGCGGGCTATCCGGCCGATATCGTGGACATCACGCATGCGGCCGACGCGATCGCGTCGCTGCCGTCCGGGCAGCCGGCGCACGTCGTGTTCTGCGCACCGGAGACGCCGCTCGCGGAAGCCGCGACGGGCGACGGCCTGATGGCCGCGCAACGTTACGGCGCGATCGCGCTGGCGGCACTCGTCCGCGCGCTCGGTGCGCAGCCGCACGCGGCCACGCGATTGACCGTCGTCACGCGCGGCGGCGCGCCGTTTGCCGGGGCCGCGAATGCGCACCCGGAGCAGGCGACGCTGTGGGGCCTCGGTCGCGTACTCGCGAACGAGCATCCCGAACTCGCGTGCCGCCTGATCGACGTCGATCGCGCGGCGGCCGGGATTCCCGATGCGCTGATTCGCGAGCTGACCGGCTCGGCGGTCGAGGAAGAAGTCGTCCTGAGCGCACGCGGGCGGCTGGTGCCGCGCATGCTGACGGCTGCACAGGCGGCGGCTCGCGACGATGGCGCGATCGCACGCGCGTCGGTGCTCGCGTTCGACGCACCGGGCTCGTTGCGCAATCTCGAATGGTTTGCGTTGCCCGAAAGCGCGCTGGGCGAGGACGAGGTGGAAATCGAGCCGGTTGCCACCGGGCTGAATTTCCGCGACGTGATGTATGCGATGGGGCTCCTGTCCGATGAAGCGGTCGAGACCGGCTTCGCGGGCGCGACGATCGGCATGGAGCTGTCCGGCCGCGTCGTGCGGGTCGGCCCCGCCGTGACCGCATTTGCGCCGGGCGACGCGGTGCTCGGCTTCGCGCCGGCATCGTTCGCGACGCGCGTCAGGACGCGCGCGCAGGCGATCGCGCTGAAGCCCGAACGCCTGTCGTTCGAGGAAGCGGCGACCGTGCCGACCACGTTCTTCACTGCGTATTACGCGCTCGTCGAACTCGCGCGGCTGCGCCGCGGCGAACGCGTGCTCGTGCACGGCGGCGCGGGCGGCGTCGGGATCGCCGCGATCCAGCTCGCGCGCCACTTCGGCGCGGAAGTGTTCGCGACGGCCGGCAGCGACGAGAAGCGCGAGTTCGTGCGCCTGCTCGGCGCCGACCACGTGCTCGATTCGCGCAGCCTCGCGTTCGCGGACGAGATCCGCGCGATGACTGGCGGGCAGGGCATCGACATCGTGCTGAACTCGCTGGCCGGTGAAGCGATGGTGCGCAGCATCGACACGCTGCGTCCGTTCGGCCGTTTCCTCGAGCTCGGCAAGCGGGATTTCTACGAGAACAGCCATATCGGGCTGCGGCCGTTCCGCAACAACATCAGCTATTTCGGCATCGATGCCGACCAGTTGATGGGCGCGTTGCCGGAGCTGACCGAACGCCTGTTCGGCGAAGTGATGGCGCTGTTCGCGGCAGGCGTGCTGCATCCGCTGCCGTATCGCGCGTTCCCCGCCGAACGGGCCGAGGATGCATTCCGCTACATGCAGCAGGCGCGCCAGATCGGCAAGGTGCTCGTGACCTATCCGTCCGGCACGCCGGCGCCGACGCGCGGCGTCGCGGGCGCGGGTTCGCTCGTGCTCGATCCGCACGGCGCGTACCTGGTGGTCGGCGGCACGGGCGGGCTCGGTTTCGCGAGCGCGCGCTGGATGGTCGAGCGCGGCGCACGCCGGCTGACGCTGGCGAGCCGCTCCGGCGAACTCGCCGCCGCGGCATGCGACGAAGTCGCATGCTGGCGCGACGTGCTGGGCGTCACCGTCGACGTCGTGTCGTGCGACGTGACCGATGCCGCGGCGGTCGACGCGATGATTGCCGCGATCGTCCGGCGTGGCGCGCCGCTGAAGGGCGTGCTGCATTCCGCGATGGCGATCGACGACGGCCTCGTGCGCAATCTCGACGATGCACGCATGGCCGCGGTGCTCGCACCGAAGGTGGCCGGCGCATGGAACCTGCATCGCGCGACGCGCGGGCTGCCGCTCGACCTGTTCGTGGTCTATTCGTCGGCGACGACCTATCTCGGCAATCCGGGGCAGTCGAACTACGTCGCGGCCAACACGTTCCTGGAAGCGCTCGTCGAACATCGCCGCGCGGCAGGGTTGCCGGGCACGTTCATGGCCTGGGGGCCGCTCGAGGACGTCGGTTTCCTCGCGCGCCACGCCGATACACGTGAAGCGCTGCAGTCGCGGATCGGCGGTGCGTCGATCACGTCCGACGAGGCGATGGTTGCACTCGAGCGCACGCTGGTCGCGGGCGCGGCCGGCGAAGCCGTGGTCCGGCTCGACTGGCACGCGGTCGCGCGCGGCATGCCGGCCGCGAAGGCGCGCCGGTATTCGCTGCTGCAATCGAACGCGAGCGGCGGCGATGCGCGCGACGGCGGCACGCAGCTGCGCGAAGAGGTGCTCGCGTTGCCGCGCGACGAAGCGGTCGCGCTGGTGGCGCGGACGCTGCAGGCGCAGATCGCGCGGATCCTGCACATGACGCCCGATCGCATCGCGCTCGACAAGTCGGTGCTCGACATGGGCATGGATTCGCTGATGGGGATGGAACTCGGTCTCGCGGTCGAGGAAGCGTTCGAGGTCAAGCTGTCGGTGATGGCGATTGCCGAGGGCGCGTCGGTGACGACGCTGGCCGCGCGCATCGTCGATTCGATCGGCGCGTCGGCCGATGCGGGTTGCGATGGCGCGTCGGCAACCGATGCCGCGCACGAGGCCGTCGCGGCGCTCGCCGCGAAGCATGCGATCGACGGCGAAGCGCGCGCGATGCTCGATACACCGCAGGCGCCTGTCGCCGGGCATGCGTCGCCGACGCTCGAGGTCGCGCGGTGAGCGCGCCGGCCGGCTGGGCGGCGCGTCAGGGCACGCTGGCACGTCCGCTGACGATCGACGGGCACGGGTTGCACACGGGGCGCCGGGTCGGTGTGCGGATTCTGCCCGCGCGTCCGGAAGACGGCGTGACGGGCATCGCGTTCCGTCGCATCGAGCACGGGCGCACGCTTGCGACGCTGCCGGTCGATCCCGCGCTGCGCCGCGCGCAGCCGCTCTGCACGATGCTGCGCAATGCCGATGGCGTCGGCGTGCGCACGATCGAGCATCTGCTCGCGTCGCTGCTCGCGTGCGAGATCGATCATGCGATCGTCGAACTCGATGCGGAGGAAGTGCCGATTCTCGATGGCAGCGCAACGCCGTGGGTCGACGCGATCCGCGCGTGCGGCCGCGTCGCGCTCGATGCGCCGAAGCGCTTCATCCGCGTGCTGCGGCCCGTCGTCGTCACGGACGGTGACGGCGACCAGCGGCGCGAGATGCGGATCGAGCCGGCGCCGCGTTACGAGCTGAGCGTGCGCAACGACCTGCGCGGCTTCGGCGACATGCATTGGGACGGCGCGCTCACGCCGGCTGCGTTCGAAACCGAAATCGCGCCGTCGCGCTCGTACGGGCGTGTGAAGTGGGCCGTGCCGGCGATCGTCGCAGGCTATCTGCGCGGTGTGCCGATCCTGCGCGGCGCGCGGCCGTCGTGCACCGCGTCCATCGTCGGCAATCGCGTGCTGGGCGGGATGCGGCTGCCGGAGGAATTCGTCCGGCACCGCGTGCTCGACCTGGTCGGCGATCTCGCGCTGGCGGGCGCGCCGCTGCTGGCGCGCGTGAGCGCGTTGCGGCCGAGCCACGAGATGAATTTCCGGCTGGTCGATGCGCTGCTGGCTGCGCCGGACGCATGGCAGTGGGCCGAGTTTTCCGACGCGTGACACCACGCTTTTTAAAAATACGCGGCGTAACATAGCGCCTTTTCGAGATACAGCGAAGGAAGCAATGGCACTGGGAGAGCATCTTCGCCAGCAATTGGCGGCGAAAGCGCTGAAACGGCAACTGGAGCGCGCGACCGACGCCGCGGCGGCGCCGGGCGTGCCCGGCACGCCGGCTGCGCAGACCGCGTCGGCGCGCAGCCGCTTCGAGTCGATGCCGCAGTATCAGCAGGTCCGGATCATGCGCGAGATGGGCGAGAAGCTGCGTGTCGACTCGCCGTTTTTCCGTGTGCACGACGGCGTCGCCGGCGCGACGACGCAGATCGGCGGCCGCGAATACCTGAACTTCGCGAACTACAACTATCTCGGCCTGGCCGGCGATCCGGACGTGTCCGCGCGCGCGAAAGCCGCAATCGACCGCTACGGCACGTCGGCATCGGCGAGCCGGATGGTCGCGGGCGAACGCCCGGTGCAGCGCGATCTCGAACGCGCGCTGGCCACGTTCTACGAAACCGACGACTGCGTCGCGTTCGTGAGCGGCCACGCGACCAACGTGACCGTGATCGGCGCGCTGTTCGGCCCGGGCGACCTGGTCGTCCACGATGCGCTCGCGCACAACAGCATCGTGCAGGGTGCGCAGCTGAGCGGCGCGAAGCGGCTGAGCTTCGCGCACAACGACTGGCAGGCGCTCGACGAATTGCTGTCGCGCGTGCGCCGCGAATACCGGCACGTGCTGATTGCGATCGAGGGGCTGTACAGCATGGACGGCGACTTCCCCGACTTGCAGCGCTTCGTCGACGTGAAGACGCGCCACGGCGCGTTCCTGCTGGTCGACGAGGCGCATTCGCTCGGCGTGCTCGGCGCGACCGGCAAGGGTATCCGCGAGCATTGCGGCGTCGCGCCCGACCAGGTCGACATGTGGATGGGCACGATGAGCAAGACGCTGGCCGGCTGCGGTGGTTTCATCGCCGGCTGCCAGCCGCTCGTCGACATGCTGCGCCATCTGGCGCCGGGCTTCCTGTACAGCGTCGGGCTCGCGCCGACGCTCGCCGAGGCGTCGCTGGCCGCGCTCGAACGCCTGCAGGCCGAGCCGGCGCGCGTCGCGCAGCTGCAGGCGCGCGGGCGGCAGTTCCTGACCGAAGCGCGTGCTGCCGGGCTGAATACGGGCACGAGCGCGGGCTATGCGGTCGTGCCGGTGATCACCGGGAGTTCGCTGAAGGCCGCGCAGTGGGCGAATGCGATGTTCGACGAAGGGATCAACGTGCAGCCGATCTTCTATCCGGCCGTCGAGGAAAAGGCAGCGCGGCTGCGCTTCTTCATCTGCTCGACGCACGAGCCGGAGCAGATCAGCCGGACGGTTAATGTGTTGTCGCGGCTGGCGGGACGCAGCGCATGACGCAGGCCGCCGCGTTTGCGCGGGCGGTCCCGCGCGCTGGTGGGGCCGCGCGGTTTCGCGCGGCCGATGCGGATGATGCGGCTGCGTGCGGGCCGCTCGTATTTGCGTCCGGCGTGGCCGAATTCGGCTTCTTTCTCGGCGAAAGCGACGCGCGCTGCATCGCGTTTCTGCAGCAGGCATTCCGGTCGCGTCACGGGCGCTTCTCGTGGCGCCGGCATCGCGTCGCGGTTGACGACGATGGCACCGTGCTTGCCTTGATGGCGATTCACGACGGGCGGCGGACGATGTTCGACGACGTGCATGTCGTGTGGGCACTCGCGCGCTTCTTCGGCGTGCGCCGCACGATCGGCCAGTTGCTGCGCGGGCTGATCCTCGAAACGGAACTCCCGGCGCCGAAGCGTTCGCAGATCCTCGTCGCGCATTGCGCGACCGACGAACGGCAGCGCGGCACGGGTATCTTCAGTGCGCTGTTCCGCGATGCGCTCGATTCCGGCGCGTTGCCGGCCGACGGCAGCCGCGAAGTTGTGCTCGACGTGCTGACCCGCAACGTGCGCGCCCGCGCGCTGTACGAACGGCTCGGGTTTGCCGCGTTGCCGCGGCGGCGCGCCCGATCGCGCCGGCTGCCCGCCCAACTCGATTCGATCCGGATGCGGTTTTTGCGCCGCGCCTGACGGCGCGTACGGCGCCGCCCGCTACTTATGCCGCGGCGCGAACGGCCGCTGCTGCACATCCGCGCCATGCGCGACGATCGCCATCCCTTCCGGCACTTCCTCCCACGCGCCGCGCAAGTCGACGAGCGGTTCGGACACGACCATGAACGCGTCGTCGCCGGCTTCGGCGATGCGCGGGTTATGCGGATACAACTCGTGCAGGTGCTTGAACGACGTGCTGTGGAACAGCGAGCGCGATTGCCGTTCGCTCGAATAGCGCACCGCGATGATCCGGTCGCCGTCGGTCGCGCAGATCGTCATGTTGAGCGGATCGGCCACGCGATGCCGCGCGGCGGTTTCCTCGACCATGCCAACCATCCGTTCGAGCGCCGGCAGCGGCGTCTGTTCGAGGCCGTAGGTCAGCGCCAGACGGAACATCAGCTCGGAATCGGTCGAGCCTTCAAGCGTCGGGAACAGCGCGGGATCGACCTTCATCGTCAGGTCGCGGCGCAGCTTGTGGAAGTCGCGGATCAGCCCGTTGTGCGCGAACAGCCAGCGACCGTGGCGGAACGGGTGGCAGTTGGTTTCCTGCACCGGCGTGTCGGTCGCCGCGCGGATATGCGCGATGAACATCCGCGAGCGGATCGCGCGCGCGGCTTCGCGCAGGTTGCGGTCGTTCCATGCGGGATGCACGGAGCGATAGCGGAACGGGAGTTCGTCGGGGCGCCCGTACCAGCCGATCCCGAAGCCGTCGCCGTTGGTGGTCGTGGCGCCGAGCTCCGAATGCAGGCTCTGGTCGATCAGCGAATGCTTCGCGCGGAACAGCACGGTTTCCAGATGGATCGGATTACCCGTATAGGCGAGCCAGCGGCACATGGAGCGCTCCTTCACGATGGATCGTTCGCGCATGGTAGCCGACTTCGCAGCGTGTCCGCGTCCGTGCGTGGCGCACGGCTGCCGGCGCGAGCACGCCGGCCAATCTTCATACATCGCGAGGCGGATGGCCGCCCGGCCAGGCGGCCGGGCGCCGCGCAGCAGGGCGGCCCGCGACGGCGCCGTGGTGACGGTCAGTCGCCGAGCGCGTCCATCACGCGCGCCGAATAGACGAGCGCCGCGCCCGCATTCAGCGCAATCGCGACGCCAAGCGCTTCCGCCACTTCCTCCTTGGTTGCACCGTGCTTCGCCGCTTCGGCGGTGTGAACGGCGATACAGCCGTCGCAGCGCGTCGTGACGGCCACCGCGAGCGCGATCAGTTCGCGCGTCTTCGCGTCGAGATGGCCGGTCTTGGCGCCGGCGCCTGACAGCGCCTTGTATCCGGCCAGCGTATCGGGCGACAGCTTGGCAATTTCGCCGATGCGCGTCGAGAGTTCCTTCCGGTATTCGTTCCAGTTCAGCATGATGCGTCCTTTTCGAGAAGAGGTGAGGAGGGCGGCGGGCGCCGCGATCTCGGGCGATGCAGAGCTATTCTGATCGCTCGCGCTGAGGGTTTCGATACGCTAGAGTGTCAATTTTTAGCGCAATCGTCTCATGGATGCATTGAGTCAACTGCTGTCGCTGGGGCGCAGCCACGTCGAACTCGACGTGCGCTGCCTGCTCGATGGGCCATTCGCGATGCCGCACGATCCGCTGCCGCCCGGCGAGGCGGCGTTCCACCTGGTGCTGGCAGGCACGTGCCGGCTGCGCACGGTCGACGGCCGCACGCTGCAGCTCGCCGCAGGCGATTTCGTGCTGCTGCCCGCGGGCGGCGCGCACGACCTGCTCGATACGGGGAGCGGCCGGTCGCAGCCGGCCGTGCCGCTGCGCGACGTCGGCGCCGGCGGCGGCGCGGTGCTGCCGGTCAAGTCGAATCTCGATCCGGCCGAACCGGGCGGCGCAAGCGTGGATCTGCTGTGCGGACGGTTCGTCTATGCGCGCGGCGCGGGCGAGCTGTTGATGCGCACGCTGCCGCAGGTGCTGCACGTCGAATTGCGCGAAACATCGGGGGCCGAGCCGCTGCAACTGCTGACGAGCGTGCTGCGCACCGAGGCGTCGAACGTGCAGCCGGGCGCAGGCGCGATCGTGAACGCGCTCGGCCAGGCGCTGCTCGCGTATGCGCTGCGGGCCTATGGCCGCGGCGCGCGCGTGCCGTCCGGCTGGCTCGCGCTGGCGGCCGATGCGCGGCTCGGCCCGTCGGTCCAGGCCGTGCTGCAGGCGCCGGAGCAGCCGTGGACGGTCGAGTCGCTCGGCAACGCGGCGGCCATGTCGCGTGCGACGTATGCACGGCATTTCCGCGAGAAGGCCGGGATGAGCGTCGGCGCGTTCGTCGCGCAGATCCGGATGATGCACGCGTGCGCATTGCTGCAGGACACGCAGCGCGGGCAGGCGGAGATCGGGCAGGCGGTCGGCTACCAGTCCGAGGCCGCCTTCGGCAAGGCGTTTCGCGCGGTACTCGGCACGACGCCGGGGCGCTGGCGGCGCGCGCAGCGCGGCATGTAAGGCTGCAAGTGAGACTGTCGTGGCGCAGCACCAAAGCTGCTACCATGCGCAAAACGCAGTTCAACGAAAACGATTTCGAACAAGAAGAAAGAGAGGGCAAAGCAATGAACCAGACCACCATCCAGCAGCCGTCGTTCGCGTTCGTGGCCGCGTCGTGGGCCGCGCTGCTCGCCGGCTTCGCGGCCTTCCTGATCGGCCTCTGGAATGCCGGCATGCAACTCAACGAGAAGGGCTACTACTTCACAGTGCTGGTGTTCGGCCTTTACGCGGCGATCTCGTTGCAGAAGAGCGTGCGCGACCGCGCGGAAGGCATTCCCGTCACGGGCATCTACTACGGCCTCAGCTGGATCGCGCTGCTGCTGTCGATCGCGCTGCTGGTCGTCGGCCTTTTCAACGCCACGCTGCAACTGAGCGAAAAGGGCTTCTACGCGATGTCGTTCGTGCTCGCGCTGTTCGGCTCGGTGGCCGTGCAGAAGAACACGCGCGACCTGCAGAACGCGAAGCCGCGCTTCACCGACGCAGACTCCGCGCCGTCGATCCAGGAGTGACGTCGCGCAAGGCGGGCGCCTGACCAGGCGGTCCGCCGGGCGACGTGATCCGCGGCGGCCGGCTTTCGCCGGCGCGCCGCTGGCCACCTTCCTGCCGTTTCATCCATGCCGTCGCGCACGACGGTGGAGATATTCCGGATGCCGAACTTCAATGAAACCGCACCGCGTACGCGTGCGGCCGCTCGTTCCGTGGCAGCGAGGGCCGCGCTCGTGCTGGAGACGAACAACCTGCGCGGCGGCGCGGGTCTCGCGCAGGCCGTCGACAGCCTGAAGCGCCTCGTGTCGGCGCTGTCGAGGCAGACCGTGCCGCCGGCGGCACTCGCGCAATGGATCATCACGCACGACGGCCTGCCGGCCGACGCGCGCACGGAAATCACTGCGCTGGCCGGCCGTCCGATCGATTTCGTCGAGATCGGCGCGAGCACCGGCTACTACGATGCGAAAAACGACGGCTTCGATCGCGTCGACGCGGACCGCTGCGACATCGTCGTGTTCGGCGATGCAGATTGCCGCCCGGCCGACGACTGGCTCGAACACCTGCTCGCGCCATTCGCGCGGGAGGCGGGCGACGCACCCGTCGCCGTGGCGGGGCGCACCAGCTACGCGCCGAACGTGCTCGGCACCGCGCTGACGTCGATCGATTTCATGTATTTCCCGAGTCCGCTGCGCGCCGGTGCGACGCGCAACTTCTATGCGAACAACGTTGCGTTCCGGCGCGATGTATTCGCGCAATTCCGCTACGAGCCGCTCGATGGCGTCTATCGCGCGCATTGCCAGGTGATGGGGTTGCGGATGCAGGCAGCCGGCGTGGCCGTCGAGTTCGCGCCGGATGCACACACCGAGCACCGGCTGCCGGACACGCATTTCGAGTCGCTGAAGCTGCGCTGGATGCGCGGCGAGGACAGCGTCGGGCTGACGCCGTATCTCGTGAACGCGTACCTGCCGCGCCGGTGGCAATGGCTCGGCCGCAGCGGCCCGCTCGGCCCGTTCTGCGTGATGGCGATGCGGCTCGGCTACAGCCTGCGGGCGCTCGATCATCAGCAGTTGCCGCAATTGGGTGCGATTCGCTATCTCGCGGCCGTCGGCGTCACGATCGCCGCGTCCGCCGTCGATACGCTCGGCGCACTGGCGCGCGGGTTCGGGCTCGCAGGGCGAGCGTCGGCCCGGCGCGATCTCGATGCGCTGTCCTATCACCGTCATTGAAGCGGCGCCCCACGTTACTTCGACATCCTGAATCCATTCCGACGACGACCATGCCCTCATTCGCCACCCGTGTTGCCTGCCTCACCCTGTTTGCCGCCAGCACCGGCGCCCATGCCGCGCCGATCGATCACTCGGGGCGCGGGATCTATCACTTCGCGTCGCAAAGCGGCTGCCCGTTCGCGAGTGCGGCCGCGACGGACTGCAATCGCATCGCGCTCGATGCGTCCGACGTTCACGCGAGCATCGATACCGATGCGCACGCGATCGTCTTCTCGAGCGATGCGAACCGCCGCACGAAGGACGTGCTCGGCGACGTGCTGCTGCAGGGCACGGGTGTCGACGGCGACGGACGGCGCGTGCCGCTGAGCGTGCACGTGCTGCTGCGCCGCGACGGCGCGAAATGGGACCGCGACGTGTATGTCCACGCGCCCGTGCGCGGCAAGTTCACCGATGTGCGGATCGATCCGTACCGTGTGCGCGTGAAGGAGGGCGACGGCGAGCGCGACGTGCTGACGCCGGACGAAACGCTCGCGCTGTTCGCGCATCCGTCGCTGGCGTCGCGGCTCGCGCGGCATCTCGTGAAGGTGAGCGCGACCGATCCGAAGCAGCCGTCCGCGGACGACATCACGATCGCGCTCGGCGTCGGCGGCCTGACGAAGTCGGTCGCACGTGCGAGCTTCACGTCGAATGCACCGCGCGATGCGGACGTCGATCGCGCATTGGCGTCGGGCACGTGGTCGATCCGTTTCGACGCACTGAGCAATCACATTCCGGTGTGGGTCGCGCAGCGCGAGCTGTTCCTGTTCGGTCTCGACGGCAGTGCGCTGCTGAAAGACGTGCGCGAGCGCGGTTTCAAAAAGAACGACCGGATCGAATTCGGCGCGCGCGACGGCAACGGCTATCTGCGCGTGAACGGCCATGAGGAAGCGTTCGCGGGCGCCGCAGCGTCCGCGCATGCGTTCTTGCAGGAAAGCTTCGTCGGCCTGATCCTCGGCTGGCGTCGCGATCCGGCCGCGGCTGCTGCGGCGACGAAATCCGTGTCCGCACGGAGTGTGCCGGCATGAGTGCGGCAGGCGAACTGCACGCGTCGCCGCAAACGGCGGACGGCGCGTGCTTCGACTGTCTCGATGTACCCGTGCCGCAGGGTGCGGCGCGGGTGCGTGCGTATCTCGTCGATCGCATCAAGCGGGCGGCGATCCGGCGGCTGCATCGCAGCGCGCACGGCGAGCGCTGGATGCTGCGCATGTACCTGATCGGCGAAGAGGCGACCGAGTGCGCGTTGCATGAAGACTGGACCGGACAGCCGCCGGCCTGGCTCGCGCCGCGGATCGAGCAGCATCTCGCGGACGAGCGCCGTCACGCAGTTGCATTTGCCGATGCGCTGCGCCGGCGCGGCGCCGAGGCGTCGGCCGGGCCGCACGAACCCGACTGGCTGAGCCGGCGCAAGATCATGCGATGGCGAAGGCTCGCGCAGCGCCATGCGCCGCATTTCGCGCAAGGCGTGCTCGTGCCGGCCTATGCGACGGGCCTGTGCGCGGAACAGATGGCGATGCGCGTGCTCGCACGCCACTGCGCGACGATCGGCGACACGCATCCGCTGCGTCCGTTGCTCTCGCGCGTGCTCGCCGACGAGACGCGGCACGTGCGGCTCTGTTCGGATACGTTGCGTCGTCTCGTTGCGCCATCGGAGGCCGCGCATCTCGCCGCGTTGCTGCGCGAAATCCGCGCGATCGAAGCCGGGTTCGGCGTGACGGGCGCGCTGGCGATGTACGCAGCCGGCTGGATCCATTCGCTTCGTCCGCGCGCATGATGCTGCGGATCGTCTATCTCGCGACAGCCGATGCGCGCGGCCACCTGATGCGCGCGCAATTGCTCGTGCATGCGTTGCGTGCGGCCGGCGCGCAGGTCGACGTGTTGACGACGTCCGATGCGGGACAGGCGTTCCTGGCCGCATTCGGCATCGATGCGCCGGTGCTGTCCCGTCACTACGCGGTGCAGTTCGACGAGCGGCAGAACATGCTGCGCGACGCGACTGATCGCAACGTCGCGCACTACGTGTTCAGGCCGACGCGGATGCTGCGCGACATCGTGCGGCTGCGTGCGATCGTTCGCGATGCGGATCTCGTGATCAACGATTCGTTTCATCCGGCGCTGCTGTTCATGGGCGCGGTACCGGGCTGGCGCCGCCGCGTCGTTCACGTGTATGGCGGCAGCCTGCGCCGTGCGTTGACCGGGAATTTCGATGCGCGGCTGCCGCGCATGCTGGCGCGTGCGTTCGCACGGATTGTCGACTGGCAGATCGATTCGGCGCTGGGCTGCATCGAACACGATTTTGCGTACGACGCGGCCGACGATGTGCCGCCATCGCGCGGACACTACCGGCTGCCGACGCCGTTGCCGGTTGTCGCCGAACTGCCGGCGCCCGAACAGGCTGCCGCGGCCGTTTATCTGAATCCGCACTTCCGCGACGTCGCGCTCGCCGATGCGCTGTCGGCCGGCATGCGCGACGCGGGGCTTGCCGCGCATCGCGTGGGCGAGGGCTACGCCGGGCACGACGGCTGGACCGGTGTCGATGCCGACTGGGTGACGCGCGCCGCGCATGCGCCGCTGATCGTATCGGCGCCCGGCATGGCCGCGCTGTCGATCGCGCGCGTCTATCGCCGCCCGATCCTGCTCGTGCTGACCGATCAGCCCGAGCAGGCGAGCAACGCTGCGCGCGCGGCGCAGCTGCAACTCGTGCACCGCGTCGTCACGTGGCGTGGCGATGCTGCGGCATTCCGGCAGGCGATCAGGCAGGCCGTTGCCGACCTGATGCGCAATCCGGGCACGCCGGCAGGAACGCGCGCCGGACGCGAGCAGGCGCGTGCGCGCGTGGACGCATGGACGTCGCGTATCCTCGCACTGCGGTCGCATGCGTGGCCGGCCGACGCGGAAACCCGATGCGAGGCGCCGGCACCGCGATGAAGACGTTGACGCTTCATGACGATCGCCGGCTCGATGTCCGGCAGATGCTGGCCGCGGCGTTCGGCATGGCTGCCGGCCTCGCGATCTTCTTCGTGCTCGAGCGCGGCGTTACGCCGCGCTACGTGCTGGCCACGGCGATCGATGCGCGGATTCCGTTCCTCGCATGGTCGTGGTTCGTCTATGTCGCGTTCTTTCCGTTCGTGATCGTGCTGGCCGCCTATGCACGGCCGCCCGCGTTTGTTGCGTTCAAGGAGGCCGTGCTGATCGCGTTCGTACTCGGTGTCGTCTGCTTCCTGCTGTTTCCGGAAGCCGTGCCGCGGCCCGACGTCGCGGAGATCGGCAACGCGTTCGTGCGCCATCGTCTCGCGCGCATGTGGCAGCTCGATCTCGCGGCCAACGGATTTCCGAGCCTGCATGTCGCGGTGACGTGCCTTGCGTGCCGGACGCTGGTGGACCGGCGCCGGATCGTGGCAACTGCGGTCGGGCTGCTGATCTGCGTATCGACGCTGACGCTCAAGCAGCACACGGTGGTCGATGTGCTCGGCGGCGTGGTGCTCGCGATGGTCAGTGCGATGTGGGTCGAACGGCGTTCGCTGCGCAGGAGGTTCGCGTGACGGCTGCCGATCTTCGTCAAGGTGTGCCGAATGAGGAGCTTGCGCGGTTCGAGCCCGATCCCGCGTTGTTTCGCGTGGATGCATCGCGTGTCGCGATGGCACTGGCCGGCGACTGGTTGATGATTGCCGCGGCGTTCGCGGTGGCGATCGTATTGCCGCATCCGTTCGTGTACGTGTGTGCGGCGATCGTGATCGCGCGCAGCCAGCTTGCGCTCGCGGTCATGATGCACGAAGGCGCACACGGGTTGCTGGCGAGGAATCGGCGCATCAACGACTTGCTCGGACAACTGTTCGCGGCCGGTCCGTTGTGGCTGTCGCTGCGCACGTACCGTGCGGGTCATCTCAAGCACCATCGCGCGCCGATGCAGCTGGACGATCCCGTCGCGCTGCTGTTCGGCGTGCACGACTATCCGGTGACGCGCGGGCGGTTGGTCGGCCGCCTGCTCGCTTATGCGTGCGGAGTCGGCTACGTGACGAGCATCGTGAAGCTCGCGCGCGGCAAGTTCGCGCATGCGTTGCCGAAAGTGGAAAAATCGCGCGCATATGCAGCATGGGAGATCGTGTCGATGCTGGCCTGCAACGGTTTGCTGTTCGGTGCGCTCGCGTTGGCCGGACATCCGTTGCTGTATGTCGCGTTGTGGATCGTGCCGTCGGTCACGCTGTTGCCGCTTGCCGGGCAGGTGCGGGCGATCTTCGAGCACGCGGGGTTGCCGGCCGGCGAGGACCAGAGCCGCAACGCGCGCACGATCGTCCGGCGTTCGTGGCAGACGTTCCTGTTCGGTCCGCATTCGATTCATTTCCATATCGAACATCACCTGTTCGCGCGGATGCCGTTCCATAGCCTGCCGGTCGTGCACCGGCAACTCGCGCAGCGGCAGTTGCTGCCCGACGGCAATCTGTACGCGGGATATGGGGCGGTGCTGCGGGACGTGAGTGTGCGCTGACTGCGCATCTGGCGCCGCGCGCGACTGGGCGCGTGGCGCGCATCGTCGATGCATCCAGATTCGAACGGCCAGAAGACAGACGCAAAAAAGCCTCCACTTGGGAGGCTTTAATTTGCACTATCAAAGATAGTTGGTAGGGTGGGAGGGACTCGAACCCTCGACTCTCTGATTAAAAGTCAGATACTCTAACCAACTGAGTTACCACCCCACGTTCTTGAAACCTGTCGGGTCGTTGCTTCAACAACTTTGGAAGCGACCCAAAGAGCAAAAGATTATAGCGACGGGTTGTCAGGGTGTCAACAGCCCGCCGCGATAATTATTTGATCGTTTCGAGCTTGCCCTGCGCCGTCTGCGCCGCGTTCGACCCGGCGTACTGCGACACGACCTGCTCGAACGTCTTCTTCGCGGCCGCCTTCTGGCCTTGTTCGAGCTGGTTCGTCCCGATCGCCACGAGGGCATCGGCCGCGCGCGGATGCTGCGGGAACTTGCTGACGATCCCTTGCCACGTCGCGGTCGAGCCGCGGTAGTCGCGCAGCGCGTATTGCGCATTGCCGTACCAGTACTGCGCGGTCGGCTGGTAGGGGCTCTGCGGATACTTCGCGATGAACGCGCGGAACGAAGCCGCGGCCGCCTTGAAGTTGCCGTTGCGGAACTGCTGCTGCGCTGCGCTGAGCGCATCCGTTTCACCCGGCTGCACGGTGCCTTCGACACCATCGATCGTCGTCTGCTGCGGCTCGAACTTCTTGAGCCGCGTGTCGAGATCCTGGTAGTACTCCTTCTGCTGCCGCTCGAGTGTCGTCAGCCGGTTCGTCAGATCCTCGTTTTCGCCGCGCAGCGTCGCGACCTGCTGGTTCAGCTGGTCGAGACGGCCGGATTGATCGAGGATCGTACGCTGGGCGGCCGACAACTGGCTCGCCAGGTTGTCGGTTTTGCTGCGCAGATCGAGCACGGCGCGGCGCGCTTCGTTGTCGTCGAACACGCCGGCGTGCGCCGGCGCGGCCGACCACGCCGCGCCGGCGACGCAGAGAGCTGCGGCTGCACGCAGCCAGGTTACACGGTGCGTCATACGGCGATTCTTCCGTTACTTACTGTTGGTAGACGAGGTCGGCGCGACGGTTCTGCGCCCACGATGCTTCGTCGTGACCTGCTGCCTGCGGCTTTTCCTTGCCGAGGCTCACGGCTTCCATTTGCGAATCGTTCACGCCGAGCAGTGCCATCGCACGACGGACGGCTTCCGCACGCTTCTGGCCCAGCGCGAGGTTGTACTCGCTCGTGCCGCGTTCGTCGGTGTTGCCCTGGATCAGCACGTGACGCTGCGGGTGGCTCTTCAGGTACTGAGCGTGCTGCTGCATCAGCGGCTGGTACTCGTCCTTCACCGAATAGCTGTCGAAGTCGAAGTAGATGCTGCGCTTCGCGAGCGGGCTGTTCGGGTCGTTCAGCGGATCGACGTTCACTTGCGCGACGTTGTCGGCGCTCGGCTGCGTGCTGACTGCGCCCGCGTTGTTCGCCTTGTCGTCGAGCTTCACGCCCGACTTACATGCGGCGAGCGCGCTGATCATCATCACGGCCAGGGCCAGACGAGCTTTATTCGACATCATGGTTACTCTCCTTGTGGTCATTGCATGAAGGGCCCCCACGACGGCTCGCGAACGGAGCCGCCCTGGACGGACAGGATTTGCGGCGGCGCGCTGCCGTCGGAGGGCACTGCAGCCAGGACATTGCGCCCACCCGACTGGGTAGCGTACAGAAGGTACTGGCCGTTTGCCGCGAAGCTCGGCGATTCGTCGTGATTGGTATTCGTGACGGCGTTCGCCGCGCCGGATTGCAGATCCTGAACGTACAGCTTGAAGCCCCCACCCGTGCGGGAGATGTAAGCGAGCAGCTTGCCGTCCGGGCTGATACGCGGACTCGTGTTGTAGCTGCCGGTGAAGGTCACGCGCTGCGCGGCACCGGCGCTTTCACCCTGTGCGGGCATCCGGTAGATCTGCGGCGCACCGCCGCGATCGCTCGTGAAGTAGATCCAGTGGCCGTCCGGCGAGTAGAACGGCTCGGTGTCGATCGAGCTGCTCTGCGTGAGGCGGCGCAGGCCGCCGCCCGTCGAGTTGACCGTATAGATTTGCGTATTGCCCGTCAGCGACAGCGCAACGGCGAGCGTGTTGCTGTCCGGCGACCAGGCCGGTGCACTGTTGTTGCCCTTCTGGTCGGAGACGATGTAGCGGCGGCCGGTCGGCAGGTCGTGGATGTAGACGATCGGCTTCTTGCGCTCGAACGAAACGTACGCAACCTTCGTGCCGCTCGGCGACCACGACGGCGAGATGATCGGTTCGGTGCTCGACAGCGCGATGCGCGCGTTCTGGCCGTCCGAATCCGAGATCTGCAGCTGGTAGCGGTTACCGGTCTTGATCACGTACGACAGGCGCGTGGCGAACACGCCGCGCACGCCGAGCAGCTTCTGGTAGATGTAGTCGGCGATCTTGTGGCCGGCCGTGCGCAGCGTGGTATCGGTGGCCGTCAGCGACAGGCCGCCGAGGCTTTGCTGCTTCACGGTGTCGTACAGGATGAAGTTGACCTTGTACTGGCCGTTCGCTTCGCGGTTCACGCTGCCGGCAACGAACGCATTCGCGCCCTTGGCCTTCCATGCGCCGAGATCGACCGACGCGGTCTCGGGCACGGGCGTGCTGCCTGCGTCGACGTTGGTGAATTTGCCGCTGCGGGCGAGGTCGGCACGGACGATCGACGTGACCTGCTGCGGCAGGCCCGCCTCGTTCGCGAAATTCGCCGTGGCAATGGGGAACTGGGTCGACCCGACACCGGTGATCAGCACGTTGACCTGGGCGTTAGCGGCGCTGCCCGCCGTAATCAGACACGAGGCCACGAGTGCCCTGAAACCTAGCTTTGTCATCAAACTCATGCTTCTTGCTTCCCGTATGGCTTGGATCGCTGCGCAACCGCAGAGACAGTAAAAATACCCGATTCGTTCCCGTCTGACAGCGACGCCGGGAGTGTAAGCGCATTTCCGCTCACTCCGCTGCCTTGAAGGTAATCGTAATGTCCGACGGGGTACGACCGTTAGAATCGGGCGGCAACGGGACCGATGCGTGGATCGCATTCACCACGGCTTGATCCCACCCCGAATTCCCGCTCGAGCGGGAGACCGATGCGCTCAATACGTCACCGGACGGCGTGCACCGAATCTTGACGACGGTGGTCAGGCCTGCTCGCTCGCCGCCCCAAACGATGTTCGGTTTGACGCGGCGGCGCACCTTGTCGGCATAGCCGGGCGTCGCGGCATTGCCGCCGGAACCCGTGCCCGTGCCGCTTTTCGCGAGGCCTTCGCCGCCGCCTTCACCGGCGCCGGACAGGCCCTGCATCTGTGCGAGACGCGCGTTGCGCTCGCGGTCGAGCTTCGCGTTCGCCGCCGCGCTGGCCTTCGCGCGCGCCGTGGCTTCGGCCTTCGCCTTGGCCTGCGCTTCCGCCTTGGCCTTCGCGGCCGCGTCGGCTTTTGCCTTCGCCGCCTGCTGCGCTTCGAGCTGCGCCTGCTTCTGCTGCTGGAGTTTCTGCTGTTCGAGCTTCTGCTGTTCGGCGAGCTGCTGTTGCTTGAGCTTGTCGGCCTGCTTCTGCCTGTCGCGCTCCGCGGCCTTCTGCGCGGCGAGGGCGGCGGCCTGCTGGGCCGCGAGCTGCGCGCGCCGGGCTTCGTCTTCCTCCCGGGCTTTCAGTTGCTGCGCGCGGCGTTGCTGATCGAGCAGCGCTTCGCGCGCGGCCGCTTCCTGCTGCCGCTTCTTCTGCTGCAACGCGATGTCGGCCTGCTCGTCGCGCACCGGGGGAGCGGGCGGCGCGACCTTCGCGGGCGGCGTCACGACGGGCCGCGGCGCGGCGACGTCGGGCACCTCGGTCCACAGCTCGGCTTCGGCGCCGGCCGGCGTGCTGTTCTGCCACTGCACGCCGTGATAGAGGAACAGCGCGAGCAGCACGTGCATCAGCGCGGCGAGCGCGAACGCGCGCCAGGTGCCGCGCTCGCGGGGAGGCTGAGGCGGGTAGGCGGCGCTGCGCGTGGATTGCTGCCGGTTCATTGCGATTTGACGAGGAGGCCGACGCGCTTGACGCCGCGCGCCTTCAGATCCGACATCACGGTCATGACGGCATCGTACTGCACGGTCTTGTCGGCTGCGATCACGACCGGCTGGTCAGGGTGATCGGCCTGCCGGGCCGAGATGAAGCTGTCGAGCTCGGCCTTCGTCATCGTGTCTTCCTGGGTCGAGCCCGAGTCGCCCTTGTACTTGACGCTCATCGTGCGGTCGGCCTTGATGTTCACGACGACGGGCGGCGTCTGCTCCTGCGGCGCGGCATTGCCGACGGTCGGCAGGTTGATGATCGACGGGGCGACGAGCGGTGCGGTGACCATGAAGATCACGAGCAGCACCAGCATCACGTCGATGTACGGCACGACGTTGATGTCGGCCATCGCACGGCGCGAGCGGCCGCCGCGCATGCTGGATCGGATGGGACTTCCTGCCATGGCGCGCTCCTTACTGGGCCTGACGCTGCAGGATGTTCGAGAACTCTTCGATGAAGGTCTCGAAGCGGATCGCGAGGCGGTCGATGTCGTGCGCGTAGCGGTTGTACGCGACCACCGCCGGAATCGCGGCGAACAGGCCGATCGCGGTGGCGACGAGCGCCTCGGCGATGCCCGGCGCGACGTTCGCGAGCGTGGCCTGCTGCACGTTCGCGAGCCCGCGGAACGAGTTCATGATCCCCCAGACCGTGCCGAACAGGCCGATGTACGGGCTGACCGAGCCGACCGACGCGAGGAAGGCGAGGTTCGCTTCGAGCACGTCCATCTCGCGCTGGAACGACGCACGCATCGCGCGGCGGGCACCGTCGAGCACGAGGCCCGGATCGCTGATGCGCTTTTCCTTCGCCTTCAGGAATTCGCGCATCCCCGATTCGAAGATCCGCTCGAGCGCGCCGATCGTGTGGCGATTGTTGGCCGCGCTCTGGTACAGCGCCTGCAGGTCGCCGCCCGACCAGAAATCCTTCTCGAAGCGTTCGGTCTGCGCGCGCGCGCGGCGGATCGCGAACCACTTGCGGAAGATGAAGGTCCACGACATCAGCGACAGCAACAGCAGCAGTCCCATCACGGCCTGGGCCAGCACGCTCGCGTTGAGGACGAGGGAAATGATCGACAGGTCTTGAGAAGTGTTCATAGAGGTTTGAGTAACGGCCCTTCGGGGCGCCCGGTATGCGTGCGGCGCGGCGCGCCGGCCATGCCTGACGCCGAACCTTGCTTAGTATCGAATCAGAACGGCAAGTTCATAGGCTTTGACTAAACGGCGCTCATGCGCGCTTCGTTGACACTGGAGTGTGCCCGGCGTCGATGACGGGCCCGCGTTGCAGCGCGTCGAGCACGGCCGGCGGGATGGCCGCGGGCCGGATACCGTTACGGTCGACGCAGCCGAGGCGAATGTGCCCGGCTACGAGCAGCGTGTCGCCACACCAGGCTTCCTGCGTGAATTCCACCGAGGCGCGGCCGATGCGTCCGGGCCGGCTCGTGATCGTCAGCGTGTCGTCGAGTCGCGCCGGCGCGCGGTAGTCGAGCGACGTACTGCGGACGATGAAGATCGCGCCGGTATCGTCGGCGAGCTGACGCTGGTCGATACCGCACGCGCGTAACCACTCGGTGCGGGCGCGCTCGAAGTACTTCAGGTAGTTGGCATAGAAGACGATGCCGCCTGCGTCGGTATCCTCGTAGTACACACGCACCGGCCAGGTGAAGCCGGAAGGCGCTTCCGGGGAGCGGGTAGGCTGAGTCATGGCGCGCATTCTACCGGAAGGCAGGAAGCCGATTCGTAACCGATTCGTAACGGAATGTAGTATGCCGTAGCACACCGCGGGCCGGCCGGAGGCGGGCCCGCGGCTGCGGGCGGTGCGTCAGCCGCGATGGATCGTGAGGCCGGCCGGGGCTTGCGCGACCGGCATCATTTCGATCGTATTGATGTTGACGTGCGCGGGGCGCGTGGCGATCCAGTAGATCGTGTCCGCGATGTCCTCGGCCGTGAGCGGCTGGACGTTCTGGTAGACGTTCGCCGCCTTTGCATCGTCGCCGCGGAAGCGGACGTTCGAGAACTCGGTACCACCGCACAGGCCCGGCTCGATGTCGGTTACGCGCAACGGCGTGCCGATCAGGTCGGCGCGCAGGTTCAGGCTGAATTGTCTGACGAAAGCCTTGGTCGCGCCGTATACGTTCCCGCCCGGATACGGATAGGTGCCGGCCACCGAGCCCAGATTGAAGATATGGCCGCGACCGCGCGCGATCATGCCGGGCAGCAATGCGTGCGTGACGGTCACGAGGCCCGAGCAGTTCGTGTCGATCATGGTTTGCCACTCGTCGAGGCTCGCCTTGTGGGCCGGTTCGACCCCGAGCGCGAGGCCGGCGTTGTTGACGAGCACGTCGAGCGCCGCGAATTCGGCGGGGAGGGCGGCCGGCACGGCCTCGACGGCCGCGCGGTCGCGCACGTCGAGTTCGAACGGCAGAAGGGCGTCGCCGAGTTCGGCGGCGAGCGCGTCGAGACGGTCCTTGCGGCGCGCGGTCGCGACGACGCGGTGGCCGCCGTTGACGAAGGCACGGGCGATGGCGGCGCCGAAGCCGGCGGACGCGCCTGTGACGAACACGATCATTGCTGCTCCTGGTCGATGACAAAATAGCGAGTAGTATCCCGCAAGCCTACTGAGATTGCCGCACCGCGGCAAGGCGGCAAAGCGTTTCGGCACGGGCACGTAGAGTCTGGCCCCAATTGCATCCGGCGCACTGCCGTGCGGTTGCCTATTCATGACGCATCCAATACACTAACGCGCTCATCACCCCTGCGTGACTGGCGATAGAACCCGTTCGGGTTCAAGGTGGAGCATCCCACCGTGAAGCGCGGGGCGCCGTTTTTGCCGTTCGCCTGGGCAGCCGTTGTGCGCCGTCGCGTGCATTGCCGGTGGCTGTCCTGCCTCGCGTCATTCGGATTCTTCCGCCACGTCGAGCTGGTCCCGCCAGCAGCGCACCGTACTCGGCCACTCCGGTCAACCTGTACACACTTAACGGAAACCGTATGTTTGACAGAGCCCAAAGCACCATCGCGAACGTCGATCCCGAAGTCTTTGCAGCGATCGAGCAGGAAAACCGCCGCCAGGAAGATCACATCGAGCTGATCGCGTCGGAAAACTACACGAGTCCGGCCGTAATGGCCGCCCAAGGCTCGCAGCTCACGAACAAGTACGCGGAAGGGTATCCGGGCAAGCGCTACTACGGCGGCTGCGAGTACGTCGACGTGGTCGAGCAGCTCGCGATCGACCGCGTGAAGCAACTGTTCGGCGCGGAAGCCGCGAACGTGCAGCCGAACTCGGGTTCGCAGGCGAACCAGGGCGTGTTCTTCGCGATGCTCAAGCCGGGCGACACGATCATGGGCATGAGCCTCGCGCACGGTGGTCACCTGACGCACGGCTCGCCGGTCAACATGTCGGGCAAGTGGTTCAACGTCGTGAGCTATGGCCTGAACGAAAACGAAGACATCGACTACGAAGCGGCCGAGAAGCTCGCGCAGGAACACAAGCCGAAGCTGATCGTCGCGGGCGCGTCGGCGTTCTCGCTGAAGATCGATTTCGAGCGCCTCGCGAAGATCGCGAAGTCGGTGGGCGCGTACCTGATGGTCGACATGGCGCACTACGCAGGCCTGATCGCGGCCGGCGTGTACCCGAACCCGGTGCCGCACGCGGACTTCGTGACGACGACGACGCACAAGAGCCTGCGCGGCCCGCGCGGCGGCGTGATCCTGATGAAGGCGGAGTACGAGAAGCCGATCAACTCGGCGATCTTCCCGGGGATCCAGGGCGGCCCGCTGATGCACGTGATCGCGGCGAAGGCGGTGGCGTTCAAGGAAGCGCTGTCGCCGGAGTTCAAGTCGTACCAGGAAAAGGTGGTCGAAAACGCGCGCGTGCTGGCTGAAACGCTGGTGAAGCGCGGCCTGCGGATCGTGTCGGGCCGCACCGAAAGCCACGTGATGCTGGTGGACCTGCGCGCGAAGAACATCACGGGCAAGGCAGCGGAAGCAGCACTCGGTGCGGCACACATCACGGTGAACAAGAACGCGATCCCGAACGATCCGGAAAAGCCGTTCGTGACGAGCGGCGTGCGCCTGGGTTCGCCGGCGATGACGACGCGCGGGTTCGGCCCGGCGGAAGCGGAGCAGGTGGGCAACCTGATCGCCGACGTGCTGGAGAACCCGGAAGATGCCGCGACGATCGAGCGCGTGCGTGCGCAGGTCGCCGAGCTGACCAAGCGTTTCCCGGTCTATCGCTGATCGCCGATGCGCTGCCCGTTCTGCCGGCATGACGACACGCAGGTCGTAGACTCGCGCGTGTCCGAAGATGGCGCCGCGATTCGCCGGCGCCGTCGTTGCTCGGCTTGCGACAAGCGCTTCACGACGTACGAGCGGGTCGAGCTGTCCCTGCCGTTCGTCGTGAAGAAGGACGGCAGCCGCACGGAATTCGACCGTCGCAAGATCGTCGCCAGCATGCAACTCGCGCTGCGCAAGCGGCCGGTTGCTGCCGACGCGATCGACGCGGCGGTCGCCCGCATCGAATATCAACTGCTCGCGACAGGCGAGCGTGAAGTGCGTAGCGAGAAGCTCGGCGAGCTCGTGATGAACGAGTTGCGCGGCCTCGATACGATCGCTTATGTCCGCTTCGCATCGGTGTATCGCCGGTTCGAGGACGTTTCCGAATTTGCCGACGTGATCGAAGAGTTCCGTCGCGCCTCTCCCGCCAAGACCCCGCGTAAGCGCTGACGCGCTGCGTTCGTTCATCGTCTTCTCCGTTGGTTCAGTTCGCGCCGATTGTGTCGGTCGCGACCGGATGTCGCCAGTCGGCCGTTCGGCAAATGGCGCGAGTCCGCACGCATCGCTACAGTCGTCTCCTCACTCTGGTGGAGGACGATGGCGATGGGGCTGCACGCTCAACCTTTGAAAAATCCATTGTCAGGCTCGGGCGGGTTCACGCTCGTCGAGCTGATGGTTGCGCTCGCGCTGGCGGCCGGGCTCGCGCTCTACGCGGCGCCCGCGTTCGACCAGTGGCGCATGCGTGAGCGTGTGGATGCACGCTCGCGTGCGTTGCTCGGCGCGCTTTCGTTTGCGCGTACCGAGGCGACGCGTCTTGGCACGCGTGTCACGCTGTGCCGGGCCGGGAACGGCGGCACCTGTCTGCGTGCCGGCGAGCGGTGCGATGCGGCCGAATGGTCGTGCGACTGGATCGTCAGCGGGCAGGTCGACGGGCAATCGCGCGTACTGCGACGCTATCCGCGCGATGCCGAAGTGGCCGTCGCGGGCGCCGCGCACGATCTGGCTTTTGCGCCGCCGGCCGGCCAGGCGATCGGCGGAATCCGGCGGTTCGAATTGCGTCCGCGGCGCGGCGTGTCCGACGCGGAAGACGCACGCGTGTCGCGTTGCGTGAGGATTGCGGCGGGCGGCCGGGCGCGGGTGGTCGCCGGCCGCTGCGGCTCGGCGTGATCGCGATGCGCAACGCCATGCGCGGCACGTCGCTGATCGAGGCGACGCTGGCCATCGCGCTGCTCGCGACCGTGATGCTGGCCGTGGCCGGCAGCCAGCTTGCGATGGCGCGCGCCCAGCGGGCGACGATCTGGCGCGAGCGTGCGCTGTGGCTGGCCGACGCGCGTATCGAGCGCCTGTACGCAGGTGCCGGGACAGACGATGGCCTTGCGGCGCTGGCGGCTGCGTCGCTGCCCGGCGGTGCGATGACGCTCGACGACGGGCCGGGCGGCGTCCGCTACGCGGTCGTCGGCTGGCGTAGCGGCAACGCGGCTGCGTCGCCGCGATGCGAAGCCGCGGGTGTATCGGGGCAGCCGCCCACGTGCGTCCGGATTCCGTTTCGGGAGACCGATGCCGATGCACGCTGATCGTCGTATGCGTGCACACACGCTGCTCGAGGTGCTGATTGCGATGACCGTCGGTCTCCTCGTGCTCGCAGCGGCAGGCGCGCTCCATCACGCGCAGCGCATTGCGCAACGGCGTGCGGAAGATGCATTCCGGATGCGCGATGCGGCAGGCACCGCGCTGATGTTGGTCGGCCAGCAGATCCAGATGGCGGGGTTCCGGCCGCTCGATATGGAAGGCGCGTCATCGTTGCCGCCGGTGTTCGGCTGTTCGACGGCGCGCGTGCGGGGCGATGGCGCACAGGTGCGGTGCGAGTCGGTGCGCGCTGCGTCGGATGCGCTACTGGTCCGGTACGTCGGTGATGCGGTGTCGACGTGGTCGACGGTGAGCGGCCAGGCGTCGGATTGCCTCGGGCAAGGTGTCGGCGCGCCTGGCGAACGGCCGTTGGTGGAGAACCGCTTCGATGCGCACGTCAGTCCGTCGACGGGGGAGCCCGAGCTGTATTGCGAAGGGAGCGGCCGTCCGGGCACGCCGCAGCCCGTCGTATCGGGCATCGATCAGTTGCGCGTGCGCTATTTGCGTCGCGGCGGCGCTCAATTTGTCGACGCCGATGCGATGCGTGTCGAAGACTGGCGCGATGTCGTGGCCGTGCATGTCTGCGTGCGGGCGCGCGGCGAACCGATGCGCGAGCCGTCCAGCCATGTCGACTGCAACGGTCTTGCCGCCGTTGCACAGGACGGACGTGCACGTTTGACGCTCGATCGCATCATCGCGCTGAGAAATTCAGCGCCCGGCTTCGACGCTACGTTGCCTGATGCAGCGCGCACGCAAGAGGTGGTGCGATGAGCGGAGCAGGTCGGTCCGTGTGGGCGAGATCGCGATGGGTTGCAGCAGGCAACGCGCATGGGCTCATCGCCGCGAGCGGCGACGAACCGCAACAGGCTGCGTGCACGAGCGCCCTGGCGACGAACCCGTGTGAACCGCGCATGCGCTTCCGGTCGGCACCCCGCGCCTGGCGGCGCGACGCAGGGCTCGCATTGCCGGCAGTCATCGCGGTCGGTGCGGCCATTGCAGCGCTGACAGGCACGTGGTTCGAAGCCGCGCTGACGGAATCGCGTCGCACGCGAGCACTGTCCGATCGGCTGATTGCATTCCACGCAGCCGATGCCGCGCTGGCAGCATGCACCGCGCGATTGCTCCGTGGCGCGGTGCCCTATGTGAGCGAGCGCGAATCGTACGTGGAGCCCGACACCTGGCGGCGCATGCCGCCGCTGGCGGCCGCCGAAGCATTCACGCCGTTCGCCGGATGGCCGATGGCCGCGCAGCCGCCGCGATGCCTGATCGAGGCGTGGCGCGGGGCAGGGCCGCCCGGTAGCCGTGCTTATCTCGTCACCGCACGTGGCGTCGGTGCGCATGCATCGAGTGCAGTCTGGCTGCAGCACCAGGTCGCGATACGCGGCGAGCGCGTCGTCGCGCTGCGCTGGCGTCGCGTCGCGGCGGTGCTTCAGTGAACGGCCGTCCTTCCGTATTCCGATCGACGGGATTCACGCTGATCGAGTTGATGATCGTGCTCGCGATCGTCGCGGTGCTGGCCGGATGGGGCATCCCGTCGTATCGCGAGCATGTCGCGCGCGTTCATCGCGCGTCGGCGGTGTCCGCGCTGTATCGCGCGGCCCAGTATCTCGAAACGCTGGATGGTTCGTTGCCTTCGGCGTTGCCGGACGCGCTCGTGCGGGCGCCGCCGGACGGGCGTGCCGTCTATCGCCTGACGCTGCGGCGGCTGGGTGGCGACGATTCGCCGGTGAGCTACGAACTGGACGCAAGCCCGCTCGACACGGGCCCGATGCACGACGATCCATGCGGGTCCTTCACGCTGGATTCCGGCGGGACGAAAGGCAATGTGCGGCGCGATGGCGCCGACGAGCCGGGCACGGCCTGCTGGGGCGCGCGTTGAGTTTGCAAGCGTCTGCAAAAAAGGCGCGCAACGGCGCATGGCCGTGCGCGCGTGAGGTCGGCGGTCAGTCGCCGTGCGGGTCGAGCTCGCGCTCGTCGCGGGATTGCTTCCAGATCCGGTAGACCTCCCATGCGGCGAAGCCGAGCGTGCCCCACTTCAGCGCGGGGCCCGCGCTCGCGCGCAGCAGCGAGCGAACGGGTTTCGCCAGCACGAGCGACGCGAGCGAACTCAGCATCGGATACTGGTTGACGAGATTGCCGAGGCTCGCGTTCAGGTTCCTGGCGGACTGGCTGAACTTGTTGGTGGAAAGGCCGGGGATGAAAACCTTGAGCCAGCTGAAGCGCGTGACGGCCTGGCGCATCTCGCCGGCGGCTTCCGCGAGCTCGAGCCGCTCGACTTCGGATCGCAGGATCAGCAGTTCCTTGCGGAGCGCGCGATGCTGCGATGCGCTCCAGTTCGATCGCGACGAATGGGAGCGGGGTGAATTGCCCGTAACGTTCTGGCTCATGGCGCGTCGACGAAGTAGGTGGGAGGGGTGAACGCGATGGCGATCACGGCTTGCCGCGGAACAGTTCGCGGTCCTTCTCGAGTTCGGCGAGCGTCGCCTCGAATACGGTCGGTGCGTCGCGCAGGCCCGAGCGGGCTTTCAGCGCGCACACGATGCCGGCGGCGGCATACAGTGCGGTGATTACCGCGAGCGACTGCCAGCGATAGGTATCCCAGAACGCGATCGCGACGAGCACGGTCAGGCTGATGAGTGCCATCGTCGCGAGCATCATCGCGGCGAGCCCGAGGAACAGCACGCCCATCAGGCGTTCCTTCTCCTCGGCAAGCTCGATGCCCACCAGTTCGAGGCGTGTCTGCAGAAGCCCGATCGCGGAGCCGACGAGGCGGCGCAGCGGTCCTTGGCCGGACGGCTGCGAGGTGGTGTCTGTCGTCATGGATGAGGTGCGTGCGCGCAGTGAGCAGCTAGGACAAAGCCGGCCGGCGGAAACCGCCGACTGGCTTCGACGCCCGCGGGCCGCGCGACGCGGCCCGCGGGACGAAACGGCGCAGAGCGCGTTACTTGCGGTTGATCAGCAGGCCGATCAGCACGCCGACGCCGGCGGCCACGCCGATCGACGTCCACGGGTGCTCGTGCACGTAATCGTCGGTCGCGCGTGCGGCCTTCTTGCCTTTCTCGACCACCACGACCTGGACGTCGGCAGCCTTTTCCTTGGCCTGCTTCAGGCGCGACATCGCCTTCTCGCGCAGCTCGGCCGCACGGTCGCCCGTGCTGCTCGCTGCTTGCTTGAGCAGGTCTTCGGCGTCCGAGAGAACGGTTTTGATATCCGACATCAGTTTCTCCTTGTTGATTTCCGACATTGCAACTCCCTTCGTGCTGTCATGCTGCAGGTTCACATCGTAGCGAAACCCCTGCCTGCTGGCGAGCCGGGAACACACACGGCGGCAGTGCAAGACTGCATGGTAAACGACTTGTAATCATGAACAGAGCGGCAAAGGATTGAAAAGTTTCCCTCGTGGTCGCCCGTCCCGTCCCGGCGCCGGGTAAAAATGACAAAAAAGTATGAATATCAAACGGAATAATCGTTCGCACGGCCCATTGCTTCCCGTAAGCTGATGGACTGTCCCGCGCTGTCCAGCGCGCGGTTTCAACCAGCATCGTTCGAGGAGGGAACATCATGAGTCTGCGTCTTGGCGACATCGCACCGGATTTCGAGCAGGAATCGAGCCTGGGCACCATCAAGTTTCACGACTGGCTCGGCAACAGCTGGGGCGTCCTGTTCTCCCATCCGGCCGACTACACGCCGGTGTGCACGACGGAACTCGGGCTGACCTCGAAACTGAAGGGCGAATTCGAGAAACGCAACGTGAAGGTGATCGCGCTGTCGGTCGACGGCGTCGAATCGCACAAGGGCTGGATCAACGACATCAACGAAACGCAATCGACGGTCGTCGGCTTTCCGATCATCGCCGATGCGGACCGCAAGGTTTCGCAGCTGTACGACATGATCCACCCGAACGCGAACGAAACGCTGACGGTGCGCTCGCTGTTCGTGATCGACCCGAACAAGAAGGTGCGGCTCACGATCACCTATCCGGCCAGCACGGGGCGCAATTTCGACGAAGTGCTGCGCGTGATCGACTCGCTGCAACTGACCGACAACTACAAGGTCGCGACGCCCGGCAACTGGAAGGACGGCGACGACGTCGTGATCGTGCCGTCGCTGCAGGATCCGGAAGAGCTGAAGAAGCGCTTCCCGAAGGGCTTCAACGCAGTGCGTCCGTATCTGCGCCTGACGCCGCAGCCGAACAAGTAAGCAGCGGCGGCCCGGAACCGCGGTTCCGATGAACAACGGCCCGCCCGGCAGTGATGCCGGGCGGGCCGTTTGCTTGGCGCTGCGCCACGCGGCATCGCGGCCGCGTGCGTCACGTCCGGATGTTCAGAAGAATGCCTGGATGCCCGTCTGCGCGCGGCCGAGGATCAGCGCGTGGATGTCGTGCGTGCCTTCGTACGTGTTGACCACTTCGAGGTTCACGAGGTGGCGCGCGACGCCGAATTCGTCGGAGATGCCGTTGCCGCCGAGCATGTCGCGCGCGAGGCGCGCGATGTCGAGCGCCTTGCCGCACGAGTTGCGCTTCATGATCGACGTGATCTCGACGGCCGCCGTGCCTTCGTCCTTCATCCGGCCGAGGCGCAGTACGCCTTGCAGGCCGAGCGTGATTTCGGTCTGCATGTCGGCGAGCTTCTTCTGGATCAGCTGGTTCGCGGCGAGCGGCCGGCCGAACTGCTGGCGGTCGAGCACGTACTGGCGCGAGGTGTGCCAGCAGGACTCGGCAGCGCCGAGCGCGCCCCATGCGATCCCGTAGCGCGCCGAGTTCAGGCACGTGAACGGGCCGCGCAGGCCGCTCACGTTCGGCATCAGGTTCTCTTCCGGCACGAACACTTCGTCGAGGACGATCTCGCCGGTGATCGACGCGCGCAGCCCGACCTTGCCGTGGATCGCCGGCGCCGACAGGCCCTTCCAGCCTTTCTCCAGGATGAAGCCGCGGATCGCGTCCTTGCCGTTCTCTTCGAGCTTCGCCCACACGACGAACACGTCGGCGATCGGCGAGTTCGTGATCCACATCTTCGCGCCGGACAGCGAGTAGCCGCCGGGCACCTTCTTCGCGCGCGTGACCATGCTGCCCGGATCGGAGCCGTGGTTCGGCTCGGTCAGCCCGAAGCAGCCGATCCATTCGCCGGTCGCGAGCTTCGGCAGGTATTTCTGCTTCTGCGCGTCGGAGCCGAATTCGAAGATCGGCACCATCACGAGCGACGACTGCACGGACATCATCGACCGGTAGCCCGAATCGACGCGCTCGACTTCGCGCGCGATCAGTCCGTAGCTGACGTAGTTGAGGCCGGGGCCGCCGTATTCCTCGGGAATCGTCGGGCCGAGCAGACCGACTTCGCCCATCTCGCGGAAGATGGCGGCGTCGGTGCGCTCGTGGCGGAACGCTTCAGTGACGCGCGGCGCGAGCTTGTCCTGTGCGTACGCCTGCGCGGCATCGCGCACCATCCGCTCTTCTTCAGTCAGTTGCTGGTCGAGCAGCAGCGGATCGTCCCAATGAAAAGTTGCAGCGGTCATCGTCTCATCTCCAGTTGGTCCGGTCTTCCAGCCGGGCCCCATGCCAAAAGTTCGCTTGACTGTAGTTCCGCTGTGCGGAACAATGTTTTGCAAATCGAACCCAGTGTAGCACCAGATGACACTTTCAACCATCGACGAAACCACGATCGACGAACGCAAGTTCGTCGTCGCGCTCGCGCGCGGGCTCGACCTGCTGCGCGCCTTCCGGCCCGGCGAGACGATGCTCGGCAACCGCGACTTCGCGGAGCGCACGGGGCTGCCGAAGGCGACCGTGAACCGGCTTGCCTATACGCTGACCGTGCTCGGTTACCTGCGCTACGACGAGACGCTTGGAAAGTATGCGCTCGACGCCGGCGTGCTGTCGCTCGGCTACGCGCTGCTGTCGGGTTCGGGGACGATCGATCTCGCGCGGCCGCACATGCAGGCGCTCGCGCGCGAAATCGGCGCGGCCGTGTCGCTGGGCTGCCGGGACGGACTCGACATGATCTACCTGGAGACGATCCGCAGCGAGACGGCGCTGACGCTCGGGCTCGCGCCCGGTTCGCGGCTGTCGATGCTGACGAGCTCGATGGGGCGTGCGTACCTGGCCGTGCAGCCGGAGGATGTGCGCCGCGCGCTCTATACGGAACTGCACCGCGCGGCAGGCGGCGCGGCGGACGCCGATGCGCTCGTCGCCGCCGCGCAGCTTGCGGTGGCCGAGTTCTCGGCAGGCGGGTGCTGCTACTCGTTCCGCGCGTGGCACATGGACGTGAACGCGGCGGCCGTGCCGTTTCGCGAGCCGCGCGAGGGGCGCTGGCTGATCCTGAGCTGCAGCGGTCCCGCGTCGTCGATGGACGAGGACGTGTTCCGGACGCAGATCGGGCCGAAGCTGAAAGGGCTCGCGCAACGGCTCGGGCAGACGGCCTGAGCCATGCGGTGCGCGACGGCCATGCCGTCGTCGCCGGTGTCGGCGGGAACCGCGGAGGGCGGCGGCGCCTTCCGGTTGCGCCGGCCATGCAAGACATCCGGTCACGAACCGGCCGGCATCGGGCACGGATGACGCAAGCCGAACGGATTCCGCGAACGGCGCGTCGCCCAACGCTCGCAACCGGCACACCGCGCGTGCCGGTCACGCCCTCCGCTCAGGCCGTCACGACCTTCGCAAACACGGGGCCCTGCATGAACCGCACGTCGTGCTGGCGCAGCAGTTCGCACTGCGTCTCGTCGACGACGCCGTCGAAGATCAGCGGAATCCGCACGCGCTGCGCATAGGCGACGAGCGCCTTGACCATCCCGTCGCGCAACGCGATGCCCGCATCCATCTTGATGAAGTCGGGCCGCGCCATGTCCGATTCGACCGCGAGGATGCGGCCCGGGTCGGGCAGTTTGTCCGCGACCTTGAAGCCGTGATGCTGGTAGCTGCGCGTCAGGTAGCCGAGGAAGGTCTTGTGCGCGACCGCGACCGCCGGCAGCTCGATCACGACCCGCTCGGGCGGCAGCCCGAAGCGCTGCAGCACCGACGAGAAATGCTTGCCGTGGTCGTACTTCACGCTCTTCAGCAGCCGTTCGTGCACGCGCAGGAACAGCAACCCGTGGCGCTGCGCGCCGAAAAAGTTGATCGCATGCAGCGCGCGCGACAGGCGGTCGATCGCGACCAGCGTCTGGTCGTCGACGGCCGAGTCGACCGGATCGTGCGGCGCGCCCGTGACGACCGTGACGGCCTGGAAGCCGAGCTCGTCGCCGTAGCGCTCGATCGCGTCGGCAAATGAGGTCGATTGCGGCGCGCCGGGCATCGTCACGTCGTAGATCGGTTCGTAGGCGCTGCCGAGCGTGCGCTCGGGCAGATTCGCGCTCGCGGTGCCGCCTTCGGCCAGCGCGAGGTGATCCCGCAGATACGGCAGTTGCCCGGCACGGGCGACCAGCTCGGGAATGGTGGGCGGAATCATCGGCGTAAGAAGGAAAAACGGCGGCCGAACGGGCCGCCTCGTATCTCGATATTAGCAGCGCGCGCCAAGCTCGGCTTGGCGTTTCGCTCATATGGTTATCCCGTCCGGACACGTTCGCCTAGGGTTTACGTTGATTTCACTATTCGTAATTGGTTTTACTATTCGTAAATCCAAGGATTTGTCGCCGATCAAGAAATGCGGCATGCGGGCGCCGCGAGACGGCGCCGTTCACGAATCAACAGGAAGCAAGGAGCGAGACGTGGCGGTTGACAGGACAGCCGGGCAGGCGCGCCGGCAGGAGACGAAGGGCACGACGGGCGCGCCGGTGCGCGCGCGGCAGGGTTGAGGCGCGGATGGCGACCATGAGCATCGATTACCAGACGCTGAAGTTCGAGTACCGCGCTCGCGCGCATGACGCGGCCGTCCACCCGGTCATCGTCGTCGGTGCGGGCCCGGTGGGCCTCGCGGCCGCGATCGACCTCGCGCAGCAGGGCGTGCCGGTCGTGCTGCTCGACGACGACGACACGTTGTCGACCGGATCGCGCGCGATTTGCTTCGCGAAACGCACGCTCGAGATCTTCGACCGGCTCGGCTGCGGCGAGCGCTTCGTCGACAAGGGCGTGAGCTGGCACGTCGGCAAGGTGTTCCTGCAGGACGAGCAGCTGTACGCGTTCGACCTGCTGCCCGAGGAAGGGCACGCGCGCCCCGCATTCATCAACCTGCAGCAGTACTACGTCGAAGGCTATCTGGCCGACCGTGCGTTCGAGCTGCCGAACCTCGACATCCGCTGGAAGCACAAGGTGACGGGCATCGAGCAGTCGGCCGAACACGCGGTGCTGACGATCGAGACGCCGGACGGCATCGCGACGCTGCACGCGCGGTACGTGATCGCGGCCGACGGCTCGCGCAGCCCGATGCGCACGATGATGGGCCTCGAAAGCCATGGCCGCACGTTCAAGGACCGCTTCCTGATCGCCGACGTGAAGATGAAGGCGGAGTTTCCGACCGAGCGCTGGTTCTGGTTCGATCCGCCGTTCCACCGCAACCAGTCGGTGCTGCTGCATCGCCAGCCCGATAACGTATGGCGCATTGACTTCCAGCTTGGCTGGGATGCCGACCCTGTCGCCGAGAAGCAGCCGGAGCGCGTGATCCCGCGCGTGCGCGCGCTGCTCGGGCCGGACGTCGAGTTCGAGCTCGAATGGGTGAGCGTCTATACGTTCCGCTGCCAGCGGATGGATACGTTCCGCCACGGCCGCGTGCTGTTCGCGGGCGATTCCGCGCACGGCGTGTCGCCGTTCGGCGCGCGCGGCGCGAACAGCGGCGTGCAGGACGCGGACAACCTCGCATGGAAGCTGAAGCTCGTGCTCGACGGCCGCTCGGACGACCGCCTGCTCGACACGTATGCGAGCGAGCGCGAATTCGCGGCCGACGAGAACATCCGCAACTCGACGCGCTCGACCGACTTCATCACGCCGAAGAGCGCGGTGTCGCGCGTGTTCCGCGACGCGACGCTGAAGCTCGCGCGCGACTGCGAGTTCGCGCGCAAGCTCGTGAACAGCGGCCGCCTGTCGGTGCCGGCGGTACTGGCCGATTCGCCGCTGAACACGCCCGATCGCAACGGCGACGCATTTGCCTGCGCGATGCGGCCGGGCGCGGCGGCGGCCGATGCGCCGGTGCGCGTGCAGGACGCGTCGGGCTGGCTGCTGCAGCGTCTGCGCGACGGCTTCACCGGCGTGCTGTTCGGCTTGCCGGGCGATGCGGCCGCGCTCGCCAGGGCCGTCGACGGCCTCGCGCTGCCGGTGCGTCCGGTGCTCGTCGTGCCGGCCGGCCATGCGCAGCCGGTGGCCGGCGTCGACGTCGTGGAGGACGTCGACGGTTTTGCCGCGCAACGCTACGACGCGCAGCCGGGCACGTTCTACCTGCTGCGCCCCGATCAGCACGTCTGCGCGCGCATGCGCACGCTCGACCGTCAGGCGATCGCCGACGCACTGGCGCGCGCGACCTGCGCACGCTGAATACGATAAAAACACCGGAGACACCGTCATGCCCGCACTCGATACCCGCCCGCGCCTGGCCGACCCCGACGCGTTCTACGAAGCGCTGATCGACATGCATCGCGACCTGTCCGACAGCGACAGCCAGCTCGTCAACGCGAAGCTGATCCTGCTGCTCGCGAACCAGGTCGGCGACGCCGACGTGCTGCGCGAAGCGATGGCGCTCGCGCGCCAGGGCGTGACGCCGCCCGTGCATCCGGCCGCCGAGGTGGCGCAATGAGCGCGGCGCCGGCCGACGCACGCGTGCTCGAGGTCGAGCGCGTGATCGACGAGACCCATCGCCCGGGCTTTCACTGGATGCTGCTGATGCTGTGCGGGCTGTGCCTCGTGATCGACGGGTTCGATGCGCAGGCGATGGGCTACGTCGCGCCGAGCGTGATCGCCGAATGGGGCGTGCCGAAGCAGGCGCTCGGGCCCGTGTTCAGCGCGAGCCTGTTCGGGATGCTGCTCGGCGCGCTCGGGCTGTCGGTGCTGGCCGACCGGATCGGGCGGCGCCCGGTGCTGATCGGCTCGACGCTGTTCTTCGCAGTGACGATGCTCGCGACGCCGTTCGCCGGTTCGATTCCCGTGCTGATGGCGCTGCGCTTCGTCACGGGCCTCGGCCTCGGCTGCATCATGCCGAACGCGATGGCGCTGGTCGGCGAGTTCAGCCCGGCCGCGCATCGCGTGAAGCGGATGATGATCGTGTCGTGCGGCTTCACGCTCGGCGCGGCGCTCGGCGGCTTCATCAGCGCCGCGCTGATTCCCGCATTCGGCTGGCGTTCGGTGTTCTTCGTCGGCGGCGCGGTGCCGCTCGTGCTGACGATCGCGATGCTCGCGCGGCTGCCGGAGTCGCTGCAGTTCCTGGTGCTGAAAGGCCGCGTCGCGCAGGCGCGCGACTGGCTCGCGCGATTCGCGCCGCAGGCCGGTATCGATGCGAACACGCGCATCGTCGTGCGCGAGCGTGCCGCGAGCGGTGCGCCGGTCGCCGAACTGTTCAGCCATGGCCGCCTGCCGGTCACGCTGCTGCTGTGGGCGATCAGCTTCATGAACCTGATCGATCTGTATTTCCTGTCGAACTGGCTGCCGACCGTGATGCGCGACGCCGGCTATTCGCCGGGCACGGCAGTGATCGTCGGCACGGTGCTGCAGACGGGCGGCGTGATCGGCACGCTGTCGCTCGGCTGGTTCATCGAACGTTACGGCTTCGTGCGCGTGCTGTTCGTGTGCTTCGCGTGCGCGGCCGTGTCGGTGGGGCTGATCGGCTCGGTCGCGCATGCGCTGCCGTGGCTGCTGGTCGTCGTGTTCGCGGGCGGGTTCTGCGTGGTCGGCGGGCAGCCGGCCGTGAACGCGCTCGCGGGCCAGTATTACCCGACGTCGCTGCGCTCGACGGGCATCGGCTGGAGCCTCGGCATCGGCCGGATCGGCTCGGTACTCGGACCGCTCGTCGGCGGACAACTGATTGCGCTCAACTGGTCGAACGGCGCGCTGTTCCACGCGGCCGCGGTGCCCGTGCTGTGCTCGGCGCTGTTCGTTCTCGGCCTGGCGGGCGTGACGCGGCGCAACGGCGTGCAGGCGCCGAACGCCGCCATGAATTGAGGGAGAAAGGAAACGATGACGCTTGACCTGTCGAAATCGGCAACCGCCGGCTACCTGAGCGGTTTCGCGAACGAATTCGCGACCGAGGCACTGCCCGGCGCGCTGCCGCACGGCCGCAACTCGCCGCAGCGTGCGCCGTACGGGCTGTACGCGGAGCAGTTGTCGGGCACCGCGTTTACCGCGCCGCGCGGCCACAATCGCCGCTCGTGGCTGTACCGCATTCGCCCGGCCGCCGTGCACCGGCCGTTCGAGCCGTACGCGGGCACGCAGCGGCTCGTGTCGGAATTCGGCGATTCGGTCGACGTGCCGCCGACGCCGCCGAACCAGCTGCGCTGGGATCCGCTGCCGATGCCGGTCGAGCCGACCGATTTCGTCGACGGGCTCGTGACGATGGCCGGCAACGGCTCGGCCGCCGCGATGAACGGTTGCGCGATCCACCTGTACGCGGCGAACCGCTCGATGCAGGACCGCTTCTTCTACAGCGCGGACGGCGAACTGCTGATCGTGCCGCAACAGGGGCGCCTGTTCATCGCGACCGAATTCGGCCGCGTCGACGTCGAGCCGTTCGAGATCGCGGTGATCCCGCGCGGTGTGCGCTTTACCGTCACGCTGCCGGACGGCGACGCGCGCGGCTATCTCTGCGAAAACTTCGGCGCGCAGCTGCGCCTGCCGGATCTCGGCCCGATCGGCTCGAACGGGCTCGCGAACCCGCGCGACTTCCTGACGCCGCAAGCCGCGTACGAAGACCGCGAAGGCGCATTCGAACTGATCGCGAAGCTGAACGGCCGCCTGTGGCGCGCGGACATCGGCCATTCGCCGCTCGACGTCGTCGCGTGGCACGGCAACTACGCGCCGTACAAATACGACCTGCGCCTGTTCAACACGATCGGCTCGATCAGCTTCGACCATCCCGATCCGTCGATCTTCCTCGTGCTGCAGGCGCAGAGCGACACGCCGGGCGTCGACACGATCGACTTCGTGATCTTCCCGCCGCGCTGGCTCGCGGCCGAGGATACATTCCGCCCGCCGTGGTTCCACCGCAACGTCGCGAGCGAATTCATGGGGCTCGTGCACGGCGCATACGACGCGAAGGCCGAAGGCTTCGTGCCGGGCGGCGCGAGCCTGCACAACTGCATGTCGGGCCACGGGCCCGATGCGGATACGTTCGAGAAGGCGTCCGCGAGCGACACGACGAAGCCGCACAAGGTCGACGCGACGATGGCGTTCATGTTCGAGACCCGCACGCTGATCCGGCCGACGCGCTATGCGCTCGACACCGCGCAGCTGCAGGCCGACTACTTCGAATGCTGGCAAGGCATCAGGAAACACTTCAATCCGGAGCAACGATGAGCGATACCCAAGACTGGCGCGCGACGCTCGACCCGGCTCGCAAGAGCTGGATCGACACCGCGAACGAGCCCGCCTGCGATTTCCCGATCCAGAACCTGCCGTTCGGGATCTTCAGCGATGCGAAGCAGGCGGCGCATCGTGCGGGCGTGGCGCTGGGCGACCAGATCGTCGATCTCGCGGCGCTCGCGCGCGCGGGCCTCGTGACGCTGCCGGCCGGCGCCGATGCGTTCGCCGCGCCGACGCTCAATGCGTTCATCGCGCTCGGCCGCGACGCATGGCGCAGCGTGCGCGTGCAGCTGTCCGACCTGTTCTCGCGCGACAACGCGACGCTGCGTGACGACGCGGCGCTGCGCGCGCAAGTGCTCGTCGCGCAGCGCGACGCGACGCTGCATCTGCCGGTCGAGATTCCCGGCTATACGGATTTCTATTCGTCGAAGGAACACGCGACCAACGTCGGCTCGATGTTCCGCGATCCGAAGAACGCGCTGTTGCCGAACTGGTCGGAGATGCCGATCGGCTACAACGGCCGTGCGTCGTCGGTGGTCGTGAGCGGCACGCCGGTGCGGCGGCCGAACGGGCAACTGAAGCTGCCCGACCAGGAGCGTCCCGTGTTCGGCGCGTGCCGCAAGCTCGACATCGAACTCGAGACGGGCTTCATCGTCGGGAAGGGCAACGCGCTCGGCGAGCCGATCGCGTGCGAGGACGCGGAAGCGCATATCTTCGGGATGGTGCTGCTGAACGACTGGAGCGCGCGCGACATCCAGCAGTGGGAATACGTGCCGCTCGGCCCGTTCAACTCGAAGGGCTTCGCGACGACGATCTCGCCGTGGATCGTCACGCTCGACGCGCTCGAACCGTTCCGCGTCGCGCAGCCCGAGCAGTCGCCGCAGCCGCTCGCGTATCTGCGGCACGCCGGCAAGCATGCGTTCGACATCGCGCTCGAAGTGACGCTGCGTGCCGAAGGCGCGGCCGAAGCGACGTCGATCTGCCGCACGAACTTCAGGCACATGTACTGGACGATGGCGCAGCAGCTCGCGCATCACACGGTCGCGGGCTGCAACACGCGCGTGGGCGACCTGATGGGTTCGGGCACGATCAGCGGGCCGACGAAGGATTCGTTCGGCAGCCTGCTCGAACTGACGTGGAACGGCAAGGAGCCGATCGCGCTGAACGGCGGCGGCAGCCGTGCGTTCATCGAGGACGGCGACGAGCTCACGCTCGCCGGGTGGTGCCAGGGCGACGGCTATCGCGTCGGCTTCGGCACGTGTGCGGGGAAGATCCTGCCGGCGCGGAAGGTGTAACGAGTAGTACGGCAGGACTGAACGGCCCGCGTCATGCGGGCCGTTGCCGATTCGTCGAGGTGGTTTCGTCGATACGAATCAGATCGCGCGTTGCAACGCGGCGCGGCGCTCCCACAGCGCGGCCGCGACGAACGCCGCGACGCAGGCGACCAGCACGCCGACCAGCGCGTTGCTGCCCAGTTGCTCCATCAAAGCACCGGCCACCAGCGGGCCGCCGAAGCTCGCGGCGCTCCACGATGCCGATACGAGCGAGCTTGCGGTGACGAGCGCCGCGCCTCGGAAGCGTTCGCCGCACGCGACCAGCGACAGCGTATAGATGCTGCCGGCCGCCGCGCCGAGCACGAACAGCAGCGGCCAGCACAGCCACGGATTCGCGATGACGAACGGCAGCAGCGGCAGGCCGGTCAGCACGATCCAGCCGGCGCCGAGGTGCACGCGTTCGCGGCCGAGCTTGTCCGCGAGCCAGCCGATCGGGAACTGCATCGCGGTATCGCCGAACAGCATGATCGACGCGAGCAGCACGGCGGTCGCGCTTGCGACGCCGTGATCCATCGCGTAGAGCGGCAGCAGCGACAGCGCGAGCGTATCGAACAGCGCGAAGAAGCCGGTGCCGATGATCAGCGCGGGCATGCGGGGCAGCACCGCGAACCAGCTGTCGTGTGCTTCGTGATGCGCGTCGTCGCCGGCGAGCGGCGCGCGCCGGATCGTCGCGAGCGTCGGCAGCGCGAGCAGGAACAGTGCGCCGCACAGCGCGAAGCGGATGTGCGTCGCGCCCGCGATCTGGCTGACGAGCACGGGGCCGGCCATCTGGAACAGCGTGAAATTGGTCGCGTAGATCGCGACGACGCGGCCGCGCGTCGAATCGTCGGCGAGCTGGTTGACCCACGCTTCGCCGATCGTGAACAGCAGCATCAGCGCGGCGCCGCACAGCACGCGCAGCGCGCCCCACAGGATCAGGTTCGACGTGAACTGCATCAGCGCGGTGGCGGCCGCGAGCAGCACGACCGACACGACGATCGCGCGGCGCGAGCCGATATGCCGCGCGAGCGCGGTGACGAACGGGACGATCGCGAGGCCGCCGAGCGCCTGCGCGGCCGTCAGCATGCCGACCACGTTGGTGCCGTGTCCGGCTTCGGTCAGCGCGAGTGCGGTGAGCGGCAACGTGGCGCCGGTCCCGAGGCCGACGACCGCGACGCTCAGGATCAGCGCGAGGAAATCGCGATTGAGAATGGCTTTCATCGGCCGGGATGCTACACCGCGGCCCTTGAAAGGTCCATGAAGGCCATCAGGATCGAGTGGGGTTGTGTCCGCAACGATTGCAGCAGGATCGCAGCAGGGTTGCGTCACACGTACTCGGTCGGCACGCCCATCGGGCGGCGTTCGAGCGACGCCGACCACAGCGTGAGCGCGAGCGCCGCGACGGCCATCGCGACGCCGACCCACGGCAGGCTCACGAGCGATACGCCGGAGCCGATCGCCATCCCGCCGAGCCATGCGCCGGTCGCGTTGCCGAGGTTGAACGCACCCTGGTTCAGCGTCGACGCGAGGTTCGGCGCATCGCTGGCGCGATCGACGATCATGATCTGCAGCGGCGGCACGATCGCGAACGCGAGGATGCCCCACACGAAGATCGTCGCGAGCGCGGCGAACGGCACGTGCATCGTGCCCGCGAACAGCGCGAGGACGATACCGATCAACGCGAGCGTCGCGATCAGCGACGGCATCCGGCGCCAGTCGGCGAGCTTGCCGCCGAGCGTGCCGCCGACCGTCAGCCCGAGGCCGAACAGCAGCAGCACGTAGGTGACCTGATGCGGCGAGAAGCCCGTCACGTCCTCGAGGATCGGCGTGATGTACGTGAACACGCTGAACAGGCTCGCGGACGCGAGCACGCTGATGCCGAGCACCATCAGCACCTGCGGGTGCTTCAGCACGCTGAATTCGCGCGTGATGCTGGTGTCGGGCATCGCGAGGTGCTTCGGCAGGCACACCGCGAGCGCGGCGGCCGCGGCGATGCCGATGCCGGTGACGGCCCAGAACGTCGCGCGCCAGCCGAATGCCTGGCCGAGCGCGGTGCCGAGCGGCACGCCGAGCACGTTCGCGAGCGTGAGGCCGGTGAACATCAGCGCGATCGCCTGCGCGCGGCGGTTCGGCGCGACGAGGTTGCTGGCGACGACCGAGCCGATCCCGAAGAACGCGCCATGACAGAACGCCGTGACGACACGCGCGGCCATCAGCACCGCATAGCCCGGTGCGATCGCGCAGAACAGGTTGCCGGCGATGAACAGCCCGATCAGGCCCATCATCGCGCGCTTGCGCGGCATCTTCGCGGTGACGATCGCGAGGATCGGCGCGCCGATCGTCACGCCGAGCGCGTAGCCCGACACGAGCATGCCCGCGGCCGGAATCGACACGCCGAGATCGCGCGCGACATTGGGCAGCAGCCCCATGATCACGAATTCGGTGGTACCGATTCCAAATGCGGCGACGGCAAGGGCGAAAAGAGGCAGGGGCATCGCGGTAGGCTCGGGAAAAATGCCGCACGAGCCAGGCGCGGGAGGCGCGGGACGGGCGGTGGGTCAGTCGAATGACAGCCGCGATTCTACTTCAGTGAAAACCCTTACGCTTGGGGCCAAAATGGCTGTTGCCGGCGTGCGACGCGCCGGCAGGCGGGAAGCTCACAGTGTGGGATTTTGCGGCGATTTCCCGCGTCGGGCCGTATCGGGGCCGTAACGACGGGCGTGGCTGGGTCGACCGTCACGCGATGCGTGCGGGCGATCCGCCGGGGGCGGCGTCCGGCACGGTCGTCACGTCGGCTTCCGGCTCCGTGTCGGCACGCGAAGCGGCCGTGCCGACGCCGTCGATCGCCGCCGGGTCGTCCCAGCCGTTCTCGAACAGGCAAGCCTCGATCGGCATCCGCGCGGCCCAGCGCTCCTGTTCGAGCATCGGCTTCGCATAGAACGCGTCGACGTGCCCGATGCACAGCACGGCGATCGGCTTCGCGCCGTCGGGCATCCGCAGCAGCGTGCGCAGCGCGTCGACGTCGAACAGCGACACCCAGCCCATCCCGAGTCCTTCCGCGCGCGCCGCGAGCCACATGTTCTGGATCGCGCACGCGGCGGATGCCAGATCCATCTCCGGCAGCGTGCGGCGGCCGAACACGTGGCGCTCGCGGCCGTCGGCGAGCGCGACGACCAGCAGCTCGCCGCATTCGCGCACGCCTTCGACCTTCAGCCGCATGAATTCGTCCTGCCGCTCGCCGAGCGCATCGGCGGTCGCGCGGCGCTCGGCCTCGACCAGCGCGTGGATCGCGGTGCGCAGCGCGGGATCGGTGATGCGGATGAAGCGCCACGGCTGCATGAAGCCGACGCTCGGCGCATGGTGCGCCGCGCGCAGCAAGCGCGCGAGCACGACCGGGTCGACGGGCGCCGGCGTGAAGTGGCGCATGTCGCGCCGTTCGAAGATGGCGCGGTAGACCGCGGCGATGTCGGAGTCGTCGAAACGCATGAGCGGCAAAAGCAGGGGAGGACGTCGGCGCAACGATAGCAGACGGCGCGCCCGAAACGTTGCTTCATCCGAAACAAAGCGCGGAATTGTTGATGAAGACGAGTGCGGCGCGCGGTAGCGTGCAAAAGCAAACGATTGCGAGTGCGCTGCCGGCCGTCAAATGGGCCTTTTCTCAGCGGTTTGCCGCCACGACGTTCTGCGGCGTGCCGGCGTGCCACGCTTCGATGTTCAGCAGCGTCGTATGCGCGATCTCGGCCAGCGCCTCGCGCGTGAAGAACGCCTGATGCGACGTGACGATCACGTTCGGGAACGTCAGCAGGCGCGCGAGCACGTCGTCCTGCAGCGGCAGGTCGGAGTGATCCTCGAAGAACAGCCCGCTTTCCTCTTCGTACACGTCGAGCCCGAGGTGGCCGAGCTGGCCGCTCTTGAGCGCGTCGACCAGCGCCTGCGCATCGACGAGGCCGCCGCGCCCGGTGTTGATCAGCATCGCGCCGTGCTTCATCCGTGCGAGCGTCCGCTCGTTGATCAGATGGTGCGTCGACGGCAGCAGCGGGCAGTGCAGGCTGACGATGTCGGCGTGGTGCAGCAGTTCGTCGAGCTCGACGTAGCGCGCGCCGAACGCGATCAGCTCGTCGTTGTACGGCGGCACGGAGTGCGCGAGCACGTGCATCCCGAAGCCCATCATGATCTTCGCGAACACGCTGCCGATGATGCCGGTGCCGATCACGCCGACGGTCTTGCCGTGCAGGTCGAAACCGAGCAGGCCGTTCAGCGAGAAATCGCCTTCGCGGGTGCGTGCGACCGCGCGCGGCAGCCGGCGGTTGAGTGCGAGGATCAGCGCGACCGCGTGCTCGGCGACCGCATGCGGCGAATACGCGGGCACGCGCACGACCGTGATGCCGAGCCGCTCGGCGGCCGTGAGGTCGACATGGTTGAAGCCGGCCGAGCGCAGCGCGATCAGCCGCGTGCCGCCGTCGGCGAGCCGTTCGAGCACGGCCGCGTCGACGGTGTCGTTGACGAACGGGCACACGACTTCATAGCCGTGCGCGAGGATCGCGGTTTCCGCGTCGAGGTGCGACGGCTGGAAGTGCAGCCGATAGCCGAACTGCCGGTTGGCGGCGGTAAACGAATCGTCGTCGTACTGCCGGCTGCTGAACAGGATCACGCGCACGCTGCACCTCCGATGGCTGACGCGCGCAGTTTACTGCAGCCCCGTGACGATGTCGGACCGTTCGGGCCCGCGCGACGGCCGCAGGAAGCCGTAGTCCGTCCGGTCGCGAGCCGTCTGTGCGCTGAAGTGGTCGAGCGCGTGCTCGACGAAGCTGCGCGTGCGGGCCGGCACGTACTGGCGGTTCGGGTAGACGAGCGACAGCTGCGCGTCGGGATCGTCGATCCGGTAGCCGGCCAGCAGCCGCACGAGCGTGCCGCTGTTGAGCGCGTCGGCGACGCACGGCTCGGGCAGCACGGCGATGCCGGCCCCGGCCACGGCAGCGGCGTGGACCAGCGCGAGCTGGTTGACCGTGCACGCCGGGCGCACCGTGACCGAATGCGCGACGCCGTCGTGGCCGACGAGCTGCCACGTCGGCGCATGCTGGTGCGGCGCGAGCGTGACCCAGTCGTGGCCGGGCAGGTCGTCGGGTGCGCGCGGCTCGCCGCGCCGGTCGAGATAGGCCGGCGCCGCGCAGGCGACGAACGGATTCGGCGCGAGCGCGTGGCCGATCAGCGTCGGGTTGCCGTCGAGCCGGTTGCCCGTGACGATGCCGACGTCGTAGCCCGAATCGAGCACGTCGAGCGGCCCTTCGGAGACGGTCAGCTGTACGCGCAGTTCGGGGTAGCGGTGCCGGAAGCTGCTGACGAGCGGCGTCAGCGCCAGCGGCGACAGCAGCCCCGATGCGACGACGCGCAGCGTGCCGGCCGGCTCGCGCACGGCATGCGCGACGGACGACTCGAGGTGATCGAATTCCTCGAGCAGCGCACGGCAGCCGTCGAGGTAGCGCACGCCGGCCTCGGTGAGCGACAGGTTGCGCGTGGTGCGGTGGATCAGCCGTGTGTTCAGGTGGCCCTCGAGCATCGCGATCGAACGCGTGACGAGTGCATTGGACACGCCGAGATGGTGCGCCGCGCGCCGGAAGCTCTGCTGCTCGGCGACGCAGACGAATACACGCATGGTCTGAATCTGGTTCATGGCTTGCGTATTTCTGGCCCGGTTGATTGATTATGTTGTGATTTTTCGCCGCGCAACCAAAAAAGCGCATCGCGCGGCACCCAGTTCTCCCTCGTATCGAAAAAATCGCTTTTTTTCGATTCCGCAGACGATTGTTAAATACCGGACCGATATCCGTCAACCTGAGAAAATGGGCGGCTTGCGAAAAATCGAAATCGCGGGTAACGGTTAAACGCTGCAGTGCAGCACATGCGCGACGTGCAAAACTGACGCGGTATTGGAATATGCGCTGATTCGTCGAATAATATTTATGTTAATCAATGATTTGCGGATGATTCGGGTGGCGTGGCTTCGTTAATCTGCGGAGTCGTTCCCCAATGCGGGGCGCGATAATGGATGTTTTCGGACATGCGCCGGTATTGCGTATCGCATTGCGCGCGGCGGTTTTTATCGGGTAGTCGGTCTATTCCGTTCGATGCGAAAGTTGTCGTAAGCCGTCGGCGTCGTCGAATCACGATGTTATTGGCGGAGAAAATCACGTGCACGGAAGCCGAATGGAACCGTTTCGCAACCGGCCGGCAGTCCCTTTTCAATCGCGATGGCCATCGTGCAATACGCACGCGGCCGGCTGGCCCGGTCCGGCGACCGGGCCACCGTCGCGCTGTCCGGCCGCGTGTGCCTCTTGCGCGAGGTCACGGAACGCGGAATCATCGATCAGTTCGCCATGCCGTGCGGCGAGCGTCCGTGCATTTTCTTTCCTCACCTCTTGCCAGCCCCATGTCCATCGATTACTCGCCGATTCCCTGTCCCGTCGTCGTGCCGCTCGACGCGATCCTGCCCGAAGAACCGCTGCTGATGATGGGAGCCGGCCCGGTTCCGATCCCGGCCGCCGTCGCGAAGGCGAACACGATCGTGATCAACCACCTCGGCGCGACGATGGCGAAGATCATCGAGCAGGTGAAGGAGATGGCGCGCTACGTGTTCCAGACCCGCACGAAGTGGGTGCTCGGCGTCGCGGGCCCCGGCTCGGCCGCGATGGAGATGGCGATCTCGAACCTCGCCTGGCGCGGCACGCGCGTGCTGTCGATCCGCAACGGCTTCTTCAGCGCACGGATGGCCGAGATGGCCACGCGCGTCGGCGCCGACGTCGCGACGCTCGAAGTGGCCGACCGCGCGGTCGCGAGCCTCGACGAGATCGCGGATGCGATCGCCCGCGAGCGGCCCGAGATCGTCACGATCGTGCAGGGCGAAACGTCGAACACCGTGTGGAACCGCGACCTGCGCGACATCGCGGCGCTCGCGAAGGCGGCCGGCGCACTGGTCGTCGTCGATGCGGTGTGCACGCTGTCGACGATGCCGCTCGAAATGGACGCGTGGGGCATCGACGCGGTGATCACCGGCGGCCAGAAGGGGCTGTCGTCGATCCCGGGCGTATCGCTGATCGCCTTCTCCGATGCCGCGTGGGAGCGCATGAAGCATCGCACCGAGCCGAACGCGCACTGGTGCCTCGACATGGCGCTCGCGGAAAACTTCTGGCACAACGCCGGCTATCACTACACGGCGCCCGTGTCCGGCGTGCTCGCGCTGCACGAGGCGCTGCGGCTCGTCTGCGCGGAGACGCTCGAAAGCCGCTTCGCCCGCCATCTGCGCTGCTCGCTCGCGCTGCAGGCGGGCGTCGAGTCGATGGGGCTCAAGCTCTATGCGCCGAAGGACTGCCGGCTCAATTCGGTGGTCGGGATCGAGACGCCGGAAGGGCTGACGCCCGGGATGGTCTGCGGCCACATCTCGAAGCAATACCAGGTCGAGATCTCGGGCTCGTTCGGCTTGCCGATCGTCCGGATCGGGCAGATGGGCGAGCAGTGCCGCGAACACAACCTGTTCCGCACGCTGCATGCGTTCGGCCGCACGATGGTCGACCTGAAGGTGCCGGTCGACCTGCCGGCCGGCGTCGCGGCGCTCGAACAGGAATTGTCCCGGCGCGGCGCGTAAGCGGGAAAGCGAGGGAAGGGGCCGCGCTCAGCGGTCCTGCATCGCGCGCCGGTACGTATTCGGCGTCGTGCCGTGCGCGTCGCGAAAGCGGTGGCTGAAGTGGCCGGCGTTCGCGTAGCCGCAGTCGGCTGCAACTTGCGCGAGCGGCAGCGCCGTCGTGCGCAGCAGTTCGCGCGCCCGAGCGAGGCGCTGCTCGGCCACCCACGCGTGCGGCGCGCGTCCGAACGACAGCCGGAACATCCGCGAGAAGTGGTATTCGGACAGCGCGGCGACCTCGGCCAGTTCGCCGAGCGTCAGCGGCTGCGTGAGATATGTGTCGATGTAGTCGCGCACGCGGCGGCGCACGGCCGGCGCGAGCCCGCCACGGAACGTCGTGTCGGTGCGTGTCGTGCTTTGCCCGCGCAGCAGCAGGCTCAGCACCTCGTGCGCGGTTTCGTTCACGCGCAGCCGCTCGTCGGCATCGTCCCAGCCGTCCAGCGCGAGCGAGCGCAGCAGCGCGGCGACGCGCGCATCCTCGAAATAGGTACGATCGGCGAGCTTCAGCTCGCGCGGCTCGCGGTCGAGCTCGCGGATCGCGCGCTGCGTGAAGTGCTCGGGCAGGAAATACAGGTGGATGAAGTGCATCTCGCCGCGTACCCACCAGCGCGACTCATGGTCGCCCGGCAGCGCGCACAGCAGGCTCGGCGCGCCGTAGCGCGGCACGCGCTGGCGCTCGGTCCGGTAGCCGCCGTCGAGGTAGCACGACAGCGTGTGGTGGCCGGGCTGCTCGTAGACCGTTTCGCTTTCGTCGGTGATCCGCGTCCATTCGGCGATCGCCAGGTGGTCGCCGAGCCACGCGAAGCGCTCGAGCGTCGCGTTCGCATCGGCGAGCGTGCGGCAGACCGACTGCAGGCCGAACGGTAGATCGCCGCCGGCCAGGGCGGCGGCGTGGTCGACGGGCGGGGCGGAGAGGGAGAGGCTCATGATGCGCCGAGTATAAGCGGGCGTGCGGCAGCGCGTGCGGCGCCCCGAAAAAGACCGCAATTCCGGACAATCGGCCCGCGCCGCGCGGCGGCATATTCGGGATCCCGATTCACCCGATTTTCCGGATTGCCGTCATGAACCTGTCGCTTTATTTCGTCACCGTGCTGATCTGGGGCACCACCTGGATTGCGATCAAGTGGCAGCTCGGCTCGGTGCCGCCGCCCGTTTCGATCGCATGGCGCTTCTGGCTCGCGGCCGTCGTGCTGTTCGCGCTGCTGCGCGTGATGCGTCGGCCGGTGCGCCCGCCGCGCGACGCGTGGCGCTTTCTCGTCGCGCAGGGCTTCGCGCTGTTCTGCGTGAACTTCCTGTGCTTCTACTACGCGGAGCAGGTCGTGCCGAGCGGCCTCGTCGCGGTGATCTTCTCGACCGCGCCGCTCCTGAACTCGATCAACGGCCGGCTGTTCATGGGCCGCCCGCTGCGGCCATCGGCGATCGCCGGCGCATTGCTCGGGCTGACTGGCATCGCGTGCCTGTTCTGGCAGCAGATGGCCGGCCATCTGGACGATCACGCGACCTGGACGGGGCTTGCAATCGCGTTCGCGGGCACGATGTGCTTTTCGATCGGCAACCTGCTGTCGAGCCGGATGCAGTCGATGGGGCTGCATCCGCTCGTGACCAACGGCTGGGCGATGCTGATCGGCGCGGCGATCCTGACCGTCGGCAGCGTGGCGGCCGGGATGCCGTTCACGCTCGACACGAGCCCGCGCTATCTCGGTGCGCTCGTCTATCTCGCGGTGCCGGGCTCGGTGATCGGCTTCACCGCGTACCTGACGCTCGTCGGCCGGATCGGGCCGGAGCGCGCCGCCTACTGCACGGTGCTGTTCCCGATCGTCGCGCTGGCCGTGTCGACGGTGTTCGAGGGCTACCAGTGGTCGCCGCTCGCGGTGGTCGGGCTGCTGCTGGTGGTGGCCGGCAACCTCGTCGCGTTCGACCTGACGCGCCGGCTGTTTTTGCGGACGGCGGCCTGAGCTTGCGCATGGCCTTCCGGCCAACGAACAACAAAACGCCCGCGCGATGCGGGCGTTTTCTTTCGGGGCGGCGGTGCGCGGTGCGTGACGGGGCGTCCTGCGATGCGCGGTGGCGTCACGCCGCCGCGCCGCTCCCCGCCACGCGCGCCTGCCGCTGGTACAGCACCATCGACAGCGCGACGCCCGCAGCCGCCGCCAGCGCCGCGAACAGGAACACCTGCGGATAGCCGAATGCGCCCGCGACATAACCGGCGAGCGGGCCCGTGATGCCGAGCGACAGGTCGAGGAACACCGAGTACGCGGACAGCGCCGCGCCACGGCTCGCGGGCGGCACGAGCGCGACGGCCTCGACGCCGAGTGCCGGGAAGATCAGCGCGAAGCCGAAACCGGTCAGCGCGGCGCCGACGAGCGCGATGTGCGGCACGGGCGCGAGCCACAGCAGCAACAGGCCCGAGCATTCGAATGCGAACGACACGATCGCGACGCGGAAGCCGCCGTAGGTCTTGATCGTGTTCGCGAACAGCAGGCGCGCGCCGATGAACAGCGTGCCGAACACGGTCAGCGACAGCGCGGCGTTCGGCCAGTGGCGCGCCGCGTAGTACAGCGTGACGAAGGTCGCGATCGAGCCGAAGCCGGCCGAGCCGAGCGCCAGGCCGAGGCCGTGCGGCAGCACGCGCGTGAACACGCTCGCGTACGACATCCGTTCGCCGTGCACGAGCGGTACCGACGCGATCAGGCGCGCGAGGTAGAAGCCGGCCGCGGCCAGCGCGATCACGATCACGCCGATCAGCGCCGGGTTCAGCGTATTCGCGATCGCGACGCCGACCGGCGCGCCGAGCGCGAGCGCGCCGTAGGTCGCGATGCCGTTCCACGAGATCACCTTCGCGTTGTGCGTGACGCCGACGCGGCCGATGCCCCACAGGATGGCGCCGGTGCCGCACAGGCTTTCGCCGACGCCGAGCACGAGCCGGCTCGCGACCAGCAGCACGAGGCTCGCGACCGGCCAGTGCGCGAGCAGCAGCGCGACGAGCAGCAGCACGCCCGACACACCGCACCCAATCAGCCCGCGCAGCACCGTCTGCTTCGGGCCGAGCGTGTCGGCCAAGCGCCCGGCGAGCGGCCGCGACGCGAGCGTCGCGAAGTACTGGACGCTGATTGCGCCGCCCGCGACGATCGCGGAAAAGCCCAGGTCGTCATGGACGAAGCCCGGCAGCACCGCGAGCGGCAGGCCGATGGTCAGGTAGCAGATGAACGTGAAGCAGACGACGGACACGATTTGCAGCGTGACCGCGAACCCGCTGCGCGGCGGTGTGGCGGAATCGGTTGACATGGGGTCGGAACGAATGAACGAAGCAAACGGAAGACGGCGAAAAAGGGAATCGGGATTTTCCCATGGAACCGGTTTTCACGCAGGTACCATTTAGTTAATCGCGACCTCATTTCGGCGACGGCGGACGGTGGCGGGGGGCGTCGGGAACGGGCGCGGAGCCCCGTGCGGAAAGGATGCCGGGCCGCCGCCGGCGTCCATATCGCGGCAGTTATATGGGCCCCATGCGTGATGGGCTATGGGTTGCGGAATTTGACGGTGATAGCGTGCAAACTGTCAGATAAACGTCGGTCAGGCGCTCCGCGCAGGCCGCCTTGCCCCCATTTGAAGAAACATCGAGACATGAGTGAGCCGATTCGCTTCTACCATCGTCACGCGCTCCGCGAAGTCAGCGGCGCGGACGTCACCCGCACCGTGCTGCAATACCTACGCGAAGACGCGCATTGCACCGGCACCAAGGAAGGCTGCGCGGAAGGCGACTGCGGCGCATGCACGGTCGTCGTCGGCGAGCTGACCGACGCCGGCACGGTCGAGTTCAAGGCCGTCAACGCGTGCATCCAGTTCCTGCCGACGCTCGACGGCAAGGCGCTGCTGACGGTCGAGGACCTGCGCCAGCCGGACGGTGCGCTGCACCCGGTGCAGCAGGCGATGGTCGATTGCCACGGTTCGCAATGCGGGTTCTGCACGCCCGGCTTCGTGATGTCGATGTGGGCGCTGTACGAGAAGCACGGCCATGAAGGCTGCGCCGCCGCGTGCACGAAGGCGAAGGACATGCCGACGCGCACCGAGATCGCCGACGCGCTGACCGGCAACCTGTGCCGCTGCACCGGCTACCGGCCGATCGTCGATGCGGCCGTGCAGATGTTCGACGCGGCCGGCGAAGGTGCGCCGGCGCCGGTCGACACGGCCGCGCTGGCCCGCACGCTCGCGTCCCTCAAGCGCGACGACACGTTCGACTACACGACGCTCGACGGCGCGCGCTTCGCGGCGCCGCGCACGCTCGACGCGCTGGCCGCGCTGAAGGCCGAGCGTCCCGACGCGCGCCTTCTCGCGGGCAGCACCGACATCGGCCTGTGGGTGACCAAGCAGATGCGCCGCCTCGACGACCTGATCTACGTTGGTCAGATCGCCGAATTGCAGCGGGTCGTGCACGGCGATGACTGGATCGAGATCGGCGCGGGCGTGACGGTCGAGAAGGGCTATGCGGCACTGGCCGGCACGTATCCGGAACTGACCGAGATGTGGAAACGCTTCGCGTCGCTGCCGATCCGCAACGCCGGCACGATCGGCGGCAACGTCGCGAACGGCTCGCCGATCGGCGATTCGATGCCGGGCCTGATCGCGCTCGGCGCGCGCGTCGTGCTGCGCGGCGGCGATACGGTGCGCGAGCTGCCGCTCGAGGCGCTGTACACGGGCTACCAGCAGAAGGACATGGCGCCGCACGAATTCGTCGTCGGCCTGAAAGTGCCGACCCGCACCGGTGCGCGCGCGAAGCTGCAGTTCCGCACGTACAAGCTGTCGAAGCGGTTCGACTCCGACATCTCGGCCGTGTGCGCGGCGTTCGCGTTCATCGCGGACGGCGACACGATCCGCGAGCCGCGCATCGCGTTCGGCGGGATGGCCGCGACGCCGAAGCGAGCGACCCAGACGGAAGCCGTGCTCGACGGCGCGCAGTGGCACGAAGCCACCGCGCAGGCCGCGATGCAGGCGCTCGAGCGCGACTACCAGCCGCTGTCCGACATGCGCGCGACGAGCACGTATCGACTCGATACCGCGAAGAACCTGATCTATCGCTTCTGGCTGGAGACGCGTCCGCACGACCCGCTGCCGCCGCAGGCGCTGAACGTGCGCGAAGTGGCCGCCGAAGTCGCCGCTGAAGTGGCCAACGACGCGGCGCGCGTCTGAAGACGGAGAACACCGGACATGAACCAGCAAGCAGAACCGTTCCTGAGCACCCTCGACCCGCAAGCCGACGCCGCGCAGGTCCACGTGTCGCGCGCGCACGAATCCGCGCACCTGCACGTCAGCGGGCGTGCCACCTACACCGACGACATTCCGGTCGTCGCGGGCACGCTGCACGCGGCGCTCGGCCTGTCGGCGAAGCCGCACGCGAAGATCGTGTCGATGAACTTCGACGCGGTGCGCGCGACGCCGGGCGTGGTCGCCGTGTTCACGGCCGACGACATCCCGGGCGTCAACGATTGCGGCCCGATCATCCACGACGACCCGGTGCTCGCGAAGGGCATCGTGCAGTTCGTCGGCCAGCCGATGTTCATCGTCGTCGCGACGTCGCACGAAACCGCGCGGCTCGCCGCGCGCCGCGCGCAAGTCGACTACGAAGAGCTGCCGGCGATCCTCACCGCGCAGGAAGCGCGTGCAGCCGAAACCTACGTGATCCCGCCGCTGAAGCTCGCACGCGGCGACGCGGCCGCGCGGCTCGCCGTCGCGCCGCACCGCGAGTCGGGCGAGATGCTGCTCGGCGGCCAGGAGCAGTTCTACCTGGAAGGCCAGATCGCGTATGCGGTGCCGAAGGACGACGACGGGATGCACGTGTACTGCTCGACGCAGCACCCGAGCGAGATGCAGCATCTCGTCGCGCACGTGCTCGGCGTCGCGTCGCACAACGTGCTGGTCGAGTGCCGCCGGATGGGCGGCGGCTTCGGCGGCAAGGAATCGCAGTCGGGCCTGTTCGCGTGCTGCGCGGCACTCGCCGCGTGGAAGCTGCTGTGCCCGGTGAAGCTGCGTCCGGACCGCGACGACGACATGATGATCACCGGCAAGCGGCACGACTTCCATTACTGCTTCGACGTCGGCTACGACGACGACGGCCGCATCGACGGCGTGGCGCTCGACATGACGTCGCGCTGCGGCTTCTCGGCCGACCTGTCGGGCCCGGTGATGACGCGCGCGGTGTGCCACTTCGACAATGCGTACTGGCTCGGCGACGTCGACATCGCCGGCTACTGCGGCAAGACCAATACGCAGTCGAACACCGCGTTCCGCGGCTTCGGCGGCCCGCAGGGCGCATTCGCGATCGAGTACATCCTCGACGACATCGCGCGTTCGCTCGGCCGCGATCCGCTCGACGTCCGCTACGCGAACCTGTACGGCAAGACCGAACGCAACGTGACGCCGTACGGGCAGACGATCGAGGACAACGTGCTGCAGGAACTGCTCGGCGAACTCGAGATGACGAGCGACTACCGTGCCCGGCGCGCCGGCGTGCGCGCATTCAACGCGCGCAACACGGTGCTGAAGAAGGGCATCGCGATCACGCCGGTGAAGTTCGGCATCGCGTTCAACGTCACGCACTTCAACCAGGCCGGCGCGCTGGTGCACATCTACACCGACGGCTCGGTGCTCGTGAACCACGGCGGCACGGAGATGGGGCAGGGGCTCAACACGAAGGTCGCGCAGGTCGTCGCGCACGAACTCGGCGTCCGCTTCGGCCGGATCCGCGTGACGGCGACCGACACGAGCAAGGTCGCGAACACGTCGGCGACGGCCGCGTCGACGGGCTCGGACCTGAACGGCAAGGCCGCGCAGGATGCGGCGCGCCAGTTGCGCGAGCGGCTCGCGGTGTTCGCGGCGAAGCAGTTCGGCGACGGCAAGGTCGACGCGGCCGATGTGAAGTTCGGCAACGACTTCGTGTCGGTCGGCGGCCACAGCGTGCCGTTCGGCGAAGTGATCGCGAAGGCGTACCTCGCGCGCGTGCAGCTGTGGTCCGACGGCTTCTACGCGACACCTAAGCTGTACTGGGATCAGTCGAAGCTGCAGGGCCGGCCGTTCTACTACTACTCGTACGGCGCGGCCGTGTCGGAAGTCGTGATCGACACGCTGACGGGCGAGATGCGCACGCTGCGCGTCGACGCGCTGCACGACGTGGGCGCATCGCTGAACCCGGCGCTCGACATCGGCCAGGTCGAAGGTGCGTTCATCCAGGGGATGGGCTGGCTGACGACCGAGGAGCTGTGGTGGAACAAGGGCGGCAAGCTGATGACGCACGCGCCGTCGACGTACAAGATCCCGACGGTGAACGACACGCCGCCGGAGTTCAACGTGCGGCTGTTCCAGAACCGCAACGTCGAGGACAGCATCCACCGTTCGAAGGCCGTCGGCGAGCCGCCGCTGCTGTTGCCGTTCTCGGTGTTCTTCGCGGTGCGCGACGCGGTCGCCGCGGTCGGCGACTACCGGGTGAACCCGCCGCTCGACGCGCCAGCCACCGGCGAGTCGATCCTGCGCGCCGTGCAGGCGGTACGGGCGGCCAGCGCCGCGCGGGCAGGCTGACGTGAACGGGCCCGCTCGTCCACCGCGTCCCGCGTCCTGCGCACCCGTCGCGGGGTGCGAAGGCGCGTGCCGCACCGCGCCGTCGTCGATGCAGCCGTTCGCACCCGGCACCGGCCAGCGCAACCGCGCGACCGGCACGCCGGCGCCGATGCACATCGTGCTGTTCGGCGCGGGGCACGTCGGCCACGCGCTCGTCACGCTGCTCGGCGCGCTGCCGTGCGTCGTGCAGTGGGTCGATACGCGCGACGAGCTGTTCCCGGACGAATGTCCGCCGAACGTGCAGCCGGAGCCGACCGACACGCCGGAGGCCGTCGTCGATGCGGCGCCGCCCGGTGCGTATTTCCTCGTGATGACGCACAACCACGCGCTCGACTTCTCGCTCGCCGCGCAGATCATGCGGCGGCGCGACTACGCGTACTTCGGGATGATCGGCTCGCGCACCAAGCGCGTGAAGTTCGAGCGCCGGCTTGCCGCGCGCGGCGTCGATCCGGCGCGGCTCGTGGAGATGGTGTGCCCGATCGGTGTCGCGGGCATCGTCGACAAGGCGCCGGGCGCGATCGCGGTGGCCGTGTGCGCGGAATTGCTGCAGGTGCGCTCGGGCATGCCGGTGGCCGATGCGAAGGCGGCAGCGGCCGGCCGCGCACGCGACGAGGCGTCCTGCTCGCGATAGCGCCGCGCGGTCGCGCGTTTTTGCATACACTGCACGGCAACGCGCGGCATCGGGCCGCGCCTTACCGTGCACGCCCATGTCCGATCACCCGATCTATCTCGACACGCTCGATGCGAGCCTCGTCGCCATCGAGCGCTGGCTGTCCGGCGTCGATACCGCGCCCGCGGCACTCGACGCGCTGCTCGCCGCGTTTTCCCCAGGCTTCACGATGATCCTGACCGACGGCCGCGTCGTCGACCATGACGGTACGCGCGCGCTGTTCGCGAAGCTCGCCGGCGCGAAGCCGGGGCTGCGCATCACGTTGTCGGACATTCGCGTGCTCGCGACCGGCGCATCGCATGCGGTGATCACCTATCTCGAGGCGCAGCACGCGGCATCGGGCGAACTGCCCGCGCGCCGTGCGACGGCCGTGTTCGAACGCGACGCGGCGGGCGTCGTGCGCTGGACCCATCTGCAGGAAACCTTCTGCACGGCCTGAGCGGCCGCGTGGCGTGCCGGCCGCGCGTCAGCGCTTGCGCGTGCGGGCGACCGTCAGCTCGTCGGACACGCTCTGCATCAGCGCGCACAGCCACGCGATGTCGGTCGGCCGGTCGGGCTGCGGATGCGTGAGCAGGTAGCTCTTGATGCGCGGAAAGGGCACGGGCGGCGTGACGACGACGAGCGGCAGCAACTGCGCATAGTGCGTCGCGAAGCGGCGCGTCGTCGTGAAGATCAGGTCCGACTGCAGCAGCACCTGCGGCACGATGCCGAAGTACGGCAGCGTCGTCACGATGCGCCGCGTGAGGCGCGCGCGTGCGAGGCCGATTTCGATCGCGTTGCGCTTGTCGCCGGTGTACGGAGTCGGTGCGACGTGCGCCGCCGACGCGTACGCTTCGCGCGTGAGCGGCACGCGAGCGAGCGGATGTGCGTCGCGCATCAGGCACACGATCGTGTCGGAGAACAGGTCCTGGCGCGCGAACTGCGGGTCGGGCTTCGGCCAGTTGCCGATCACGAGATCGAGCGCGCCTGATTCGAGCGCGCCCGCGTGGTCGAGCGCGGGATTCAGCGAATCGATTTCCAGGTGCGCATGCGGCGCCGCGTCGCGAAAGCGCTCGATCAGCGTCGGCATGAAGAAATCGTTCAGATAGTCGGGCGCTGCGACGCGGAACGTGCGTCGCGCGGACGACGGATCGAAGTCGCCGTGCGGCGTCGCGATGAAGTCGACCTCACGCAGCGCGCGCTGCGCGGCCTCGAGCAGCGATGCACCGTATTCGGTCGGCACCATGCCGGATTTGCCGCGCACGAGGATCGGGTCGTTCAGCGTCTCGCGCAGCTTGCGCAGCGCGGTGCTGATCGCGGGCTGGGTCTGGTTCAGCCGCAGCGCGGCCTGCGTGACGCTGCGCTCGAGCAGCAGCGTGCGCAAGACGCGCACGAGCCAGATGTCGAGCGAGGCGGTACGGTCGTCGTCTTCCATCGGTTGGGGGTGTTCGGGTGACGCGTAACCTTACCGCAGCCGCGCGTTGGCGTGCGTGATACCGGCCATCACGCACGGCCCTTCGGCAGCGTGCTGATCCGCTTGACCTCGCGCGATTCGAGCCAGTTCGGCGTGCGTGCGCAGTACAGCACCATCGGCAGCGCGTCCTCGCCCCAGAACAGCTGCTGGTTCATCCAGAACGTCGGCACGCCGAACACGCCGAGCGCGATCGCGTCGGCATTGTTGCGGACCAGTTGCGCGGTGGTTTCCTCGAATTCGATCAGCTCGTCGCCGTGACCGACGCCGACGCGCTCGCACAGCGCCGCGAAGCCTTCCGGCGTCGACGGATCGTTGCCGTCGCGCCAGATGAAGCGGAACATTTCCAGCACGGTCGCGATATCGGCGCGCAGCGCGATCGCGAGGCGCAGCAGCTTGTCGGAATCGAACGGGTGCGCGGGCGGCATCTTGAAGCGGATGCCGAGCTGTTCCGCGCGAAACAGCGCGTGACGGTACGTGAACACGCGCTTGGCCGGCACGTCGGCGGTCGCGCGCTGGCCCCAGTGGCGCTGCAGGTCGGCCAGCGACACGGCCACGGGTTCGAACGGCACGTCCGGCCATTTGTCATGCTGCTCGAGCAGCAGATACGAGAACGGCGACACGAAGTCGAAGAACCAGGCGGGTTGGGCGGTGTCGAGGCCGGTTGTCATGTCGTTCTCCAGAGGGTGGGGCGTGCGGCGCCTGGCGGCGGCCTCCATGTTACGCGGCGGCACGCGCATGCAGCAATGATCGCGGATCGTCCGCTCACGCGGAACCGGGAGTCGCCCGAGGGGGCGTGCCGCCCGGCGGCGCGGCCTCGGCGCGCGCATTCGGCGGGCCGCTGGCGCCCGGCGTGCCCGCCGGCGTGTCATGGTCGTGCGCGGTGAGCCGTTCGCGCACGAAGCCGATGTGCTCGCGCAGCACGTAGAACTGCCCGGCGTAGGCCAGCGGCATCTTCATCCGGTTCACGGCTTCCTCGATGTCGTCCAGCTCGTCGAGCAACTGCACGCGCTCCTCGGCCGTGTGCTCGCCGAGCGCGCGGCGCTCGAGCGCGATCAGCGCGCCGTACCAGCGGTAGATGCGCGAGCGCACGCGCCAGCCGTACAGCGACGGCACGAGCCGCAGCCCGGGGATCAGCACGACGATCAGCGGCACGACCACGACCAGCAGCCGGTCGACCAGGCTCGCGACCCAGAACGGCAGCCGCCGGTACAGGAGGGTCTTGCCCGACTTGTAGTAGCGCGCGGCGTCGTCGGACAGCGGGAACCCGCGCGTGACGGGCGACGGGAATTCGCCCGCGTGCTGCAGGATCGTCGCGTGGCCGTGCACCTCGCGCGCGGCCTCGATCAGCAGGTCGGACAGCGCGGGGTGCAGCGAGTCGCGTGCGACGAGTTCGATGGTCGGCGCGACCGTGTGGATGTCGGCGGGCGGCAGGTTGTGGCCGAGATCGTAGACGCCCATCGGCAGCGTGATCGCGGTCAGGTACGGAAAGCGCCGCGCGTAGGCCTCGGCCTGCGTGAACGAATACACGTGCACGCCCGGCGCGCGGAACAGTTTCGCCATCACCGGGATCTGCGTCGAATCGCCGGACAGGAACGCCGCGTCGATCTTGCCGTCGAGCAGCGCGGTTGCCGCGTCCTCGCCGGCGGTCGGCAGCAGCTCGGTCGGGCCGCCGGGCACGATGCCGTTCATCTTCAGCAGCGCGAGGCTCAGCTCGCGCGCGCCGCTGCCTTCCGCGCCGAGCGCGAGCCGCTTGCCCTTGAAGTCGGACAGGCGTGCGACGACCGGGCCGCGGTACATGATCGCGAGCGGCACGTAGCCGATGCTGCCGAGCGACACGAGGTGTTCGTCGCGCTCCTTCGGGCCGACGCCGCTCTGCACGAAACCGACGTCGACCGGCGCGTTCGGGTTCGACAGCCGCGCGAGGTTCTGCGCGGACCCTTCAGACGATTGGACGTCGAGCGTGACGCCGTTCTTCGCGAGGATCGCCTTGTACTTCTGCGCGGCGTTCCAGTACGTGCTGCCGGGCGGGCCGGACGAGATCACGAGCGTGGACGGCGGCGCCGGCTGGATCAGCTTGACCGCGAGCCAGACGGCCGCGGCGGCGAGCAGCACGGTCGGGCCGATCGACAGCGCGAGGTCGCGCCACGACACCGCGACGAAGCGGGCGAGGATGCGGCGGGGCGGGCGAGGGCGGGCAGGCTTCATGGGGTCGGCGGATGACGCTGGCATGACGCATCGGTGACGGTCGGGCGGTTGTCACGGGCGATGTGGATTCTCGCGGCGATGGTACCCGGTTTCACCGCGCATGCGCGAGTCGGGCGCCCGGCGCGGCGCGCCGGCGACAGCGGCGGGCGGCCGCGCGTCAAAAGCTTTGCGCTTCGGCGGGCGCTGGATTACATTGTGCGACGCAGCCGCGCCCGATTCGCGCGCGACCCGGCACGCAATGAGACCGGGCGCGTCCGGCCGGCGGCTGCCCGGCCCGGCCGGCCCGCTTTCAGCGAGCGCCGGCCGCCGGCCCGTGACGCCTCTCTCGTATCGCCGTGGAAAACACCGGCTGTCCCGCCCGTTCGCGCGCGGGCCGGCTGTTTTTGGGGGTATTCGGCCGTACTGTGCACGGCCGTTCCGGAGTGATAAGGAGATAGCATGAAGTCGATCGTGTTGAGAGCGTTGGGTGTCGCCGCCGTGGCGGCCTGTCTGTCGGGCAGCGTATATGCGCAGTCGAGCGACGCAGCGGCAACGGAAGCGCCGGCGGCCGCGACGAGCGCGCCGAAGGCCGCCGCGAAAACCGCGAAGAAGGCGAACCGCAAGCTCGGCTACGCGGTGCGCAAGGCCATTACGAAGGCAGGCGGCATCGACGTGGCGAACATCGTCGTGCGTTCGAAGGGCGGCGCGATCACGCTGGAGGGCACGGTGCCCGACCAGGCTCAGATCGACAAGGCGGAAGAGGCGGCGAAGGGCGTGAGCGGCGTGACGTCGGTCTCGAACAAGCTGACGGTTCAGCAGCAGTAACGCCGGGCGGCGGCGCGCGAGCGTCGCGCGCGCCCGTTTCCAGGCGGGCCCCGGCATGCCGGGGCCCGTTTGCGCTTCAAAGGCCGACAGCCGCGCGCGGCGCGGCGGCGGACCGATAACGATATCGAGGGGGCGGCGATGACGAAACTCGGGTGGGGCAGGCGGGTGGTGTGGGGTGCGGCGCTGGCCGCGGTCGCGATGCTCGGCGCCTGCAACGGCGACGATTCGGCCGAGCGCAACCGGTTGCCCGGCTTCGTGTCCGGCAGCGTGCGCACGACGGCCTACGACGGCGCGAGCGACGACCTGCTGACGGCCGGCCTCGGCAAGACGGGCCTCGGCACGGCCACCGCGCCCGGCTTCGCGAACGCGTCGCGGCCGACGAGCGCCGAACTGCGCCGCCTGGCCATCTGGTCGAACTACCGCGCGCTCGTCGACATGAGCGTGAATGGCGGCTATGGCCGCTTCTGGGGGCCGAACGTCGATCTCGACGGCAACGACACGCTCGGCGAAGGCAAGATCGCCGGCACCGAATATCTCGCGTATTCCGATGACGGCAGCGGCACCAAAAACGTGACGCTGCTCGTGCAGGTTCCCGCCAGCTTCGATCCGGCACAGCCCTGCATCGTCACCGCGACGTCGTCGGGCTCGCGCGGCGTGTACGGCGCGATCTCCGCGGCCGGCGAGTGGGCGCTCAAGCGCGGCTGCGCGGTCGCCTACAACGACAAGGGCGGCGGCAACGGCGCGCACGAGCTCGGCTCCGACACCGTGACGCTGATCGACGGCACGCTCGCGAACGCCGTGCTGGCCGGCACCGCGAGCCTGTTCACCGCGAACGTGACGAGCGGCGACCTCGCCGCGTTCAACAGCCGCTTCCCGAACCGCTACGCATTCAAGCACGCGCATTCGCAGCAGAATCCCGAGCAGGACTGGGGGCGCGTGACGCTGCAGTCGGTCGAGTTCGCGTACTGGGCACTCAACGAGCAGTTCGGACCGCTGATCGACGGCTCGCATCACGGCGTGCGCTATCGCGCGGGCGACATCACGACGATTGCCGCGTCGGTCAGCAACGGCGGCGGCGCGTCGCTCGCGGCGGCCGAGCAGGACAACCGCGGCTGGATTACCGCGGTGGTGGTCGGCGAGCCGCAGGTCAACGTGCGGATGGCGCCGAATGCGGTCGTGCGCACGGGCGGCCAGCCGGTGCCGTCGTTCGGCCGGCCGCTGGCCGACTACGCGACGCTCGCGAACCTGCTGCAGCCGTGCGCGGCCGCGTCGGCGTCGCTCGCCGGCGCGCCGTACCTGAGCGCGCTGCCGGCCGCGACCACGCAGTCGATCCGCACGCAGCGCTGCGCGACGCTCGCCGCGGCCGGGCTGGTGGCGGGCGCCGACACGCAGAGCCAGGCGGCCGACGCGCTCGCGCAGCTCCACGCGGCCGGCTATCTGGCCGATTCCGACCTGCTGCAGGCGCCGATGTGGGATTCGCAGGCGATTCCGGCGATCGCGGTCACCTATGCGAACGCGTACACGCGCTCGCGCGTTACCGACAACCTGTGCAACTTCAGCTTCGCGACGATCAATCCGGCGACCGGTGCGGTCGCGGCGCCTGCCACGTCGCCGATGCCGGCCGTGTTCGGCGTCGGCAACGGCGTGCCGCCGACGGCCGGCATCGACCTCGTGTTCAACAACGGCGCAGGTGTCGACCACCGGCTCGCGACGCCCGATGCGAGCTTCGCGGGCGCGGCGTGCCTGCGCCAGCTGTGGACGAACGGGATGCTCGGGATGCCCGCGAACGTCGATGCGGTGCGCGTGAACGCGAACCTGCAGGGCAAGCCGGCGATCATCGTGCAGGGCCGCAGCGACGCGCTCGTGCCGGTGAACCACGCATCGCGTGCGTATGTCGCGCAGAACGGCATCAGCGAAGCCGGGCGCAGCCGGCTCGTGTTCTACGAGGTGACGAACGGCCAGCACTTCGACGCGTTCCTGCCGGTTGCGGGCTTCGACACGCGCTTCGTGCCGGTCCACTACTACAACCTGCAGGCGCTGAACCTGATGTGGAAGCACCTGAAGAGCGACGCGCCGCTGCCGCCATCGCAGGTGATCCGCACGGTGCCGCGCGGCGGCACGCCGGGTGCCGCGCCGGCGCTGACGAGCGCGAACCTGCCGCCGATCTCGGCCGCGCCGGGCGCGAACGCGATCACGACGGGCGCAGGCACGATCGACGTGCCGCTCTGACGGCACCCGCAGCATCGCCCCGCGAAGCCGGACAGTCGTCCGGCTTTTTTCTTTTTGCGGCATGGAATCGGTCCCGAACGGCCATTTATCCGAATGGCGAGCGCCGTAACAAATTGTTACTTTACGGCATTAAATCCGGAACTTAATATGCGCCGGTATTTTCACTTAATTTAATAAATTCCAGATACGAGATATTTCTTTCCATTTAATTAATCGACCCTTTCGATTTTATTAAATCGGCTCGAGCTGCGATTGATCGCCGTTTCGCGATTAATCGGCATCTCGCCGAGGGGGATTGTTCGTCTGTTCGAAGCGGAGCGGCCTTGCCGGGCGGGCTTTGCAGGGCACGCTTTTGCTGTCGATTTTGTGCGTATGCAAATGCGCGAAATGGATTCGTATTGCTGCGGATTATTGAATTGTCGTTTGCAATGGAATTGATTCCATTGTGCGGTTGCAAGAACATGGGTGGGGTAAATCATGCCGGTCGGTATTCGCCGATTCGGTAAAAAACTCGGAATGCGTCGCATAACGAATGCATTCCCGGTGCGGAGCGCCGGCGCAAATGATCCTTTGCGACCGGCGGTATTTATCGTTCTGTTCGAGAGGCAATAATGACGACACGGAAGTCCTTGAAAGACGGTTTCGCGCTATTCGGAACGACCTTGAGCGTGCCGCTCGCCGCAGCAGCGGCCGCGGCGCTGCTCGTCACGGGATGCGGCGGCGACGACGGGCCGAGCCCGGCTGCATCGGCCGCCGCGGCGGCCGCGACGTCCAGCGGCAGCACGCAGGCCACCACCAACGCAACGGCCGCCGCCGCGGCCGACCAGCCCTACGTCGATACCGACGTGTACGGCACCGGGCCGAACGACGCGGTCACGGATTCGACCGAAGGCGCCGCGGTCGTGCACCGCCAGGTCACGATCGGCGGCAAGACGATCAAGTACACGGCCACCACGGGGCACCTGACGACGATCGATCCGGTCACGTCGGCACCGAACGCGAAGATGTTCTACGTCGCGTACACGCAGGACAATCCGGACCCGTCGAAGCCGCGCCCGGTCACGTTCTTCTACAACGGCGGCCCCGGCTCGTCGTCGGTCTACCTGCTGCTCGGCTCGTACGGGCCGAAGCGCCTGCAGTCGTCGTTCCCGAACTTCACGCCGCCCGCGCCGTACAAGCTGCTCGACAACCCGGACAGCCTGCTCGACCGCACCGACCTCGTGTTCATCAACCCGGTCGGCACCGGTTACTCGACGGCGATCGCCCCGGCGAAGAACAAGGACTTCTGGGGCACCGACCAGGATGCGCACTCGATCGACCGCTTCATCCAGCGCTACCTGACCAAGTATTTGCGCTGGAATTCGCCGAAGTTCCTGTACGGCGAGTCGTACGGCACCGCGCGCAGCGCGGTCGTGTCGTGGGTGCTGCATGAGGACGGCATCGACCTGAACGGGATCACGCTGCAGTCGTCGATCCTCGACTACGCGAACGCGCTGTCCGCGCCGGGCACGTTCCCGACGCTCGCGGCCGATGCGTTCTACTGGAAGAAGACGACGCTCAACCCGACGCCGACCGATCTCGACGCATACATGGTCCAGGCCCGCAACTACGCGGACAACACGCTCGCGCCGCTTGCGCAGAAGCCGAACCCGCAGGACGGCGGCTTCGTCAACGTGCGACTGAACCTGAACCTGCAGACCGCGCAGCAGATGGGCGCGTACATCGGCACGGACCCGACGTCGCTGATCCAGACCTTCGGCAACCCGGCCGCGCTCGGCAACGTGCCGTCGTCGGACGACAACCCGCCGTACACGTTCTTCCTGACGCTCGTGCCGGGCACGCAGATCGGCCAGTACGACGGTCGCGCGAACTTCACGGGCAAGGGCATCGCGCCGTACATCCTGCCGAACTCGGGCAGCAACGATCCGTCGATCACGAACGTCGGCGGCGCGTACACGGTGCTGTGGAACAGCTACATCAACACCGACCTCAAGTACACGTCGACGTCGTCGTTCGTGGACCTGAACGACCAGGTCTTCAACAACTGGGACTTTAGCCACACGGACCCGACCGGCGCGAACAAGGGCGGCGGCAATACGCTGTACACGGCCGGCGACCTGGCATCGACGATGAGCGTGAACCCGGACCTGAAGGTGCTGTCGGCGAACGGCTATTTCGACTCCGTCACGCCGTTCCACCAGACGGAGCTGACACTCGCGCAGATGCCGCTCGATCCGACGATCAAGGCGCAGAACCTGACGATCAAGAACTACCCGTCGGGCCACATGATCTACCTGAACGACGCGTCCCGGACCGCGCTGAAGGGCGATCTCGCCAACTTCTACGACGGCATCCTCGCGAACCGTACCGCACTGCAGCGCGTGCTGAAGCTGCAGGCGCGCACGCAGCAGCTCAAGCAGCAGAAACTGCAGCAGCAGGGGCAGTAGGCATTGCGGGCGGCGGGTGCCGCCCGACGTGAAAAGCGCACCTGCTCATGCGTCCCGACGCTTCGAGCGCGTGCGTTGACGATGCCGCAGAAGTGCCTCGCGATGCCCCGGAGTCATGGACTTCCGGGGCATCGTCTCGTCTGACGATGCACGCCGGCGCAAGTCGCGGGTGACGGCGTCGCATCATCCTTAAAAGGGGGATGAACAGCCCTCTATTGAGGATTTTTGTGGGCCTGCAGGTATTCAGACGGTCGGCACGGCGGGCGTTTGCCGTCAAGGGCGGCGAGAAGCGGCTTACGCGAGAATGAGCCGCACGCCGACCGCGACGAGCGTCGAGGCGAGCAGGTTGCGCAGCAGCCGCTCGGGCGCGCGCGCCGACAGCAGGCTGCCGAGCACGATGCCCGGCAGCGAGCCGAGCAGCAGCGACAGCAGCATCGACCAGTCGACCGAGCCGAGCAGCCAGTGGCCCATGCCGGCGACCAGCGTGAGCGGTACGGCGTGCGCGATGTCGGAACCGACGATGCGGGTCGTCGCGAGCATCGGATACAGCAGCAGGAGCACGGTGACGCCGATCGCGCCGGCGCCGACCGACGTCATCGACACGAGCACGCCGAGCACGGCGCCCGTCAGCACGGTCGACCACAGCGTGCGCGCGGGGCTCGGCGCGAGCGGGTTGCGCGCGGCGAACGCGGTGAGTTGCGGCCGGAAGATCAGCGCGAGCGACGTGAGCAGCAGCGCGATGCCGAGCACGAGCTGGATCATCCGCGCGGTGCCCGGCGTGTTCATCCCGTGCGTATGCAGCCACCACAGCGTGACGGCTGCGGCCGGGACGCTGCCCGCCGCGAGCCGGAGCGTGATGCGCCAGTCGATCGATCCCTTCAGGCCGTGGACGAGCGTGCCGGTGGCCTTGGTCGCGGCCGCGTACAGCAGGTCGGTGCCGACCGCCGTCGCAGGGTGCACGCCGAACAGCAGCACGAGGATCGGCGTCATCAACGAACCGCCGCCGACGCCCGTCAGGCCGACGAGAATGCCGACGAACAGGCCGGACAGGGAGTACAGCAGATCGATATGGGGAAGCGACATCGGAACCAGGCGGTTATGCGGTGTTCGGGGCGGCGCGTGGCCGTGGCGCGCGCGTCAAAGTCCGCCATTGTCGCAAAAGTGACGCGTCAACGTACGACTGCGTTAAAAATCGGCCGGGAAGGCCGGCGCGGCGGCCGGCAGGACAACGGCGAAACGGGCGTTTGAATGGCAGTGCGGCCGATGGATGGCCGTCGGACCGGAACGCATGGCGAATCCGCCGCGCGCCGCGCCCGGCAAGCGAAAAAAAGGGCGCGACAGTGCGCGCCCCGGTTCGACCGCTGCTGCCGTCGCTCAGTGCATCGCGGGGCCGACGCTTTCGACGGTTGCCTGCCGCCGGATGCGCAATGCGAGGCCGATCAGCGCGGCCACGGCGGCGAACACCGCGCCGAACGCGAATGCCGCGTGGTAGCCGCCGTTCAGCGCGGCGAGCGGCGCGGCCTGCGCTGCCGCGAGCGCATCGGTGCGGGCGGTCGCGAGGCTCGCGAGCACCGCGAGGCCGAGCGCGCCGCCCATCATGAACGCGGTGTTGACGATCCCCGACGCCAGCCCCGAATCGGCCGGGTCGACGTCGCTCATCGCGGCGAGCAGCACCGGGTTGAACGCGATACCCGCGCCGATGCCGAGCAGCGTCATGCCGGGCAGCACGTGCCACACGAAGCCGCCGTCGACCGGCGCGCGGGAGAACAGCGCGAGGCCGCAGGCCGCGATCAGCAGGCCGGCCGTGATCGGGCCGCGGATGCCGAAGCGCATCACGATCCGCGCCGACAGCCCGAGCGAGAACGCGGCCATGATCAGGTTCGCCGGCAGGAACGCGAGCCCGACCTGCAGCGGCCCGTATTGCAGCACGCGCTGCATGTACAGCGCCGACAGGAAGAACCACGCGAACATCGCGGCTGCCCACAGCACGGCGATCACGTTCGCGAGCGCGACGTTGCGCGCGGCGAACAGCGAGAGCGGCATCAGCGGATGCGCGGTGCGCGCCTCGATCGCGATGAACAGTGCGAGCAGCACGGCGGCCGCGCCGATCAGCGCGACCGTCTGCGCCGACAGCCAGCCGGCCTCGTTGCCGCCGACGATCCCGTAGACGGCCAGCATCAGCGACGCGGTCACGGTGAGCGCACCCGCGACGTCGAGCCGCGCGGTGCCGGCCGGCGCGCGCATGCGCGGCAGCAGCGCCGCGCTCATCGCATAGACCGCGATGCCGATCGGCAGGTTGACGAGGAAGATCCAGTGCCACGACAGCGAACTCGTCAGCAGCCCGCCGAGCAGCACGCCGATGCTGCCGCCGCCCGCGCACACGAAGCCGTACACGCCCATCGCGCGTGCGCGCTCGCGGGGTTCGGTGAAGAGATTCATGATCAGCGACAGCGACACGGCCGACACCACCGCGCCGCCGAGCCCCTGCACCGCGCGCGCGGCGATCAGCATCGTCTGCGATTGCGCGAGGCCGCATGCGAGCGACGCGAGCGTGAACACGACGAGGCCCGCGAGAAACATGCGCCGCTGGCCGTACAGGTCGCCGAGCCGGCCGCCGAGCAGCAGGCAGCCGCCGAACGTCAGCAGGTACGCGTTGACGACCCACACGAGGGCCGTTTCGGTGAAATGGAGGTCGGTGCTGATCGACGGCAGCGCAACGTTCACGATCGTGCTGTCGAGCACGATCATCAGTACGCCGAGGCAGAGGACGATCAGCGCGTACCAGCGCTTCCCGCTGTGGATCCCGTGGGTCATGGGGCTGCAACCTTCTGATGGTTGTTCGAAGGATGCATTGTAGAGGTCAAGGACGCGGGCTTCCTGCCGGTTTGTGGCAGGAGCGGCGCGTAGTGGCAAGCCCGCGGAAAGGCGCGCCGCAAGCTTGGGAAGGCGTTGCGCGTTACGGGCGCGCCGGCAGTTCGCAGCCGTCGGGGCCGCAGGCCGCGGCGTCGGCGCCGTCCAGTTCGACGATGCCGTCGCGCCACGCCTGGTCGAGCGCCTGCGCGAATGCGTCGGCCGGCTGGGCGCCCGACACCGCATAGCGGCCGCCGAACACGAACAGCGGCACGCCGCGCCCGCCGATCTGCGCGGCGCGCGCGATGTCGGCTTCGACTTCGTCGCGGTATGCATCGCTGCGCAGCACGGCTTCAACGGCCGTGCGCTCGAGCCCGGCTTCGACCGCGAATTCGGTCAGCTCCGCGTGATCGAACAGCGAGCCGTGTTCGCAGAAATACGCGCGGTACAGCCGTTCGGTCAGCGCGTGCGCTCGGCCCGTCGCTTCCGCGAGCTTCACGAGACGGTGGCCGTCGAGCGTGTCGCCGACGAGCGTGCCGGGCAGGTCGTAGCGCAGCCCGACGCTCGCGGCCGCATCGGTCACCTGGCGCAGCATCTGGTCGACCTGTGCGGGCGACATCCGGTATTTGCCTGCGAGCATCGCCTCGACCGGCTCGACGGGTTGGCCGGGCATCAGCCGGTATGCGCGCAGCGCGACGTCGACGCGGTCGGCGTGCGCGAACGCGGCCAGCGCCTCGTCGAAGCGGCGCTTGCCGATCCAGCACCACGGGCAGATCAGGTCGGACCAGATTTCGATGGTCAGGGTCGGGCGGGCAGTCGGGGCGGGAGCGGTCGTCATGGGCGGTCCAGGGCGGCAAAAAAGTGTAACCGGGACTATATCACTTTATGCATCGACGCTTGGTCGCAGCCGTGCCCGCGCGGCGGGGTCCGGCCCGACGTATCACGAAGCATAGGCACGGAAACCGCGGCGCGGTAGCGATGACCGGCGCCGGCCGTCGTCGCGATCGGCCGCTTACGCGTCGCCTTGCGTTTCCTTCAGGTGCTTGAGGTGCTTGTAGACGGTCGCGCGCCCCATCCCGAGCACGTTCGCGACGTAGTTCGCCGCGCTCTTGCCGCGGAACGCGCCTTCCGCGTACAGCGCCTCGACGAGTTCGCGCCGGTGTTCGCGCGTGAGCCCGTTCAGTCCGACCTGCCGCTCGCGCAGCCAGCCGTGCAGGAACGTGTTGATGCGCTCCTGCCAGTCGTCGCGGAACAGTTCGTCGGGCTGGGCGACGACGCCCGCGCCCTTGATGAACAGGTCGAGCGTCGTACGGACCTCGTCGAACACCGCGATGTTGAAGTTGATGCACATCATCCCGGCCGGGTGGCCTTCGTCGTCGAACAGCACGTTGCTGACGCAGCGCATCCGCCGGCCGTCCCAGTTCAGCTTCTCGTACGGGCCGATCACGCGCTCGCGTGCGGAATGATCGATCTCCTCGAGCGCGGAATCGTCGCCGACCTCGCGCTTCGACAGGTTGTTCGCGAGATACAGCACGGTCTGGTCGTGCAGGTCGTGGATCACGACTTCCGCGTACGGGAAGAACAGCGCGGCGATACCGTCGGCGATCGGCGCATAGCGGGTGAGCAGCAGGTCTTTGACGGGGGATTGCTTCTTGCGCATCGGTGTCGCGATCTCGGGTGGGCGGAGGCCGGGCGGCGCGTCGGGCCGGCGTGCGGGCGCACCGGTGGCCGGCATGCCCGTGCGCCCGCGCGCGGCTGCCGCGGCGGTTGCGCCATTGTATCGGCCTCGCGTGCGCGTGCCGCTCATGCGCGCGTCAGATGCGTGTACAGCGCGTGCGCGATCGCGATGTCCTCCAGCCCGAGGCCGATCGACCGGAAGAACACGTGACGCGTGCGCGACGGCGCCGCGCAGGTGCCGGCGACGAGCGTGGGCAGGTCGCCGACGATCCGCCCGGCCTCCCAGCCGTGGTCGGCCGCCGCGATCTGCATCTCGCCGGCGCTGGCGGGCGTCGTGTGGCGGTAGTCGCAGTAGACGTCCATGTCGGGCAGCCAGGCGGGCGGGATTTCGTGCGCGCGCGCGACGTTCGTGCTGATCGACGTGACGAGCGTCGGGCGCGTGAGCATCCCGTCGCCGAGCACGGGCGTGCCCGACGACGTGCACAGCATCACGACGTCCGCGTCGCGCACGCAGGCTTCGATGCTCGCCGCCGCACGGGCGCGCGGATCGAGTTCGGCGAGCTTCGCCTGCTGTGCGGCATCGCGGGCCAGCGCGGGCGAATACACGCGAATCGTCTCCCAGTCGCGCAGCGCCGCCGTGTGCCGCAGGTGCGCGAGACCGACCGTGCCCGCGCCGACGATCGCCAGGCGGCGCGCATCGCGCGGCGCGAGGCAGTCGACCGCGAGCGCCGTCGTGCCGGCCGTGCGTTCGATCGTCAGCAGCCCCGCGTCGCACCACATCAGCGGCTGGCCGGTCTGCATCGACATCAGCGCGGTCCAGGCAGTGACGATTGGTCTCCCGTCGGGCTTGCCGCCCGTCACGACGTACGGCGACAGTTTTGCGCCGAACACCTGCGCATCGGCGAGCGCGCCGAGATACGTGATGAAGTCGCCGGCCTGGCCGGGAAACAGCGTGAGCGTCTGCGGCGGCTGCACCGCGCGCGCCGCGGCGAGCGACGCGAACATGCGGCGCAGCGTGCCGAGCACGTCGAGCGACGGCAACGCCGCGCGCACGGCGGCTTCGTCGACGGTCAGCGGCAGGGTCGGGACGGTTTGCGTCATGGGGACATCTCCGGTGGGGGCCGGACAGAACTGTCTCGAAAGACGGTGTCCGGCAATGTTCGTGATGGACGAAAAGTCTAATATAGACAAACGAAGCCTGGAGAATTTTTCTTTTTCGAGACTGGATTACGCCGCGATTTTTGAGAAAAGTGTCGGTAAATCAAAGGCATATATCGTGGAGTGCAGAAATTTCGATCTGGCTCGACAGCGCACGATTCTCGTAACCCCTATAGTCTAGAGTAGACTTTAAGTCTATATTTCGCCTGCAGGACACGGCACGTCGCCTGGCGGCTGCTGCCTGCATCGAATGCCGATCGGGCGCCTGTCCGACGGCGTCGTGCGACCGATCTTCCTCGCCTCAATCCGGAACAGAAGGACCGTCATGAACTGGAAGCTTTCCCTTTGCGCCGCTGCGGCGCTCGCGTGCGCGGCCGTCACGGCCCATGCGGAACAGACCACGCTGCGCTTCGGCATCGAAGCCGCCTATCCGCCGTTCGAGAGCAAGACGCCGGCCGGCCAGCTGCAGGGTTTCGACGTCGACGTCGGCAACGCGGTGTGCGCGAAGCTGAACATGAAATGCGTGTGGGTCGAGAATGCGTTCGACGGGTTGATTCCGGCGCTGCAGGCGCGCAAGTTCGACGCGATCAATTCGGCGATGAACATCACCGCGAAGCGCAAGCAGAGCATCGACTTCACGCCGGCGATCTATGTGGTGCCGATCGTGATGGTCGCGAAGCACGGCTCGCCGCTGCGGCCCGACGTCGCGAGCCTGCGCGGCAAGCACGTCGGCGTGCTGCAGGGTTCGTCGCAGGAGGATTTCCTGAAGGCGCACTGGGCCAATGCGGGCGTGGCCGTCGTGTCGTACCAGGATCAGGACCAGATCTACACCGATCTCGTCGCGGGGCGGCTCGACGCGGCCGTGCAGGAAGCGCAGACCGCGCAGGACGGGTTCCTCGACAAGCCGGCCGGCCGCGACTACCAGATCGTCGGCGACGCGCTGAAGGATCCGGCGACGCTCGGCGAAGGCACGGGCTTCGGGATGCGCAAGAACGACAAGGCGCTGCAGGCGAAGATCGTCGGCGCGCTCGACGCGCTGAAAAAGGACGGCACGCTGAGCGCGCTGTCGCAGAAGTACTTCAAGCGCGACATCATCGCGAAGTAAGCACCGCCGCGCGCCGGCCGCGGGGTCGGCGCGCGGCGCATCGAATCTCGACGCAGGACGGGGAACCATGGATTTCGACGTCATCGTTCTGGGGGCCGGCATCGTCGGCGTGTCGTCGGCGCTGCACCTGCAGGATCGCGGGCTGCGCGTCGCACTCGTCGACCGGCGCGCGCCCGGCGAGGAAACCAGCCACGGCAATGCCGGGCTGATCGAGCGCTCGTCGGTCGTGCCGTACGCGTTTCCGCGGCGGCTCGGCACGCTGCTGCGCTACGCGCGCAACCGCTCGGTCGATCTGTACTGGGATTACCGCGCGCTGCCCGCGTATGCCGGCTGGCTCGCGCGGTTCTGGCGCGAATCGTCGCCGCAGCGGCTCGCCGTCGCTGCGCGCGACCTGCTGCCGCTCGTCGCGGCGAGCGTGGTCGAACACGACGCGCTGCTCGCGCGTACCGATGCCCAGCCGCTCGTGCACGACGGCGGGTGGATCGAGGCGTTCCGTTCGCCCGCGCTGTTCGACGCGCAAGCGCGCGCGCAGCAGCGCGTGGCCGACGCGCACGGGCTGCGGATGGCCGTGCTCGACGCGCGTGCGCTGCGCGATCTCGAGCCCGGCATCGGCGACGCATTCTGCGGCGCCTTCCACTGGCAGGACCCGAAGACCGTATCGAGCCCGGGCGGGCTGACCAAGGCCTACGCGCGGCTGTTCGAGCGCGATGGCGGCACGTTCGCGTGCGGCGATGCGAAGACGCTCGTGCAGGTGGACGGCGGCTGGCAGGTCGGGTCCGAACACGGGCCGATTTCGGCACGTTCGGCCGTGGTCGCGCTCGGGCCGTGGTCCGATCACGTGTTCGCGCCGCTCGGCTACCGCATTCCGCTGCGCGCGAAGCGCGGCTACCACATGCATTACCGGCCGACGCGCACGCCGCTGAGCGTGCCCGTGTGCGATACCGAGGAAGGCTTCGTCGTCGCGCCGATGGAGGGCGGCCGCCTGCGGCTCACGACGGGCGTCGAGATCGCGCTGCGCGGCGCGCCGCCGACCGGCGTGCAGCTCGCGCGCGCCGAACCGCTGGCGCGCGACGCGTTCGGCATCGGCGAGCGGCTCGATCCCGAGCCGTGGCTCGGGATGCGGCCGTGCACGCCCGACATGCGTCCGGTGATCGGGCCCGCGCCGCGCCATCGCCATCTGTGGTTCGCGTTCGGCCATGCCCACCACGGGCTCACGCTCGGCCCCGCGACCGGGCGCCTGCTCGCCGAAATGATGACGGGCGCGCCGACCTATATCGATCCCCATCCGTACCGGCCCGCGCGCTTCGGCTGACCGGCGGCGAGGCGAGGCAGCGCCTGCCGCCGCCTTGCGTTGCCGCCTGTATGCCGATCGCTTGACGGCATTCACAGTATTTCATTTTGCTATCCGGATAATCGAAAGCCACGCGATCGGAAATGGTCTGCGTAATCGGCAAGAAAGATAATCGCGAAATAAAGAAAATCGGTAAATCCGCGATTTATCAATGCATTTTCATATTGCTGAAATGCGTAATGGGCAGCCGGCCCTGATGGTGTGGCGCACCATCTCGATCAGGTGTTCCGGCGTTACGTGGAATGTACCGGAACACGTTACTACGGGGCTCGCAAACGTTACGTTACATCCGTGCTTCACGGGCCTTTTTCATCAGACGATTGAGGTCCGTCAACCCGTCGCAACCCGTGAATTTCGTCCGAAATCGATTAAAAAATCGTTATTGCAGAAAAATCGACAGACAAATCAATCCGTTTTTTGAATTGGCACGCTTCGTGCAATCCGTCCCCATGCTTTATCAACGTAGTGCCAACCGAGATGGGGAAAATAACGATGGGACACAATTTCAAATTGACGGGTGTGGCGCTGTCGGTCGCGACGGTGTTCGGGGTACTGGCTTCGGGTTCCGCGATGGCGGGCGCCCTCGATTCGCTGCCGATCCCGCAAGTGATCGTCAACCCGCCGACGAACAGCGTGTCGGTCGGGCTGGTCGCCACGGGTACGTCGCCGCTGGGCTCGATCACCGTGACGGCGGGCGGGTCGGGTGCGATCCAGACGTCGCTCGGCGATCCGGGACAAGTGCTGTCGGGCGCCGTGGGGGCGGTGACAGGCGCACTGGGTGGTGGCGGCACGGTGCAGCCGCTCGCGCCGGTCCAGGGTGTGTTGAACCAGGTGACGGGTGCGCTCAATGGCGGCAACCCGGCAGGTGCGTTGACCGGTGCGCTGAATACGGCGACGGGGACGCTGAGCAATGCGGTTGGCACCGTGACGGGTGCGCTGGGTAACGTCGGCGGTGGATCGAACCCGCTGGCGCCGGTGCAGGGTGTGGTGAATCAGGTGACGGGTGCGCTGGGTGGTGGCAATCCGGCCGGCGCGCTGACGGGTGCGCTGGGCGAGGTGACCGGTGCACTGGGCGGTATCGGCGGCGGTGCGAATCCGCTGGCGCCGGTCCAAGGCGTGGTGAATCAGGTGACGGGCGCGCTCGGCGGCGGCAATCCGGCCGGTGCACTGACCGGTGCGCTCAATACGGCGACTGGCGCGCTGAGCAATGCGCTCGGCACCGCAACGGGGGCGCTGGGCGGTATCGGTGGTGGTTCGAATCCGCTGGCACCGGTTCAAGGCGTGGTGAATCAGGTCACGGGTGCGCTCGGCGGCGGCAACCCGGCAGGCGCACTGACCGGCGCACTCGGCACGGTGACGGGCGCGCTGGGCGGTATCGGCGGCGGCTCGAACCCGTTGGCGCCGGTGCAAGGTGTCGTGAATCAGGTGACGGGTGCGCTCGGCGGCGGCAACCCGGCAGGCGCGCTGACTGGCGCACTGGGCACGGTCACGGGTGCACTGGGTGGCCTCGGCGGTGGCTCGAACCCGCTGGCACCGGTGCAAGGCGTCGTGAATCAGGTAACGGGCACGTTGGGCGGTATCGGCGGCGGCTCGAATCCGCTGGCGCCGGTCCAGGGCGTCGTGAACCAGGTAACGGGCGCGCTCGGCGGCGGCAACCCGGCAGGCGCACTGACCGGCGCACTCGGCACGGTGACGGGCGCACTGGGTGGCCTCGGCGGCGGTTCGAACCCGATCACGCCGATCCAGAACATCGTCAACCAGGTCACGGGTACGCTCGGCAGCGGCAACCCGACCGGCGCGCTGAGCAACGCGGTCAACACGATCACGGGCTCGCTCGGCAACCTCGGCGGCGCAGGGAGCCCGCTGGCACCGGTGCAAGGCGTCGTCACGCAGCTCGCAGGCACGCTCGGCAACGGCAATCCGGCCGGTGAACTGACGAACGCGCTGAACTCGGTGACGGGGGCGCTCAGCGGCGCGAATCCGCTGGCGCCGGTGCAAGGCGTCGTGAACCAGGTCGTCGGCACGTTGTCGGGTGCAGGCGGCAGCCCGATCACGCCGATCACGAACCTCGTCAATGGCCTGCAGAACGCGCTGCCCGGCGGCAATCCGGCCGGTGCGCTGACCGGTGCGCTCGGCTCGGTGACGGGCGCGCTCGGCAACCTCGGCGGCTCGAACCCGCTGGCGCCGGTGCAGGGTGTCGTCAACCAGGTCGTCGGCACGCTCGGCGGCAGCAACCCGGCCGGCACGTTGAGCAACGCGGTCGGCGCGGCCACGGGCGCACTCGGCAACGCGGTCGGCTCGGTTACAGGCGCGCTCGGCGCGCTGGGCGGCTCGAATCCGCTGGCGCCGGTGCAGGGCGTCGTCAACCAGGTGGTCGGCACGCTCGGCGGCGGCAATCCGGCCGGTGCACTGACCGGCGCGCTGAACTCGGTGACGGGCGCACTCGGCAGCCTCGGCGGCTCGAACCCGCTGGCGCCGGTGCAAGGCGTCGTCAACCAGGTCGTCGGCGCGCTGTCGGGCGCGGCGGGCAACAGCCCGATCGCACCGATCACGAACCTCGTGAACGGCCTGACGGGCGGCAGCAACCCGGCCGGCGCACTGACCGGTGCACTCGGTTCGGTAACGGGCGCACTCGCGAGCGGTCCGGCGGCACTCGGCCAGGCGGCCGGCGCGCTGTCCGGCGCGGCCGGCTCGACGGCAGCGGCAGGCGGCAGCCTGCTCGGCGCGGGCGCGAACGCGGCCGGCGGCACGGCGGGCGCAGTCGGCTCGCTGCTGACGACGGGTGCCAACTCGACGGCGACGGTCGTCAATGCGGTCGGCACGTCGGTGGGTACGGCGCTCGGTTCCGCGCCGAGCCTGTCGGTGACGCCGCATTCGGGCAACGGCTCGCCGAACAACCCGCTCGCACCGGTGACGACGCTGCTCCAGTCGCTGACCGGCGCACTGCCGAAGTAACCGGCCGGCCCCGCACGGCGGCGCCGCATCGGCCGCCGTGCGCGACGGTCGTGCCATACGGGTCGCGCAACGCGGCATGACAGCGATGTCATGCCGCGTTGTCTTTTCGGGCTTCCCGCTGTCTTTCGTCGCATGAATGACCGCCGCCGATCGTTGCGGCGCAGCATGGAATAACCGATTCCCGCCGTCCGTTTACCTACCGAGTTCCGGCACGGCCGGCGGGATAATGGTTGCAACGAAACCGATCGTCCCGTCCGGCGGTGCGTGCCATGAGGTCCTGCCAAGGAGAACGGGAATGAAGCGGATACTCTTTGCCGCCGCGCTGACGGCGGCGATCGTGCGGCCGGCGGCCGCGGAACCGCCGCAGGTCGGCGACGGGAAACTGGTCGACGAGGCGCACATGACGCTTTACGTGTTCGATCGCGACGCGCCGGGCAAGAGCGCGTGCGACAGCGCATGCGCGGCGAACTGGCCGCCCGCGATCGCGGACGCGTACGACAAGGCATCGGGCGCACTGAGCCTCGTCGCGCGCGACGACGGCAAGAAGCAATGGGCGTACCGCGGGCGCCCGCTGTATCGCTGGAAGATGGACCGCAAGGCCGGCGATGCGGGCGGCGACGGGATCGGCGGCATGTGGCACGTCGCGCGCCCGTGACCGCGCGGCGACGCTGATGCGCAAGGCTTCCTGATGAGCTACGAATCGGATCTGCTGGTGTGGCTGCCGCATCTCACGCGCTATGCGCGTGCGCTGACGGGCGACCGCGCGTGGGCGGACGATCTCGTGCAGGACACGCTCGAGCGTGCGCTGAACCGGCCGCCGCGCGATGGAGGCAACCTGCGCGCGTGGCTGCTGACGTTGTTGCGGCACCGTTTCATCGACCAGTTGCGCGCGCGGCACGAGATCGCGGTCGACGACGCCACCGCACCCTGGCAGACGATGGCCGCGCCGGCCGGCGAGATCGGCGGGCTGGTGCTGCGCGACGTGCAGCGCGCGCTGTACCGGCTGCCGGTCGAACAGCGCGAGGTGTTGCTGCTGGTCGCGCTTGAAGAGTTGAGCTATCGCGATGCCGCACAGGTGCTCGGCGTACCGGTGGGCACGGTGATGTCGCGGCTCGCGCGGGCGCGCGCGCAGATGCGCGCACTGCTGTCGGACGAGCCGTCGTCGCACGGCACGGCCGCGTTACGGGTGATCGGGAAAACATGATGGACGATCCGCACAAGCCATCGAACGAGCGGGATGACGACGCGTCGGCGCAGCTGCTGTCCGCATTGCTGGACGGCGAGCTGTCCGGGCACGAGCAGCGCGAGATGCTCGAGCGCCTGCGCTCCGATCCGGAGGAAGCCGAACGATTCGCGCATTACCGCGCGCAGCGCGACGCGCTGAAAGCACTGTTCCCGCTGCCGGGCGCGGTGCCCGCGCTGTTCGTGCAGCGCCGCGCGCCGCGCCGTCGTGCATTCGCGTATGCGTGCGCGGCGCTGGCGGCCGGGTTCTTGATCGGCGTGGCGCTGCATGCGGGTTGGATGGCATTCGGCAGCGATCCGGCGTTCGCCGCGCGCGCCGATGTCGCATATGCCGTGTACGCAGCCGATCGCGAGCATCCGGTCGAGGTCGGCGCGGGTGATCGCGCGCAGCTTGCCGCGTGGTTGTCGGCGCGCGTCGGGCGGCCCGTGCGCGCACCGTCGCTCGACGAATACGGCTACGTGCTGCTGGGCGGCCGGTTGCTCCCCGGCGATCGCGGGCCGGCCGCGCAGTTCATGTACCAGCGCGCGGACGGCGCGCGCGTGACGCTGTACGTGACCGCCTACGATGCGCGGCATCTCGCGCCGCAGTCGATGTCGGCCGACGGCCGCTACACGTATTTCTGGTCGGATCGCGGCATCGGCTATGCGTTGTCCGGCCGCGGCGACGAACGGCGGCTGCGCGAGCTCGCGATCGAGGCGTGCGGCGCGCTCGGCGGCTCGACCGACGCGTGGAGGAGCTGACGCGCGACGCCGGCAGGGAGTCCAGGCGATGAAGACGACGATGACGAAGGTGCTCGTGCAGGCGGCGCTCGCGGCGGCCGCGACCACCGCGCGGGCGGAAGGCGAGGCGCCCGTGCGCGTGCCGGTCGACGCCGACGGCGTGCAGCGGGTTGCCATCGTCGGCGGCAGCTATTTCTTCCGGCCGAACCATGTGATCGTGCGCGCGCACGTGCCGGTCGAGCTGACCGTGTCGGCCGAGCCCGGTGTCGTGCCGCACAGCTTCGAGATCGATGCGCCGCCGCAGGCCGGCATCGCGGTGCGTACCGAGCTCGGCACGACGCCGAAGACGTTCCGCTTCACGCCGGCGCAACCGGGCCGGTTCGCCTACTATTGCACGCATCGGCTGCTGTTTTTCAGGAGCCATCGCGAGCGCGGGATGGAAGGCGCGCTCGATGTCGAGGCGGCGCCGTGATCGCCGCGTTGCTGGCCGCGAGCCTGATAGGAGCGAGCATGACAGCCGACCCCGTGACCGTCGCCCAGGCGCATTTCGACCATGTCCGCTCGTACCGCGCGACGATCCGCTCGTCGGCGCGCAGCGGCGAGCACACCGAAATCCGCTACGCCTACCTGAAACCGGGCTTCGTCCGGATGGATTTCGTGTCGCCGCATCACGGCGCGGTGCTTGCGTACGATCCCGGCGACGGCAAGGTGCGGCTGCGCCCGTTCGGCGCGCACGCGCCGCCCGCGCTGACGCTGTCGCCGTCCAATCCGCTCGTGCGCGACCGCAGCGGCCACCGCGTCGACCGGTCGGACGTCGGCGAACTGCTGCGCAACGTGCATGCGCTGCAGCAGGGCGGCGCGACGGTGACCGAGGGCGAGGAGGCCGTCGGCGGCCGGACGGCGCTGCGCGTATCGGTCACCGGTGCGCCCGCGCACGTGGTCGACGGCGTGCATCGCTATCGGCTGTGGCTGGACGCCGAGGACGGTTTTCCGCTGAAGGTCGTCAGCTTCGCCGGCGATGACGACGTGCCGCTCGAAACCGTGACGCTCGACGACGTGGAAATCGACGTTGCGTTTCCCGAGCGCTTCTTCACGCCCTGACCGATGCACTGATCCGTTCTCCTGATGGACATGCCGGAGGCTGCATGGCGGAATACCGATTCTCGACGACGTGGCGCGTGGACGCCCCGCTCGCGGCGGTCTGGGACGCGATCTACCAGGTCGACCGCTGGCCCGACTGGTGGAAGGGCGCCGTCCGCACCGTCGAGCTCGAGCATGGCGACGTGCGCGGCGTCGGCGCACTGCATCGGTACACGTGGAAGGGCGCGTTGCCGTACCGGCTGACCTTCGACATGCGCGTGCGGCGCGTCGAGCGGCTGCATGCGCTCGAAGGCCGCGCGAGCGGCGCGATCGAAGGCGACGGACGCTGGTCGTTCGCCTGCGACGGCGTGCGCACCGTCGTGCGCTACGACTGGCACATCCGCACGCAGGTGCGCTGGATGAACTGGCTCGAGCCGCTCGCGCGCCCGCTGTTCCGCTGGAATCACGACGTCGTGATGCGCGAAGGCGCGAAGGGGCTCGCGCGCTTGCTGGCTGCGGCCGTCGAGACGGATGGCCGGATCTTCCGGCCGCTGTCGGGTGCGGGCTGCGCCGATGCGTAGTGACTTATAGCGACGCGTGACGACGGTCCGCGCCGCTCAGCGCGCGTACGCCATCACCGCGCCGTCCACGGCCAACGCGACGCGCTCGCCGACGGCCGGGCACCGGTGTCCCGGCACGCGGATCCGCACGAGCACGTCGCGATCGGCATCGAGGCGCGCGAGCACGTCGGCATCCTGGCCCGCGAACTGCGCGGCTTCGACGCGCGCCGTATGGCCGCGCGCCGTGTCGACCTGCGTGACCGGCGCGATGCCGATCTGCTCGGGACGCAGCATCGCGTCGGCCGGCCCGTCGGGCAGCGGCGCGACGAGCGGCAACTCGCCGAGCGCACAGGCGATGCGCGTATCGCGCACGTGGCCCGCGAGCAGCACGGCCTGCCCGACGAACGACGCGACGTCGCGCGTGACGGGCTGCCGGTACAGCGTCTGCGGCGCGGCCGTCTGCACGAGCCTGCCTTGCCACATCACCGCCACTTCGTCGCCGAGCGTCATCGCCTCGGGCTGGTCGTGCGTGACGAGCACCGACGTCGCGCCGGCCGCGGCGAGCGCGTCGGCCACTGCGCTGCGCGTTTCGTGGCGCAGCGACGTGTCGAGCGCGGAGAACGGTTCGTCGAGGATCACGAGCGACGGCTCGGGCGCAAGCGCACGCGCGAGTGCCACGCGCTGCTGCTGGCCGCCGGATAGCTGCTGCGGTGCGCGGGGCGCGTACGACGCGGGCAGCCCGACCATCTCGAGCAGTTCGTCGACGCGATGATGGCGCCGCCGCGCCGCGCGCGGCAGCCCGAACGCGATGTTGTCGGCTACCGACAGGTGCGGAAACAGCGCGCCTTCCTGCGGCACGTAGCCGATCCGGCGCCGTTCGGGCGGCAGGTGCACGTCGGGCGCGGCCACGCGGCGCCCGTCGATCTCGACGATGCCGCGCTCGGCGCGCTCGAAGCCGCACAGCACGCGCAGCAGCGTGGTCTTGCCGCTGCCGGACGGGCCGAGCAGCGCGAGGCGCGAGCCGCGCCGCACCGTGAGGTCGATGTCGTGCAGGACGGTATGCGATCCGAACGATTTGGACAGGCCGTGGATGCGTAGTTCGCTCATGGGCGGTACCAGGAAAAAAGGCGGCGCTCAGTCGCGCACCGACGCGCGGCCGAGCAACAGGAACAGCAGGCCCGACGCGCCGAGCGACAGCGCAACGAGCAGCGCCGCATACGGCGCCGCGGCCGCGAACGCGAGCGTCGCCGTATCGCTCCACACTTGCGTCGCGAGCGTGCGCGTACCGATCGGCGACAACAGCAGCGTCGCGTTGAGTTCCGTCACGACCGAGATGAACACCATCGTCGCGGCCGCGCCGATGCCGGGCGCCGCGAGCGGCAGCACCACGCGCACGAGTGTCGCGCGCCAGCCGAGGCCGAGCGAGCGGGCGGTTTCCTCGAGCCGGACCTGCACGTGCGACAGCGCCGCACGCACGCTCACCACCGCGAGCGGAAGGAACAGGATCGCGTACGCGGCGACGAGCGCCGGCGCGCTCTGGTAGAGCGGCTGCAGCAGCCGCACCGTGATCGACACGATCGCGAGCGCGACGACGATGCCCGGCACGCCCTGCACGGTCATCGCGGTGCGTTCGAGGAACGTCGCGACGCGGCCCGGGTGGCGGACCAGCAGGAACGCGAGCGGCAGCGCGAGCAGCGTCGTGACGGCTGCCGCCGCGAGGCCGTAGCCGCCTGAAGCGAGCGTGGCCTGCCACAGCAGTTCGGGCGACACGTCGGCCGGCGTGACGGCTGCCGCACCTTGTTGCGTGAGCCAGTAGCCGATCATCGCGAGCGGCACGCCGAGCGTCGCGGCCGCGAGCGTGGCGAACGCGACGGCGACGGGGCCGCGCAGCGTGCCGAGCGAATAGCGCATCGCGACGCGGCGCGCGGCGCGGTGCGTATGGCCGTAGCGCGCATGGCCGCGCGCCCGTGCCTCGATCGCGAGGCACAGCAGGCACAGCGCGATCAGCACGCAGCCGAGCAGCGACGCGCCGCCGCCGTCGAACGCGGTGCGGTATTCCGCGTAGATCTCGGTCGTGAACGTGCGAAAGCGCAGCAACTGGAACGCACCGAATTCCGACAGCACGCCGAGCGCGACGAGCAGCATCCCGCCGCACAGCGCGGGGCGCAATTGCGGCAGCACGACGCGAAAGAACGTATGCCGCGGCGAGCAGCCGAGCGTGCGCGCGCTTTCCTCGAGTGCGGGGTCGAGCTCGCGCAGCGCGGCGGCCACCGGCAGGTAGACGAGCGGGAAGTACGCGGACGTCAGCACGATCAGCGCGCCGAGGAAATCCTGCAGGTCGAGGCTCAGCGACACCCACGCATAGCTCGTGATGAACGGCGGCACCGCGAGCGGGGCGGCGGCGAGCGCGGTCCACAGCGGCCGCGCGGGCAGGTCGGTGCGCTCGATGAACCAGGCGACCGCGGTGCCGAGCAGCGTGCACGCGAGCGTCGCGGCGAGCGTGATCGACAGCGTGTTGACGAGCAGCTCGCCGACGAGCGGGCGCCACAGCAATGCGATCGCGTCGTCGATGCCGAAGGTAGCCGCGCGGTACAGCGTGAAGCCGAGCGGCAGCAGGATCGCGAGCGGCCCGCACGCAGCCGCGGCGACGAGCGCGCGCGACGCTCGCCGCCGCGTCGCGGTGCGCTCGCCGTCGGGTGCGGGGCGTGCCGTGCGGGACACGGCGTCGCTCATGCTCAGAGCAGGCCGGCCTGGCGCAGCAGCTTGCCGGCCTGGCTGTCGTCGCCGAGCTGTTCGAACGTCAGCGCCGGCGGGCTCAGTTCGTCGAACGGTTTCAGGATCGGATCGGGGGCGACGCCCGGGTGCAGCGGATACTCGAAGCTGATGTGGCCGTTCGCCATCAGCTTCTGCGCGCGCTCGCTGACGAGATACGCGACGAACTTCTGCGCGTCGGCCTGGTGCTTCGATGCCTTCATCACCGCGGCGCCCGACACGTTCACGGCTGCGCCGACGTCATGGTTGCCGAAGTGATGGATCGCGCTTTTCGTCGACTTGTCGCCGAGCTCCGCGTGCAGGCGGTCCCAGTAGTAGTTGTTGATGATGCCGGTCAGCACGCCGCCGCGGTTGACGGCCGCCGTCACGCCTTCGTCGTCGTCGAAGACCTGCGCGTTGGCCTTCAGGCCCTTCAGCCATTGCAGCGTCGCGGCCTCGCCGTGCAGCGCGAGCACCGCGCTCACGAGCGGCAGGAAGTCCGCATCGCTCGGCGCGACGCCGACCTTGCCTTTCCATTCCGGCTTCGCGAGATCGAGCAGCGACGCGGGCAGTTGTTGCGGCTGGAGCTTCGCGGTGTTGTAGACGAGAACGTTCTCGCGTGCGAGCACGCCGACCCAGTTGCCGTCGGCCGGGTTGAAGCGCGCGGGCACTGCCTGCAGCGCGGCGCCGTCGGTCTTCGCGAGCAGGCCCTTGCGGTCGAGCAGCACGAGCTCCGGCGAGTTCTCGGTGAAGTACACGTCGGCCGGCGTGCGGTCGCCTTCCGCGACGATCTGCGCGGCGAGCGCGGGGCCTTCGCCCGAGCGCACCTTCACGGTGATGCCGCTCTGTGCTTCGAAGTCCTTGACGAGCTGGTTGACGACCTGCTCGTGCTGCGCGTTGTACAGCGTAAGCGTCGCGGCATGCGCGCGCGTGGCGTGCAGCGCGCCGGTCAGCATCAGCGCGGCGGCCGCCGCGGCGATCAGGTGCCGCAGCGGGCGGCTAACGGGAAAAGTGTTCATGTCGTCGTCGTGGGTTGCGTCCGGGCGGGCCGGGGAAAGAGGTGCGCGGCGTCGCGGTGCCGTTACGCTTCGAACAGCGCGGCGCCGATGTACGAACCGGGTTGCGCGCCCGGCGGACACGCGAAGATCGCGCTGCCGACGTGCGTGGTGAACTGGTTCATGATGTCCAGCTTCGCGAGCTTCTCGTTGATCGGGATGAAGCCCTTGCGCGGGTCGCGCTGGTGCGCGACGAACATCAGCCCCGCGTCGTACTCGGTCTGCTGGCGCCACGGCGGCCAGCGCTCGATGTAGAAGTTCGCGCTGTCGTTGTACGAATACGCGCGGCGCAGGATCTGCGCGCCGTTGTTCACCTGCGGCGACGCGAGACGCGCATGCGCGTTGTCGGGGATCACCGGATTGCCGTCCTTGTCGACCGCATCGAGGTCGAGTGCCTCGAACTCCTGCTTGCCGCCGATCGGCGCGCCGCTGTATTTCTTGCGGCCGAACACCTGCTCCTGGAAGCCGAGCTCGGTGTTGTCCCAGTGTTCGAGCGTGATGCGGATGCGGCGCACGACCGTGTAGGTGCCGCCGTTCATCCACGCCGGGCCTTCGTTGCCGGCCCACACGAATGCGTTCATCGCGGCCGGATCGTCGCGCGACGGGTTCATCGTGCCGTCCTTGAAGCCCATCAGGTTGCGCGGCGTCTCGCCCGGCTTGCCGGACGTGAAGCCGGCCTGGCCCCAGCGCATCTGCACGGCGTTGCCGCCGAGGCGCACGAGCTGGCGCACCGCGTGGAACGCGACCTGCGCGTCGTTCGCGCACGCCTGGATGAACAGGTCGCCGCCGGTCTTCTCCGGGATCAGCTGGTCGCCGTTGAAGCGCGGCAGGTCGACGAGCGCGGCCGGGCGCTGCTTCGCGAGGCCGTAGCGGTCCTTGCCCGCGACCGCGAACAGGCCGGGCCCGAAGCCGAACGTAATCGTCAGCCGCGAGGCGCCGATGCCGAGCGCGTCGCCCGAGTCGGCCGGCGCGACGTCGTCGCCGCCGGTTGCCGGCAGCGGCTGCGCGGTGTCGCCGCGCGTCAGGCGCGCGGCCGCGTCGGTCCACGTCTTCAGCAGCGCGATCACGTCCGCGCGCTTGGTCGTCGTGAGGTCGAGCGCGGCGAAGTACGCGTTGCGCTGCTGCGGCGTCGTGATGCCGCCCTGGTGCTTGCCGTAGAACGGCTCGATGTCGTCGTCGTGCGCGTGCGCGTCCGGTGCCGCAGCGGGCGCCGCATCGGCCGCGCGGGCGGCCGGCATCGTGCTCGCCGCGAGACCTGCGGCCACCGCGGCGCCGCCGGCCTTCAGGAAGCCGCGGCGCGCGGGGCGCGACGGCGGGTTCAGTTCGTCTGCCATGGTCGGTTCCGTTACTTCGCGAGCATCAGCGTGTTGACGTCGTCCTGGACGTAATAGAAGCCGTCGCCGGCCGGCGTCATCGCGATCCCGAACAGGTCGCCGTTGCCGGGCGGCGATTGCGCCTTGTCGGTATCGATCCAGCGCGCATAGAGCTGCTTGCCGGCGACCGGATCGATCTCGACGACCTGGCCGTTCAGTGCGTTGGTCGCGAGCAGATGGCCGTTCGGCGCGGTCGCGAGCGCGAGCGGGCGGCGCAGGAAGCCGTCGGCCGTGACCTGGCGGCCGACGCCCGCGCTCGTGTCGCGCGTGAGCGGATCGTCGATCTCGACGACGCGGTTGCCGATCGCATCGGATACGTACAGCTTCTTCTGGTCGCCCGACAGCGCGAGGCCGGTCGGGCCGACCAGGAACACGCCTTTGTCGGCCTGCGCGCCGAGGCCGCTCGCGACGACCGTTTCCTGCTTGATGACGGGCGGCTTGCCGGCCGGCACGTCGAGGTCCAGACGCAGCACGGTCGCCTGCTTGTAGACGGGCGGGTTGCCGTCCGCGCCGCCGACGCCGAAGCCGGCCATGCTGACGAACAGCGTCGCGCTGTCGCCGCGGTCGACCACGGCCATGTTGCCCCACGGGTCGTTGATGTTCGCGCTCGACCACGTCGACGCGATCTTGCCTTGCGGATCGAGCACGATCAGGCAGCCGGCACCCTTCGTGGACGTCGTGCCGTCGTTGCTCGGCGTGCTGCCGACGATCACCCAGCCCGACTTCAGCATCGTCATCGCGGTCGACAGGCCGACGCCGCCGGGGCACGCCTTCAGGTCGCGCGGGATCGATGCGAACAGGCTCAGCTGCTTCGTTGACGGGCGATAGTCGACAATCGTGCTGCCGGTGCCCTGCAGGTTCGCCGCGTTGTTGAAGTTGTCGACGAGCACGTCGCCTGCCTGGATCGTGCCGGCCGACACCGGCGCGACCGCGATCGCATACGGGTTCTGGTCGCCGTTGTCGGGCACCGTGTTGACGAGCAGCGTATGGCGATGCAGCGTCTCGAGGAAGCCTTGCGGCTCGGCGAACGCGCCGGCGGCGGCCGTCAGCGCGACGGCGGCCAGCGCGCCCGTCGCGAGGCGGCGAAGCGGGGCGGATTGAATCATCGGGATCTCCTGGGGAGCGCGCCGCGCCGGCGGCGCGCGAAAACGGGGTGGCGTAGGGCGACTGGCGTGCGCGTGCGGCGCTCAGAACGTGATCGTCGTGCGTGCGCCGAGCAAGAACGTGTTGCGCAGCGGCTGGGTCGCATCGCTCGGGTTCTGGCCCGCGCCGGCATTGAACGTGTACTGCGCGTCGGCCGCGATCACCCACCACGGGTTGACCTGGTACTGGTAGGTCGCCTCGACCGTCGTCTCGCGGGTGCGCACGCCGTACGGGCCGGCCGCGAACGTCCGCGCGGCCTGGTCGAGGTCGGTTACGTGGCTGCCGACCTGGATGTACGTGACGGCGAGGCCGACGCTGTCGTTGTCGCGGCCGTCGAACGGCGCCTTCAGCACGATGCCCGCGTTCGCCGCGAAGCTCACGAGGTTGCGGTCGCCCGGCGCGCCCATCACGCGCGCGAACACGCCGAGGCTTTTCGCGCCGGTCGGGTCGGGGCGCCAGATCATCTGGTCGGCCACCGCATAGAAGCTGTAGTCGCCGTGATGCTGCTGCGCATTGCCGTTCGAAGCAGGATCGGCGAGCGACAGCCCGTCGGTGCCGATGCCCTGGTCCGCGAAGCGGCCGTTGTGATACCAGACGCCGATCTTGTAGGTGCCCGGCAGCCCGTTCGAGTGGCCGGTGTCCATTTCGCCGTCGGACGGCTGGTTCAGCGCGTATTGCAGCTCGCCGATATAGAGCGTGCCGTTGTGCAGGTTGAAGTTCGTGCCGCTCAGGTTGCCGGGGTTGTTGCCGAGCGGATCGCCGTCGAACACGCCCGCGAGCGCGGTGAGCTTCGGCGTGATTTGCGCGCGCACGCGCACGCCGAGGCCCGCGAGCGGATAGGCGGGGCCGCCGTTCGGCAGATCGTACGACGGCAGCGCGGGCCAGCCGAACATCGTGTTGACGAACGTGTTCGCATACGTGCTGACCATGAATTCCTGGTCCAGGCTTTGCTGGCCGATCTTCACGTCGACGCGCTTGTCGAGGAACGACTGCTGGTACCAGAGCTCCCACAGGCGCGTCGTGTCCTGCGCCTCGATGCCGCTCGCGGTGTTGAGCGTGCCGAGATTGCGCGCACTCAGGTTGCTGCCGTGGATCTGCAGCGCGCTGACGTTGAAGGTGCCGCCGGGCAGGCCGATCGCCTTCTGCGTATCGACCGTCAGCGTCGCGGTCGTCAGCCCGTCGTACGTGCCGCCGCGGTTCAGGCCGCCGCGCAGGTTCGCGAGGTATTCGCTGGTTTCGGTGATCTGCAGCGTCGCGCCGTACTTGCCGAGCCACGGGCGGATGCCGCCCATGTCGCCGAGCAGGCTCTGGCGCGTCCAGATGCCGGTCCACATGTCGGTCGGCTTCGCCTGGATCGCGAGGTCGGCCTCGGGTGCTTCGGGCTGCGCATCGACCGACGCGGCGGCGAACGCGGCGCCGCTCGCGAACGATGCACACGCGAGGACGGCCGCACAGGCGGCGGGGCGCATCCTGGCACGGACGCGGTCTCCATGGAACGACACAACCTTCATATCAAATCCCTGTTTCTAATTGGTTTGGAGTCCTGCTTGTCGGTCGCTGTCCCGACGCTCGGCACCGATCGGCCAGGGCATGAAGAAGAGCGCAACGCGGCGCATCGTAGGAGTCTCAAATGAGAAAGTCAATGTAAACGAGAATGATTCGCATCTAAATTACTGAATGTAATGGGATGCCTTACGGAAGAGGCCCGACGGGTGTTTTTCGGGAGGAGGAACGTAAATATCGGCGTAATGAAAATGAATGCTTAGATGCGTAGCGATGGATCGCCGGGGAGCGGGCGCGACGGTCGTCGGGCGCGGTGAGCGGGCATGTTGCGGCGGACGGAATCAGCGCCTGTGCAGGTTTTTCGATGCGATGCCGCCGGTCGCAGGAACTCCGTGCTTACCCGGTGTCCAAACGGGGCTGGATGCGAATCGCGGGCCGCGCGGGCTCGTGTGTCGGGCCGGGTAGCGTGGGTCGGAGTCTTGTTTTGAAAGGGTTTTTTGTGATTTTCGGGTGTTTTCCCCGCTGCGGTGCCGCGTTGAAAATTCGTCCGGTTTCCCTTCTTGAATTTGTCAAAACCCGTCCATATAATTAGCACTCGCTGCACGAGAGTGCTAACAATTCTCTGCCGGGCGACAAGCCGGGCAGATTCCCTAAGCGTTCTTCAATCTCAGTCAAGAGAGGAGTGAATATGAACCTTCGTCCTTTGCACGATCGCGTGATCGTCAAGCGCCTGGATCAGGAAACCAAGACCGCCTCGGGCATCGTGATCCCCGACGCCGCTGCTGAAAAGCCGGACCAGGGCGAAGTCCTGGCCGTCGGCCCGGGCAAGCGCGACGACAAGGGCGCCCCGATCGCGCTCGACGTGAAGGTCGGCGATCGCGTCCTGTTCGGCAAGTACGCAGGCCAGACCGTCAAGGTCGACGGCAACGAACTGCTGGTCATGCGCGAAGAAGACATCATGGCCGTGGTCAACGCCAAGTAAGCGTCCTCCGACGGTACATATTCCCAAGAATTCAAGGAGTTAGAAGATGGCAGCTAAAGACGTCGTATTCGGCGATTCCGCCCGTTCGAAGATGGTCGAAGGCGTGAACATTCTCGCCAACGCAGTCAAGGTCACGCTGGGTCCGAAGGGCCGCAACGTGGTGCTCGAGCGCAGCTTCGGCGGCCCGACGGTCACCAAGGACGGTGTGTCGGTCGCGAAGGAAATCGAGCTGAAGGACAAGCTCCAGAACATGGGCGCGCAAATGGTCAAGGAAGTCGCTTCCAAGACCAGCGACAACGCAGGCGACGGCACGACGACGGCAACCGTCCTCGCGCAATCGATCGTCCGCGAAGGCATGAAGTACGTCGCATCGGGCATGAACCCGATGGACCTGAAGCGCGGCATCGACAAGGCAGTCGCAGCGGCTGTCGAAGAGCTGAAGAAAATCAGCAAGCCGTGCACGACGAACAAGGAAATCGCACAGGTCGGCTCGATCTCGGCGAACAGCGACACGTCGATCGGCGATCGCATCGCTGAAGCGATGGACAAGGTCGGCAAGGAAGGCGTCATCACCGTCGAAGACGGCAAGTCGCTGGCAGACGAGCTCGACGTCGTCGAAGGCATGCAATTCGACCGCGGCTACCTGTCGCCGTACTTCATCAACAATCCGGAAAAGCAAGTCGCCGTCCTCGACAACCCGTTCGTGCTGCTGCACGACAAGAAGGTGTCGAACATCCGCGATCTGCTGCCGGTGCTCGAGCAAGTCGCGAAGGCTGGCCGTCCGCTGCTGATCATCGCTGAAGACATCGAAGGCGAAGCGCTCGCGACGCTGGTCGTGAACAACATCCGCGGCATCCTGAAGACCGTCGCGGTCAAGGCGCCTGGCTTCGGCGATCGTCGCAAGGCGATGCTGGAAGACATCGCGATCCTGACGGGCGGCCAGGTGATCGCCGAAGAAACCGGCCTGACGCTCGAGAAGGCAACGCTGGCAGAACTGGGCCAGGCGAAGCGTATCGAAGTGGGCAAGGAAAACACGACGATCATCGACGGCGCAGGCGAAGCCGTGAACATCGAAGCACGCGTGAAGCAAGTGCGCGCGCAAATCGAAGAAGCGACGTCGGACTACGACCGTGAAAAGCTGCAAGAGCGCGTGGCCAAGCTGGCCGGCGGCGTTGCAGTGATCAAGGTCGGTGCTGCGACCGAAGTCGAAATGAAGGAAAAGAAGGCACGTGTCGAAGACGCACTGCACGCAACGCGCGCAGCTGTGGAAGAAGGCATCGTGGCAGGTGGCGGCGTTGCGCTGATCCGCGCTCGCACCGCGATCGCAGGCCTGACCGGCGCGAACGCCGACCAGAACGCCGGCATCAAGATCGTGCTGCGCGCAATGGAAGAGCCGCTGCGCCAGATCGTCACGAACGGTGGCGAAGAAGCCAGCGTCGTCGTGGCGGCAGTGGCTGCCGGTACGGGCAACTACGGCTACAACGCAGCAACGGGCGAGTACGTCGACATGGTTGAAGCCGGCGTCGTCGACCCGACCAAGGTCACGCGCACCGCACTGCAGAACGCAGCTTCGGTTGCAGGCCTGCTGCTGACGACGGACGCAGCTGTTGCAGAACTGCCGAAGGAAGATGCACCGATGCCGGGCGGCATGCCGGGCGGCATGGGCGGCATGGGCATGGACATGTAATCGACTTCGGTCGATGGTGCCCGGGGCGCGCAGCGATGCGCGCTCCAGCCAAAAGAAAAGACCCGCAGCGATGCGGGTCTTTTTTTATTGGCGCGAGGATTTTGGTGCGCGCGGTGCGGCAGGGACGACGACGGGGCATGCCCGCCGCGCCTGCGTCAATGCCGGTGCGACGTCCTCGTTACCGGGTCGGCCTTCACGGCCGGCGGCGTGTCCGAGTCTTCATTGCTGCGCGCCCAGAAAAACCGGTCGGGCAGGTACGCGCCCATGCCGGGCCGGAACGCGTCGCGCACGGCCTGGTACAGGTATTCCTGCGCCTCGCGAACCGCCTCGGGCGGCTCCTGGCCGTTTGCGAGCAGCGCCGCGATGGCTGCGCCGAGCGTGTCGGTGATGCCCATCAGCCGGTGCGGCGAGCGATCCCACATGTCTTCGCGAAGCTGGCCTTCCTCGCCGTACAGCGTGTTGACGAGCCGGTGCGAACCCGTCTCCGACGACAGGATGTACTCGCAACCCTGCGACAGCAGGTGCGACACGGCCGCATCGAGATTCGGCGCCTCGGCGTCGCCGTCCGGCTGCGCGAGCGCGATCAGTGTCGCGTGATCGGCCACCAGCAGCGTGGTTTGCGGCGCCAGCAGGTCGGCGATCGATTCGCGCAGGTCGTCGGCCGCGAGCACGTGCTCGTCGTCGAGCGTGAAATCCGGCGCGAGCACGAGCGGCACGCCGTCGTAGTCGGCGACGACCTCCGCGATCGCGCTGACGACTTCCGCGCGCGTCGCCGCGCCGATCTTGAACGCGGCAACCGGCATGTCTTCGAGCAGCATGCGCGCCTGGGCGGCGACGACGTCGGGGTCGAGGCCGGTCACTTCTTCGCAGGCGGCCGAGTCGCGCACGGTGTAGCCCGTCAGGACGGACACGCCGTGACAGCCCATGCTCGCCAGGGTCATCAGATCGGCTTGGAGGCCGGAGCCGCCGGTGGGATCGGACAGGCCGAAGGTGAGGACGATCGGAGGGGCGTTGCTGGACATGTAAAAATGGGGCAAGAGAAAAACGGGAAAGCGACGGAGATGCGGACGGCGAGGCGAGTGGCCGTTTTCGGCCCTGTGTTGCCCGGCAGGCCGCACTTTTCAGCCATTATGCGGTGGAATCCGGCCCGCACGACGGATTTTTTAGCGCAGCGCAACGTAGTCGCCGTCCTCCAGCGCGATTGCTAGGCAGTCCGGCCCCGACACGGTACCATCATGGCTCCCGAATTTACCGACTTTTCCCGACGCGGCTAAGATGGAATACAAGAGCTGGATGTGCCTGATTTGTGGCTGGATTTATGACGAAGAAGCCGGGCTGCCGGAAGAGGGCATTGCCCCGGGCACGCGCTGGGAAGACGTCCCGATCAACTGGACGTGCCCCGAATGCGGCGCCCGCAAGGAAGACTTCGAGATGGTCCAGATCTGACCGGACCGCTGGCCCACGGACACCCCGCTCAGGCCTCGCACCGGCCCGGCGCTCGCGCGCCGCGGTTTGCGCGAGCGACTTGACGATGACAGGCGCGCGTGTCCATGACGTCCGATCCGGCGAACGTTCCCCTCCCTGACGCACTGCCCAACCCGCGTGGCGGCGCCGTGCGCGCGGCCGATGCATGGCTTGCGGCGGCTGCCGACGCATTCGAGCGGCACGACGATGCGGCTGCGCCGCTGTCTGCTGCCGCGGCCGTGCTGGCGGAAGCCGGCTGGCTGCCGGCCGCGCGGTTCGCCGGGCAACTGGCGGCCGCCGCGCCGCTGGTCGCCGCCGAGCCGACTTCGGCCGGCTGGCGTGCCGCGCTGCGCGATTTCCGCGCGGCCGTCGAGCGCCACAACCTGCGTGAGCTCGCCTGCTCGCCCGTTCTCCTCGACCATTTCCGTGCATTGCGCGCGCAATGCGCCGCCGACCTGCGCGCCAGCGCGCCGCTCGATGCACTCGCGCTCGTCGGCCGTGCGGTGCCGCCGGCCACGCTGCGCGCGCTGCCCGACGCGCTCGCGGCCCGGATCCGCGCCCGTTACGAGCAGGCGCTGCTCGGCGTGCTGCGCACGGAGCACGGCGCGCCAGACGCTGCGCTGGACGAGCTCGATGCGATGCAGGTCGCGCTCACCGACGACGGGCCGTACGATTTCTGGCGGCTCGCGAACGCGTGCCTGCGCGCGCTGCGCGCAAGCGGCGCGCCCGAGCTGAAACGCTTTCTCGCACGGACCAACCTGCTGCTCGGCGAGCATGCGCAGGGCCGACGCAGCGCGCCGCCCGAGCTCGTGCGCGAAACGGTGGCGCTGCTGTGGCGCGATTTCGCGCTGTTCGGCGCTGCGGCCGAGGACGTCGCGTTCGTCGACGTGCTGCACGACTACGGGCTGACGGTCGACTGGCACGTCGCCGGCACGCTGGCGTCCGAGGCGTTGTGGGAAGCCGACGCCGCGCGGGCCGAGCACGATGCGGTTGCCGTCGCGCCGACCCGCGCGCTCGGCGTCGTGACCGTCAACGCGCATGCCTATGAGGATTTCCTGCAAACGGCCGATGCGTCGATGGCCGATCTCGCGGCCGACCCGGCCAGGGCCGACGCAGGCGCTGCCTGGCACGCATCCGGCGCCGCCTACCGGGTCGGCACGGCCGCGTGCGCGCTCGGGCTCGGCCACGCGGCACTGCTGGCCGACACCCTCGGCCTCGCGTGGCGCCGTGCCGCCCACGGCGTGCCGCTCGCCGACGGCGGCCTCGATGCGCAGGGCCACGCATCCGACATGCTGCGCGCGGCGTTGCTGAAGATCGCGGCCGGCGTTGCGCCGCCGGACCTCACCGCGGCGTCCGAAGCGCTCGGCACGGCGCTCGGCCGGAACTGACGGACAAGGGGACGGACACGTGGCGGCGCCCCTTGCCGCGCGGGCCAGCAACACGCTGCCGACAGCGCCCGCGCGCGTGTTAGAGTGCCGTGTGATCCGCGCGCGCCGTTGCCAGCGTGGCGCGGCGTTGCTTGTTGATCGCGGCCCGGTCAGGTCGCGGCGTCTTTGCTAAAATTCAAACCATGTCAAAGCCTTCCGATCGCATCAATCTCACCAACCAGTTCCTGATCGCCATGCCCAACATGGCCGATCCGACGTTCTCGGGAACGGTGGTCTATCTTTGCGATCACAGCGAGCGCGGTGCGCTCGGCCTCGTCATCAATCGTCCTACCGACATCGATCTCGAATCGCTGTTCAACCGTATCGACCTGAAGCTCGACATCGAGCCGCTGCTGCACATTCCCGTGTACTTCGGCGGCCCGGTCCAGACCGAGCGCGGCTTCGTGCTGCACGAGCCGGTGGAAGGCGCGAGCTACAACTCGTCGATGTCCGTCGACGGCGGGCTGGAGATGACGACGTCGAAGGACGTGCTCGAGGCGGTCGCGACGGGCACCGGCCCGAAGCGCTTCCTGCTGACGCTCGGCCATGCCGGCTGGGGCGCAGGGCAGCTCGAGGAAGAAATTTCCCGCAACGGCTGGCTGACCGTGGCCGCCGATCCGCGCATCGTGTTCGACACGCCGGCCGAAGAGCGCTTCGAAGCCGCACTCGGCCTGCTGGGCGTCAGCTCGTCGATGCTGTCCGGCGAAGCAGGGCACGCATGAGTGGCGCGAGCGCGCGCGATGCGACGCTCCTGGCGTTCGACTACGGCGAAAAACGGATCGGCGTCGCGGTCGGCAACGCGCTGACGCGCTCGGCCCGTGCACTCGTCGTGATCCAGAACCTGAACCGCGAACACCGCTTCAAGGCGGTCGGCGACCTGCTGGCCGAATGGCGGCCGGACGCGCTCGTCGTCGGCTTGCCGATGCATCCGGACGGCACGCCGCACGACATGACGCAGCAGGCGAAGCGCTTCGGCAACCAGCTGAACGGCCGCTTCGGGCTGCCCGTCACGTGGGTCGACGAGCGCTATTCGTCGGTCGAGGCCGAGGCCGGGCTGCGCGAGCGCAACGTGCGCGGCCGTGCCCGCGCGGAGATGCTCGATGCCGAGGCCGCACGCGTCATCCTTCAACAGTATCTCGATCAATTGTCCGACCATGAGCACCATTGATGCCGAGGCGCTTTACCGCGTCCTGCTCGACCAGATCCGCGCCGCGTACGGCACGGCGTTCGCCGAACCGGGCGGGCCGCGGCTCGCCGGCATTCACAGCGGCGGCGCATGGCTGACCGAGCGCCTCGCGCGCGATCTCGGCACACCGGCGTTCGGCGTCGTGAACGTCGCGCTGCATCGCGACGACTACGCGAAGAAGGGGCTGCACAGCCAGGCCAGCCCGACGTCGCTGCCATTCGACGTCGACGGCGCGCGCATCGTGCTCGTCGACGACGTGCTGTACACCGGGCGCACCGTGCGCGCGGCGCTCAACGAACTGTTCGACTACGGCCGTCCGGCCGCGGTCGAGCTCGCGGTGCTGGCCGATCGCGGCGGCCGCGAGCTGCCGGTCGCCGCACGCTTCGCGGGCGGCACGCTCGACGTGCCGGCCGGCGCGACGCTCGTGCTCGCGCGCGACGACGCGCAGTTCACGCTGCGCGTCGACACGCACGGCGCCTGAACGACACGCGAACCGTATCCCGGGCCGCTGGTTTGCACCGCGGCCCGTTTGCATAGTTGGAATCACGCACACCATGACCACCGACACCACTGGCCGCACCGGCAATCCCGCTGCGGCCGCGAGCCCCGACCGGTTCCGCTACGGTTTCCTGAAGGGCAACCCGCAGCTCACGAAAAACGGCGAGCTGAAGCACCTGCTGTCGATCGAGGGCCTGCCGCGCTCGATCGTCAACCATATCCTCGATACGGCCGAGCAGTTCGTCAGCGTGACGGACCGTGAAGTGAAGAAGGTGCCGCTGCTGCGCGGCAAGTCCGTCTTCAACCTCTTCTTCGAGAACTCGACGCGCACGCGCACGACCTTCGAGATCGCCGCGACGCGCCTGTCGGCCGACGTGCTGAACCTGAACATCAACGCGTCGTCGACGAGCAAGGGCGAGTCGCTGCTCGACACGATCAACAACCTGTCGGCGATGCATGCCGACCTGTTCGTCGTGCGCCATGCGTCGAGCGGCGCGCCGTACCTGATCGCCGAGCACTGCGCGCCGCACGTGCACGTGATCAACGCCGGCGACGGCCGCCATGCGCACCCGACGCAGGGCCTGCTCGACATGTACACGATCCGTCACTACAAGCGCGACTTCACGAAGCTGCGCGTGGCGATCGTCGGCGACATCCTGCATTCGCGTGTCGCGCGCTCCGACATCCACGCGCTCACCACGCTCGGCGTGCCGGAAGTGCGCGCGATCGGCCCGCGCACGCTGCTGCCGGGCGGGCTCGAGCAGATGGGCGTGAAGGTGTTCCACAACCTCGACGAAGGGCTGAAGGGCGTCGACGTGATCATCATGCTGCGCTTGCAGAACGAGCGGATGAGCGGCGCGCTGCTGCCGTCCGCGCAGGAGTATTTCAAGACGTGGGGCCTGACGCCCGAGCGCCTCGCGCTCGCCGCGCCCGACGCGATCGTGATGCACCCGGGCCCGATGAACCGCGGCGTCGAGATCGATTCGCAGGTCGCCGACGGCCCGCAGTCGGTGATCCTCAACCAGGTCACGTTCGGCATCGCCGTGCGGATGGCGGTGATGGGCATCGTCGCCGGCAACAGCGATTGAGCCTGCTTTCGCGCCTCCTTATTCACGCAATCAACGCATTCACAGACAGCGCATGAAGATTCATATCAAAGGCGGCACGCTGATCGATCCGGTCGCCGGCACCGAGCGGCAGGCCGACGTATTCGTCGCGGCAGGCAAGATCGCCGCGATCGCCGAGGACGGCAAGGCGCCGGCCGATTTCAACGCCGCGAAGACCATCGACGCGTCGGGCCTGATCGTCGCGCCCGGCCTCGTCGACCTGTGCGCGCGGCTGCGCGAGCCCGGCTACGAACACAAGGCGACGCTCGCATCCGAGATGGCCGCGGCCGTCGCGGGCGGCGTCACGACGCTCGTGTGCCCGCCGGATACCGACCCCGTGCTCGACGAGCCGGGCCTCGTCGAGATGCTCAAGTTCCGCGCGCGCAACCTGCACCAGGCGAACGTGCATCCGCTCGGCGCGTTGACGGTCGGCCTCAAGGGTGAAGTGATCACGGAGATGGTCGCGCTGACCGAGTCCGGCTGCGTCGGCTTCACGCATGCGAACGTGCCGGTGCGCGACACGCAGGTGCTGCTGCGCGCGCTGCAGTACGCGAGCACTTACGACTATACGACGTGGCTGCGTCCGCTCGACGCGTTCATCGGCCGCGGCGGCGTGGCCGCGAGCGGGGCGCTCGCGTCGCGGCTCGGGCTGTCCGGCGTGCCGGTCGCGGCCGAGACGATCGCGCTGCACACGATCTTCGAACTGATGCGCGTGACGGGCGCGCGCGTGCACCTCGCACGGTTGTCGTCGGCGGCCGGCCTTGCGCTCGTGCGCGAGGCGAAGGCCGAAGGGCTGCCCGTGACCTGCGACGTCGGCGTGAACCATCTGCATCTGATCGACGTCGACATCGGCTACTTCGATTCGCAGTTCCGGCTCGATCCGCCGCTGCGCAGCGAGCGCGACCGCGAAGCGATCCGCGTGGCGCTCGCCGACGGCACGATCGATGCGATCTGCTCCGACCACACGCCGGTCGACGACGACGAGAAGCTGCTGCCGTTCGGCGAAGCGACGCCCGGCGCGACGGGGCTCGAGCTGTTGCTGTCGCTGACGCTGAAGTGGGCGGACGAGACGCGTACGCCGCTCGCGCAGGCGCTGCGCCGCATCACATCCGCGCCGGCCGATGTGCTGCAGTTGCCGGCAGGCCGCCTCACCGAAGGCGGCGCGGCCGACCTGTGCGTGTTCGACCCGCGCGCGCACTGGCGCGTCGAGCCGCGTGCGCTGAAGAGCCAGGGCCACAACTCGCCGTTCCTCGGCTACGAACTGCCGGCTACCGTGCGCGCGACGCTCGTGGCCGGGCAGGTCGCGTTCGAGCGCCACTGAACCACGCCGGACCCTCGCCATGACCGCCCTTCGCAAGCTGCGTCTCGTCTTTCACCTGTTGCGCGGCATGGCGATCGTCGCGCTGCGTTTTTCGCACGTCACGCCCGCGCGGCGCGCCGAGCTGATACGCCGCTGGTCGCTCAAGATGCTGCGAATCTGCGGGATGCGCCTCGTCGTCCATAACGACGGCGCACGCCTCGACGCGAGCGCGCTCGTCGTCGGCAACCACGTGTCGTGGCTCGACATCTACGCGGTCAACGCGTGGCGGCCGACGCCGTTCGTGTCGAAGGCCGAGGTGCGGCAGTGGCCGGTCGTCGGCTGGCTTGCCGAGAAGCTCGACACCGTGTTCCTGCAGCGCGAGAAGCGCACCGAGGCGATGCGGATCATGCACGAGATGGCCGAGCGCCTGCGCAACGGCGGGCTGATGTGCGTGTTTCCGGAAGGGACGACGTCCGACGGCCAGGAGCTGCTGCCGTTTCACGCGAACCTGTTCCAGTCCGCGGTATCGGCCGGCTGCGCGGTGCAGCCGATCTGCCTGATGTACGAGGATGCGCAGCGGCGGCAGTCGGTCGCACCGGCCTACACGGGCGAGCTGTCGCTCGGCAAGTCGCTCGACATGGTGCTGCGCGGCGGCCCGCTCGTCGCGCATCTGTACGTGTGCGATCCGATCGCGCCGGGCGGCGACCGGCGGGCGACGTCCGCGGCGGCGCGCGACGCGATCGCGGCCGCGCTGGCGACGCTGCAGGAAAAAGTCGGCAAGCCGTCGGCCGAGTCGCTCGCGGAACTGCAGAAGCATGCGTATCCGGCGACCGAGCTCGGTGGTGGGGCGGCGGGTGATGCGGCGGCCGATGAGCCGGTGCCGGGGCGGGAAGGGTGACGTGCCGCTCGGTCACGCGAATCGGCGTGCGGTCACTCTCCGCCCGGTGAGCCGCACGCTTCGCACTGCACCTGCGTGACCGTGCGCTGCGCCGGATCGGCCGTCAGCCGTACGGCTGACAACTGGTTCCCCCATACACATCCCGAATCGAGTGCGACGACGTTGTCGCGCAGCATCAGGCCGAGTGCGGCCCAGTGTCCGAACACGACCGTCACGTCTTCCGTACGGCGCCCCGGCACGTCGAACCATGGCAGGTAGCCGGGCGGCGCGCTGTCGGGGCCGCCGTTCGCCTTGAATTCCATTGCGCCGTCGGGCGTGCAGAAGCGCACGCGCGTGAACGCGTTGAATGCGACGCGCATCCGGTCGCGTTTTTTCAGGTTCGGACTCCATTGATTCGGCTCGTTGCCGTACAGGCCTTGCAGCGTGTCGCGCCAGTCGGGCGCGCGCAGCGCGCGCTGGAGTTCGTCGGCGAGTTCGAGCACGAGCGTGGCGTCCCATTGAGGCAGCAAACCCGCATGCACGAGCAGCATCCCGTGCTCCGCGTGCACGAACGGGCGGTGGCGGACCCAGTCGAGCAGCGCGTCGGCGTCGGGGGCGTCGAGGATCTCGCCGATCGTGTCGCCAGGGCGTTCGGTGCGCAGCCCGGCGGAGACCGCGAGCAGGTGAAGGTCGTGATTACCGAGCACGACGGTCGCGCGCGGGCCGAGGTCGACGAGCGCGCGCAGCGCGGCGAGGGAACCCGGCCCGCGGTTGACGACGTCGCCGGCGATCCACAGAGGGGTGTCCGCGGGAGCCGAAAGCTTCTCGAGCAGGGCCTGGAAAGCGGAATGACAGCCTTGGATGTCGCCAATGGCGATGGGGATGCGGGTCATGTAGCGGCGGATTTTGCGAGTGTCGATAACGCGGGAAAAATCATCCATTCAATACGCTGATTCACAATTTGTGTTCCGCAACAGCTGGTTGATTTGGCAAGAAATTTCATGCTCGGAAAGGGTTCGAAGCGCTGTATCAAGTTGTTAGCGGCATGGCTTTTGCAGGGGGCGGCTCCCTATAATTGTCGCTTTCCCCAACAAAATTAGCATTTCATGACTTTGGAGGCCATGTCGACCGGTTAAAATTCCCGGTCTGACGTAGCGATCACAAGTTACTAGCATTTGCGAATCTGAGGTGGCCGGCGCCTGATGACGTCTGCCGCACATTATTTGAGGGAGCCTCATGATCCTGGTTACGGGCGGCGCGGGTTTTATCGGTGCCAATTTTGTACTCGACTGGCTGCGCGCATCGGACGAAGCCGTGCTCAACGTTGACAAGCTGACGTATGCAGGAAACCTGCGCACGCTGCAGTCGCTGGACGGGAATCCGAAGCACGTGTTTGCACGCGTCGACATCTGCGATCGCGATGCTCTTGATGCGCTCCTGGCCGAGCACAAGCCCCGTGCCGTGCTGCACTTTGCCGCGGAAAGCCACGTCGATCGCTCGATCCACGGTCCTGCGGACTTCGTGCAGACCAACGTCGTCGGCACGTTCACGCTGCTTGAGGCCACCCGTCAGTACTGGAACGGCCTGAGCGACGCCGACAAGGCCGGGTTCCGCTTCCTGCACGTGTCGACCGACGAGGTGTTCGGTTCGCTGTCGGCCACCGACCAGCAATTCTCCGAGACGACGCCGTACGCGCCGAACAGCCCGTATTCGGCGACGAAGGCGGGTTCCGACCACCTGGTGCGTGCTTACCACCATACGTACGGTCTGCCGGTACTGACGACGAACTGTTCGAACAACTACGGCCCGTATCAGTTCCCCGAGAAGCTGATTCCGCTGATGATCGCGAATGCGCTCGCGGGCAAGCCGCTGCCGGTGTACGGCGACGGCCAGAACGTGCGCGACTGGCTGTATGTCGGCGACCACTGCAGTGCGATCCGCGAAGTGCTCGCACGCGGTGTGCCCGGCGAGACGTACAACGTCGGCGGCTGGAACGAGAAGAAGAACCTCGAAGTCGTGCATACGCTGTGCGACCTGCTCGACAAGGCACGCCCGAAGGCAGCAGGTTCGTACCGTGACCAGATCACCTACGTGACGGACCGGCCCGGCCACGATCGCCGCTATGCGATCGATGCGCGCAAGCTCGAACGCGAGCTCGGCTGGAAGCCTGCGGAAACGTTCGAGACCGGTCTGGCAAAGACGGTCGACTGGTATCTCGACAACCAGGTCTGGGCCGATGAAGTCGCATCGGGCGAGTACCGCAAGTGGGTCGAGACGAACTACGCGAAACGCACTTGAGGAGAGAAGCGATGGCACGTAAGGGCATCATTCTCGCCGGCGGTTCCGGCACACGGTTGTACCCGATCACGCACGTCGTATCGAAGCAGCTGCTGCCGGTGTACGACAAGCCGATGATCTACTATCCGCTGTCGACGCTGATGATCTCGGGCATTCGCGACGTATTGATCATCTCGACGCCGCAGGACACGCCGCGCTTCGAGTCGATGCTCGGCGACGGCAGCCAGTGGGGGATGAACATCCAGTATGCGGTGCAGCCGTCGCCCGACGGTCTCGCGCAGGCGTTCATCATCGGCAAGGAGTTCGTCGGCAACGATCCGTCGGCGCTGATCCTCGGCGACAACATCTTCTACGGCCACGATCTCGCCAAGCAGCTCGAGCGTGCGCACGCACAGGAAACGGGCGCAACCGTGTTCGCGTATCACGTGCACGATCCGGAGCGTTACGGCGTCGTCGAATTCGACAAGTCGTTCCGCGCGCTGTCGATCGAGGAGAAGCCGGCGAAGCCGCGTTCGAACTATGCGGTGACCGGTCTGTACTTCTACGACAACCGCGTGTGCGACATCGCGGCCGACATCAAGCCGTCGCCGCGCGGCGAGCTTGAAATCACCGACGTCAACTCGCGCTATCTCGACAGCGGCGCGCTGAATGTCGAGATCATGGGGCGCGGCTATGCGTGGCTCGATACCGGCACGCACGATTCGCTGATCGAGGCGGCCAGCTTCATCGCGACGTTGCAGAAGCGACAGGGCCTCGTGGTCGCCTGTCCGGAAGAAATCGCCTATCGCCGCAGCTGGATCGACGCGGAGCAAGTGCTGAAGCTGGCACAGCCGCTTGCGAAGAACGCATACGGTCAGTACCTCAAGAACATTCTTACGGATCAAGTCGCATGGCCATCCAAGTAACGGCAACGGCGCTCCCCGAAGTCAAGATCATCGAGCCGAAGGTGTTCGGCGACGCGCGCGGGTTCTTCTACGAAAGCTTCAACGGGAAGGAGTTCGCCGAGCAGGTCGCGCCCGGTGTCGAATTCGTGCAGGACAACCATTCGCGCTCGTCGAAGGGCGTGCTGCGCGGCCTGCACTATCAGATCCAGCACGCGCAGGGCAAGCTCGTTCGCGTAGTCGAGGGCGAGGTGTTCGACGTCGCGGTCGATATTCGCAAGGATTCGCCGAACTTCGGCAAGTGGGTCGGGGTTGTCCTGTCGAACGATAACCATCGGCAGCTGTGGGTGCCGCCCGGTTTCGCACACGGTTTCGTCGTGCTGTCGGAGGCTGCGCAATTCCTCTACAAGACGACCGACTACTGGTTCCCGGAACACGAGCGCAGCATCGTGTGGAACGACCCGGAGATCGGGATCGAGTGGCCGATCGATTTCGAGCCGCTGCTGGCGGCGAAGGACGCGGCCGGCAAGCGTTTGAGCGAAGCCGAAGTTTATGCGTGAGGTGGGTGTGACTCCTGAACCGACGATCCTCGTGACGGGCGTGAATGGCCAGGTCGGGTTCGAACTGCTGCGCTCGCTGCAAGGCCTCGGCCGTGTGGTGGCGTGCGACCGATCGATGCTCGACCTGTCCGATCTCGATCGGGTGCGCAGCGTTGTACGCGAGCTGAAGCCGTCGATCATCGTGAATCCGGCCGCGTACACGGCCGTCGACAAGGCCGAGACGGACGTCGACGCCGCACGTCGACTGAATGCCGAAGTCCCGCGTGTGCTGGCCGAAGAGGTGGCGCGTAGCGGCGCGGCACTGGTTCACTACTCGACCGATTATGTGTTCGACGGTGTAAAGCCGGGTGAGTATTGCGAGACCGATCTCCCGGATCCGCAAAATGTCTATGGCCTGACCAAGCTCGAAGGCGAAGCGGCGATTGCCTCGTCCGGATGCCGGCATCTCATTTTGCGCACCAGTTGGGTATATGGTGCGCGTGGGCATAATTTTCTGCTGACGATGCTTCGTTTGGGCGCCGAACGTCCTGAATTGAAAGTTGTTGCTGATCAAATGGGGGCGCCGACCTGGAGTCACGCCATCGCGACGGCGACGTCGCATGTGATTGCCCAAGCGCGCGGTGCCGCGGATGCGGCGGAATGGTGGGACGCACGTTCCGGAACGTATCATTTGACAGCTAGCGGCAACACGTCGTGGCACGGATTCGCGTCGGCGATTTTCGAGCTGGCGGACCTTCCGAAGGGGCCGGCCGTATTGCCGATTCCGGCTGCGGACTATCCGACGCCGGCGAAGCGGCCGTCGAATTCAAGGCTGTCCAACGCAAAGCTGGCGCAGGTTTTTGGTGTGGCCTTGCCGCACTGGCGCGAATCTCTCGGGCTTTGCCTGGCTGGTATGCAGAAGACCTGATCGTTTCTGTAGTGTGAGTGATCGCATGCGCGTGTAGCGCGTTTCGTACCGAAGCGGGCGGATGCGGCTGATATCCGCGGCGCCGTACGTCGACCGAAGCGCGTTGATCGTCAATGCAATACGAGGAAGATGTGAGCTTGTTGCCTATTATTCTTTGCGGCGGTGCCGGGTCAAGACTTTGGCCCGTGTCTCGTGAATCGCATCCTAAGCCGTTCATTCGGCTTAGCGACGGTGAAAGCCTGTTGCAAAAGGCCTTCCTGCGGGCGGCCGATCTGGCTGGCGTCGATGAAGTGCTCACGGTCACCAATCGCGACCTTTTCTTCAAGACCGAGGACGAGTATCGGGAAGTCAATGCGACCGGATTGGCGACCTCGTTCATTCTCGAGCCTTTCGGCAGAAACACGGCTGCTGCGATCGCCGCGGCGACCTTGTATGCCGCTGCCACCCAGGGCGAACAGGTCGTGATGCTCGTGCTCGCGGCGGATCATCTGATCAACGACACATCGGCGTTTGCCGACGCAGTGGAGAAGGCGTCGGTGCTGGCCACGGGCGGGCGGGTCGTCACGTTCGGCATACAGCCCGACAGCCCGGAAACCGCATATGGATATATCGAGGCGGATGGAACCGACATCGTGCGTTTCGTCGAGAAGCCAGATCTCGCCCATGCGCAGCAGTATCTTGAGTCCGGACGGTTTCTGTGGAATTCCGGGATGTTTTGTTTTACGGCCGGAACGATGCTGCGAGAGCTTGCCGAGCATTGCCCGGACATCCTTGATTCCGTGAAAGCCTGTATCGATGCGTCACCGTCGTCGACGAGTGCGGGCGGTGGGGCGCAAATTCGTCTCGAGCCGAACACTTTCGGTGCGGTTCCCGATGTTTCCGTGGATTATGCGGTGATGGAAAAGTGCCGGCAGGGGTCGGTGGTACCGTGTTCGATCGGCTGGAGTGACGTCGGATCGTGGACGGCGCTGGGTGATCTTGCGACTCCGGACGAGCACGGCAATCGCGTAGAAGGCGAAGCGCTGCTTGTCGATGTCAGGAACAGTTATCTGCAGAGTTCCGAGCGATTGATTGGCGCGGTCGGTGTCGAGAACCTGATCGTGATCGACACGCCCGACGCATTGCTGATTGCGACACGCAGTCGCGCGCAGGATGTGAAGCAGATCTATGCGGAGCTCAAGGCGACCGGTCACGAGGCGTACAAGGTACATCGAACGGTGCATCGCCCGTGGGGAACGTACACGGTGCTTGAAGAGGGGCCTCGATTCAAGATCAAGCGCATTGTCGTGAAGTCTGGCGCGAGCCTCAGCCTTCAAATGCATCATCATCGCAGCGAGCACTGGATCGTCGTGTCCGGGATGGCCAAGGTCGTCAATGGCGACGAAGCATTTTTCGTGTCGACCAACGAATCCACTTACATTCCTGCTGGCCACAAGCACCGGCTGGAGAACCCCGGGGTAGTCGACCTGGTCATGATCGAAGTTCAGAGTGGCGAGTATTTAGGCGAAGACGACATCGTCCGCTTCGAAGACAACTACGGGCGAACATGACGCGATGGCAGGCCGGGATGTGGCGGATTCGAGTTGCCAAAACGGCTCGGCATAGTGATCGTGTCAAAGCGCATTGAAATCGCAGGATGGCGTACATGGCCATTTCGCACGATGCTGGTACCGTAGGCGTAGCAATCTTATGAGTAATACACAAAATCGATCGCCGAACACCGGAGCGGTTGTCGTTTTCTTTCATCCGGACGCGGCCTGTGTTGCGCGCGCCAATCGGCTGGCCGAGTCGATGCATTGCGTGGTGGTCGACAATACGCCGGAAGTGCTTGATCGCCGCGCTCTCGGGCTGGCCGACTCGATCAAATACATTCCGAACGGGTGGAATGCCGGAATCGCGATGGCGTTCAATCAGGGGGTCGGCGCTCTGATTCACGCGGGTTGCGATGTCGCGTTGTTGTTTGATCAGGACAGCGAGCCGCCTCAGTCCTTGCTGACGGATCTGCCGAAACTAATCGTCCAGGCCCGGGAGTCGGGTAGCCGCGTTGCGCTGATCGGCCCCGCTTATGAGGATCGACGTCTGCGTGGTGTCGCACCGTTTGTCCGGTTCGGATGGGGACGGCTCCAGCGGATACCTCCGGTTGGCGACGTACCCATCGACGTTGACTTCCTCATTTCGTCCGGATCCTGCATCAACCTTGAATGCTGGAAAGACGTTGGCGCAATGGACGAGTCGCTATTCATCGACTTCGTCGATCTCGAATGGTGCATTCGTGCGAAGCAGCGCGGCTATCATGTTTGGGGGATTCCCTGGTTGCGGATGAGTCACGAGCTGGGAGGCGAGCCTGTTCAGGTATTGGGGCGTCGTTATCCCATGCATGGACCGATTCGTCACTATTATCAGTTCCGCAATGCAATCGCATTGATGAAGCGTGCATCGATGCCGTTGAAATGGAAATCCACGGAACTCGTGAAGTTGCCATTTCGAGTCGTGATCTATTGTTTTTTCCCGGATCGTCGCGGGGAGCATCTTGCGATGGTATGGCGTGGAATCAGAGATGGTTTGCGTGGGCGGCTCGGACCTTATTCCGATAACGCTTGATGAAAATTCCGGAAGGTGTCGCCAGGCGGTTCAGTTAGGTTCGCTTGATTGGCATTGTAGCCGCGGCGCTGTTTGCCGCACATCAGAATTCAGATGAGGCGTAGTCCTGCGTTGGCAGGCTGTTTTGATGTGGTGCGTTGGAGGCGAGCGAATTAAAATTTGACGGTTTGGACGATGAGTCAGGGTTGGTATTAACCCCACTTCCTTTCAAAATTATAATTCTATGTAATATGATGTAAGACCGTGGCATCGGCCTTCAGTCAGCAATATCTCGATAATTGCCACGGCTATGGCAACAGCAGCCTACCCAAACCGTCTACCTGAGAGATGAGTATGGAGCCGACGCAAATTGCTCGCGGATATTGCCACGTCTGCGGATCGCAAGCCATTTTCAAGTCATACGAGCCGGTAGATTTTCCCTGCAAGCGCAATTCTTTCCTCTGTGAGCACTGTGGATCTTCTGCAAGAAATCGGCATCTTGCGAAGTCGATTCTCGATTTGTGGTTGAGTGGCGATTCCCGTGCGTCGCTTCGGAAATTTGCAAGAAAATTCCGCGGAACGGTCTATATAGCGAGCACTGCAGGTGCTGTCGCTGAATCTCTGGCCCCGCTTGGCGAGCGTCTCGTTGCAAGTGAATACATCGACGGCACTGCTTCGGGAGAGTGTCGTAATGGAATTCTGTGCGAGGATATTCAGGCTACGTCGTTTGACGACAGTTCATTTGACCTGATCATCACTGAAGACGTCCTGGAACATGTTCCTTGCCCTGAAATGGCATTTTCCGAGATTCGACGTATTTTGAAGCCCGGTGGTTACCATATTTCTACGATACCCGTTAAATGGCACCTTGCCAAAAGTGAGCCTCGAGCAATAATTGAGAACGGGATGATCGTTCACTTGCGGGAACCCGAATTTCATCTCGATCCGACCAGGGAAGAGGGAATATTGGCTTTTACCGACTATGGGCAGGATATTCTCACTCGATATTGCAGCATCATTGGCAAGTCGGAGATGTTGGCTGCTCACGGGGACCTTGACATGGAACGTGCATACGCAATTTATAACAACTGGGTCTTCCTGTCGCAGCGGCAAGGGGTATCGTCCCTGCCGGCATCTGCCTGGACAAGATTTGTCAGTCGATGGATGTGAAGTTGATGAAACTCGAGTATCGAATTTAAATCGATTGAGCCGACGTATCGGCGACACTCGCCGGCGTTGTCGTTCACGCGGCAACCAATGTTTTTTGATCTGCTGCAGATGGACTGGGGCGGAACAGGCGCCAGCAGCCTGCTCCGCCGTGTTGCGTGCACTTCACGCGGGCAGGGCTTTGGCCTAGTCGAGCGCTCCGATGCGCGGAGGATTGGCCAACGTGAACGGCAAGACGTCCACGGCGAGGGAAAGATTTGGGTTGTACGCCGGGTCGCGGTTCAGTGCGGTACCCCATCGCTCTTCCATTCGACGCACCTCACTCACGAAGCGCTGGTACTTGTCAGGCGCCATGTCGGAACCGCGTGTTGCGGATTCGTAGTGGTACAACTCGGCGAACGGCGTCCATACGTTTCGGTAACCTGCGTCTCGCACCCGCAAGCAGAAGTCCACGTCATTGAAGGCGACGGCAAATGATTCGTCAAGGCCGTGTACTTCGTCATAGATTCGCTTGCTGACAAGCAGGCAGGCAGCCGTGACGGCAGACATCTCCTGCACGGACACCGCGCGGTTGAAGTAGCCGAAATTCCCTCGCTTGAGCATGTGGTGCATGTGGCCCGCGATACCGCCGAGCCCCAGCAGCACGCCGCCGTGCTGAAGCGAATTGTCCGGATACCACAGGGCTGCACCGACTGTACCGACGCCCGGTTGCGACGCGATGCCGACCATTTCGTCGAGCCAGTCAGGCGAGATGACTTCGGTATCGTTGTTCAGCAGGCATACGAAAGTGCCCGTCGCTGCTGCTGCGGCGGTATTGTTCAGCGCAGAGAAATTGAACGGCGAGTCGTCCCTGACGATCCTGAAGTTCGGGCGAAGCAATATCTCCCGGAAATAGGCGAGGGTCGCCTCGTCGGTACTGCCGTTGTCGACGACGATGATTTCGTAGTTCGGGTACACCGTGCGTCCGACGATGCTTTCGACGCACTGGCGGAGCAACGCGACGCCGTCACGCGTCGGGATGATGATGGACACCTTAGGGGCAGGGGAGGGTATCGCGTACCTCACCCGGAAAACCGGCAACTCGCCGAAAGGCTGTTCCACGCTTGCGGCGATGCCGGAGCGCGAGAGATGACCTTCAATGGCGCGCTGCGCCGCTGTCGACGCGTACGGCTTGGCATGACTCGTTCCTGCAGTGCTGCTGGCCGTGATGCGCCAGTGATAGAGCACATGCGGAATATGAACGACGCTGTCATCGCCGGCAATCTCGACGCATCGAAGCGCGAGATCATAGTCCTGGCTTCCTTCGAATCCGCGCCGAAAACCGCCCGCTTGCCTCACCAGCGCGGTTTCGATGACGCCGAGATGCGAGAACAGGTTCTGCGTACGGAACAACGCAGGATTCCAGTCGCACTTGAAGTACGGGGCCGTTCGTTGCCCGCGTTCGTTCAGCTTGTCCTCGTCGCTGTAGAACATGCGTGCGCGAGGGTAGCGGTTGACGTATTGCGCAACGACGAACAGTGCGTGAGGCGGGAGGAGGTCGTCGTGATCCAGCAGCGCGACGAATTCACCGGTTGCCAGCGAGAGGGCGCTATTGCTGGCTTCGGAGATATGACCATTCTTGGTACGAAACACCAGTCGGATTCGAGAATCCTGCGCCTGATGGCGCGTTAGGATTTCGCGCGTAGTCTCGTCCGGAGATGCGTCGTCCGCGATACAGAGCTCCCAGAACGGGTAGACCTGCTCCTGCACGGAACGAATCATGGCTTCGAGGTGCGACGGATTGCTGTTATACGTCGGAACGACGATTGAAATCAGCGGCCGATGTTCGAACGATTGCAGCGCGCTTTCGGCGGCCGCACGTTCCGCGTCGCCGAACCGATCGAACTTGTCGATCCAGTCATGATAGACCTCATCGGGCGGCGGGGCATCGGCGAATCCTCCGCCATCACGGAGGCGCCTGGATCGAGCGCGGATTCCCTGGAGGCCTTCCCTCTTGAGCATGGCCGCGTAGTGCCCGAGCGCGCTCGGCAGGCTGCCGCGGACGACCGCCTGGCGCCGGATCGTTGCCACGACGATGCCGGCCACGCGGATTGCAGAGGTCACGCGTCGAAGTGGTGAAGTCAGGCGCCACGATAGCGACGCGTGGATGTTTCGCAGTTCATCCTCGAGCCGGATTCGATCGGCTTCGGCATTCGCACGCAGGACATTTTCCTTGCGCAGGCCCGCGAGTTCACGTTCTAGTTCGACAATACGCTGTGCCGATGCGCTGCCCTCTACGTCGTCACGGGAATGGGCATCGTGCTCGGTCGAATCGTGTGGGGCGCGATGTTGGCCGGAAGTCATATGGGTAATTCGGGGCCCAGTCGGTGTGGGTTGATCGGATCCTCAAACGGACTGATGCGTGTTATGCCGTTTCGCGAACAAAGAGCTCGATGCGATTCATCGGAACACCGACGAGGCCGGTCGCGACACGGGCAGACTCCGACTTCACGATAATGGCGTCGTGCACACAGTCGAGTATGCGGATGCGATTGTCGGTCGGTGCCGCGACGAGCACGGTGAACGCGTAGTCGCCGGGCGGAAGAATCGGCATGCCGAAATGAAACTCTGCGACGACATGGCTTCCGTTCGGTGACGGCGAACCGACTTCCCGCAGCGCGAATACGCTATCGTCACCAAACAGTGGCTGTCCGAGTCGGTCCTTGACGAAGAACGCAATGTGCGGCGTGTCGGATTCGGTTCGACGGATGCGAATCCGAAGTGAAACCCGTTCGCCACCTGTGACCCAGGTAACCGGCGCCCCTTTCGTGTTGGTGAGGGTCGTGGATTCGATCAGCATCGATTCACGTTGCGCGGGAAGTTCGTGGGGATCCAGATCGACGCTCGGCAGCGCCGGTAGTGTATCGATCGTGTTGCGCGGGAATTGGCTGCGCTGATCTGCGCGTGGTTCGTTGCCGATGGCGGTTACGTCGAACCTCCTAGTGTCGGATTCAACACGAGACACGCCGTCCTCGCCACTTTTCCGATAAAACGCCTCGAAGTAGTTCATACAGACGGTTTTCGCGCTTCCCGACTCGCGCATCACACCTCTATCCAGCCAGATGACCCGGTCGCACAGGCTGCGGATGGCGGACGAATCATGGCTGACGAACAAAACCGTCCCGGTCTGTTGAAAGCGACGCAGGAAACGCATGCATTTTTGCGTAAAGAATGCGTCGCCAACGGCCAGCGCCTCGTCGATGACCAGGATGTCTGCATCGACGTGCGCGATGACAGCGAACGCGAGGCGGACGAACATGCCGCTCGAATAGGTCTTGACGGGCTGATCGATGAAGTGGCCGATATCGGCGAATGCAATGATCTCGTCGACGCGCGAATCGATCTGCTCGCGGGTCAGGCCGTGCAGCTGGCCGTTGATGTAGATGTTTTCGCGGCCAGAGTATTCGGCATCGAACCCGGAACCCAGTTCGAGCAACGCGGCAATGCGGCCCTGGGTTTCTACCGTGCCACTCGTGGGAGCAAGTGTGCCGCAGATGATTTGCAGCAACGTGCTCTTGCCGGACCCATTGCGGCCGATGATGCCAACCGTTTCTCCGCGCTTAATCTCGAAATCGACGTTTTTAAGCGCCCAGAACATCCGGGTGCACGCCTGCGCACGCTGGCGCAGCGATTCGCGTACGGTCGGAACCGGCGCAAGCCCGCTCAGCAAGCTGAGGACACTGCGTTTCAGACGGTCGGACGGTTTGCGATAGGACTCGAATCCTTTGGCGAGCGACGCGGCGCGGATGACAACGTCAGATGACATCGGCGAAACCCCGGCGCGTCTTCTGGAACCAAGCGAAGCCAATCCATGCAACGGCGATGGCCATGATCGAATAGATGGACCACCGATTCCAGTCGATCATGTGCCCCCAAATGAGAACGTCACGACCTTGTTCGATTGGATAGGTCATCGGATTCAAATAGACGAAGCCGCGGAACTGCTCCGGCAGCGAAGACACCGGGAAGAACACGGGCGAGAGGAACATCATCGCAGTGATGACGATACCCACGGTTTGTCCGATGTCGCGGAGATAGACGCCGGTGGCGGACAGGATCCAGCTCACGCCCATGATGAATACACAGAGCGGTGCGAGCACGATGGGGAACAGAAAAGCAGTCAACGGCACGCTGCCGACGACGATCCATTCGGCCACCAGCAGGATGCTGACGCTCACGCTGAGGTGAAACAGTGCCGACAACAGCGTCACGCACGGCAGGATCTCGAGCGGGAACACGATCTTCTTGACGAAGTTGGAGTGGGACAGGATTTGTCCCGGTGCCCTGTTCACGCATTCGGAAAACAGGTTGAACACGATCATTCCGGCGAACAGCACCACGGCGAACTCGCCCTTCGATGCTGCGTGTGATGCATCGTTCCAGCGGGACTTGAACACTTCGCTGAACACGAACGTATAGACACTCAGCATCATGAGGGGGGTGAGCAGCGACCAGAAGATGCCTAGAAAGGACCCCTTGTAACGTCCCACGGCGTCGCGGCGCGCGAGATCGAGCATCAGGCGGCGATTTTTCACCAGTGAAGCGGCGAGAGATCGCGGCGAAAGACTAAAGCTTTGCATAAGTTCGACGACAAGGTCAGCGGGTGTGGCACGGCACAACGAGCCGGCGGGAAAGCGGATCCGTGCAGCCGCGATTCGATGATCGCAGGCGGGCGTCAGGCCGGTGCAGCGCCTGCGGTCCAGTGCTTTGCTTGGCCCGGAGGCCATTCTGGTGCATGCGAATTATCGCATAGTGGTTCACCTGCGGACCGACGTTGCTCCGGTCGCGGCGTGTGTCGAAGTGTAAATGTCGCAAGCAATCCCGGATGCGTGTACGGGATAGCGGATCAGCGCCGATCGTTGGCATTTCCAGGCGGTGAGCCGACCTCGAACGGAATTCCGGCCCCGGAGAACGCCTTGTCCGGGGCTTCCAGTGTCGATTTTCCATATTATGAAATGATGCGTCGTGGTAGGATTCGTTGTTTACCATCAGCGACTGATGGCACATCACTGGACCGATCCATCCGATCGCAATCCATAGGTTGGCATCGTGTCCGGACGGGATGCGAAGAATGAATCCATATGTCTGACAATATCGCGATCGAATCTCACGGCATCAGCAAGGGTTTTGAGTCCTACGAGCGACCCGGCGACCGGTTGAAGAGAGGTGTGCTCGGTGCCATTGCGCGACTCGTGCAAGGCTCGGCGACGCGACAGGCGACGGATCGGCAAGCCGAAGTGCAGTCGAACGTATTTTGGGCCCTTCATGACGTGAGTTTCGCCGTTGCAGCCGGAGAAACCGTCGGCATCGTGGGGCGCAACGGGTCGGGCAAGAGCACCTTGCTCCAGATCGTCTGCGGCACGCTGGCTCCGACTCGCGGCAATATCACCGTGCGCGGCAAGGTTGCCGCGCTGCTCGAACTCGGCTCAGGCTTCGACGTCGAGTACACCGGCCGCGAAAACATCTATCTGAATGCACAACTGTACGGGCTGTCTCGTCAGCAGATCGACGATCGCTACGAGTCGATCGTCGATTTCGCGGACATCGGCGAGTTTATCGATCAGCCCGTCAAGACCTATTCGAGCGGCATGTTTGTCCGTCTGGCGTTTGCAGTCATCGCGCATGTCGACGCGGACATCCTGGTGATCGACGAGGCACTGGCGGTTGGCGACGCATTTTTCAATCAGAAGTGCTTTCGTTTCCTGCACGAATTCAAGCAACATGGAACCATCCTGTTCGTCAGTCACGATACGTCGACGATCAGAAAGCTGTGCTCACGCGTCATCTGGATCGACAGTGGACGGATTGTCGCGCAGGGGAAGCCGGCGGAAGTTTGTGCGGCGTATCTGGAGGCGCGCTACAGCACGGGCGGAGCGGTCGTGGCGGCGGTGCCCGTGGAGTTGGAACCTCACGAAAGCGCAGTGGATTTCCGTCGCGAACGCTTCAACGCGTCCCCGTTTCGCAACGACATCCAGGTGCTGGCGTTCAATCACGAGTCGCAGGCTTTTGGCGAGGGGGGGGCGCGAATCGTCGATGTCGCATTCTTCGACGATCAGGAGCGCAGGCTCGAGTGGATCGTCGGTGGCGAGTCGATTACGTTGCGCGTGACAATTGAAATCGCCGAGCCGCTGGTTTCCCCGATCGTCGGTTTCTATCTCAAGAACGAACGAGGCCAGGAACTGACGGGAGACAACACGTTCGCGACCTTCGCCGAACGGCCCGTTTCGTGCGACGCGGGCGACGTGCTGTGCGCGGAGTTCACCTTCGTTATGCCGGTTCTTCCGGCGGGTGCTTTCTCGATCAACGTCGCGATTGCGGAGGGTACGCAATACGACCACGTTCAGCATCACTGGATCCACGACGCATTACCCCTTCGCGTGCACGCATCCCGCGTGAGACATGCGCTCGTGGGCGTTCCGATGGTGCATGCCGGACTGTCCGAAGAGATGTAGCGCGGAACGGATTTGATCCGCAGGCACGAGCACAACCTCCCGGCGTGAAGTTGTCGTCACGTGTTCGGCGAGATTACTTACAAGATTTTTGCAAGTTTGCAGAGCAGGATTCTCAAATGATCAAGCAAGAGCGAATTTTTCGATTCAAAGCCTCGGAAGATGACCACTCGTTCACGGGTGAGCGATATCTTCCGGGCGTTGCGGGGCCTATTCAGTACGAGCATTACCATCGGTATCTTTTCTCGACGGCGATCTGCGCAGGCAAGGACGTACTCGATATCGCTTCGGGGGAGGGCTATGGGTCCGCGTTGCTCGCGCAGGCGGCGCGCTCCGTGACCGGTGTCGATGTCGACCCGCAAGCAGTCGAAAATGCGAAGGCCCGCTATGGTGACGTACCTAACCTCCGGTTTGAGTGGGGAAGCGCCACGCAGATTCCCCTTGCCGACGCGTCGGTCGACATTCTCAACTCCTATGAGACGCTGGAGCATTTTCGCGAGCATGAAGCGTTCATGCGCGAGGCGCGTCGGGTGCTGAAGCCGGGCGGCATCATGATCATTTCGACGCCGAACCGTCCGATCTATTCGCCGCCCGGATCGCCCCCCAACGAATACCATGTGCGCGAGCTCGATCGCGAGGAATTCGTCCAGTGGCTCAAGAGCGGGTTTCAGAATTTCGTCCTCTACGAACAGAAGCCGCTTGCCGGATCGCTGCTGCAGAAGGAAGGGCGCAGCGGTGAGCGCCGCATCAACTGCTGGTCCGAACACGAGATTGGCGAGTATCGCGAGACGGCGGGCGTGCTCGATCCCGTGTACTTCATTGCGATTGCGTCTGACGGCCCGATACCGGAAATGGACGACAATCTGCTCGATGGCGGGGTGTCGTTTACGCGTTACGATCAGGCGCGCAATGCGCATATCGGCACTCAAGCGGCTGAAATTGTCCGCCTGACGACGGAAACCATGGCACGCGGCGACGAAATCGGCCGACTGACTGCCGAGGCCGTGCGGCTGACCGACGAAGTTCTCCGGCGCGACGAAGAGATCGGCAGATTGACGGTCGAGACCGTGCGCTTGAACGACGTCATCATCGCAAACAATTCCGAAATCGGCCGCCTGAGTGCCGAAGTCGATCGGTTGAATCGGACCGTTTCCACGCTTACCGAGGCGACCGAACGTCGCGACGAAGCGATGACGACCTCACGCAAGGTGCTTGAATCCCTCGACGTGCAGAACAACACGTCGACGGTTCTCGCTGCTCGGGTCGATGAGTTGACCGACCAGTTGAAACATGCGGAAGGCGTGCTCGGCACGCAGGTTCAGGACAGCGACGGCGGGCGCGAGAGCGATCCGTCGACGGTTGCATTGCTGACCGAGAACGAGAGCCTTCGGCGGCAGTTGAAGCAAATCACGAACTCCACCTCCTGGCGCGTGACGAAACCCCTTCGTTATGCAGCCCGCCGTATCCGCGCAAAGCAGCAGGGTGCCGGCACGGCGCCGGCATCGCGCCCAGGGGCGACGACAGGGCAGTCCACGCCGATCGCCGAGGTCGATGGATTGTCGTCGTTGACGCTTCGGCCGTTCGAGCAGGCGTCGGCGCCGCGAGCGACGATTGTCGTGCTGCAATCGCAGGGCGGCGCGGCGATGCGCGCATGTCTCGCGGCACTGAGCCACCATACGACGTCCGTCGCATACCGGATATTCGCGGTTGGCGAGATTGATGCAAAACTGGCGGCGGAGAGCGGCGTCCGTGTCATCGGCGATCCCCGCGCAACCCGGTCGATGTCCGCGCTGGCCGAGCATGTTGGTGATGTGTCCGGGAGCGAATTCATCGTCCTGATGTCGGACGTATTGCTGGCGCGTCCGGGATGGCTGGCGGCGATCGATGAAGCATTCGAACGCTTCACCGACGCGACTGCAGTCTCCGCGGTCATCCTGGAAAGGAACGGTACGGTGCATGCCGCTGGCGGCGTCATCGATGCCGGCGCGCATCTTCTTGCCGCGCATGCGGGCGTCAATAGCGATGACGTCACGATCCAGAATGTGACCGAGATCAAGGCAGCGAGCCCCGGATTCATCGCGGTTCGAAACGATGCCTGGGGGCGTGCATGGCGTTTCGAGGAAGAGATGCCGGTCCTCACCACCGGATTCGTTGCCTTGACGCTCGATCTGTTTGCGCGGGGAGAGAAAACCTACCTGCAGCCGTTCGCCCGTTTCGTCATGTCGAATGCGGCGCAAGCGAGCCTGCCGACGGATGATGGCAATTGGGATGACGCGTATGAGCGTTGGCTGCTGCGGCAGCATTACGACACGTTGTTCCGTGTCGACCGGCCGTTTGGCGATGTGCTTACCTCGCCGCAGCGACCGAAGGTCGTGATCGTCGATGCATTTGTGCCGAAGCCCGATCAGGATTCCGGGTCGGTCGATGTCTACTGGTATATGCGGATTTTCCGCGAGTTCGGCTACGACGTGAGCTTCATTGCGGCATTCGAACAGTCGCCCCCTGTCGCCTATATGGACGCGCTGCGGCGTTGGGGCGTGCGGGTTCAGTGTGCGAGCGATCTTGCGTCGCTCAACCAGTTGTTCATGGAGGAGGTCGCGGATGCGCGCGTGGTCGTTGCGCAACGCATCATCGTCGCTCGTCACCTGGTCGAACCGCTTCGTCGTGGCGCGCCGCATGTCAAGCTGGTGTTTGGCACGGTGGATCTCCATTACCTCCGTGAAGAGCGAGCGGCGATTCACGACCGCTCCCCCGAGGCACTGGAAGAGGCGCTGATGCTGCGTCGCACGGAAATTCAGACCGTGCGCGAAGCCGATGCGACCATCGTGGTGAGTCGTCTCGAGAACGACGTTCTGAAAGAGCTTGCGCCACAAGCGAACGTCCATCGCATTCCGATCCCACGGATGCCGACCCGTTCGGGGCGTACGTTCGACGAGCGGTCCGGTGTCGTATTTGTCGGCGGATTCGCGCATCGACCGAATATCGACGCCGTGCAATTCCTGGTGGAGGAGATTTGGCCGATCGTCAGGCGAAGCCAGCCCACCGCTGAGTTGCGTATCGTCGGCAGCGGTGTGACCGACTACATCCGCTCACTCGACAATCCGGCGATGGGGGTGAAGATCGTCGGATTCGTGGAGAATCTGGGCGATGTGCTTGATGTGGCTCGCGTATCGGTTGCGCCGCTTCGATTCGGTGCCGGTATCAAGGGCAAGGTGGTTTCAAGTCTGTTGCATGGCGTACCGAGCGTGTTGAGCAAGATCGCAAGCGAAGGGATGGGCCTCGTTGCGGGCGAACAGGTGCTTGAGGGTGACAGTGCCGAAGAAATCGCCGCAGCGATTGTCAAACTGCTCGAAGACCCGCAACTGTGGCAGCGCGTCGCCGATGCAGGGTTTGCGGCTGCGGTTGCAGAGTACTCGGTGGAGACCGTTGCAGCCCGGATGTCTACCCTTCTCGCATCGATCAACGTCCTCGATGGCGAGCGCAATCTGCGCCCCGGTGCATTCGACATTCACTGACTGTCCCACTCATATTGATCTCGCCATGCTGCGTTCCCTGTTCTCATTGTTTCGTAAAGCACCGCCGCAACGTCGTCCGCGTACCGACGGGAGGCTTGGAGTCCTGATCGAATTGGCGTCGTTCGACAAGGGCGGTCTCGAGAAGGTCGTGCTTGACTCCGCGATCGCATTCGATCGGGCTCGTTTCGACGTCACTATCGTTACCCCGGGAAAGGTCGGGCACCTTGGTACCGTCGCACGCAATGCCGGCCTGCGGGTGGTCGGACTGCCCGCGGCGAACACGCTCGAGGCTTACGAGAGGCTGCTGGCCGAGTTGAGCGTCGATATCTCGATGTCTCACTTCTCGAATACCGGCTATCCGCTGTTCGATCGCCTCGGGATTCCGAACATCACGTTCATCCACAACGTGTATGCGTTCTTTTCGGACGAACAGGCCCGGGCGTTTGCCGACAATGATCGCTATGTCGATCGCTACGTGTCGGTTTCGAAGAACGCGACTCGCTTTGCGGTGACCAACCTCGGCGTGTCGGACGACAAGGTCGTGACAGTACCGAACGGTCTGATCTTGTCCGAGCACGAGGCAAGGGAAAAGCAACCTCCGAAGCTGACGCGTACCCAGCTTGGCTTGTCAGACTCCGATTACGTGTTCGCGAATGTTGCCTCGTACAATTTGCACAAGGGGCACTACGTGATGGCGGACGCGATGCGTCATTTGCTGGCGCGCCGGCGCGACGTCAAGATTCTCTGCGTCGGCAACGTGATCTATCCGCCTCACGTCGATGCGCTTCGTCACTATTTGGTTGAGCATGGCCTGGAGCAACATATTCTGATGCCGGGCTATTTCCCGGATGTCGAAGACGTGCATCGTGTTGCGGACGCGTTCATCCTCCCGTCGTTCATCGAGGGTTGGAGCATCGCGATGAACGAGGCCATGTTCTACCGCAAGCCGATGATCCTGACCGACACCGGCGCTTCAGCAGAAGTCATCGACGGTGACGATATCGGGATCCTGATCCCGAATGAGTATGGCGACACTCCGAATCTGAATTCGAAGTTGCTCGACGAGCTTGCCTACGCACCGAGGGAATACAAGATTGCGCCAGTTCTCGCGGATGCGATGGATCGGATGGCATCGAACGCCGAACAGTGGCGTGAAAGAGGGGCGCGCGGGCGCGACAAGATCTACGCGAGCTACAACTTTGCCGACATCGTGACGCGCTACGAATCGATCATCGAAGATGTGGTCAGGGCGCACAGCCGATAACGGAAGAGGCGGATATGGTGAGCTCACTCAAGTCGTTTTACCGCTTTGTCAGATGGCGCTTCAAGCCTGCGGTTTGCTTTTACCTGGGTAATCACTTGTTCATGAATTACATGCCTTATCGGGTGAGGCATTGGTTCCTTGGCAGGTTTTGTCAGGTGAGGATTGGTCGCGATTCAAGCATTGCGATGGGGTGTTTTGTTACGGGGTATCACATTTCGATTGGGAATAATACCGTCGTAAATCGGTATACCTATCTGGATGGCCGCGTTCCGTTGACGATCGGGAATAACGTCAATATTTCGCACTATACGTTGATCCAGACGTTGACACACGATCCGCAGAATCCGGATTTTGTTTGCTTGTGCAAACCGGTTGTCATTGAGGACCACGTCTGGATTGGTGCTCGCGCGATCATCAGTCCCGGCGTTCGCATCGGTGAAGGGGCCGTTGTGGGAGCAGGATCGGTCGTGACACGTGATGTCGAGCCGTACACGATCGTTGCCGGAAATCCGGCACGGTTCATAAAGGAACGGACGCGGGATTTGCGCTATCGGTCACGCTACTTCCCGTTCTTTGATACCGATATCCAATGAATTCGCGTTTGAGTGTTTTGTGGATGAAATCATTGCCTGGTCTTGAATATGTCAATCTTTAAATTCCGCAAGCCGTCTGTATCTGCGTCTGTTGCACGGACGAACGCCACCATTTCTGTGGTCATTCCTTTGTATAACCATGCACGGTATATCGAAGGTACGTTGCAGAGCGTGTTGTCGCAGTCTTCTCCTGCCGATGAAATCATATTGATCGACGACGGTTCGTCCGATGACGGCTTTGACGTTGCGTCGCGGCTTCTTGCAAACGTTCCGTACGCAAGCGCCTGTCGACAGGAGAATGCGGGAGCCCACAATACGATCAATCGTGCGATCGGTCTTGCCCGCGGCGACTATGTCGCGGTCCTGAATTCGGATGACGTGTTTGCTTCGGAGAAGCTCGCGCGTTGCCGGGAACTGATTCAGGAGCGGCCCGGCCTGGGGTTGATCGCGGGGCGTGCCGGCATCATGGACGACCATGGCGTCGAACAGCATGCTGGCGTCGCGATCGACTGGCTGGCGCGTGCATACGGATTCCTGAGCGATACTGGATTGCCGCAACTGGCGTTGCTGAACGAGAATTTTGTCGCGACGACGTCGAATATGGTTTTCAGTCGGGCTCTCTGGCAAGCCGCGGGTGGATTCCAACCGCTTCGCTACTGCCACGATCTCGACTTCTTGATGTACGCGTTCGCCCACGACAGCGTGTATATCGACCGGGACGTGCAGCATATCGTGTATCGCGTGCACGAAAGGAACACGATCAAGGAGGACTTGAGCAAGGTTCGAGTCGAGATCGCGGCTGTTATTGCGCAGGCACTTGCGATGTCGGGACCGAGAATGTTCTCTGCGCGATTGGACGGAAGCGATCTTGGTGCATTCAGGCGCTTCCTGCAGAACAAAGGGATGACGGAGATGCTGTGTTTTCTGCAGACCGTCCTTCCGGCATTTCCGACTCGTTCGGCATTCTATGAATATGCAGTCGATGCACGAAATGCCGATGCATTTCGCGCGGCCGTGGCGGGCTGACCTGTAGCGACGCCAAGGAGCAAGACGATCGAGGTCGCGCACCATGGGTGTGCGACCGTTCTCAAGGCAGAGTCTGCGCGGACTCCCGCGTACTCAGATGTATCCGAACGCTTTCAGCCCCTCAGCCGCGGTAGCGCAACAGTGGGCGGTAATGTCCGGTGGCAGGCTCGTCTGCCAAGCCGTTGCGCGGTCGTTCAGGAACGGCCGCGACAGGTTGAGGTGACTCTGATCATTGCGCAGTACCGGCGCCCGCTTCGAATTGTCCAGCATGGATTCTTCAAACGATAGGCCGAGAAATCCAGCAGAACGCGCCAGGACATCGCGCGGGTTCGAGACGAGATCCTCGTAGCGCACGAACAGGTAATTTGAACGCTCGCGCATGGCATGGTGCAAGTGGAGATTGGTGTAGTTCCACAAGCGAGGGAAATATTCCTCGATGCCTGGCGGTGCCCACGAGACGTTTTTGAGGGACAGCATCGTGCCGCGTACGTCGCGGACGATATGGAGAAACCTGATGTCGGAGTCCAGGAGTCCGACCTGTTCTAGCTTCCGGATCGAAAGGAGATCGTCAGGGGTTTTGTCTCCACCCAACCGCTTTCCTGCATTGGATGCGATACGGCTATAGATCGATGTGAGTACGCCTGCCAGGTTCGGTTCGGCTTCGCGTAGCGCGTCATCGATGTCCGCGGCGGAGATATAGGGCTCAAGAACTTCGGAGAAGTCGTCCGTCGACTTGACGATCTTGCTGATCAGCGGGCGAGCAACGGACCAGTCGCTGATGCAGCCCATGACGTGAGCGATCGGACTGATGAGCGTGGTTTGGTTCGGAATGAAGATGTCGCTGTGTAGATTGAGCGACTCCTTGAACAGGGTCGTTCCCGATCGAGGCGAGCCGAAAAGGATGAACATGCTGTGAGGATGAGGTGCGATGAACGACGGCCTGGCCGCATCACCGAATGGGTGGTGCGGGCCCGTGTGATCCATCCACCGTCAATTGAGAATGATCGAACCCGTACGACATCGTGATTGCGAAAACGTTCGTGGCAGGTTGCATGTCGCCTATGCTCCGATGGGGTACACGGGAAAAGATCTCCGCCGAAATGTTTCGAATACCTTACGATCCGAACGCCGTGCGTCATGTTCACTTCGATAATATTTAACTTGAGATGAGTACTTCGAGAGCACCGCTAACCGTATCTATCGTCGTCTATCGGCCGGACGTTGAGCGCTTTTTCAATACACTCCACAGCATGCGCGATGCAGTGTGCACAGTGCGTCTGCGCGATCCGAACTTTCATGCCGTAATCTGCGTGGTGGATAACGGCGGTACACCCGATATCTGGGAGGACGTGGCCGGATCGCAGGTGGCCGGATTCGAGTGTGCGTCGTTGAGTGGGCACGGGAATGTCGGTTACGGTCGCGGACATAACCTGGCGCTCGCGACGGCCAGCAGCGAGCATCATTTGATTTTGAATCCGGATATCGATCTCGACAAGGATGCTCTCGTGTATGCGTTGGACTTTCTTCGTAGTCGTCCGGACGTCGGGCTTCTGACACCGAACATTTCAGATGAGAAAGGTGGCATTCAGTATCTGTGCAGGCGCTCGCCGACAATATTCGACCTGCTTGTCCGCGGATTTTTTCCGGCGAGTTGGAAGACGCGATTCGTGAAGCGCCTCGACCGCTACGAAATGCGTGACGTGATCAACGATCACGATATCGTCTGGGATCCCCCCATCGTCAGCGGCTGCTTCATGCTGTTCCGCACCGAAGTCCTGAAGCAACTCGGCGGCTTCGATCCGCGCTACTTCCTGTACTTCGAGGACTACGACCTGAGCCTGCGCACGCACGAGGTCGCCCGCGTCGCGTATGTCCCGTCGGTGCGCGTGATCCACCACGGCGGCGGCGCGTCCCGCAAGGGTTTCGCGCACATCCGCATGTTCGCCGCATCGGCCTTCAAGTTCTACAACCGCTTCGGCTGGAGGCTCTGGTGAGTCACCTCGTCGTCACCGGCGCGAACGGCTTCGTCGGCCGCGCAGTCTGCCGCCGCGCGCTGGAGGCCGGGCACACGGTTACCGCACTGGTGCGGCGTCCGGGCGGCTGCATCGACGGCGTGCGCGAGTGGGTGCACGACACAGCCGATTTCGATGCGCTGGCTGAAGCGTGGCCCACCGACCTGGCCGCCGATTGCGTGATCCATCTCGCCGCGCGCGTGCACGTGATGCGCGACGAGTCGCCCGATCCCGACGCCGCGTTCGATGCCACCAACGTCGCCGGTACGCTGCGTCTCGCCGAGGCGGCGCGCCATCACGGCGTGCGGCGCATCGTGTTCGCGAGCAGCATCAAGGCGGTCGGTGAAGGCGACGGCGGGGTGCCGTTGTCCGAGGCTTCCGAACCCGATCCGCAGGACGCATACGGCCGTTCGAAACTGCGGGCAGAGCGCCAGCTCGCGCAATTCGGCGCGTCGGCGGGGCTCGACGTCGTCGTCGTTCGTCCGCCGCTCGTCTACGGCCCGTCCGTCCGCGCCAACTTCCTGCGGATGATGGACGCGGTCGCGCGCGGGATGCCGTTGCCGCTCGGCTCGGTTTCGGCGCGCCGCAGCATCGTCTACGTCGACAACCTCGCCGATGCGCTGCTGCGTTGCGCAATCGACCCGCGCGCGGCCGGCGAATGCTTTCACGTCGCCGACGACGATGCACCGTCGGTCGCGGCCCTGCTGCGCCTCGTCGGCGACGCGCTTGGCCGGTCGGCCCGGCTGATCGCGGTGCCGCCGGCGCTGTTGCGTGTGCTCGGCAAGCTGACGGGTCGCAGTGCGGCCATCGACCGGCTGACCGGAAGCCTGCAGCTCGACACGGGCCGGATCAAGCGCGTGCTGGGCTGGCATCCGCCCTATACGACCCGCCAGGGCCTCGAAGCGACCGCCGCGTGGTATCGTTCGCGCGATACACAACAATAACCGACATGCCTTTCACGATCTCCACATGGCCCGCGGCGGCCGTGGTGGCGCTGGTCGCCGCCATCGCATCGACGGCGATCCTGCGTGGGCTGCTTGCGACCGGCCTCGCATGGCGCCTCGCCACCGACATTCCAAACGACCGTTCGCTTCATACATTGCCGACGCCGCGCGTCGGCGGATGGGGCATCGTGCCGGTCTGCGTCGTTGCACTGCTGGCGCTGGCGCCGCGACTCTGGCTGATCGCCGCCGCCGCCGCAGGACTCGCCGCGATGTCGCAGATCGACGACCGGCGCGGGCTGCCGGCCCGCGTGCGGTTCTCGGCGCACCTCGCGGCAGTCGTCGCGCTGATCGTCGTGTTCCCGGTCGATGCGCCTTGGTGGCTGCTCGCCGGCGTGGGTTTTGCGATGGTCTGGCTGACGAACCTGTACAACTTCATGGACGGCGCCGACGGCCTCGCGGGCGGCATGGCGCTGTTCGGCTTCGGTGGGTACGCGGTCGCGGCGCTCGGCGGCGCGCATCCGTCGCCCGATCTCGTCGTGGCAGGTGCGGCGGTCGCCGGCGCGGCGCTGGGCTTTCTTCTGCTCAATTTCCACCCGGCGAGACTGTTCCTCGGCGACGCAGGCTCGATTCCGCTCGGATTCCTGGCCGGTGCGCTGGGCTACTGGGGCTGGCGTACCGATGTCTGGCCGATCTGGTTCCCGGCGATGGTGTTCGCGCCCTTTATTGCCGATGCATCTGTAACACTTTTGAGACGCTTGTTACGCGGAGAAAAGTTCTGGCAGGCGCACCGCGAGCACTATTATCAAAGGATGGTCCGATCGGGCGTCAGCCACGGTCGGACCGCTCTTTATTGGTACCTCATCATGCTCGCGGGCATAATTGTCGCCGTGTGGGCAAAGGGCCGCCCCGAACTGCAGCAATGGCTGTCGTTCCTCGCGTGGTATGGCGTCCTGGCATGGTTCGGATGGTTGATCGACATGCGTTGGCGCCGGTTTCAGGCGGCCGCCGAAAACAATTCTTGAGGTTTCCCGCCGATGTTGCGTTCCAAGGCATCTTGGCTGTCATTGAGTGCTTTCCTGTTCGACCTGACGGCGGTTGTGGCCGCGTGGTTGTTCGCTTATCTCGTTCGTTTCAACGGTAGCGTTCCGCATGATTTCCTGAGCGGCGCGCTGATGGCGTTGACGTGGGTGCTGCCCGTCTACGCGCTGATGTTCCACGGGTTCGGCCTGTATCGCGGGCTGTGGGTGTTCGCGAGCCTGCCCGACCTGATGCGCATCGCGAAGGCGGTGGTCGGCGGCGGCGTGATCGTGATGATCGGCGCCGTGATGTTCCAGCCGCAGCCGATCATTCCGCGCTCGGTGCTGCTCGTGTCGCCGCTGATGCTGTTCCTGGCGATGGGCGGCGCGCGCGCGCTGTATCGCGCGACGAAGGAGTACTACCTGTACGGCGGGCTCGTCGGCAAGGGCAAGCCGGTGCTGGTGCTAGGCGCCGGCACGGCCGGCGCGAGTCTTGCGCGCGAGCTGTCGCGTTCCGGCGAATGGCGCCTCGTCGGTCTGCTCGACGACGACGTCACGAAGCAGGGCCGCGAAATCTACGGCTACAAGGTGCTGGGCTCGTTCAACGACCTGAAGCACTGGACCGATGCGATGAAGGTCGAGTACGCGATCATCGCGATTCCGTCGGCGTCGGTCGAGACCCAGCGTCGCGTCGCGACACTGTGTGTGCGTGCCGGCGTGAAGGCGATGGTGCTGCCGTCGCTGACCGCGCTGATGCCGGGGCAGGGCTTCCTGTCGCAGGTCCGGAACATCGATCTCGAGGATCTGCTCGGCCGCGATGCCGTGACGATCGATACGCCGCACGTCGAGGCGCTGTTGCGCGGCCGCGTCGTGATGGTGACGGGCGCGGGCGGTTCGATCGGCTCCGAGCTGTGCCGGCAGATCCTGCGCTTCGCGCCGGCGCAACTGGTTGCATTCGACCTGTCCGAATACGCGATGTACCGGCTCACCGAGGAGCTGCGCGAACGGTTCCCCGACTTGCCCGTGCTGCCGATCATCGGCGATGCGAAGGATTCGCTGCTGCTCGACCAGGTGATGTCGCGCCATGCGCCGCACATCGTGTTCCATGCGGCCGCCTACAAGCACGTGCCGCTGATGGAGGAGCACAACGCGTGGCAGGCACTGCGCAACAACGTGCTCGGCACGTATCGCGTGGCGCGCGCGGCGATTCGCCACGACGTGCGCCACTTCGTGCTGATCTCGACCGACAAGGCCGTCAATCCGACCAACGTGATGGGCGCGAGCAAGCGCCTCGCCGAAATGGCTTGCCAGGCATTGCAGCAGACGAGCGGGCGGACGCAGTTCGAGACGGTGCGCTTCGGCAACGTGCTCGGCAGCGCGGGCAGCGTGATTCCGAAATTCCAGCAGCAGATCGCGAAGGGCGGCCCGGTGACGGTCACGCACCCGGAGATCACGCGGTTCTTCATGACGATCCCGGAGGCGTCGCAGCTCGTGCTGCAGGCGTCGAGCATGGGGCACGGCGGCGAGATCTTCATTCTCGACATGGGCGAGCCGGTGAAGATCGTCGATCTCGCGTGCGACCTGATTCGCTTATACGGCTTCTCGGAAGAACAGATCCGCATCGAATTCACCGGGCTGCGGCCCGGAGAGAAGCTCTACGAGGAGCTGCTCGCGGACGACGAGGCGACGACGCGCACGCCGCACCCGAAACTGCGGATCGCGCGGGCGCGCGAAGTGCCTGACAATTTGCTCGACGAGTTGCTGCCGTGGCTGATGCAGCACCGCGTGCTGTCCGACGACGAAGTGCGGCGCGACCTGCGGCGCTGGGTGCCTGAATACCAGACGGCCGTTGCCCCGACCTTGCAGAGCGTACCGTCGGTGCGCGCCGCGTCGAGCAAGTGACGCGCCGAGGCGAGACCCGAACGGCTCGACGACACATGAAAAAAGCGCCCCGCGGGGCGCTTTTCTATCTGGCAGCTGGCGTGACGCTGCTCAATGCCCCCGCCTTTCCTTCCGCACCACCATCCACCGCGGCGCCCTGAACCTTACGATGCTGAGATAAAGCCACACATACGTCAGCGCGAACAGCACGACGAACACGAACAGGTGGACCGTATGCCGCCAGAACAGCGTCGCCGGAATCACCGCGACGAGGCACAGCAGCCACAGATAAGGTGAGGTCAGCGAATTCCGCCGCGTCAGGTCGTGCGCATGCTTCGTCCCCACGGCCCAGCGCATCAGCCGCTTGTACACCAGCATGTGCAGATGCACGCCATCCGGAATCCCCGGCGACATCCCGCGGATGAATTTCTTCCGGTAGATCGAGAAACAGGTCTCGAAGATCGGGTACATGAACAGCAGCACCGGGTACCACGCCGACACCTCGTGGTTGCGCATCACGAGCATGATCGCGAGCTCCGCGAGCATGAAGCCGATGAAGTACGCGCCGCCGTCGCCGAGGAAGATCAGCCCGGCCGGGAAATTCCACAGGAAGAAGCCGAGCACGGCGCCCATCATGATGATCGACGCGGACATCACGACCGGGTCGTTGACGTGGAATGCGACATACGCAAGCGACGCGAACATCATGAAGCTGACCATCGATGCGAGCCCGTTGAACCCGTCGATGATGTTGATCGCGTTCGCGAGCGCCGCGACCGCGAGCACGGTGATGAACGCCGAGATGACGACGTAGCCGAGCAGGAAATCGAGCGGCGGCACGCTGATGCGCTTGACCGCGATACCGAGCAGCCAGAACGCCAGCGCGGCCGCGCCCATCGTGCAGAGCAGCCGTGCGCGCGGCGACACGCGCTTGGTCAGGTCCTCGACGAGGCCGGACAGGAAAGCGGGCAGCCCGCAGGCAGCGATCCCGAGAATGCTGCCGGAGATCGTCGGATAGCGCCGGGACAGCACCAGCGCGGCAACGACGACCCCGGCGAGGATCCCGATGCCTCCGACCCGCGGCACGGGCCGCACGTGGAATTTCTGCACGCCGGCCAGATCGCTGTCGACCGAGAATTTCTCGTGAAGGTGCGCATAGCGCACGATGAACAGCGTAACGAGCAGGGAGACGATGAAGCCGGACGCGAAGCTGAGCATGGGATCGCTCGAAAAATGGACAGCGGATTATACAAAACCGCGCGGGTTCCCCTCCTGCCATCGCCAGTGATCGGCACACATTTCTTCGATACCGAGCGTCGCGCGCCAGCCGATGATGTCGGCCGCGGCCTGCGGGTTCGCGTAGCACTCGGCGATATCGCCCGGACGGCGCGCGACGAGCTCGTACGGCACCGGGCGGCCCGACGCCTTCTCGAACGCACGCACGACTTCCAGCACGCTGTAGCCCTGGCCGGTGCCGAGGTTCACGACGAAGCTCGCGTCGCGCTTGGCCAGCGCGTCGAGCGCGGCGATGTGCCCCTTCGCGAGATCGACGACGTGGATGTAGTCGCGCACGCCCGTGCCGTCCGGCGTCGGGTAGTCGGAACCGAACACGCGCAGCTTGTCCAGCTTGCCGACCGCGACCTGCGCGACGTACGGCATCAGGTTGTTCGGGATGCCGGCCGGATCCTCGCCGATCAGGCCGCTTGCATGCGCGCCGACCGGGTTGAAGTAGCGCAGCGTCGCGATGCGCCACGACGGATCGGACACCTCGAGATCGCGCAGGATCTGTTCGGCGATCAGCTTCGACTGGCCGTACGGGTTCGTTGCCGACAGCGGGAACGATTCGTCGATCGGCGAGCGCTCGGGCACGCCGTACACGGTCGCGGACGAGCTGAACACGAACTGCCTGACGTTGCGCTCGCGCATGACCTTGAGCACGGCGAGCAGGCCGCCGATGTTGTTCTGGTAGTACTCGAGCGGCTTCGCGACCGATTCGCCGACGGCCTTGAGCGCCGCGAAATGGATGGTCCCGGTGATCGGGTGCGCGTCGAACACCTTCGCGAGCGCGGCTTCGTCGCACACGTCGACCTGGTGGAACGCGGGCGTCTTGCCCGTGATCTGCTCGATGCGCCGGACGGACTCGGCCTTGCTGTTGACGAGGTTGTCGACGATCACGACATCGTAGCCGTTGTCGAGCAGCTCGACGGCCGTGTGCGAGCCGATATAGCCCGCGCCGCCGGTAACGAGGATGGTGCCTTTAGCGGTCATTGCAGATGCGCTCCTTCAGAGGGTGATACCGGTCAACGAACGAATGGTCTGCCGGTAGCGTTCGACGACCTGCTGCTCGTCGAATTCCGCCGCGACCTTCTTCCGGCCGCGCGCGCCCATCGCGTCGCGGCCGGTCGTTCCGAGTTCGATCATGCGGAGCAGTTGCTCCGCGAGGCTTGCGCTATCGCGCACGCGGCACAGGAAGCCCGTTTCGCCGTCGGCGACGACGTCGCGGCAGCCCGGCACGTCGGTCGCGACGATCGGGCGGCCCATCGCCGAGGCTTCCATCAGCGTGCGCGGCACGCCTTCGCGGTACGACGGCAGCACGACGCAGTCGGCCGCCGCGATGTGCGGGCGCACGTCGTGCGCCTCGCCGAGATAGTCAATGATGCCTTCGCCGACCCACGCGTCGACGTCCGCGCGACCGATCGCGCTCGGGTTGTCGACGCCGAGCGGCCCGAGCAGCTGGAAACGTGCGGTGGGGAAGCGGCCGCGCACGATGCGCGCGGCTTCCACGTATTCGCGCACGCCCTTGTCCCACAGCAGCCGGCCGATCAGGATGAAGACGGGCGCGTCGCCGGCAGGCAGCGGCACGGGCGCGAACTGTTCGAGATCGACGCCTTCGCCGTGCAGCAGCCGTGCGCGGTCGGGATGCGCGAGCAACTGCTCGTCGGTGAAGGTCGCGAGATCGTCGCGGTTCAGGAACCACACTTCACGCGGGAAGCGGAACGCGAACCGGTACAGCCGTTTCGCGACACTCGCCGCACGGCTCTTCTGGATGAAGACGTAGCCGAGCCCCGTCGTCACCGCGATCGACGGCACGCGCGCGAGCCACGCGGCGACCGACCCGTAGATGTTCGGCTTGATCGTGTAATGGAACACGAGATCGGGCCGCAGCGCGCGGTAGTGGCGCACCAGCGCCGCGAGCGTGCCGAGATCCTCGCGCGGGCTCGTGCCTTTCGACGCGACCGCGAGCGCCACGTAGCGGCAGCCCATCTGCTCGAGCAACGGCACGGTGCGGTCGTGCGGCGCGATCACGATGACCTCGGCGCCGCGCGCGACGAGCGCACGGATCAGCCCGTGGCGATACGTATGGATCGCCCAGGCCGTGTTGCAGACGAGCGCGATGCGCAGCGGGGAAGTGGCGGACATGAAAAAAAGAAAAAATAAACCGTCGAAATTGCCGAAAGGGCCGGATGCGCGTCAAGCGGACGGCCGCGCGGCGAACAGCGTCTGCTTGATCCGCTGCAACGTACGGTACGGCGTCACGAAATGCAGCAGGTTCTTGGCGAGGCCGGCCCAGTCGTACGGGTTCAGCGCATTGAAGTGGCTCAGCAGCAGCGTGAGCGTCGACACCAGCTGGCGCCGGCGCTTGGTCGCACTGATCCCGCCCTCGTTCAGTTCGTAATACAGGCCGAGTTCCGGCAGGTTCGCGCAATCGTAGCGTTGCATTAACCGTAAAAAAAGATCGAGATCCTCGGCTGCGCGGTATTTCGCGCGATAGTTGCCCACTTCGCGCACGGCGTCGATACGCAGCATCACCGAAGGATGCACGAGCGGCGAGCGCAGGAAGCGCGTGCGGCGCAGCGTGCGCGGATCGGCGGGCGGCGTCAGCATGAAACGCGGTTCGCCGGCGCGCGACACGACCTGCGTCCACATGCCGACGCAGGCCACGCGCGGGTTGGCGCCGAGATACGCGCGCTCTTTCGCGAGGCGCCGGGGCGCGGCCAGGTCGCCCGCGTCGATGCGGGCCGCATAGCGGAAGCCGCGCGCCGCGAGCGCGTCGATGCCGGCCGCGAGCGCGCGCTCGATGCCGCCGTTCTGCGGCATGCGCAGTACCTCGATCGCGAGGCCGGGCAGGTCCGGCGCGACGATCGGCGGCGTGCTGCCGTCGTCGACGATCAGCACGTGCACGGGCGCATCCTCGCGAAACGACGCGAGGGTCCGGACGACGTCGTCGTGCCCGTTGTAGGCCGGCATCAGCACGGCCACGTCGTCGAGCGGGGGCGGGCAGTCAGGGGACGTCATGTTCGCAGCTTGAAACGGATGTAATAAAAGTTGACGGCGGCCGCGGCCAGGTAGCCGGCGGCCAGCCCGACGAGCGCGCCGTACAGGCCGAGCCGCGGGATCGCGAACAGGTTGACGAGCACGGCGATCGCCAGCGCGAGCAGCCATTTCGACAGCAACACGAATTTTGCTTGATATTTGAGAACGATAAGATTGCCTATCGCCTCGATGCCGGCCGGCACGGACAGCCAGACGGCCCAGCGGAAGATGTCGACCGACGCCTCGTAGCCGCGGCCGAACACCTTGCCGACGATCAGCGGGGCGGCGGCGTCGAGCACGAGCGCGCCGGCCGTCATCAGGCCGGCCGTCATCGCGATCAGCCGGACGATGTTGCGGCGCAGCCGCGCGACGTCCTGCACGCGGTAGACGAAGGCGGGCGCGATCGTCTGCGCGAGCATCAGCGCGAGCGTGATCCAGTTCTCGTTGAGCTGCTGCGCGGCCGAATAGCGGCCGAGATCGGCGAACGACACGTGACGCTCGAGCATCAGGCGGTCGAGCTTCAGGAACAGGTACATGCAGATGAGCCCGAGCCAGAACACGGTGCCGGCCGTTGCAAAGTGCCTGAACAGCGGTCTGTCGAACGTCCAGCCGAGCGTGCCGCCGTTACGATGGCGGTAGTACAGCAGCAGCGCGAGGCCGATCGCGGCGGCTTCCAGCGCCCACAGCCACGCGAAGCGGGCGGGGCCGGCGGCCGCGCGCACCAGCAGCCACACGAGCAGCGCCTTGGCGAGTGCCGTGACCATGCTGGTGACGAGCTGCGGCTTGCTGTAGGTCATGCTCTGCAGCCACGCGTTGATCACGCCGACGAACGGCTCGCGGAACACCATCGTGACGGCGAGGCCCGCGAGCATCGCGCCGACCAGCGGATCGAAGGCGCCCGCGGCGATCGCGATCCAGGTCGCGACGAGCGCGGCGGCCGACACGGCGATGCGCAGCGCGAACGCGCTGCCGAGCACCGCGCCGAGCTGGGCGGGCGCGCGCTGGACGATGGTCGGGACGAGGATTTCCGCGCCGCACACCCAGGTGAGCGGCGCCAGTACCAGGAGGAGCGTATTCGCATACTGCCATTTGCCGAACACATCTGGCCCGAAATAACGGGCCAGCAGGCCGCTGATCGCGATCGCGACGCCGATCTGCGTGAGCCGTTCGAGCCCCAGCCAGACGAGGTTCGCGACGGCTTTCGCGACGTCCGGGTTGCCGAAGCGCTTCAGCATGCGGCGCAGCGGCGCGCGCACGGGGCGGCCGTCGGGACGCCCGAGGGCTGCGGATTGGCGGCGGCGGAGCGGCTAGGCATTAAAATGGGCGATATGCGCGTCATCAAAACCCGCGATTATAAGTGGGATCGCGACCGCTCCAGCCGTTCCGTTCCTTGTTTTGCGGGGCCGCATGTATCATGCGCGGCACCGGCGAGAGGCGGCCAGCCAAGCCAGACAATTTTCCATGCACGCAACTGAGAGAGAAGAGAATCGATGATCTCCCAATCCATCTTCAAGGCATATGACATCCGTGGCGTGGTCGGCAAGACACTCGACGTCGACACGGCGCGCGGGATCGGCCGGGCATTCGGCAGCGAAGTGCGTGCACAGGGCGGCGACGCGGTCGTCGTCGCGCGCGACGGCCGCCTGTCCGGGCCGGAACTCGTCGGCGCACTCGCCGATGGCCTGCGTGCGGCCGGTGTCGACGTCGTCGACGTCGGCATGGTGCCCACGCCCGTCGGCTATTTCGCGGCGAACGTGCCGCTGGCGCTGAAGGGCGGCGAGCGCCGCGTCGATTCGTGCATCGTCGTCACGGGCAGCCACAACCCGCCCGACTACAACGGCTTCAAGATGGTGCTGCGCGGCGCCGCGATCTACGGCGAGCAGATCCAGGCGCTGTACCGCCGCATCGTCGACGAGCGCTTCGAGACGGGCAGCGGCACGTATGAGGAAATCGACGTCGCCGATCAGTACATCGCGCGCATCGTCGGCGACGTGAAGCTCGCGCGGCCGCTGAAGCTGGTCGTCGACGCCGGCAACGGCGTCGCGGGCCCGCTCGCGACGCGCCTGTTCAAGGCGCTCGGTTGCGAACTCGTCGAACGCTTCACCGACATCGACGGCACGTTCCCGAATCACCATCCCGATCCCGCGCACCCGGAAAACCTGCAGGACGTGATCCAGGCGCTGAAGGACACCGATGCCGAGCTCGGCTTCGCGTTCGACGGCGACGGCGACCGCCTGGGCGTCGTCACGAAGGACGGCCAGATCATCTATCCGGACCGCCAGCTGATGCTGTTCGCGGAAGAAGTGCTGTCGCGCAATCCGGGCGCGCAGATCATCTACGACGTGAAGTGCACGCGCCACCTCGCGCAATGGATCAAGTCGAAGGGCGGCGAGCCGCTGATGTGGAAGACGGGCCACTCGCTCGTGAAGGCGAAGCTGCGCGAGACGGGCGCCCCGCTCGCCGGCGAAATGAGCGGCCACGTGTTCTTCAAGGATCGCTGGTACGGTTTCGACGACGGTCTCTACACGGGCGCGCGCCTGCTCGAGATCCTCGCGAAGACGGCCGACCCGAGCGCGCTGCTCAATGCACTGCCGGACGCGATGAGCACGCCGGAACTGCAGCTCTGGCTCGACGAAGGCGAGAACTTCCGCCTGATCGACAAGCTGCAGAAAGAGGCGAAGTTCGACGGCGCCGAGGAAGTCGTGACGATCGACGGCCTGCGCGTCGAATACCCGGACGGCTTCGGCCTCGCGCGTTCGTCGAACACGACGCCGGTCGTCGTGATGCGCTTCGAAGCCGAGACGCAGGAAGGGCTCAAGCGCATCCAGGAAGACTTCCGCCGGGTGCTGACGGCCGCGAAGCCGGACGTCAAGCTGCCGTTCTGAACGTCGGCGGCCTGCGGGCCGCCCGCCGTGCGACGGCCGGTTCACCGGCCGCGCCCATCCCGAAAAGCGGCGCACGCCACGGGCGTGCGGCCGCTTTTTGCCTGTCTGGCCCGCCGGGCGAGATAAAATCCCCCCTTTATGCCTGTCGCCGGCTGCCAGCCGGCGTTTTTTCAGCGTGCAAAAGATCCTGATCGTGCGCGTGTCGTCGCTGGGCGACGTCGTGCACAACATGCCGGTGATCGCCGATATCCGGCGCCGCCACCCCGATGCGCAGATCGACTGGCTCGTCGAGGAAAGCTTCGTCGATCTCGTGCGGCTCGTCGACGGCGTGCGCAACGTGCTGCCGTTCTCGCTGCGCCGCTGGCGCAAGAAGCCGTTCTCGGGCGCCACGTGGCGCGAGATCCGCGCATTTCGCAAGCGCCTCGCGGCCGAGCAGTACGATCTCGTGATCGACTGCCAGGGCCTCATCAAGACGGCCTGGGTCGCGAGCTGGGCGCGCGGGCCGCTCGTCGGGCTCGGCAACCGCACCGACGGCGCCGGCTACGAATGGCCGGTGCGTTTCTTCTACCGCAAGCGCGTGCCGATCGCGCCGCGTACGCACGTGGTCGAGCGGTCGCGGCAACTGGTCGCGGCCGCGCTGGACGACCCGGCGCCGACACCGGCCGATCCGGTCGACTTCGGCCTCGACACGCGCGCGGCGGCGCTCGCGGTGGCCGCGCTCGGCCTGAACCTGCCGGTGCCGTACGTGGTGTTCGTCCATGCGACGTCGCGCGCCGACAAGCAGTGGCCGGACGCAGCGTGGATCGAGCTCGGCCAGGCGCTCGTGCGGCGCGGCGCGTCGCTCGTGCTGCCGTGGGGCAACGACGCGGAGCGCGCGACCAGCGAGCGGCTCGCGAAGGAATTCGGCGATGCGGCGATCGTGCCGCCGAAGCTGTCGCTGCCGGCCGTGGTCGGCCTGATCGACGGCGCGGCCGCGACCGTCGGGGTTGATACAGGTCTGGTTCACATCGCGGCCGCGCTGAAGCGTCCGACGGTCGAACTGTACAATTTCGCGACGGCCTGGCGGACCGGCGGCTACTGGTCGCCGAACGTCGTCAATCTCGGCACGGCGGGGCAGCCCCCGTCGATCGCGCAGGTGAAGTCGGCGCTCGCGGGCTTCGGTCTCCTGTAACGCTGTCACACACGCGAACCGATCATGAGCGAATCCCAGATCATCGAAGTCCCGTCCGCCGACTGGAGCGGACACAACCTGTCGGCGCCGCGCGAGCAGTTGCTGGCCGCCGTCGAGGAAGGCAAGGTGCTGTATTTCCCGCACCTGCGCTTCGCGATCGAAGGCGGCGAGGAAGCGCTGCTCGATCCGGCGCTCGCCGATCCGAAACGCAAGAACATCAGCCTCGCGCCGAACGGTGGCGCGCTCGCCGGCGTGCTCGGCGACAGCGTCACGCAGTCGGCCGTGCGCGCGCTCGTCGCGCGCTTCCAGCAGCAGGCCGGCACGCTCGTCGACGGCCTCTTTCCCGAATACCGCGGCAAGCTGCGCGTCGCGCCGACGAGCCTGCGGCTGATGCAGGTCGAGACGCGCCAGACGTCGTGGCGCAAGGACGACAGCCGGCTGCACGTCGACGCGTTCCCGTCGCGGCCGAACTACGGCGAACGCATCCTGCGCGTGTTCACGAACGTTAACCCGGCCGGCGTGCCGCGCGTATGGCGCGTCGGCGAGCCGTTCGAGGACGTCGCGAAGCGCTTCCTGCCGACGATCAGGCCGCAACTGCCGGGCGCCGCGTGGCTGCTGAACCTGCTGCACGTGACGAAGTCGCCGCGCAGCGCGTACGACCACCTGATGCTGAACCTGCACGACAGCATGAAGGCCGATCTCGACTACCAGAAGACTTGTCCACAGCAAACGATGCCGTTTCCGCCGGGCAGCGTGTGGATATGTTTCTCGGATCAGACTTCGCACGCTGTGATGTCCGGCCAGTTCATGCTCGAGCAGACGTTCTTCCTGCCGGTCGACGCGATGGTCCGCCGCGAATGCGCGCCGCTCGGCATTCTCGAACGCCTGAAGGGCAGGGCGCTGGTTTGAGCGCGCACCTGCTTCGACGTAACACGAGGGCCGCCGCATGCTGAGGGTGATCTATCGCGCGCTGTGGTGGCTCGTCGCGCCGGCCGCGGTCATCCGGCTCTACGTGCGCTCGCGCAAGGAGCGCGGCTATCGCGAGCACATCGGCGAACGCTTCGGCCACGTGGCCGGCCGCTCGCGCGACGACCGCACGCCGCTGATCTGGGTGCATGCGGTGTCGGTCGGCGAGACGCGCGCCGCGCAGCCGCTGATCGACGCGCTGACGCACGCGCGCCCCGATGTGCGCATCCTGCTCACGCACATGACGCCGAGCGGCCGCGCGACCGGTGAACAGATCTTCGGCGATCGTGTGCTCCGCTGCTACCTGCCGTACGACATGCCGGGCGCGGTGCGGCGTTTCCTGCACGCATGGCGGCCGACGCTCGGCCTCGTGATGGAAACCGAGGTGTGGCCGACGCTGATCGACGAGTGCCGTCGCGCGGACGTGCCGCTCGTGCTGACCAATGCGCGGATGTCCGCGCGTTCGTTCCGGCGCGCGGCGAAGTTCGGCGCGGCGACGCGCGACGTGTTCGGCGGCTTCTCGCGCGTGCTCGCGCAGAGCCCGGCCGATGCGGAGCGGCTGACGTCGCTCGGCGCGCGCAACGTGACCGTGCTCGGCAACCTGAAGTTCGACATGACGACGCCGCCGGAACTCGCGGCGCGCGGCCATGCGTGGCGCGAGGCGATCGGCACGCGGCCCGTGTGGGTGGCCGCCAGCACGCGCGAGAACGAAGAAGCGCTGGTGCTGCAGGCGTTCGCGGAAATGCGCACGCCCGGCGCGCTGCTGGTGCTCGTGCCGCGTCATCCGCAGCGTTTCGCCGAAGTCGAGGCGCTCGTCGCGCGCGGCGGGCTCAAGTCCGTGCGCCGCTCGGTGTGGGCTGCCGATGCGGCCGCGCTCGCTGCTGGCCGGCCGGCTGCCGAACGGCTGCCGGACGACGTGACGGTGCTGCTCGGCGATTCGATGGGCGAGCTCGGTGCGTACTACGCGGCCGCCGACATCGCGTTCATCGGCGGCAGCCTGCTGCCGCTCGGCGGCCAGAACCTGATCGAAGCGTGCGCGGTCGGCGTGCCGGTGCTGATCGGCCCGCACGTGTTCAACTTCACGCAGGCGACCGCCGACGCGGTCGCGGCCGGTGCGGCGATGCAGGTCGCGGATCCGCTCGATCTCGCGCACGTGCTCGACGCGCTGTTCGCCGACAAGGCGCGGCGTATCGCGATGGGAGCGGCCGGCGCGGCCTTCGCATCGCGTCACCGCGGTGCGACCGCGCGCACGGTCGACGTGCTCGCGGCGCTGCTGCCGCCCGCCGAACGCGGCGAACGTACGTTGCAGGACGCGCAGGATACTGCTTCCGGCGACGAATAGACGACGGGCGGCGCAAGGCCGCCCGCGAATGCATGGCGGCGACGCGAGCCGCGGCGATGGTGCTCAGACCGTCAGCAATCCCTTCTTCTCGATGAACGCGATCACGTCCGCGACGCCTTCGAGCGCCTTCAGGTTCGTCATCACGTAAGGCCGTTCGCCGCGCATCTTCCGCGTGTCGGACGCCATCACGTCGAGATTCGCGCCGACCAGCGGCGCGAGGTCGGTCTTGTTGATCACGAGCAGGTCGGACTTCGTGATGCCGGGGCCGCCCTTGCGCGGAATCTTCTCGCCGCCCGCGACGTCGATTACGTAGATCGTCAGGTCCGACAGCTCGGGGCTGAAGGTTGCCGCGAGATTGTCGCCGCCCGATTCGATGAACACGATGTCGGCGTCCGGAAAGCGCGACAGCATCCGGTCGACGGCCTCGAGGTTGATCGATGCGTCTTCCCGGATCGCCGTGTGCGGGCAGCCGCCCGTCTCGACGCCCATGATGCGTTCCTCGGGCAGCGCGCCGGCCACCGTCAGCAGCCGCTGGTCTTCCTTCGTATAGATGTCGTTGGTGATCGCGACCAGGTCGTACCGGTCGCGCATCGCCTTGCACAGCATTTCGAGCAGCGTGGTCTTGCCGGAGCCGACGGGGCCGCCGATGCCGACGCGCAGCGGCGGCAGTTTCTTCGTGCGGCGGGCGGAGGAGGGGGCAGGTGCGTTCATGGTCTGGCGATGAGGTTCAGGAGCGGAACAGCCGCGAGTACTGGGTTTCGTGCCGCGCGGACAGGATGCCGAGCTGCGGCGCGAACGTGTTGATGGCGTCGGGCGGCGTCGCGAGCGCACGGCGCACGGCCGCGTCGATCGCGCCGCGCAGCGCGACGATGATGCGTTGCCCGGCGAGCTGGCCGAGCGGCACGGCCTTCAGCGCGGCGGACGTCTGGTTCTCGACCCAGCCGAATGCGTACGCGGCAAGCGTCGCGTCGGCGCCGGCGTCGTGCATCGCGGCCGCGTAGGCGAACGCGGTCGGCAGCGCGACCGGCGAGATCGACGCGAGCGTCGCGCGGCGCGCGGCATCGCCCCATTCGAGCGACGCGCACAGTTGCGCGAGCGACCAGCCCATCTGTTCGGTTTCGCGGCGCAGTTCCGCCGATTCGCGGCTCGCGATGAACCATGCGTTTTCGGCGGCAAGCGCGTGCGTGTCGTGTGCGTGCCAGCGTGCGAGCTGGTGCGCGAGGAACGGCAACTCGCCGTGCGCGAGCACGTCGGTCAGGCCGCTGGCGATCCAGTCGCGCGCGGAATCGGCGTCGCGGATGAGGTTCGCGTCGAGCGCGGCTTCAAGGCCCTGCGAATAGCTGTACGCACCGATCGGCAGCGCCGGAGACGCAAGGTGCAGCAGCGCGACGAGTTCAGTGGTGGTCATGACCGTGGTGGCCGTGCGTGCAGCCGGGACCATGCTGATGATCGTGATCGTGATCGTGATCGTGATCGTGATCGTGATCGTGCGAATGCGAATGCGAGTGGCCGTGGTGTTCGCCGAACACCTGTTGCGCGAGTGCGTAATCTTCGGCGAACGTCGCATCGTGCCCGTGCTTGTGGCCGCCGCCGTACGCGCCGGCCTCCGGCTGGAATGGCACGCGCGCTTCCTCGACCTGTGTGCCGAGCCGGCGCAGCATGTCGGCGAGCACCGGATCGGCTTCGAGCTTCAGGTAGCCGTCGCCGATCTCGACCGGCGTGTGACGGTTGCCGAGATGGTATGCGGCGCGCATCAGCGTGAGCGGATCGGCGGCCCGCACCAGCAGCACGGTCTCGGGAGCAGCTGCGATGCGCACGAGCGCGCCGTCGTCGGCGACGAGCACGTCGCCGTCGCGCAGCACCGTGCCGCGCGGCAGCAGGACCGCGACGTCCTCGCCGGTGTCGAGCGTCGCCGCGAGGCGGCTCTTGCAGCGGGCGTCATAGGCTAGCGTGAGCGTCGGCGCGCGTGCGACGAGCGACGCGGCGAGTTTCACGTTCGGGGCAATGCGTTTGTCGAGGGTGCGCATGAAACTGGGGATTCCGAATCAGAACAGGAAATAGCGCTGCGCCATCGGCAGCACCGTCGCCGGTTCGCAGGTGAGCAACTGGCCGTCGGCGATCACGTCGTAGGTTTCGGGATCGACGCTGATCGACGGGCGCCACGCGTTGTGGATCATGTCTGCCTTCGTCACGTTGCGGCAGTTACGTACGGGCACGATCCGCTTCGCGAGGCCGTAGCGTTCCGCGATGCCCGCATCGGCGGCCATCTGCGACACGAAGGTCAGCGACGTGCGGGCGAGTGCCCCGCCGCGCGTCGCGAACATCTCGCGATAGTGGACCGGCTGCGGCGTCGGGATCGACGCATTCGGGTCGCCCATCTGCGCCATCGCGATCATTCCGCCCTTCAGGATCATCGACGGCTTGATCCCGAAGAATGCCGGTTCCCACAGCACGAGGTCTGCCCACTTGCCGGGTTCGATCGAGCCGACTTCGTGCGCGATGCCGTGCGTGATCGCCGGGTTGATCGTGTACTTCGCGACGTAGCGCTTCGCCCGGAAGTTGTCGTTGCGCGTGCCGTCTTCCGGCAGCGCGCCGCGCTGCACCTTCATCTTGTGCGCGGTCTGCCAGGTGCGGATGATCACTTCGCCGACGCGGCCCATCGCCTGCGAATCGGACGACAGCATCGACAGCGCGCCGAGATCGTGCAGGATGTCCTCGGCCGCGATCGTCTCGCGGCGGATCCGCGATTCGGCGAACGCGAGATCCTCGGCGATCGACGGATCGAGGTGATGGCACACCATCAGCATGTCGAGATGCTCGTCGAGCGTGTTGATCGTGTACGGACGCGTCGGATTGGTCGACGACGGCAGCACGTTCGACTCGCCGCATACCTTCAGGATGTCGGGCGCATGGCCGCCGCCCGCGCCTTCGGTGTGGTACGTGTGGATCGTGCGGCCCTTGAACGCGGCGACCGTCGATTCGACGAAGCCGCCTTCGTTCAGCGTATCGGTGTGGATCGCGACCTGCGTGTCGGTGTCGTCGGCGACCGACAGGCAGTTGTCGATCGCGGCGGGCGTCGTGCCCCAGTCCTCGTGCAGCTTCAGCCCGATCGCGCCGGCCGCGATCTGCTCGACGAGCGGTTCCGGCAGGCTCGCGTTGCCCTTGCCGAGGAAGCCGAGGTTGATCGGCCAGCCGTCGGCGGCCTGCAGCATCCGCTCCATGTGCCACGGGCCCGGCGTGCAGGTCGTCGCGTTGGTGCCGGTGGCCGGCCCCGTGCCGCCGCCGAGCATCGTCGTGACGCCCGACGCGAGCGCCTCGTCGATCTGCTGCGGGCTGATGAAGTGGATGTGCGTGTCGATGCCGCCGGCCGTCACGATCAGCCCTTCGCCGGCGATCACTTCGGTCGCCGCGCCGATCGCGATCGTCACGCCCGGTTGAATGTCGGGGTTGCCGGCCTTGCCGATCGCGGCGATGCGGCCGTGCTTGAGCGCGATGTCGGCCTTCACGATGCCCCAGTGATCGAGGATCACCGCGTTCGTGATGACCGTGTCGGGCACGTCGGCGGCCACGCGCTGCGACTGGCCCATCCCGTCGCGGATCACCTTCCCGCCGCCGAATTTCACTTCCTCGCCGTAGGTCGTGAAGTCGCGTTCGATCTCGATCAGCAGTTCGGTATCGGCGAGCCGGACGCGGTCGCCCGTCGTCGGCCCGAACATTTCCGCGTACGCGCGGCGGCTCAAGCGTAGTGTCATGTCGTGCTGTTCCTGAAGAGCGGGGCGCGGCTTACAGCGGCCCCATCACCTTGCCCTGAAAACCGTAGACGGCGCGCTCGCCCGCGAGCGCGACGAGCTCGACGGTGCGCGTCTGGCCCGGCTCGAAGCGCACGGCCGTGCCGGCCGCGATGTTGAGCCGGAAGCCGCGCGCGGCCGCGCGGTCGAACGACAGTGCATCGTTGACTTCGAAGAAGTGGTAGTGCGAGCCGACCTGCACCGGGCGGTCGCCGGTGTTCGCGACGACGAGCGTCAGCGTCGCGCGGCCCGCATTCAGTTCGTGTTCGCCGTCGTCGGTGAGGATTTCGCCGGGGATCATGCAGGCCTCACGGAATCGGGTGGTGGACGGTCACGAGCTTCGTGCCGTCGGGGAAGGTCGCTTCGACCTGGATGTCGGGAATCATCTCCGGCACGCCGTCCATCACGTCGTCGCGCGTGAGCAGCGTCGTGCCGTAGTGCATCACTTCGGCGACCGTCTTGCCGTCGCGCGCGGCTTCCATCAGCGCGGCGGTGATGAAGGCGACCGCCTCCGGATAGTTGAGCTTCAGGCCGCGCGCGCGACGGCGCTCGGCCAGCAGCGCTGCCGTGAAGATCAGCAGCTTGTCCTTCTCGCGGGGAGTCAGTTTCATGAAGGCAGGCGTTCAGGAAAACGTAATTTTTATCGGTGCGCATGCAATGAGGCGGGCGCGCGAGTCATCGTAGCACCGCGCTGTTTTGCGTGCGTCGTGTATCGCTTATGAAAAGAGCAAGGCGCGTGCCATGTGCATGGAACATGGGGCGATGCGCGTTCGTGGTGCGTCGTGCATGACTGGCGTGCAGCGACCGATGCAGCCGTGCGCCGAAACGGTGCGCGGCGGAACGCTCAGGTTTGCCAGAGGCGCAGCGGCCGTGCGTCGACGCCGTGCACGATCGGCCGCAACTGCAGCCAGCAGTCGGTGAAGTGGCGTTGCAGCGCTTCCATCGAGGTCGACAGTGCGCGCACGAGCACGACGCCCGGCGTCACGCAGGTCGCGCCCGCGCGCAGCGTGCCGTCGAACGGCATCCGGGCGGCGAGCGATTCGGCCAGCGCGGCGTCGCACGCGGCGCCGACGGCCCACAGCGTGCCGTACGCGGGAAAGCCGGCGAGGCCCTGCAGCGCGCCGCGCAGCGGATCGTGTGCGTCGAGCAGCGCGCGTTCGGTCCAAAGCGGCCGGCCGTCGGCATCGACGAGTGCCGAGGTCGACGCGATGCGTCCTGCCGACCAGGTTTCGCCGGCGGCCTGCCGGCCGAGCTGCGTCGCGTCCCAGCCGATCGCGCTCGCGCCCGTGCCGATCGTCACCGTGAAATCGAGCGACGCATGCGATGCGTCGAAGAACAGGTTGTTCTGCGGCAGCCAGTCGAGTTTCGCGCCACGGCCGACGATGATGCCGATGCGCTGCATCGCATCGAGGCCGTTCGACTTGTACCACTTGGTCGCGCCGGGCGTCGTCAGCACCGCGTGCGTGCCGTTGCCGAGCGCGATGTCGATGTCGAGCCGGTCGCCGCCCGCGATGCCGCCCGGCGGATGGACGATCACCGCGTGGCAGATCGCGTCGCCTTCCGGATACAGCGGCCGCTGCACGCGCAGCGGGCCGTCGTGCAGCCGGTGCGCGAGCGTCGTGCGCGCGCCGTGCCGCTCGAAGCCGAGTTCGAGGCGGCCGCGCCACGACTTGGCGACGGCGGGGCGGGACAGCGGGGCGTGCGAATCGGGGGCGGACATCGGCGGTGAACGGAAAACGAGGGATGCGGGTGCGAAGAACGTGGATGCTACCGGAACAATAATGCAGATGCCGCATTCGTTGAAAGCGCCGCGTGCAGCAGCCTCGCGGGCCGGCCGCCCGTGTTCGTCGCCGTGCCTGTCGCCGTAGCTACCGCCGTGCCACGCATCACACCGCGATCAGTTCGCGTACGCCGTTCGCCGCCATGTCGCGCGCGTCGCCGCCCGCGACGATCTCGCCGCGGCTCATCACCCAGTAGCGGTCCGCGATCGATTGCGCGAAGTCGTAATACTGCTCGACGAGCAGCACGGTCATCCTCGATTCTTCGACGAGCTGGCGCAGCGTGCGGCCGATGTCCTGGATGATCGACGGCTGGATGCCTTCGGTCGGCTCGTCGAGGATCAGCAACTGCGGCTCGCTCATCAGCGCGCGGCCGATCGCGAGCTGCTGCTGCTGGCCGCCCGACAGGTCGCCGCCGCGCCGCGCGCGCATGTCCTTCAGCACGGGAAACAGGTCGTAGATGCGGTCCGGCACTTTAGACGGCGCCTTGCGGCTCGCCGCGCCGACGAGCAGGTTTTCCTCGACGGTCAGCCGCGGGAAGATGTCGCGGCCCTGCGGCACGTACGCGAGCCCGGCCGCGACGCGCGCATACGGCGGCAGTGCGCCGAGCGCCGTGCCGCGCCACGACACGCTGCCGCTCTTCGCGGCGACGACGCCCATCAGGCAGCGCAGCAACGTGCTCTTGCCGACGCCGTTGCGGCCGAGCAGCACGGTGAGCTTGCCGTCGTCGGCGGCGAGGTTCACGTTGCGCAGGATATGGCTGCCGCCGTAGTACTGGTTCAGTGCTTCGATCTTCAGCATCGCATCATCGTCCGAGATAAGACTCGATCACCGCGTCGTCGCGCTTGACCTGGTCGAGCGTGCCCTGCGCGAGCACCGCGCCTTCGGCCATCACCGTCACGCGGCCCGTGTCGCCCGCGAGCGCCGCGACGAATTCCATGTCGTGCTCGACGACCATCATCGAGCAGGTGCCGCGCAGCGTGTTCAGCAGCTCGGCGAGCTCCATCGTCTCGTGGTCGGTCATGCCGGCCGCCGGCTCGTCGAGCAGCAGCAGCGCCGGGCGCTGCATCAGCAGCATGCCGATTTCGAGCCGCTGCTTCTGCCCGTGCGACAGCTCGCCGGCCGCACGGTATGCGTGACTTTCGAGGCCGATCAGCGCGAGCGTCTCCTCGATCTTCGCCTGCGCCGAGCGGTCGAGCCGCGCACGCAGCGACGCGAGCCAGCCCTTGTCGGTCTGCATCGCGAGCTCGAGGTTTTCCCACACCGGATGCTGCTCGAACACGGTCGGCTTCTGGAACTTGCGGCCGATGCCCGCACGTGCGATTTCGGGTTCGTTCATCCGCGCGAGGTCGATGGTCTGGCCGAGAAACACCTTGCCCGCATCGGGCCGCGTCTTGCCGGTGATGACATCCATCATCGTCGTCTTGCCCGCGCCGTTCGGGCCGATCACGCAGCGCAGCTCGCCCGCGTCGATCGCGAGCGACAGCTTCTTCAGCGCGCGAAAGCCGTCGAAGCTCACCTCGATATCCTCGAGATAGAGGATCGTGCCGTGCGACGTATCGATGCCGGCCGGCACGACGCGCCCCATCGATGCGGTGCCGCTGACGGCGAGCAGCTCGTCCTCGGGCGGCGGCGTGAACTGGTACAGGGCCGTTCCGTTCATGCGCGTTTCCCCTTTGCGATCAGGGTTTCGACGAGGCCCATGATCCCGCGCGGCAGCAAGAGCGGCACGAGCACGAAGATCAGGCCGAGGAAGAACAGCCAGTATTCGGCGAAGTACGCGGTGAAGAAACTCTTCGCGCCGTTCACCGCGAATGCGCCGACGATCGGCCCGATCAGCGTGCCGCGTCCGCCTACCGCGACCCAGATCGCCATTTCGATCGAGTTGCCGGGCGACATCTCGCCGGGATTGATGATGCCGACCTGCGGCACGTACAGCGCGCCGGCGATGCCGCACAGTACGGCCGACACGGTCCACACGAACAGCTTGTACGCGAGCGGGCTGTAGCCGAGGAACATCAGCCGCGTCTCGCCGTCGCGCACGGCGGTGACGACGCGCCCGAGCTTGCTCGTGACGATCGCGCGCGCGGCGATGAACGACAGCACGAGCGTCGCGAACGTCAGCAGCAACAGCACCGTGCGCGTACCGGGCGACGTGATCGCGAAGCCCGCGATGCGCTTGAAGTCGGTGAAGCCGTTGTTGCCGCCGAAGCCCGTCTCGTTGCGATAGAACAGCAGCATCGCGGCGAACGTCATGGCCTGCGTGATGATCGACAGGTACACGCCCTTCACGCGCGAGCGGAACGTGAAGAAGCCGAACACCCACGCGAGCACGGCCGGCACGAGCACGACGAGCGCGAGCGCCCACGCGAGATGCTGCGTGCCGCTCCAGTACCACGGCAACTGGTGCCAGTCGAGAAACACCATGAAGTCGGGCAGGTCGCTGCCGTACTTGCCGTCGCGACCTATCTCGCGCATCAGGTACATGCCGATCGCATAGCCGCCGAGCGCGAAGAACAGCCCGTGGCCGAGGCTCAGGATCCCGCAGTAGCCCCACACGAGATCGAGCGCGAGCGCGGCGATCGCGTAGCACATCAGCTTGCCGGCGAGCGTCATCGCATACGCGGACAGATGGAACGCGCTCGCTTCGGGCGCGACGAGCGCGGCGAGCGGCACGCCGATGCCGATCGCGATGCACAGCGCGACGAGCGCGAGCCATGCGCGGCGCGACAGCAGCGCCGGGCGCGGCGGCAGGCCGAGCGCGAAGCCGTCGGCTGCACGTGCGGCGACGGCGGGCTTCGGTGCATCGGCGACCGGGTTCGACACCGAATCGGTGAATGAAGTCACGTCAAGCCTCCGCGCTGCGGCCCTTCGGGGCGAATATGCCCTGCGGGCGTTTCTGGATGAACAGCACGATCATCACGAGCACCGCGATCTTCGCGAGCACGGCGCCCCAGAACGGTTCGATCGCCTTGCTCGCGAGGCCGAGCCCGAAGCCGCCGAGCACGGTGCCGGCGATCTGCCCGACGCCGCCGAGCACGACCGCCATGAACGAATCGATGATGTAGTTCTGGCCGAGGTCGGGGCCCACGTTGCCGATCTGCGACAGCGCGCAGCCGCCGAGGCCCGCGATGCCCGCGCCGAACGCGAACGCATACGCGTCGACGCGGGCGGTCTTCACGCCGACGCACGCGGCCATCCGGCGGTTCTGCGTGACGGCACGCACGAACAGGCCGAGCCGCGTCCTGGTCAGCACGGCCCACGCGACGAACACCACCGCGAGCGCGAACGCGAGGATCGCGAGGCGGTTGTACGGCAGGATCAGGTTCTGCATCACCGTCACGCCGCCGCTCATCCATGACGGGTTCACGACCTGCACGTTCTGCGCGCCGAACAGCATGCGCGTCGCCTGGATCAGGATCAGGCTCACGCCGAACGTCGCGAGCAGCGTTTCGAGCGGGCGGCCGTACAGGTGCCGCAGCACGAGCCGTTCGAGCACGATGCCGACGAGCGCGGCCGCCGCGAACGACACGGGCACGGCGACGAGCGGATACCAGTCGAATGCGCCGGGCGCGTAGCGCTGGATCAGCGTCTGCACCACATAGGTTGCGTACGCACCGATCATCAGGAATTCGCCGTGCGCCATGTTGATCACGCCGATCAACCCGTACGTGATCGCGAGGCCGAGCGCGGCGAGCAGCAGCACGCTGCCGAGCGACAGGCCCGCGAACAAGGTGCCGACGATTTCGCCGCGGCGCTGCAGCGTATGCAACGCGTCCAGTCCTTGCTGCGCGGCGTCGCGCACGCGCGCGTCGGGTTCCGCGTAGCTGCCGTCGGCGTTCTTCGCGACGAGCGGACGCAGTTGTTCGATCATGTCGAGATCGCGGCGCGCGGCCACCACCTGCACGGCTTCGAGGCGCTTCGCCGGATCGGCGTCGTGCAGCGCGGCGATCGCCCACAGGGCGTCGAGGCGGCGCTTCAGCGCGGGATCGGTTTCCTTTGCGCGAGCGCGATCGATCATCGGCTTGAGCGCCGGATCGGGCGACTTCAGCAGCGCATCGATCGCGTCGCTGCGCGCGGCCACGTCGGGCGACGCGAGCGCGAGGCCCGACAGCGCGCCCGCGATCTTCGTGCGCAGCAGGTTGTTCAGCATCACGGGCTGCGCATCGCCGGCCGGCGTCGCGGCCTGCGTGAGCGCATCGTGCGCGGTGTCGCCGGTCTGGATCAGCAGGCGGCCGTCGCCCGTCGCGAGCGCGTCGCCGCTCGACAGCGCGTTGAGCACCGCGACGGCGCGCGGATCGGCATCGGCGGCGAGGCGCTCGATCGCGGCGGTCTTCGCGTCGAAGTCGTCGCCGGCGAGCGCGGCGGTATCGGCCGCCGTCAGCGCGAACGCGGCGTGCGGCAGCATGCCCGCGAGGGCGGCGCACGCGGCGATCGCGCGGACGGCTCGGCGAAAGCGTGTAGGCATCGGGAAATCCTGTCGGCGTGGGGAGACGGATTCATGCACCGATGGGCGGGCTCGCGCATCGGTGCAGGCGTGCGAGCGGGGCATCGCGCCGGTGCGCGCGCCCCTGCATCGCGTCAGGCCATCGCCGTGCGCTGCCGGCGCAGGAATGCCGGGATCGACGTGACGATGTCCGGCTTGCCCTGGTTGCCGGCAATGAACGGGCTCCACGGCTGCGCGCGCACGGCGGTCTTCGTCTTCCACACGACGTTGAACTGCCCGTCGCCGCGGATCTCGCCGATCATCACCGGCTTGTGCAGGTGGTGGTTGCCGTCCATCGAGAGCGTGAAGCCCGACGGTGCGGCAACCGTCTGGCCGATCATCGCGACGCGCACCTTGTCGACATCGGTGCTCTTCGCCTTCTCGACGGCTTGCTTCCACATGTGGATGCCGACGTAGGTCGCTTCCATCGGGTCGTTGGTCACGCGCTTCGCGCCGCCCGGCAGGTTGTTCGCCTTCACCCACGAAGCGAACTGGTCCTTGAACTTCGTGTTGGTCGGGTTCTTCACCGACATGAAGTAGTTCCACGCGGCCAGGTGGCCGACGAGCGGCTTCGTGTCGATCCCGCGCAGCTCTTCCTCGCCGACCGAGAACGCGACGACCGGCACGTCGGTCGCCTTGATCCCCTGGTTGCCGAGTTCCTTGTAGAACGGCACGTTCGAATCGCCGTTGATCGTCGAGATCACGGTCGTCTTGCCGCCCTGCGAGAATGTCTTGATGTTCGCGACGATGGTCTGGTAATCGCTGTGGCCGAACGGCGTGTAGACCTCCTGAATATCGGCGTCCTTCACGCCCTTCGATTTCAGGAACGCGCGCAGGATCTTGTTGGTCGTGCGCGGGTACACGTAGTCGGTGCCGAGCAGGAAGAAGCGCTTCGCGCTGCCGCCTTCCGCGCCCATCAGGTACTCGACGGCCGGGATCGCCTGCTGGTTCGGCGCGGCGCCCGTGTAGAACACGTTGCGCGACATTTCCTCGCCTTCATACTGCACCGGGTAGTAGAGCAGCCCGTTGAGCTCCTCGAACACCGGTAGCACGGACTTGCGCGACACCGACGTCCAGCAGCCGAACACGCACGCAACCTTGTCCTGCGTGAGCAACTGGCGGGCCTTCTCGGCGAACAGCGGCCAGTTCGACGCGGGATCCACCACCACGGGCTCGAGCTTGCGGCCCATCACGCCGCCGCTCTTGTTGATGTCGGCGATCGTCATCAGCGCGGTGTCCTTCAGCGACGTCTCCGAGATCGCCATCGTGCCCGACAGCGAGTGCAGGATGCCGACCTTGATCGGGCCGGTGCCCGCATCGGCCGCATGCGCGAACGGGCTCTTGCCCGCCAGTGCGAGCGCGCCGGCCATCGAACCGAACTTCAACAGACTGCGACGTTTCATCGGGATCCCCTTGTCGTGTTGGATGTGCGTGCGCCGTGGCGGCGCCTGCCATCGTGTAACGCAAGGCATGTGCCAGTCGCGCGAATGCACGCCGGGCGTGCCGGTGCGGGGCGTTCCCGGGCGTCGGGGTGGTGCGGATGATGCGTCGTGCAGCACGCACGGTCCGTTGCGGTGCAGGCGCGCGGGCGTAAATGGTGCACGGTCGGCGCGCGGCGCCGTTGTGCGTCACCGGCGGCGTGCGGAAGGAACCGAAGCGGGGCGGAAAAGAGAAACGGGCACGCGATGCGTGCCCGTTCGGCGGGTCAGTGCGGCCGGCGGCAGTGTGCCGGACGGCGCGGCGGCGCGCGATGCGCCGCCGGACAGGTCAGTAGCGCGGCACGGACGGATCGACGTCGCGCGACCACGCGTCGATTCCGCCTTGCAGGTTGTACAGCTTCGTGAAGCCGCGCGATTCGAGGAACATCGCGACCTGCGCGCTGCGCATCCCGTGGTGGCACACGCAGACGATTTCCGTTTCGTCGTCGAGCTCTTCGCTGCGCGCGGGAATCTGCTGCATCGGAATCGATACGCTGCCGGCGATCTGCGCGGTTGCGATTTCCCACGGCTCGCGCACGTCGAGTACGACCGGCGCGGGGCGCGCCGCATCGCCGAGCCATTCCGCGAGCATCGCGGGCGTCAGGATCTGCATGGAGGCTCCGCGGCTCAGAACTTGAAGCGCGACGGCTCGATCGCGTTGACGAGGTGGTCGATGTACGTCTCGAACACGTCGGCGACGCGGTACTGCTTGTCGTCGATGCGCGTGATGATCTGCGCCTTCATCACCGGACGGCCGCCGACGAATGCCGACAGGCGGCCGCCAACCTTCAGTTGCTCGAGCATTTCCTGCGGCACGACGGGCAGGCCGCCGGCGACGCAGATCACGTCGTACGGCGCCTTGGCCGCCCAGCCGCGCGAACCGTCGCCGAGCACGACTTCCGCGTTGGTCACGCCGTCGTTGCGCAGGTTGTCTTCCGCGAACTTCGCGATCGCCGGATCGATCTCGACGGCCGTCACGTGCTGGGCGCGATGCGCGAACAGTGCGGCCAGGTAGCCCGAACCCGCGCCGATCACGAGCACGTTCTCGTGCTTCTTGACCGTCAGCTCCTGCAGCACGCGCGCTTCGACGCGCGGGAACAGCATCTTGCTGGCGCCGCCGGGCAGCGGCAGTTCGAGGTCGGCGAACGCGAGATCGCGGTATTCGGCCTGAACGTAGTTTTCACGCTTGACGATCGACAGCAGGCCCAGGACGTCCAGATCCAGCACGTCCCACGGACGGATCTGCTGTTCGATCATGTTGAAACGCGCGTTTTCGATATTCATGGTGTGGTCACGCAGCCTGGTCGGCCATCAGCGGGGATAGAGAAACTTCGTGATTGTACCAAACGGGGCGGCCGCGAAGCCTTCAGGCGGCCTGCAACAGACCTTTACCCCTTGCTCTTCTTGATCTGCGCCTCGAATGCGAGGTCGAGCTTGCTCGCCTTGCGCGGCTTTTTGGGGCCGAATTCGTCGACGAACTTGACGAATTCGTCGAGCGGCAGCGGCTCGCAGCGCTTTTCGGCGGTGCCGCCGGAACGGTCGACGAGATAGAACAGGCCGCCCGCCATCGCGACGGCCGCGAATTGCGGGTTGCCGGAGCGGGTCTTCAGGCGTTCGACCGCGTGGGTCGCTTTGGTGGTGCGCATCGTGCGGGTTCTGGCGGAGCGTAAGCCCCACACTGTATCAAACCGGCCGCCCGCGTGCGGCCGGCGCGGGCGTCAGACGGTGCGCGAGTAGCGTTGCTGCGGCGTCCGGCCCAGGTACGCGTCGAACGCCATCGCGACGTTGCGCACGACCATCCGGCCGGCCGGATGGATCGTCAGGCGGTCGCGCGCGATCGTCAGCAGCCCGTCGCGCTCGAGCGGGCGCAGCGCGTCGAGCTCGCGTGCGAAATGATCGGCGAAACGGATGCCGTGCGCGGCCTCGACGTGCGAGAACGGCAGGTCGAGATTGCACATCAGTTGCGTGATCACGTCGCGGCGCAGCCGGTCGTCGGGCGTGAGTCGCACACCGCGCGCGATCGGCAGCCGGCCTGCGTCGAGCGCGGCGCCGTATGTGGGCAGGTCTTTCGCGTTCTGGGCATAGACGTCGCCGACCTTGCCGATCGACGACACGCCGAAGCCGACGAGATCGGTATCCGCGCGCGTGCTGTAGCCCTGGAAATTGCGCTGCAGCGTGCCGTTGCGCTGCGCGCGCACGAGTTCGTCGGACGGCCGCGCGAAGTGGTCCATCCCGATGTATACGTAGCCGGCCGACGTCAGCATGTCGATCGCGAGGCCCAGCAGCGCGATGCGCGTTTCGGGCGGCGGCAGCGTCGCGTCGTCGATCTGCCTCTGCATCTTGAACAGGTGCGGCATGTGCGCGTAGCCGAACACCGACAGGCGATCGGGCGCGAGCTCGATGATCGTCTCGAGCGTGCGCGCGAACACGGCGACGGTCTGGTGCGGCAGCCCGTAGATCAGGTCGACGCTCACCGAATGAAAGCCCGTCGCGCGCGCGGCGCCGAGCAGGTCGGCCGTCATCGCGAGCGGCTGGATGCGGTTGATCGCCTGCTGCACGACCGGATCGAAATCCTGCACGCCGAGGCTCAGCCGGTTGAAGCCGATCGTGCGCAGGTGCACGAGCGTCGCGGGCGTGACCGTGCGCGGGTCGATCTCGATCGAGAACTCGGCGTCGGCGTCCGGGGCGAGCGCGAAGTGCTCGCGGGTGGCCGCCATCAGCTCGGCCGTCTCGTCGTCGGACAGGAAGGTCGGCGTGCCGCCGCCCCAGTGCAGCTGCGTGACGGGGCGCGACGGATCGAACAGCGCCGCCTGCAGCGCCATCTCGCGCTTGAGCTGGTCGAGGTACGGGCGGGCGCGGCGGCGGTTGTTGGTCGCGATCTTGTTGCAGCCGCAGTAGAAGCACGCGGTGTTGCAGAACGGGATGTGGAAGTACAGCGACAGCTCGCTCGACGACGCGCCGGGGTCGCTGGCCGCGCGCACGTAGTCGGCCGGATCGAAATCGTCGCGAAACTGCAGCGCGGTGGGGTATGACGTATAGCGCGGCCCGTTCGCGCCGTATTTCGCGAGCAAATCGGGACGGAACAGTGTGTCGGCAGAACCAGAATACATGATGGTCTCGCGCCTTTTAGATGCTTTCGAGTATATAAACGCGCGATTCGGCTGCATTGTGTAATAACGTCGCAGCCGGCGATGGCACAATGCGGGGTGGGGCTGCCGGAAGCCGCGTCCGGTTGCCGCACCGTTTTTGTTGTTTGCCGAGAGAGCCGAGTGTCCGTCGAATTGCCTGTCCGCCCGGTGCCCGCCGAGGTCCCGCCGTCGCATGCGTGCCGCGAGGGCTGCGGCGCGTGCTGCATCGCGCCGTCGATTTCCAGCCCGATTCCGGGCATGCCCGGCGGCAAGCCGGCCGGCGTGCGCTGCGTGCAGCTCGGCGACGACCTGCGCTGCATGATCTTCGGCCGGCCCGAGCGCCCCGCATGCTGTTCCGGGCTGCAGCCGTCCGCCGACATGTGCGGCGCGTCGCGCGACGACGCACTTGCATGGCTCACGCGCCTCGAGGCCGCGACGCAGCCGTCGCCTACAGGAGAGAGTTCAGCATGACTGCATCCCGCGCGCCCGGCCGGCGCCGTTTCCTTGCCGCATCCATCGGCGCCGTCGGCGTGTGCGTCTCGCTCGCTGCCTGCGCGTCGACGTTCCCGTTCATCCCCGACCACTACACGTTCTCGCGCGGCGACGTGCAGAAGGCCGTCGGGCGCAAGTTCCCTTACCAGAAGACGGTCGCGCAGGTCGTGGACGTGTCGCTCGCGAACCCGGCCGTCAACCTGCTGCCCGACCAGAACCGCGTCGCCGTGCAGCTCGACGCGCATTTCGAGAGCCCCTTCCTGCGCGCGCCCGTCAGCGGCAAGTTCACCGTGTCGGGCCAGCTCGCGTACGACGCGCCGAGCCGCTCGGTCGTGCTGAGGGCGCCTGCCGTCGACAGCCTCGTGCTCGACGGCGACGCGCAGATGTACGCACAGCAGGTCGGCGCGGCCGCCGGCCTGCTCGCGACGCAGTTGCTGACCAATTATCCGATCTACACGTTCAAGCCCGAGCAGCTGCAATTTGCCGGGGTGAACTACGAACCCGGTACAATTACGATTCTTACAAACGGCATACGCGTGGCGATCGTCGAAAAGTGACGACGGACCGCGCGTGGCCGGGCGGGCCGCGCGTGGAAGAGTGGCCCTTTCTTTCGACCATTTCGGAGTTGGGCCACGGATGGACTGGATCCTGATCTGCAAGGCATTGATCCTCGGCGTCGTCGAGGGGCTGACGGAATTCCTGCCGGTGTCGAGCACCGGTCACCTGATCGTCGCGGGCAGCTTCCTGAATTTCAACGATTCGCACGCGAAGACCTTCGACGTCGTGATCCAGTTCGGCGCGATCCTCGCCGTCTGCTGGGAATACCGGCAACGGATCGCGTCCATCGTGTCGGGGCTGCCGAGCCGGCCCGACGCGCAGCGCTTCACGCTGAACGTCGTGATCGCGACGATTCCCGCGATCGCGCTCGGCCTCCTGTTCGAGAAGAAGATCAAGGCCGTGCTGTTCTCGCCGGTGCCCGTCGCGCTCGCGCTCGTCGTGGGCGGTGCGATCATCCTGTGGGCCGAGGCGCGGCAGCGCGAACGCAGCGAGCCGCCGCGCGTGGTGTCGGTCGATGCGCTGACGCCGCTCGACGCGTTGAAGGTCGGCATCGCGCAGTGCTTCGCGCTGGTGCCGGGCATGTCGCGTTCGGGCTCGACGATCATCGGCGGGATGCTGTTCGGTCTCGACCGGCGCGTGGCCACCGAATTCTCGTTCTTTCTCGCGATTCCGATCATCTTCGGCGCGACGCTCTACGAAACCGTGAAGGACTGGCAGGCGTTCACCGTCGATTCGCTCGGCCTGTTCGCGCTCGGGCTCGTCGCGGCGTTCGTCAGCGCGTTCGTGTGCGTGCGCTGGCTGCTGCGCTACGTCGCGACGCACGATTTCACGGTGTTCGCGTGGTACCGGATCGCGTTCGGGCTGTTCGTGCTGCTGGTCGGTTACAGCGGCTGGCTGAACTGGGCTTGATGCCGACAACGGGCCGCCGCGCCGGCCCATGAAAAAAAGCCCGACCGGCGCGAGAGGCCGGTCGGGCTTTTTTCATTCTGCGCGGGGCAGGGTGTTCAGCCTGCGCGCTTGCGGAACACCAGGTCCCACACGCCGTGGCCGAGCCGCAGCCCGCGCCGTTCGAACTTCGTCACCGGACGGTAGTCGGGGCGCGGTGCGTAGTCGGCGGCCGTGTTCTCGAGCGTCGGCTCCGCGCCGAGCACTTCGAGCATCTGCTCCGCGTAGTTCTGCCAGTCGGTCGCGCAGTGCAGGTACGCGCCGGGCTTCAGGCGCGACGCGAGATGCGCGACGAGCGGCGGCTGGATCAGCCGGCGCTTGTGATGACGCGCCTTGTGCCACGGATCGGGGAAGAAGATGTGCACGCCGTCGAGGCTTTCCGGCGCGATCATGTGCTCGAGCACTTCGACCGCGTCGTGCTGGATGATGCGGATGTTCGGCAGATCCTGCTCGCCGATCAGCTTCAGCAGCGCGCCGACGCCCGGCTCGTGCACCTCGACGCCGAGGAAGTCGTCGCCCGGGCGGTGCGCGGCGATTTCCGCGGTCGACGCGCCCATCCCGAAACCGATCTCGAGAATGCGCGGCGCGCTACGGCCGAAGATCGCGTTCCAGTCGGGCAACTGCGGCGCATACGGGACGACGAAGCGCGGGCCGAATTCGTCGAGCGCGCGGCGCTGGCCGGTCGACACGCGGCCGGCACGTGTCACGAAACTGCGGATGCGGCGGTGGTGCAGCGGGTTGACGGCGTCGGCGCCTTCGGCGGCTTCGTCGGGAATGGCGTCGTCGTGCGGCGGCAGGCCGGCTTCGTTCGGATCGTCGTGCATCATTGGTGACAGAGAAAGGCTCGGTTGCGGGCGAGGGCCCGTTGCGCAGCGGTGTGTCGAGAACCGACACATGGTACAAAAAAGCCGCCTTCGGCGAGGCGGCTCATGCGCAGGCTGTCATGCAGCCGGAATGTGGAGCGGGCGATGGGAATCGAACCCACGTCATCAGCTTGGGAAGCTGAGGTAATGGCCATTATACGACGCCCGCAGAACGCGCAATTCTACAGGGTTTGGCGGCAATGTTGCAAGTGAAGCGTTTTTGGCCGCCGGCAAACGGCTTCGCGTACCCCTCTGTCCGTGCGCCTGCACGCAACCCCGTGTCGAAAATAGACGAGTCGGTGTCGGACGCATGCAAGTCCCGGCAACGCTTTCGAACTAACGTGACAAGCCTCTCTTACGATCGTTAGTCTGGAGCCGACATGTCCGATTTCATCACCGTTTTGCGCGAAACCTGCCCGACGCCCGTCCTTGATGCGACCAAGTGGAAGCGCATCGGCGGCGATCCGCATACCGTGAACCTCAACGCATACCTCTCCAAGGACGGCAGCAAGATCATGGGGACCTGGATCTGCACGCCGGGCAAGTTCGAGGTGAACTACGAGAAATGGGAGTACTGCCACTTCCTCGACGGCTACTGCATCATCACGCCGGAAGGTGAGGAATCGGTGCACCTGAAAGCCGGTGACGTGTTCGTCATCGAGCCCGGTATGAAAGGGACGTGGGAAGTGGTCGAGACGGTGCGCAAGTACTTCGTCTTCGCCTGAGCGGGCCTGTCGGTTCGATCCACGTATAAAGCCGTCGCCCGATACCTCCCGGTTCACGGAGCCGGGAGGGCAAACGGGGATCCCGGCTCAATAAAATTCGTTCCGGTTCGGAAGCCGCTCGCGGAGCGTGGTCGCACGCCCGGCTGGTTCCTCCATTCCGCGCGATCGCGCCCGGTGCCTGCAAGACATCGCGCAAGCGCCTATGATGCGGCGATCCACCAGTCGCGCCGGTTGCCATGCGTGCATGGCCCGCGAACACCGAACGTATTCCCGGAACCCCGACCATGCGCATCACCGCGATCCACGAGCAAGCGATTCCCGTCTCCCGTTATGCCGACCCGGCGATTCCGTCCGGCGGCCTGACGACGAGCGTCGTTGCGGTCGTGACCGACGTCGTGCGCGACGGCCGTCCGGTGACGGGCTACGGCTACGCGTCGATCGGCCGTTTCGCGCAGGGCGGGCTGATCCGCGAACGGTTCGCGCCGCGCCTGCTGGCGGCGGCCGACGCGCTCGCCGACGAAACCGGCACGAACCTCGATCCGTTCCGCGCGTGGCGCGCGATGATGGCAGGCGAAAAGCCCGGCGGACACGGTGAACGGTGCGTCGCGGTCGGCACGCTCGACATGGCGATCTGGGACGCCGCCGCGAAAATCGCCGACCTGCCGCTCGATCGCTTTCTCGCCGACCAGCTCGAACGCACGGCAGCACCACGCGTGCGCGTGTACGCAGGCGGCGGCTACCGCTATCCGCATGACGACCTCGCGCGCCTGTCCGACGAAATGCGTCGTATCGTCGATCTCGGCTACACGCACGCGAAAATCAAGATCGGCGGCGCGGATTTCGACGACGACCGGCGCCGCATCGAAGCTGCTGCCGCACATCTTGCGGACAGTTCGCATCTCGCGGTCGACGCGATGAACGCGTACGACGCGACGTCCGCCCGCGCGGCCGCCGAAAAGCTCGCACCACTCGATCTCTGGTGGTTCGAGGACATCTGCGATCCGCTCGACCTGCCGCTCCAGGCAGACATCGCCACGCGATATGCGCCGCCGATCGCGGCCGGCGAAGCGTTGTTCTCGCTCGCGGAAGCGAAGCTGCTAGAGCGTTATGGCGGCTTGCGCCACGATCGCGACGTGCTCGTGTTCGATCCCGTGCATTGCTACGGGCTGCCGGGCTATCTGCAGATCGTCGATCACTTCGTGTCGCGCGGCTGGCGGCGCGATGCGTTCTGGCCGCATGGCGGCCACCTGTTCTCGCTGCACGTCGTCGCGGCGCTCGGTCTCGGCGGTGCGGAAGTCAGTCCGTTCGCGTTCCTTCCGTTCAGCGGGCTGGCCGATGGCGAAATCGTCGATGCAGGATACGCACGCGTGCCGCAGGCGCCGGGTATCGGTTTCGAACTGCACACCCACGCGCGCGACGCGTTCCACGCGGTATCCGGCCGCTGACGCCTAAAGCGCGTCGATCGCGAAACGCACGGCGAACCCAAGCATCATCATCGCGACGAAGCCGTCGAGCACCCGCCACGCGAGCGTGCGAGCGAACCAGGCGCGGCACGCGCGTGCGCCGTAGGCGAGCATCAGGAACCAGGCGAGCGAAGCGGTCATCGCGCCGATCGCAAACGGCGCGCGTGCGGACGGCGGGTGACTCACGATCACGGTGCCGAGCAGCAGCACCGTATCGATCCACGCATACGGGTTGAGCAGCGAAACGGCGGCGGTTGCCAGCACCGTGCGCGACCGCGTGGGCTCGCCGCTGGCGGCGCGCGAGCCGTCGGCATGCCCAGGCTGTCGTCTCACGATCGCCGAGCGCAACGCGAGCAGGCCATAACCGGCGAGATACGCGATACCGGCCCACAGTGCGGCCGACACCACGCCGGGATGCCGCGACAGCAGCGACGACAATCCCTGCGCGCCAAGCGCGATCAACAGCGCGTCGCTGCCTGCACAAACAAGGGCGATGGAGAGCAGATGGGGGCTCGAGATCGAGCGCTTGATGACGAAGGCGTCCTTGGGGCCGACCGACGTGAACAGGCCGGCGCCAAGCAGCAGGCCTTCGAGGAAGGCAGAGGTGTCGAGCACGAGCGGGCCGACAACCTCTTAAGCTGAACCGGTGATGGTTATGATGGGAGCAACGTTAAGGGGCGCCAGGGGGCGTTGTCAATGGCCCGCCGCGCGCCTGCGTGCCGATCACCGTGCCGCCACATCGCCGAGGTTGAGCGCGACGAGCGCGCAGACGGTCAGCGCGATGCCGGCGAGCTTCAACGACGACACCGATTCATCGAAGCAGACGATGCCGATCACGGCGGTGGCCGCCGTGCTGGCGGCGGCCCAACTCGCGTACGCGAGCCCCATTTCGAGCCGCTTCGTCGCGAGCGCCATCAGCCACACGGCGCATGCGTAGCAGACGACCGTGACCGCGGACGGCAGCGGGCGGGAAAAACCGGCCGAAAACTTCAGGCCGACGGAGCCGAGCACTTCGGCGAGCACACTGATGCCGAGCAGAAGCCAGGCAGACTGGAACGGGGACACGAACGGCCTCCTTCCCCCGACGCTTATACCGAGCGGCGAGGAGAAGTGGAGGTGTCAGCGGTACCCAGGTGAAAGGAGCTTAGTACGCGCGGCGAGGCAGCACAAGGCAAGCGCTGCACGGGTCACGCGCGATCGCCATTGCCGGCCGCCCACTCCGGCCGCTGCCCGAGCGTATCGAACAGCCGGACGATTTCGGTCTTCACCTTCTGCACCGCGTTGCTGACGAGCGCGGTGTCGTGCCAGCACAGCGACAGGTCGCGCGCGAACAGCCGGTGCGCGACGGTCGACAGCTTGAGCTTGCGTTCCTCGATCTCGACGTGCGCGGCCGTCCAAGGCAGGATCGTCACGCCGAGCTGCGCCATCACGGCCGCGAACAGCAGCCCGGTCGAACTCGCCTCGAAGCTGATCTCGTACGACAGCCCGGCCTCGCGCATCGCCCACTCGACGCGGTTGCGGATCGTGTTCGGCGCGCTCGGCAGCACGAGCGGCATTCGCGCGATCGCGTCGAGCGGCACGGGATCGTCGGGTACCTGGAATCCGGGCCACGTGATCAGGTACAGCGTTTCGGTCAGCAGCCGGTGGATCGCGATGCCGCGCGTGTCGACTGCATCGGCGACGATCGCGAGATCGAGCCGAGCGCGTTCGAGCAGCGTGTCGAGATCGGCGCTTGGCGCCTCGATCAACTCCAGCATGATGCCCGGATAGCGGTCGCGTACCGCGCGGGCGAGCGGAATGGCCAGCACGCGCGCGGTGCTCGACGGCATTCCGACCGTCACGCGGCCCTGCGGCGTGTCGGCGTCGCGGCGCAGCAGCTCGCGCGTGCCGTCGGCCTGGCGCAGCAGTTCGAGCGCATGCTGGTACAGCGTGCGGCCGGCGGCGGTCGGCGCGACGCCGCGCACGCTCCGCTCGAGCAGCTGCATCCCCAGATCCCGTTCGAGATTGCGCATCTGCTGGCTGACCGCCGGCTGCGCGACGTGCAGCGCCTCGCTCGCATGCGTGACGTTGCCGCATTCGACGACCTTCACGAAATAGCGCAACTGTCTCAAGTCCATCGCCGCCGTCTCCCGATTCAAGGCCGATTCAAGTCATAAGGCAATCGGATCGAGCAAGATGAATATCATATTTTTCTGCGATCGATGGGGTTTCTATACTCGTCTCACAAAAGAGCCCGACTGCCGGCCATCCCGGACCGGACGGGCGAACGTGCCGGCCCCGCCGGCAAGGAGACGACGATGTTCAAGGCGATCGACGCGCCGGCGGCCGGCGCGAAGCCGCGGCGCACGCCGCTCACGCGCGAGCAGGTGAAGGGCTTCTGGGCCGTGTATGCGGGCTGGGTGCTCGACGGCGTGGATTCGGTGATCTACGCGCTCGTGCTGATTCCCGCACTGACCGAGCTGCTGCCGGCCTCCGGCATCGCGGCGACGCCAGCGAACCTGGGGATGTACGGCTCGATCCTGTTCGCGCTGTTCCTGATCGGCTGGGGGCTGTCGTTCATCTGGGGGCCGCTCGCCGACCGCTTCGGCCGCGTACGCACGCTCGCCGCGAGCATCCTGATCTACTCGGTATTCACCGGCGCAGCGGCCTTCGTGCACGACGTCTGGGCGCTGGCCGCGTGCCGGCTGATCGCCGGGATCGGCGTCGGCGGCGAGTGGGCGCTCGCGGGCACCTACGTCGCCGAGAGCTGGCCGGAAGACCGTCGCAAGATGGGCGCCGGCTACCTGCAGACGGGCTACTACTTCGGCTTCTTCATCGCCGCCTGCCTGAACTACACGATCGGCGCGACCTACGGCTGGCGCGCGATGTTCCTGTGCGGTCTTGCGCCCGCGCTGCTCGCGGTGTTCACGGTGCTGCGCGTGAAAGAGCCGGGTCAGTGGCGCCGGCACGACGCGCGCGACGGCGACGTGGCCGACGCGCGGCGCGCGCATCCGCTGCGCGAAATCTTCGCGCCGGCGTTCCTGCGCCGCACGCTGACGAGCGCGAGCCTTGTCGGCGTCGCGATCGTCGGGCTGTGGGCCGGTTCCGTCTACGAGGCAAGCGCGGTCAGCACGCTGGCGGCGCGCGCGGGCATCGACCACGTCGGCGCGCTGCGGCTTGCGTCCATCGGTGCGGCGATCCTGTCGTGCGCGACGATCGCCGGCTGCCTGGTCGCGCCGTGGCTGTCGGAACGGCTCGGCCGGCGCACCGCGCTCGGCGTGTATTTCGCTGGGATGGCCGCATCGATCGTGTTCGCGTTCGGCTGGGCGTTCTACCAGCCGAACGGGCTCGCGGCGTTCATGGTGTCGCTCGCATTCCTCGGCTTCTTCGGCGGCAACTTCGCGATCTTCTCGCTGTGGCTGCCCGAGCAGTACCCGACGCGCGTGCGCGCCACCGCGTTCGCATTCAACGCGTCGGTCGGCCGCTTCATCGGTGCGGGCGTGAACTTCCTGCTCGGCGCTGCAATTCACGGCTACGGCTCGCTCGGTGTGCCGGTCGCATGGACCGCGGCCGTGTTCGGGCTCGGCATCCTGATCCTGCCGTTCGCGGTCGAAACGCGTCACCAGACGTTGCCCGAATGAGCGGGACGTATCCCTCGTTCGCAGCCACGCCATACCCAGTCATCAATATCAGGAGTCCGGAATGCAGGCGTTGAATGGAATCAAGGTCGTCGATCTGAGTCGCGCGCTGTCGGGGCCGTTCTGCTCGATGGTGCTCGCCGATCTCGGCGCCGACGTGATCAAGGTCGAATCGGGGCCGCACGGCGACATGAGCCGCGCATGGGGGCCGTTCGATCGCGGCGTGAGTACGTACTACCTGTCCTGCAACCGGAACAAGCGCGGTATCTGCGTGGACTTCCGGCAGCCGGCCGGCCTTGACGTCGTGCGGCGGTTGATCGCGCAGGCCGACGTCGTGATCGAGAACTTCAAGGCCGGCACGATGGACGCGATGGGGCTCGGCTATGCCGCGCTGAGCGCGCACGATCCGCGGCTCGTGATGGGCAGCGTCACCGCGTTCGGTCCGCGCGGCCCGCTGCGCGACTGGCCGGGTTTCGACCAGATCGCGCAGGGCTATGCGGGGCTGATGAGCCTCACCGGTTTCCCGGACGGCGAGCCGACGCGCACGGGTACCGCGATCGGCGATCTCAGCTCGGGGATGTGGGTGGCGACCGGCGTGATGGCCGCACTGTTCGAGCGCGAGCGCACCGGGCGCGGGCAGCATGTCGGCACGTCGCTGCTCGAAAGCCTCGTGTCGCTGCTGAGCGTGCACGGGCAACGCTACCTGAGCCTCGGCGACGTGCCGCGCCGCACCGGCAACGCGCACGCGGTGATCGCGCCGTACGGCGTGTTCGAGACGGCCGACGGCCCGCTCAACCTCGCGCCGATCACGACCGACATGTGGCTGCGGCTCTGTCAGTTGCTGGATCTGCCCGCGTTGCCGAGCGATCCGCGCTTCGCGAACAACGATGCGCGCGTCGCGCACCGTGACGAACTGAAGACGTTGCTCGAAAGCCGGCTGCGCACGCGCGGCAAGCGCGAATGGACGCAGCGTTTCGTGGCAGCCGGTTTGCCGGCCGGCCCGATCAATACGCTCGACGAAGTGTTCGACGATCCGCAGCTCGCGCATTGCGGGCTGGTCGAGCCGGTCGCGCATCCGACGCTCGGCACGCTGCGCCAGGTCGTCACGCCGCTCGGCGGGATGGGCGACGACGTGCCGGCGCAGCGCACGCGCCATGCGCCGCCGCTGCTTGGCGAGCATACGGTCGACGTGCTGCGCGAAGCGGGCTACGGCGACGACGCGATCGACGCACTGCTGGCCGGGCGCGCGATCTTCCAGGCGGAAGCCATGGCGGAGGCCGTGCAATGACCGACCTGACGAAACACGACAGTGCGTCGACCGTGACGGTCGAGATGGTCGGCGAGCGGATCGCGCGCGTGCGGTTCGCGAATCCGGCGCGGCGGCATGCGCTCGACGCGCCGTTGCTCGATGCGCTCGTCGCACGCCTCGATGCGCTCGCCGGACACCGTCCGCCGCCCGTCGTGATCCTGTCAAACGACGGCAGCGGCGACGTGTGGAGCGCGGGGCACGACCTGCGCGAACTGGCCGACGACCGCGATCCGCTCGCCTACGGCAAGCCGCTCGAACGCGCGCTGCGGCGCGTGCGGACCTATCCGGGCGCGGTGATTGCGGCGGTGGCCGGGTCGGCGTGGGGCGGCGCCGTCGATCTCGTGATGAGCTGCGATCTCGTCGTCGCGGCGCGCGACGCGCGTTTCGCGATGACGCCCGCGAACATCGGCCTGCCGTATTCGACGAGCGGCCTGCTGCGCTTTTACGACAACCTGCCGATTCATGTGCTGAAGGAAATGTTCTTCAGTGCGCAGCCGCTCGATGCGGAGCGCGCCGCGGGTCACGGGCTCGTGAACCGGCTGGCGGAACCGGGCGGCGTCGACGACGCGGCGCTCGACGTCGCGCGCACGATTGCCGCGAAGGCGCCGCTTGCCGTGCATGCGGTGAAGGAGCAGTTGCGTGTGCTGCAGGATGCGCGGCCGCTGCCGGCGGATGCGTTCGAACGGGTCGCGGAGTTGCGCCGGCAAGCGTGCGAAGGCGCCGATTTCGACGAAGGGCTGCGTGCGTTTGCGGAGCGCCGCGCGCCGCAGTTTCGCGGCGTCTAGGCAGAGCGGTCGCGCGGCGACGGCTGCGCCGCGCTACATGCCGCCGAGCGCGTGTACGCCGACGAGCAGCAGCGCGCCGATCGCGATCAGCAGTAGCGCATGGAGGCGCGTGTACATCACGCACAGCGTCGACGCGACGGCGATCGCGCGCGCGGCCCAGCCGCCGTCGAGCGCCTGCAGCAGCACCCAGACCGACGCGAGGATCATGCCGGCCGCGACCGGGCGCAGGCCGGTTTCGAGTGCGACCTGCCAGCGCGCGCCCTGGTGCCGCCGCCACAGATGCGCGACGCCGTAGATCAGGAAGGCAGTCGGGCCGAACAGCGCGAGCGTCGCGATCACCGCGCCCCAGAAGCCGCCCACCTGCCAGCCGATCAGCGTCGCCAGCAGCGAGCCGGGCCCCGGCGCCATCCGCGCGATCGCGAAGTCGTTCACGAATTGCGTGGCGGTCATCCAGTGATGGACGTCGACGACCTGCCGCTGGATGTCGGCGATGATCGCCTGCCCGCCGCCGATCGTCGCGATCGACAGCGGCGCAAATACGCCGAACAGCGCGGCATAGCGTACGGACGCGGTCATCGTGCGTCGCTCCCGGCCGATGCCGACGCCACGGCCGTCCGGCGGTACTCCAGCGTGACGCTCAAGGCACCGCCGATCAGCACGGTCCACACGAGCGGCCAGTGCAGTATGGCGACCGACACGAACGTGAGCGCCATCACCGCGAACGGCAGCGTGCGACGCGGCAGCCGCCGCACGGCGGTGATCGCCATCGAGATCGACAGCCCGATCGCCGCGGCCGCCGCGCCGGCCAGCGCGACATGCGTGAGCGGAAAGCGCGTGAGGGTCGAGAACGCGACGCCGAACAGCACGATCAGCACGGCCGGCGGCGCGATGATGCCGGTGAAGCCGGCCACCGCGCCGCGCCATCCGGCGAGGCGGTAGCCGATCCAGATCGCGAGGTTCTTCACGTTGACGCCCGGCAACGCCTGCGACAGTGCGAGCCCGTTGAGGAACGCCTCTTCGTCGAGCCAGCGCCGTTCGTAGACGAAGTCGCGCATCATCCGCCCGCTCAGTCCGCCGCCGAAGCTGGTCAGGCCGATCTGCGTGAACGCGATGAACAGCGTGAGGACGCCCGGCGGCGGTGCGTCGGCGGCGGGCGGCGGCGGGGGAATCGTGGCGGAGGGCGCGGGCATCGGGCGGGCAGCATGGGGCGATCGGGCGATCGCCCATGTTAGCAAGCGGCGCCTGTCAGCACGCTGACATCGGCCCGGCGCCGGCGCGACGACACGCGCAACCCACGTGCAACCACTTCGACGCGCTACGCGCGTACGACCGTCACGCCCGCCGCCTCGATCGGCTCCGTCAGCGCGGCCTCGGTTTCGTTTTCGACGACGATCGTCTGCGCCAGCGTGATCTCGCCGATCACGAACTGCGACGCCGCGCGCAGTTTCGACTGCGACGCGAGCACGACCGTCTCGGCCGCGCGTTCGGCCAGCGCGCGCTTGATCGCCGCCTCCTCGAAATCGCCGGTGCTCAATCCCGCGACCGGATGGACGCCCGTGACGCCCATGAAGTACAGGTCCGCATGGATGCGTGCAATGCCTTCCATTGCCGCCGCGCCGACCGCGACGATCGAGTGCTTGTAGAGCCGCCCGCCGATCAGGATCACGTCGATCGACGGATGGGCGGCCAGCGCGACCGCGACGCTCGGGCTGTGCGTGACGATCGTCGCGCGCAGGTCGGCCGGCAACTGGCTGACGAGTAGGGCGGAGGTCGTGCCGCCGTCGACGATCGCCACTTGCCCGGGCGCGATCATCTCCGCGGCCCGCCGCGCGATGCGGCGCTTTTCCGCCGTCTCGAGCGTCTCGCGCTGCGCGAACGGCGCGACGGCCGGCGACGCCGGCAGCGCGCCGCCATGCACGCGCTGCAGCAGGCCTTCGGCCGCGAGTTCGCGCAGGTCGCGGCGCACCGTGTCCTCGGACACGCCGAATTGCACGCTCAGCTCGGCGGCCAGCACCTGGCCGTCGCGCGCGAGCGCATCGAGGATCGCCTTCTTGCGTTGGGTCGTCAGCATCGTGTTTGCACGAAATATCTTGAAATTGCACGAAACTGCACGTTACCATGGGCACCGTCTTTTGTCGAACGGGAGGCTGCAATGGCTGCAACGCGTGACCGGGTCCGCATCGTCGATACGACGGTGCTGTCCGACGACTGGTATGTGCTGAAGAAGGTGACCTTCGATTTCCGGCGCCGCGACGGAACGTGGCAGCGCCTGAACCGCGAGACATACGATCGCGGCAACGGCGCGACGATCCTGCTGCGCCATGCCGTTACGGGCGACGTGCTGCTGACGCGGCAGTTCCGGATGCCGGCGTTCGCCAGCGGCCACGACGGCATGCTGCTCGAAGCGGCGGCCGGCCTGCTCGACGACGAGACGCCGGAAGCGCGCATCCGCGCCGAAGCCGAGGAGGAGACCGGCTACCGCGTGCGCGGCGTGCGCAAGGTGTTCGAGGCGTTCATGAGCCCGGGCTCCGTGACGGAGAAACTGCATTTCTTCGTCGGCGAATACGATGCGTCGCTGCGGACCGGCGACGGCGGCGGCGTCGCGGAAGAGGGCGAGGATCTCGAAGTCGTCGAGATGCCGCTGCAGGCTGCGCTGGACGCGGTCGAGCGCGGCGAGATCGTCGACGCGAAGACGATCATGCTGCTGCAGTACGTCGCGCTGCGGGAAACCGCCGGCGCGCGCGCCGCATGACGCCGCGGCTCGTGCTGGTCGCCGGCCCCTATCGCAGCGGCACCGACGGCGACCCCGCGCGCATCGCCGCGAACCTGCACCGGCTGGAAGCCGCGGCGCTCGCCGTGTACCGGCGCGGGCACGTGCCGATGATCGGCGAGTGGGTGTCGCTGCCGCTTGCGGCCGCGGCCGGGTCGACGCAGGTCGGCGACGCGATCGGCGAGACGTTCCTGTATCCGGCCGCGCACCGGTTGCTGCGACGTTGCGATGCGGTGCTGCGGATCGACGGTGCGTCGCGCGGGGCGGACATGGACGTCGGCCTTGCGCGGCAACTCGGCAAACCGGTCTATTTCGCGGTCGACGAGATCCCGTTCGCACAGGACGATTCGGACAGCTGACCGGGAAGAACGGCGCCGGGCCGACGAACCACCGGCGGCATCGCCGCCTCGGTCGATGTCCGCGTGGCCGACGGCCGGGCGAGCGTGGCGTCGCGCCGCTGCATCGCGCATGCGGCGCGGCGTCCGAACGGGCGTATGATCGCGACGCCACTCGTGCAACGTTCGACACCACCGCCTTCCCATCATGCCGTTCTCCGATCCCGCCGACTCTACCGACTCCGCCGCCGCGCAACTGCCCGCCGATCTCGTCGCGGCCGCCGTCGCCGCGCTCGAGCGTGCCGATGCGTTGCTCGTGACGGCCGGTGCGGGTATCGGCGTCGATTCCGGGCTGCCCGATTTTCGCGGTACGGACGGCTTCTGGCGCGCGTATCCGGCGCTGCGCCACGAGCGTTTCGAATTCCACGAGATCGCGTCGCCGCATGCGTTCCGTGCGCGTGCGCCGCTCGCGTGGGGGTTCTACGGACATCGTCTCGCGCTTTACCGTGCGACGGTGCCGCACGCGGGTTTCGCGATCCTGCGCCGCTGGATCGGCGCGATGCCGAACGGCGGCTTCGTGCTGACGAGCAACGTCGACGGCCAGTTCCAGAAAGCCGGCTTCGATCCGGCACGGATCGTCGAGATCCACGGGTCGATTCATACGATGCAGTGCCTGCGGCCGTGTACGGACGATACATGGGACGCGGCGCCGTTCGTGCCGGATGTCGACGAAGCCGCGTGCCGCCTCGTTGGCGACCTGCCGCGCTGTCCGCACTGCGGCGGGCTCGCGCGGCCGAACATCCTGATGTTCGGCGACACCGGCTGGCTCGGGGAGCGCTACGACGCGCAGGAGCGCGCGCTGGAAGACTGGATCGCGCAGGCCGGGCGCGTCGTCGTGGTCGAGATCGGTGCGGGCACCGCGATTCCGACCGTGCGCCAGCTGAGCGAACGGCTCGGTGCGGACGTGATCCGCATCAACGCGCGCGAAGCGCATGCGCGCCGTTCGGACGTGATCGGGCTGAAGGGCAGTGCGCTCGCGACCTTGACCGCGCTCGATCGCGCGTGGCGCGGCGGCTGAGCCCCGCGCCACGGGCCGACCGGCGCCGACCGCGCGGTTACGGCCGGGCGACGAGCGCCTGCACGAGGGCCGGCGCGACGGGCGAACCGAGCCCCGTCGCGTAGTCGTAGCCGCCCGCTGCATTGCAGACGCTGCCGCAATTGCCGTTGGACCCGGTCGTCACGTCGTGAAAGTCGCTGCCGTACGCGTTTTTGCCGACCGTATAAAGCGCGTCGTACGTGCCGCTCAACGACTTCTTGCCGGCCGCCGTGCGCAGCGAATTCGCGATCGCGACGAGCGCCGACCATTGCGGCGCGCCCGCGCTCGTGCCGCCGACCTGGAACCAGCCTGCTTGCCCCTGATAGGTGACCGAGTCGTACACCGCGAAACCGCTGGACGGATTCGCGTCGTAGCTGACGTCGGGCACGCCGCGCTTGCCGGCCACCGGGATGGGCCATGCGGCCTGTCCGGCCGGCTCGGCCTCGGTCGTGCTCACGCCGCCGCCGCTGCCGCTCCACGCTGCTTCGCCGACGTAGTTGCCGGCCGTATCGGACGACAGCGTCGTGCCGCCGACCGATACCACGTAGGGCGACGCGGCCGGGTATTCGGTCCCGGTGCCGCTGTCGCCGGACGACGCGACGAACGTGACGCCCGCGACGTTGAAGTGGCTGTCGAAGCCGGTCTCGGTGCCGAATTCGTTGCCGCCGAAACTCATCGACACGACCGACGCGCCGCGCTTGACTGCAACGTCGACCGCGGCCAGCAGGTCGTTGAAGCCGGCCGACGCGGCCTCGACGAGCACGATCTTCGCCTTCGGCGCGATCGCGTGCACCCATTCGACGTCGAGCGACATCTCGAGCGACCATCCCGCATCGGTCTTGGGCCGTGCGCCGCGTGCGTACACCTTGGTGAAACAGCCGTTCGACGACGTGCAGGGCGGCAGCGAGAACGCGTTGCTGAACACGCCGAGGTCGGACTCGATCTTCGGGTCGTCGTACGCGTCGACGATCGCGACGATCATCCCGTCGCCCTGGTTGGCGATCGAATCGAACCCGTACGCGTGCCGCGTGAGCGCGGGCGTGAGGCCGGCGATCGTGGCCGTGCTCGCGCGCGGCTTCGTGTGGAACGGCGGGCGGGCGAATCCTTTCGGCGCGCGGTTGCCTTCGACGTAGGAGGGCGGCCCGTTGCCGTCGGCGAGCGCGACGCTCGATGCGAGCAGCGACGCGCACAGCGCCGGAATCAACATGGATGACAGGCGGATATTGTTCATTTTTCGAGTCTCCATGCCGATGGAGTGGAGTGGCGAAACAATTCTACGAAATCGACGGCGTCAATTGAATCGAATATCGGCTGGATGCGGGAATTCCTGATTAGGGCGAGCACGCGGAATCATTGTGAATACGGGGTTTGCAGGGTTAACCTGCGGCCGTATCCAATCGCCTGTTTCGCATTTAAAAATCTGATAAATAATCGATCGATTCAAAAACGAATTTGTAATGTCAGATGTAATTGCCTGGAAATATCGATCGAGTCCCGCTCGCGAAGACAACGGGAAACGTCGTGCAGTCACGACACGATCGGGCGCCTGCCGGCCCGTCCCGCCGGCATTGCCGCCGTCGCGCGATTCCGCATACAGTTCGGCGTAGGCCGTGCCCGTCGCGCGGCGTCGTCAGTGAGGAGTGCCCTTGTTCCATTCGATCGTCGCGATCTTCGTCGGCGCCGGGCTCGGCGCATTGCTGCGCTGGTTCCTGAGCCTCGCGCTCAACGAATTCTTTCCGGCCGTGCCGCTCGGCACGCTCGCGTCGAACCTGATCGGCGGCTACGTGATCGGCATTGCCGCCGTCGTGTTCACGGCGCGCGTCGGGTTGCCGCCCGAGTGGCGGCTGTTCGTGATCACGGGCTTCCTCGGCGGCCTCACGACGTTCTCGACCTATTCGGTCGAAGTGATGACGCATGCGCTCGAGGGTGAATTCGGATGGGCGCTGGCGGTGGCTGCCCTACACTTGACTGGATCGTTCGCGCTCACGGCGCTCGGCATGTGGACCGCGCGTGCGTGGCTCGCGGCGGCCTGAGCGTGCCGCCATCGGAGGCTGCGATGGACAGGGTCTTCTTGCGCTTCTACGTGCACGAGCAACACCGGCTGCACTGGAAGCCGCTGTGGGAATGGCTGCTGGAGGAGGCGAACCGGATGGGCGTCGCGGGCGGCTCCGCGTTTCGCGCGATGGCCGGTTTCGGCCAGCACCGCGTGCTGCATGAGGACCGCTTCTTCGAACTGCAGGGATCGCTCGCGATCGAAGTCGAATTCATCGTCACCGAGGACGAAGCGCAGCGGCTGCTCGAGCGGTTGTCACATGAGAAGGTGCGCGCGTGCTACGCGATGATGCCGGCGCGCTTCGGCGTGATCGACACGCTCGGCGCACCGCCGGCGCAGGGGCCGGCGGCGTAGGGTGATGCGCTGGATCAGATGCCGAACATCGTCAGCGAGACGGCCGCGCGCGTGACGATCATCAGCAGCACCTGCACGATCACGAACAGCAGGATCGGCGACAGGTCGATGCCGCCGAGGTTCGGGATGACGCGGCGCAGCGGGTTCAGGAACGGTGCGGTGAGCTGGTAGAGGATCGGCATCGCCGGCGAGCGCGGGTTGAGCCACGACAGCAGCGCCATCAGGATCGTCATCCAGATCACGAGGTTGAGCGCCCACTTCACGACGGTCAGCAGCGCGACCACGACGAGCGTCGCGATCACCGCGGCAGGATCGAAGCCGGCCATCACGACCATCAACACGACGTAGACAAGCGCGGTGAGCAGCGCGGCGACGACGCTGGCCCAGTCGATGCCGCGCACGCCCGCGATCACGCGGCGCAGCGGCAGCACGAGCCAGTTGGTCGCCTGCAGCACGGCCTGCGTGACGGGGTTGTAAGGCGGCACGCGGACGGCCTGCATCCAGACGCGCAGGATCAGCGCGGCGCCGAACAGCGTGAAGACGGTATTGAGCAGAAAACGGGCGATCTCGCCGAACATCGTTGGCATCCTTTTTATACAGTCAGTAGCGTGCGGCCGCCAACGCCGGTTGGCGGCGCATCGGCCGACACATTATCACGCCTCGTCCCGCGACGGGGAGGGGTGCGCGGCCGTGCGCGCGAGCGACGTTTCGACGGCTTCGGCCAGCGCCGGCAGCGACGCCGGCGGTGCGGCGCGCTTCGCCGCGAGCGCCACCGCGCGGCGCGTCAGCAGCGCATACAGCGCCGCGTGATCGCCGCCGCGCGCCTCGAGCAGCGCGAGCTGGCGTTCGACGATACCCGTATCGCCGCGCGATACCGGGCCGGCCAGCGCGTTCGCAAGCCCCTTGTCGCGCGCGGTCTCGATCGTGCCAGCGAGCATCGGCAGCAGCGCGCGCAGCGCGGCGTCCTCGTCGAAGCCGAGGCCGCGCCACAGTTCGACCGCTTCCGACAGCCCGCACAGCGCGAAGCTCGCCGCGTAGTGCGCGGCCGCGTGGTAAAGCATCCGGCCGCCGGCCGGAATCGACAGCGGATGGCAGCCGAGTGCGGCAGCAAGTCGCAGCAGCGTCGCGTGCAGCGCACCGTCTGCTTCGATCGTGACCGAGCAGCCGTCGATGCGCGCGAGGTCGGCATCGGTGCCGCCGAACAGGTAGAGCGGATGGAAGCCGCCGGTGGCCACGCCTTGCTGCTTCGCCGGATCGAGCAGCGCAACCGCCGACGCGCCGCTGCAGTGGACGACCGCCTGGCTGGCGGCGCGCGACGCGTCGAAGCGGAGCGCCGCGGCGGTCGGGGCGAGATGGTCGTCGGGCACCGTCACGAAGATCAGGTCGGCGGCATCGGCAACCTGCTGCGGCGTGTCGACTGCGCGGCACCCGTCGATGCGCGCGGCGAGGCCGGCAGCCGACGCGGCCGTGCGGCTCGCGATCGCGACGACGGGGAAACCGGCCTGCGCGAAGCGCTGCACGACGCAGCGGGCGAGGCGGCCGGCACCGATGAAGCCGAGGCGGGGTGTGTCGGGAAGGGGCATGGCAGCGGGCGTAAGCAAAACGAAGCAATCGCCAGTATCGCAGGAATGTCGGTGGTGTCGCGCAAGGGCGCTTGTCGCACCGCCGCAGGTATTCATTACCGACGTGAGACCCGATTCCCATCCGCGTACCGGTGCCCGGCCGGTGCCCTGCGCCGCGGGCGATTCATGATCGTGGAATCCGACCCCGAAACATGTCGCGTGCCCGTCCCGCTTGAAATGTCGGGATCTTGTCTCAAATTTGTAATCGTTCATTACGTGCGCGTCCCCGTTGCGCGCGCCGTATCCGGTAAGACTGACCGGCCAGTATGTCGCGACCCCGGTCGTCGGACGGAGTCGCGCGATCTGCAAGGGGCGTCGCCGGCTCCGGACGCCACGCCACAACGCGCCTCCAGCGTCGTGCAATTGCAATTTGCAACAAATGCACAACACGCGAGGGGCGGGTTTTCGCTACATTGCATCCATGCGACGTGCATGCCCGCCGTTGCCGACAGGAGCGCACAAAATCTCGCTCCAGCAGGAGAATCGAAGTGAAAAAGCTCATTCCGTTCATCGCCGCCGCCGCGCTGGGTCTGGGTGCCGCAAGCGCCGCGCAAGCCCACGTGTCGATCGGGGTCGGCATCGGTATCCCGGTCGCACCGGCGTACCCCGTCTATGCACCGCCGCCGCCCGTGTACTACGCACCGCCGCCTCCGCCCGTCTACTACGCACCGGCGCCGGCCTACTATGCACCACCGCCCGCCGTGGTCGTCGGCGGCTATGGCGGTGGTTACTACGGTCGCCCGTACTGGCACCATGGTTATGGCGGCTGGGGTCATCACGGCTACTGGCGTCGCTGATTCGTCCCGCGCGGCCTGACCGCGCGTGGCAAAACGGCGCATCGTCCCGCGAGGGGCGCTGCGCCGTTTTTCTTTGGGGCCGCCGCTCGATGCGCGGCCTGTTCAAACCCGGTTTCGCTTACACCGCGTGCACGATCAGGTCGCGGTAGCCGCCGACGATCACGCTGTACGAGAAATACGCGAACAGCAGCGCCGACGCGACATGGCACGCGCGCATCAACCCGGCGCCCGCGCGCTTGCGGCCCTGGCTCGCGAGCGTGCACATGAAGAGCGTCCAGGCGAGGCCGCCGAGGAAGAAGCCCGACAGGAACACCGACGCGGTGGCCGGCGTCGTCGCGCCGGCCTTCGCGATCAGTGCGCCGCCGACGGCCGCGAACCACAGGATCGCGCTCGGCGACGACATCGCGAGCAGCATCCCGCGCACGAAGCTGCGCCGGGCGCTCGCCCGCGGCTGCGGCGCGTCGTCCGCATCGTCGTTGGTCGCGCCGGCCGGCGTCAGCGCTTCGCGCGCCATCTTCCACGTGAGAAACAGCAGCACCGCGCCGCCGCCGATCCACACGATCCAGCGCACGGGCTCGAACTGCAGCAGCACGGCCATTCCCGCGAGCGCGAGCGCCGCGTAGACGAGATCGCCGACGCACGAGCCGACGCCGAGCCAGAAGCCCGGCCGGAAGCCGTGCGACAGCGTCAGCGACAGCATCGCGACGTTCACGAGGCCGATGTCGAGACAGAGCGACAGCGACAGGAAGAAACCGTCGGACAGCATGGAGGCGGGCGGAAAGCTCATCTTGGTTGTGTTCTGGTGGCGAGTGCGTTGCGCGGGCCGGCGCGCGCCGGCCGCATGACGTCAGAGGCCGATCTCCTGCCAGAGCCGGTCGACGCGCGCCTTCACGGCCGCGTCCATCTCGATCGGGCGGCCCCATTCGCGATTCGTCTCGCCGGGCCACTTGTTGGTCGCGTCGAGCCCCATCTTCGAGCCGAGACCGGCCACCGGCGACGCGAAGTCGAGATAGTCGATCGGCGTGCTGTCGACCATCACCGTGTCGCGCACGGGGTCGACGCGCGTCGTGATCGCCCAGATCACTTCCTTCCAGTCGCGGATGTTCACGTCCTCGTCGACGACCACGATGAACTTCGTATACATGAACTGCCGCAGGAAGCTCCACACGCCGAACATCACGCGCTTCGCGTGGCCCGCGTAGCTCTTCTTCATCTGGACGATCGCCATCCGGTAGCTGCAGCCTTCGGGCGGCAGGTAGAAGTCGGTGATCTCGGTGAACTGCTTCTGCAGCAGCGGCACGAACACCTCGTTGAGCGCGACGCCGAGCACGGCGGGCTCGTCGGGCGGCTTGCCCGTGTAGGTCGAATGATAGATCGCGTCGCGGCGCATCGTAATGCGCTCGACGGTGAACACCGGGAACCACTCCTGCTCGTTGTAATAGCCGGTGTGGTCGCCGTACGGACCTTCGAGCGCGTGCTCGTAGGCGGCCGACGCGTTGCCGGACGGGCGCGGCGGTGCGCCGGCCGGCGCGGGGGCAGGGGCGCCTTCCTGCGGATGGATGAAGCCTTCGAGCACGATCTCCGCGCGCGCGGGCACCTGCAGCGTGTCGACGCCGGGCGTCAGGCACTTCGCGAGCTCCGTGCGGCTGCCGCGCAGCAGGCCGGCGAACTGATACTCGGACAGCGAATCGGGCACGGGCGTGACCGCGCCGAGCGTGGTGGCCGGATCGGCGCCGAGCACGACCGCGACCGGATACGGCTTGCCGGGGTTCTGCAGCGCGAACTCGCGGAAGTCGAGCGCGCCGCCGCGATGCGCGAGCCAGCGCATGATCAGCTTGTTGCGGCCGATCAGCTGCTGGCGGTAGATGCCGAGATTCTGGCGCGACTTGTTCGGCCCGCGCGTGACCGTCAGGCCCCACGTGACGAGCGGCCCCGCATCGCCGGGCCAGCAGGTCTGGATCGGCAGCTTGTTCAGGTCGACGTCGTTGCCTTCCCAGACGATCTCCTGGCACGGCGGCGACGACACCGACTTCGGTGCCATGTCCCACACGGCCTTCGCGAGCGACAGCAGCTTGCCGGCGTCCTTCAGGCTCTTCGGCGGATCGGGTTCCTTCAGCGCCGACAGCAGGCGCCCGAGATCGCGCAGCGAATCGAGCGCGGCATCGTCGCCCGCATCGACGCCCATGCCGAGCGCGACGCGGCGCGGCGTGCCGAACAGGTTGCCGAGCACCGGAAACGCATGGCCGGGCGGCGCGTTGAACAGCAGCGCCGGGCCGCCGGCGCGCAGCACGCGGTCGCACAGCTCGGTCATTTCGAGCACGGGCGACACGGGTTGCGTGACGCGCCGCAGTTCGCCGAGCGCCTCGAGGCGCTGGATGAAATCGCGTAAGTCTTTGTATTTCATGAAGAAGGTCCGGGCCACCCGCATGGCGGGCAGCGATGGGCGGGCGCAGCTGCCGGCTGCGACCCCGAATCGACCGACGATTTTACCCGCGGCGCCGTCCGGCCGCCCGGCGGCGAAAAAAGTCGATCGCGCGCAAACCCCCTACGGCACGGGATTTGCGTTCTGAAGAGCGATCGTAAATTACTTTTTGTTATAGATTTGAGTTTTTATAGTGTTGACGATCTATAAAACCCTGCTAGAATCCGCTCACATTGGCTGCAGGGTAAAAGGCTTCGAGCCGCCAATCACCGATCTTTGACGCAGCGCGTCACCGTCCGCCGAATCCTGCACGGCGTATCCGACGGCTTGAGTTGTAGTCCCAGCCAGCGCTACCAGACGCTGGTTTTTTGCGTGGGTGCCACCGCGTATGCCCGCCTCGCCCACTGTGCGAAGGTGCCGGCCCTCTTACACCGTGGCCTCGAACGGTACTTATACCGTTTCCCCGATGCTTGCACGTCCCAACCAAGGCGTGCGGCGTCGTGATTCCGCGGCGCGTTATCTGTCTCGCCATCGAGCTGAGCGAGCCGCACGAGTCATGTTCATGGGAGATGATCTGAATGAACGCTTGGTTATCGTGGCGTCCCAATGAGCAGCATGCGCAGATCGTGCGCAACATGCTGCGTCGCGGGACGCGTGTCAGTCACCATCTATTCAGCGTTGTCGGCTGTTTTGCTGTCGCGGTTGCGCTTGCACTGTGGCTGCTGCCAACCGTCCGCGGCACGCTTGCCGCGAAGCTGATGCCGGTCGTATCTGCGGCCGTGCAGGCCGGGCCAGCCCGTTTGCTGTCCGGTCATCCGCTGCCGAACTTCGCGCCCGCCGGCGCGCAGCCGCAGCAGGAAGAGGCGCCCGAAACGGACGCGCTCGCGGTCGGCCTCGATGTCGCACCGGAACCCGCCGCACAGGGCGCCCAGGCCGATGCGTCCGATCCGGTCCGCAACGGCCCGTCGCCGGTCGCACTTGCCAAGCTGATCCCGACCCAGCGGGTCGCGGCCGATGCGCGTGACGACCGTGCGCTCGCGTCGAACCGCGAACAGGCGCTCGTCGCGACCTACCTGTCGCGCCGTTACCGCGTCGCGCAGGCGCCGCTCGGCCAGCTCGTCAAGGCTGCGTTCCAGACCGGCCGTGACGTCGGCCTCGATCCGCTGCTGCTGCTGTCCGTGATGGCGATCGAGTCGGGCTTCAACCCATACGCCGAAAGCGGCGTGGGCGCGAAGGGCCTGATGCAGGTCATGTCGAAGGTCCATTCCGACAAGTTCGAATACTTCGGCGGCACCGATACGGCGCTGCAGCCGCTCGCGAACCTGCAGGTCGGTGCGCTGGTGCTGAAGGACTGCATTGCACGCGGCGGCTCGCTCGCGAACGGCCTGCGCCTGTACAACGGCTCGACGAACCCCGACGACAACGGCTATGGCTCGAAGGTGATGGCCGAGCGTGGTCGCCTGCGCGACGTCGCGCGCGGCCGCAGCGTGCCGGTCAACGCACCGCAGGCACCGGCGCAGCCGGCCAAGCCGATCGTCACGGCTGCCGTGACGGCAGCGGCAGGCGGCGCGAAGCGCGTGCATGCGACGCTCGACAGCGCGACGTCGGCGAAGGCGGCCGCGCCGAAGGAAGCGTCGCCGCAGGATGACGCGAGCGTCGACACCGCGAAGCAGTCGCACGGTGATCACTCGGAGCTCGGCGCGTAACGTCACGCGTTCCGCCCGGTTTCGCCCGGCAGGCAGTGAAAAAGGCACCCGATCCGGGTGCCTTTTCTTTTTGCGGCGGGTGAATCGGCCGGTGCGCGGGCCGCAGCGTCAGTGCTGCCCGAACAGCGTCGCGAGCCGGTCGACCGCCTCTTCGAGCCGCGAGTAGGCCGTCGCATACGACAGGCGGATGTAGTCGTGCGGCGCATGGACGCCGAAGTCCATGCCGGGCACCAGCACGACGCCGGCGTCGTGCAGCATCGCCTGCGTGAGCGCGGCGCTGTCGCCGGCTGCCGGATGGGCGACGCCGCCGCACTGCGCATACACGTAGAACGCACCGTCCGGCATCACGGGCACCGCGAAGCCGAGCCGTTCGAGTGCCGGCACGATGAAGTCGCGGCGACGCTTGAATTCGAGGCGGCGCGCTTCGTAGAGGTCGAGCGTGGCCGGTTCGAAGCAGGCGAGTGCCGCGTGCTGCGCGAGCGCGGACGGGCAGATGAACAGGTTCTGCGACAGCTTCTCGAACGTGCCGACCAGCGCGGGCGGCACGACGAGCCAGCCGAGCCGCCAGCCCGTCATGCTGAAATACTTCGAGAAGCTGTTCACGGTGATCACGTCGTCGCCGAACGACAGCGCCGACACGGGCGCCGCGTCGTAGCTGAGCCCCTGGTAGATCTCGTCGACGATCGTGAAGCCGCCGCGGGCGCGCACGGCTTCGACGATCCGCTTCAGTTCATCCGGTTCGAGCGACGTGCCGGTAGGATTCGACGGCGACGCGAGCAGCACGCCACGCGTACGATCGCCCCAGCGCGTGCGGACGTCGTCCTCGGTGAGCTGGAAGCGCGCGTCCGGGCCGCTCGGCACGAGCACCGCGCGGCCTTCGGCCGCCGCGACGAAGTGCCGGTTGCACGGATACGACGGGTCGGGCATCAGCACTTCGTCGTCGCGGCCGACGAGCGCGAGGCACGCGAGCAGCAGCGCGGCCGACGCGCCGGCCGTCACGACGATCCGCTCCGGGCTGATCGTGAGGCCGTACGCGCGCGCATAGTGCGCGGCGATCGCCTCGCGCAGCGGCGCAATGCCGAGCGCGCTCGTGTACTGCGTGACGCCGCGGCGCAGCGCGGCCGCGGCGGCTTCGACGACGGGCTCCGGCGCGGTGAAATCCGGTTCGCCGATGCCCATGTGGATAACATCGCGCCCAAGGGACTCGAGCCGCTGTGCCTCCTTCATCAGTTCCATCACATGGAAGGGCTGGATCGCGTCGACGCGTGCGGCGAGCGTGACGAGCGAATCGGCGGTGGTATTCATCGGCGGGCAGGGCGGGGGAGAGGAAGAATGAAAAACGGGCGCTTGCGCGCCCGTGGACCGGCAAACGGTGTCAGCCGTTGCGGCGCGCCTGCGTTTCGGCGGGGCGCAGCTTCGCGGCGAGCTTGTCGAGCACGCCGTTCACGTACTTGTAGCCGTCGGAGCCGCCGAACGTCTTCGCGAGTTCGACAGCTTCGTTGATGATCACGCGGTACGGCGTTTCGACATGGTGCGTGAGCTCGAACGTCGCGATCAGCAGCACCGCGCGTTCGACCGGCGACAACTGGTCGATCGGACGGTCCAGCGACGGCGTCAGCGCTTCGACGAGCGTGGCATGCTCGCGGATCACGCCGTGCAGGATCGCGTCGAGCAGCTCCTTGTCAGCCTTGTCGTAACCGAGCGCGCCGCGCAGCTGCGCGTCGATCTCGCCCGGGGACGCGTTCGACAGCAGCCACTGGTAGAGGCCTTGCGTCGCCAGCTCGCGCGATTGTCGGCGGGCGCTCTTCTTCATGCGCGCTCCTCTTCGTCGTCTTCGTCTTCCTCTTCGTCCTCGTCGTCATCGCCGAGCTGGTCGAGGGCCATCGTCAGGTTGGCCATCTCGACGGCGACACGTGCGGCGTCACGACCCTTTTCGGTCATGCGCGCGACGGCCTGCTCGTCGTTTTCGGTCGTCAGGACCGCGTTCGCGATCGGCAGGTTGAAGTCGAGCCCGATGCGGGTGATGCCCGCGCCGCTCTCGTTCGACACGAGTTCGAAGTGGTAGGTCTCGCCGCGGATCACCGCGCCGAGCGCGATCAGCGCGTCGAACTGGCCGCTTTCCGCGAGCTTCTGCAGCGCGAGCGGGATTTCCAGCGCGCCGGGCACCGACACGAGCAGCACGTCTTCACCGGTGACGCCGAGGCGTTCCAGTTCTTCGACGCACGCGTCGGCGAGGCCGTTGCACACGGGCTCGTTGAAGCGCGATTGCACGATGCCGATACGCAGGCCGTCGCCTTCGAGATTCGGTTGGTATTGTCCGATTTCCATGATCTGGTCCGTGGTGTGGATGAACGGTTATGGGGCGAAAGCGCCGTGGCGGGTTACGCGTGGGACGCCGGGCAGGACTTGGCCTCGGCGCCGGGCATCGGAATGAAGCCCGTGACTTCGAGGCCGTAGCCGGACATGCTGCCCAGCTTGCGCGGATTCGACAGCACCTGCATCTTGCCGACGCCGACATCGCGCAGGATTTGCGCGCCGATGCCGAACGTCTTGAAATCGACCGGCCGGCGCTTGAGCGCCGCAGCCCTTTCTTCCTCGTCGAACGCCTTGAAGACGTCGATCAGGTGTTCCTTCGTGTCGCCGCAGTTGAGCAGCACGATCACGCCGAGGTCGCGTTCCGCGATCTCGCGCATCGCGGCGTCGAGCGTCCACGAGTGGGTCGACACGCCCGTCTCGAGCAGGTCGAGCACCGACAGCGGCTCGTGCACGCGCACCGGCGTATCGACGTCGGGCGACGGCGCGCCGCGCACCAGCGCGATGTGCGGCGAGCCGCTCGGCTGGTCGCGGTACAGCACCGCGCGGTACGTGCCGTGCGCGGTCTGCATCGTGCGCTCGGCGATCCGCTCGATGATCGATTCGGTGCGGCTGCGGTACTGGATCAGGTCGGCGATCGTGCCGATCTTCAGGTTGTGTTCCTTCGCGAATTCGATCAGGTCCGGCAGGCGCGCCATCGTGCCGTCGTCCTTGATGATCTCGCAGATCACCGCGGCCGGCGTGAGGCCCGCGAGCGCGGTGAAGTCGCAGCCGGCCTCGGTGTGGCCCGCGCGCACGAGCACGCCGCCCGGTTGCGCCATGATCGGGAACACGTGGCCCGGCTGCACGATGTGCTCGGGGCGCACGTCGTGCGCGACCGCCGTGGCGATCGTGTGCGCACGGTCGGCGGCCGAGATGCCGGTCGTCACGCCTTCGGCCGCTTCGATGCTGACCGTGAACGCGGTGCCGTACTGCGTGCCGTTGCGGTAGGTCATCAGCGGCAGGTGCAGCTGCTTGCAGCGTTCCTGCGTCAACGTCAGACACACCAGGCCGCGGCCGTACTTGGCCATGAAGTTGATCGCTTCCGGCGTGACGAATTCGGCGGCGATCACGAGGTCGCCCTCGTTTTCGCGGTCTTCTTCGTCGACCAGGATCACCATCCGGCCGGCTTTCAGCTCGGCGATGATGTCGAGCGTGGAGGCGAGCGTCATAAAGGGGCGAGAAAGAGGAAAGTGCGTATTTTACGCCAGCCGGACGGCGTTTCGGCTGGCATGGGCTGCGCGCGGCGGGCAAGCGCTCCGGAAAGCGTCGCGGGCGGCCTGCGCGGCAGGCCCGGCGGGCCGCCGCGCGTGGCCGGCACGCGGGTGCGGACGGGTGCGTGCCGGGTCGACCGCGGCCGAGCGTCAGGCGTGCTGGTCGCGCCCGCCGAGGTAGTCGAGCTTGCCGAGTTCGACGCCGCTGTGGCGCAGGATGTCGTACGCGGTCGTCACGTGGAAGAAGAAATTGGGCAGCACGAAGCCCAGCAGGTACGACTGGCCGGTGAACTCGATCGGGCCGACGCGCATCTTCAGCACGATCTGGCGCGCCTCGCTGCCGTCGATCTGCGCGGCGTCGAAGCCTTTCAGGTAGTCGATCGTCTTCTGGATGCGTGCGTGCAGCTCGTCGAAGGTCTGCTCGACGTCGGGAAAGCTCGGGATCTCGGCGCCGGCGAGCCGCGCGGCGCAGCCCTTGGCCGTGTCGGTCGCGATGTAGACCTGGCGGACGAGCGGCAGCATGTCCGGGTAGAGGCGGGCACCGATGAACACCGACGGATCGATCTGCTTCTCGGCCGCATGCGCCTGCGCCTTGCCGAGGATGTGCTGCAGGTTGGTCAGGCCGCGGATCAGGACGGGCAGCGAAGCCTGGTACATCGAGATGGACATGGGAACGACTCCTGTGGGAAGAGGGGCGGCCGGTGCGCGGCGCGTCGTGCGTTGCGGCGTTGAAACCGCTGTCGATGCATCTTAGCGCGACGGCATGACCCGTGCGCGTCGTTGGCCATTCGGCCGGGAATCGTTAGACCAAACGGCCGAGGGCCGGGCGGGAGCGGTTTGGATCACGCCGGAATGGCACCCTGACGAGCACCGGGCATCGCTCCGAAAGATTCATGGGACGAAAAACGGGATATGAAGCACCGGTGTGCCATGCCGGGCAGGATGAAAAAAACGGCGACCGTCCGCACCCGGATATCGGGCCGTCGGCCGCCGTTTCGAGGGGCGCCGCTGCGATCAGTCCTGATGCGCACCCTGCGACGACGACAGCATCCGCTCCACATACCGCGCAATCATGTCGACTTCGAGATTCACCTTGTCGCCAGCCTTCACATGGCGCAGCGTCGTGACCTCGACCGTATGCGGAATCAGGTTGATCGAGAATTCGCAGCCGTCCGCGCGATCGTCGATCGTGTTGACGGTCAGGCTCACGCCGTTGACCGTGATCGACCCCTTGTAAGCGAGATAGCGGCCGAGCTCGCGCGGCGCGACGATGCGCAGCTCGTGCGATTCGCCGACCGGCGCGAAGCGCGACACGGTGCCGAGGCCGTCGACGTGGCCCGACACGATGTGCCCGCCGAGACGGTCATGCGCGCGCAGCGCCTTCTCGAGGTTCACTTCGCCGGGCTGCGCGAGGCCGACCGTGCGGTTCAGGCTTTCGCGCGACACGTCGACGTCGAACGCGGTGTCGGTCTTGTCGATCACCGTCATGCACGCGCCCTGGATCGCGATGCTGTCGCCGAGCGCGACATCGGCGAGATCGAGCCCGCCGGCCTGCACGGTCAGGCGCACGCCGGCATCGGCCGACGTGCCGAGCGGGCTGATCGATTCGATGCGGCCGACGGCCGCGACAATTCCGGTGAACATCGTGGCGACTCCGTTCAACGAGGGGTGTCGGGCGATGCGAAACGCGCGAGGATCCGCAGGTCGTCGCCGATCCGCTCGACCCCGTGGAACGTCAGTCGCGTGCGGGCCTCGAGATTCGCCGGCGCGGCGAGGTCGAACATGCCGGCCGCGTCGGCGCCCAGCAGGCTCGGCGCGAGATAGACGAGCAATTCGTCGACGCACTGCTCGCGCAGCAGCGAGCCGTTCAGCTTGTGGCCGGCCTCGACGTGCAATTCGTTGACGCCGCGCGCGCCGAGCGCCGCCAGCATCGCGGGCAGGTCGACCTTGCCGTGCGCATTCGCGAGCGGCACGATTTCCGCGCCGCGCGACTTCAGCACGTTCGCCCGCATTTCACCGCCGGCGTCGAGCCGGCCGCAGAAGATCAACAGCGGGGCGCCCTCGAGCAGCCGCGCGTCGAGCGGCAGGTCGAGACGGCTGTCCACCAGGATGCGCTGCGGCTGGCGCGGCGTGTCGATGCCGCGCACGGTCAGCAGCGGATTGTCCTCGCGCACCGTGCCGATGCCGGTCAGGATCGCGCAGGCGCGCGCGCGCCACGCATGCCCGTCGAGGCGCGCGGCCTCGCCGGTGATCCACTGGCTTTCGCCCGACGGCAGCGCGGTGCGGCCGTCGAGCGATGCGGCGGCCTTCATCCGCACCCACGGGCGGCCGCGCGTCATCCGCGACACGAAACCGACGTTGAGCTCGCCGGCTTCATGCGCGAGCAGCCCGCAGCGCACGTCGATGCCCGCGTCGCGGAGCATGCCGAGGCCGCGCCCCGATACCTGCGGGTTCGGGTCTTCCATCGCGGCGACGACCTTCGCGACGCGCGCTTCGATCAGCGCGTTCGCGCACGGCGGCGTGCGGCCGAAATGGCTGCACGGCTCGAGCGTCACGTAGACGGTCGAGCCGGCGACGTCATAGCCGCGCGAGCGTGCATCCTTCAGCGCCTGCACTTCCGCGTGATCCTGGCCGGCCGGCTGCGTGAAGCCTTCGCCGATCACGTCGCCGTCCTTGACGATCACGCAGCCGACGCGCGGATTCGGCGCCGTCGTATACATGCCGCGCGCCGCGAGCGCGAGCGCGCGCTGCATGTGGGCGAAATCGATATCCGAGAACATGCGCGCGGCCCCGGGTCAGGCAGCGAGTGCCGCGAAGGCGCGGCGCGCGGCCGCGAGCGTCGCGTCGATCACCGCGTCGTCGTGCGTGCTCGACACGAAACCGGCCTCGTAGGCCGACGGTGCGAAGTACACGCCTTCGTCGAGCATCAGGTGGAAGAAGCGGTTGAAGCGCTCGATGTCGCTCTTCGTGACTTCCGCGAAGCTGGTCGGCACACGCTCGGCGAAGTACAGGCCGAACATCGCGCCGATCGAGTCGGCTGCGAACGGCACGCCGGCCGCGCGCGCTTCCGCTGCGAGGCCGTCGGCGAGACGCTTGGTCTGCGCGGTGAGCGCGTCGTAGAAGCCCGGCGCCTGGATCAGCTGCAGCGTCTTCAGCCCTGCGGCGACCGCGATCGGGTTGCCCGACAGCGTGCCGGCCTGGTAGACGCCGCCGAGCGGTGCGAGGTGGGCCATGATGTCGCGGCGGCCGCCGAACGCGGCGGCCGGCATCCCGCCGCCGATCACCTTGCCGAGGCAGGTGAGGTCGGCCGCGATCCCGTAATAGGCCTGCGCGCCGCCGAGCGCGACGCGGAACCCGCACATCACCTCGTCGAAGATCAGCACGGCGCCGTGCTTCGTGCACAGCGCGCGCAGCGCGTTCAGGAATTCGGGCGTGCCGCGCACGAGGTTCATGTTGCCCGCGACGGGCTCGACGATCACCGCAGCGATCTCGTCGCCGAACGCGCCGAAGGCTTCCTCGAGCGCGGCGACGTTGTTGTATTCGAGGACGGTCGTGTGCTTCGCGATGTCGGCGGGCACGCCGGCCGAGGTCGGGTTGCCGAACGTCAGCAGACCTGAGCCGGCCTTGACCAGCAGGCTGTCCGCGTGGCCGTGGTAGCAGCCCTCGAACTTGACGATGCGGCTGCGGCCCGTGAAGCCGCGCGCGAGACGCAGCGCGCTCATCGTGGCCTCGGTGCCGCTCGATACCATCCGCACCTGCTCGATCGACGGCACGAGCTTGCAGATTTCCTCGGCGATCTCGATCTCGGCTTCGGTCGGTGCGCCGAACGAGAAGCCGTCGGCGAGCACGTTCTGCACGGCCGACAGCACTTCCGGATGGACGTGGCCGACGATCATCGGGCCCCACGAGCCGATGTAGTCGATGTACTGCTTGCCGTCGGCATCCCAGAAATACGGGCCTTGCGCGCGTGAGACGAAGCGCGGCGTGCCGCCGACCGAACGGAAGGCGCGCACCGGCGAGTTGACGCCGCCGGGAATGGTCTTCTGGGCGCGTTCGAAGAGGATCTGATTGTTGGACATGAGCGAAACCTGCGAGAGAAGGGCGCGGGGGGCCTGTGCACGGGCCGCGGCGCCTGGGCGGAACGATCGTCTGATTGTACCGGAGACGCGCGCGGCAGGCCCGCCGGCGCTTGTGCGACCGTTCGGCGCGTTGGGGAACGGCCAGGGCCGGAAACGAGGGCCGGATTCCGTCCGGCACCGGGCACCGGGCCCGGCTAGCGCGGCGGCTTGCGCTTGCCGGTCAGTTCGGCCCAGCGCTTCTCCAGCGGGCCCTCGACCATCGGCTTGATCGACGTGCCGGACGTCTGGGCGTCCCAGGTCTGCACCGAATACGGATGGACGCGCAGCGCGTCGCGCGCGATCACGACGTCCTGGTGCGCGTCGACCAGCCAGTCGTAGACGAAGTCGATGCACAGCCGGTAGCCGCGCTTCGTCGACGGATCGGGCACCTCGTACGGCGCGCGCGTCACGTAGCCGGAGCCGAACACGCCCTTGGGCTCCTTCGCGACGCGGTGCAGGAACACGCGGTCGCCCGGCAGGATGCTGCGCGCGAAGCCGCAGCCCCACACGTCGTGCACGGCCTCGCCGGCCTTCACGCGCGCGGCGACGTCGGGCAGCTCGGGCCACGGCCATTTCTTGGGGCTCCAGATCAGCAGGAAAGCGGTCATCGGTTCGGTCGTGCGTTCAAATGATCAGACGAGAGCGGCAAGCTTAGTCGAATCCGCGTGCGATTCCGCGCGCGGGAAGGCTTGCCGGCCCGCCATCGTACGCGGCCGGCGTCACGTAAAAAAGTTGCGCGTACAATCATGGGCCTGAGCGCGCCATCCGTGGCGCGGCCTCCCGTCTTCACCGCCACGCGCGCCCCGATGCGCGCGGGCTCCATTCCGGATACCCATGTCTCACGTCGTCCGGCGCCGGCCCGATGCCCGGCTGATCCTGTTGCTCGGCGCGCTCGCGGCCTGCGGGCCGATCGCCACCGACATGTACCTGCCGAGCCTGCCGTCGATCGCCGCCGGCTTCTCCGTCAGCCCCGGCGCCGCGCAGCGCACGCTCACGAGCTTCATGGCCGGCTTCTCGATCGGCATGCTGCTGTACGGCCCGCTGTCCGACACGTGGGGCCGCCGTCCCGTGCTGCTCGGCGGCATCGCGCTGTTCACGCTCGCGAGCATCGGCTGCTTCGTGTCGGGCTCGATCGACATGCTGATCGTCGTGCGCTTCCTGCAGGCGCTCGGCGCCGGCGCCGCGTCGGTGCTCGCGCGAGCGATCGCGCGCGACGCGCACGAGCCGAGCGACGCGGCGAAGGTGCTGTCGATGGTCGCGATCGTCACCGCGGTCGGGCCGCTGCTCGCGCCGCTGATCGGCGGCCAGATCCTGCGCTTCTCCGGCTGGCGCGGCGTGTTCGTCGTGCTGGCCGTGTTCGGCGCGACATGCGCGGCGACTGCCTACCTGCGCGTGCCCGAAACCTGGCCGAAGGAGCGGCGCAAGAGCACGGCCGTGCTCGCGTCGTTCGCGTCGTACGGGCGCATCCTGTCGGACCCCGTCGCGTGGGGGCACATGCTGTGCGGCGGGATGGCGTTCGCGGCCATGTTCTCGTACATCACCGCTACGCCGTTCGTATACATCGAGTATTTCCACGTGTCGCCGCAGCACTACGGGCTGCTGTTCGGCCTGAACGTCGTCGGGATCATGATCGGCAACTTCGCGAACACGCGCCTCGTCGGCCGCATCGGCTCGCTGCGCATCATCGCGGCCGCGTCGCTCGTGAGCGCCATCGCGTCGCTCGCGGTCGCGTTCGTCGCGCTGACGGGGTGGGGCGGGCTGTGGTCGATCGTCGTGTGCCTGTTCTTCGTCGTCGGTGTGGTCGGGATCCTGTCCGCGAACTGCACGACCGACCTCATGCACCGCTATCCGCACAACGCGGGAGCGTCGGCGGCCGTATTCGGCGCGATGCAGCTCGCGCTCGGCGCGCTGGCGAGCGTCGCGATCGGCGCACTCGCGGACGGTACGCCGTTCGCGATGGGCGTGACGATCGGCGTGTCGGGCGTGCTGTGTTTCGCCGGGCGCTGCCTCGTGCTGCGCTGGCATGGCCGGCCGGTGAAAGCGGGGGCTTGAGCGGCGCGGCGGAACTGGCGGAGGGCGCGGCCGACAGGGCGGGCGTATGTCGACGGTATTCGCCCAAGCGATAACACAAGCGAACAGCACGTCGATGTAACCCCGCCAGCCGGCAATGCGAATCACGCATTGATTTTCACGTCTGCGTCACTTGGAGCGGTCTGACGAGCGATTGTCGAGTCGATAGCTGCGCTTCGGGTTGGTCACGAACCGTTTGACCTGAGCATCGAGTTCCTGACTGTGGTACAGATCAAGGCATTTCAAAAAATCAAACCTGACGCCCTTGATTTCGGATTCGACGATCGGATTGTGATAGTCGCGAGCAAGAAAACGATTGACCAGCGATTTGCTCGCGTCGGGGTTCCGTTCCAGATCGAAATCGGTCCAATCCATTAGTGCACTGGCGCTGCTTCCCGCGTCAATCGCGGCGGACGGTTCATTCCGATAAGCGGTCGCGATGCATTCGGCGAGCACCATGTCCTTGTAGTTCTGCGCGTAGGTTCGGGCGCCGGCTTGCGGCGACGACGTTGTATCCGTTGCATGGCCCGATTGGGCCGCTAACGTCAGTACCCAAAACATCACGCACCGGAGCAGCGGATTTTGTCTCATGGCAGACTCCAGAAGTGCGCACGATCGGTGCGGTAATTGGCTCCCGGCTCGTTGAAATAGCATTGGTCGTAACAGGTGAGACCATTGAAAAGCGTCGCATGTCCCGTGGCATTCGACCAGCCTGAAACCTCGAAGAGGATGATCCCTTGCCTGTCAGCCAGGGTGTTGCCTCCCCGGGAAGGCGGGAATTGGATTACCTCCGCTCTGCCCCATCGCTGCTCGAGAAAGCGGATGAGATGCTTGACACGAAAGAAGTACCAGCGCTTGTCCGCACCAGACACGGTTTGCCCCGGAATATAAGGTATCGGCATGCCGGCCTGGCCGAGAATATAGCTCAGTCGCACGGCGCAGGTATTTTCCCAACGTAGTTTCGGGTCTCTGCTGTTGATATTGATGGCCACGTTGCCACCAATCGTCAGCGCAACTTTCTCCGCGGAATTCATCGGCGCGTAAATGCGCATTGCTGCTGCCCATGCGGCTGAAAAACTTGGTCTAGGCATATCCCTCTCCGCAAACTGGATGAACGTGATGCTGTCGATGCCAATCGGGGTTCCGTGAGAAACGCGTCATTTCTCGCGTCGGACCGGGATGGCGGCACCGCGCGGCGTGAAGGAAGTTACCGAGCCTGGGCAACTGCTGACAATTGGACTTGTTCGAAAATGTGAGTGTGTACGAACGCGTAACGTCACGCGCCGCCTTCGGTAGAAGGCTTGTCGATGATTGCGGAACCGCCGTGGTGCGGGGCGGTGCCGCTCATGCAAAACACCCCGAACGCCGGGCTTGAATCCAGCGTTCGGGGTGTCGTGAATCGACAGTGTTTCGCCGACGCGTCAGTCCCGCGCGACGTCCTTCGCCGCCGGCGAAGCGCCGTGGCTCAGCCAATCGAGCACGTCGGCCGTTTCGTCGTCGCTCGCGCGCGCCTTCGCCTGCGCGACGGCTTCGGGCAGTTCGCCGTTCGTCGACGCGCGACGGATCGCGACGCCGACCGCGAGGATGTCGATCATCAGCAGGTGCAGGACCCGCGAGATCATCGACAACTGCGACTCGCGCATCTCGATGTGGTCGGTCTCGAGCGCGACGGTCGCGCGCTTCGCGAGCGGCGTGTTGCTCGACGTGATCGCGATCACCTTCGCGCCGGCCTGCATCGCGACGTCGAGCACGCGCAGCAGCTCGGGCGCGCGCCCCGACTTCGACACCGCGACGATCACGTCGCCCTTGCCGAGCAGCGCGGCCGACGCGGCCTGCATGTACAGGTCGCCGTACGCGATCGTCGGGATCCCGAAGCGGAAGAACTTGTAGTGCGCGTCCTGCGCGACGATGTTCGAGTTGCCGAGCCCGTAGAACTCGATGCGCCGCGCGCCGTTCAGGATCTCGATCGCGTTCTCGACGTGCTCGAAATTCAGGTGCTCGCGCAACTGCAGGATCGCGGACACCGTGTTGTCGAGCACCTTCGCGCCGAAGTCGGTGGCCGTGTCGCCGAGATGCACCTGGCTGTGGCTCATCGGGATCGTGCCGGTGAGGCCGGTCGCGAGCTTCAGCTTGAAGTCCGACAGCCCCTGGCAGCCGAGCGAGCGGCAGAAGCGGATCACGGTCGGCTGGCTCACGTCGGCCTTGCGCGCGATGTCCACGATCGGATCGTTGATGATCGAGCGCGGATGGTTCAGCGCGAGATCGGCCACGCGGCGCTCGGCCGGCGTCAGCGCGTCGCGCATCTGGCGGATCCGCTCGAACACGGCCGACGATGCACCGCCCGAGCGGTTCGACAACTGCTCGGCGAGAATCGCCGACACGCCGAGGAACGCCGGGTATTCGGCGGTGATCAGGTAGGTCGGGATGTTCTCGAGGTAATGCGTGAAGCGGCCCTTCGCCTCGAAGCGCGCGCGGAACGACGAGCGCGTGAACAGTTCGCCGAGCTTCAGCGCGACGCCGCCGCCGATATACACGCCGCCGAGCGCGCCGAGCGTCAGCGCGACGCTGCCCGCGAACGCACCGAGAATCCCGCAGAAGCATTCGACCGTCTCGAGCGCGAGTGCGTCGCCCGCATGTGCGCGCTCGACGATCTCGACCGTGTCGACGGTCGCGGCGACGCGCTTCTTGTCGCGCGCGGCGAGCGCGCGATAGATGATCTCCATGCCGGGGCCCGCGCACACGCGTTCGAACGACACGTGCGGAAACTTCTTGCGCGCGTACTGCAGCACCAGGTCCTCGCGCTCGTCCTGCGGCGCGAACGACGCGTGGCCGCCCTCGCTGCCGAGCGCGATCCAGCGGTCGTCGGCCGGAATCAGCCCCGACACGCCGAGCCCGGTGCCGGGCCCGAGCAGCCCGATCACGCTGTTCTGGCGGCGCGCGCCGCCGCCGACCTGCACGCGTTGCGCGTCGGTCAGGCCCGGCAGCGCCATCGCGAGCGCGGTGAAATCGTTGACGACGAGCAGCGTGTCGAAGCCGAGCGCGCGGCGCGTCGCCTCGATCGAGAAGCTCCAGTCGTGGTTGGTCATCGTGACCTGGTCGCCGTCGACCGGGTTCGCGATCGCGATCGCCGCGTGGTTCACGCGGCTGATCTTCACGTCCTTCAGGTACTTGCGGATCGCGTCGGTGATCGTCGGATAGTCGGCGCCGGGATAGACGCGGATCTGCGTGATCTCGCCCGGGCCGGTTTCCAGCGCGAAGCGCGCGTTGGTGCCGCCGACGTCCGCGAGCAGGCGCGGGCCGTCGGCATGCTGACCCGCGACGACCGCCTTACTTTGCGCACCAGTAGACATCGAGCTGGGTCCCCTTGTCGTTGGCCAGTTGGGAAATCGCGTTCTTCTGCAGCGACGCGGCCGCGGCGTCGAGCACTTCGCGCTTGGCGGGGCCCGCGATCAGCAGGAACAGCCGGTCGACGTGCTTCAGCGCATCGAGCGAATAGCTCACGCGTGCATGGGGTGCTGCGCCGGGATGCACGGCGACGAAACGATCGGACGTCGTGATCGCGTGGTCCCATTCGGGCGCGTCGGCGAAGATCGACGCGGTGTGGCCGTCCTCGCCCATGCCGAGCACGGCGACGGTCGGCACGCGGTAGTCGGCGTTCGCGTTCAGCGCGGCGACGTGCGCGTCGAGCGTGCTGCGCGTGTCGACGAGCGGCAGGAAGCGGGCAGGGGCCGCCGCGTGCTGCAGCAGCGTGTCGCGCACGAGTTGCGCGTTGCTGGCCGCGTCGTCGTCCGGCACCCAGCGGTCGTCGACCAGCGTCACGTCGACGCCGGCCCAGTCGAGCGCCGTGTGCGACAGCGTATGCAGGAACGGGCGCGGGCTCGTGCCGCCGGACACCGCGAGCGTCGGGCGCGCGGGGCCGGCGAGCGCGGCGCGCAGCGCCTCGCCGACGGCGCGCGCGAGCGCCTCGCTTTGCGCTTCCTGGGTGTCGAAAGCGTGGATCTCGATCACATCTCCTCCGGACTGCTTTGTCTGTTCAAATCGTACGAATCGTGAGGCACGTCGCCGCGCAGGGTGGTGTGCGCGGCGACGGTTTACATCAGTTTTCTTCTTCGAGCCAGCAGGTGTCGTGCTGCGCGAGCATCGCGCTCGCCGCGGCCGGCCCCCACGTGCCCGCCGCGTACGGCTTCGGCGGCTTCAGCGTGCGCGCCCATTCGTTCAGGATAGGCTCGACCCAACGCCATGCGGCCTCCTGTTCGTCACGACGCACGAAGAGGGCGAGCCGGCCGTTGATCACGTCGAGCAGCAGGCGCTGGTACGCCTCCATCTGCCCTTCCTTGAAGAACTGGTCGAACGCGAGGTCGAGGTGCACGCTCGCGAGGTTCATCCCTTCGCCGGGCTGCTTCGCGAGGCAGTACAGGCGGATCGTCTCGTTCGGCTGCAGCCGGATCACGAGGCGGTTCGAACCGGGGCGCAGCGCGGTCGGGCCGAGCGCCGAGTGCGGCACCGGGCGGAAGTTCACGACGATCTCCGCGACGCGGTCGGCGAGACGCTTGCCGGTGCGCAGGAAGAACGGCACGCCGGCCCAGCGCCAGTTCTCGATCTCGACCTTCAGCGCGACGAAGGTTTCGGTCTGGCTGTCGGGCTTCACGCCCGGCTCGGTCGCGTACGCCGGCACCTGCGCGCCCTTGATCACGCCCGCATGATACTGGCCGCGCACGGCCACCTTGCCGATGTCGCGCGGATCGACGGGTTTCAGCGCGCGCAGCACGCGCAGCTTCTCGTCGCGCACCGAGTCGGAATCCATCGAATGCGGCGGCTCCATCGCGACGATCGACAGCAACTGCAGCAGGTGGTTCTGCACCATGTCGCGCAGCGCGCCCGTATTGTCGTAGAAATCGCCGCGCGCCTCGACGCCGAGTTCCTCGGCGATCGTGATCTGGATGCTTTCGACCCATTCGCGGCGCCACAGCGGCTCGAACAGCGCATTGCCGAAGCGCAGCGCGAGCAGGTTCTGCACCGGCTCCTTGCCGAGGTAATGGTCGATCCGGTAGATCTGGCCTTCCGTGAAGATCTCGCCGACCGCGTCGTTGATCGCGTTCGACGATTTCAGGTCGTAGCCGAGCGGCTTCTCGAGCACGATGCGCGCGCCTTCGTTCAGACCGACCGACGCGAGCGCGTTGCAGATCGGCACGAACAGCGACGGGCCCGTCGCCAGGTAGAACACGCGGATGCCCGGCAGCGATGCGATCGCGTCGCGCAGCACGACGTAGTCGTCCGCACGGCCGAGATCGAGCTTCACGTACTCGATGCGATCGAGGAAGGAGGTCCACGCCGCTTCGTCGAAGGCCTTGCCGGCGGCCTTCGCCGCATGCGGTTTCACGTGCGTGTCGACCCATTCCAGATAGGCCGCCCGATCCGATTCGTGTCGCGCCACGGCGACGATCCGGCCGCCCGCCGCCAGCATGTTCGCGCGGTGCGCTTCGAACAGTGCGGGCAGGATCTTGCGCATCGACAGATCGCCGGTGCCGCCGAAAAGTACGAAGGTAAAGCTGGAATCGGTATGCATGTGTCTCCGCCGTGTTGGGGGTGCTCGGAAGCGATCCGTAGTGCGATAAAAATATTTTTGACACTGAATTGTAGTTTAACTACAATCCGCCGCAAGGGGTAGCACCTGGGTGAAGAAAAAAAGATGTGCGGCCGATGAGCTGCGCGAGCTTCGCCTTCGGGAACGCCTTGTGCCGAATGTTATCGGACATTGGCGGCGCGCATCGTTGGCGCGCCGTCGGCCCCGGGCTCGCGTCGCATCATTGCGGCGGGCCAGAAACACAAAGAGGAGACACGCCGTTGAATCTCGATTCACGCTTTCTGTAAGAGCCCGGCCGGTCATCGGCCCCGTACGCTGCATGCGTCCCGCGGCTCGATTTCCGCGTCGTTATCAAGAAGCCGGTTCCCGGTCAGGGAACCTCACGAGTTGATTCAGTCTGGAGGAGATAAGTAATGAAAGTTCGCTCGATCATGGGCGCGCTCTGCGCCGCGGGTCTGATGGCTGGCGCCGTGGCGGCGCAGGCAGCCGAGAATGTAACCGTGCTGCACTGGTGGACCTCGGGCGGCGAGTCGAAGGCCGTCGGCGTGCTGAAGGACGACGTGCAGAAGCAGGGCTACGTGTGGAAGGACTTCGCGGTCGCGGGCGGCGCCGGCGCCGCGGCGATGACCGCACTGAAGACCAAGGTGATCAGCGGCGATTCTCCGTCGGCCGCGCAGATCAAGGGCCCGCTGATCCAGGACTGGGCCGACCAGGGCGTGCTCGTCAACATCGATTCCGCTGCCGGCGACTGGAAGCAGAACCTGCCGCCGGAAATCGACAAGATCATCAAGTACAAGGGCCATACCGTCGCCGCGCCGTTCTCGGTGCACCGCGTGAACTGGCTGTACATCAACAAGGCCGCGCTCGACAAGGTCGGCGCGAAGGTGCCGACCACCTGGCCCGAATTCTTCGCGGTGGCCGACAAGCTGAAGGCCGCGGGCATCCAGCCGGTCGCGATGGGTGGCCAGCCGTGGCAGGACCTGACGCTGTGGGAAGACGTCGTGCTGTCGCAGGGCCCGGCGTTCTACAAGAAGGCGCTGGTCGATCTCGACCAGGCGACGCTGACGTCGCCGCAGATGCTGTCGGTGTTCGACACGGTGCGCAAGATCCAGGGCTACTTCGACACGGGCCGTAACGGCCGCGACTGGAACCTCGCGACCGCGATGGTCATCAACGGCAAGGCCGGCATGCAGTTCATGGGCGACTGGGCGAAGGGCGAGTTCGAGAACGCCGGCAAGAAGGCGGGCAAGGACTACGTCTGCGCGCCGGTGCCGGGCACCGCGAATTCGTACACATTCAACGTCGACTCGTTCGTATTCTTCCAGCAGAAGGGCGAGAAGAACGCGACGCCGGGCCAGCTCGCGCTCGCGAAGACGATCATGACGCCGGACTTCCAGGAGCAGTTCAGCCTGCTGAAGGGCTCGGTGCCGGTGCGTCTCGGCGTGAAGATGGACAAGTTCGACGATTGCGCGAAGAAGTCGTATGCCGACGAGCAGACCGCGATCAAGTCGGGCGGCTTCGTGCCGTCGCTCGCGCACGGGATGGCGCAAGGCGACGCGACCGCCGGCGCGATCACCGACGTCGTGACGAAGTTCATGAACTCGCAGCAGGATTCGAAGAGCGCGGTCGCCGCGCTCGCGAAGGCCGCGAAGGTCAAGTAACGCGCGCCAGGCGCCCGGCCGGAAACGCATCATCGGCCGGGCGTTTTTGCATGTGCAGCAAACGGGCTCGCCCGCGGGCCCGTGCCGTACCCGGCGCCGGCCCGGCCTGCGTCGCCCTCGTTCCAGGAGTCGAATCAAGTGGCTGCCCCTCTTAGCGGAAACGGATCCGGCGCTGCCGCCGCACGGCGTACGTCGCCGATGTCGGCCTTCGCCGACCGCTGGATCCCGAAGCTCGTGCTCGCGCCGAGCGTCGCGATCGCCGTGGTGTTCATCTACGGCTTCATCCTGATTACCGGCTATCTGTCGCTGACTCGCTCGCGGCTGTTGCCCAACTACGAATTCGACGGCTTCGGCCGTTACACGGACCTGTTCCAGAACGACGTGTGGTGGACCTCCGCCGCGAACCTCGGCTGGTTCGGGATTCCGTTCATCGCAATCTGCGTCGGCCTCGGGCTGTTCCTCGCGATCCTGCTCGACCAGCGGATCCGCAACGAAGGCGCGCTGCGCGCGATCTTCCTGTACCCGATGGCGCTGTCGTTCATCGTCACCGGCACCGCGTGGCAGTGGATCCTGAACCCGGGGCTCGGCCTCGAGAAAGTGATGCACGACTGGGGCTGGACGAGCTTCTCGTTCGGCTGGCTCGACGATCCGGACAAGGCGATCTTCTGCGTGGTGATCGCGGCCGTGTGGCAGTCGACCGGCTTCGTGATGGCGCTGTTCCTCGCAGGGCTGCGCGGCGTCGATGCGGAGATCTTCAAGGCCGCGCAGGTCGACGGCGCGACGCTGCCGACCATCTACCGCAAGATCGTGATCCCGAGCATGCGCCCGGTGTTCTTCTCGGTGCTGCTGATCCTGTGCCACATCACGATCAAGACCTTCGACCTCGTCGTCGCGCTGACGGCAGGCGGGCCGGGCACGTCGTCGTCGCTGCCGGCCATGTTCATGTACACGTTTTCGTTCAACCGCGGCCAGCTCGGGCTCGGCGCGGCGTCCTCGGTGATGATGCTCGCGACGGTGGTCGCGGTGCTGGTGCCGCTGATGTATATGGAATCGAGGAGCACCCGCAATGCAGCCTAAGATGACGATCAGCCGGGCAGTGATCTATGCGGCACTGATCCTGTTCGCGCTGTATTTCCTGTTCCCGATCTACGTGATGCTGTCGACGTCGTTCAAGGATCTCGACCAGCTGCGCACCGGCAACCTGCTGACGCCGCCCACCACGTGGACGGTCGACCCGTGGGTGAAGGCATGGAGCGGGGCGTGCACCGGCGTGCGTTGCGACGGGATGAAGCCGTTCTTCCTGAATTCGCTGCAGATGGTGATCCCGGCCGTGCTGATCTCGTCGCTGATCGGCGCGTTCAACGGCTACGTGCTCACGCACTGGCGCTTTCGCGGCGCGGACGCGCTGTTCACGATGATGCTGGTCGGCTGCTTCATCCCGTTCCAGGTGATCCTGCTGCCGATGGCGCGCCTGCAGGGGATGCTCGGCCTCGCCAACACGATTCCGGGCCTCGTGTTCGTGCACGTCGTGTACGGGATCGCGTTCACGACGATGTTCTTCCGCAACTTCTACGTGAGCGTGCCGGCCGAGCTCGTGAAGGCCGCGCGCATCGACGGCGCGGGCTTCTTCACGATCTTCACGAAGATCCTGCTGCCGGTGTCGCTGCCGATCTTCATGGTGTGCCTGATCTGGCAATTCACGCAGATCTGGAACGACTTCCTGTTCGGGATCGTGTTCTCCGGCGTCGATTCGATGCCGATCACGGTGGCGCTGAACAACCTCGTCAACACGTCGACGGGCGTGAAGGAATACAACGTCGACATGGCCGGCGCGATCATCGCCGCGCTGCCGACGCTGCTCGTCTACATCGTCGCCGGCCGCTATTTCGTGCGCGGGCTGACGGCGGGCGCGGTGAAGGGGTAGGCGCGGCTTTATCCGATACGACGAACCGGCCGCGCACGACGCGCGGCGCATCGAAACGAACCCGACGCGGCGCCCGAGTGCGCCGCGCGAGACGAGACAGAGGATTCACAGCATGGCAAGCCTTTCCATCCGTGACGTGTACAAGACCTACCCGAACGGGGTGCCGGTCCTGAAGGGTGTCGACATCGAGATCGAGGACGGACAGTTCCTGATCCTGGTCGGCGGATCGGGCTGCGGGAAGTCGACGCTGCTCAACATGATCGCCGGGCTCGAGACCGTCACGAGCGGCGAGATCTGCATCGACGGCAAGGTCGTCAACGACCTGTCGCCGAAGGATCGCGACATCGCGATGGTGTTCCAGTCGTACGCGCTGTACCCGTCGATGACGGTGCGCGAGAACATCTCGTTCGGCCTGAACATCCGCAAGGTGCCCAAGAGCGAGCAGCAGCAGATCGTCGACCGCGTGTCGCAGATGCTGCAGATCCAGCACCTGCTCGACCGCAAGCCGGGCCAGCTGTCCGGCGGCCAGCGCCAGCGTGTCGCGATGGGCCGGGCGCTCGCGCGCGATCCGTCGCTGTTCCTGTTCGACGAGCCGCTGTCGAACCTCGACGCGAAGCTGCGTATCGAGATGCGTGCGGAAATCAAGCTGCTGCACCAGCGCCTCGGCACGACGATCGTCTACGTGACGCACGACCAGATCGAGGCGATGACGCTCGGCGACCGGATCGCGGTGATGAAGGACGGTGTCGTCCAGCAGTTCGGCGCGCCGCAGGACATTTACGATTCGCCGTCGAACCTGTTCGTCGCGGGCTTCATCGGCGCGCCGCCGATGAACTTCATCAACGGCCGGCTCGTGGAGCAGGGCAGCGGCGTTGCGCTGGAGATCGACACGGGCGTCGCGCGCGGCGCGCTGAACCTGCCGTTCGATGCGGGCAAGCTGAAGGCGCACGTCGGCCGCGAGGTGATCCTCGGCCTGCGCCCGGAGCGCATCACCGACGTGCGCCACGCGCACAACGGCGACGCGTCGCATCTGCAGCCGCTCGACGTGCGCGTAGACGTGACCGAGCCGACCGGGCCGGACACGCACGTGTTCGCGCAGGTGAACGGCAAGCGCATCGTGAGCCGCGTGCACCCGGCCGCGAACCCGCAGCCGGAGCAGACGCTGTCGCTGCTGTTCGACGTGTCGAAGGCCGTGCTGTTCGATCCGGCGACGGAAGAGCGGATCGCGTGAGGCGGCGCTTGCGCTGAATGAAAGAAGGGGCCGTTTTGAACGGCCCCTTTTTTTGTTTCGACGATGCGGGTGATTCGTCCGCGGATGCGCCGGTCAATGCGGCAGCCGCACGTCGAACTTGAACGTCGCGAGCCGCGCGACGAGGATGAAGCCGGTCGCGAGCAGCACGCTGTACACCGAGTCGAACTGCAGCCACACGAGCAGCAGGTAGAACCAGCAGCCGACGAACGCACAGGTCGCGTACGGCCGCGAGTCGCGCAGGATCAGCGGGATGTCGTTGCACAGCACGTCGCGGACGATCCCGCCGACCACGCCGGTGATCACGCCCATCATTACCGCGATGAAGCGCGGCATCTCGGCGTCGAGCGCGATCGACGTGCCCGAGATGCTGAAGATGCCGAGCCCGATCGCGTCGGCGATCAGCAGCAGCCGTTCGGCCGACAGCCGCGACAGCATCCGCAGCACGAACGGCGCGAACAGCGCGAGCACGAAGATCGCGATCACGTAGTCGTCGTGCACGACCCAGTAGAACGGCCGGCGCTCGAGCAGGATGTCGCGCAGCGTGCCGCCGCCGAACGCGGTCGCGAGCGCGACGACGAACGTGCCGACCGAGTCGAGGCGGTTCTTGCGCGCCTCGATGAAGCCCGAAATCGCGAAGGCCAGCGTGGCGATCGCCTCGAGTACCGCGATCGCGAGCGTCAGCCTAGGATGCGGCACGCGGCCCCCGCTCGGCCGGCGCCGCATGCGGCTGCAGCAGCACGAGCACCGCGCCGGCGCCGCCGTCGTTGCCGCGTGCCTCGCAGAACGCGATCACTTCTTCCTTCTGCACGAGCCACGCGCGTACCTTGCCTTTCAGCACGGGTTCCTTGCCGATCGAGCCGAGCCCCTTGCCGTGGATCACGCGCAGGCAGCGCAGCCCCTTCTTGCCGGCTTCGCGGATGAATTCGGCGAGCGCATCGCGTGCCTCGTCGCGCCGCATCCCGTGCAGGTCGATCTGCGCCTGCACGATCCACGCGCCGCTGCGCAGCTTGCGCACGACGTCGCGGCTGATGCCGGGGCGGTGGTAGTACAGCGAGTCGTCGCTGTCGAGCAGCGTCTCGGGATCGAATTCGTCGGACAGCGTCGCGTTCAGGACGGCTTCCTCGTCGCGCTGCGTCTGTTTCGGCACCGGGTCGGGCGGCGTGCGGCCCGACGACGCGCGCGGCGGCGCGTTCAGCGGGCGGATCGAGCCGATTTCGTTGCGGAACAGGTTTGCGTCGGCTTCCGCCTTGCGCTCGGCCTTCGCGGTTTCGACGCGCTCGCGTTCGCGGCGATCGGCTTCGCCCTGCAGCGACTTGCGCAATGCGCCGAGGCCCGCGAGGCCCTGGCCGCGCAAGGCAGCCGGATCGGGCGCGGGCGGCGGGGCGGCCGGCGCGGGGTTCACGGGGCGGGCGGCGATCTTCCGCTTCGCGGGGTCGCTCGGATGGGGCTGGTTCTTCGCCATGATTCGGTAACGGGGCAGGCGCGTCCGGGCGCGCGGGCAAAAAAAAGCCGCTGCGCGGCGGCAGCGGCTTTCCGGTCGAGCCTGCATCGCGGCAGCGGACGCCATTGTAGCGCCCGGCGCGACAAGGCTCGCGGCTTACTTCTTGTCGTGCAGGCTTTCGAGGTAGCGCTGCGCGTCGAGCGCGGCCATGCAGCCCGTGCCGGCGCTCGTGATCGCCTGGCGATACACGTTGTCCTGCACGTCGCCCGCGGCGAACACGCCGGCGACGCTCGTCGACGTCGCGTTGCCATGCAGGCCGCTCTTCGTCAGGATGTAGCCGTCCTTCATCTCGAGCTGGCCCTGGAACAGGTCGGTGTTCGGCTTGTGGCCGATCGCGACGAACACGCCCTGCACGGCGAGATCTTCCGTCGCGCCGGTCTTCACGTTCTTGATGCGCAGGCCCGTGACGCCCGACTCCTCGCCCGTCACTTCGTCGAGCACGTGATCCCACTTGATGTCGACGACGCCTTCCTTTTCCTTCTCCAGCAGGCGGTCGATCAGGATCGGCTCCGCGCGGAACTTGTCGCGGCGGTGGATCACCGTGACCTTCTTCGCGATGCCCGTCAGGTAGAGCGCTTCCTCGACGGCCGTGTTGCCGCCGCCGATCACGGCGACTTCCTGGCCGCGATAGAAGAAGCCGTCGCAGGTCGCGCAGGCCGACACGCCCTTGCCCATGAACAGCTCTTCGGACGGCAGGCCGAGATACTGCGCGGACGCGCCGGTCGCGATGATCAGCGAGTCGCACGTGTATTCGCCCGAGTCGCCGATCAGGCGGATCGGCTGCTCGTGCAGCTTCGCGGTGTGAATGTGGTCGAAGACGATTTCGGTGTTGAAGCGCTCGGCATGCTCCTGGAAGCGCGCCATCAGCTCCGGACCCTGCACGCCTTTCGCGTCGGCCGGCCAGTTTTCGACGTCGGTCGTGGTCATCAGCTGGCCGCCCTGCGCGATGCCGGTGATCAGCACCGGGGACAGGTTGGCGCGTGCCGCGTAGACGGCAGCCGTGTAGCCGGCGGGGCCGGAACCGAGAATCAGGACTTTGGCGTGTTTGGGCGTGGACATGTGCGAATCCGTAAAAGGCGGCCGCGGCGGGCGGGGTAGGGCTCGCCGTACGATCCGGGGTGACCGGGATGCCGTCATAGATGGGTATCAGACGCGCATTATAAAGGCCCCGTTGCTGCGTTGCCGAACGAGAGTTTCAATCGCGGCGATAGTGTCGCGCGGTGCAACGGCCGCGCACGCGGGGCGGGCAGGGCACGCGGCGGCGCGTTGCCGCAGATGCGCGGCGGGGCGTGGTACCGGATCGCGGCGGCGGACCGGCGGCGCCCGACGAGCGGTCGGAGCGGGGCGAAAGGGCGGCCGTGGAACGCATCCGTCGCGTTGGCCTTGCCCCGTCCCTGTTATGTAACCGTCATTTACACTTGGCGGCCCGGTGCAGCGTTTACAATAAGCGCGATCGAACGACAGGCGGGCGCATGGCCCGTCCTCTTTATACGGATTCATGGCAAAAGCTCCTTATTCCGCCCAGGCACAGGCGTTGCCGCACCGGATGTCGAAGCTCCTCACGGAGATCCGCTGGATTCTCCAGGTTGCGCTCTGCGCCTTCCTGGTGATGGCCCTGCTGAGCTACAGCCGGCGCGATCCGAGCTGGACGCACGCCGCCCAGGTCGATCACATCTCGAACTGGGCCGGTCGCGTCGGCGCGTGGACGGCCGACATCATCCTGTTGCTGTTCGGCCTGTCGGCCTACTGGCTGATCGTGCCGCTCGGGCGGCGCATCGCCGTCAACTACCGCCGCATCACGCGCCACGAGGCGATTCCCGACGAACCCGAGCGGCCGATCGGCTGGCTCACCGAAATCTTCGCGTTCGTGCTGGTCGTGCTCGCGTGCGACGGCATCGAGGCGCTGCGCATGTGGTCGCTGAAGGTGCAGTTGCCGCGCGCGCCGGGCGGCGTCGTCGGCGAGGCCGTCGCCGGTGCGATGTCGCATGCATTCGGCTTCACGGGCGGCACGCTGCTGCTGCTGATCGCGCTCGCGATCGGCCTGTCGCTGTATTTCCGCTTCTCGTGGCTGTCGGTCGCCGAGCGCGTCGGCGGCGCGATCCTGTCCGCCGTCAACGTCGCGAAGCTGCGCCGCGAGGCCGAGCGCGACCGCAAGCTCGGCGAGGCCGCGGCCGTGCGCCGCGAAGGCAAGGTCGAAGAGGAGCGCGTGCGCATCGAGGATCACGAGCCCGTGACGATCGTGCCGCCGGTCGTCACGCCGGCGAAGTCCGAGCGCGTCGAGCGCGAGCGCCAGGTGCCGCTGTTCACCGACCTGCCGGGCGATTCGACGCTGCCGCCGGTGTCGCTGCTCGACCCCGCGCCGAAGACGCAGGAAGCGATTTCCGCCGATACGCTCGAATTCACGTCGCGCCTGATCGAGAAGAAGCTGAAGGACTTCGGCGTCGAGGCGAGCGTCGTCGCCGCGTATCCGGGCCCGGTCGTCACGCGCTACGAGATCGAGCCGGCCACCGGCGTGAAGGGCAGCCAGATCGTCAACCTCGCGAAGGATCTCGCGCGCTCGCTGTCGCTCGTGTCGATCCGCGTCGTCGAGACGATCCCCGGCAAGAACTACATGGCGCTCGAGCTGCCGAACCAGCGCCGCCAGACCGTGCACCTGTCCGAGATCATCGGTTCCGAGGTGTACGCGGCCGCGTCGTCGGCGCTGACGCTGAGCCTCGGCAAGGACATCGGCGGCAAGCCGGTGTGCGCGGATCTCGCGAAGATGCCGCACCTGCTGGTGGCCGGCACGACCGGTTCGGGCAAGTCGGTCGGGATCAACGCGATGATCCTGTCGCTGCTGTACAAGGCCACCGCCGAACAGGTGCGCCTGATCCTGATCGATCCGAAGATGCTCGAAATGAGCGTCTACGAAGGCATTCCGCACCTGCTGTGCCCGGTCGTCACCGACATGCGCCAGGCCGGCCATGCGCTGAACTGGACGGTCGCGGAGATGGAGCGCCGCTACAAGCTGATGAGCAAGCTCGGCGTGCGCAACCTCGCCGGCTACAACAACAAGATCGACGATGCGGCGAAGCGCGAGGAGAAGATTCCGAATCCGTTCAGCCTGACGCCCGAGGATCCGGAGCCGCTCGGCCGCCTGCCGAACATCGTCGTCGTGATCGACGAGCTGGCCGACCTGATGATGGTCGTCGGCAAGAAGGTCGAGGAACTGATCGCACGGATCGCGCAGAAGGCGCGCGCGGCCGGCATCCACCTGATCCTCGCGACGCAGCGTCCGTCCGTCGACGTGATCACCGGGCTGATCAAGGCGAACGTGCCGACGCGGATCGCGTTCCAGGTGTCGTCGAAGATCGACTCGCGCACGATTCTCGACCAGATGGGCGCCGAGTCGCTGCTCGGGATGGGCGACATGCTGTACCTGCCGCCCGGCTCGGGGCTGCCCGTGCGCGTGCACGGCGCGTTCGTCGCAGATGACGAAGTGCATCGCGTCGTCGAGAAGCTCAAGGAGCAGGGCGAGCCGAACTACGTCGAGGGGCTGCTCGAAGGCGGCACGGCCGACGGCGACGAGGGCTCGGCCGGCGCGGGAACCGGCGAAGGCGGCGGCGAGTCTGATCCGCTGTACGACCAGGCGGTCGAGATCGTCATCAAGAACCGCCGCGCGTCGATCTCGCTCGTGCAGCGTCATCTGCGGATCGGCTATAACCGCGCGGCGCGGCTGCTCGAGCAGATGGAACAGTCGGGGCTCGTGTCGGCGATGTCGTCGAGCGGCAACCGCGAAATTCTTGTGCCGGCGCGCGACGCGGAATGAGTCCGCGGCGCCCGCAGCGCCGGCCACCCAGGGAGAAAACCGCATCATGCAGCAACTTTCGTTCGCCCCTTCCCTTCGTTCGACGCGGCGCTGGCTCGGCGCGGCGCTCGCCGGCGCATCGCTGATGCTCGCGGCGACGCACGCGTTCGCGGGCGGCACCGAGCAGCTGAAGGCCTTCGTGTCGCAGGTGCGTTCGGCGAAGGGCGATTTCACGCAGCAGATCGTCAAGGCGCCGGCCAAGGGCGCGAGCGCCGCGCAGGCTGCGCCCAAGCCCACCGACAATTCGAGCGGCACGTTCGTGTTCGCGCGTCCCGGCAAGTTCATCTGGACGTACCAGAAGCCGTACCAGCAGGTGCTGCAGGCCGACGGCGACAAGCTGTACGTGTACGACCGCGACCTGAACCAGGTCACCGAGCGCAAGCTGAACGGCGCGCTGGGCGCGAGCCCCGCCGCAATCCTGTTCGGCAGCAACGACCTCGACAAGAACTACACGCTGCGCGATGCCGGCGAGAAGGGCGGCATCGAATGGCTCGAGATGCTGCCGAAGGCGCAGGACACGCAGTTCCAGCGGATCGGCATCGGCTTCCGGAACGGCACGCTCGCGGCGATGGAACTGCACGACGTGTTCGGCAATGTCACGCTGCTGACGTTCACGAACATCCAGACGAACCCGCCGCTGAAGGGCGACACGTTCAAGTTCGTCGTGCCGAAGGGTGCCGACGTGATCAACGGCTGACCGGCGCCGCGCGCCGTTCTCCCGCAACGGGCCTGCCGGCGACGGCAGGCCCGTGTTGTTTGTGGGCACGGGCACCAGGCGCGGGCACCAGGCTCGGCGGCGCCGTCGCGCGGCTGTCATAATGTCGGGTCCGGCGGCCGGTTTGGCCGCCATCGTTTGATGTGGAGCGAGGGTTCATGTCCGACCTGTTTCAAGTCGAGCCGCGCCGCCCGCTCGCCGAGGCGCTGCGGCCGAAGACGCTCGCCGAGGTGATCGGCCAGACGCATTTGCTGGGCGAAGGCAAGCCGCTGCGGCTCGCGTTCGAATCGGGCAAGCCGCATTCGATGATCCTGTGGGGGCCGCCCGGCGTCGGCAAGACGACGCTCGCGCGACTCACCGCGCTCGCGTTCGACTGCGAATTCATCGCGCTGTCCGCGGTGCTCGGCGGCGTGAAGGACATCCGCGAGTCGATGGAGCAGGCGAAGGACACGCTGAACCGCACCGGCCGCCACACGATCCTGTTCGTCGACGAGATCCACCGCTTCAACAAGGGGCAGCAGGATGCGTTGCTGCCGTTCGTCGAGTCGGGCCTCGTCACCTTCATCGGCGCGACGACCGAGAACCCGAGCTTCGAGGTCAACTCGGCACTGCTGTCGCGTGCGCAGGTGTACGTGCTGAAGTCGCTGAACGACGACGAGATGCGCCAGCTGCTGAAGCGTGCGCAGGAAATCGCGCTCGACGGCCTCGCGTTCGACGACAAGGCGATCGACACGCTGGTCGGCTATGCGGACGGCGACGCGCGGCGCTTCCTGAACCTGCTCGAGCAGGCGCAGACGGCGGCGACGTCGGCCGGCGTCGCGACGATCGATGCCGACTTCGTCAGCAGCGCGATGACGCTGAACGCGCGTCGCTTCGACAAGGGCGGCGACAATTTCTACGACCAGATTTCGGCGCTGCACAAGTCGGTGCGCGGGTCGAGCCCGGACGGCGCGCTGTACTGGTTCTGCCGGATGATCGACGGCGGCGCCGATCCGAAGTATCTCGCGCGGCGCATCGTGCGGATGGCGTGGGAAGACATCGGCCTCGCCGATCCGCGTGCGCTGCAGATGGCGAACGACGCGGCCGAAACCTACGAGCGGCTCGGCTCGCCGGAAGGCGAGCTCGCGCTCGGGCAGGCGGTGATCTATCTCGCGTGCGCGGCGAAGAGCAACGCCGGCTACAACGCGTTCAACCAGGCGATGGCGTTCGTGAAGCAGGACAAGTCGCGCGAGGTACCCGTGCACCTGCGCAACGCGCCGACCAAGCTGATGAAGGAACTCGGCTACGGCCACGCATACCGTTACGCGCACGACGAGCCGAATGCCTATGCGGCCGGCGAGACGTACCTGCCGGACGGGATGCGCGAGCCGCGCTGGTACCAGCCGGTGCCGCGCGGGCTCGAATCGAAGATCGCCGACAAGCTCGCGTGGCTGCGCGAACTCGACCGCGAGGCCGGCAAGAAGGACTGACTCGGCAGCGCACGGGCCGGTTCGGCCTGCGCGGATGCCGCTGCGTCAGCGCTTGCGGCCCGGCTGCTGTTTCTTCCAGTATTCGAACGGCTCTTCGTGGCATTCGATGTCGAGTTCGGCGACGCGCGCATGCAGGCGTTCCTGCGCGTCGGCGATCGCGAGGTTGTAGATCGCCGGCGCGATCTCCTCGACGAAGAAGTGCAGCAGCGCGCCGGCCTGGATGTTGCCGATCGGCTCGTCCATGTTTTCTGTGAAATAGCGTTGCAGCGACGCGATTGCGCGGTCGCGGACATCCTTGTCGAGTTCGATGGCCATCGGGTTCCCTGGGGTGCGGTGATGCGAAACGGGGGGCTTCGCCTGATGCGTTGCTGCCCGCCGGCGCGGCTGTTTTGCGATTCGCAACGGTCGGGTGCGCCGCGATTCGCCAGCCGCCGGCGTACGGGCCGGCCAGGCCATGTTGCCACGGCCGCCGCCCGTTTGCGGCATTGTCCGTCCGGCCGGTGCCGTGGCGAGCGCGCGGTGCGTTAGAATTCCCGTCTTACACAACGATTTTCCAAGTCCTCCCATGCTCGACATCCAGTTGCTGCGCAAAGACCTCGACGGCGTCGCGAAGCGCCTCGCCGATCGCGGCTACACCCTCGACGTCGCCGCGTTCTCCGCACTCGAAGCGGAACGCCGCGCGATCCAGACCCACACCGAAGAGCTCCAGGCGCGCCGCAACAGCCTGTCGAAGCAGATCGGCGCGATGAAGGGGAAGGGCGAGGACACGTCGGCCGTGATGGCCGAGGTCGGCGGCATCGGCGACGACATGAAGGCGTCGGAAGCCAAGCTCGGCGACATCCAGGCGCGCCTGTCCGAGCTGATGCTGGGCATGCCGAACGTCGCGCACGAAAGCGTGCCGGTCGGCAAGGACGAAGCCGGCAACGTCGAGGCACGCCGCTGGGGCACGCCGCGCCAGTTCGATTTCGAGGTGAAGGATCACGTCGACGTCGGCACGCCGCTCGGCCTCGATTTCGAGACGGGCGCGAAGCTCGCCGGCGCACGCTTCACGATGCTGCGCGGCCCGATCGCGCGCCTGCACCGCGCACTCGCGCAGTTCATGATCGACACGCACACGCAGCAGCACGGCTATACCGAGACGTACACGCCGTACATCGTGAACCCCGAGATCCTCTACGGCACGGGCCAGTTGCCGAAGTTCGCGGACGACATGTTCCGCGTCGAGAAGGGCGGCGCCGAGAACACGGTCACGCAATACCTGATTTCCACGTCCGAGATTTCGCTGACGAACACCGTGCGCGAGTCGATCGTCGACGCAGCCGCGCTGCCGATCAAGCTGACCGCGCATTCGCCGTGCTTCCGCTCGGAAGCCGGTTCGTACGGCCGCGACACGCGCGGGATGATTCGCCAGCACCAGTTCGACAAGGTCGAGATGGTGCAGGTCGTCGCGCCGGAAACGTCGTACGCGGCGCTCGACGAGATGGTCGGCCATGCGGAAGCGATCCTGCAGAAGCTCGGCCTGCCGTACCGCGTGATCACGCTGTGCACGGGCGACATGGGCTTCTCGGCCGCGAAGACGTTCGACCTCGAAGTGTGGCTGCCCGCGCAGAACACCTACCGCGAGATCTCGAGCTGCTCGAACACCGAGGCGTTCCAGGCGCGCCGGATGCAGGCGCGTTTCCGCAACGCGCAGGGCAAGCCGGAGCTCGTGCATACGCTGAACGGTTCGGGTCTTGCGGTCGGCCGCACGCTCGTCGCGGTGCTGGAGAACTACCAGAACGCGGACGGCTCGGTCACGGTGCCGGAAGCGCTGCGTTCGTACATGGGCGGCATGGAGCGCATCGACGCGCCTGCACAGGCGTCGTAACGCAGGCGTTCGAAGCCCTCGCGAAAAAAATTGCAGAAAGGGCTTGTCAGACGCGAAGCAATCGTCTTATAATCTTTTTCTCGCGGAAACGACCAGCCGCGAGATGCAGTAAGGAAGGAGAGGTGGCAGAGTGGTCGAATGTACCTGACTCGAAATCAGGCGTACGGTTTCCCCGTACCGTGGGTTCGAATCCCACCCTCTCCGCCAAAATACGAAGCCCCTTGATCCGGAAGGATCAAGGGGTTTTTCGTTTTGGGCCTTCGACGCGTGTGCGTCGTGTGTGTCGAATTCGCACACGCCGTCGATCGTGTCGTCCGTCGTTGGATGGCACGGCCGCGCGTGGCAAGGATGCCGCATCTTGCGCAATCCATCCGGCCCGATCAGATCGAGCCGCGCCCCGGTCTTTGCCGCTTTCCTCAGCTTTAAGCCTTCGACACCCGCGCCGTTAACACGGTGCGGCGGCACGGCGCCTGTGCCGCGCCGCATCGTTTCCCGTCGATTCAAGGTCCCATGAAGCTGAGCTACAAGATTCCCCTCGCATTTGCTGTCGCGCTGTTGCTGATGTTCGGCGGCGCGCTGTACGGCATCCATATCCTCAACCGGTCGATCGATACGTTCGCCGAAGACGTACAGACGAATGTCGGCAACGAACGGCTCGTGTCGGCCACGCTCGTGCAATTCAAGCTGCAGGTGCAGGAATGGAAGGACACGCTGCTGCGCGGCAAGCAGGCCGACAAGCTCGACCGGTACTGGCAGGCGTTCCAGACGCGCGAGCGGTCGGTCGATGCGCTCGCCGCGCAACTCGTCCGCCAGTTGCCGGCCGGCGAGAGCCGCTCGCTCGTCGAACAGTTCATGCGTGCGCACACCGCGATGGGCGACGGCTACCGGCGCGGCTTCGACGCGTTCAAGGCGGCCGGCTTCGATCCGTCGGCCGGCGATGCGGCCGTGGCGGGCGTCGACCGTGAGCCTGCCGCGCTGCTGGAGCGGGCCGCGAAGTCGATCGCCGACGAAAGCGCGGCCGTGTCGGCGCAGGCGAGCCGCGACGCGCAGCACGCGACCACCGCGAGCCTTGCGCTGATGCTGGTCGTGCTCGGCGTCGCGATGGTCGGCGCGTTCCTGTTCAGCCGCGCAATCCTGCGTCCGCTCGATCGTGCGGTGGCGTGCGCGCAGGCCGTCGCCGAAGGCGACCTGACGCGCGACGTCGACGCGGCCGGACACGACGAGATCGCCGATCTGCTGCGCGCGTTGCAGACGATGCAGACGAGCCTGTCCGGTGTCGTGCTCGAGGTGCGCACGCATGCGGAAGCCGTCGCGACCGCGAGCGCGCAGATCGCGTCGGGCAACCACGATCTGTCGGCGCGTACCGAGTCGCAGGCCGCATCGCTCGAGGAGACGGCGGCCAGCATGACCCAGCTGACCGGCATCGTGCGCCAGTCGGCCGAGCATGCGCAGCACGCGGCGCAATTGGCGCAAGACGCGTCGCAGATCGCGTCTGCCGGCGGGTGCGTGATGACGGACGCCGTTCACACGATGAACGGTATCGCCGACAGTGCGGCGAAGGTCGGCGAGATCATCGCGGTGATCGACGGCATCGCATTCCAGACCAACATCCTTGCGCTGAACGCGGCCGTCGAAGCGGCGCGCGCCGGCGAGCAGGGGCGCGGCTTCGCGGTTGTCGCCGCGGAAGTGCGCACGCTCGCGCAGCGCAGCGCATCGGCCGCGAAGGAGATCAAGGGACTCATCGAGCAATCGACGCAGCGGGTCGACGAAGGCGCGGTGCTGATCGGCCGCGCGGGCGAATCGATTCACGAGATCGTGGGCGCGGTGCAGCGCGTAACGACGATCGTCGGCGAGATCTCGTCCGCGTCGCAGGAGCAGAGTGGCGGCATCCAGCAGGTGAATGTCGCGGTCACGCAGATGGATGAAGCGACGCAGCGCAACGCGGCGCTCGTCGAGCAGGCCACGGCCGCGACGCAGGCGCTGGCCGAGCAGGCGAGCGCGCTGCGGCACGCGGTGGCCGTGTTCCGGCTGCCTGAAATGGCGTGACGGCTGTCGGTGTGGCGGAGTTCACGCCCGTTCACGCGGGCCCGGCGCCGCCCATTACGCCGCGGCCGGATACTGCGCGAGCACCCTGGCGCGAATCGACGGCTTGATGTTCGATTGCGCCATGTTGCCGCCGTAGTGCGCGACGACGCGCGGATTCATCACGCGATACCAGAGCGGCGGCACGTACGCGAACAGGATCATCGTCGCGTAGCCGGCCGGCAGTTGCGGCGCATCGTCGAAGTGGCGCAGCGCCTGGTACGAGCGCGTCGGATTCGCGTGGTGGTCGGCGTGCCGCTGCAACTGGTACAGGAACAGGTTGGTGACGACGTGATTGCTGTTCCACGAATGCTGCGGCGTACAGCGTTCGTAGCGGCCGCTCGGCAGCTTGCGGCGGCCGAGCCCGTAGTGCTCGACGTAGTTCACGACTTCGAGCAGCGAGGCGCCGTAGACGGCCTGGATCACGAGGAACGGGATCGCGACCTTGCCGGCCATCGCGATCGCGATGCCCCACACGACGACGGTCATCGCCCACGCGTGCAGCACCTCGTTGCGCCAGGTCCACGGCGAATGCCCGAGCCGTTCGAGGCGCGCCTTCTCGAGCCGCCATGCCGAGCGGACGCTGCCGGTCACGGTGCGCGGCAGGAATGCCCAGAACGACTCGCCGAAGCGCGCGCTCGCCGGATCCTCGGCCGTCGCGACGCGCACGTGGTGGCCGCGGTTGTGCTCGACGTAGAAGTGACCGTAAGCGACCGGCGCGAGCGTGATCTTCGCGAGCCAGCGCTCGAAGCGGTCGGTCTTGTGTCCGAGCTCGTGCGCGGTATTGATCGAGATGCCCGTCGAGGCGCCGAGCGACAGCGCGAAGCCGACGTAGTCGTACCACGCGAGCGCGTGCGTGCCGACGATCCGGACGCACATGAAGAACGCGACGTACTCGACGAACGTCGCCAGATAGACGATGTACCGGTAATAGCGCTCGCGCTCGAGGTGCGGCACGACGGCCTCGGGCGGATTGTCGCGATCGTCGCCGATCAGCGTGTCGAGGATCGGGATCACACCGAACGCGAACAGCGGGCCGAACCACCAGAACACGTGAAGGCCCGTCGACAGCGCGAGCTGCGCGGCGAGGATCGGCAGCGTGATCGTCAGCGCGCCGAGCAGCCACAGGTAACGCTTGCCATCCGACCAGCCCGAAGCCGATCCGTCGGTCATTGCCATTGTCTCCCTCCAGTCAGCGGGCCCGGCGGGCGGCCGCATGCATGGTTGTTCGAATCCTCGTGAGCCCGCGCTGCGCGCGGTGGCACCGGATCGTTGCCCGGTTCTGCCTGTTATACGACTCGTGCGCACGCTTGCCAACGCCGGCGCTAGGCGTGCTACTCCAAACGAAGGGGCGTGCGCGAGCCATGCCGGGAAGGGCCGGCACGCGCTGATTGAAACGTGCAACGGGAGCCGGAGCGGCCCGCGCGTGCCGCGCGTTTGTCAGATGAATCGTGCGGTGCGGCCTGCGCGAGTGTCGATCTTGCGTGACCGCAGCAAATGTTGCATCGCAATAATCAAAGCGGGGAAGGCACTGCAGGAGCGCGTTTTTTGTTTGCTTATATTACGCAGCATTACGGCGCCGGAACGACAGGCGACGCGCTTCGAAACGCGACCGCCGCGCATCGCAAGGCGAACGGGGCGAGACGTCGGGCGGCGAGTGCTCGACCGTCGTCCGTCGGCACGCGTCGGCATGCCGATGCTGCACCTGCACACCGGCTGGCTCGTGCCGTTGCGCGTGACACCCGTTGCCTTTCGATCGGCGCCGTCATTTGAAAATAACGATTTGACTCGTGCCCTGCTTTCGGTTGAAGCTAGTAGCTTGCTGTCCGAAGGGGGCTGTGCCTGCATGAGTTCGACCTTGACCGTTCGTCGTATCGTTGCCGACCAGGGCGGCGTGTATCGCGAACTCCGCGCCGCATCGCTGCGTGAGCCCTACGCGCCGGGCGAAGCGCCGGAGGCCGAATTGCTGACCGTCGAAGCGGACGCAGCGTCGGCGATTGCCGCGCTGCGCGCCGTGTCCGACGAATCGACGACTTTCCTGCTGTACACCGAAGGCCATCCGGCCGGCATGATCGGCGCGTATTTCGACAACACGCCCGATCGGCGCGCGTTCGTCAGCGAGCTGTGGGTCGCGCACGCGGTGCGTCATCTGCGCGGCGGCGTGCTGCTGCTGGAGACGGCCACCGCCTGGCTCGCCGAGCGCGGCGCCGGCGAAGTCTACGCATGGATCGCCGATGCGAACCGCAACGCGATCCGCTTCTACGAGCGTGCTGGTTTCGGCAATACCGGCGAACACGCGCCGATCGCGCGGCTGCCCGGCGCGATGAAATCGTTGTTCGTGTCGCAGGTGAAGCACTGACGCGCCGTCGAAACGCAGGCCGCGCGGCGCGATGAAGGCCCGGCCGCCCGCTAGCCTGCCCGCCTGCCGGTTGCGTGCCCGCCCGGGCCGCCGCAACCCCGAGTCCCAAAAATAATGGCCGCACGCGTGGACGCCTGTAAAATACGCAAAAAATTTTTGCAGAGTGTCCATGTCGCTTAAAAAATCGCCATTCTTCGAGCTGCGCAGCGGATCGGTCGATACGTTGCTGTTCACCGTGAAGACGACCGATCTCGATGCGTTGCGTGCCGAACTGGTCAAGCGCTTCGAAGCGACCCCCGAGTTTTTCGCCGACGATGTCGTCGCGATCGACGTCCGCCGCCTGGCTGACGGCGAGCGCGTCGCGCTCGCGGACATCCGGCAGATGCTGAACGACGTGCGGATGCGCCCGGTGGGCGTCGTCGCACTGGCAACGCAGGGCTGGGCGGGGGAAGCCGGCCTGCCGTTGCTCGAGGCGCGCGATCGCCGCGCGCCGGCCGCGAAACACGCGGACGAAGCGGAACCGGCGGCTGTGCCAGCCGTCGAGGCCGTCGCCGCTCCGGCAGCCGCAACGGCGCCCGAACAGTCGTCGGAAGCCGCGCCGACCCTGTTGCAGACCGGCGGCCAGACGCTCGTGATCGACCGGCCGTTGCGTTCGGGGCAGCAGATTTACGCGAAAGGAGACCTCGTGGTGCTCGCGCCGGTCAGTCACGGCGCGGAGATCATCGCGGAAGGCAATATCCACATCTACGCGCCGTTGCGCGGCCGCGCACTCGCGGGCGTGCACGGCAACCACGACGCGCGCATTTTCTGCACGTGTCTCGAACCGGAACTGATTTCGATCGCGGGTATCTATCGAACCACCGAGAACCCATTGCCCGCCGAAGTACTGGGCAAATCGGTGCAGATCCGGCTCGAAGAGGAAAAACTGATGATCGAACCGCTGCGCCTGACGTAAATCACGCGGCACGCTCCGGATCGATCGGCTCTCATTGACGAACACAGGGTATTGGGTAAATGGCAAAAATCATCGTGGTGACCTCGGGCAAGGGCGGCGTGGGCAAGACGACGACGAGCGCGAGCTTTGCGTCCGGTATCGCGCTGCGCGGCCACAAGACGGCCGTGATCGACTTCGACGTCGGCCTGCGCAACCTCGATCTCATCATGGGCTGCGAGCGTCGCGTCGTGTATGACCTCGTGAACGTGATCCAGGGCGAAGCGAACCTGAACCAGGCGCTGATCAAGGACAAGAAGTGCGAGAACCTGTTCATCCTGCCGGCGTCGCAGACGCGCGACAAGGATGCGCTGACGCGCGACGGCGTCGAGAAGGTGCTGAACGACCTCGTCGCGATGGACTTCGAATACATCGTCTGCGATTCGCCCGCCGGTATCGAGGCCGGTGCGCTGCACGCGATGTACTTCGCCGATGAAGCGCTGATCGTCACGAACCCGGAAGTGTCGTCGGTGCGCGATTCCGACCGCATTCTGGGCATCCTGTCGTCGAAGACGAAGCGCGCGACCGAAGGCAAGGAGCCGATCAAGGAACACCTGCTGATCACGCGTTACAGCCCGAAGCGCGTGAGCGAAGGCGAGATGCTGTCGCTCGAGGACATCAGCGAGATCCTGCGCATCAAGCTGATCGGCGTGGTGCCCGAGTCGGAAGCCGTGCTGCACGCATCGAACCAGGGTCTGCCGGCGGTGCATATCGACGGTACCGACGTCGCCGAAGCGTACAAGGACGTCGTCGCCCGCTTCCTCGGCGAGGACAAGCCGCTGCGCTTCACCGATTACCAGAAGCCGGGCCTGCTGCAGCGCCTCTTCGGCAGCAAGTAACGGAGGCCGCCCATGTCCATCCTTTCGTTTCTCCTCGGCGAGAAGAAGAAATCCGCATCGGTCGCGAAGGAGCGCCTGCAGCTCATCATCGCGCACGAGCGGGTCGGCGGCCGGCCGCCGGCCGATTACCTGCCGGCGCTGCAGAAGGAACTCGTCGCGGTCATCTCGAAGTACGTCCATATTTCGAACGATGACATCCGCGTGAGCCTCGAGCGCCAGGACGACCTCGAAGTCCTCGAAGTGAAGATCGAGATCCCGCAGGCCTGACGCTTGCCGGTGTCCCTCCGCACGGCGGCGCCCGCCGCCGTGCGCGTCTTACGCCCTGTTGCACTTTCGGGCACGCCGTAACACGGCGCCTGTCGGCCGTAACCGCCTCTCCCGCATTGAACGAATACGCTCGCGTAACTTGTTCAACCAGGAGGTTGTGATGGCTGTCTCTACCGTTCAACGTCGTATCGTTTCGCTCGCGCTGTTTGCCGCGGGCCTGTCAGCCGTCGTCGCGCCGTTTGCCGCCCATGCGGACGAGATTCTCGTCGGCACACCCGTGATCGCGCCGCAGGGCCGCGTGGTCATCGCCGAGCCGGTTGCCGTGCGCACCGAGGAGATCGTCGTCGTTGCGCCGAACGCGCCGCCGCCCGTGCGCTACGAGGTCGTGCCGACCGCGCGCGTGGGCTACGTGTGGGAACGCGGACATTGGCACTGGGATCATGGCCGCTACGTGTGGATCGGCGGCCACTGGGAAGCCGAGCGCATCGGCATGCAATGGGTGCCGGGCCATTGGGACCAGCGCGGTCCGAACTGGTTTTGGACCCGCGGCCACTGGGCGTGACGGAGGCGCGGGATGAAACGAACTGTCATTGCCATCGCGCTCGTCGCGATCACGCTGGCCGGATGCATCGTCGTGCCGGCGCGGCCCGTCTACTATCGGCCGGCACCGGTCGTGATCTACTGAGCGTCGCGCGGGCCCGGTTGCGTCGGGCCGTTCGCGCCGGATGCAGCCGGTTCGTCGCCATGCGGCGCCGGCGCGTGCGCGGTACTGTCGCCCGGCGTTGCAGCGGCCGGCGCGTCGCCTTCGTCGCGCAGCGTGTCGAGCGGATCGGCGGGCGCGGCAGCTGCGTCCTGCGGCTCGGTCACGCCGGTCGCCGCCGCCGCGCTCGCCGCCGCCGCCGATGCCGCGGCGGGTTCGGTGGCCGCGGCGGGCGGCGCGAGATAGCGCAGCGCGAGCGTTTCATAGAGCGGCGGCGCGAAAAAGCGCGATACGCGGGTCGACACCAGTGCGGTCGCCATCAGCGAAATCACGAGCGCATGACCGTTGATCATTTCCATCACGATCACGAACGACGTGATCGGCGACTGCGTGACGGCCGCCAGATAGCCGACCATCGCGAGGGCGATCAGCATCGGCAGGCTCATGTTGCTGAACACGACGTGCAGCAGGTTGCCGAACCCGGCGCCGATCGACAGCGACGGCGCGAAGATCCCGCCCGGGATGCCCGGCAGGTACGACGCGACCATCGAGATCATCTTCAGGAACGGATAGAACACCGACAGGTGCTGGCTGCCGTCGAGCAGGCCGCGCGCCTCGGCATAGCCGCTGCCGAAGGTCGTGCCGCCCGACACGAGGCCGACGACGGCGATCGCGAACCCGCACGCCGCGGCGAACGTGATCGGCCGTTCGCGATACAGGCCCAGCAGTCGCTCGGGCAGCCAGCGCCCGGTATTGAGCAGCAGCCAGCAGAACAGGCCGCCGGCGATACCCGTGACGATCGCGGTGACCAGCACCGCGACCGCCAGCAGTTTCGGGAAATGGAGGCCGGCATCGATCGTGCCGAAGTACGTGTAGTTGCCGTTCAGGCCCAGTGCGACGACGCCGGCGAGGATGATCGCGGTGATCAGTACGCCGCTGGCGCGCGCGGAGAAGCTGCGCGTCAGTTCCTCGATGGCGAACACGATCCCGGCGAGCGGCGTGTTGAACGCGGCCGACAGCCCGGCCGCCGCGCCGGCCAGCACGAGCTGGCGTTCGATCTGCGCGTTCGAGCGCGGGTAGAAGCGCCGCAGGTTGAACATCAGCGCCGCGCCGACCTGCACGGTCGGCCCCTCGCGACCGATCGTGAAGCCGCCCAGGATGCCCAGGAACGAAATCAGCACCTTGCCGAACAGGATGCGCAGCGTCAGCAGCCGGGCGCCGAACGCGCTCGGGCGCGCATGCAGCGTCGCGATCACCTGCGGGATGCCGCTGCCTTCGGCGCCGCGGAAGAACCGGCGCGTGAGCCATACCGACACGGAGGCGATCGCGGGCGTCAGCAGCAGCGGCAGCCACACCGCGTGCTCGCGCATCGCGCGGAAGGACTCGTAGCCCCAGTCGATCAGACGCGCGTAGAGTACGGCGGCGAGCCCGACGACGATCGCACCGAGCCAGAAGATGCCGTACTGGCGCCAGATGCGCAGCGAGCGGCGGGTGAGGGCGGGAAACAGGGCGGGAATGGCGGGGCGTGGCATCGGCGCGGGCCGCAAGGCAAAGACCGAATTATAAAAAGAACGGGGTACCATTGGGGCGACAAAGAAACACAAAGCAGATGCATTTTGTTGCAAATGTAATGCTGGCGTAATGTCAGCGCACGGCAACCGTCGCTAGCATGACAAATGGCCAGCCAGGAATCTCCACAGAACGTGAAACGCATCCTCATCGTGAAAGTGACGTCGCTCGGCGACGTCGTCCAGACGCTGCCTGTCGTCGCGGACCTGCATCGCGCCTTTCCCGGCGTGACGGTCGACTGGGCCGTGGACGAGTCGTGTGCCGAGGTCGTGCGCTGGCATCCGGGCGTGAGCGCCGTGCTGTGCGCACCGCTGCGCCGCTTCAAGAAGCTCCGGAACGCCGGCGACCTGAAGGCGATTTCGGCGTCGATCGGCGCATTGCGGGCCCATCGCTACGATGCGGTCATCGACCTGCATGGCGTGTACAAGAGCGCGATCATCTCGGCGCTGGCGCGTGCCGCACGACGCTTCGGCTACCAGACGCAGGATCTCGGCGAAACGGGTGCGCGCTTCGCGTATTCGCATCGCTTCGGCCCGCGGCCGGACTGCGATGCGTGGCACGGCATGCGCGTGAGCGCCGGCGAGGCGCTGGGTTACCGGCCTGAAGGCCCCGCCACCTACGGCGTCGTCCCGCCGCAGGGCGTGAACCTGCCGCCCGCCGTGACCGACGACGCGCCTTTCATGCTGCTGTTCCATGCGACGTCCAATCCGGACAAGAAATGGCCGGCCGACCATTGGGCCGCGCTCGCCACGCAGATGATGGCGCGCGGCGTACGCGTGCTGCTGCCGTGGGGCTCGAGCGCGGAGCATGACGATGCGAAGGACATCGCCGCGCGTGCACCGGGCGCAGTCGTGTTACCGGCGATGACGGTGCGCGAACTCGGTGCGGCGCTCGGACGGGCCGCGCTGGTGGTGGGCGTCGATACGGGGTTCGTCCACATGGCGCATGCGCTGCAGCGGCCGACCGTGATGATCTTCGTTGCGACGTCGCGTCACCATTGCGGTATCGGCGGCGCACCGAATGCCCTGTCGATCGGCGAGCCGGGCGCGATGCCGTCCGTCGAAGAGGCGCTGGACGCGATCGATGCGGTCGCCCCTGCCTATGGCGCCGTGCACGCGCGCCTGACCGCCTGACGGCGCGCTGCGGGCCGCTTCAGGCCAGCAGCGCCTCGACCGTGACGACGGCGGCGATCGCCGCCAGATTCGCCAGCAGCGCCTCGAACACGAGGCCGCGCCATGTCTTCGGCCGGAACCGCAGCGCGAGCAGCAGGGCGCCGCCGAGCGCGAGCGCGAGGATCAGGACGAGATCGGCATTGCCGAGGCGGATGTTCATGGCGGCGGCTCCTTTCGGGGCGGGGTCCCTGGGCGCGCAACGGCGCGCCCAGGATCGAGTATAGGCAGCGCCGGCCGCCGCACAACCCGGGTCGCCCCGGAGGCTCAGACGAGCGACGCGTCGCGCGTTTCACGCATCAGCAGCACACCGATCAGGCTGACCGCCGCCGCGACCGACACATAGCCGCCCACCCACGACAGCCCGCCGCGCGCCGCCAGCAGTTGCGCGATATACGGTGCGATCGACGCGCCGAGAATCCCGCCGAGGTTGTATGCGACGCCCGCGCCCGTATAGCGGACGTTGGTCGGGAACAGCTCCGGCAGCAGCGCGCCCATCGGCGCGAACGTCACACCCATCAGGAACAGCTCGATCGTCAGGAACAGGGCGACGAGCGGCATCGAGCCGCTGCCGAGCAACGGCTCCATCGCGAAACCCGACAGCAGCGCGGCGATGGCGCCGGCGATCAGCACCGGTTTGCGGCCGAAGCGGTCCGACGCCCATGCGGAAAGCGGCGTCGCGAGCCCCATGAACACGACGGCGAAACACAGCAGCCCGAGGAAGCTCTGGCGCGGAATATGCAGCGCCGACACGCCGTACGACAGCGAGAACACCGTCGAGATATAGAACAGCGTGTAGCAGACGACCATCGCGAGCGCGCCGAGCAGCGTCGGCTGCCAGTGTTGCGTGACGAGTGTCGCGACCGGCACGCGCACGCGTTCGTTGCGGTCGAGCGCGGCCTGGAACGCGGGCGTTTCGGTGATCTTGAGCCGTACGTACAGGCCGAGCGCGACGAGCACCGCGCTGACGAGGAACGGAATGCGCCAGCCCCAGCTGCGGAACTGTTCGTCGGACAGCGACAGCGCGAGCGCGAAGAACAGGCCGTTCGACATCAGGAAGCCGACCGACGGCCCCAGCTGCGGGAACATCCCGAACCAGCCGCGCTTGCCCTGCGGCGCGTGCTCGGTCGCGAGCAGCGCCGCGCCGCCCCATTCGCCGCCGAGGCCGATCCCCTGGCCGAAGCGCAGCACGCACAGCAGCACCGGTGCAAGCGCGCCGATCGCGTCGTAGCCGGGCACGAAGCCGATCGCGGTGGTCGACACGCCCATCACGAGCAGCGACGCGACGAGCGTCGACTTGCGGCCGATGCGGTCGCCGAAGTGCCCGAACAGGAACGAGCCGATCGGGCGTGCGATGAACGCGATGCCGAACGTGACGAACGCGGACAGCGCCTGCGCGGTTGCGGAACCGTGCGGGAAGAACACGGGGCCGATGACGAGCGCGGCGGCCGTCGCATACACATAGAAATCGTAGAACTCGATCGCGGTGCCGATGAAGCTCGCGAACACGATGCGCCGGTGGCTGACGGCGCCGGCCGAACCGGTTGCGTGAGCAACGGTCGGGGGGGATGCGGACATGGATGTCTCCGTTTTGTCGTTGGGGCGGTCGGCTGGGCGTGCGGTCGGGCAGGCGGATGCCTGCCGGGTGCAGCCGAGCGGATGATGCGGATGATGCGGATGACGCGATGGCGGCGTGGACGCGCGCCGTTGGCGCGGACGTCACCCGCCGGTCGACGATGGAGACGGGTACGTCGCCGCCGCCCGGTGCCGGCGTGGTCGGCTCGCATGCCGGGTGGGGCGCGCGAACGCGCGCGCGGCGTGATGACCGCGCGAGTGCGGAAAATTATAGCCAGCGCTGCCGCACACCGGCAATCGTGCGACGGCGGCGCGTCAGTCGATCGACTGCGCCTGCGCGGACGCCGTGCTTTGCAACTGGAAGTGGCCGTCGTCGTTGAAGAGCCAGCCTTCCATCAGTTCGAGCCGGCCGTTGCCGTCGAGCAGCCGCGACGGCGGCGGCGGCAGCGGCGCCGAGCGGCGCAGCGATGCGAGGGCGAGCGCTTCCGCCTCGCTGTCGCCGTTGCTGCGATAGACGGACGCATTGACGAGCCGGCCGTCCCCATCGACGGTGAAGGACACGACGACGAGCGAGCGGAGCATGGCCTGCGGCGAGCCATGCAGCATGCCCGACGGATTGCGTTCGGCGACACGCTGCGCGACCTCGACGCGATACTGGTCGAGGCTGCCGCTGCGCGTGATCGAAGGAATCGTCAGGATCGAGTGCAGTGAAGGCGGCGGCGTGATCGTGCACGCCGCGAGCAGGGCGGCGACGGCCAGCGCGGCGACACGCAGCCGATCGACGCGCGGACGGAGAAGGGGGCGCATGGGAGGCTGGCCGGAAGTGACGATAAAAAAATGATAGGCGTACGGACGCGAGCCGATATCGGGACAAACGCATAACGCGCGAGGCCGGGTGTTGCGATTGCTGATGGCGATCGCCGCGCGTCACGCCGCCCGTTCGCGACGTGACGTGACATGTGACAGCGCGCTCGGCCGGCGCGTGTGTTGCACGGATGAAAGGTGGCGCACGCGCGTCGCGGACACTGTTCGCGCGCGTCAGAATCCGTGCGTGACGAGCGACAGCACCGACAGGTCGGGGTGCGTGCCGTCGATGATGCTCTTGCCGATGTGTACGGCTTCGTGGACGGCTTCATCGAGGCTCGCGAAGCTTTCCTCGCCGTCCGCGTGGAACGGTACCGCGTGCCCGGGCAGCGCGGGGTTCGCGCCCGGATGGCACACGTAGCCGGTGTAGGTATATCGCGTGTCGCTGCCGGGCACGGCGGCCGGCACGACATGGATCTCGAAGCCTTCGTAATCGACGGGTTCCGTCGCGCTCGACAGTTCGGTCATGGCGATCTCCGTGTGCCGCGCGCAGGGGTGGCGCGTGCGGCATCGAGTACGCGGCGGCGGTCGTGTCGCCGTGTTGAACGAATTCTAGGTGATCGCGGGGCCGGCCGGGAGGCTTCCGGCGCTGGGCCCGGCCACGTTCCGTCCCGATTGATGGACGGGTGCGCGCGGCTGCGTCAGGGCTTGCAGCGCGCGTCCTTGCGCTGCACGACGATGATCACCGGGTATTTCTGGCCGTGGTCGAGCTCCACGCGCGCGACGACGGTGAGCGTCGCCGGATCGGAATCGTCGTACACGCTGACCTGTTCGTTGCGCAGGTAGGTCACGCCGGTGCAGTTCGACGTGCGTCCGTCGTCCGACACCTTGCACTGAAGATCGTTGTCCTTCAGGTAGTTGTAGGGTGACGGGCTCGCGAGGTATTCGCTCAGGCCGCGCGGCGAACCGCCGACGCCGCTGACGGTTGCGATCGCGCACGAGGCCTGGGTGCCGCTGCCGGACGCGGTATCGGCGGCCGCGTGCGTGCTGACGGCGGCCAGCATGACGACGAGCGACGAGACGATGAAGGGCTTCATGAAGTGGGTTTCCCGTTTCGCGAATCGGAGCGCGGGATTGTAGCGGCATCCGGCGCAACGCGTCGGAACGTGCGGGAAGGGCGCGCACGGACAAGCCGATAAGCAAAAACCCCGTCATTCAACGAATGGACGGGGTTGGGCGAACTTCCTGGCGGAAGCGGTGAGATTCGAACTCACGGACAGTTTCCCGTCGCCGGTTTTCAAGACCGGTGCCTTAAACCGCTCGGCCACGCTTCCACACGAGGCGGCATTGTAACCGAAATGCCGCCTCGTTCATTCGTTCAGTCGTCGCGCAGGAACAATTCCTGCAGGTCGTTGAGGAAACGCTGGCCGAGCGGCGTCGGCGCGATCTGCGCGAAATCGCGCGCGATCAGCCCGCGCCGTTCCGCTTCCTGCAGCGCCGGCTCGATCGTGCTCATCGGCAGGCCCGTGCGTTCGGCGAAGCTGTGCACGGGGAAGCCCTCGACGAGCCGCAGCGTGTTCAGCATGAACTCGAACGGCAGGTCGCGCGCACCGACTTCACGCTCTTCCTGCACGGCATTGCCGGCCTTCGCCTGCTCGATGAAGGTTGCCGGATGCTTGTAGCGTGCCTGCCGCAGGATCCGGTTCGGGAACGACAGCTTCGTGTGCGCGCCCGCGCCGATCCCGAGATAGTCGCCGAAGCGCCAGTAGTTCAGGTTGTGCTTGCACTGATGATTCGGCTTCGCATACGCGGACACTTCGTAGCGCCCGTAGCCGGCCTCGGCCGTGCGCGCGTGGATCCACTCCTGCATGTCGGCCGACGCGTCGTCGTCGGGGACGACGGGCGGGAACTTCGCGAACAGCGTATTCGGCTCGAGCGTCAGGTGATACAGCGACAGATGCGGCGGCGCGAACGACAGCGCGGTCTCGATGTCGGTGCGGCATTCGTCGAGCGTCTGGTTCGGCAGCGCGAACATCAGGTCGAGGTTGAAGTTGTCGAAGTTCCTCGCGGCGATCTCGACGGCCGCACGCGCCTGCGCGGTGTCGTGAATCCGGCCGAGCGCCTTCAGGTGCGCCTCGTTGAAGCTCTGGATGCCGACCGACAGGCGGTTCACGCCGCTTGCGCGGAACTGCGCGAACTTCGCGGCCTCGAACGTGCCCGGATTCGCCTCGAGCGTGATCTCGGCATCGGCGTCGAGCGGCAGCAGCGCACGCACGTCGGACAGCATCCGGTCGAGGCCGGCCGCCGACAGCAGGCTCGGCGTGCCGCCGCCAATGAAGACGGTATGCACCTGCCGCCCCCACACGAGCGGCAGCGCCTGCTCGAGATCGGCGCGCAGCGCATCGAGGTACTCGGTTTCCGGAAACCGTTCGCCTTTCCATTCGTGCGAGTTGAAATCGCAGTACGGGCACTTGCGCACGCACCACGGGAAATGCACGTACAGCGCGAGCGGCGGCAGCGACGTGAGCCGCACCTGGCCGGGCGACGTGAAGGTCGCGACGACGCGCGCGCCGGTTTCCGCGGCCTGGCTCATGCAACCCCCTGCAGCAGCGAACGGGTATCGGGCACGCTCATGCTTCCTCCGCGAGCCGCGCCAGCAGCGCCTTCAGCGCCAGCGCGCGATGGCTGTGGGTGTTCTTCACGGCCGGATCGAGCTCGGCGGCCGTCGCGCCGAGCGCCGGCAGGTAGAAATACGGGTCGTAGCCGAATCCGTGCTCGCCGTGCGGCGTGTCGACGATCTCGCCGGCCCAGCGCCCTTCGGCGAACAGCGGCTCGGGATCGTCCGCGTGGCGCACCAGCGCGAGCACGCAGCAATAGTATGCGCGCCGGTCGTCGACGCCGCGCAGTTGCTCGACGAGATACGCGTTGTTCGCCGCGTCGCCCTTGTCGCGGCCCGCGCGCTGCGCGTAGCGCGCCGAGTAGACGCCCGGCGCACCGCGCAGCACGCGCACGCACAGGCCCGAATCGTCGGCGATCGCCGGCAGCCCGGTGAGCCGCGACGCGTGACGCGCCTTCGTCAGCGCGTTCTCGATGAACGTGCCGAACGGCTCTTCCGCTTCGGGCACCGCAAGATCGCCCTGCGGGACGATCTCGATGCCGACCGTCGAGAACAGTGCGGTGAATTCGCGCAGCTTGCCCGGGTTGTTCGACGCGAGGACGATGCGCGACAGCGGCGCGAGGGTGTGGTCGTCCGGCATGTCAGGCGCCCAGCACGTCTTTCTGCAGCTGCACGAGCTCGGCGATGCCGCCCTGCGCGAGGTCGAGCAGCGCATTCATCTCGGCGCGCGAGAACGGCACGCCTTCGGCCGTGCCCTGGACTTCGACGAAGCCGCCGGCGCCCGTCATCACGACGTTCATGTCGGTGTCGCACTGCGAATCTTCCGCGTAGTCGAGGTCGAGCACCGGCGCGCCTTGGTACACGCCGACCGAGATCGCGGCCACGTGGTCGGTGATCGGCGAGCGCGCGAGCTTGCCGGCCGCGATCAGCTTCGACACGGCGTCGTGTGCGGCGACGAAGGCGCCGGTGATGCTCGCGGTGCGCGTGCCGCCGTCGGCCTGGATCACGTCGCAGTCGATGTGGATCGTGCGCGGGCCGAGCGCCTCGAGATCGAACACCGCGCGCAGCGCGCGGCCGATCAGGCGCTGAATTTCCTGCGTGCGGCCCGTCTGCTTGCCGCGCGCGGCTTCGCGGTCGCTGCGCGTGTGCGTCGCGCGCGGCAGCATCCCGTATTCGGCGGTCAGCCAGCCTTGCCCGCGGTCGCGCAGGAAGTCGGGCACGCGTTCGGAGACGCTCGCGGTGCAGAGCACCTTGGTGTCGCCGAATTCGACCAGCACCGAGCCTTCGGCGTGTTTCGTGTAGTGGCGCGTGAGGGCGACCTTGCGCAGTGCGTCGGCGCGGCGGCCGCTCGGGCGGGAAACGGAAGACGTCATGGGGAAATCGCGGAAGGAGAGGAAACCCCGATTTTAGCGCCGAACGGCGGCCGTGCCCGGCGGGGTGGTCCGCAAAAATGGGATAATGCGCGCTTCCCGCCCCGCGCTTTCCGATGCGCCGGGCGCCTCGACATATCCCCGCCCGCGAGGGCACCCAGACGGCGAGACGAACCATGATCTACAGCATGACGGGCTACGCGAGCGCGACGCGCGAACTCGTGACGGCCACCGGCAACGGCGGCACCAGCGTGTCGGTCGAACTGCGCACCGTGAACTCGCGCTTCCTCGACCTCAATTTCCGGATGCCGGACGACGTGCGCGCGTGCGAACCCGCGCTGCGCGAAATGCTGATGAACAAGCTGTCGCGCGGCAAGGTCGACGTGCGCATCAACCTGCAGCGCGGCGAACAGAGCATCGGCGCGGGCGCGCTGAACCAGTCGGCGCTCGGCCAACTGGCCGATCTCGAGCGCGCGGTGCTCGATTCGTTCCCGGGCGTCGGCCGCCTGCGCGCGGGTGAAATCCTGCGCTGGCCGGGCGTGCTCGCCGAGAGCGGCGTGTCGGCGGAAGCGATCCGCGATGCCGTGCTCGCGTGCGGCAAGGAAGCGATCGGCGAGCTCGTCGTCGTGCGTTCGCGCGAAGGCGCGCAACTGGCGACGATGCTGCTGTCGAACGTCACCGAGATGGAAGCGATCGTCGCGCGCATCACGCCGCTCGTGCCGGAGCTGATCGCGAAGCATCAGCAGAAGATCGTCGAACGGCTGCAGGAAGCGCTCGGCATCGCGGCGCCGGAAGGCAGCGCGACGATCGTCACGCGCGAGGAAGCCGCGGAACGCATCCGTCAGGAAGTGACGATGTACGGGATCCGGATCGACATCGCGGAAGAGCTGTCGCGCCTCACCGCGCACCTGAACGAAACGCGTCACGTGATCGAGAAGGGCGGCCGCGTCGGCAAGCGTCTCGACTTCATGATGCAGGAACTGAATCGAGAAGCAAACACGCTCGGCTCGAAGGCGGCGGCGAAGGAACTGGCCGACGCATCGATGGCGCTCAAGCTGTTGATCGAGCAGATGCGCGAGCAAGTGCAAAACCTGGAGTAAAGCAACATGACGGACTCTCATCGCGACGTCCACGCGTCGCATTCGCTGCATGGCGGCGTCTATCCCGGCAACCTGTTCATGGTCGTCGCGCCGTCGGGCGCGGGCAAGTCGACGCTCGTGAATGCGCTGCTGTCGAAGGACAGCGACATCTGCCTGTCGATCTCGTACACGACGCGCAAGCCGCGCCCGGGCGAACAGGACGGCCGGCACTACCACTTCACGACCGTCGAGGATTTCCGCACGCGTCACGCGGCGCACGAATTCCTCGAGAGCGCGGAAGTGCACGGCAATTACTACGGCACGTCGCGCGTCTGGATCGAAGAGCAGATGAAGAACGGCCATGACGTGCTGCTCGAGATCGACTGGCAGGGCGCGCTGCAGGTGAAGAAGCAGTTCCGCAACGCGGTCGGCATCTTCATCCTGCCGCCGTCGCTCGATGCGCTCGAGGAGCGTCTGAAGAAGCGCGGCCAGGATGAACCGAACGTGATCACGCGGCGCCTGCTGGCCGCCGGCAGCGAGATCGCGCACGCGTCGGAAGCGGAATACGTGGTGATCAACGAGAATTTCGAGCGAGCGCTCGCGGAACTCGAATGCATCGTCGCTGCGACGCGCCTGCGCTTTGCTTCGCAGTACGCTCGACACACGGAGTTGTTCATCGAGCTCGGCATCCATCTGCCCCACGCGGAATGACGCGGGGGACGAGGGACATAAGGTAGAATAAGGACTATATTCAGAAGGAATTACCAACATGGCTCGCATTACCGTCGAAGACTGCCTGAAGCAAATCCCGAATCGCTTCGAACTGGCGCTCGCCGCCACCTACCGCGCGCGGCAGCTCGCGCAAGGCCATACGCCGAAGATCGAAAGCCGCGACAAGCCGACCGTCGTCGCGCTGCGCGAAATCGCTGCCGGCCAGGTCGGCGTCGAGATGCTGAAGAAGGTGCCGGTGTAACGCGCATCCGGCCCGTTCCAGCCATGTAATCCACGCGCGCAACGACTCGACCTGGAGGCGAATATGAGCACCACCCCATCGTCCGCCTCCGCGGATTCGACCACCGAAGCCACGGCCCAGTCGCCTGCGCGCCAGTACATCGACGCGGTCCTCGAACAGTCCTTCCGGCATCTGTTCGGGCCGACCGCCACGCCGGAGCAGCCGCGCAAGCACGGCGTCGTTTCGATCGCGAAACTGACGGCCGTGCTTGCCGACTATCTCGCCCCGGACGAAATCAAAGAGGTCAAGGCGGCGTTCCACTTCAGCGACGAAGCCCACCTCGGTCAATATCGCCAGAGCGGCGAGCCCTACATCACCCATCCCGTTGCCGTCGCGGAAATCTGCGCCGGCTGGAAGCTCGACGCGCAGGCCGTGATGGCCGCTTTGCTGCACGACGTGATGGAAGACCAGGGCGTGACCAAGAACGAGTTGGCCGAGCGGTTCGGCCCGAAGGTCGCCGAACTGGTCGACGGCCTGTCGAAGCTCGACAAGATGGAATTCCGCAGCCGCGAGGAAGCGCAGGCGGAAAACTTCCGCAAGATGCTGCTCGCGATGGCACGCGACGTGCGCGTCATTCTCGTCAAGCTCGCCGACCGCCTGCACAACATGCGCACGCTCGGCGCGGTGCCGATGGAAAAGCGCCGCCGCGTCGCGCGCGAAACGCTCGACATCTACGCGCCGATCGCGCACCGGCTCGGGTTGAACAACACGTATCGCGAGCTGCAGGACATGAGCTTCGCGAACTTCAACCCGCATCGCTACGCGACGCTCGAGAAGGCCGTGAAGGCCGCGCGCGGCAACCGCCGCGAAGTGATCAGCAAGATCCTCGAGGCCGCGCAGCGCGCGATGGCCGACGCGAAGATCGACGCCGAGATCACCGGTCGCGAGAAAACCATCTACAGCGTCTACCGCAAGATGCGCGACAAGCAGCTGTCGTTCTCGCAGGTGCTCGACGTGTACGGTTTCCGCGTCGTCGTCGACAGCCCGCTCGACTGCTATACGTGCATCGGCGCATTGCATGCGCTGTACAAGCCCGTGCCTGGCAAGTTCAAGGACTACATCGCGATCCCGAAGATCAACGGCTATCAGTCGCTGCACACGACGCTCGTCGGCCCGTTCGGCGCGCCGATCGAGTTCCAGGTGCGCACGCGCAAGATGCACGAGATCGCCGAGGCAGGGGTCGCCGCGCACTGGCTGTACAAGAACGGCAGCGCCGATCTCAGCGACGTGCAGAAGCGCGCGCACCAATGGCTGAAGTCGCTGCTCGACATCCAGAGCGAAGCCGGCGATTCGAGCGAATTCCTCGAGCACGTGAAGATCGACCTGTTTCCCGACGCGGTCTACGTGTTCACGCCGAAGTCGAAGATCATGGCGCTGCCGCGCGGCGCGACGGCGCTCGATTTCGCGTATTCGATCCACAGCGATCTCGGCAACCAGTGCGTGGCCGTGAAGATCAACAACGAATTGCTGCCGCTGCGCACCGAGTTGAAGAGCGGCGACATCGTCGAGGTGATCACCGCGCCGTATTCGAAGCCGAACCCCGCGTGGCTCGGCTTCGTGCGCACCGGCAAGGCGCGTTCGGCGATCCGCCACTACCTGAAGACGATGCGCCTGAACGAGTCCGTGCAGCTGGGCGAGCGGCTCGTCGACCAGAGCCTGAAGGGCTATGGCCTCGCGCTGGCCGACGTCGAGCCGGAAGTGTGGGAAAAGCTCGTGCAGTGGACGGGCAACAAGAGCCGTCAGGAAATTTTCGCGGACATCGGTCTCGGCCGCCGCGTCGCCGCGGTGATGGCGAAGCGCATCGAGGTGCTGATGAGCGGCCGCGACGCGGACGACGACCTGCCGAAGTCCGAGCGGCACCCCGCGCATCATGCGCCGCCGGTGGTGATCACCGGCACCGAGGGGATGTCCGTGCAGTTGTCGGCGTGCTGCCGGCCGATTCCGGGCGACGCCATCATGGGTTACATCGGCATCGGCCTGGGGATGGCGATTCATACGACCGATTGCCGTGTCGCGCAGCGTATCCATCGGCGCGATCCGGGCCGCTGGATCGATGTCGAATGGGCGCCGCAGCCGGGGCGCCTGTTCGATGTCGCGGTGAAGGTGCTCGTGAAGAATACGAAGGGCATCTTCGCGCGTGTCGCGGCGGACATCACGTCGGCCGACGCGAACATCGTGCATATCGCGATGGACGAGGATCTGACGCATGAATCGACGGTGCTGCGCTTCGTGATCCAGGTCAGCGACCGCGTGCATCTCGCGAACGTGATGCGGCGCGTACGTACCAATCCGGATGTGATGCGGATCATGCGCGAGCGCTCGACCGACGACGGTGTGCATGCGCGCCACGACGGTGGCATGCGTATCGAGCGCGAACGGCAGGATTACTGACGCGCCTGCAGCGCGCGGGCGATCGATCGACAGACGGCGGCCAGCGGCCGCCGTTTTCATTGATGCTGCGGCCAGGCCGGCGATGGCGCACGCGAGAAGAGGGGGATGCGGAAAAGAAAAAGGGCTTTCCCGGAGGAAAGCCCTTTTAAGGTGGCGCGGCTGGCAGGATTCGAACCCACGACCCCTTGGTTCGTAGCCAAGTACTCTATCCAACTGAGCTACAGCCGCACGCAACAACAAGACTTCTACTGCTTTGAACTGAAAGGGCCTTCGGTTGGGAAGGCCCTCGAAAAAGTGGCGCGGCTGGCAGGATTCGAACCCACGACCCCTTGGTTCGTAGCCAAGTACTCTATCCAACTGAGCTACAGCCGCACGCAGAAGCGGAAGTATAGCAGGGTTGTATAAAAAGGGAAGCCTTATTCGCAAATTAGGTGCCATGACCTTGCCGGGGCGCCCTTCGTGTACCCTTGGAGCATCAGTCATCCATGTTGAATCTGCATCATGAACAAGGCGTTTGTCAAAGAGTCGGACGGTGACGACGACGATCTCGACCAGGCTCAACCCGCGATTCCGGCGGGCGCGAAGAACTACATCACGCCGGCCGGCCACAAGCGGCTGAGGGACGAGCTGCTGAGCCTGATCGACGTCGAGCGTCCCGAGGTCGTGCGGCTCGTGTCGTGGGCCGCGTCGAACGGCGACCGGTCGGAGAACGGCGACTACATCTACGGCAAGCGGCGGCTGCGCGAGATCGACCGCCGTATCCGCTTCCTGACGAAGCGGCTCGATCTCGCGGAGGTCGTCGATGCGAGCCGGCAGGAGAATGTCGACCAGGTGTTCTTCGGCGCAACGGTCGATTACGAGACGCCCGACGGCGTCGATCACACGATCACGATCGTCGGGATCGACGAGGTCGATCTCGACCGCGGCTGCGTCAGCTGGATTTCGCCGGTCGCGCGTGCGCTGATCAAGGCGAAGATCGGCGATACCGTCACGCTGATGACGCCGGCCGGCCCGCAGCCGATCGACATACTCGACGTCCGCTATCCGGCGCGCGGCGACGCCTGATCGACGGCCAGCCCCGTGCGGTAAAGAAAAAGCGCCCCGGTGGGGCGCTTTTTTCTTCCTTTTTTCTTCCGGCGTACGGCGGCGTGGCCGGCCGCTCAGAAGCGATGACGCAGGCCGGCCGTGACCGCGATCTGCTTGTTGGTCGACGAAGCGCCGCCGAGGCCGTTGACATAGGCGCCGATGCCGAGGCCGTCCGTGCTGACTCGCTGATACACGCCTTGCACGTACACGTCGGTCCGTTTGGACAGTGCATAGTCGGTCTGCAGGTTGAACTGGTTCCAGCCCGGATGACGGCCGTCCAGGAAGCCGGCGGTGTACGTGTACGAACCGGCCAGCGACAAGGCCGGCGTGAGCGCGTAGCGCGCGTTCACTTCGTAGTTGTTGAAGCGGGCGAACGTGCCGTCGAGGCTCAGGCCGTTCGACACGCCCGAGGCGCCCGCAGAGATGCCGAGCGCCCGGTTCACGCGCGATTGTGTGAACACGAAGCCGGCCGTTGCCGGACCGAAGGTGTAGTTCAGGCCGCCGCCGAACACGCGCTGGCGCTTGCCGACGAACGTATTGTCGCCTGCCACCGCGCCGCCGCTGTTGGTGACCGCAGCCGACGTGAGGCCCGAGATGTCGTTGTTCAACTGCAGGTAGCCGGCGCCGATATTGAAGCCGGCGTAGGTGTACGACACGCCCGCGCTGTATGCGCGATTGTTCGAGAACTGGTTGCTGTTCGAGAAACCGTACAACGCGCCGAACTTCAGGCCGCCGAAATTGACGCTCGTGTACTTGACGGAGTTATTGATCCGGAACGAATTGTTCAGGTTGTCGTTGTCGAACGGGTGGGCAAACTGGGTGCCGCCGAACTGTGTACCGGTCAGCGACAGCGGCCCGATGTAGTCGACGACGCTATCGTATTGGCGACCGAGGGTGACGGAGCCGAACTGGTCTTGCGACAGGCCGACGAACGCCTGGCGGCCGAATTCGCGGCCATTCTGGCCGAGCGTGCCGTTGGCGATGTTGAAGCCGTTTTCCAGCACGAAGATCGCTTTCAGGCCGCCGCCGAGATCTTCCGTGCCACGCAGGCCCCAGCGGCTGCCATTGATCTGGCCGCTGCGTTCGGACCATGAGCTGTGGCCACCCTGGTTGTTCGTATAGGTGATGCCTGCGTCGATCAGGCCGTATAGCGTCACGCTGCTTTGCGCGTGTGCGGCGGTAACGAATACACCCGACAACGCGGTGACGATCAGGGTTTTTTTCATGGATCTGTCTCCAAACAGGATGATGTCGATCGAACCTGCTGCCGGGCCGGGCTGTTTTGCATGCGCCGTGATCGGCAGAGCGGCGGTGCGCTTGTCAGAAAGCCATCTGCAGTGTACGGAGTGTGCGAAGCGGGCGAGGGCGGCGCTTTAAGCAATAATGTATTTTGGAATCCGCAAAGATCGGCGAATGCGCGCAAACGAACGCCCATCAAGGGTTTGCGGCGGTGCAGCGAAGAAAAATGGTGCTCAGGACTACGTAACGGGCGTTGCGCAATCGCGACAGGTAATCAACGGTCGGCGGGAGACGTCATGCGCGATTATTGACACATCGGCAATAGAGGTTTGTGTGGAGCATGACTAATGAAAGGTAGTTCTCTCGTTATACTGCGATCTCTGCTTTCCGAAGCAGACTTTTTCGTTGACGGAAAAGATCTCCAAACCTTTGTCGGCGCGACTTCCCAGTCGCGCTTTTTTTTGCCCTGCCGGTCCGTGGCTACTGCGCGTACGAGCGCCGCTTGCGCTTGGCCGCAGGCGCGGCTTCCTCGGTATCGGTCGGTGGCGGCGTGTAGGTCCAGTCTTCCATCACGTAGTGACGGGCATCCAGCGGCGATGCCAGCAGGTTCTGCCAGTGGTCGCCGTGCCAGGTCGTATCGAATTCGGTATCGCAAGGCGCTTCGCGCGCAGACTCGGCCAGGGCGCGGGACTTGCGACGTACGCGTCCGAGCCGGCTCGCGAAGCGCTTGATTCCGTCCAGCCACATGACCTTCTCCTTCCTTTCGGCGTTACGTCAGCATCTCAACGTCCCCGGATTTCTGCAACCCGGAAAAAACCCGAGGAATTTACCGGGCTGATTTGTCCCCGGTAGGAATTTCATCGTCGCGATTATATTTGATCCGATCCCGGTAATATTGACAGGTTTTTGATGCGAATCAATTAATCAAAGGCGATGGTGTACCGATTCCAGTGGTATTAGCGCTTTTTTGATAAAACAACTGCCAAAAATTTTCTTGACGCACCCGGATTGTCCAATTTATAAAGTCAGCACTCCGTCCTCGGGCGGCGTGCTGGTGTGGGTGCTGGCGCAATGTTTCGGGATTTCGGGAAACGGCTATAAAAATAGCTTTTTTGATCTAATTGAGTGGGGAACGAAGACATGGATACCGGTATCGTGAAATGGTTTAACGATGCTAAAGGTTTCGGCTTTATTACGTCGGACAATGGTGGTGAAGATTTGTTTGCGCACTTTTCCGAAATCAAGATGGACGGCTTCAAGACGCTGAAGGAAAACCAGCGTGTTTCGTTCGACGTCAAAGTCGGGCCGAAAGGCAAGCAGGCAGCGAATATCCAGGCGGTCTGACGCGCCACGCATTGCCGATCACGTCCGGCCCCCGCATCGCGGGGGCTTTTTGTTTTACGGGGGCGGAACGCACCGGTCCGCGCTGGCCGCGACCATGCTTGCCGGTGCATACTCACGGAAGCATCGTTTTCCTGTCTTTTCATGTCCGATTCCCGCTCGTCCGATCCCGCCGGCGAACAACCGCTCGTCTTCGTCGACCTTGAAACCACCGGCGGCTCGCCCGCCGAGCACCGCATCACCGAAGTCGGCGTGGTCGAAATCGGCCCGCTCGGCGTGTCGACATGGACGAGCCTCGTCAATCCGGGGCAGGCGATTCCGCCGTTCATCCAGCAACTGACGGGCATTTCGGACGCCATGGTGCGCGACGCGCCGTCGTTCGCATCGCTCGCGCCGGCGCTGTTCGAGCGGCTCGACGGCAAGTTGTTCGTCGCGCACAACGCGAGCTTCGATCGCGGTTTCCTGCGTGCCGAATTCGAGCGCGCCGGCCTGGCGTTCAATCCCGATGTGCTGTGTACGGTCCGGCTGTCACGCGCGCTGTTTCCGCGCGAATCGCGGCACGGGCTCGACGCGTTGATCGAGCGGCACGGGCTCGTTCCGGCTGCGCGCCACCGCGCGCTGGCCGATGCCGATCTCCTGTGGCAGTTCTGGCGCCAGTTGCACGACATCGTCCCGCTCGAGCGGTTGCGCGACCAGATCGCGCACACGACGCGCCACTATCGCCTGGGCGGCGATCTGACCGAGGCGTGGCTCGACACCGCGCCTGCCGGGTGCGGCGCCTATGCGTTGTTCGGGGAAGCGGACGCTCCGCTGTACGTGGGCCGCAGCGTGCGGGTGCGGCAGCGGTTGCGCGCGCTGCTGACCGGCGAGCGCCGTTCGTCGAAGGAGATGCGGCTGGCGCAGCAGGTGCGGCGCGTCGAATGGCGCGAGACCGGTAATGAACTGGGTGCGATGTTGGCGGAAGGGCAATGGATTGCGCAACTGCGGCCGTCGTACAACCGGCGCCCCGCGGCCGATAACGTCCGTGGCGGCAGTGCGCCCTGGCCGTTCGACGGCGCCGTTGCGTTCGAGGCGAGCGGCGGCCGCCGCCTGTTTCATGTGATCGACGGCTGGCGTTACCTCGGCGCGGCCGAATCGCTCGATGCGGCCGCGCGGCTCGTCGCCGAGGCGGCGGACGGCACGTTCGAACCCTTCACCCATCGCCTGCTGCAGACGCATCTCGCGCGCGGGCTGCAACTGATTCCGCTCGTCGCGCTCACGCCGGCAGGTTGAGGCGGCCGCGCGGCGCCCGCGGCGTCAGCTGATTGCGCTTGCGCCGCCGGCCGAGCAGACGTGCGACAGCGCGGTGTCGAGTGCCTGCGTCTGCTTCGAGTCGTAGCGCGTCAGCGTTTTCCAGTTCGCGATGCTGCGCGCGAGGCGCGCCTGGCAATCGGGCGCATTGCGCAGCGGTTCGACCTGTGCGAGGCCCGCGAGCATTTTCTGCGTCAGCCGGTCGAGTGCCGGGCGCGTGCTGGTCGCGAGGTCGGGCGGCGTGCCCTCGGGCGGCTGCGTCGCGCGCCAGGTCGCGAACAGTGCGTTCTGCACGTCCTTGCTCGCGACGATCTGATCTTCGAAGAACGTCCGTGCGAACGCAGGATCGACGCCGGCCTGTGCCGCGCGCTTTTCGACCGAGGCGAGCAGGGCCGCTTCGCGCGGCTGGTCCTCGATCGCCTTGTGATTCGCCCATTTCCAGCGCGCGACCGGTTCGGCGAGCGCGAGGCGCTGCGATGCGAGCGCGACGATGTTGGTGAGCGCGGTGTCGTCGCCGTCGGCACGCGCGATGCGGGGAGGCGCAAAAAGGGCGACACCGAGCGCGGCGACTGCAACGCTGGCACGAATGGCTTGCTTCATCGGAATGATCGGGAGAGCCGGGCGGGCCGGACGTGGAAAACCAGAAGGATAGACGAAGACAGTCGCGCGGCGCAGCGCCGCGACAGGAGAATCAGCAGGCGAGCCGATCCGGCACCGTCAGGCTGTTGCGGCCCGGGTGCGAGGCGAATTGCGCGCGATGCGCAGCGATGAACCGCACGATGGCGATGATCGACACGTGGCGGTTACAGAACCGGACAGGCGTTCACTTCGGCGAGTACAGCTTGTGCTGCTCGTCGAAGAATGCCCGCACGTGCTCGGGCAATTCGGCGAGGAATTCCACGCCGACGGGTTCCGGATCCGGGCTCATCACTTGCTCGGGCGGTGGCATGCGAGTGGGTCTTTCGTCCATGGTCATTTCTCCAGCAGGTTCGATGATTATCAACCTCGTGCTTCGATTTATGCCAGCGGCGAATCGTTAGATTTTGTCTCTGTTGTATTAACGGCACATGCGCTGCGACGCGAGGTGTGATGGCCGCTATTGCATCCTGCGCAATCGGCAACGATCGGGCCGCTTGTTATACTTGCGCGCACTTTTTCCTGGACCGCGATGAGACGAACGACGCGATGGATCGGCCTCGCATGGCTGGCGTTGGTACTGAACGTACTGTCGCCCGTCGTCGGCTATGCGCGTCTTGCGTCGAGCGGGTCCGGCGCGCTCACGCTCGAATTGTGCAGTGCAGCGGGCGCGCGCCAGGTCGTGCTCGCCGAAGCGGGCGACAGTCGCGACACATCGTCGTTCGACCATGCCGGCGTGCCCCACTGCGTGTACTGCCCGGGCTTTGCGGCGAACCTCGCGCTCGGCACGCGCCTGCCCGACATGCCGGGCTTCGTGCGGACGTTCGCGTATCGCGTGGCCGTGCCGGCCGTTCCCGATTTTCCCCGCAAGGGCATCCGTCTCGCGCAGCCGCGCGCCCCGCCTGAAAACCTCCCGATCTGATTGATGTCGTTCGCGCGCCCCGGTGGCGCGCGTGCCGCCCGCGGCCCGGTCCGCGTGCCGCGCCATGCGTGCGCGGTACGCGTGCGCGTGCCCGGCGGCGTCCGATCGCGTTTTCAGGAATTCACTCATGGCTTCTATCCACGTCGCGCGGCTGCCGCGCGGCCGGCTCGCGCTCGCATGCGCGGCCGCTTTTGCATGGCCCGCCGCGCACGCCGCATCGACGAACGATGCGCACGCCGATTCCGTCCGCGGCGGCGTCGAACACCCAGCCAGTTCCGCCGTGCCGGCTTCGTCGGTCGCCGCCGTGCCGCAGCAACGGGCCGGCGACACGCTGGCGACCGTCAGCGTGACCGCCCAGCGGCAACCGGTCGATCCGGATACGCCGGCCGTCGTCACGTCGATCACGCGCGAGCAGATCGAGTCGCACACCAACGTCACCACCGAGGACGCGCTGAAGTACGTGCCGAACCTGATGGTCCGCAAGCGCTACATCGGCGACCGCAACAGCGTGTTCGCGGGCCGCGACTTCAACGAGCTGCAGAGCGCGCGCGGGCTCGTCTATGCCGACGGCGTGCTGCTGTCGAACCTGCTCGGGTCGAGCTATGCGTATCCGCCGCGCTGGTCGCTGATTCCGCCCGACGACATCGCGCGCGTCGACGTGCTTTATGGCCCCTTTTCCGCGCTGTATCCCGGCAACTCGATCGGCTCGACGGTGCTGCTCACGACGCGTCGCCCGGACAAGCTCGAGGCATCACTGTCGACGCAATTCTTCACGCAGCGCTACCACGACGGCTACGGGTTCGCGGACAGCTTCGGCGGCAATCACCAGACCGCGCGGATCGCCAACCGCGTCGGCCGGTTCTGGTTCGCGCTGTCGCTCGACCGGCTGGAGAACGACAGCCAGCCGATGCAGTATGCGAGCCCCAATTCGGCCTACAACCCGAAGCTGGGCGCCGCCGTGCCCGTGACGGGCGCCGCGACCGACATCGGGCCCAACGGCAAGCCGCGGACGATCGTCGGCGCGCAGACGATCGAGCGGACCGAGCAGCTGAACGAGACGGTGCGGATGGGCTACGCGTTCACCGATCGCGTCGACGCGACGCTCACGCTCGGGCATTGGGAGAACCATTACCGGCAGCACGGCGAAACCTTCCTGCGCGACGCGACGGGCAACGCGGTCTACGGCGGCAACGTGTCGATCGGCGGCCGGAACCTGACCGTCGCGCCGAACGCGTTCGCGCCGCAGCGTGGCGACCAGGAAAACTGGCTGTACGCGCTCGGCCTGAACGGCCGGCTCGATTCGGGCTGGCGGCTGTCGGGCGTCGTGTCCGCGTACGACGTGTCGCGGGACGTGCTGCGCGCGGCATCGACCGTGCAGGGCGGCGCGGGCACGCTGTTCCAGGGCGACGGCACCGGCTGGCGCACGCTCGACCTGAAGGCCGAGGCGCCGGAAGTGAAAGGCCACACGTTCACGTTCGGCTATCACTACGACAACTACTTCCTGCGCAACGTCACGTACAACACGGCCGACTGGCTGGCCGGGCCGATCACGTCGCTCGCGAGCCGCTATCGCGGCGACACGCGCACGCAGGCGCTGTTCGGGCAGGACGCGTGGCGCTTCGCGCCGGGCTGGCTCGCGACGCTCGGATTGCGCTACGAGCGCTGGGATGCATACGGCGGCGCGCTCGGCAACGCGAGCGGCACGCTCGGCTATGCGGACCGCAGCGCGAACGCGCTGTCGCCGAAGGTCGCGCTGCAATGGGACGCGACGGACGTGTGGCGCTTCCGGCTGTCGTTCGCGACCGGCACGCGGTTTCCGACGGTTGGCGAGCTGTTCCAGGGCACGATCTCGAACAATGCGATCGTCAACAACAACCCGAACCTGCGGCCGGAAAAGGCGATCGATTGGGACTTCACGGCCGAGCGCGACGTCGGCGCCGGCGTCGTGCGCGCGAGCGTGTTCCAGAGCGACCTGCGCGATTCGATCTATAGCCAGACAACGGTGTCGGGTGCGACGACCGTCACCAATGTCTCGAACGTCGATCGCGTGCGCGTCCGGGGCGTCGAACTCGCGTTCAGCGGCGAGAACGTCGGGCTGAGGGGGCTCGCGATCGACGCGAACGTGTCGGCCAGCAACGCGCAGATCCTTGCCGATGCCGCGAATTCGGCCTACGTCGGCTCGCGCTTCCCTCGGATTCCGCGCGTGCGCGCGAACCTGCTCGCGTCGTATCGCTTCGACGAGCACTGGCTCGCGAGTGTCGGCGTGCGCTACTCGGGCCGGCAGTTCAACACGCTCGACAACAGCGACGTGAATCCGGACGTATACGGCGGCACGAGCTCGTTCACGGTCGTCGACCTGAAGGCGCGCTATCGCGTCGATCGTCACTGGACCGCATCGCTCGGCATCGACAACCTGACCGACCGCCGCTACTACGTGTTCCACCCGTATCCGGGCCGTACTTTCTATGGGGAACTGAAATGGTCGCTGTGAAGTCGTTCGCGGCAGGCGGTGCGCCCTGGCTCGCGGCGTCGTTGGCGGCCGATGCGCATGACACGCACGACGCGGCGAGCGCCGCTGATCAGCAGGTCGCGCAGGTCGCGAACGCGGAGCCGGTGCCCGGACGTTTGCGTGCGCCGCTGGAAGCGGGACGGAGAGGGGGAATGCCGCGCGCCGTGTGGATCGGGCGCGATGGCGCACGCGAGGCGCGCAGCGGGTTGCTGGCGAACGACGTGCTCGAGGGCTGCTTGCAGCACGCGAAGCGTTGAACGAGCGAGTGGCGCGCGGCGAACGGGCCGCGCGCCGGCCTGATGCGAAAACGCGCCCGAAGGCGCGTGGAGAGAAGCGTCAGGCCGCTCGCTTGAATAGCCGGATCACGAACAGCAGGATCACCGCACCGACGACGGCGACGATCACCGAACCGATGAAGCCGCTGCCGACGCTGATGCCGAGTACCCCGGCGAGCCAGCCGCCGATCACCGCGCCGACGATCCCGACGATGATGTCGACGATCAGCCCGAAGCCGCCGCCTTTCACGAGCAGGCCGGCAAGCCAGCCGGCAATCGCGCCGATGATGAGCCACATAATCAAGCCATGAGTCATGGTGGTCCTCTCCTTGGGTTGAGTCGAAATGACCGGACGCCGGCTGTCGTGCGCCGCAAGCTGGGTGAAAGCGGCATGCGACCCGCCGCGCCGCCCACGCAATGTAACGCGATAGGCGGGTCAGGATCGTTAAGTAATGTTATGCACCCTCATGCGGTTTTTCCAGGGAATTCGTCTGCCTACGGCGCGGTTCGTGCGCGGACGATGTGTGTCGAAATGAATATGTAAGGGTGAGGTGGAGGTGGGCCCGGCCGGTCAGTCGTCTTGCCGTTCGCGCGTCGCCGCAGGCACATTCGTATTGGGCAACCCTTCGCCTGCCTCGGCGATCAGCCTCGCGACGGTCGCGGATTGGCCGATCGCCTCGATCGACAGGAGTACGAAGCGGGCGAGAAAGAGCGACGCATCGGCTTCGCCTATCCCGGTCATCGCGCGGCACGGGGCGGTGTAGAGCAGGTCGCGTTCGGGTCCGTCGTCATGCGGGTTCCTGAAGATCGGTTTCGGTTGACGTGCGTATCCTGCAGGCGTTGGGTGAGCACGGCCTTGCGCATCAGTTCGAATGCAAACGACGACGGCGCCGTGAACTCGGTGCTCTTCGTGCCATGGCGCAGGTTCTCGTGCGTCGCGAACACGCGTTCGTCCGAGGCGCTGTCGAGCAGGGCGTCCGACGCGATGCCGCGGATCACGTACGCGAGTTTCCACGCGATGTTGTCGGCATCGTCGATGCCCGAATTCGGCCGCGCACGCCGACGATCGGCACGGGGGTGCGTAGCGTTCGAGCGTCAGTGCGTAGGCCTTGTGGATCGTGATCCAGATCGCCAGGTGCGCATGATGCGAGGAAGAGGGCGGAGTGGTCCGGCGATCGTAATCGGCGGCACGTGGCACATAAGTCCGGGGAGGCCCGCAAGCGGAGGCGAAGCGGCGAAGGGATGTGCGCGCGATTTCGGCGCCGGAAAAGAGAAAAGGTCTGACAAGCGATGCTTGTCAGACCTTTATGTCTTGGTGCCGGAGATAGGAGTCGAACCTACGACCTTCGCATTACGAATGCGCTGCTCTACCAACTGAGCTACACCGGCAGCAGAGAAATGAAATTATATGGTGAAATCCGAGATCTTGGCAATAGGTTTTGCGAACTTTTTTCAGCTTGCTGCTGCTGCTTCGCGAAACCCTCGATCCGGCGGACTTCCCGCTTTCACTTCACTGTGATGCGACCGGTCAGGGCCACATCAAGAGGCGCGATTGTACTTGCGCATCGCACCTCCGTCTAGTGCTGCAGTGCAATTATTTTGCTTCGTCGTGATAGCCGGTGACGCGCTCGACTTCGTTCTTCGAGCCAAGGAACACAGGCACGCGCTGGTGCAGGCCCGTCGGCTGCACTTCCATGATGCGCTGCGTGCCCGTCGTCGCGGCACCGCCTGCCTGTTCGACGATGAACGACATCGGATTCGCTTCGTACATCAGGCGCAGCTTGCCCGGACGATCGGGCGTGCGCTTGTCGGCCGGGTACATGAAGATGCCGCCGCGGTTCAGGATCCGGTGCACGTCGGCGACCATCGATGCGATCCAGCGCATGTTGAAGTTGTCGCCGCGCGGGCCGTCCTTGCCGGCATTCAGTTCGTCGACGTAGCGCTTGACCGGGTCGTACCAGTGGCGCGCGTTCGATGCGTTGATCGCGTATTCGCGCGTGTCGGCCGGGATCTGCATGTTGCTCTGCGTGAGCACCCACGAGCCGACTTCGCGGTCGAGCGTGAAGCAGTTCACGCCGTTGCCGGTCGTCAGCACGAACACCGTCTGCGGGCCGTACACGGCATAACCCGCGGCGACCTGCTCCGTGCCGGGCTGCAGGAACGATTCTTCGGTGGCCTGCTTGCCGTCCGGGCAGCGCAGCACCGAGAAGATCGTGCCGATCGACACGTTCACGTCGATGTTTGACGAGCCGTCGAGCGGATCGAACACGAGCAGGTATTCGCCGCGCGGGTAGTTCGCCGGGATCGGGAAGAACGTTTCCATTTCTTCCGATGCCATCGCGGCGAGGTTGCCGCCCCATTCGTTCGCGTCGAGCAGGATCTCGTTCGACAGGATGTCGAGCTTCTTCTGCACTTCGCCCTGGACGTTCTCGCTGCCGGCGGTGCCGAGCGCTTCGCCGAGCGCGCCCTTCGACACGTTGTAGCTGATCGCCTTGCACGCGCGTGCGACGACTTCGATCAGCAGGCGCAGGTCGGCGGGGAGGTTGTTGGTCTCACGTTGCTGTTCGATCAGGAACTTCGACAGCGTGGTGCGGCGGGCAATGGACATGACAGACTCCGAAAGGCCAAAGAATCCTTGAATGGCCGCAATTTTACCCGTCGCGCCTCCCGCGCCGCCGGCTTTTTTCGTCCGGTTACATCGCCGGGCGGGCGAGCCGCCCCGGTTTCCCGCGGCGCAGGCGGGCGCGGCGCGTATCGCCGCGGCGGCAAGTTGCGCGGTCGGACCCCGTCATTACGCTCGATTCCTGCCGCGCCCGTGCAATAAAAAAGCCGGCGCCGCGTCAGGCGGCACCGGCTTCATCGCATGAATGCGACGCGGGCGACGGCGTTACGCGAGCGCCTTCTCGACGATCTCGCGCACGTCGCGCGACTTCGCGCCGGCCGCGACCTGCTCGAGCGCGTCGCGCATCCGGTCGCGCAGCGCCGGCGTGAAGCGCCGCCACAGTTCGAGCGAGCGCGCGAGGCGTGCGGCGACCTGCGGGTTGATCGCGTCGAGCGCGAGCACCTGCTCGGCCCAGAACGCGTAGCCCGACCCGTCCGCCGCGTGGAATTGCGCGGGGTTGGCTGCACAGAAGCTGAAGATCAGCGAGCGTGCGCGGTTCGGGTTCTTCAGGTTGAACGCCGGATGCGCGAGCAGCCTGCGCACCTTCGCGAGCGTCGGCTGCGCGGCCGTACCGCGTTGCGCCGCCTGCATCGCGAACCACTTGTCGATCACGAGCGCTTCCTTCTCGAAACGACGGTAGAAGTCGGCGAGCGCCTGCTCGGCCGGCTCGTTCGCGCCCGCGGCGGCGGCAGAGAGCAGCGCGCCGAGCGCGGCCGCGCGATCGGTCATGTTGTTCGCCGCGTCGTATTGCGCGGTCGCGAGGCGCACGGCATCGGCCGGCTCGTCGAGTTCGGCGAGATATGCGAGCGCGAGGTTCTTCAGCGCACGGCGGCCCGAGGCCTCCGGCGTCGGTTCGTAGGCGCCGGGCGTCTGGTGCTGTTCGTACGCGGCGAGCCATTCGGCGCGCAGCGCGGTCGCGAGCTGGCGGCGCACGAACTGGCGCGCACGATGCACGGCGGCCGGATCGGCTTCGGCCATCTGGTCGGCGAGATAGGTTTCCGACGGCAGCGTCAGCGCGAGTTCGCGGAACGCGGGTGACAGGCTTTCATCGGTCAGCACGCGGCGGAACGCGGCGACGAAGTTCTCGCCGAGCGTGAGCGGTTCGTTCGCGGCGGCGCGCGAGGCGAGCGTCAGCAGCGCGCGCGTCGCGAGGCGCTGGCCGGCCTCCCAGCGGTTGAACGGATCGCTGTCGTGCGCGAGCAGGAACGCGAGATCGTCGTCGCTGTAGTCGTACTCGACGATCACCGGCGACGAGAAATTGCGCAGCAGCGACGGCAGCGGCGCTTCCGGCACGTCGACGAACGTGAAGGTCTGCTCGGTGTCGGTGAAGTCGAGCACGCGCGTCGTGCCCGATGCGGCGGCTTCGCCGTCGAGACGCAGCGGCAGGTCGCGGCCGTCGCGGCCGATCAGGCCGATCGCGAACGGAATCAGCAGCGGCCCCTGCTGCGTGTCGCGCGCGGCCGGCGACGCGTCGCCGTAGCCCTGCGCGAGCGTGACCGTATAGCGGCGCGCGGCCGCGTCGTACGCGGTGCGCACCGACACGCGCGGCGTGCCGGCCTGGCTGTACCAGCGCTCGAACTGCGCGAGGTCGCGCCCGTTCGCGTCGGCCATTGCGTGACGGAAGTCGTCGCAGGTCACGGCCTGCCCGTCGTGACGCTTGAAGTACAGGTCCATCCCCTTGCGGAAGCCGTCGCGGCCGAACAGCGTCTGGTACATCCGCACGACTTCCGAGCCTTTCTCGTAGACGGTCATCGTGTAGAAGTTGTTGATCTCGACATAGCTTTCCGGGCGCACCGGGTGCGCCATCGGGCCCGCATCCTCGGCGAACTGCAACTGGCGCAGCACGCGCACGTCCTCGATGCGCTTGACCGCGCGGGCCGCCGATTCGACGTCGTCGCCCGCGGCCATGTCGGCCGAGAACTCCTGGTCGCGGAACACCGTCAGGCCTTCCTTCAGGCTCAGCTGGAACCAGTCACGGCAGGTGACGCGGTTGCCGGTCCAGTTGTGGAAATATTCGTGGCCGACCACCGATTCGATGTTCGCGAAATCGGTGTCGGTCGCGGTCTCGGGGTTCGCCAGCACGTACTTCGTGTTGAAGATGTTGAGCCCCTTGTTCTCCATCGCGCCCATGTTGAAGTCGCCGACCGCGACGATCATGAAACGGTCGAGATCGAGCTCGAGGCCGAAGCGCTTTTCGTCCCAGCGGATCGAGTGGATCAGCGAATCCATCGCGTGGCGCGTCTTGTCGAGATCGGCCGGCTCGACCCAGACCTGCAACAGCTTTTCCTTGCCCGAGCCGGTCGTGATCGTCTCCTCGATCGCGACGAGCTTGCCGGCGACCAGCGCGAACAGGTAGCTCGGCTTGCGGAACGGGTCTTCCCACTTCGCGAAGTGGCGGCCGTCGGGCAGGTCGCCCGAGTCGACGAGATTGCCGTTCGACAGCAGCACCGGGTACGCGGCCTTGTCGGCACGCAGCGTGACGATGTACGAAGCCATCACGTCGGGGCGGTCGAGGAAATAGGTGATGCGGCGAAAGCCTTCGGCTTCGCACTGCGTGAAGAAGTTGCCGCTCGACACGTAGAGGCCCGACAGCGTCGTATTCTGGTCGGGTGCGCACGCGCTTTCGAGCGTCAGCTCGAACGTGTCGGGCACGTTCTCGACCGTCAGCCCGTGCTCGTGCGCGCGCACGGCGCCGTGCGGCGCGCCGTCCAGCCAGGCGCCGACGAATTCGAGCGCTTCGCCCATCAGCTCCAGGTGCGGCGCGGGCGCGGCGTCCGGATTGCGGCGCACGCGCATCGTATTCCTGACGATCGTGCGGGCCGGCGCGAGATCGAATTCGAGTGCGACGGAATCGATGAGGAAGGCCGGCGGCGTGTAGTCGGCGCGGCGGATCACGGTGGAAGAGGCGTTGTCGGACATGGTCGTCGAGATCGGTGGAGTGGGGGACGGGCCCGCAAGACGGGCCTGGCGAACCGGGCCATTGTACAAAGGCTTGCGGCTGCGTGCCGGGCGAACTTTTTACCGTTTTCGGCAGTCCGCGTATTATCGGCATCCCGTTACGGTTCGCGCGGTGCGACGAACGGGTGACGGATCGACGAGGATCAACATGAAACGCGAATGGATTTTTCGCGGTGCGGGCTGGGCGGCGGCGCTGTGCGTGGCGCTGCTGACGGGCTGCACCAGCTATGTGACGACCCAGGTCACGGCCTTCTCCGACTGGAGCGGCAGCGACGCGACACGCACCTATGCGTTCACGCGCACCGATGCGCAGAAGAACAGCATCGAGCAGTCGACCTACGAGCCGATCGTCGCGAACGAGTTGTCCGCCTATGCGTTCCGGCAGGTGCCGCCGTCGCAGGCACGCTATCTTGTCGGGCTGACCTATTCAGTCGGCAGCGATCTCGTGACGGTGCCGCAGCCCGTCTACTACGATCCCTGGTTCGTCGGGCCGGGGCCATACTGGCGGCGCGGGCCGTGGGGTCCGTGGGGCCCCTGGGGGCCGATGCCGGCCGGCTATGTCGCACAGACGTACCAGGTGTTCGACTACACGCTCGGCATCCGTATCACCGAGCGCGCGACGGGCAAGGAGGTGTACAACGTGTCCGCGCGCACGACCGGCGACAACGGCACGCTGCTGTACGCGATGCCGTTCCTCGCGCGCAGCGCGCTCGCCGATTTCCCGCTGTCGAACGGTGCGGTCCGCTCGGTCCGGCTGCCGGTCGACAAGCGCGGCGGGCCGGCGGCGCCGGCCGCCAACGAGCGCGCGGTGCCGGCTGCGCCGACTTCGGGCGCGGCCGTCGTGAAGTAACGCAGTCGCCATCACGGCGCGGCTGCCCGGCCGCGCCGGCCTTTCCCTTCCGTCAGACCCCGACGCCCAGCAGCGCCAGCGCGCCGAGCACGACGAACAGCACGGCCGCGATCCCGTGCACCAGCTTGGTCGGCAGGCGGTGCGCGAAGCGGTCGCCGAGCAGGATCGCAGGCACGTTCGCGAGCATCATCCCGAACGTCGTGCCGGCCACGACGCCGATGTAATCCTCGAAGCGCGCGGCCAGCGCGACGGTCGCGATCTGCGTCTTGTCGCCCATTTCCGCGAGGAAGAACGCGACGAGCGTCGCACCGAACACGCCGAGCCGCGAACGGGTGGCGTTCGCTTCGTCGGCGTCGAGCTTGTCGGGCACGAGGATCCACAGCCCCATCGCGATGAACGAGAACGCGAGCGCCCAGCGCATGATCGACGGCGTGACGAGCGCGCCGAGCCATTCGCCGAGTGCGCCGGCGAAACCGTGGTTCACGAGCGTCGCGACGAGCACGCCGAGAATGATCGGCACCGGCTTGCGATAGCGCGCGGCCAGGACGAGGGAAAGCAGTTGGGTCTTGTCGCCGATTTCAGCGAGGGCGACGGCGCCGGTGGAGATCAGGAAGGCTTGGGACACGAATGGGGTTCCACGGGCCGATGTTGTGCGTGCGAGCGACGATCCACCGCGCGCCGGGCCCTGATGCGGCGCACTGTGAACCATCGGTCTCGCCAGGCCAACGTGGCTGCGTCCGCCATGGCCGAACGGCCAAGTCTGTTGACGGACGCCTCCGTCACGATGCGCGCCGGGGGCGCGGGACATCGAGCGGAGCGGCTACTCCCCAATGAGCGGCGAATTCTAGCACGGCGCATTGCGTGCCGGAAAGCGGTCGGGCAGGGTGTCGGGGCCCGATCGGCGTGCGGCTGCCCGACGGGCGCGGCGGCGAATGTGCCGCGCCTGCCGGGGCTGCGTTCCGACGGAGCGTTGCCGTGACGGTCAAGCGGCGGCCGGGCGGCGGGCGGCGCCGCGTTCGTGCACGAGTTCGCCGGCTGCATAGGTGCGGTACACCGCGCGGTCGTCGCCGAGCAGTGCGAACGCGAACAGCAGTTCCTCGAGCGAATCGGCGCGCTTCGTGCGGCGCGCGAGCAGCGGCGTGGCCTGCGGGTCGAGCACGACGAAGTCGGCTTCGGTGCGCGGCCGGAGCGTGCCGACCGTGTCGGCGAGGTCGAGCGCCTGCGCGGCGCCGGCCGTCGCGAGCCAGAACATCCGCGTCGCGGTCAGGTGGTGGCCCGACAGCCGCGCGACCTTGTGCGCCTCGTTCATCGTCTGCAGCATCGAGAACGACGTGCCGCCGCCGACGTCGGTCGCGAGCGTGACCGGCACATCGTGTTCGCCGGCCTTGTCGAAGTCGAACAGCCCGCTGCCGAGGAAGAAGTTCGACGTCGGGCAGTGCGCGACGACGGTGCGCGTCTCGGCCATCCGGCGGCGGTCCTCGTCGTCGAGGTGGATGCAGTGGCCGTACACCGCGCGCGGACGCAGCAGCCCGTAGCGGTCGTAGATGTCGAGATAGCTGCGATGGCCGGGGAACAGCTCGGCCACCCATTTCACCTCGTCGACGTTTTCCGCGACGTGGCTCTGCACGAACACGTCCGGATGGCGGCGTGCGAGCTCGCCGCACGCCTCGAGCTGCGCCTCGGTCGACGTCGGCGCGAAGCGCGGCGTGAGCGCATACATCTGGCGGCCCTTGCCATGCCAGCGGTCGATCAGCTCGGCGCTGTCGTCGTAACCCGATTGCGCGGTGTCGCGCAGGAACTCGGGGCAGTTGCGGTCCATCAGCACCTTGCCCGCGATCATCCGCAGGTCGCGCGCGTCGCTCGCCGCGAACAGCGCATCGGCCGACTGCTTGTGCACCGTGCAGTAGACGAGCGCGCTCGTCGTGCCGCACGCGAGCAGTTCGTCGACGAAGAAATCGGCGACTTCGCGCGCATGCTCGGGATCGCCGAACTGGCGCTCGGTCGGGAACGTGTACTTGTCGAGCCACGGCAGCAGGCCCGGCGCCGGCGACGCGATCATGTCCGTCTGCGGGTAGTGGATGTGCGTGTCGATGAAGCCGGGCACGATCAGCTTGTCGCGCAGGTCGTGGACGACCGCGTCGCGCGCGAGCGTCGCCGCGAGTTGCACATACGGGCCGGCCGCGACGACCTTGCCGTCGGCGACGATCAGGAGGCCGTCGGTCTCGTAGTTCGCGGCCTGGCTCGATTGCGCCGGGTCGCCGTTGAAGGTCAGCAGCTGGGAATGGAAAGCGGTTTGCGTCATGACGAATGGTCCTGCATCAAGGTAAGGCGAACAGAAGAAAGCGATCGACGCCGCACGGGGGCGGGACGGTGCTTCGCGAGCGGCGGCGGCACGCGGCGTGCGGCACGGCCGGAGGCGATTGCGCGGGCGAAGGTGGCGGCCGAAGCCGCCAGCCAGTGGTCGCCGGCGGACCTCGCAGCCGCTGTGCTCGCGACCGATGCGGCGGCGAACGGAACGGCACGTCGCGACGGCAGGCACGAGCGGGCGACGACCGGCTGCGCCGTCGCCACGCGCGCACGCCCGCGACCGGCCCGGCGCGAGGCCGAGCCGCTGGTCGCGAGGCGGATGCCGTTGCCGTGTCTCATCTGTCTAGCGCTCCTCGATGCGGGCCGTCACGCGGCCTGCCAGTAAGCGTCGAGGCGCGCGTACAGTGCGTCGCGCTGCGCCGGTTCGATGAACGACGCCTCGAAGCCGTTGCGGATCACCGCATGGACTTCGGCATCCGTGAGTTGCAGCCCTTCGGCCGTCGCGAAGTAGTTTTCGTTGACGTAGCCGCCGAAATAGGCCGGATCGTCGGAGTTGATCGTCACCGCGACGCCGCGATCGAGCAGCGCCTTCAGCGTGTGCTTCGCCATGTCGTCGAACACGCACAGCTTCAGGTTCGACAGCGGGCAGACGGTCAGCGCGGTGCGCGTTTTCGCGAGGCGTTCGACGAGTGCCGAATCCTCGATGCTGCGCACGCCGTGGTCGATCCGGTCGACCTTCAGCACGTCGAGCGCTTCGTAGATGTAGGCGGGCGGGCCTTCCTCGCCCGCGTGCGCGACGAGCTTCAGCCCGAGTGCGCGCGCCTTCTCGAACACGCGCGCGAACTTGGTCGGCGGATGGCCGAGTTCGGACGAGTCGAGGCCCACGCCGATCAGCCGGTGACGATAGCGTTCGAACAGCGGCAACGCGGCTTCGAACGTCGCGAGCGCGTCTTCTTCGGACAGGTGGCGCAGGAAGCACAGGATCAGCTTGCTCGACAGCCCGCGCTGTTCGGCATCGGCGAGTGCGCGCTCGATGCCCGCGACGACCGTCTCGATCGGCACGCCGCGCTCGGTGTGCGTCTGCGGATCGAAGAACAGCTCGGTGTGGACGACGTTGTCGGCGAGCGCTCGTTCGCAGTACGCGGCCGTCATGTCGTAGAAATCCTGCTCGGTCAGCAACACGCTCGCGCCGGCGTAATAGATGTCGAGGAACGACTGCAGGTCGGTGAACGCGTATGCGGCGCGCAGCGCGTCGATCGAGTCGTACGCGAGCTTCACGCCGTTGCGCTGCGCGAGCGCGAAAATCAGTTCGGGCTCGAGCGAGCCTTCGATGTGGATGTGCAACTCCGCTTTCGGTGCGCGGGCAATCTTGTCCTTGAATGTCGGGGTCATGGCGTCGTTCTTGGTCGGTCAGTAGGTAGGGGAAGCCTGCGCGGACGCATTCGCCTCGACGGCCTGCAGCAATTGCGCAGCCACCGAGATCGCGATCACTTCGGGCGCCTTGTCAATGATGCCTTCGACACCGATCGGGCAGCGCATCCGCGCGACCTGGGCCGGGTCGATGCCGATCGCCGCGAGGCGATGATCGAACTGCGCGCGTTTCGCGTGCGAGCCGGTCATCCCGAAGTACGCATAGTCGCCGCGCCGCAGGATGCGCTCGGCCAGCACGAAATCGAGTGCGTGGTCGTGCGTCATCACGACGAAGTAGGATTGCGACGGCGCTGCGTCGACCGCATCGGCCGGGGCAGCGGCCGCATCGATCGAGAGGTTGCCGATGCCGGCGAGCGCGTCGGCCGGCGGGAACACCGCATCGGGCCCGTCGATCCAGCGCACCTGGCATGGCAGCGTCGCCAGCACCTTCACGAGCGCGGTGCCGATGTGCCCGGCACCGAACAGCACGACGGGGAACGCATACGGCGCGATCGTTTCGGTCATCAGCGACACGCCGCCGGTTTCCCACAGCAGGCAGTCGGCGCGCGCGGCTTCCGATTCGGGCTCGCTCAACAGCGGCGCGCCCGGCGAGGGGCCGAATGATACGCTACGCACGGTCGCGGCGCCGGCCGCGACGCGCTTCGCGAGTGACATGATCCAGCCGAGATCGCCGACGTCGAGCCGCTCGAACGCGAGCACCACGGCGCCGCCGCAGCACTGGCCGAGGCTCGGGCCGAGCGCAAGCCGCTCGAGCCGGCGTGCGTGCGGCACGTGCGCGCCGTCCTTCAGCAGATGCCGCGCGATCTCGATCGCCTTCCATTCCAGATGACCGCCGCCGATCGTATGGCGGGCCGTGTCGCGCGTGACGAGCATCTTGGTGCCGGCTTCGCGCGGCGCGGAGCCGTCGGTATGCGCGACCGTCACGAGCACGGCCGCTTCGCCGTGCGCGAGCAGTTGCTGCAGATCGCCGAGCCAGGCTTCCATCAGCACACCCCGTGCGGAACGACGCGGCACGACACGCGGCGCGGGCCGGCGGGCGTGGCGATGGCGACGACGGACGGGAGCAGGGCAGGCCGGCCGCACGGCTGATGCAGTGCGGCGGCAGCGCGCCGACGACGCGCGCGAACGGCGCCGCCGGACACGCGGACGCCATGAGCGTGACGGATGCGGATGGTTTGCGTTGTCATGATGAATCCAGTCGACATTGCGGATCGGGCGCGCGTTACGCAGGGAGCGGTGAGACCGCCTGGCCTCGCGCACGTAGATCGCCATCCAGTCCCGAAGATAGCACCGCCACGCGGCGCGAACATGGCCGGGCGGTGATCCGGGCTATCAGGCGGCGATCATGTCGATCATAGGCCCGCCGCGCGGGATCGGGGGACCGATGCATGCACATCGGGCCGAAACGCGTGCGTGGCGGGGCGTGGGCGCGACGCTCGCGCGACGCGTGTTCGCCCGGCGATCGGGGCGGCGGCGGAGTAGGTGTTTACACGCGGCCGGCCGGATTGGGGCGGCGAAAGCGCCGGATGGAGACCTCGGCGTGCGGCCCGATCGATCGAGCCGCACTTGCCGGTGGCCGGCAAGGCGGCCGGCCGGTCAGCCCGCGAGCTTGCGGCGATGTCGCCAGAGGCTCGCGGCGACCGCGACCAGGATCACGGCGAAGCCGATCAGCGCCCAGCCGGGCAGCAGGATGCCGAAGATCGGCGGGTAGACGGTCTCGCACAGCCCGGCGACCTTGAACATGCCGGGGAACCACTGCGCGGGCGGCAGGCTGTCGACGATGGGCTGCAGCGTGTCGAAGCCGCAGCTGAAGCCCGGATTCATCTGGATCGACAGGTGTCGCGCGGCCGTGCCGACGCCGCCGGCCGCCGCGATCGCGATCAGCAGCTCGAGTACCCAGACGCCGCGCCAGTTGCGGATCCCGGCCGCGAGGAACGCGAAGATCCCGATCGCGCAGAAGAAGTAGCGCTGGATGATGCACAGCGGGCACGGATCTTCGTTCTTCACGTACTGCAGGTACAGCGCGCCGGCCAGCAGGGCGATGCATGCCCATCCGAGCAGCATCAGCAGGCGGCGTTCACGGCGTAAAGCAAGCGTGTAGTCGTTCATGTCGGCGGGGTTCCTCGTCGGTCGGTCCGGAAAACAATCGCGCGATTTTAGCGCGAACGGTCTGGCACGAAACTGACAGCGCGCGTGCGGCACCCTGCCGCACTGCGCGCACTGCCCGCCGGCGATCGGCCGGCGCGGTCAGCGGATCGTGTTCAGCACGGCTTCGACCGCCTGGCCGATCGCGAGCAGTGCGTCGTCGCGATGCGGTGCCGCCGCGAGCATCAGGCCGACCGGCGCCGCGTCGCGCGGATGGCACGGCAGCGACAGGCCGCACGCGTCGAGGAAGTTGAACGCGCTCGGGTTGCGCAGGATCAGCGCATTGGTGCGCGTGAACGCGTCGTCGTCCGTTTCGAGGTCGGCGATGCGCGGCGGCACGACCGGCACCGTCGGCGCGACGAGCGCATCGAAGCGCGCCCAGACCGTGTGCGCGGCTTCGTCGAGCATCGCGGCGCGCGCGGCGAGCAGGTCGAGATAGTCGGCCGCGCTCGCGGGTTCGCCCTTCAGGATCCGCGTCAGCACGCGCGGGTCGTACTGGTCGCGATGCCGGGCGAGCAGCGGGCGGTGCCATGCATACGCCTCGATCGGCGAGAAGCCGAAGCGGTTGATCTCAGGCAGCCGGTCGAGCGCAGGGAAGCGCACTTCGGTGACGATCGCGCCGGCGGCTTCGAGATGCTTGAGCGCGGTGTCGAGCGCGGCCGCGACGTCGGCGTCGATGCCGTCCGTCACGTAGTTCGTCAGCACGCCGAGCCGCACGCCTTCGAGCGGCCGGGCGGCCGGCACGTGCGGCTCGAGGCCCGCGAGCATCCGGTCGACGAGCGCGCAGCACGCGACCGTCAGGCCGATCGGGCCGAACGAGTCGAGCGTCGTCGACAGCGGCACGCCGCCTTGCGTCGGGATCCGGCTCGCGGTCGGCTTGAAGCCCGTCAGCCCGCACAGCGCGGCCGGAATGCGGATCGAGCCGCCGGTATCGGTGCCGAGCGCGACGGCGGCCATCCCGTCGGCGACGGACGCGGCCGCCCCCGACGACGAACCGCCGGAAATCCGCGCGTCGCCCGGCACGTCGCGATGGTACGGCGAGCGCGGATTGCCGAAGTGCGGATTCAGTCCGAGCCCCGAGAATGCGAACTCGCTCATGTTGGTGCGGCCGACCAGCACCGCGCCCGCCCGCTTGAGCCGCGCGACGGCGACCGCATCGGTGCGCGCGGGCGGCGCGCCGTCGAGCACGCGCGACCCCGCGCGCGTCACCTGGCCCGCGACGTCGAACAGGTCCTTCACCGATACCGGGATGCCCGCGAGCGGCGACAGCACGGTGCCCGCGGCGCGCAGCCGGTCGTGCGCGTCGGCGGCCGCGCGCGCGTTGTCGGCGTCGACTTCGGTGAAGACGACGGCGCCCTGGCCCGACGGATCGGCGATTCGGTCGAGTGCGGTGTCGACGAGTGCGCGGCTCGTGGTGCGGCCGGCCGCGAGGTCGGCGGCGAGCTGGGCGAGCGGGGGGAACGGCGTGAAAGTGGTCATGGGCGGCTCAGGGGCGAAGATGTTGGAGAAGCGCGGAGCGGAACGAATCGATATGGCTTTCGACGGCCGCGCGCGCACCGGCGGCGTCGCGCGCGGACAGCCGCTCGAACAGCTCGCGATGCTCGTGCTGGACGTCGGCGAGGTGGTGCGGTTCGGACAGCGTGACGAACCAGAAGCGCAGCGAGCGCTCGTGCAGCGCGCGCAGGATTTCGGCGAGGACTGCGTTGCGTGCGGCCGCGGCGATCGCCTGGTGAAACGCGCGGTCGAGTTCCATCATCCCCTCGACGTCGTGGGTGTCGACGCAGGCCTGTCCGTCGTCGAGCAGCGCGGCCATGCGCGCGAGATCGTCCGGCGTCGCATGGCGCGCGGCGAGTTCCGCGCAGTGCGCTTCGTTAATGCGCCGCACGTCGATCACCGCGACGATGTCGTCGAGCGACAGCGGCTGCACCATCAAGCCCTTGCGCGGCATCACGGACAGCAGTCCTTCGAGCACGAGCCGATGCACGGCCTGATGCACCGGCGTGCGGCCGATCCCCGTGCGCGCGACGAGGTCGGCTTCGTTGAGCGCGGCACCGGGCTTCAGGCGCATCGTGATGATGTCGCGCTGGATCAGCGCGTAGGCGCGGTCGGCGAGGCTGGCCGCCGGCGCAGCGGGCCGGTCGCGGGTGACGTCGGTCAGGGTACTCATGCGAGGTGCGGCGCGGCGGCCGGACGGGGCACGATCATGGCGCGGGCGATCGGGAACGTGGACGATGCGTGGATATTATTGTGATATATCACTGGTGTCCAGAGCGGGCGGCGGGACACCGACGATGCTTGCATCGACTTGCAACAATGGCGACAGGATGTTGCAGGTTTGCCGCGCGATCGTGCACTGAAGCATAATGAATCCTCGTCTACCCATACGCGTGAGCGACGTACCAGACCATCGTCATGAGCGAAAACACGCCTTCCCCGGCCGGTCTGCCCGGCACCTCTTCCGCTTCTTCCGATTCCCTCCGTCCCGATCCGGCGAAAGCGCCCGATGCGCCGGCTGCGCAAGCCGCCGCCGCGCAGAACGTCGCCGCCGACGGCGCGTCGCCGGTCACGGCCGCGTCCGAGCCCGGTGCGCCCGGCGCGGCGGCTGCAGCCGCGGTCGATGGCGTCGCCGCGCCGCCGAAGCCCGGTGCGCCGCCGCCCGGTTTCGGCGCGCAGCCCGATTTCGATACGCCGCGGCCGCCGCCCGCAAGCGCGCAGAACGCACCGCCGGCCTACCTGAAGCAGAGCGACACGCCATGGTCGGTGTTCGGCCGGATCGTCGCGGCGCGGGCGCGCCGGCTGTTCGACCGCGCCGGCCAGCGCATCACGCAACGCACGCTGCGCATCGGCGTGTCGGCGCGGATCTTCCATCCGGAACCCGGCGCGAAAGGGCTGCGCGGCAAGACGCTGCAGTATCTCGAGGAATCGATCGCCCACTGGGTGATGTCGCGCGACGTGCTCGTGTTCATGATTCCGACCGTCGGCCACCAGGGCATGATCCATCCGAGCAACATCCGCCTGCGCGACTACGCGAAGCATCTCGACGGCCTGCTGCTGCAGGGCGGAGCCGATGTGTCTCCGCAAACCTACGCGGCCTCGGATGTGCGCCCCGAATGGCCGGGCGATCGCGTGCGCGACATGTACGAACTCGAGCTGCTGCATGAATTCGTCGAGTCCGGCAAACCCGTGCTCGGCGTGTGTCGCGGCTGCCAGTTGATCAACGTCGCGTTCGGCGGCTCGCTGTACCAGGACATCGCGACCGATGTGCCGACCGCGCATGCGCACGTGAGCGAGCACTATGACCAGCATCGTCACGCGATCCGCTTCCCGGATTCGTCGACGCTGGCGAGCATGTTCCCAGGGCGCAGCGAAGCGATCGTCAACTCGATCCATCACCAGGCGATTCGCGATCTCGGCCGCGACCTGAACATCGAGGCCGTATCGGCTGGCGACGGAATCATCGAGGGCATTCGCCACCGTCGCTCGCCGTTCGTCGTCGGCGTGCAATGGCACCCGGAGTTCCACCGCGCGGGCGGCTCGGAACTGCTCGACTGCACGCCGCTGCTCGATGCGTTCCTGCGCGCGGCGCGTGAAACGCGCCTGTAGCAAACCGCGTTTTTCCGCGTCGCACGAAGGCCGGCCGCATCCCGATAAATTCGAGATGCGGCCGTTTCGTTTTGGACGATAATCGCGACTCTCGATTCGTTCGCCGGAGTCTGACGTTGGTTTTCCGAAATTTCTCCCCTGCACGCTGTGCCACGTGGATCGTTGCGCTGGCGGCCTGTGCGCAAGCGAGCGCGGCCTGGTCTGCCGACGCGACCGCACCCGCCGCCGGTACGCGTCCGGCGGTGACGAGCCTGAGCGGCGGTGCCGCGTCGACGGACGCCGCCGCGCAAGGCAACGTCGCCGAACTGACGCAGATGCTGCACGACGGACGGATCGTCGAGATGCGCACCACGTACAACGGCAGCTACGGCGCGAGCCTGCTGTTCGATCCGCGCGAGATGACGTACTACGTCGCGCTGTTCCAGGACAAGAATCTGTGGCGCGTGATCCGCTCGCAGGAGAAGAGCCGCGCGGAGATGGTCTACGCGAACTTCGTCCAGCAGACCGTGCAGCTTGCCGATATCGAGCTCCGCCGTACCGAGCTGCAGGCGCAGAAGGCGTTTCTCGAACGCGTGATCGCGCTGCAGTCGAATCGTGCGCAGCAGCTGCAGGCGGACCTGAGCGTCGCGCGCAGCCAGCAAGCCGAAGTCGCGCAGCGCCAGAAGTCGGCGCAGGAGCAGACACAGGCGCTGCAGGTCGAGAAGCGCGCTGCGCAGTTGCAATTGCGCGATCTGCAGGAGCAGGTGCGGCGACTCGAGCAGCAGACCGAGACGGGGCTGCCCGCGCACAAGTAACGATTCGTCAGCAGGATGGCAGAGACGAGCGAAACCCGGCGAAGCGATCTTCGCCGGGTTTTTTATTGGGCGGTTGTCGTCGGGACATCGTCAGCGCGCGAACGCGCCGGGCGTGTCGGTCAATCGGCGGTGGGACAGTTGCGACGTCCAGTCGAAACCGGTGGCGCTCGCGTGCGTCGTGCGGGCGGGTTCGGCGCCGCGCAGCGCGTTTGCCATCGCGATCAGCGTGAGCGGATCGTCGAGCGTGCCCGTCGCGAGCGGCGGCGGGGCGCGCCGCTCGTGTGCCGCGACGGTGGCTGCGGTGTGCCGCAGCGGCGAATGGGCGGTGAGCCGCGTGACGGCCGGCGTTCGGGCCGGCGTCATTGCCGGCTGACGACTGCCGGCCCGATGCGGCGATGCCGCGGCGGTGCGTTGCGTGCCGGACGTCGCAGGCGGCGGAAGCGGCGCCGGACGACCGGCGACGCGGTGTGCGGCCGGCTGCGATCCGGCCGCTTTCGTGACAGGTGTCGCCGCCGTGCGCGGCGGCGCGGCGCGCGTCGATGGGCCGGGCTGAACGGTGGCGACGCGCACGGTGTCGGTGACCGTGGTCGCGCGATCGGGCACGGTGCTCGCCGCGTGAATCTCATGTGCGGACCTGGAACCCGTGGGCGGTTCATGCGCGGCGATCAGCCAGCCGATGATGCCGAGTGCGCCGATGCTCCAGCAGGTTGCGTACATCGCGCGGCGGTCCTGCGGGGGGGCGGCAGTACGCCGGAAGCGCCAGCCCGCGACGGCGGGCGGTCCGGCCGAAGCGGGTGCGGACGTCACCACAGGCAACGGCTGCCAGTGGCACACGCTGTGCGGCCGGTCGACGTCGATGCAGGACGTCGTCAGTGTCGCGAGGCAGTTCTTGCTGGGCCGCGCACCGGGCGCGCCGCGAAAATTCCATTCGCGGCCGAACGGCGGGACGTGGTCGAGCGGGGCGACGCGAGGGCGGGCGAGCGCGCCTTCGACGGGGACGAGGGGCGATGGGGTCATGAGGGCAGTGCGCCGTGCGACACGGGCAACCGTGCCGGCGCGGCGCGGAAGTGTCGTCGCAAATCGTGACATTGTGGTCAGCCGGCGAAGGCAGGTCGATCGGATCAATCTGATTCTTGTGCCCGATTCAGGACGACTCGTACTAGGCGGGTACCGCGACGGCAACGACAGCGGCGCTACAAGGCAAATGTCGGCTTCGCGTGGCATCATTCGCGGACCATGCCGGTGCACGCGTCGTCGTGCGATGCGCCGCCGGCGGGCAGCGATGCCTGCGCGCGCCGGCCAGGCGCGACGCGCATCGCCGGGTCCATGCGGCGCGCATGCGCGCCATCCGAGTTGAGCGAGAAAAACATGTCCACAGCGTCACACGCCATCGTGCAGGAATCGAAAGTCCGCACCGTGTTCCGGGTCGTCAGCGGCAACTTCCTGGAAATGTACGACTTCATGGTCTACGGGTATTACGCGGCGGCGATCGCGAAAACCTACTTCCCGAGCGGCAACGCGTTCGCGTCGCTGATGCTGTCGCTGTCGGTGTTCGGCGCGGGCTTCCTGATGCGGCCGGTCGGCGCAATCGTGCTCGGCGCGTACATCGATCATCACGGCCGCCGCAAGGGGCTGATCCTGACGCTCGGGCTGATGGCGATCGGCACGCTCGCGGTGGCCGCGATACCGGGCTACGCGACGATCGGCGTGCTCGCGCCGGTGCTGGTGCTGCTCGGCCGCCTGCTGCAGGGCTTCTCGGCCGGCGTCGAACTCGGCGGCGTGTCGGTCTACCTGTCGGAGATCGCGACGAAGGGGCACAAGGGGTTCTATACGTCGTGGCAGTCGGGCAGCCAGCAGGTGGCCGTCGTGTTTGCCGCGCTCGTCGGCGTGTTGCTGAACCGCGCGCTGCCAGCCGAGGAGATGAGCGCATGGGGCTGGCGCATCCCGTTCCTGATCGGTTGCCTGATCGTGCCGTTCCTGTTCCTGATTCGCCGTTCGCTGAAGGAAACCGACGAATTTCTCGCGAAGCGTCATCGCCCGACGATGGGCGAGATCATGCGTTCGATGCTCGACAACTGGGGTGTCGTGGTCGCCGGCATGGGGATGGTGATCATGACGACGGTGTCGTTCTACATGATCACTGCGTATACGCCGACGTTCGGCAAGGAAGTGCTGCACCTGTCGTCGCTCGACGCGCTGGTCGTGACAGTCTGCGTCGGCATCTCGAACCTCGTGTGGCTGCCGCTGTCCGGTGCGCTGTCCGACCGCATCGGCCGCCGCCCGGTGCTGATCGCGTTCACCGTGCTGACGCTGTTGACGGCTTACCCGGCCGTGCTGTGGCTCGTCGGCGATCCGTCGTTCCTGCGGCTGCTCGCGGTCGAGCTGTGGCTGTCGTTCCTCTACGCGTCGTACAACGGCGCGATGGTCGTCGCGCTGACCGAAGTGATGCCGGCGGACGTGCGGACGGCCGGCTTCTCGCTCGCGTACAGCCTGGCGACGACGATCGGCGGTTTCACGCCCGCGATCTCGACGCTGCTGATCCACCAGACGGGCAACAAGGCGGCACCGGGGCTGTGGCTGAGCGTCGCCGCGATCTGCGGGCTGATCGCCACGCTCGTGCTGTATCGCACGTCCGAGGCGCGCAACCAGTACAAGGCGGCCTGACGGGCGCCTGTCCGTCGCGCTGCATGGGCTGCGGATCGCATTGAAAAAGGGAGCGCACTGCGCTCCCTTTTTTCGTCTGCGTTCAGGCGTCGCGCAGCTTGCCGGCAACCTTGGCCGCCACGTCGAGCCATTCGCCTGGCGCGGGCTGGCGGGCGATCCGCGCCTGCGGATACCACGGGCAGTCGTCGCCGGTGAACCAGCGCCAGTCGGACGCGAACGGCAGCATGACCCATAGCGGCTTGCCGAGCGCACCCGCGAGGTGCGCGACGGCCGTGTCGATCGTGACGACGCCGTCGAGCCGCTCGATCAGCGCGGCCGTATCGGCAAAGTCGTTCAGCCGGCCGTCTAGACGATGCACGCGCGGATGCGCGTCGACGCGTGCGCGTTCGTCGTCGTCGAGGGCCGGCTGCAGCACGATCCAGTCGATGTCCGGCAGCGCGAGCAGCGGCGCGAGCGCGTCGAACGGCATCGAGCGGTTTTCCTGCGCCTGCCGGCGCCCCGACCATGCCAGCCCGAACTTGCGCTTCGACTGCCCGCCGAGCGAGCCGCGAAAGCGCCGGCGGGCGCTGTCGGGCGCGTCGAGGTAGCGCGAGCCGCCGACGATGTCGTCCGGTTGCAGCCCGAGCAGGAACGGCAGGCTCATCATCGTGCACGCGACATCCGCCGCGGGCGGCCTGGCAGCACCCTGTGCGACGAGCGTCACGCGCCAGCGCGATGCGGCCGGCGCCAGCAGCGCCACGAGTTCCGGCTGGACTTCGAGCACGACGTGCGCGCAGCGCGCGCGGGCAAGCGGCACGAAGCGGACGAACTGCAGCGTGTCGCCGAACCCCTGTTCCGCGCGGATCAGCAGCGTGCGCGCCGCAATCGGCTCGCCTTGCCAGCGCGGCAGTGTGCCGAGCGGCGTGGCGCCCGGCGTGTCGTGGCGCGCTTCGTACGCGGGCAGGCCGCGCGTGAAATCGCCGAGCGTCAGCAGCGTGACCGCGCGGTGCAGGCGTGCGAGCGTGAGATCGGGCGCGACGCGCAGCGCCTGGTCGAATGCGCGCAGCGCCATCTCGTGGGCGCGGAGCGCGTGGTGCGCGTTGCCGAGATTCAGCCACGCGAGGCCGAACGACGGATCGAGACCGACGGCGCGCTCGTAGTAGGGCAGCGCATCGCGGTGGCGCGCCTGCGCGCACAGCGCGTTGGCGAGCCCGAACAGCGCGAGCGGAAACGGCGGGTGCAGCGCGAGGGCGGCTTCGAACGCGGCTGCCGCTTCGGCATGCCGGCCGACCGCATCGAACGTGTTGCCGAGATTGAAATGCGCGGCGACGAAACGCGGTTGCGCGGCGATCGCGGCCTGGAAGTGCACGATCGCGTCGTCGGCACGGCCCATCGCGTTCAGCGCCATCGCGAGGTTGTTGTGCGCGCCCGCATGCCCGGGGCGCAGTTCGAGCGCACGACCGAAAGCGGCGAGCGCGTCGTCGTGGCGACCGAGCGCGTTCAGCGCGTTGCCGAGATTGTTGTGGATCGATGCGTCTTCGGGCGTGAGCCGCAGCGCGCGGCCGAACGCATCGATCGCATCGTCGTGACGCTGCAGTGCCGCATACGCGTTGCCGAGGTTGTAGTGCGCGAGCGGAAATTCGGGCGCGAGCGTCAGCGCGTTGCGAAAGCGGTCGATCGCTTCGTCGAGCCGGCCGAGCGCCTTCAGCGCGTTGCCGAGATTGAGCTGCAGCGCGGCATCGTCCGGACGCAGCGCGACCGCGCGGCCGACGAGATCGGCCGCTTCGGCGTGCTGGCCCTGCTGGTGCCGCAGCACGCCGAACAGGTGCAGCGCGTCGGCGTCGGCGGGGTTGGAGGCGAGCGCGTTGCGATAGCCGTGCTCGGCCTCGGCGAGGCGGCCCGCGCGGTGTGCGGCGTACGCCCGGTCGAATGCGGAATCCATGACGCTAAAACTGACGGAAAGCCGGCATTTTCCCACACCGCGCGATGGTGCCGCGAGTTTGCCGGTCGGCATATGGCCCCGTCACGCGGAGCGGCGTATCCTTGCAGGATCGCGTGTCATCGAGGTTCTCATGGCTGACACCTTGCCCGATATCCCGCCCGTGCTGATCGTCGGCGCGGGGCCGACCGGTCTTGCCGCGGCGATGAGCCTCGCGCGAGCCCGCGTGCCGGTGCGCATCATCGATCGCCTCGCGGCGCCCGCGCCGTATTCGCGCGCGATCGGCATCCAGGCGCGCACGCTCGAACTGCTGGAGCAGCATCGCGCGGTCGAGCCGTTTCTCGCGCTCGGTCATCGCGCGCACGCAGCCGCGCTGCATGCCGACGGCCGCGTGATCGCGCGGCTCGATTTCGATCCGCTGCAAACGCGCTATCCGTATCTGTTGTTTCTCGACCAGAGCGTCACCGAGCGTTTGATGGCCGAGCATCTGGCGCAGTTCGGCGTGACGGTCGAGCGCGGCGCGGTACTGACCGCGTGCGACGCGGGCGGCACGTCGCTCGACGTATCGATCCGCTGCGCGGACGGCCGCGACGAGTCGTTCGCGCCGTCGTACCTGATCGCGGCAGACGGCGCGCACAGCACGGTCAGGCATCTGCTCGGCCTGGGCTTTGCCGGGCAGGCGTTCGAGCAGACGTTCCTGCTTGCCGATTTCGCGGCGATACCCGACTGGCCGGACGAAGAGATCCACCTGTTTACGTCGCCCGAAGGCATGGCCGGCCTGTTTCCGATGGGCGGCGGCCGTTACCGGCTCGTGGCCGACCGTCCGCCCGGCAGCGACGCGTCGTCCGATGCGCCGCCGCCGACGCTCGCGGAGTGCGATGCGATCGTGCATCAACGTGCCGGCGTGTCGATCTCGCCGAGCGATCTGGCGTGGTCGTCCTATTTTCACCTGCACAGCCGGATGGTCGACCGGTTGCGTCACGGCCGCGTGTTCTTCGCGGGCGACGCCGCGCACGTCCACAGCCCGGCCGGCGCGCAGGGCATGAACACCGGCATCCAGGAAGCGTTCAATCTCGGCTGGAAGCTTGCGCGCGTGCTTGCCGCCGGCACACCCGAGCGGCTGCTCGACACGTATCACGCGGAACGTCATCCGATCGAGCGCGACGTGTTGCGGCAGACCGGTTTCGTCACGCAGATGGTCGAAGCCGAGCGCGGCGCGATGAAGCTGCTGCGCGATCATGTCGTGCCGCTATTGGCGTCGTTCGGGCCGATGCGCGACGCGGTGCGGCGCACGGTCAGCGAGCTTGGCGTGCAGTACCGGAAGAGTCCGCTCACGCTCGAGCGCGTGCTCGACGGCGGGCCGCGCGCAGGCGAGCGGGCGCCCGATGCGCTCGTGCATGTGCTCGACGGGCCGCTCGGACGGGCGCCGGGAACGGCGCGGCTCTACGATATTCACGATCCGGCGAGCTTCACGCTGCTGTTGCTGGAGGAGCCGGTGGATGCCGATACCGGCGAGGTGCCGCCGATGCCGGCCGATGCACAGGCGATCGTGCAGGGGCTCGAACGGATCATGCCGGAGGCGGTGCGCGTGTGGCGCGTCGCCGATGCCGCAGGCAACGGGGCCGCCGGGCTGGCGCAGGAATACGGCCGCTCGCGGCCGTCGTTCTACCTGTTGCGGCCCGACGGTTATGTCGCCGCGCGCGGGCGCACGCCAACCGACGCGAACGCGCTGCTACGCCACTGCGAAACCTGGTTCGCGGGCACGGCGCGCGCCGCGTAGCGGCGCGCTCAGGCGCTCGCGACGGCGGGCACGAGCGATGCGCGGTGCGCGGCGATCGCGTCGCGCACGACCGGTGCCGCGCGTTGCGCGCCTTCGCCCGACGGATCGTCGAGCGCGGCGAGCAACGCGCGGCGCATCCGCGGTTCCCAGAAGCGCCGGATATGATCGGCGATGCCGGCCAGCGCTTCGTCGCGATCGGGCATCGATTCGAAGAATGCGCCGATCTGGTTGGCCATGTCGATCAGGTGTTCGTGGTCCATCGCTGCCTCACTTGCCTGTCGTCACGGTGTCGGGCGTGGCCGCGCGGCGCTCGAGCAGGTCGATCTGCTCCGCGTTGAAGCGCGCGTACGCACGCTGCCAGTCGGACGGCTGCGCGACCGGCATCACCTGCACGGCCGTCACCTTGTATTCCGGGCAGTTCGTCGCCCAGTCGGAGCTGTCGGTCGTGATCACGTTCGCGCCCGATTCGGGGAAGTGGAACGTCGTGTACACGACACCCGGCTGCATGCGCTTCGTCACGAGCGCGCGCAGCACCGTGTGCCCGGCGCGCGATTCGATGCCGACCCAGTCGTCGCTCCGGATCCCGCGATCCTGCGCGTCGTGCGGATGGATCTCGAGGCGGTCCTCCTCGTGCCACCGGACGTTTTCGGTCCGGCGCGTCTGCGCGCCGACGTTGTATTGCGACAGGATGCGGCCCGTCGTCAGGATCAGCGGGTAGCGCTGCGTGACCTTTTCCGGCGTCGGAATGAACTTGGTGATCACGAATCGGCCCTTGCCGCGCACGAACGCGTCGATGTGCATGGTCGGCGTACCTTCCGGCGCGTGTTCGTTGCAGGGCCACTGGATGCTGCCGAGTGCGTCGAGCTTCTCGTACGACACGCCCGAGAAGGTCGGTGTGAGCCGCGCGATCTCGTCCATGATTTCCGACGGATGCGTGTAGTGCATGTCGTAGCCGAGCGCCTGCGACAGCAGCAGCGTCACTTCCCAGTCCGCGTAGCCCGCGAGCGGCGGCATCACCTTGCGCACGCGCGAGATGCGGCGCTCGGCGTTCGTGAACGTGCCGTCCTTCTCGAGGAACGTCGAGCCCGGCAGCAGCACGTGTGCGTACTTTGCGGTCTCGTTCAGGAAGATGTCCTGCACGACGATGCATTCCATCGCCGACAGCGCGGCCGCGACGTGCTGCGTGTTCGGGTCCGACTGGACGATGTCCTCGCCCTGGCAGTAGAGCCCCTTGAAGCTGCCGTCGAGCGCGGCATCGAACATGTTCGGGATGCGCAGCCCCGGCTCCGGCTGCAGCGTGGCCGACCACGCCTGTTCGAACTGCGTGCGCACGACCTCGTCGCTGATGTGCCGGTAGCCGGGCAGTTCGTGCGGGAACGAGCCCATGTCGCACGAACCCTGCACGTTGTTCTGGCCGCGCAGCGGATTGACGCCGACGCCTTCGCGGCCGATGTTGCCGGTCGCCATCGCGAGGTTCGCGATGCCCATTACCGTCGTCGAGCCCTGCGCGTGTTCGGTGACGCCCAGCCCGTAATAGATCGCGGCATTGCCGCCCGTCGCGTAGAGGCGCGCGGCTTCGCGCACGCGCTCGGCCGGCACGCCCGTCACGTCGGCGGTGGCTTCCGGTGAATTTTCGTCGCGCGACACGAATTCGCGCCATTGCTCGAACGCGCGCGTGTCGCAGCGCTCGGCGACGAATGCATCGGCAACGAGCCCTTCGGTGACGATCACGTGCGCGAGCGCGTTGACGATCGCGACGTTGGTGCCGGGGCGCAGCTGCAGGTGATGCGTGGCCTTCACGTGCGGGCCGTCGACGACGTCGATGCGGCGCGGGTCGATCACGATCAGCTTCGCGCCTTCGCGCACGCGGCGCTTCATCCGCGAGCCGAACACCGGGTGGCCGTCGGTCGGGTTCGCGCCCATCACGACGATCACGTCGGCCTGGCCGACCGATGCGAACGTCTGCGTGCCGGCCGATTCGCCGAGCGTCGTCTTCAGGCCATAGCCGGTCGGCGAATGGCATACGCGTGCGCAGGTATCGACGTTGTTGTTGCCGAACGCGGCGCGAACGAGCTTCTGCACGAGATAGGTTTCCTCGTTCGTGCAGCGCGACGACGTGATGCCGCCGATCGAATCGCGGCCGTACTTCTGCTGCAGCTTGCGGAATTGCGTCGCCGCGTACGTGAGTGCTTCGTCCCAGCTCACCTCGCGCCACGGATCGGTGATCTTCTCGCGGATCATCGGCTTCGTGATGCGGTCCTTGTGCGTCGCGTAGCCCCATGCGAAACGTCCCTTCACGCACGCGTGGCCTTCGTTCGCGAGGCCGTTCTTGTGCGGCGTCATGCGCACGACCTGCGTGCCCTTCATCTCGGCCTTGAACGAGCAGCCGACGCCGCAGTACGCGCAGGTCGTGACGACCGAGTGTTCGGCCTGCCCGAGCTGCACGACGGTCTTTTCCTGCAGCGTGGCCGTCGGGCATGCGGCGACGCACGCGCCGCACGACACGCATTCCGACGCCATGAACGATTCGCTTTCGCCCGCGGCGACGCGCGATTCGAAACCGCGCGCGGCGATCGTCAGCGCGAACGTGCCCTGTGTTTCCTCGCATGCGCGCACGCAGCGGTTGCAGACGATGCACTTCGACGGGTCGTACGTGAAGTACGGGTTCGATTCGTCCTTGCGGTCTTTCAGGTGATTCGCGCCGTCGAAGCCGTAGCGCACTTCACGCAGCCCGACCACGCCCGCCATGTCCTGCAGCTCGCAGTCGCCGTTGGCGGGGCAGGTGAGGCAGTCGAGCGGATGGTCGGAGATGTACAGCTCCATCACGTTGCGGCGCAGCGACTGCAGCCGGTCCGACTGCGTGCGCACTTTCATGCCGGCTTCGGCCGGCGTCGTGCACGACGCCGGATAACCGCGCCGGCCTTCGATCTCGACGAGGCACAGCCGGCACGAGCCGAACGGTTCGAGCGAATCGGTTGCGCAGAGCTTCGGGACGTTGACGCCGGCCTCGATCGCCGCGCGCATCACCGACGTGCCGGCCGGGACCGTCACCGGCTGGCCGTCGATTTCGAGCGTGACGTCGGTATCGGCATGCCGGTGCGGCGTGCCGTAATCGGTATCGTCGAACGGGTCGCGCTCGCGCGCCTGCGCGGCGCTCTTGCACGCGCATTGGCCCGAGCCGCAGCCGCCTTGGCGGACGTTGTTCGTGTCGAGGGACATGCAGGGCTCCTTCTGGGTCAGGCCGCAGCCTTGACCGGACCCGACGCGGCATCCTGGCCGGCAGCGAGCCCGAAATCTTCGGGGAAATGGTCGAGTGCGGACAGCACCGGGTACGGCGTCATCCCGCCCATCGCGCACAGCGAGCCGGCCAGCATCGTGTCGCACAGGTCGCGCAGCAGCGTGACCTGGCGCTCCGACGTGTCGCCGTCGCGGATCCGTGCGATCGTCTCGACGCCGCGCGTCGAACCGATCCGGCACGGCGTGCATTTGCCGCACGATTCGATCGCGCAGAACTTCATCGCGTATTCGGCCAGCTCGGCGAGGTTCGACGTGTCGTCGTGCAGCACGATGCCGCCGTGGCCCACGACCGCGCCGATCGCCGTATACGCTTCGTAGTCGAGCGGCACGTCCCACTGATGGTCGGGCAGGTAGGTGCCGAGCGGGCCGCCGACCTGCGCGGCGCGCGCCGGCCGGCCGCTGGCCGTGCCGCCGCCGAAGTCGAACAGCAGTTCGCGCAGCGTGACGCCGAATGCGAGCTCGACGAGGCCGCCCTGGCGGATGTTGCCCGCGAGCTGGAACGGTAGCGTGCCGCGCGAGCGACCCATCCCGTAGTCGCGATAGAACGCCGCGCCGCGCGCGAAGATCACGGGCGCCGTCGCGAGCGTGATCACGTTGTTGATGACGGTCGGCTGGCCGAACAGGCCGGCGAGCGCGGGCAGCGGCGGCTTCGCGCGCACGACGCCGCGTTTGCCCTCGAGCGATTCGAGCAGCGCCGTTTCCTCGCCGCACACGTACGAGCCCGCGCCTTTCGCGACGTGCAGCTCGAACGCGTGCGCGGAGCCGAGTACGCGGTCGCCGAGCCAGCCGGCTTCGCGGGCGCGGCCGATCGCGGCTTCGAGCGTGGCAATCGCGTGCGGGTATTCGCTGCGCACGTAGATGTAGCCGATCGTCGCGCCCGTCGCGATGCCCGCGATGATCATCCCTTCGATCAGGCAGTACGGATCGCATTCCATGAGCAGGCGGTCGGAGAACGTGCCCGAATCGCCTTCGTCCGCGTTGCAGACGACGTACTTCTGCGCGGCGCGCGCGTTGCGCACGGTGCGCCACTTGATGCCGGCCGGGAACGCCGCGCCGCCGCGGCCGCGCAGCCCCGATTCGAGCAGCGTCTCGCACGCGGCATCGCCATCGAGCGCGAGCGCGTTCTTCAGGCCCGCGAGGCCTTCGTGTTGCAGGTAGTCGTCGATCGACAGCGGATCGGTCAGGCCGATGCGTGCGAACGTGAGGCGCTGCTGGCGCGCGAGATAGGGCAGCGCATCGACGAGGCCGACCGCGCTCGGGTGCGTGCCGCCGTCCAGCCAGTTGGCGTCGAACAGCGACGGCACGTCGGCGGCCGACAGGTTCGCGTAGCCGACGCGGCCCGCGGCCGTGCCGACCTCGACGAGCGGCTCCAGCCACAGCAGCCCGCGCGAGCCGTTGCGGACCAGTTCGATCGCGACGCCGCGCCGTTCGGCTTCCGCGACGATCGCAGCCGCGAGCGCGTCGGCGCCGAGCGCCAGCGCGGACGAATCGCGCGGAACGTAGATGCGGGTCGTCATGCGGCCTCCGGCGTGCGGGCGACAGCGTCGGCGAGCAGCGCGTCGAATTTCTCCGGCGTGACCTTCGCGTGCAGCACGCCGTTGACCGTCAGCGACGGCGACTGCGCACACAGGCCGAGGCAGTACACCGATTCGAGCGCGACGGCGTCCGGCGCGTGCGCAGCCGCGGCCTCGCCGTGCGCCGCGTCGAACCGGCAGCCCGTGCGTGCTTCCGCGTGTGCGGCGAGCGTTTCGCAGCCCATGCTGCGGCATGCTTCGGCGCGGCACATCTGGATCGTCACGCGCGCGGGCGGCGCGGTGCGGAAGTGATGGTAGTAGGTCAGTACGCCGTGGACTTCCGCGCGCGACAGGTTGAGTGCCTTGGCGAGCGGCGCGACGCAGCCCGGCGGCACGTAGCCGGCGTCGTCCTGGATCGCGTGCAGGATCGCGACGAGCGACTGGCCGGCGCGCGCATGACGCTCGACCAGCGCGTCGGGCGCAGGGGAATTCGGGGACATCGGTTATGCTCCTCCAAAGTCTCATATGCGCTCGAAATTCATATAGTGCGCACCGCGACTTCGTTCTGATTGATTTTGACCAACGATAAGCGGAAGATTTCGCGGTCGCAATAGGAAATCGGAGTGCATAATTGATTCGGATCGAATGCGACGCGTATCTGACCGTACGCGACACGGAAGGCCGGTCGGCCAGCCTGTCGGACGTCGCGCCGTTGCTGGAACTCGTGGCCGACACGGGCAGCATTGCGCAGGCGGCGCAGGCCAAGGGGCTGTCGTATCGGCACGCGTGGGGCATGCTTCGCGCGCTGGAGGCGTGCATTGGCGGTGAGCTGATCGAAACGGCGCGCGGCAAGGGGTCGACGTTGTCGGCGCTCGGGCAGGCGGTCGTCGATGCGCAGCGTCTCGCGCGCAGCCGGCTCGACGGGAATTTGCGCATGCTGGCGGCCGAAGTGGCGAGCGACCTGAACCGGCGGCTCGCGCAGCGCGACGGCGCCGTGCGCATTCACGCGTCGCACGGCTACGCGGTCGCGACGCTCGTGTCCGCGCTCGTCGATGCGCACGCTGCCGTCGACATCAAGTATCGCGAGAGCGTCGAGGCCGTCCAGGCGCTCGCGCGCGGCGAATGCGAACTGGCCGGCTTCCATCTGCCGCGCGGCGCGTTTCGCGCGCAGTGCGCGCAGATCTACCAGCCGTGGCTCGACGACACGCGCCACGTGCTGATCCACTTGACGCGCCGCCAGCAGGGGCTGTTCGTGCCGCGCGGCAACCCGAAGCAGGTCCGCGGGCTCGCGGATCTCGCGCGCAACGACATCCGCTTCGTCAACCGGCAGCCGGGGTCGGGCACGCGCATGCTGCTGGACCTCGCGCTGCGCGCGATCGGCATCGATCCCGAGCGCATCGACGGCTACGCATCGGCCGAGCTTACGCATTCGGCGATCGCGGCGTTCGTCGCGAGCGGGATGGCCGATCTCGGCTTCGGCGTCGAGCCGGCCGCCCATCATTTCGGGCTCGACTTCATTCCCGTCGTCGACGAGGACTATTACTTCGCGTGCGAGCGTGCGCGGCTCGACGCGCGACCGCTCGCCGACGTGCTGGCGCTGCTGCGCGACGCACGTTTCGTCGAGCGCGTCGCCCATCTGGACGGCTACGATCCGGCCGCGTGCGGCACGCTGACGAGCGTCGCGACCGGGCTGGCCGGCGACGACGGCACGCACGCGCAGCACGGCAACCCGCGGTAACGAGGACGCGATCGAGCCGCGCTGCAGCAGCAGGGGATTTACGCTACGCTTGCCGCTTGATCAACGTTCCAACAAGCACGCCGTTCAGGCGTCATTCCGCCATGAAATTTTCCGTTCCCCTCGCCGCGGCAGCGTTGACCGCGGGGCTGCTGGTCGTCGCTTCGCCGTTTGCGCTCGCGCAGAATTCCCCGGGTGTGCCCGGCGGCATCCTGAGTGAACAGTTTCGGTTGAACGAGCATCCGCAGATGCCTTTCGCGGCGTCGGCGCCGTCGCAGAAATACCAGGGCAGCAAGAAGTCGGCGTTGCGCCGCAAGGGCGATCTCGGCGACCCGAACGGCTGCAACCTGAAGTGCCCGATGGACACCCAGTAATACGTCGACTGGCGCGTTCGTGCCCGGGGCGGAGCGCCGTACTTTCGCGCGACGGCCCGATCGAGCGATCGACGGGCGCATGAGTGACGTCTCCGGATCAGATCGAATTCGAGCCCTGCGAAGCATTGCCGCTTCGCGGGGCTCATGCTTTTCGGCAGGCCTTCATGCAATGAGTTGCCGGGCGAAGCCACCGCCTGCGCGACTCGCCGTCCCCACAATTAATATAGGGTTAACCCGTAATTCAGGAAGGATGTCTTCCAGAAACCCGCCTTATTCTTAAGCATCCGCCTACATAAACTTCGATTTGTCAGCGATGAACAAGGTGTTCACCGCGAACACAGACAAATCTGGAGGTAGGTCATCATGAAGTCGCTCGTTCAAGCCGTTGTCGTCGCCGCCGCTCTCGTTGCCCCGGTCGTGTCGTTCGCCCAGCCGGGCTCGACGATCACCCGCGCGCAGGTCCGTGCCGAGCTGGTGCAGCTCCAGCAGGCCGGTTACAACTCCGCTCGCGGCGAAGATCCGCACTACCCGGAAGCGATCCAGGCTGCCACGGCCCGTGTTGCGGAGCAGCAGCGTGCGCTGGCGCAAGCGCAGGGCGCCGACGCCAGCGGCTACGGTGCGCAGGCCCAGGGCGCATCGGCGTCGGGTTCGCGCGCGATGGGCGTGCGTCCGGCCAGTGCTGAAGAAATGAAGTCGCTGTATCGCGGCAGCTAAGTCGCGTAGTCGCGTATGCCCGGTGTACGCGAGCGCCGAGTGCGACGACGCGTCGTGCCCGAGGCCGCGATAGCCGGGCTGGCCGCCAGGCGCAGCCAACGACTGCGCGGGTGCGGCTGACCATCCGTTACCTCCTGCCGCCGGAGCACCGGCGGCATTCCGCCCGGCCGCCCGTCCGTGGCTGGGCGCTTTTTCGGCAGGAGAGCGGTGCATGCGTGTCGCGGCAACAAAAAACCCCGCAGACTTGCGTCATGCGGGGTTCGTGCGACGAGCGCGGAATTTGGTGGAGGCGGCGGGAATCGAACCCGCGTCCAGAAGCGCTCCACGACTAGTTCTACATGTTTAGTCCAGTCTTTTGATTTAACCGCAGCGACGCGGACGAACACGCTGCACTACGGCGATTCGCTAGGTTTTCGACCCTGGCGTCGCGACGCCGACAGGGCTTAACTGACGTAAATGACCTCTGGCGGTATTGCTACCGGTCTTGCGACACTAGCCCGTCAGTGAACTAGGCAGAGGACGGCGGCCGTTAGGCTGCCAGTGCGAACGTATCGTCGTTTGCAGTTACGATTTTCCCATTGATTAACGAGGTGACGGGTCCTCGACATGCCCTAGCCGCTTCACAACCCCTGTCGAAACCAGGTCGCCCCCGCGGTAAGATCAATCATTATAGCCCAACATCGCGCAACAGTTCGCGCAGTTCCTGCGTCGTATCGACGAGATGCTGCGCTTGCCAGTCGGCCGGTGCGACGCCGTCGCCGCAATAGCCGTACGCGGCCGCGACCGTCGCCATGCCGGCGGCGCTGCCGGCCTGAATGTCGCGCAGGTCGTCGCCGACGTAGACGATGCGCGCGGGCGCGATCGTCAACTGGTCGGCTGCGTGCAGCAGCGGGGCCGGGTGCGGCTTCGGGTGCGGCGTTGTGTCGCCCCCGACGATGCAGGCCGCGCGCGGTGCGAGGCCGAGCAGGTCGACGAGCGGCGCCGTGAGCCGCATCGCCTTGTTCGTGACGATACCCCAGCGCACACCGCGCGCATCGAGTTCGTCGAGCACGTCGCCGATGCCCGGGAACAGCGTTGTATGCACGCAAAGATCCGTCGCGTAGTTGGCCAGGAACTCGTCGCGCATCGCTTCGTAGCCGGGCGTGTGCGGATCGATGCCGAACGCGCCGCCGAGCAGGCCGCGCGCGCCGGCCGAAGCCAGCGGCCGCAACACGTCGAGCGACGTTTCGGGCAGGCCGCGCTCGCGCTGCATCTTGTTGACGGCCGCCGCGAGATCGGGCGCCGTATCGGCAAGCGTGCCGTCGAGGTCGAACAACACGGCATCGCAGTGCAGCAGGCGCGGTTCGTCTGCCGCCCGCGCGGTGAAAAGGGGAGTCGTCATGCCGGTCGAAAGGTCACGCGGCGCGGCGGCACGCGATGAGGTAGTTGATGTCGGTGTCGTTCGACAGCGCGAAGCGCTTGCCGATCGGGTGATACGTGATGCCCTTGATCTCCACGATGTGCAGATCCGTCGCGCGCACGAAGCCGGCCAGTTCCGACGGGCGGATGAAGCGCGCGTAGTCGTGCGTGCCCTTCGGCAGCATCTGTGCGATGTACTCCGCGCCGATCACCGCGAACAGGTAGGACTTCAGGTTGCGGTTCAGCGTCGAGAAGAACACCCAGCCGCCCGGCTTCACGAGCGTCGCGCATGCGGCGACGACATCGCCGGGCGACGGCACGTGCTCGAGCATTTCCATGCAGGTGACGACGTCGTAGGTGCCCGGTTCGCGCGCGGCGATCGCTTCGGCGGCGATGGCCTCGTAGTCGACCGTGATGCCGCTTTCGAGGCTGTGCAGGTCGGCGACGCCGAGCGCTTCGGTCGACAGGTCGATGCCCTTCACCTGGGCGCCGAGCCCGGCCATCGATTCGGACAGGATGCCGCCGCCGCAGCCGATGTCGAGTGCGCGCTTGCCGGCCAGGTGCGCGTGCGCGTCGATCCAGCCGAGCCGGACCGGGTTCAGGTCGTGCAGCGGCTTGAATTCGGCATTCGGATCCCACCACCGGTGGGCGAGGTCGCTGAATTTCTGGAGTTCGTGCGGATCGGCGTTGGTCATGTCGGCAAACGGGCTACGGGGGGAGGGCGGTGCTGCGGTTCGTCAGACCCGAGTATATAAGAAGCGGACGAGCGGCGAAGCGGCGAGCGCCCGGTCGGGCGTCAAAGAAAAAGCCCCGCCGGAGCGGGGCTTTGAAGCAGTCGAAAACCGCGGCTTAGTTTGCCGGAACGGTCGTCTTCTGGACTTCTTGCGTACCAACCACTTCGACTTCCACGCGGCGGTCCGGTGCGAGGCAGGCGATGAGTTGCTTGCGGTTCTTCTGGTTGCAGCCCGTCGTAACCGGGTTGCGCTTGCCCTTGCCTTCCGTGTAGATCTTGTTGGCCGGCACACCCTTGCTGACCAGGTACGACTTCACGGCTTGCGCACGGCGCAGCGACAGACGGTCGTTGTACTTGTCCGAACCGATGCGGTCCGTGTAGCCCGTTGCGACGACCACTTCCGTGTTCATGCCCTGGATCTTCGACGACAGTTCGTCCAGCTTTTGCTTGCCCAGCGGCTTGAGCGTTGCCTTGTCGAAGTCGAACAGTGCGTCAGCTTGATACGTGATCTTCTGGCTCGTGATGGCCGGAGCGACCGGAGCGACCGGCGGTTGCGGTGCCTGGGCGACCAGTGCGCCATCGCACTTCGCGTTGGCGGTGGCCGGCGTCCAGAACGCATCGCGCCAGCAGAGCTCGTTCGTGCCGTTCATCCACACCCATTCGCCCGTGCCGTTCACCCAGTTGTCATTGACGGCTTGGCGCGACGCCGGCACCGACTGTGCCGAAGCGGATGCAGCCATAACTGCGGTAGCTGCAATGAACGCGAGCTTTGAAAGTTTATTCATATTTCTCCTCTCGAAATTGAGATTACCGCAGGTTTACTGCGAGCCTGTTGACGGTGACAAGTCATACATTGCTCGAAGTATAACATTGGTGCGGCACAAAAAACGCGGCGCCGCTCCTGTGTAGACTTCGAGCAGCGTCTAACTTTCAGTGCGTTGGCATTTTGCCATATCGTTCCCTTCCTACGAAAAAAAATCCTCCCCACCCTAAGATCGCTCCAACTTTGTGGTGCATGCGCAACACCGGCCTGCCGTAACTTTTAGAGATTGTCAAGAGTGTGTCGGTGAAATTGCGCGAGTGTGCGCGGTTGTTTACTTGCGCGCGTGAAACAAGCGGGGCGGGATGGCGTGCGACGTGGGGTCGCAGGCGATTTCGGTCGAATCGCCGTCGCCGCGATTTTTGCTATTTATATATAGAGGGGGTGGCGAATTGGCGGCTGATGGGCGCATGTTAGAATCTCGCGTTGCGTTGCGCATGCAGCGCCCACGCGAAAGGCGTTCGCCGTCTTCGCTCCGAAACGATACGGATACATGGATCAATTCGCCAAAGAGACCCTGCCCACCTCCCTAGAGGAGGAAATGCGCCGTTCGTATCTCGATTACGCGATGAGCGTGATCGTCGGACGTGCCCTCCCGGATGTCCGCGACGGCCTGAAGCCCGTGCACCGGCGCGTATTGTTCGCGATGCACGAACTGAACAACGACTGGAACCGCGCGTACAAGAAGTCGGCGCGTATCGTCGGCGACGTGATCGGTAAATACCACCCTCACGGCGATACCGCGGTCTACGACACGATCGTGCGGATGGCGCAGGACTTCTCGCTGCGCTACATGCTGATCGACGGGCAGGGCAACTTCGGCTCGATCGACGGCGACAACGCCGCGGCGATGCGTTACACCGAAATTCGCATGGCGAAGATCGGTCACGAGCTGCTCGCCGACATCGACAAGGAAACGGTCGATTTCGAGCCGAACTACGACGGCAACGAAACGCAGCCGTCGGTCCTGCCGTCGCGCATCCCGAACCTGCTGATCAACGGCTCGTCGGGCATCGCGGTCGGCATGGCGACCAACATCCCGCCGCACAACCTGAACGAAGTCGTCGACGCGTGCCAGCACCTGCTGGGCAACCCGGAAGCGACGATCGACGAGCTGATCGAGATCATCCCGGCGCCGGACTTCCCGACGGCCGGCATCATCTACGGCGTCGCCGGCGTGCGCGACGGCTACCGCACCGGGCGCGGCCGCGTCGTGATGCGCGCGGCCACGCACTTCGAGGAGATCGACCGCGGCCAGCGGATGGCGATCATCGTCGACGAGCTGCCGTACCAGGTGAACAAGCGCTCGCTGCTCGAGCGGATCGCCGAGCTCGTCAACGAGAAGAAGCTCGAGGGCATCTCCGACATCCGCGACGAGTCCGACAAGAGCGGCATGCGCGTCGTGATCGAGCTCAAGCGCGGCGAAGTGCCGGAAGTGGTGCTGAACAACCTGTACAAGGCGACGCAGCTCCAGGACACGTTCGGCATGAACATGGTCGCGCTCGTCGACGGCCAGCCGAAGCTGCTGAACCTGAAGGAAATCCTGCAGTGCTTCCTGTCGCACCGGCGGGAAGTGCTGACGCGCCGCACGATCTACGAACTGCGCAAGGCCCGCGAACGCGGCCACGTGCTCGAAGGTCTCGCGGTTGCGCTCGCGAACATCGACGAATTCATCGCGATCATCAAGGCCGCGCCGACGCCGCCGATCGCGAAGCAGGAACTGATGGCGAAGCCGTGGGATTCGTCGCTCGTGCGCGAGATGCTGACGCGCGCCGAGAGCGAGAACGCGGCGGCCGGCGGCCGTTCGGCGTACCGTCCGGAAGGCCTGAACCCGGCGTTCGGGATGCAGACCGACGGGCTGTACCGCCTGTCCGACACGCAGGCGCAGGAAATCCTGCAGATGCGCCTGCAGCGCCTGACCGGCCTCGAGCAGGACAAGATCATCGGCGAGTACCGCGAAGTGATGGCGCAGATCGCCGACCTGCTGGACATCCTTGCGCGCCCCGAGCGGATCACGACGATGATCGGCGAGGAGCTGACCTCGGTGAAGGCCGAATTCGGCGACGCGCGCCGCTCGAAGATCGAGCTGAACGCGACCGAGCTGAACACCGAGGATCTGATCACGCCGCAGGACATGGTCGTCACGATGTCGCACGCGGGCTACGTGAAGTCGCAGCCGCTGTCCGAGTACCGCGCGCAGAAGCGCGGCGGCCGCGGCAAGCAGGCGACGCAGATGAAGGAAGACGACTGGATCGAGACGCTGTTCATCGCGAACACGCACGACTACATCCTGTGCTTCTCGAACCGCGGCCGCGTGTACTGGGTCAAGGTCTATGAAGTGCCGCAGGGTTCGCGCAACTCGCGCGGCCGCCCGATCGTCAACATGTTCCCGCTGCAGGAAGGCGAGAAGATCAACGTCGTGCTGCCGGTCAAGGAATTCTCGGCCGACAAGTTCATCTTCATGGCGACGTCGCTCGGCACCGTGAAGAAGACGCCGCTCGAAGCGTTCAGCCGCCCGATGAAGAAGGGCATCATCGCGGTCGGCCTCGACGAAGGCGACTACCTGATCGGTGCGTCGATCACCGACGGCGCGCACGACGTGATGCTGTTCTCCGACGCCGGCAAGGCCGTGCGTTTCGACGAGAACGACGTGCGTCCGATGGGGCGCGAGGCGCGTGGCGTGCGCGGCATGCAGCTCGAGGACGGGCAGCAGGTCATCGCGATGCTGGTTGCCGGCAGCGAGGAGCAGACCGTGCTCACCGCAACCGAAAATGGCTACGGCAAGCGCACGCCGATCACCGAGTACACGCGCCATGGCCGCGGTACGAAGGGTATGATCGCGATCCAGACGTCCGAGCGCAACGGCAAGGTCGTGGCTGCAACGCTCGTCGATGCCGAGGATCAGATCATGCTGATCACGACGGCCGGCGTGTTGATTCGCACCCGCGTATCCGAGGTTCGCGAGATGGGGCGCGCCACGCAAGGTGTTACACTCATCAGTCTCGATGAGGGTACGAAGCTCTCTGGCCTGCAGCAGATCGCCGAGGCCGAAGAGGGAGAGGGCGAGGCCGACGAGGCGTCGGACGGCGAAGCCTGAAGAACGGATGAGACTCTGGCCGCCGCGGGCGAAAAGCGCCGCGGCCGGCGAGCAACCATTCATATTTCCAAAAGGGAGTGATGATGCAAAAGCAATTCAAGCAACTGGTTCTGCTGGCTGCACTGGTGCCGACGTTCGCGATGGCGCAGGCGCTGTCGAATTCCGCACCGGCTGCTCCGGCGGCAGCTGCGCCGATCGACGCCGACAAGAAGGCAGCGATCAAGGATCTGCTCGACGCGATCGACGCGCCGAAGCTCGTGTCGGCAATCGGCAACAGCGCCGAAATGCAGGCCAAGCAACTCGTGCCGGCAATCCTGTCGGACGCGCTGTCGGAAAACAAGACGCTGAACGACAAGCAGAAGCAGGCTGCCGTTCCGACGCTGCAGAAGAACGCGGTGCCGAAGCTGGTTGACGGCGCAGGCAAGGTGTTCGGTACGCAACAGTTCCAGAGCGACGCGATGTCGGCTCAGTACGACGCCTACGCGAAGTACTACAGCACGTCGGAGATCAAGGATCTGACGACGTTCTACAAGAGCCCGACGGGCCGCAAGTTCATCCAGGTCCAGGATCAGGTCGGTCGCGACGTGGTCAACGGCCTGATGCAGAAGTACATGCCGCAAGCGATCCAGGCAACGCGCACGCAGGCTGACAAGGAAGTCGCAGCAGTCAAGCCGGGCAAGTAAAGCTGTCCGGGCGCGCCACCGGCCGTTCGGCCGGGTTTGGCGGGAGCCTGACGACAGTGCGATAATGGCCGTTTGCGCGCGAGCGCAAGCGGCCATTTCTTTTCTGGCGCGTTCTGCCGGCGGCGAGCCGGTCGCGTCCCTCCGAGGTTTTCACGATGCGCGTCTTTAATTTCTCCGCCGGTCCTGCGGCGATGCCCGAGGAAGTGCTGCGGCAAGCCGCCGACGAAATGCTCGACTGGCACGGCAGCGGCATGAGCGTGATGGAGATGAGCCATCGCGGCAAGGAGTTCATGTCGATCCACGAGGCCGCGCTGACCGACCTGCGCGACCTGCTCGGCGTGCCGGCCAGCCACCGGATCCTGTTCCTGCAGGGCGGCGGCATCGCGGAAAACGCGATCGTGCCGATGAACCTGCTCGGCTCGCGCAAGACGGCCGACTTCGTCGTGACGGGCTCGTGGTCGCAGAAATCGTTCAACGAGGCGAAGAAGTTCTGCACGCCGCACCTCGCCGCGACAGGCAAGACGGAAGGCGGCTTCACGCGTGCGCCCGCGCGCGCCGAATGGCAGCTGTCGGATGATCCGGCCTACGTGCATCTGTGCACCAACGAGACGATCGACGGCGTCGAGACATTCGAGATTCCCGATCTCGGCGACATCCCGCTGGTCGCGGATGTCTCGTCGCACATCCTGTCGCGCCCGATGGACGTCGCGAAGTACGGCGTGCTGTTCGGCGGCGCGCAGAAGAACATCGGGATGGCCGGCGTGACGGTCGTGATCGTGCGCGAGGACCTGCTCGATCGCGCGCTGTCGATCTGCCCGTCCGCGTTCGAATGGAAGACCATCGCCGCGAACAACTCGCTGTACAACACGCCGCCCACCTACGCGATCTACATCGCGGGCCTCGTGTTCCAGTGGTTGAAGCGGCAGGGTGGCCTCGAAGCGATCGAGGCCCGCAATACCGAAAAAGCGAAGCTGCTCTACGACACGATCGATGCGAGCAGTTTCTATCTGAACAAGGTCGAGCCGGCAGCGCGTTCGCGGATGAACGTGCCGTTTTTCCTGGCCGACGAAACGCGCAATGAAGACTTCCTCGCCGGCGCAAAGGCGCGCGGGCTGCTGCAGCTGAAGGGCCACAAGTCCGTCGGCGGCATGCGGGCGTCGATCTACAACGCGGTGCCGCTCGAGGGCGTGAAAGCGCTCGTCGAGTACATGAAGGACTTCGAGCAGCGCGGCGCCTGACGGCGGCGCTGTTCAAACAGCACGGCAAAACGCATGGACGACGAACTGAATTCCCGCCTGAAACCGCTGCGCGATCGCATCGATGCGATCGACGCGCAGCTGATCGCGCTTTTGAACCAGCGCGCCGCAGTGGCGCTGGAAGTGGGCGAGGTCAAGAAGCATTTCAACGCGCCGGTGTTCCGGCCGGAGCGCGAGCTGCAGGTGATCGCGCGGCTGCAGGACATGAGCGCGGGGCCGCTCGCGAGCGAGCACATCAGCGCCATCTGGCGCGAGATCATGGCCGCGAGCCGCGCGCTCGAACAGACGATCCACGTCGCGTTCCTCGGGCCGGTCGGCACGTACAGCGAACAGGCGATGCTCGAGTATTTCGGGCAGTCGATCGAAGGGCTGCCGTGCCCGTCGATCGACGAGGTGTTCCGCTCGGTCGAGGCCGGCGCGTCGGCGTTCGGCATCGCGCCGGTCGAGAATTCGACCGAAGGCGCGGTGTCGCGCACGCTCGACCTGCTGCTGCAAACCCAGCTGCTGATCAGCGGCGAGCTTGCGCTGCCGATCCATCACAACCTGCTGACGCAAAGCGGCACGCTCGACGGCGTGAAGCGCGTCTGCGCCCATGCGCAGGCGCTCGCGCAATGCCAGCAGTGGCTTGCGGCGAATGCGCCGCAGCTCGAGCGGCAGGCGGTGGCAAGCAATGCCGAGGCCGCGCGTCTCGCGGCGGCCGATCCGACCGTCGCGGCAATCGCGGGCGATCGCGCGGCGGCGCACTACGGCCTGCAGATCGCGTTCTCGCTGATCCAGGACGATCCGCACAACCGCACGCGCTTCGTGATCGTCGGCAAGCAGCCGGCCGGCCAAAGCGGTCACGACCAGACGTCGCTGATCGTGTCGGTGAAGAACGAGCCGGGCGCCGTGTTCAAGCTGCTCGAACCGCTCGCGCGGCACGGCGTGTCGATGACGCGTTTCGAGTCGCGTCCGGCGCGTGTCGGCACGTGGGAGTACTACTTCTACATCGACATCGAAGGGCACCGCGACGATACGGCGGTGGCGGCCGCGCTCGCGGAACTCGGCCAGAAGGCCGCGTTCCTGAAGATACTCGGTTCGTATCCGCGCGCACGCTGACGCGCGGCGGCCCGTCGCCTGCTCGAGCAGGCGCGGCGGCCAGGCGGGCAGGGCAGGCCGGTCGGCGCTGCCGAAGGCGGGTTCGGGCGGTATCCGGTGCAGATTGCGCCGGGTGCGGGCCCGTTACCCGGAATCTGGATTTCCGCGTGCGAGGCGACGCTTCGCGCGCGTAACTTGGCTCTTGTCGTGTCAGGCTTTGCATTCAACAAACTGGTCATCTTCGGTGTCGGCCTGATCGGCGGCTCGCTGGCTCGCGCGCTGCGCGAGCGCGCGCCGGGCGGCGCGGGCGAGATCGTCGGCGTGGGCCGCTCGCACAGCTCGGTCGAGCGCGCGCTGTCGCTCGGCGTGATCGATCGCACGGCGGCGCTCGACGACGACGCGCAGTTGCGCGACGCGCTCGCCGGTGCCGATCTCGTGCTGCTGGCCGCGCCCGTCGCGCAGACGGGCCCGTTGCTCGCGCGCATCGCGCCGTGGCTCGACGACACGACGATCGTCACCGACGCAGGCAGCACCAAGTCCGACGTCGTCGCGGCCGCGCGCGCAGCGCTCGGCGCGCGGATCGCGCAGTTCGTGCCGGGGCATCCGATTGCCGGCCGCGAGTCGAGCGGCGTCGAGGCAGCGTTGCCGGACCTGTACGTCGGTCGCAACGTCGTGCTGTGCCCGCTGCCCGAGAATGCGCCCGAAGCGGTCGCGCGGATCGACGCGATGTGGCGTGCAACCGGCGCCGACGTGCGCACGATGAACACCGAACAGCACGATCGTGTATTCGCGTCGATCAGCCATCTGCCGCACGTGCTGTCGTTCGCGCTCGTCGAGCAGATTCTCGGCGAGGCCGACGCGGAGCTGAAATTCTCGTACGCGGCGGGCGGCTTCCGCGATTTCACGCGCATCGCGGCGTCGAGCCCGGAAATGTGGCGCGACGTATGCGTCGCGAACCGCGCGGCGCTGCTCGACGAACTCGACGGCTACACGCGCGTGCTCGCGCGGCTGCGTGAGGCGATCGACGCCGGCGACGGCGCGGCGCTCGAAGCCGTGTTCACGCGCTCGCGCGCCGCACGCAAGGCATGGCAGGAGCGCGGCGGTGCGCCCGCTGCCGAGCCGGTCAAGAAATAACAGGACGATTCCCATGGACTATCTCGATCTCGGCCCGTACTCCAGCGCATCGGGCACCGTGCGCCTGCCCGGTTCCAAAAGCATTTCGAACCGCGTGCTGCTGCTCGCCGCGCTGGCCGAAGGCGAAACGACGATCACCAACCTGCTCGACTCCGACGACACGCGCGTGATGCTCGATGCACTCGGCAAGCTCGGCGTGAAGCTCGCGCGCGACGGCGACACCTGTGTCGTGACGGGCACGCGCGGCGCGTTCACCGCGAAGACGGCCGACCTGTTCCTCGGCAACGCGGGCACGGCCGTGCGGCCGCTGACCGCCGCGCTTGCGGTGAACGGCGGCGATTATCGCGTGCACGGCGTGCCGCGCATGCACGAGCGGCCGATCGGCGATCTCGTCGACGGCCTGCGCCAGATCGGCGCGCAGATCGACTACGAGCTGAACGAAGGCTTTCCGCCGCTGCGCATCAAGCCCGCGACGATCTCGGTCGATGCACCGATCCGCGTGCGCGGCGACGTGTCGAGCCAGTTCCTCACGGCGCTCCTGATGACGCTGCCGCTCTTGAAGGCGAAGGACGGCCGGATCGTCGTCGAGGTCGACGGCGAGCTGATCTCGAAGCCATACATCGACATCACGATCCGGCTGATGGAGCGCTTCGGCGTGACCGTCGAGCGCGACGGCTGGCAGCGCTTCGTCGTGCCGGCAGGCGTTCGCTACCGCTCGCCGGGGCGGATCATGGTCGAGGGCGACGCGTCGTCCGCATCGTACTTCCTCGCGGCCGGTGCGCTCGGCGGCGGCCCGCTGCGGGTCGAGGGCGTGGGGCGCGCGAGCATCCAGGGCGACGTCGGCTTCGCGAACGCGCTGATGCAGATGGGCGCGAACGTGACGATGGGCGACGACTGGATCGACGTGCGCGGCATCGGCCACGACCACGGCAAGCTCGAGCCGATCGACATGGATTTCAACCTGATTCCCGATGCGGCGATGACCATCGCGGTCGCGGCGCTGTTCGCGAACGGCACGAGCACGCTGCGCAACATCGCGAGCTGGCGCGTGAAGGAGACCGACCGCATCGCCGCGATGGCGACCGAGCTGCGCAAGGTCGGCGCGATCGTCGAGGAAGGCCCCGACTATCTCGTCGTCACGCCGCCGGAAAAGCTCACGCCGAACGCGGCGATCGATACGTACGACGATCACCGGATGGCGATGTGCTTCTCGCTCGTCAGCCTGGGCGGCGTGCCCGTGCGGATCAACGATCCGAAGTGCGTCGGCAAGACGTTCCCCGACTATTTCGACCGCTTCGCCGCGCTCGCCAAAGCCTGACCCGACTGTTCCGATGAAATCGACCCGACCCTTTCACCCAACTCCCGTCATCACGATCGACGGCCCGACTGCCTCCGGCAAGGGCACCGTCGCGGCGCTCGTCGCCGCGAACCTTGGCTTCCACCTGCTCGACAGCGGCGCGCTGTACCGGCTGGCCGCACTCGCGAGCGTGCGCTACGGCATCGCGGCGGAAGACATCGACGCGCTGGTGAAGCTGATCGACGATCTTCACATCACGTTCCGTGAGGGCTGTGCGCAGCTGGACGGCGTCGACGTGTCGAACGACATCCGCGCCGAAGCGGTCGGCAACCGCGCGTCGGCCATTGCCGTGCACGGGCCCGTGCGCACCGCGCTCGTCGCGCGCCAGCGCGCGTTCCGCAAGACGCCGGGCCTCGTCGCAGACGGGCGCGACATGGGCACGGTGATCTTCCCGGACGCCGTGCTGAAGGTGTTCCTGACGGCCAGCGCCGAGGCGCGCGCGGCCAGGCGGCATAAGCAATTGATGCAAAAAGGTTTTTCTGCTAATATAGATGACTTGCTCCGGGATCTTCGTGAACGTGACGCGCGCGACAGCAATCGCGCAGCCGCGCCGCTGAAGCCTGCAGCAGATGCCAAGCTGCTCGATACGTCGGCACTGTCGGTCGATGAAGCCGTCGATCAAGTGCTGCAGTGGTACCGGGCGCTCGGCCAGCCCGCCTGAGAAGGCGGGCAGCGGTAGGTGCTCGGCGTTGCAAGCGCGGAGCGTGTTTCGAACCCTTAACCCCGTGTGGTAGTCGATCTGGCCCTTTCAGCCTGCCATTCCGGCCGGCGTGGCACAGCGATCCATGCACAATCAGATTTTTATGTCCGACCTGCAAACCTCCACCCCGAATACCGAATCCTTTGCGGCTCTGTTCGAAGAGTCGCTGACCCGCCAAGACATGCGCGCCGGCGAAGTGATTTCCGCCGAAGTCGTGCGCGTCGACCACAACTTCGTGGTCGTCAATGCAGGCCTGAAGTCCGAGGCTTACATTCCGATCGAGGAATTCCTGAACGATCAGGGCGAGGTTGAGGTGCAGTCGGGCGATTTCGTGTCCGTCGCGATCGACGCACTCGAAAACGGCTACGGCGACACGATCCTGTCGCGCGACAAGGCGAAGCGCCTTGCATCGTGGCTGTCGCTGGAAAAGGCCCTCGACAACAACGAACTCGTCACCGGCACCATCACCGGCAAGGTGAAGGGCGGCATGACCGTGATGGTCAACGGCATCCGCGCGTTCCTGCCGGGTTCGCTGGTCGACACGCGTCCGGTCAAGGACACGACCCCGTACGAAGGCAAGACGCTCGAGTTCCGCGTGATCAAGCTCGATCGCAAGCGTAACAACGTCGTGCTGTCGCGTCGTGCAGTGATCGAAGCAACGCAAGGCGAAGAGCGCGCGAAGCTGCTCGAGACGCTGAAGGAAGGCGCGATCGTCAACGGCGTGGTCAAGAACATCACCGACTACGGCGCGTTCGTCGACCTCGGCGGCATCGACGGCCTGCTGCACATCACCGACATCGCATGGCGTCGTGTGCGTCACCCGAGCGAAGTCCTGTCGGTTGGCCAGGAAGTCACCGCGAAGATCCTCAAGTTCGACCAAGAGAAGAACCGCGTCTCGCTGGGCATCAAGCAACTGGGCGACGATCCGTGGGAAGGCATCTCGCGCCGTTACCCGTCGGGCACGCGCCTGTTCGGCAAGGTCACGAACATCACCGACTACGGCGCATTCGTCGAAGTGGAATCGGGCATCGAAGGCCTCGTCCACGTGTCGGAAATGGACTGGACCAACAAGAACGTTGCACCGTCGAAGGTTGTCCAGCTGGGCGACGAAGTCGAAGTCATGGTCCTCGAGATCGACGAAGACCGCCGTCGTATCAGCCTCGGCATGAAGCAGTGCAAGCCGAATCCGTGGGATGACTTCAGCCGCAACTTCAAGAAGGGCGACAAGATCACGGGCGCAATCAAGTCGATCACCGACTTCGGCGTGTTCATCGGTCTGCCGGGCGGCATCGACGGTCTGGTCCACCTGTCGGACCTGTCGTGGAGCGAAGCCGGCGAAGAAGCCGTTCGCAAGTACAAGAAGGGCGACGAAGTCGAAGCGATCGTGCTCGGTATCGACGTCGAGAAGGAGCGTATTTCGCTCGGCATCAAGCAGCTCGAAGGCGACCCGTTCAGCAACTACGTTGCAATGAACGACAAGGGCTCGATCGTCGACGGCGTCGTGAAGACGGTCGATGCGAAGGGTGCGGTCGTCACGCTGACGGGCGACATTGAAGGCTACCTGCGTGCGTCGGAAATCTCGCAGGATCGCGTCGAAGATGCACGCAACGTGCTGAAGGAAGGCGACAAGGTCAACGCGATGGTGATCAACATCGATCGCAAGTCGCGCGGCATCAACCTGTCGATCAAGGCGAAGGATTCGGCTGAACAACAGGAAGCGATCCGCGGCCTGCAGTCGGACACGAGCGCCGCTGCGACCGGTACGACCAACCTCGGCGCGCTGCTGAAGGCGAAGCTCGACGGCCAGAACCAGTAAGCCTCACGAGGTCTGCTGAAGTATGACCAAATCCGAGTTGGTCGCGCAGCTGGCATCGCGATTTCCGCAACTTGTCCTCAAGGATGCGGATTTCGCGGTGAAGACGATGCTCGATGCGATGTCTGATGCCCTGGCGAAAGGGCATCGCATCGAAATTCGGGGTTTCGGCAGCTTCGGCCTCAACCGTCGCCCGGCGCGCGTCGGACGCAACCCGAAGTCAGGGGAGAAAGTGCAGGTGCCCGAGAAGTTCGTGCCGCATTTCAAGCCTGGTAAGGAATTGCGTGAACGCGTCGACGGCCGCGCCGGTGAACCGCTGAAGGCTGACGATCCGGACGACGAGCGTTGAGCGTCGTTCGGACTGCCCGGAACCCGTCCGGCGAAGGCTGAAAAGAAAAGCGCCCCTTGGGGCGCTTTTTTCATTTCCGGCGGCGGCGGCGCAACGGCTGGCGCAGGATGTGCGCAGCCGCGGAAACGCTTCCTTTACAATACGGGTCGATTCGGTGCGACGAAGGGGAGTCGCGCGCCGCAGCAAACCTCAACAAAGAGAGGGCTTCATGAAGTTTATCGTCTGGCTGATCCGGGTATTGGTGTTCGTCCTGCTGCTGGTGCTCGCGCTGGCCAATACGCAAACCGCGACGCTGAATTTCGTTGCCGGCTACGCATGGCAAGCGCCGCTGATCCTGATCGGCCTGGCGTTCTTCGCCGTGGGGCTGCTGGCGGGCCTGCTGTCCGCGCTGCCTTCGATCTTCCGCCTGCGTCTCGAGAACGGGCGCCTGAAGCGCGATCTGCGTGCGGTGCGCGAAACGCCCGCCGTCATCGACCAGCCGCCGATGCCGCCCGTCATTTAACACGGACGCCGCGCGATCATCGCGCGGTTTTCGTCTCTGCTTCGATATTTCGCATGGATCTGGATTTCTGGTGGTTGCTCGCGATTCCGGTCGCGTTCGCGCTCGGTTGGGCGGCGTCACGCTATGACCTGAAGAATCTCCTGTCGGAGAGTGCCAACCTGCCGCGCTCGTATTTCCGCGGCCTGAATTTTCTGTTGAACGAACAACCCGACAAGGCGATCGACGCGTTCATCGAGGTCGCCAAGCTCGATCCCGAGACGGTCGAGCTGCACTTCGCGCTCGGCAACCTGTTCCGCCGCCGCGGCGAGACCGACCGCGCGATCCGCGTGCACCAGAACCTGCTGAGCCGCACGGACCTGCCGGTCAACGAGCGTGACCACGCGTTGTACGAGCTCGGCCAGGATTTCCTGAAGGCCGGCCTGCTCGATCGCGCCGAGGAGGCGTTCCACAAGCTCGCCGACGGCGACTACGCGCTTGGTGCGCAGCGGGCGCTGCTGACGATCTACGAGATCGAGAAGGACTGGAACAAGTCGATCGATACCGCGAAGCGCATCGAATCGATGAGCGACAAGCCGCTCGGTGTCGAGATCGCGCAGTTCCACTGCGAACTCGCGCAGGAAGCGCTGCAGCGCAAGAACGCGGCTGCGGCAGCCGAACAGTTGCGCCTGGCATTGACCGTGAACCCGCAGAACGTGCGTGCGACGGTGCTGTCCGGCGACGCAGCGGAGGCGGCGGGCGACCACGCAGCCGCGATCGAGCACTGGAAGCGCGTCGAAGCGCAGAATCCGGCGTACCTGCCGCTCGTCGCCGACAAGCTGATGAAGGCGTATGTCGCGCTCGGCAAGAACGCCGAAGGCGCCGAGCTGCTGATGGGGTATGTCGACCGCTATCCGTCGAACGACCTGCTCGACATCGCGTATCAGCACATCGCCGGGTTGCGCGGCCAGGAGGCGGCGCACACGCTCGCGCGCATGCAGATGGAGAAGTCGCCGAACCTGTCCGGGATGCTGCACCTGCTCGATGCGCAGATCGCCGCGGCCGACGAACCGCGCCGTAAGGAACTTGAAATGATGCGTGCGCTGATCAAGCAGCGCACCAAAAACCTGCCACGGTATACGTGCCAGAATTGCGGTTTCCGGGCACGGCTCTTTTACTGGCAGTGCCCCGGATGCAGCGGCTGGGAAACCTATGCGCCGCGCCGCGTCGAACCTGCGATGCCGGGCTGATCCCGGTACGCGGAGCCAACGCGCTGCGGTCGCCGCCGGGCTCGTCCCGGCGGCCAAGTTAGTCTATTACCGGGAAGTACCGGAACATCTATGAAAATCACCATCATCGGCACCGGCTATGTCGGTCTCGTCACGGGCGCCTGCCTCGCGGAGATCGGCCACGACGTCTTCTGCCTCGACGTCGATCCGCGCAAGATCGACATCCTGAACAACGGCGGGATGCCGATTCACGAACCGGGGCTGCTGGACATCATCGCGCGCAACCGCGCGGCGGGGCGCCTGCGCTTCTCGACCGACATCGAGGCGAGCGTCGCGCACGGCGAGATCCAGTTCATTGCGGTCGGTACGCCGCCCGACGAGGACGGCTCGGCCGACCTGCAGTACGTGCTCGAGGCCGCACGCAACATCGGCCGCTACATGACGGGCTTCAAGGTGATCGTCGACAAGTCGACGGTGCCGGTCGGGACTGCGCGGCGCGTATGCGGCGTGGTCGACGAGGCGCTTGCCGCACGCGGGCTCGCGGGCAGCGTCGCGCATCGCTTCTCGGTCGTGTCGAACCCGGAATTCCTGAAGGAAGGCGCCGCGGTCGAGGACTTCATGCGCCCGGACCGGATCATCATCGGCGTCGACGACGACGAGACCGGCACGATCGCGCGCGAGAAGATGAAAAAGCTCTACGCGCCGTTCAACCGCAACCACGAGCGCACGATCTACATGGACGTGCGTTCGGCCGAATTCGCGAAGTACGCGGCGAACGCGATGCTCGCGACGCGCATCTCGTTCATGAACGAGATGTCGAATCTCGCCGACAAGGTCGGCGCCGACATCGAGGCCGTGCGCCGCGGGATCGGTTCCGATCCGCGCATCGGCTATCACTTCCTGTACGCCGGCGTCGGCTACGGCGGCTCGTGCTTCCCGAAGGACGTCCAGGCGCTGATCCGCACCGCCGGCGAGAACGGCCAGCCGCTGCGCATCCTGGAGGCCGTCGAGGCCGCCAACCATGCGCAGAAGGACGTGTTGATCGGCAAGATCGAGCAGCGCTTCGGCGCCGACCTGACGGGCCGCGAGTTCGCGGTCTGGGGCCTGGCGTTCAAGCCGAACACCGACGACATGCGCGAGGCGCCGAGCCGCCGCCTGATCGCTGCGCTGCTCGAACGCGGCGCGACCGTGCGCGCGTACGATCCGGTCGCGGTCGACGAAGCACGGCGCGTGTTCGAGCTGGATTTCGGCAACGATGCCGACGCGCTGGCGCGGCTGCATCTCGTCGAGACGCAGGACGTCGCCGTGACGGGCGCGGACGCACTCGTGATCGTGACCGAGTGGAAGGAATTCCGGAGCCCCGATTTCACGCGCCTGAAGGCTGAACTGAAGGCGCCGGTGATCTTCGACGGGCGCAACCTGTACGAGCCGGACGCGATGGCCGAACTGGGCATCGACTACTACGCGATCGGCCGGCCGTATGTCGATCCCCAGTCGTCTTCCCGTGGCTGACCACACGATGAATACTCTTCGCGAAATCGTTCCGGTGCCGCGCGCGCAGCTCGCGCGCTCGCGCGTGCTCGTCGTCGGCGACGTGATGCTCGACCGTTACTGGTTCGGCAACGTCGATCGCATTTCGCCTGAAGCGCCGGTGCCGGTCGTGCACGTGCAGCGTCAGGAGGAGCGGCTCGGCGGCGCGGCCAACGTCGCGCGCAATGCCGTGACGCTCGGCGGCCAGGCCGGGTTGCTGTGTGTCGTCGGGTGCGACGAGCCCGGCGAGCGCATCGTCGAGCTGCTCGCCAGCAGCGGCGTGACGCCGCATCTCGAGCGCGACCCGGCGCTGCCGACCACGATCAAGCTGCGCGTGCTCGCGCGCCAGCAGCAACTGCTGCGCGTCGACTTCGAGGCGATGCCGACGCACGAGGTGCTGCTCGCGGGGCTCGCACGCTTCGACGCACTGCTGCCGCAGCACGACGTCGTGCTGATGTCGGATTACGCGAAAGGCGGCCTGACGCACGTCACGACGATGATCGAGAAGGCGCGTGCGGCCGGCAAGTCGGTGCTCGTCGACCCGAAGGGCGACGACTGGGCGCGCTATCGCGGCGCGTCGCTGATCACGCCGAACCGCGCGGAATTGCGCGAAGTGGTCGGCCAGTGGAAGTCGGAAGACGATCTGCGCGCGCGCGTCGCGAACCTGCGTGCGGAGCTCGGCATCGACGCGCTGCTGCTCACGCGCTCGGAAGAGGGGATGACGCTCTTTTCCGCCAGCGGCGAACTGCATGCGCCGGCGCTCGCACGCGAAGTGTTCGACGTGTCGGGCGCGGGCGATACCGTGATCGCGACGGTCGCGACGATGCTCGGCGCCGGCGTGCCGCTCGTCGACGCGGTCGTGCTCGCGAATCGCGCGGCAGGCATCGTGGTCGGCAAGCTCGGCACGGCCACGGTGGACTACGACGAACTGTTTCACTGAGCGCATTCGGCGGCGCGACGAGCGCGTCGCACGAGTGGCTCGCACTTTTCAGGCAGGACGATCATGACCCTCATCGTCACCGGCGCGGCCGGTTTTATCGGCGCGAACATCGTCAAGGCGCTCAACGAGCGCGGCGAGTCGCGCATCATCGCGGTCGACAACCTGACGCGCGCGGACAAGTTCCGGAATCTCGTCGATTGCGAGATCGACGACTATCTCGACAAGACGGAATTCGTCGAACGCTTCGCACGCGGCGACTTCGGCAAGGTGCGCGCGGTGTTCCACGAAGGCGCCTGTTCGGACACGATGGAAACCGACGGCCGCTACATGATGGACAACAACTTCCGCTACAGCCGCGCGGTGCTCGATACCTGCCTCGCGCAGGGCACGCAGTTCCTGTATGCATCGTCGGCCGCAATCTACGGCGGCTCGACGCGTTTCGTCGAGGAGCGTGACGTCGAGGCGCCGCTGAACGTGTACGGCTACTCGAAGTTCCTGTTCGACCAGGTGATCCGTCGCGTGCTGCCGACCGCGAAGAGCCAGATCGCCGGCTTCCGCTATTTCAACGTATACGGCCCGCGCGAGACGCACAAGGGGCGCATGGCGTCGGTCGCGTTCCACAACTTCAACCAGTTCCGCGCGGAAGGCAAGGTCAAGCTGTTCGGCGAGTACAACGGCTATGCGCCCGGCGAGCAGACGCGCGACTTCGTGTCGGTCGAGGACGTGACGAAGGTGAACCTGTTCTTCTTCGATCATCCGGAGAAGTCGGGCATCTTCAACCTCGGCACGGGCCGGGCGCAGCCGTTCAACGATATCGCGTCGACGGTCGTGAATACGCTGCGCGCGCTCGACAACCAGCCGCCGCTGACGCTCGCGCAGCAGGTCGAGCAGGGGCTGATCGAATACGTGCCGTTCCCCGATGCATTGCGCGGCAAGTACCAGTGCTTCACGCAGGCCGACCAGACGAAGCTGCGCGCAGCCGGCTACGACGCACCGTTCCTGACCGTGCAGGAAGGCGTCGACCGCTACGTCCGTTGGCTATCCGGCCAGGTTTAAACGCAAGCGTTGCGCCGCTAGACTGGGTCTCACGGTCGGCAGCCGCCGGCCGTTTTTCTTCGGAGATCCAGCACATGATCAGGAAATGGTTTGCCGCAGCGGTCATGCTCGGCGCAGTCGCGTCGGCCTGGGCGGCCGTCGATGTCAACACCGCGAGCGAGGACGCGCTCGTCGGCATCAAGGGCATCGGTCCGGCACGGGCGAAGGCGATCCTCGATGAACGCGGCACGCGCGGTCCGTTCAGGAATGCGGAAGATCTCGCCGCGCGCGTGAAAGGCATGGGCGGGCATACCGTCGAGCGGCTTCAGCAGGAAGGGCTGACGATTGGCGCGGCGGGCGCAGCCGGCCCGGCTGCGGTGCTGCCTGCCGCGGGCAAGCCGGCGGCAGCCAAGCCTGCCGCTGCGCCTGCCCGCACCGCACAGAAGTAACGCGTCGCGCGCGACCGACAACGAGCTCCTTCAGTCGCCGTCGTCATGACGGCTTCCCGCGGCATGCCGCGGGTTTTTTGCGTGGCGGCGGCGCGTGCGATGCAGGCGGCGATCACGTTTCGCGCGGCATGTGTATTCCATCGTCGTCATGGGATTGCCGGCGCGAGTGGCGGTGCTGGTTTACAATCGATCGATTGATCGGCCTCGTACTGACGGTATATCCATGGCTTACAAAACTATCGAAGACACGATCGGCAATACGCCGCTCGTGCAACTGGTCCGCTTGCCGGACGACGAAATTCGCGCGCGCAACAACGTGGTGCTTGCGAAGCTCGAAGGCAACAACCCGGCCGGTTCCGTGAAGGATCGCCCGGCGCTGTCGATGATCAGCAAGGCCGAGGCGCGCGGTCGCATCAAGCCCGGCGATACGCTGATCGAGGCGACGAGCGGCAATACGGGCATCGCACTCGCGATGGCAGCAGCGATCCGCGGCTACAAGATGGTGCTGATCATGCCGGAGGACCTGTCGGTCGAGCGCCGCCAGAGCATGGCCGCCTACGGCGCGGAAATCATCCTGACGCCGGTGAAGGGCGGGATGGAGCTGGCGCGCGACCTCGCGGACGAGATGCAGCGCGAAGGCAAGGGCGTGATCCTCGACCAGTTCGCGAACCCTGATAATCCCGTTGCGCACTACGAAGCGACGGGGCCGGAGATCTGGCGCGATACCGAAGGGCGCATCACGCACTTCGTGTCGGCCATGGGCACGACGGGCACGATCATGGGCACGTCGCGCTATCTGAAGGAACAGAATCCGGCGATCGAGATCATCGGTGCGCAGCCGGAAGACGGCTCGCGCATTCCGGGCATCCGCAAGTGGCCGGAAGCGTACATGCCGACGATCTTCGATCGCAGCCGCGTCGACCGTGTCGAGAGCGTGAGCCAGGCTGCGTCGGAAACGATGACGCGCCGGCTGGCGGCAGTCGAAGGCATCTTCGCGGGCATTTCGTCGGGCGGCGCGTGCGAAGTCGCGATGCGCATCGCGCGTCAGGTCGAGAACGCGACGATCGTGTTCATCGTCTGCGATCGCGGCGACCGCTATCTGTCCACGGGCGTGTTCCCCGCCTGAACACGGGTTGGCGTGCGCAGCGCGCCAGCAATAAAAAAGCGCCGCTTGTGCGGCGCTTTTTCTTTGGGCGGGCAGATCCTACTGCGATTGCGCGTCGTCGGTGGCGGCCGGCTTCAGCGCGCCGCTCGCCTCCATCTGCGCCTTCACGGCTTCGCCGAGCTGGTACACGGTGAGCGCGTAGAAGAAGCTGCGGTTGTAGCGCGTCAGCACATAGAAATTCTTCAGGCCGAGCATGTATTCGGTCGCGCGCCCCGGCGACGGCAGGTCGACCACGGTCACCGGCGTGCCGGCTTCAGTCGTGATGTTGACCGTCGGCTCGTTCAGCGTCATGCCCGCGCGCATCAGTTGCGACAGCGCCCAGTGCGGTTCGGGCTGGCCGTCGGCGGCAGCCTGTGCGATGCCCAGGCTGCCCGTATCGGGCGTGATCTGCCAGACCACCGGCCGGTCGGTTTCCCAGCCGTGCTGCTTCAGGTAGTTCGCGACGCTGCCGATCGCATCGACAGGACTGCTGCGCAGATCGACGTGGCCCGTACCGTCGAAGTCGACCGCATATTCGCGGATGCTGCTCGGCAGGAACTGCGGGATCCCGATCGCGCCCGTATACGAGCCGAGCACGGTGGTCGGGTCGAGCTGGTTGTCGCGGGTCCAGACCAGGAAGTCCTCGAGGTTCTTGCGGAACGTGGCCTGGCGGCTGTCGCGATTCGGCGTGTCCGGATAGTCGAACGTGAGCGTCGTCAGCGCGTCGAGCACGCGGAAGTTGCCCATGTAGCGGCCATAGATCGTCTCGACGCCGATGATGCCGACGATCACCTCGGGCGGCACGCCGAACTGTTCGGACGCGCGCTGCAGCGTTGCCTGGTTCGCCTTCCAGAACTTCACGCCCGCGTTGATGCGGATCGGCTCGATGAAGCGCGAGCGATAGACGCGCCAGTTCTTGACCGTCGGCGACGCGGCCGGCTTCACGAGCTTGACGGCCGTTGCCGAGTAGCTGATGCGCGAGAACAGCGCATGCAGGCTGGCGGCGTCGAAGCCGTTGCGGCTCACCATGTCGTCGATGAAGGCGTCGACCTTCGCGTTGTTCGCATAACGTTGCGGAACAATTTCCTCTTCGAAGGTCTGGCCTTGCGGCGCCGGCTGCGGCGGTTCGGCCTGAGCGACGAGCTTGCCGGCGGGCTTCGCCGGCTGCGTCTGCGCGCCGGCAGGCGCGGTGCCGAGGGCCGCAACGACAGCGGCGGCGACGAGCGGCACGCGAACACGGAACAGCGCGGAGAGGAGGGCGGCAGGCTTGCTGGAATTCATGTCGAAGCGGGCGGACAGGGCGATGGTGTTCGGCGCAGTATACCCGACGGATCCCGCGCGCCGGGGCGTGGCGGGCCACCGTTGTGGTAAGTTAGCGGCGAATTCGCGGCAGACGACGGACATCATTGATGGAGACCTGCGGCGCACCGTGCGCCGCCGATGACAGCTTATGGCAACCGCTTTCTATACGCACCCCGACTGCATGCTGCACGAGATGGGGGAATGGCATCCGGAATGCCCGGCCCGCCTGTCGGCGATCCAGGATCAGCTGATTGCGAGCCGCATCGATGACCTGATCGTGCACGAAACCGCGCCGTTCGCGAGCGAGGTCGCGCTGGGCCGTGTGCATACGCAGGCGCACATCGACTACATCCGGAGCATGACGCCGGTCGACGGCTACGTCGAGATCGATCCCGATACGCTGATGAATCGCGACACGTGGCGCGCGGCACTGCGCGCGGCCGGCGCCGCGATCGCGGCGACCGACGCGGTGATCGAGGGCCGCTATGCGAATGCGTTCTGCGGCGTGCGTCCGCCCGGTCACCATGCGGAGCCCGCACGTGCGATGGGCTTCTGCTTCTTCAACAACGTCGCGATCGCCGCGCGGCATGCGCTCGACGTGCACGGTCTCGAGCGTGTCGCGATCATCGATTTCGACGTGCACCACGGCAACGGCACCGAGGCCGCGTTCGCGAACGACGAGCGCGTGCTGATGTGCAGCTTCTTCCAGCATCCGCTGTACCCGTTCTCGGGCGTCGATCACCAGGCGCCGAACATGGTCAACCTGCCGATGCCCGCGCGCAGCAACGGGATGGCGATTCGCGAAGCCGTCGACATGTTCTGGCTGCCGCGCCTCGACGCATTCAAGCCGCAGATGCTGTTCGTGTCGGCCGGCTTCGATGCGCATCGCGAGGACGACATCGGCAACCTCGGGCTCGTCGAGGCCGACTTCGAATGGCTGACCGCGCAGATCGTCGACGTGGCGCGCCGGCATGCGCAGGGCCGCATCGTGAGCTGTCTCGAGGGCGGCTACAACCTGTCCGCGCTCGGGCGCAGCGTCGTCGCGCACCTGCGTGTGCTGGCCGGGATCTGATTCCCGGCCGGCAGGCCGTGCCGGGCGCGCTCAGCGTGCCGGCACGCGCGCGTGAATCCACGCGATCAGCGCGTCGATCACGCGATCGCGGTCGAGATCGTTCATCGTTTCGTGGAAACCGCCTTCGTATAGCGTCAGCGTCCGATCGGGCGAGCCGACGCGCGCGCCGAACGCGCGACTGCCGTCGGGTTCGGTCAGCTTGTCCTCGGTGCCGTGATAGACGAGCACCGGCACGCGCAGCGCGCCGCGGCCGGTTTCGATGCGCGCCATCGCGTCGAGAATCTCCGCACCGGTGCGCGCGGGCACCGCGCCGTGATGCACGAGCGGATCGGCGCGATTGGCCGCGACGATGGCCGGGTCGCGCGACAGCAGCGCCGCATCGATCCTGATCGCGGGGAAGGTCGGCCATATGCGGCTGATGATGCGGCTGACCGCGAGCATCCAGCGCGGCACGTCGCGCCCCGGCGCGAGCGCCGGGCTCGACAGCACGAGGCCCGTCAGCGCATGGCCGCGGGCCGGCGCGCGCTCGATCGCGTAGAGCGCCGCGACCGCGCCGCCCATGCTGTGCCCCATCAGGAACAGCGGCGAATTGCCGCGCGCGGCTTCGGCGACCAGCGCATCCGCATCGTTCAGGTATCCATCGAAACGCTCGACCCAGACGCGCTTGCCGGGCGACTGGCCATGTCCGCGCAGGTCGATCGCGAGCACGTCGATGCCGGCGGCTTTCAGCCGGCCGGCGAGCGCGGCATAGCGGCCCGCGTGTTCGGCGAGGCCGTGTACGAGCGCGATCGTCGCACGGGGCGGCGCCGTGCTGTCGCCGGCAGGCCAGCGGTACGACGCCAGTTCGAGCCCGTCCGCGGTACGCAGCCGGCCCATCTTCGGTGCGGGCGGCGGCGAAGGCGCGGCGCCGGCGGTGGCGGGCGCGGCGGCCGGCGTGGTGGTGGCGGTCATCTGGCGTGTCCCCTGTTTGTTGGCATACGTGTTCCGGATCATAGTCGCGGCCTGCGCGCGGCGGCCCAGCGGGGCTCCTCTAATTTCGTGTAGTTATGAAAAGATCGAAATCGATTATTAAGGGGAATGAGGGGTTTGCGGTAAAATCGCCGGCTATTCCAGATGCATCGGCGGCCGACTGGCGGGCCAACTCGCCGGCCGGCCGCCGTTCTGTTTACATGATCGAATTACGCAATCTTTCGCAGCGTTTCCCCGGCCCCGGCGGCTGGGTCGACGCGCTGCACAACGTCAACCTGACGATCCCGCAGGGCGAGGTGTTCGGCATCATCGGCCGAAGCGGCGCCGGCAAGAGCACGCTCGTGCGCACCATCAACCTGCTCACGCGGCCGACCGAAGGCAACGTCGTCGTCGGCGGGCGCGATCTCACGCTGTTGCCGGCGGGCGCACTGCGCGAGGCGCGCCGCGAGATCGGCATGATCTTCCAGCACTTCAACCTGCTGTCGTCGCGCACGGTGTTCGACAACGTCGCGCTGCCGCTCGAGCTGGCCGGCGCGAGCCGTGCCGAGATCGAGGCTGCCGTGCTGCCGCTGCTCGACCTTGTCGGGCTGTCCGCGCAGAAGGATCGCTATCCGTCGCAGATCAGCGGCGGGCAGAAGCAGCGCGTCGGCATTGCGCGCGCGCTCGCGAGCCAGCCGAAGGTGCTGCTGTCGGACGAAGCGACGTCCGCGCTCGATCCCGAAACCACGCGTTCGATCCTCGATCTGCTGAAGCGCATCAATCGCGAGCTCGGCCTCACGATCGTGCTGATCACGCACCAGATGGAAGTGATCAAGCAGGTCTGCGATCGCGTCGCGGTGCTCGATGCCGGGCGCGTGGTCGAGGAAGGCCGCGTGATCGACGTGTTCCTGCAGCCGCATCACGAAGTGACGCGCGCGCTGATCGGCGACGTGATCGCACAGGAACTGCCGCCCGCGCTGAAGGCGCGCGTGGCCGAACGGCTGAAGACGGGGCGCGGGCATCTGCTGCGGCTCGCGTTCACCGGCTCGGGTGTCGACCAGCCGATCCTGTCGGAGACGATCCGCCGGTACGAACTCGATTTCAACATCCTGCACGGCCAGATCGACGAGATCCAGGGGCAGGCATTCGGTTCGCTCGCGGTGCTCGCGGGCGGCGAGCCGGGCAAGGTCGGACAGGCGCTCGCGTTCCTGCGCGAGCAAGGTGTGGTGGTAGAGGAGCTTTCGTATGTTGAGTGAGATGTTCGATATGTTCGTGCAGTCGTTCTGGGAGACGCTGATCATGGTCGGCATCTCCGGGGCGGTTGGCGCGCTCGTCGGCCTGCCGCTCGGCGTGCTGCTGTACCTGACCGACCGCCAGGGCGTGCTGCAGAACCTCGCGGTGAATCGCGTGCTCGGCGGCATCGTGAATGCCGTCCGCTCGACGCCGTTCATCATCCTGCTGGTCGCGGTGATTCCGTTCACGCGTCTCGTCACCGGTTCGTCGATCGGCACGGCCGCGGCGGTCGTGCCGCTGACGCTCGCGGCCGCGCCGTTCATCGCGCGTCTCGTCGAGACGGCATTGCGCGAAGTCGACCGCGGGCTGATCGAGGCCGCGCAATCGATGGGTGCGACCACGTCGCAGATCGTGTTCAAGGTGCTGCTGCCCGAGTCGCTGCCGGGCGTCGTCGCGGGCCTGACGATCACGTTCGTGTCGCTGGTCGGCTATTCGGCGATGGCGGGCGCGATCGGCGGCGGCGGGCTCGGCGATCTCGGGATCCGCTACGGTTACCAGCGCTATCTGCCGGAAGTGATGTGGACGGTCGTCGCGATCCTGATCGTGTTCGTGCAGATCGTGCAATCGTTCGGCGACTGGCTCGTGCGCCGGCTGAGCCACAAATAAGTCGAAACTGATCCGTTAGGGGAGACACGATGCAACGACGCTTCATGCTGAAATTCGTGGCGGCACTCGGTGCGGCTACGCTGTTCGCGGGCGCGCACGCGCAGGCCGAAACCATCAAGGTGGGCGTGACGGGCGGCCCGCACGCGCAGATCATGGAAGTGGTGAAGAGGGTCGCGGCGAAGGATGGTCTCGAGATCCGCATCGTCGAATTCTCCGATTACGTGCAGCCGAACGCCGCGCTCGCATCGGGCGACCTCGACGCGAACAGCTACCAGCACGATCCGTATCTGCAGGCGCAGGTGAAGGATCGCGGCTACAAGCTGCTCAAGGTCGCGGATACCGTGACGTTCCCGATGGGCATCTATTCGAAGCGCGTGAAGTCGCTGGCCGAACTGAAGCCGGGCGCACGCGTCGCGGTGCCGAACGATCCGACCAACGGCGGTCGCGCGTTGCTGTTGCTGCAGAAACAGGGCCTGCTGAAGTTGCGCGCGGATGTGGGGCTGAAGGCGACGCCGCTCGATATCGTCGACAATCCGCGCAAGCTGAAGATCGTCGAACTCGATGCGGCGCAGATCCCGCGCTCGCTCGGCGACGTCGACGCGGCCGCGATCAACACCAACTATGCGATGGAAGCGGGGTTGAAACCGAAGCAGGACGCGATCGCGATCGAGGGCCCGAACGGCCCGTACGCGAACATCCTCGCGATTCGCGAGGCGGACCGCAACAAGCCGTGGGTCGCGAAGCTGATCGCGGCCTATCATTCGGCCGACGTGAAGCAGTTCATCGAAGGCAAGTTCGGCGGTGCGGTCATCGCCGCCTGGTAACAGGCGGAGGACGGGCGCCCGGCGGGATTAGAGTCGATGATCGAAAACCCGGGCTTTGCGTCCGGGTTTTTTCTCTTTTAAAATAGAACGATCGTTCGCTATCATTGGCGCGTCGCCAAGAAGCGGTATCCTCGACAGCCACGATGGTTGGGTCCGCTTGGCCGCGCAGTCATGAGGCCTCGCTATAAAATGGCCTCTGGTCGTATTCGTAACTTTGGAGCGTGTGCATGAAAATCCTGGTGCCAGTGAAAAGAGTGGTCGATTACAACGTGAAGGTTCGCGTGAAGTCGGACAACACGGGTGTCGACATCGCGAACGTGAAGATGTCGATGAACCCGTTCGACGAGATCGCCGTTGAAGAAGCCGTGCGCCTGAAGGAAGCGGGCGTCGCGACCGAAGTGATCGCGGTGTCGGTGGGCGTGACGCAAGCGCAGGAAACGCTGCGCACGGCGC
>NZ_QTQI01000003.1 GCF_003853705.1 Burkholderia sp. Bp8992 | reverse complement strand
ATGAACGACAACGCACCGGCGTGGAACGACGACGTGTTCGTGTCGTGGTCGCCGGCCAGCGGCGTCGTGCTGACGCAGTGAGGACGCCATGACGAAACTTTCCGCTTCCTCGCTGTCGCGCTTCCTGCCGTCGGGCCGCGGCGTTGCGATCGGCGTGCCGTTCCTGTGGCTCGTGATCTTCTTCGCGCTGCCGTTCGTGCTGGTGCTGAAGATCAGCTTCGCCGATCAGATGCTCGGCATCCCGCCCTACACGGCGCTCGCGCGGCTGGAGGCCGGCACCGTGCAGTTGGTGCTGTCGCTGAAGCATTACGCGCTGCTGCTGCAGGACGACCTGTACCTGAACACGTACGTCAGCTCGCTGAAGATGGCCGCCGCGTCGACGCTGATGTGCCTGCTGGCCGGCTATCCGATCGCGTACTGCATCGCACGCGCGGCGCCGGCGCGCCGCAACCTGCTGATGATGGCCGTGATGCTGCCGTTCTGGACGTCGTTCCTGATTCGCGTCTATGCATGGGTCGGGATCATGAAGGACGACGGGCTGCTGAATCACGCGCTGGCCGCGCTCGGCATGATCGCGACGCCGCTGCGCCTGTATCACACCGACGCGGGCGTCTACATCGGGATGGTCTATTCGTACCTGCCGTTCATGGTGATGCCGCTGTACGCGCACCTCGTGAAGATGGACCTCGCGCTGCTCGAGGCCGCGAACGATCTCGGCGCGACGCCGTGGTCCGCGTTCTGGCGCATCACGCTGCCGCTGTCGAGGAACGGCATCGTCGCGGGCAGCCTGCTCGTGTTCATCCCGGCCGTCGGCGAATACGTGATACCCGAACTGCTCGGTGGCGCGAACACGCTGATGCTCGGCCGTGTGATGTGGGACGAGTTCTTCAACAACATGGACTGGCCGATGGCGTCCGCCGTCACGGTGACGATGGTGCTGGTGCTGCTCGTACCGATGGCGCTGCTCCACTACAGCCAGACCGAAGCGGAGGCACGGCAATGACCCGCGCGAATCGCATCCTGTCCGCGTGGGTGCTGGGCGCGGGCTTCCTGTTCCTGTACGTGCCGATCGTCAGTCTGGTCGTCTATTCGTTCAACGCGTCGAGGCTCGTGACTGTATGGACGGGCTTCTCGCTGAAATGGTACGGCGCGCTGCTGCACGACGACGAACTGCTGACGGCCGCATGGCTGTCGCTGAAGATCGCGCTGCTGACGGCCACCGCGTCGGTCGCGATCGGCACGTGGGCCGGCTTCGTGCTCGCCCGCATGGGGCGCTTTCGCGGCTTCACGCTGTATGCCGCGATGATCAACGCGCCGCTGGTGATTCCCGAAGTGATCCAGGGCATCTCGCTGCTGCTGCTGTTCGTCGCGATGCAGCAGACCTTCGGCTGGCCGGCCGGGCGCGGCTGGCCGACGATCTGGATCGGCCACGTGATGCTGTGCCTGTCGTTCGTCGCGGTGATCGTGCAATCGCGCGTGAAGGAACTCGACCGCTCGATCGAGGAGGCAGCACTCGATCTCGGCGCGCGGCCATGCAAGGTGTTTTTCGTGATCACGTTGCCGCTGATCGCGCAGGCGCTGGTGTCCGGCTGGCTGCTCGCGTTCACGGTGTCGATCGACGACGTGATCCTGTCCGCGTTCCTGTCCGGCCCCGGCTCGACGACACTGCCGCTCGTCGTGTTCTCGCGTGTGCGGCTCGGGTTGAATCCGGAGATGAATGCGCTTGCCACGGTGTTCATCACGGCCGTGACGATCGGTGTCGTCGTCGTGAACCGCGCGATGCTGGCCCGCGAACGGAAGCAGGCGCGCGACGCGCGTGCGTGGCATGCGGCGTCCGCGCTCGATGCATCGGCGCCGTCTTCCGTCTTGCCGCCCGAGCGCCCATCGCCCGCGCAGCCCCGGCATGCCCCCACACCGCATCCCGTGAAGTGAATGACGACAAGGAGACTTTCCGTGAAAAAGAAACTGCTTTGCGCGCTGATCGCCGGTGCGCTGCCGGGGCTCGCCGCCGCGAACTCGAGTGCCGACCAGATCAGGGCGCTGCAACAACAGCTCGCGGTGCTGCAGCGGCAGATGAACATGCTGCAGTCGCAACTCGCCGCGAAGCCGGCGGCGGCACCGGTCGCGTCGAATGCGATTTCCGCCGCAGCGGCCGCCGATCCGTCGGCGCCCGGCTACGGGCAGGCGCCGGCCGCGCTGACCAACGACGACGTGACGGAAATCCGCCAGCAGGTCGCGAACCAGCAGCTGAAAGTCGATTCGCTGACCGATGCCGCGCGCACGGGACCGATCGCGGGGCTGTCGGTGACGGGCTATCTCGACCCGACCTACGTGTACAACCGCGGCGGCGGCACGTCGTCGTTCCAGTTCGCGAATCATGAGAACGCGTACACCTATTACAACAGCACGTTCGGCGACGTGTTCCTCGACATCAAGAAGACCTTCGGCGTCGGCCCGACCGCGCCGTCCGCGGAAATCACGCTGATGCCGAACCGCGGCGCGGGCCTGTCGATGATGACGGGCAGCGGCGCGAGCGGGCTGAACATCGTGAACACGGCAATCGTCACTGTGCCGCTGTCGGGCACGACCTCGTTCGTCGGCGGGCTCGTACTCGGCTTCGGCGGCTACGAGTACCAGCAGTCGAGCCAGATGCTCACGCTCACGCACAACCTGCTGTACGACTTCTCCGATCCCGGCTCGTCGATCGGCGCCGGCATCAATTACCAGAGTGCGGACGGCCACTGGGCATGGAAGTTCTTCGTCGGCAACGAGCAGTTCCGCAGCGCGGGCGCGGTCACGCAGACGGGCGTCAACGCGCTCGGCGATCCGATCACGACGAGCAACAAGGTGCCGACCTTTACCGCGCGCGTCGACTACATGCGCGGCAGCGCGCTCGACCTCGGCGGCTCGATCAACATCGGCCGCCAGACGCTGGTGAGCGCCGTCGATCCGGCGACCGGCAACGTGCGCTATGGCGTGGGCGGCAACGCGCCGACCGCGTACGGCGCGTTCTTCTTCGGTGAAGCCGATGCGACTTACACGGTGGCCGATGCGCAGTACAACGCGGAACTCGACTACGGCCAGCAGCAGCACGGCGCATTCAACGGCGGGCTCGCGCAATGGTTCGGGCTGTCGCTGCTCGCGCACCGCAAGTTCAATGCGCCGGTGGTCGGACGCATGGGTGCGACGGTGCGCTACGACTTGCTCGTGAACCGGAAGAACGGTGGGGGCGGCTCGTCGATCGGCCTGAACGGCAACGGGATGGATCCGAACAACGGCTTCGGCATCGACGCGGATTGCCTCGCGCAGTCGAAGGCGAACGGCGGTGTCGGCTTCGAATGCAAGGGCGCGACGCGGCAGGCGGCGGCGTTCGACCTGCTGTTTTACCCGACCCAGCAGGTGACGGTGAAGGTCGAATACCGGCACGACTGGGCGAGCAACAAGGTTTTCCTGCGTCACGACGGGTCGTATGCGAAGTCGAACGACCTGCTCGCGACCCAACTCATCTACGCGTTCTGACGCGACGCCGGTCGCGAGTCTTACCTATGCTCAAGTTCAAGAACCAGCAACATGTTCAGTCATACTATGCAGCGACGGTCAATAACCGCGTGCGGCATCCGGCGCTCGACGGGGCCGTGAGCGCCGATGTGTGCGTGATCGGCGGCGGGCTCACCGGCCTGTCCGCGGCGCTCGATCTCGCGGAGCGCGGCCATTCGGTCGTGCTCGTCGAGGCGTCGAAGATCGGCTGGGGTGCAAGCGGGCGCAACGGCGGCCAGCTGATCGCCGGTTACTCGTGCGACATCGATACGTTTTCAGCCCATCTGCCGGAGGACGACGTGCGGCGTATATGGGCGATGGGGCTGGAATCGGTCGACATCGTCAGGCAGCGGGTCGAACGGCACGGCATCGATTGCGACCTGACCTTCGGCTACCTGACCGCCGCGAACAAGCCGCGCCATCTCGACGCGCTGCGTGCATGGCGCGATGCCGTGGCGAGCCGTTTCGGCTATGGCGGCTGCGACATCGTCGAGCGGGCCGACATGCCGCACTTCGTCGCGTCCGACCGTTACGTCGGCGGCCTGTTTCACGAAGGCAGCGGCCACCTGCATCCGCTGAACTACACGCTCGGCCTCGCACGCGCGGCACGCGAAGCCGGCGTGACGATCCACGAGGACACGCCCGCGCTCGCGCTCGATCGCGCCGCGCCATACCACCGCGTCCGGTGTGCGCGCGGGCACGTGGATGCCCGCTATGTCGTGCTGGCATGCAACGCGTATCTCGGGCAACTGGCGCCGTCGGTCGCGCGCAAGATCATTCCGGTGGCGACCTACCTGATCGCTACGGAGCCGCTCGGCGACGCGCGTGCGGCGCAGACGATGCCGGCCGACGCGGCGATCAGCGACTGCAATTCGGCGCTCGACTATTTCCGGCTCACGCGCGACCGCCGGCTGCTGTGGGGCGGCAAGGCCAGCAGCTCGACGAACACGCCGCGCGACCTCGCGGCCGCGATGCGGCGCGACATGCTGAAGACGTTCCCGCAGCTTGCCGACGTGCGGATCGACTACGCGTGGGGCGGCCTGATCGACGCGACGATGAACCGCGCGCCGCATTTCGGCCGGCTCGAACCGACCGTGTATTTCGCGCAGGGTTTCTCCGGGCACGGCGTCAACGTGACGGGCCTGGCCGGCCGGCTGATCGCGGAAGCGATCGATGCGCAGGCCGCGCGCTTCGACCTGTTCGGCCGGATCCGGCATCGCGATTTCCCAGGCGGGCGCGTGCTGCGCACGCCGATGCTGGCGCTCGCGATGGCATGGCACCGGGCCATGGACCTGCTTTGACCTGCGCCGGCCGGCTCGCCCGGTCGCGCGGACCCGCGACGTTTGCAAACACTCACACCCTGGAGGCAACCATGACCGACATCACCCATCTCGTCGACCTGATGCGGGCGCCGGCGAAGCTCACGCAGAGCCGCGTGCCGAGCGGGCTGCTGCTCGACGGCAACCCGATGCAGACGCTGTCGCATCACTACATCAGCCCGTGCGGGCAGTTCAGTTGCGGGATCTGGGCATGCACGCCCGGCCGCTGGACGATCGAATACGACGAGTCGGAGTACTGCGAGATGCTGAGCGGCGTCGCGATCGTGCGCGACGCGGACGGCCGCGAACGCGTGCTGCGCGCCGGCGACCGTTTCGTGATTCCGCCGGGCTTTCGCGGCACGTGGGAAGTCGTCGAAGCGTGCCGCAAGATCTACGCATCGCACGCACCGCAGGCTGCACAGCCGGGCGCGTGACGCGGCCGAGTCAATCCAATCAGCGAGATCAACGAGGAACAACCCATGACCCAGGAATTGTGGCGTCTCAGCGCAGCAGAAATGGCCGCGCATGTCGCCCGGCGCGACGTGTCGGCGACGGAACTCACACGCAGTTGCCTGCAGCGGCTGGAGCAGGTGAACCCCGTCATCAACGCGATCGTCGACGTGATGGCCGACAGCGCGCTGCAGGCGGCGTCGGAGGCCGATGCCGCGATCGCGCGCGGCGCGCCGCTCGGCCCGCTGCACGGCGTGCCGGTGACCGTGAAGATCAACGTCGATACGGCCGGACACGCGACGACCAACGGCGTGCGCGCGTTCTCCGACCTGATCGCGCAGGAAGACAGCCCGGTGACCGCGAACCTGCGCAAGGCCGGCGCGATCGTGATTGGGCGCAGTAATGCGCCGGCGTTTTCGTACCGCTGGTTCACCGACAACGAACTGCATGGCCGCACGTCGAATCCGTGGGATGCGTCGCTGACGCCGGGCGGCTCCAGCGGCGGCGCGGCCGCGGCGGTGGCCGCCGGCATCGGCGCGATCGCGCACGGCAACGACCTGGGCGGTTCGATCCGCTACCCGGCCTACGCGTGCGGTGTCGCGGGGCTGCGGCCGAGTACCGGGCGCGTGCCGGCGTACAACCCGACGCAGTCGAAGGACCGCACGCTCGCGGTGCAGCTCGCATCGGTGCAGGGGCCGCTCGCGCGGACGGTCGGCGATCTGCGTCTTGCGCTCGACGCGATGTCGGCAGCCGACGCACGCGACGCATGGTGGATGCCGGTAGCGCCGGCCGTGCGCGAGGCTGCGTTCCCCGCGCGCGTGGCGGTGTGCGCCGAACTGCCCGGTGTGCCGACCGATCCGGTGGTCGTCGACGCGATCCGGCAGGCCGCGCGCTGGCTCGAAGACGCCGGCTGCATCGTTGAGGAAGCGACGCCGCCGCGGTTCGCCGAAGCGTGCGAACTGTGGCTCGACCTGGTGACCAACGAGGCGCGCAGCGGGCTCGGCGACGTGATCATGCAGCACGGCGACGCGGCGATCCGCACCGCGTTCGCGAGCCAGCGCAATCTGGCCGCGCCGCTGGACCTGGCCGGCTACATGAACGGCCTTGCGCGGCGCACCGCGCTGCTGCGCGACTGGCAGCAGTTCTTCGCACGCTATCCGGTGCTCTTGATGCCCGTGTCGTGCGCGCGGCCGTTCGCGATCGACGCCGACTTGCAGGGCGACGCCGCGATGCGCGAGATCGTCGGCAGGCAGGGGCCGCTGCTTGCAACCGCGCTGCTCGGCCTGCCGGGCCTGTCGGTGCCGACCGGCATCCGCGACGGCGTGCCGACCGGCGTGCAACTCGTCGCCGGGCGCTTCCAGGAGGCGCTGTGTCTCGCCGCGGGCGAAGCGATCGAGGCGCGCGCGGGCATCTTCACGCCGATCGATCCGGTTCGCGGATCGTGATGCGTCACTTTTCACGAGGAAACGCATGACTCAACCGACATTCGAAGACTGGCAGGCCCGCGCGGCCCTGCTGCAGATCGAAGGGCGCGCATTCATCGACGGCGAGGTGCGCGACGCACATGCCGGCGCGACCTTCGCCTGTGTGAGCCCGATCGACGGGTGCGTGCTCGCGCACGTGGCCGATTGCGCCACCGGCGACGTCGACCACGCGGTCGCCGCCGCGCGCCGCGCGTTCGATGCGCAGGTGTGGGCCGGCATGAATCCGCGCGCCCGCAAGGCCGTGCTGCAGCGCTGGGCCGCACTGATGCGCGAGCACGCGGACGAGCTCGCGTTGCTCGAGACGCTCGACACCGGCAAGCCGATCGCCGATACCACGGCGATCGACATCCCGGCCGCCGCGTACTGCGTCGAATGGTTCGCGGAAGCGATCGACAAGATCGGCGGCGAGGTCGCGCCGGCCGACCATCATCTCGTCGGGCTCGTGACACGCGAGCCGATCGGCGTCGTCGCGGCCGTCGTGCCGTGGAACTTCCCGTTGCTGATGGCCGCATGGAAGTTCGCGCCGGCGCTTGCGGCAGGCAACAGCGTGGTGCTCAAGCCGTCCGAGAAGTCGCCACTGACCGCGATTCGCGTCGCGCAGCTCGCGAGCGACGCCGGTATGCCGGCGGGCGTATTCAACGTCGTGCCCGGCGGTGCGGAGCCGGGCAGGGTGCTGGCGCTGCATCGCGACGTCGACTGCATCGCGTTCACGGGGTCGACGCGCACCGGGCAGCAGATCATGGCGTGCGCCGCGCAATCGAACCTGAAACGCGTGTGGCTCGAACTCGGCGGCAAGTCGCCGAACATCGTGCTGCCCGATTGTCCCGATCTCGACCGCGCCGCGCAGGCGGCCGCCGATTCGATCTTCTTCAACATGGGCGAAGTGTGCACGGCCGGCTCGCGCCTGCTCGTGCACCGCGACATCAAGGATGCCTTCGTCGCGAAGCTGGTCGATGCGTCGCGCCGCTTCGCGCCCGGGCATCCGCTCGATCCTGCGGTGACGATGGGCGCGATCGTCGATCGCACGCAGCTCGATCGCGTGATGGGGTATATCGGTCTCGGGCGCGACGAAGGCCGCCTCGTGACGGGCGGCGCACGCGTGCGCGAGGAGACGGGCGGGTTCTATGTCGAGCCGACGGTGTTCGAGGTGAAGCCCGATGCGAGGATTGCGCGGGAGGAGATCTTCGGGCCCGTGCTGTCGGTGATCGCGTTCGACGATGTCGACGAAGCCGTGCGCATTGCCAACGACACCGAGTACGGGCTCGCGGCGGCGGTATGGTCGGCAAACCTCTCGACCGCGCACGCGGTCGCAAGGCGCCTGCGGGCGGGTACCGTGTGGGTCAACTGCTACGGCGACGGCAGCGACGACATGAACTTTCCGTTCGGCGGTTACAAGCAGTCGGGCAATGGCCGCGACAAGTCGCTGCATGCGCTCGACAAGTACACCGAGCTGAAATCGACGATCGTGCGGCTCTAGCGTCGGGATGCGCGGCACGCTTGCAACAAGGTGTCGCGCGATTGAGCTGCGCCGGTCAGTGGCGATCGTCGCCCGGGACGAACAGGCGCGGCTGCGCGGCGTTCAATGCGTCGTTCGCTTCCGGCTGCCACGGAAACACCCCGTTGCGGTCGGGCCACAGCAACTGGACGCACGGGAAGTCGTCGTTGCCGTAGAACCAGCGGTTCCAGCCGAGGTGGGCTTCGTAGTGGGCTTGCTCGACTGGCATCAGCAGCGCGTTCGCATTGCTGTAGACGGCATCCGTGACTTCACCGACCGGCGGCGGCGTGCCAGCCGCGACCATCCTGTAGACGTCCCACAGCACATCGTGGACGATGCGCGCCGGCAGTGAGAACACGATGATTTCCGGGAAGCCGTGGTTGACCCACAACCCGGTCGTGAACGAGAAGCCCGGCTTGTCTCCTTCTGCGAACACTTCGGTGCGGAACCACCCGTGCTGGCGAATCTGATGCACGAATCGTTGCTCGTCCTCCTCGAGCACTGAATCGGGTGCATCGAGTGCGGTGGCGATATCCGGTCGAGTGGTCATGCGGGCTCCTTGGATGGGTGTCGGTCGAATTCGCCGATGACCGATGCGCCGCCATGTTGCCATGGCCGCCGCGCTTACTGTACCGCTTCCTCCGTTTCGCCGAGGAACCCGCCGCTCTGGTGCGCCCACAGCGCCGCATAGATGCCGCCCGCGCTCAGCAGCTGCTGGTGCGTGCCTTCCTCGACGATGCGCCCTTCGTCGAGCACGATCAGCCGGTCCATCGCGGCGATCGTCGACAGCCGGTGCGCGATCGCGATCACCGTCTTGCCGCTCATCAGCGTGTCGAGGCTGCGCTGGATCGCGACTTCGACTTCGGAATCGAGCGCGCTGGTCGCCTCGTCGAGCACGAGAATCGGTGCGTCCTTGAGCATCACGCGCGCGATCGCGACACGCTGCCGCTGGCCGCCCGACAGCTTCACGCCGCGCTCGCCGACCTCGACGTCGTAGCCGCTGCGCCCGTGGCGGTCGCGCAGCCGGTCGATGAACTCGGTCGCTTCGGCCCGCGCGGCCGCCTCCTGCATCTCGCGCTCGGTCGCGTCGGGCCGCCCGTACAGCAGGTTCTCGCGCATCGTGCGGTGCAGCAGCGACGTGTCCTGCGTGACCATCCCGATCGCGCTGCGCAGGCTGTCCTGCGTCACGTGCGCGATGTCCTGCCCGTCGATCCGGATCGTGCCGCCGCTCACGTCGTAAAAGCGCAGCAGCAGGTTCACGAGCGTCGACTTGCCGGCGCCCGAACGGCCGATCAGGCCGATCCGCTCGCCCGGCCGGATCGTCAGGTTCAGCCCGTCGAACACCGTGCGGTCGTTGTCCTCGTGTGCGAACTGCACGTTGTCGAACACGATCCCGCCGCGCTGCACGACGAGCGCCTTCGCATCGGGCGCGTCGACCACGCTGCGGACCTTCGTCAGCGTGTTGATGCCGTCCTGGATCGTGCCGACGTTCTCGAACAGCTCGGTCATTTCCCACATGATCCAGTGCGAGTAGCTCGACAGGCGCAGCGCCATCGCGATCACGGCCGCGACGACGCCCGCGCTCGCCTCGCCGTGCATCCACAGGTAGAGTGCGAGCCCGGCCGAGCCGACCAGCAGCAGCGTCGACAGCAGGTGGTTGACGATCTCGAACGCGCTGACGAGGCGCATCTGCGCGTCGCCGGTCGCCTTGAACGCTTCCATCGCGTGTCGTGCATGGTCGGCTTCCCGCCGCGTGTGCGAAAACAGCTTGACGGTCGTGATGTTGGAATACGCGTCGGTGATGCGGCCCGTCATCAGCGCGCGGGCGTCGGCCTGCCGGCTGCCGACGGCGCCCAGGCGCGGCACGAAGTACGCGCACGCGGCGCCGTAGCCGAGCGCCCACAGCATGAGCGGAATCATCAGCCGCCAGTCGAAGCTGGCCGCCAGCACGAGGATGCCGATCAGGTAGGCGGTGACGCCGATTACGACGTCGACCGACATGAACAGCGCGTCGCGCACCGCGAGCGCGGTCTGCATGATCTTGGTCGTCACGCGGCCCGCGAACTCGTTCGCATAGAACGACAGGCTCTGGTCGAGCATCAGCCGGTGAAACAGCCAGCGCAGCCGCATCGGGAAGTTGATCGCGAGCACCTGGTGCTTGACCATCGTGTGCAGCGCGATGAGCAGCGCGCTGCCCGCGAGGATCGCTGCGAAGCCGGCGAGCGTGCCGAAGTGGCGGCCGCCGAATTGCGCCGGCGTCGACGCCGACAGCCAGTCGACCACGTGCCCCATCATCGCGAACAGCGCGGCTTCGTAGGCGGCCAGCGCGGCCGACGTCAGCGCGATCAGCAGGATCCAGCCGCGTGCGCCTTTCGTGCATGCCCAGACAAACGAAAAGAATCCCTTCGGCGGCGTGACGGGATCTTCGAGCGGGAAGGTCGGCAGGCGACGTTCGAACCACGAATACATTGAAACTTCTCCTTGGTGCGGTGAGGTCGATCGGCCGGATCGGTCATGCAGGCCGCGGGCGCGACACCGGTCGGTACACCTTTCTGCCCGACCCGCGATCGCGCGGTCGTCGCGTCACCAGGCCGAGAGTGTCGCATCGATCGGGTTCGGCTGCAGGCCGGTTGTAAGCCGCTTCCTTGGTGGCGGGTCGATGCGCCCGCACGTGGAATTCGGAGTGGGCGAATGGCGGGAGCCTACGCCATCGAATCGGACCCTCAAAAAAGTCCTTGACCATCTATCTATGAGTAGATAAAGTTCGATCCATGGAAACGAAACCGACCGTCCGCGAACAGATTCTCGACCACGCGATCACGCTGATGATGCTGCGCGGTTACAACGGCTTCAGCTACCGAGATCTGTCCGACCTGGTAGGCGTGAAGACGTCGAGCATCCACTACTACTTCCCGTCGAAGGACGATCTCGTGCTGGAAGCGGTGGCGGTGTACAGCGACGAGGTTCTCGCGGCCATGCGGGCGATCGATCGGGCGTTGCCGGCCGACGTGAAGCTGAGCCTGTACACGAAGATGTTCGGCCGCACGTTGGGTGACGGCAACCTGATCTGCCTGTGCGGGATGCTCGCGTCCGACATCGAGACGTTGCCGGAGAATGTGCGGCAGGCCGTGCAGACGTTCTTCAAGGCCAACGAAAGCTGGCTGGCGGAACTGCTGGCGCAGGGCGCGCAGGAAGGCACGCTGCAGTTCAGCGGCGAGCCCGACACGGCGGCGCGCACGTTGTACGCGGCGTTCCAGGGAAGCGTGCTGGCCAGCCGGCTGTTTCATACACGGGCGCGTCTCGAGGATGTCGAGGCCGTCTGGAAAACGCGGCCCTGACGGGCGGCGCAAGCAGCAAGGCGGATTTCCGCCTTTTTATTGGATCTCGATATCTATCTGTTGGTAGATAGATTAATGGCGCAGATGGGGCGACCCTCTGCATTTTTTGGGGACGTTTATCTATCTATGAGTAGATAAATAAACGTGATGCGGGCGGCGAGGCTGCCAGCACGCGGTCCCCGGTTCGAAGGCTGTTTCATTCATTTGCTGAAAAGGAGTCTGTCATGTCGATCGAAAAAGTGTTGTACCGCGCCCATGCAAAAGCCACCGGCGGCCGTGACGGCCGTGCGACGGTGCCCGAAAGCGGCCTCGACCTGAAGCTGACCACGCCGCGCGAGCTCGGTGGCGCGGGCGGTGCGGGCGCGAACCCCGAGCAACTGTTCGCCGCCGGCTACAGCGCGTGCTTCATCGGTGCGATGAAGTTCGTCGCGGCCCGCGACAAGATCGCGATGCCCGCGGACGCGTCCATCGAAGGCAGTGTCGGCATCGGCGCGATCCCGAACGGCTTCGGCATCGAAGTCGAACTGAAGATCTCGCTGCCGGGCCTCGATCGCGACGTTGCGCAAACGCTGATCGACCGCGCACACCTCGTATGCCCGTACTCGAATGCGACGCGCGGCAACATCGACGTCACGCTCACGCTTGCCTGATCGATCGCATTACGAACCATCCATCGTCATTGACCTGTTGAAACCAAGGAACACCATCATGAAGATCGTCAAGCCGCTGCTGATCGCCGCCGCCGTCGCCGCCGCGCTGTCCACTGCACCCGCCGCATTCGCGGCGAGCGGCGACGCCGTCCGTCCCGATACGAAGACGAGCGCGTTCCTCGCCGTGCTGAACGGCCAGAAGGGCCCGGGCCTCGAAACGCTGAGCCCCGCGAAGGCACGCCAGGTGCTGGTCGACGCGCAGAACGGCGCGAAGGTCGATCTGTCCGGCATCGACGTGTCGAACCGCACGATCGAGCAGGACGGGCTGTCGGTGCCGGTCACGATCGTCCGCCCGCAAGGCGCGACGGGTACGCTGCCGGTATTCGTGTTCATCCACGGCGGCGGCTGGGTGCTCGGCGACTTCCCGACGCACGAGCGTCTCGTGCGCGATCTCGTCGTACAGTCGGGCGCCGTCGCGGTGTTCGTGAACTACACGCCGTCGCCGGAAGCGCATTACCCGGTCGCGATCAACCAGGCGTATGCGGCAACGAAGTGGGTGGCCGCGCATGGCGCCGAGATCGGCGTCGACGGCAGCCGCCTCGCGGTGGTCGGCAACAGCGTCGGCGGGAACATGACGGCCGTGGTCGCGCTGATGGCGAAGGACAAGGGCGGCCCCGCGATCCGCTTCCAGGGCCTGATGTGGCCGGTCACGGACCACAACTTCAACACGGGCTCGTACAACGCCTACCAGCAGGGTCACTTCCTGACGCGGCCGATGATGAAGTGGTTCTGGGATGCCTATACGAAGAACGAAGCGCAACGCAACGAGATCTATGCGTCGCCGCTGCGCGCGAGCCTCGCGCAGTTGAAGGGCCTGCCGCCCGCGCTGATCCAGGTCGCGCAGTTCGACGTGCTGCGTGACGAGGGCGAAGCATACGGCCGCAAGCTCGACGCGGCCGGCGTCGATGCGACGACCACGCGCTACGACGGCACGATCCACGATTTCGGCCTGCTGAACGTGCTCGCCGACGATGCGCCGACGAAGGCCGCGACGAAGGCGATGGCGAATGAAATCGCGACGCGGTTGAAGTAACGCGATCGGTGGTCGTTCGAACGTGAACGGCAGGACGGCGGGCATGTGCCCGCCGTTTCCGCGTATTGGCCACGTGAAATTTGGGTGGCTGCGCTTTCGGACCGGCGCGTTGTCGCTCCTTCGTCGCACCTGGGCGGCGTCCGGCTCATGCCGGGTAGCATGTCGGGCGGCCTGTCTTCCACGATCGCGTGCCGGGTTCAACCCGCCCGAAGCGGTTGAACGGGAATCGCGCCGTCGCGACCGGCCACGGGCATTGTTGGTACGATCGCGCGTAGGTTCATGCCGGCACCGCAAGCCGCCGGCTCATCGGCCGCGCGCCAGCGCGGCCACGTTCGGGAGAAGCGGTTCATGTTGCAGGCGTTCGCGGTCTTGCTGATCTTCCAGTGTCTCGGGGAAGGCGTGTCCTATCTGTTCGGCCTGCCGGTGCCGGGCCCCGTGATCGGCATGCTGCTGCTGTTCGGCTTCGTGATGCTGCGCCCGCAGGCCGCCGATGCGATCGAGCCGACCGCGCTCGAGCTGCTGCGTCACCTGTCGCTGCTGTTCGTGCCGGCCGGCGTCGGCATCATGGTGTCGGCCGACCGCGTGCGCGGCGACGCGGTCGCGGTCGTCGTCGCGCTGGCCGTGAGCACCACGCTGGCGATCGCGGTGACGGCGCTCGTCACGCGCGCGCTGTTGCGGCGCCAGCGCCGCGCGGGCGGCAACGCGGAGGGCGTGCAATGACGGCCTTCCCGAAACTCGGCGCGATCTGGGTGTATCTCGCCGCGAGCCCGTTGCTCGGCCTGACCATCACGCTGGTCGCGTATCTGTTCGCGCAGGCCGTCTATGCGCGGGCGCGCTTCAACCCGCTCGCGAATCCGGTGCTGATCGCGGTCGCGCTGATCGTCGGTCTGCTGACGATCACGCATACGCCGTATCCGACGTATTTCGAAGGCGCGCAGTTCGTCCACTTCCTGCTCGGCCCCGCGACCGTCGCGCTCGCGCTGCCGCTGTACCGCCAGTGGTCGAAGCTGCGGCGCACCGCGCTGCCGCTGCTCGTCGGCCTGCTCGCGGGCTCGCTGACGGCGATCGTGTCGGCGGTCGGCATCGCCGCGCTGTTGGGGGCGTCGAGCCAGACGATCGCGTCGCTCGCGCCGAAATCGGCGACCACGCCGATCGCGATGGCGGTGGCCGCGGAGATCGGCGGCATTCCGTCGCTCACGGCCGTGCTCGTGATCTCCACCGGGATCTTCGGTGCGGTCTGCGCACGCGGGATCCTCAATCTGCTGCGGGTCGACGAGCCGGCCGTGCGCGGTTTCGCGCTCGGCGTCGCGTCGCACGGGATCGGCACCGCGCGCGCGTTCCAGGTCAGCGAGGAGGCGGGCGCGTTCGCGGGGCTCGGGATGGGGCTGAACGGCGTGCTGACGGCATTCGTCGTGCCGATCCTGCTGCCGATGCTGTCGCGCTGGATCTGAGCGGGCGCCGCCCTGGGGCTATCGGTTTCCCTGATGGCGCGGACGATTTGCCGAAAGGACGGCGCACACGGCGCGCATGTATCGTGGCCGTTATCAGGAGAATTCAGGAACGCACACGGACATTTGGGTATTGATCGGCTAACGTTGCATCGGCGCCGTTGTCGCAAGCCGTCGCGTGCGCGCAGGTGTCCGACCCACAATCAACAATCAACAACCGACAAGGAGATTCGGCCATGAAGCAGTCTCGCGTGGTTTCGGTGGCAGTAGCGGTAACGGCGTCGTTCGGTCTGTTGTTGACCGCCGTGCCGGCGGCATACGCGCAGGATCCGGCGTCCGCGCCGACGCAGAAGCAGCTCGACAAGGCGCAGAAGAAGGCGGCGCGCAAGGCGGCCCGCGCGCGGCACGCGTCGGACCTGAAGGCGATCGGCACCGGCAGCGGCTACCGGCTGACCGGCGACCAAAGCAACTATCCGCAGAACGCCGTGCAAACGGCGCCCGCGACGAAGGCGGCGCCGGCCGCACCGGCGTCGGGCCAGTAACGGCCGCCAGCCGTGCACAGGACGAACGGCGCCGGTTGACCCGGCGCCGTTCGTTCATGTGCGCAACTGCGGAACCGCGGGGCGCGAGGCCGCCGCGTTACGACGCGAGCTTGCTCGCGATTTCCGCGACATGCTTGCCTTGATAGCGCGCGATGTCGAGCTCGTTCGCGCTCGGCTGGCGACTGCCGTCCGCGCCCGCCAGCGTCGTCGCGCCGTACGGCGTGCCGCCGGTGATTTCGCTCATGTTGACGAGCCCGCTGCAGGCGTATGGCACACCCACGATCACCATCCCATGGTGCAGCAGCGTCGTGTGGAACGACGTGATCGTCGTTTCCTGGCCGCCGTGCTGCGTGCCGGTCGACGCGAACACGCTGCCGATCTTGCCGACGAGCGCGCCCTTCATCCACAGGCCGCCGGTCTGGTCGAGGAACGTGCGCATCTGGCCGGCCATGTTGCCGAAGCGGGTCGGCGTGCCGAAGATGATCGCATCGTAGTCGGCGAGTTCGTCCACCGTGGCGACCGGCGCGGCCTGGTCGACCTTCACGCCGATCGCGCGGGCCTGGTCGACGGGAATCGTTTCCGGCACGCGCTTGAGCGTGACCTCGACGCCAGGCACCGATTTCGCGCCTTCCGCGATGTGCTGCGCCATCGTTTCGACGTGCCCGTAGGACGAGTAGTAAAGAACCAGAACCTTGGCCATGTTGCGAATCTCCGATTAAAAGGGCCCCGCGTTCAGCGGGGCCCGGTTTCCCGAACGGGCGTCATGCCCACTCGGCCGTCACTTCGACCGGACGCAGGTCGAACACCAGCACTTCGGCGTCCTTGCCGTCCGCGATCGTCAGCGCCTGTTCGCCGCGGATGCGCGCACCGTCGCCTTCGCCGAGCGTCACGCCGTTGACCGTCACGCTGCCGCGTGCCACGTGCACGTAAGCAAAGCGGCTCGGGTCAAGTTCCAGCGTAGTGCTTTCATCGCCGTCGAACAGGCCCGCGTAAATCCGGGTGTCCTGCCGGATCTTCAGCGAACCGGCGTCGCCGTTCGGCGACACGACGAGGGCGAGCTTGCCGCGCTTGTCTTCGGCCGCGACATTCGTCTGCTGATAACGCGGCTCGGCACCCTTTTCGGCCGGCCCGACCCAGATCTGCAGGAAGTGGACCGGCGTGTCCGGCGAGTGGTTGAACTCACTGTGGCGCACGCCCGTGCCCGCGCTCATCAACTGCACGTCGCCCGGCACGATCACCGAGCCGGTGCCCATCGAGTCCTTGTGTTCCAGTGCGCCGTCGAGCACGTACGACAGGATTTCCATGTCGCGGTGCGGGTGCGTGCCGAAGCCGCGGCCCGGCGCGACGCGGTCGTCGTTGATCACGAGCAGGTCGGAGAAGCCGACTTGCTTCGGATCGTAGTAATTCGCGAACGAAAACGTATGACGGGAGCTGAGCCAGCCATGCTCCGCACGGCCACGTTGGTTTGCTGCACGGATTTCGATCATGATTTTTTTCCTTCAAGTCGCCGGTCCTCGGAAGTGGGCCCGGCTGTTCGTTGAGAGGAATCTTAGGTCAATCGATTTGACAAATAAATGGCTGTAGAGATAATGACTGTCGCTATGGAGTGGACAATATGGAACTCAACGACCTGAGGATCTTCGTCGCGACCGTCGATGCGGGCAGCTTCACGGCGGCGGCCGACCAGCTGATGCTGTCCAAGCAGTTCGTCAGCCGCCGCACGATGGCGCTGGAGGCGTCGCTCGGCGTGCGGCTCCTGCACCGCAATACGCGCAATCTCGCGGTGACCGAATCGGGGCAGGAGTTTTATGCGCGCGCGCAGCGCATCCTTGCGGAGATCGCCGACGCCGAGCAGGCGATGTCGGTGCGCAGCACCGAGCTGCACGGCTCGCTGAAGATCAGCGCGCCGCTGTCGTTCGGGATCACGCACGTGTCGCCGCTGATCGCCGAATTCCTGTCCGCGCATCCGGCCGTGCGGCTCAACCTCGACCTGACTGACCGGCGCGTCGACCTGATCGGCGAGGGTTTCGACCTCGTGCTGCGGATCGGCACGCTCGAGGATTCGACGCTGATCGCGCGCCCGCTCGGCGCGTGGCGGATGATCGCGTGTGCGAGCCCCGCGTACCTGAAGCGGCTGGGCACGCCGCAGGCGCCGGCCGATCTCGCCGGCCACACGTGCCTGCTGTACGGGCGCGAGCGGCGCGTCGGCTGGGAATTCCGCGTCGACGGCGCGTTGCGCACGTTCGACGTGCAGGGGCCGCTCGTCGCGAACAACGGCGAAGTGGTGCGCGACGCGGCGATCGCGGGGCTCGGTATCGCGCTGCTGCCGCACTTCATCGTCGGCGCGGCGCTCGACAGCGGCGCACTCGTGCCGGTGCTCGACGCGTATGTGCCGCCGCCGATCACGCTCAATGCGGTGTTTCCGCAGCATCGGGAAGGGTTCGTCACGCTGCGCACGTTCATCGGGTTTCTTGCCGAGCGGCTCGGCGACGCGCCGCCGCCAGGGAAGCGCGGCGCGGGCCGGGCGCGGTAGCGGGCCGGCATGCGGCGAATAGGGTGAATATTCTCCGTAGAATTTGCGGAGAATATTGTGCCGTACGGTGAATCGGTGGGATAATCTCCGCATCATGAGCGGAGATTACACTTTCATCTGGGAGTCGGCCGACTGGCCGGCGTGGCGCTTCGACTTGCCGGCACTCGCCACGCCGCTGGCCGACGTCAGCCGTGCGCAAGGCATGCTGGCCGGGCGGCTGGCGGATATCGGCCTGGCGCTGCGCGACGAGGCCAGCCTGGCCGCGCTGACGGAGGACGTCGTCAAGACCAGCGCGATCGAGGGCGAGACGCTGAACGTCGCGTCGGTCCGCTCGTCGATCGCGCGCCGGCTCGGGGTCGACATCGGCGCGCTGGCGCCGGTCGATCGCCACGTCGAGGGCGTCGTCGACATGGTGCTGGACGCGACGAGCCACGCGGCGGCGCCGGTCACCGAAGCGCGCCTGTTCGGGTGGCATGCGGCGCTGTTCCCGACCGGCTATTCGGGATTGACGCGCATCACGGTCGGCGGATGGCGTACGGACGCGAGCGGGCCGATGCAGGTGGTGTCCGGGCCGATCGGCCGGCAGCGCGTGCATTTCGAGGCGCCGCCGGCCGCACGACTGGCGCACGAGGTCGCGCGCTTTCTCGCATGGCTCAATGCCGAAGCGGCCGAACCGTTGCTGATCCGGGCCGGCCTGGCCCACCTGTGGTTCGTCACGCTCCATCCGTTCGACGACGGCAACGGCCGGATCGCGCGTGCACTCGGCGATCTGGTGCTGGCGCGTGCCGACCGGAGTCCGCAGCGCTTCTACAGCCTGTCGGCGCAGATCCAGCGCGAGCGCAACGCGTACTACGACGTGCTGGAGCGCACGCAGCGCGGTTCGCTCGACGTCACGGAATGGCTCGCGTGGTTTCTGGATACGCTCGGCAGGGCCATCGATCACGCGCACACGACGCTCGACGCGGTGCTGGTGAAGGCGCGCTTCTGGCAGCGCTGTGCAGGCTTCGCGATGAACTCGCGCCAGGTCAAGGTGATGAACCGGCTGCTCGACGGCTTCGAAGGGAAACTGACGACGACCAAATGGGCGGCCCTCGCGAAGTGCTCGCAGGACACCGCGCTGCGCGACATCACCGAGCTTGTCGAGCATGGCATGCTGCGTCGCTCGGTGTCCGGCGGCCGGAGCACGAGCTACGAACTGGTGCCGTTCGACGGCTGATGTCCTAGCGACGGCTTGCCTCGACCGGGATGGACGTCCATCGCGGTGTTCCACCGATCGCTTCTGCGCTGCGCCGGCCGCCTGCCACCGACCCGAGCGATGAGCGTAAAGGCCCCGCCGCGATCTTCGAGCACGCGACGGTAGCCGCGTTGCGCGACGGCATCGTGCACCGCAGCGCGGCCGCCGAAATGGTTGCGACGACATCGAACGTCGATTGATCGGCGTCGCGCATTCGGGTTACGCTCCCGCGGGCGGCGGCATGCGTCGCATGCCGGGCCGGGCGTTTTTACCTCGAATGTCGCGTGCAGGTAGCTTCTACAGGCGCGCGACTCAGCGACGATCAAGCCAATGACCATCCAGAACCGATCGAATACGCGCGAACACGCCGCGATTTCCGCATCTGACGCGCGGCACACGCATCTGCCACGCCTCGCGGCGGCCGCGCTGCTGACGCTGCTGCCGGTTGCCGCGCACGCGGCCGGCTTCGACTGCACGAAGGCCGCTTCGCCGACCGAGAAGACGATCTGTACGGATACCGTACTGTCGAAGCTCGACGGCGACCTGTCGGCCGCGTGGAAAAAGGCACTCGCGAAGGGCGGCGATACGGCCGCGCTGAAGGCCGCGCAATTGAAGTGGCTGAAGCAGCGCGACCAGTGCGGCAGCGACGCGCCGTGCCTCGGCGACCGCTACCGCGAACGGCTCGCGAGCCTGAACGGCACGCCGCTCGCCGCCGACCGCTGGCAGCAGACGTGGTACTTGACGAGCGACAACCCGTCGTTCGGCGGTGTGCTGACGTTTACGGGCACGGTGCCGCGCCTGCATTTCGAGTTGAGCGCCAACAACGGCGCGAATACCGGCGGCCTCGACGGCGACATTGTGCTGCACGGCGACAGTGGCACCTATCGCAAGGACAAGTGCCGGCTCGATTTCGACCGGAAGGGCGGGCGCATCCGCGTCACGCAGCAGGGGGCCGATTTCGATTGCGGCGCAGGCATGGGGGTCATGTACGCGGGCGACTACGTGACCGCCGCGCAATCCCGGGCCCAACCGCAGGCCGATCTGCTGAGCCTCAAGGTCGTGACCGACGCGCAACAGAACGCGATCGCGCACAAGCTGCTCGGCGCCGACTATCAAGTGCTCGTCGAGACGGTCAATTCCAGCGCCGACGAGAAGGATCTCGACGGCCTGAACGCACACGTGACGTCGTACTGGGTGCGCGGCATCGCGACGACGAACGCGGCGATCGTGATGCGCCGCGGGTCCGACCTGTGGATCGGGCTGCTCGTGTTCGATGCGAAGAACAACGTCCGGATGCGCTATTACTCGAACGTGCCGGCGTGGAAGAAAACCGTGCCGAAGACGATCAACGCGTGGCGCGACAATCTCGACAAGACGCTGCCGGTCGACGTGATGCAGTAAGCCGGCGCCGCCCGGCGCGTTTTTCATTTCCTGCGCACTGCACGCTCGCGCGCCGGCGGCGCGGCCGATTCCCGCGTGCGCAACTCGGGCAGGACGGCACTCCCGGGCCCCGTGGCGCCGTTCTCGAGCGCGTCGAGCAACGCGTGCGCGGCCTGGCGCCCGATCGCGTCGGTGTCGACCCACATCGTCGTCAGCGTCGGCTGGATCTCGCGCGCGAGCGCGATGTCGTCGAACCCGGTGATCGACAATTGAGCGGGCACGTCGATGCCGAGCGCCTGCGCTTCGAGCAATGCCCCGAGCGCGAGCGCGTCGTTGCCGCAGATCACGGCCGTCGGCCGCGTCGCCGCATCGCTGCCGGCGATGGCGCGCAGGCTCGCGCGCCCGAACGCGATCGTGGCCGCACCTTCGTGCTGGTGCACGGGGCGCACCGCGAGCCCGTGTGCGGCCAGCGTGTCGTGAATGCCGCGCAAGCGGGCCTGGACACGATCGTTGTCCGCCGACGGCTGCATGATGATCGCGAAGTCGCGGTGGCCAAGGTCGAGCAGGTGCGTGGTGAGCCGCGCGAACGCCGCGCGGTTGTCGAAGCCGATGCAGCAATGCGGGCTGTCGTCGCGATACGCATAGGTGACGACGTACGGCACGCGATGCATCGCAAGGAGTTCGAACAGTTCCGGCGGATACGCTTCACCGACCAGCGACACGGCTTCCACGCCGCGCGACAGCATCGCGCGCACCTGCGCCAGTGCCTGCGCGGGATCGTAGTTCGAGCAGCCCAGGAACAGCGTGATGCCGTGCTCGGCCATGACCGCCTGCATGCCCGCGACTTGCGACGCGAACACCTGGTCGTCCAGCGTCGGAATGATCGCGCCGGTGATGTGCGTGCGCGTCGACGCGAGCGCGCGGCCGGCCGCATTCGGAATCCAGTTCAATGTGCGCGCCGCGTCGCGCACCCGCTGCTGTACGTCGGCCGACACCTTGCCGGGGTCGTTGTACACGCGCGAGACGGTCGCGGTCGACACACCGGCCAGTTTCGCGACATCGCCGAGTACCGAGCGGCCGCTGCCGCGGCGCGCCCGCGACGTGCCGGCGCGGGACGGGGGCGTGCTCATCGGCTGTCTCCCGGCAGGGTGCGCCTGCCTGCGCCGTGCGTTGCCAGTCGCGTCATTGTTTACCCTCGATTCATGGTGGCCGCGCTTGCATCCACATTCGATCCTGTGAGAATGTAAGCGCTATCTTCCTGATGCTTCGTATTATGTCAGACATGGATTCCACCCGCATCGCGAAATTTTCCGAGACGACGGCCTTTCCGGCCATTTTGTCGGTCTCAAATGTAAGCGGTTACATTCGAGCATGAGCGACACCACTTCACCGCGTATCGCTGTCGTCGGCAGCGTCAACATCGACCTCGTCACGCGCGCGCCGCGCCTGCCGGTGCCGGGCGAAACGCTGCTCGGCACGGCATTCCAGACCGTTCACGGCGGCAAGGGGGCGAACCAGGCGGTCGCGGCTGCGCGTCTGGGCGCATCGGTCGCGATGATCGGCTGCGTCGGCGACGACACGTTCGGCGCACGCCTGCACGGCGCGCTGGCGGCGGAGCGCATCGACGTGACGCATCTGAGCCGGATCGGCGGCACGGCGACCGGCGTGGCGACGATCACGGTCGACGACGGCGGCGCGAACAGCATCGTCGTCGTGCCCGGTGCGAATGCGTGCCTCGATGCCGACCGGATCGACGCGGCGCGCGAAGCGATCGCGGGGGCGGCGCTGCTCGTGTGCCAGCTCGAAGTGCCGGTTGCCACCGTCGCATGCGCGATCGCCTGTGCCAGCGAGCGCCGCACGCCGGTGCTGCTCAATCCGGCACCCGCGCAGCCGCTGTCCGATGCATTGCTGGCACGGGTCGACTACCTCGTCGTCAACGAGACCGAAGCCGAGTCGCTGACCGGCATCGCCGTCGGCGACGATGCGTCGGCCGTGCGCGCCGCCGACGCGCTGTGCGCGAAGGGCGTCGCCAACGTGCTGGTTACGCTCGGTGCGCGCGGCATCTGCTGGCGCGGCATCGCAGGGAACGGCCGTCATCGGGCAATGACGGTGGTGGCCGTCGATACGACCGCGGCCGGCGACACGTTCGTCGGCGGGTTCGCGGCCGCCCGCGCAGGCGGCGCGTCGATGGACGACGCGATCGGCTTCGGCCAGCGTGCGGCCGCAATCAGCGTCACGCGCTACGGTGCACAGACCTCTATCCCGACGCGTGACGAAGTAAACCGTATGGATAACTGAATTCCGAACGCGACGGAATGGCCGGAATTGGCCGATACCCGTGAAATGGAGACAACCGACATGAACGAAAACCAACCTGTTCCGCCCGCGCCGCCACGCATCCGGCGCGGACAACGCATCGCGCTCGCGCTGTTGATGGCGAGCGGGATCGTCAACTATCTCGATCGCGGCACGCTGGCCGTCGCGAGTTCGGCGATCCGCGGCGATCTCGGCCTGTCGCTCGCGCAGGTGGGGCTGTTGCTGTCCGCGTTCTCGTGGAGCTATGCGCTGTGCCAGTTCCCGGTCGGCGGCCTCGTCGACCGCATCGGCCCGCGCCGGCTGCTCGGCATCGGGCTGATCGTCTGGTCGATCGCGCAGGCGGCTGGCGGCATCGTGTCGACCTTCGGCTGGTTCATCGTCGCGCGCATCGCGCTCGGCATCGGCGAGGCGCCGCAGTTCCCGTCGGCCGCGCGCGTGGTCAGCAACTGGTTTCCGCTGCGCGCGCGCGGCGTGCCGACCGGCATCTTCAACGCCGCATCGCCGCTCGGCACCGCACTCGCGCCGTTGCTGCTGTCGATTCTCGTTGCGTCGTTCGACTGGCGCTGGGCATTCGTCGCGACGGGGGCGCTCGGCCTCGTCGTCGCCGTCGTCTGGTTCGCGCTGTATCGAGATCCGGTGCGCGCGCAACTTTCCGCCGCCGAGCGCAGCTATCTCGATGCCGACGCGCAAAGCGTCGCCGCGGTACCGAAACTGACGTTCGTCGAGTGGCGCAGCCTGTTCTCGCACGGCACGACCTGGGGGATGCTGATCGGCTACTTCGGCTCCGTGTACCTGAACTGGGTCTACCTGACCTGGCTGCCGGGCTACCTGACGATGGAGCGGCACATGAGCCTCATCCGTACCGGATTCGCCGCGTCGGTGCCGTTCCTGTGCGGGTTCGTCGGTTCGCTGGTCGCCGGCTGGCTGTCGGACGTGGTCACGCGCCGCAGCCGCTCGCCGGTCGTGAGCCGCCGCAACGCGGTGGTGGTCGCGATGCTCGGAATGGTCGCCTTCACGATTCCGGCCGCGCTCGTGCAGAGCAACGCGGTTGCGCTCGCCTGCATTTCGGTCGTGATCTTTCTCGCGAACGCGGCGTCGGCCTGCTCGTGGGCGCTCGCGACGGCGGCCGCGCCGCCGAGCCGTGTCGCATCGCTCGGCGCGATCCAGAATTTCGGCGGCTTCATCGGCGGCGCGCTTGCGCCGATCCTGACGGGCATCATTGCGCAGAAGTGGTCGTTCGTGCCGGCGCTGCTGACGGCCGCGGCGATCGCGTTCGCCGGTGCGATGGCGTATCTGCTGCTGGTGCGCAAGCCGATTCCCGAGCAGGCCGCGAACGCCGCGCCCGGACCGTTGCCGGCATGAGCCCGCGGTCCGCCCACCGTATTCATTGAAGCAAGGAGAAACAGATGCAACACCCGCAGCAATCGAACGTGACCATCGAGGGGATCGTGCCGGTGATGCTGACGCCGTTCGACGACGCCGGTGCAATCGACTACGCCGGGCTCGAGCGGCTCATCGAATGGTATCTGGCGCATGGCTCGGATGCGTTGTTCGCGGTCGCGCAATCGAGCGAGATGCAGTTCCTGAGCCTTGCCGAACGCGTGGAACTCGCGCGCTTCGTGGTCGATCGGGTGGCCGGACGTGTGCCCGTCGTCGCCTCCGGGCACATCAGCGACGATCTCGATGCGCAGGTCGCCGAGCTGTGCGCGGCGGCCGAATCGGGCGCGCAGGGCGTCGTGCTCGTGACCAACCGCCTCGATCCGCAGCGCAAGGGCACTGCCGCGTTGCTCGACCACCTGCACCGGCTGCTCGCGCGCCTGCCGTCGGATCTCCCGCTCGGCCTGTACGAATGTCCGGCCCCTTACCGGCGGCTTCTTTCGGATGACGAACTGCGTGCGTGTATCGATACGGGCCGGTTCGTGATGTTGAAGGACGTGAGCTGCGATCTCGACACGGTGAAGCGGCGTGTCGCGCTCGCCGCCGGGTCGCCGCTGAAGATCCTGAACGCGAACGCCGCGATTGCGCGGGACGCGATGAAGGCCGGGTCCGCCGGCTTCAACGGCGTGTTCACCAACTTCCACCCGGATCTCTACCGGTGGCTGCGTACGCAAGGCGACACGAATCCGGCGCTGGCCGATGAATTGTCGACGTTCCTGGTCGTGTCGGCGGTGTCGGAGGCACTCGGCTATCCGGCACTCGCGAAGATTTACCATCAGCGGATCGGTACGTTCGGGTCGATCAAGTGCCGTGCGATCGACTACGACGTGCGGGAACGATTCTGGGCGCTCGACGCGGTGCTCGACAAGATCGTCGCGGGGACCGAGCATTTCCGTCGGCGGATCGCGGCGCAGTGACGGATCGAGACATCCGGTGCGGCGGCGTTGTTCGACGCCGCCTTCACGCGACGCGTCTGTCTCGAGCGCCTGCATAAGGACGACGCCGTAGAAGCGCGATTCGTTGGGTGAATGACGTCGGTTCGACGGATATGAATTTGGCGCGTGCCGGATCCACACGGGCGGCATATGACCCGATCAGATATCCATCGAAAAAATAACCATTTGGTACACGCTTCGGCAGGCACTACAGTCTCGCATCCTGCTGCCGGCTGCGAAGCCGGTCGTTCCGACGTTATTCCGGAAATTCGCCACATGAATCGTTTGATGCGTTCGAGGGTCCGCCGTGCCGCGGCCGCGCTGTTCGTATTCGGCCTCGCGCCGGTTTCCCATGCGGCCCAGCCGACACTGCGCGTCGGCATCGACGCCGAGTCCTATCCGCCGTTCTTCTCGAAGGACGCTGCCGGCAAGTGGAAGGGCTGGGAAGTCGACGTGCTCGATGCCGCATGCGGCAAGCTCAACGTGCGGTGCGAGCTTACCGACATTGCATGGGACGGCCTGATTCCGGCGTTGCAGAACCGCAAGATCGACGTGATCTGGTCGTCGATGACGATCACCGGCGAACGGCAGAAAGCGATCGATTTCAGCCGTGCGTACTACGAATCGCCGACGGTGTTCGTCGGTGCGAAAAGCGACCGGCGCCGCGTCGACTGCGCGGTGCCCGCGACCTTCAAGGGCCGCGTGATCGGCGTCGAGGCCGGCACGAATTTCTCGGCGTTCCTCGATTCCCGCTTCAAGCAGGACGCGCAGATCAAGGCGTTCGACAAGTTCGACAATGCGCTCGCGGATCTGGTGTCCGGCCGCGTCGACTACGTGCAGGAAGGCAAGGGGCTGTTCACCACGTTCCTCGCGTCGCGCGACGGCAAGGACTTCGAAGTCAAGGCCACGTGCGCGGACAATCCGGTGCTGGGTCTCGGCATCGGCGCGGGCGTGCGCCACGGTGACGCACTGCGCGGCAAGCTGTCGACCGCGATCGCGCAACTTCAGCAGGACGGCACATGGGATGCGATCACCGCCCGCTACCCGAACCTGAAGGGCACGATCGAGAAGGGCCGCTGACCCGATGGCCGCGGACGATTCGCTGCTCGCGCTGCTCGCATTCGGCGACGGCGGGTATGGCCGCGTGTTCGCGAGCGCGTTCGCACTGACGTTCGGCGTCGCAGCAGCGTCGTTCTGCACGGGCGCACTGCTCGGCATCGCCGGCGCGCTCGGCAAGCTGTCGCGATACGCCGCGCTTGCATGGCACGTGCGTCTCTATACGACGCTCGTGCGCGCGCTGCCCGAACTGTTGTGCCTGCTGCTGGCGTTCTACGCAGTTGCGCCTGCCGTCGAAAATGCGCTGCGCGGCAGCGGCCTCGTATCCGCCGACTTCGCGTTCGATCCGTTCGTCGTCGCCGCGCTGTCGCTCGGTTTCATCCAGGGCGCGTATCTGACCGACATCTTCCGCGCGGCGCTCGTCAACGTCCCGATCGGCCAGGTCGAAGCTGCGCACGCGTACGGGATGACGCCGTGGCAGACGTTGACGCGCATCCGGCTCCCGGCCGCGGCGCGGCTCGCGTTGCCGGGCGTCGGCAACGTGTGGCTGAACGCGACCAAGGACGCGTCGTTCATCAGCGTGCTCGGTTCGTTTACGGATCTGCTGAAGGCAAGCCAGCTCGCGGCCGGTGCGACGCGGCACTACGTATTCTTCTATCTCGTCACGGCCGCGCTGTTCCTGCTGCTGAGCATCACGTCGACCGGCATCGTCGCGGCGCTCGAGCGGCATGCGAATCGTGGCACGAGGCGCGCGACTCCATGATCTTCTCGCTGCCGTTCCTGCTCGACACGGTGATGCCGAAGCTGCTCGCCGCGGTGCCGACGACGCTGGCGCTGACACTTTTGTCGGGTGCGGCCAGCATGCTGCTGGGTGTGCCGCTCGCGCTCGCCGCCGGTGCACGCCACACGCCGCTGCGCTGGTCCGCGCGCAGCTGGCTGATGCTGATCCGCGGCACACCGCTACTCGTGCAACTCTATCTGCTGTACTACGGATTCGGGCAGATCGTCCCGCGCGAATGGATGCGCGACAGCTGGGCGTCGCCGCTGCTGCGCGATGCATTCTGTTACGCGGTCGTCGCGTTGAGCGTGAACGAGAGCGCGTATGTCGCGACGATCCTGCGCGGCGCGATCGCCGGCGTGCCGGCCGGCGAGATCGAGGCCGGCCATGCATACGGGATGACGCGCGTGCAGGTGCTGCGCCGCATCGTCGGCCCGCGTGCATGGCGGCTGGCGCTGCCCGCGCTCACCGGAGAGGCGATCCTGCTGCTGAAATCGACCGTCCTCGCATCGACCGTTACCGTGTTCGACGTGATGGGCACGGCCAATACGCTGCGCTTCGAGACGTTGCGCGTGTACGAACCGCTGATCGGTGCGGCCATCGTCTATGTCGTGCTGGTCGCGCTGCTGACCATTCCCGCCGCCCGCCTCGAGAAGCGCGTCAATCGCTACCTGATGCGCGCGCCCGACGACCGCATGCCCGCACGGCGCCGCCGCGCGTCGTCGGGTGCGTGGGCGGCACCCAACTGATGACTGCCCTGGTAACGAAATCCACGATGTCCGATCCTCGCCCCTTGCTGTTTTCCCTGTACGAACAAGCCAGCGTCGGCTGCGGCGGCGCGCCGAGCCTGTGGACCCATCCGGCCGACGAACGGCTGCGCGCGAATACGCTCGCGTTCTGGTCGAACCTTGCGCGCACGGCCGAGCAGGCCGATCTCGACATGCTGTTCTTCGCGGACGTGCTCGGCCTGTACGACGTCTATGGCGGGTCGGCCGACGCCGCGTTGCAGTGGGCGGTCGAGGCGCCCGCGAACGATCCGATGATGCTGATTCCGGCGCTCGTCGCGCAGACCGAGCGGCTCGCGTTCGGCGTGACCGCGAGCACGACCTACGAGCATCCGTTCGCGCTCGCGCGCCGCTTCAGCACGCTCGATCATCTGAGCAACGGCCGGATCGGCTGGAACATCGTGACGTCCTACCTGACGAGTGCGGCGCGCAACTTCGGTCTCGACCGAATGATCGGTCATGACGAACGCTATGCGCGCGCGGAGGAATTTCTCGACGTCGTGTACAAACTGTGGGAAGGGAGCTGGGCGGACGACGCGGTGGTCGCCGACAAGCGCTCGCCGCGCTATGCGCGTGGCGATCGCGTACGGCCGATCGCGCACGAAGGGACGCACTATCGCGTGCAGGGGCCGCACGTCTGCGCGCCGTCGCCACAGCGCTCGCCCGTGCTGATCCAGGCCGGCTGGTCGGGGCGTGGGCGCGAATTCGCGGCGAAGCACGCGGAGGTGGTGTTCGTCGCGAAATCGAATCCGCACGAGATTCGCGCAGGCCTCGACGAGATACGCCGGCTGGCGGCCGAACGCGGCCGGGCGGCGGACGACGTGAAGTCGCTGACGGTGCTGCGGATCGTGACGGCGCGCTCGTCGAGCGACGCGAAGGAGAAATATCACACGCTTCAGCAGCATTATCACCAGCACGCGCAACTCGTCAGCTATGCGGGCGACACCGGCATCGACATCGACCGCTATGCGGACGACGAGCCGCTGACGACGCAGACGGAAGGGCTCACGTCCTACGTCGTGCGGCCTGACGGCAGCGGCAAGCCGCTCACCGCCGGCGACGTGCGGCGCAAGTTCGCGAGTGTCACGCGCGGCACCGACCTGATCCTCGTCGGCTCGCCGGACGAAGTCGCGGACCAGCTCGCCGAGCATGCGCAGCTGTCGACGACAAGCGGCTACATGCTCAATCCGCTGGTCAGCCCGGGCACGCTCGACGATTTCGCCGAACTGGTCGTGCCGGAACTGAAGAAGCGCGGCCTGTACCGGACGACGGCACCGGCCGGTACTTTCCGTTCGCGCCTGAGCGGACGCGATCGGTTGCCTGACAGTGCGTATGGTGCGTCGTTCAGGCACTCCCCTGCAGAGGCGGACTGATCTCGAATCGTATCGTGCCGGTCTCTTCAGTAGCGATCCGCGCGAGATTTCCGGGTTGTTTGGCTTCGGTCGTGCAAATTGTCCACTAAATTGAGACAGCGAATCATGTTTTGACGGATTGATGATTTCCGGCGGGACAGTAGACTGCACCCGTGCTTCGCCAGAACCGATTCGAAGCGCGCCGCAAGCGGCGCGACCGGACGGATTCTTCGGCAACTGGCCGTGGTATCGGCCGGCGATCCGATCGAGCGAGGAGTGGCCCGTTGCCGGCCACGCGCGCCGCTCCGGCGCGCATCGGCAACGGCCGCATCAAACCGTCAATTCAAGGGTGATTGCTATGCGTTACGTTTCGCTGGAGTCGAAGAAGGACGAGCTGCTGCTGGCGGCTCGCGTGCTGATGATGATCCTGTTCGTGCTGTTCGGCTGGCAGAAGCTGAACGGCTTTTCGGGCACGGTCGCGTACATGGCGTCGACGGGAAACCCGGCGCCCGAACTGGCGGCCGCGATCGCGGTGGCGGTGGAACTGGCCGGCGGCGCGCTGATCGCGATCGGCTTCTATACGCGTCCGCTCGCGCTGGTGTTTGCCGCCTATACGCTCGCGACCGCGCTGATCGGCCATCGCTACTGGGCGCTGCAGGGGATGGAGCAGTACATGGCGATGATCAACTTCTACAAGAACGTGAGCATCATCGGCGGGTTGCTGTTGCTCGCGCTGACCGGGCCCGGGCGGTATTCGGTTGACCGGAAGTAACGCAGGACGAAGTTTCCGTTCAGTGTGACTGGCGCGGTGCACGGATGTGTACCGCGCGCTGCGTTTTGGGGCGGGCGATGGCGCGGGCACGGCGCGTGTCGGCCGCAACGCCTCGTGTCGGTCGTGTCCGCCGCCAAACTCGGCTATCCTCGGCACGTTCATCGTTCGAACGTCGACCCTGACATTCGAACGTGGATCGCGACCTCGCGCTCCGCCACGTCACCCGAATCGCCGCTCATGCCAAGCCCAACTCCGTCCACCGAACGCAAGACCATCCTCCTCATCGGCGCCTCCGGCCTGCTTGGCCGCGCGGTTGCCGCGTCGCTGGCGAGCGAATCGTCGTTGACGCTACTGGCGACCATCCGGAACCCGCAAAGCGCGGGCGCAAAACTTCTGGCATTGCCGCCGGAAAACGTCGCGGAACTGGACGTCCTCGACCAGCCGGCCCTCGAGCACCTCTTCGACACCCGCAAGCCGGCCGCCGTCATCCTCTGCGCCGCCGAACGCCGCCCGGACGTCTGCGAACGCGACCCGGCCGCCGCCCGCGCGATCAATGTCGACGCGCCGGCCCGCGTCGGCGCGCTGGCCGCCCGATACGGCGCATGGACACTCGGCATCTCGACCGACTACGTGTTCGACGGCAAGGCGGCCCCGTACCGTGAAGACGCGACACCGAACCCGCTGAACATCTACGGCCGCACCAAGCTGGAAGGCGAGGCGGCACTCCTCGCGGCATCTTCGCTCTCCTGCGTGCTGCGCCTGCCGTTGCTCTTCGGCCCGATCGCCGACTGGAGCGAATCGGCGGTCACGAGCCTCGTCCCGGCCGTTGCCGCGTCTGCGCGTCCGGGTGCCCGCGCGGTCGGCATGGACGCCTGGGCGATCCGCTACCCGACCTACACGCCGGACGTCGCGAAGGTCATCCGCGACCTGACGCTGCGCCATCTCGCGGGCGAAGCCGTCACCGGCATTCGTCACTGGTCGGGCGAGGAGCCGATGACGAAGCACGACATCGCGCAGCAAATCGCGGCCGCGCTCGGCATCGACGCGTCGCTCACGCGGATCGACCAGCCGACCGACGCCACGCCGCGCCCGTACGATTGCCATCTGGACGCGTCACGCGTGCGCGCCCTCGGGATCGATTACGCGACGCCGTTCGATACTGCGCTGCGCACCGTGCTGCGCGATGCACCGCAGGCGCCGTAGGATCGCCAACGAAACGCGCGGATTGAAGCCGGTTTCCGTTCGACAGGGCGCGTGGCCGGTGCCCACCGGGTGGCGGGCACCGTGCCTGTCGTCCCGTCATCGAAAGGCGATACACTGCGCGGGTTCCCGATCCAGTCGGGAGCGTCAGGGTACCGGGTGAACCGGCGGCGACGGCGCGGATCGCGCCACGCGCCCTGACTCATTCGAACAAATCGAGAGAGAAAGAGAGGGCCCATGCTGACACGTCTTCGTAACGGACTCGACCGCGCACGCGACCTGCGCGAGTCCGGATCCGCTTCACCCATCACGTTCCGGCCGACGGCGTGCGAATTGGTCGACCTGAGCGCGAAGCGCGCGATCTGGCGCGTTCCCGTGCCCGGCCAGGTCGACTGCTATCTGGCGGCCGAGCCGGCCGGGGTGGAGCGTTTCGTCGTCCATCTCGATGCCGAGGCGTTCTATCGCCGCTGGCTCGAAACGAGCCCCGCGTTCCCGAAACAGGATTCGCAGGACTGCGTACCGCGCCGGGCCATGCCGCTCGACAGCAAGTTCGCGATGGCTGCCGCTGCGTTCAGGGGCGGCCGCGAGGCGCCGGTGGCGCTGCCGCCGGTCGGCTACTGGCCGGCGGGAAGCGGGTACGAGGTCGCGATGAGCGACGGCATGACGCGGACCTTCTGGCTGCTCGCCAATCGCGTGCGGTCGTTCCCCGTCAGCGTGGCCGACGCGACCTGGGCGACGATGCTGAGCGGCATGGCCGGCATCGGCGCGGCGCCGATCGCATACAGCGCGCTGTTCGCGCGGGGCGTGTAAGCGCGGCAACGCAATGCGGAGCGCGGGCCGGCGACACGCGCGGCCCGCAGCACATCGCATGCCGTTCCGCCTGATTTGACACGTGGCGTGCGCGCCCATTACAGTCGCGACGCGGGCCGGTGGGTCAAGCACATACCCGGAACAGGCGGTCGATGTTCCAGGACCACGGGGCTACCCCGTGGATCGGATCGACACACCGATGCGTCGCAAGGGGCCCGGTTTCGCGTTGCGCAACATATCCCCTCGCAGCACCAGCCACGTTGGCTCATCGTCCCGCCCATTCCTGGCCATGTACTCATCCCTGCGCGACACCACATGCACGATCGCCGAGGCGATGCTCGCCGGTTCACCCGAGCGCGACGGCGTCGTCGCGCGGATGGCGGCCGTGCTCGGCGACGCGCCGGCGTGGACGCATGAGGTTGCGGATGCATCGCTCGCGCGCTTCGGCACACGCTGGTCCGACACCGGCATCGACGTGCTGGCGGACGTCGTGGCCGAGGTGCCCGGATTCGTGCGCGCGTGGTATGGCGACGCTCGGCCGGCCGTGATCCGCGTCGTGCGGCGGCCGCCCGTCCAGCGGCCGTTGCCGGCGCCGCTCGCCGGGTGCGACGTGCCGCAATGGGCGACGCCCGGCGATCTCGCCGGCTGGCTCGGCGTGAGCGTGCCGGAACTCGACTGGCTGTCCGATCACTGGCGCGTCGATGCGCGCAGCAGCGCCACGCCGCTGCATCACTACACGTACGTCGCGGTCGACAAGCGCAGCGGCGGATGCCGCCTGGTCGAGATCCCGAAGGGAAGGCTGCGCGAAGCGCAGCGCCGCATCCTGCACGGGCTGCTCGATCGCATTGCGCCGCACGGCGCCGTGCACGGTTTTCGCAAGGGGCACGGGATCGTGTCGTTCGCGGCGCCGCATGCCGATCGCGATGTCGTCGTCCGCTTCGACCTGGCGGACTTCTTCGTCTCGGTGCGCGCCGCACGCGTCCATGCGCTGTTCGCCACGCTCGGGTATCCGGTCGAAGTCGCGCGCACGCTCACCGGGTTGTGCACGAACCGCGTGCCGTCGGCGCGGCTGCTCGCGCCGGACCTGCGCGACCGGTTCGACTGGATCGGCCGCCAGCGCTATCGCGAACGGCATCTGCCGCAGGGCGCGCCGACGTCGCCGGCGCTCGCGAACCTGTGCGCGTTCCGGTTCGACATGCGGCTCGCCGCGCTCGCGCGTTCGCTCGATGCGACCTACACGCGCTATGCGGACGATCTCGCGTTCTCCGGCGGCGGCGCGCTTGTGCGCAACATCGAGCGCCTGCAAATCAGGGTTGCCGCGATCGCGCTCGAGGAGGGCTTCGCGCTGCAACTGCGCAAGACGCGCGTGATGCGGCGCGGCGTGCGGCAGCAACTGGCCGGTGTGGTCGTCAATCGTCATCCGAATCTGGCGCGCGATGAGTTCGATCTCCTGAAGGCCATCCTGACCAACTGCATCCGGCGCGGCCCGGCCTCGCAGAATCGGAGCGCCCATCCGGATTTCCGTGCGCATCTCGCCGGACGCGTGGCGCACGCCGCCGCGCTGAATGCCGCACGCGGCGCGAAGCTGCGTGCGCTGTTCGACCGGATCGCATGGGATGCGCACGACGCAGGGCGGTAAGCCGCCTGCTCCGCATCCGTTCCGTTGCACGACTTCTGCAATACGATGTCGCGCACTGCTATCATTCGCGCCATGCCGCGCCCGTGCCAGGGGCGGCGCCTGACTTGCCGCAGCCGTTCGCCGTGCCTGTTCGTGTGCGACGCGCCGTGTGTCGCCGGCCCGGTCCTGCCCGCAATGACGCACGACGTCGTTTAGTGCGCATCGCGCAAACCATGCCGGCTCAGGAAAACGATTCACATAGTTGACAGACCCGATCGGCGGAACTTCGTGGTAGGTTCGGCCATCGGAGTTTTTTGCAAAAACATGCCCAAAGAGGATGAATACATGACCCAGGCCCTGCAGGAGCTCGAAGCACAACTTCGGGACCTGAACATCAAGCTGTCGGATGCGAAGCAGAAGGAGAAGCAGGCCGCGCTCGCGGCTTTCAAGGAACAGGTCGAGCTTTTGGGAATTTCGCAGCAGGAAGTGCTGAGCGCGCTCGGCTACATCGTCCAGCGAAAACGCAAGGCGCCTGCCAAGTACTACGATCCGACGACCGGCCGCTCATGGTCGGGTCGCGGCCCACGGCCGAAATGGCTCGAAGGCAAGGATCTCGATTCGCTCGCCGTCGACCGCGAGGCCAAGGCCTGGTGGCCCGGCGAGGATCAAGGCTGAAGCAGGCCGTGCCTCAGGGCCGCGCGGCGCCGTCCGGTTCGCGCCGGCGGGGCCGCCTGTAACACCCCGTCCCTCCGCAGTCTTTCATCCGGTGTCCGGCCTGGCCGCGACATCGCCGGCCAGGCCGCCGACACCGGATCGACGTTTTCCCCGTTCATTGCCCGTCATGTCCCGCCTGCCGCTCCGGCAGCGGCGCCGATGCGCGCCCGTCGTTCGCGGGCACAGGCCTTAAAATGTCGCCGGACATTCGCGGCAGGACACCATGGCAGCAAACATCAAATCTTCGACGCTCGGCGGCCCGTCGGCCACGCGTGTAGAGCAGGTCGGTTCGTACGCGTGGAAAGCGCTGGCCGGATCGGCGATCGGCTATGCGATGGACGGTTTCGACCTGCTGATCCTCGGCTTCATGCTGCCGGCGATCACGGCGGCGCTGCAGCTGTCGCCCGGACAGGGCGGCGCGCTCGTCACGTGGACGCTGATCGGCGCGGTCGCGGGCGGGATACTGTTCGGTGCACTGAGCGACCGCTACGGGCGCGTGCGCGTGCTGACCTGGACGATCCTGCTGTTCGCGATCTTCACCGGCCTGTGCGCGTTCGCGCGCGGCTTCTGGGACCTGCTGGCCTACCGCACCGTAGCGGGCATCGGGCTGGGCGGCGAGTTCGGGATCGGCATGGCGCTCGCGGCGGAGGCGTGGCCGGCGAGCAAGCGCGCACGCGTGTCGTGCTACGTCGCGCTCGGCTGGCAGGCCGGCGTGCTGCTGGCCGCGCTGCTGACGCCGTTCCTGCTGCTCCACATCGGCTGGCGCGGCATGTTCCTGGTCGGCGTGCTGCCTGCGCTGCTCGCGTGGGCGATGCGCAACAAGCTGCACGAACCGGAGGCGTTCGTGCAGCGCGCGACGCAGCCGAAGTCCAACGCGTTCCGCATGCTCGTCGCCGACAGCCGCACCGCGCGCACGAGCCTCGGCATCGTGATCCTCTGCTCGGTCCAGAACTTCGGCTATTACGGGATCATGATCTGGCTGCCGACCTTCCTGTCGAAGCAGATGGGCTTCTCGCTGACGAAGTCGGGGCTGTGGACGGCGGCGACCGTGGTCGGGATGATGATCGGCGTGTGGGTGTTCGGGCAACTGGCCGACCGCATCGGGCGCAAGCCGACGTTCCTGCTGTACCAGCTCGGTTCGGTCGTCACGGTCATCGCGTATGCGCGACTGACGGACCCGACCGCGATGCTGTGGGCCGGCGCGCTGATGGGCATGTTCGTCAACGGGATGGTCGGCGGCTACGGGACGCTCATGTCGGAAGGCTACCCGACCGCCGCGCGCGCAACCGCGCAGAACGTGCTGTGGAATATCGGCCGGGCGGTCGGCGGCTTCGGCCCGGTCGCGGTCGGCGCGCTTGCCGCGCACTACTCGTTCCAGACGGCCATCGCGCTGCTCGCGGGCCTCTACGTGCTCGACATGGTCGCGACGCTGTTCCTGATCCCCGAGCTGAAGGGCGTCGAACTGGAATGAGCGTGGTGCTCGCGCGTACTGCAACGATTTCACCGGAAACCACGATGCAATGTAAGAACAGGACGATCGGCGTGATGGGCTCGGGCAAGGAGCCGTGGCTCGCGTTTTCGGAACCGCTCGGCGCATGGCTCGCCCATGCCGGCTTCAACCTGCTGACGGGCGGCGGCCAGGGCGTGATGCTGGCCGTCGCGCGCGCGTTCGCCGGCGTACCGGGGCGGGCCGGCCGATCGATCGGCATCCTGCCGACGCAGGCCGATCCGGTCGCGGGCTTCGTGCCGCTCGACGGCTATCCGCATCCGTTCGTCGACATCCCGATCCTCACGCCGCTGCCGCGCCGCGAACCGGATGCCGATCCACAGACGATCAACCGCAATCACGTGAACGTGCTGAGCAGCGACCTGATCGTCGCGTTGCCGGGCGGGCACGGCACGGCGCAGGAAATCTCGCTGGCGCAACGCTGGCGCAAGCCGCTCGTCTGCTTCGGGCCGGACGGCGCGTTTCAGGCGCTGGCGGCCGATGCCGTGTGCACGTCGTCGCTCGACGACGTGATCCGGTTCGTCGAGGCGGCATTCGCGGAGGAGTACGCGCAGGGCGCGCGATAGTTCGAGCGGCCGATTCGGCGGCTACGGATGCGCGCGTGCCTGCGGCGCGAGCTGCTGCAGGCACGGTTCGGTTCTGATGACCATCAGCTGCCGGCAGGCCCGGGCCGGCTGAAACGCTGCTCGATCACCTCGGTTCCCCAGTGCGTGCCTGCCGATTCGTGCGTCAGCGTAAAGCCGAACGACTCGTACAGGTGGCGCGCCGAATCCAGTCCCTTGAACGTCCACAGGTAGGTCTCGCGAAACCGGTGCGCGTCGACGAAGCGCATGGCCAGCGTCATCATCTGGCGCCCGATGCCGGACCCGCGCAACGCGTCGTTCACGATGAACCAGCGAAGGTGCGCGACGCCGGTCGCGGGGTCGCCGTCGATCGCGAGCGACGCGAGCGTCCGCCCGTCTTCCCGGCAGAGCCAGAGCGCCTTGCCGTCGGCCGGCAACGTGCTCGCGAACTCGGCCAGCTCGGTCGCCACCCGCTTCTCGAAAAAGGCGCCGAACCCCCAGTGCTCCGAATAGAAGCGCGCATGCAGGCTCGCGATGTCGCCGATACAGCCCGGCTGGTAGCCCTCGAGAATCGACGGCGCGTCGGGTGTCGCCGCGGGCGCCTTGGCCGCATTGTCCTGCGCGAGGGCATCGGCATACAGCGCGAGCGAACGCAGCAGCGCCTGCTGGTCGGCGGGAATCATGCGACGCAGCGCATTCGACACCTGATCGGTCGCGAACGTGTCGATTCTTTTCTGGAGTTTTTTCCCTTCGGCGGTCAGGTACAGCTCGATCGCACGCGCATCCTCGCTCGACACGCGCCGCTCCACGACACCGGCCGCCTCGAGCCGCGCGAGCTGCCGGCTCGTGTTCGATTTGTCGAGCCGCAGGATGTTGCCGAGATCCTTCGCGTTGATGCCGGGCGCCATCCCGATCTCGAGGATCGCGTGAACGGCCGACGGCGCCCAGTCGCTGTCGGCGAGCGTCGCGCGCATGAAGCCGAGCTCGCGCACCAGTTTGCGGGAGAAGTCGCGCAGTTCGAGGATGGTCGCGTCGCGAGGCTTGGCGGGCGCGTCGATGAGATCCATGGTTTGCCCCAAATGGTTGCGTATCGCAATCGATAATAGTTGCGACTCGCAACTTGTCAAGGTGAATGTGCTGGCGAACGGGAGCGGTGTCGGCGCGGATGGCGGCGTGCCGCCAGGTGGACGCATACTGCGTGGATCGGGCGACCTGCAAGCGGGGGCGTTACCCGATCGTCGATCCAGGTCCGCGTGCCACGGAGACCACCATGAACAGGCTGTTGCCGATGTCGATTGCACTGCTTGCCGGATGCGGCATCGGTGCCGGATCGCTTCACGCTGCCGGCGACCTGGATGCGCCGCCCTGCAGCGCCGCGCATGCGGCGGACCCGGGCGGCAACGCGGCGATGCCGGGCACGTCGGTCCGCAGCTTTTCCACCGCCGGCTGTTCGGGCGCGGTGCTGCAGGGCGACCGCGCCACCGCGACGGTCAACGGCGACCGGATCGAACTGCGCGACGGCGTCGTCTATGTGAACGGCCGCTCGTACGGCGCCGTCACGCCTGTGCAGACGGTCGAATACGAGGCCGCGCGCGACAGGCGCACGTTGAAGGTCGACGGAAAAATCCGCACGCCGCTACGCTGAGCGCCGGCCCCTTCGACACGCCGCCGGGCGCTTATTCGACCAGTGTCAGCCGGCCGTCGCTGAGCCGCACTTCGCGCCCGATCCACGCATCGTCGACGCGCGGCAGCACGGCCGAAGGCTTGCGCAGCTCGCGCAGCAGCGTCGCGCCGTGCGACAGCCGGCCGCCCATGCGCGCGATCACCGCGCGGGCGGCCTGATACTGCGCGTGCCGGCCCGGATCGAGCGAGTCTTCGAGCAGGATGTCGTGGCCGAGCACGCCCTGCGTGTGGCCCGGATAGATCATGAAGCCGGCTGCCTCGTCGGTGCCTTCGCTGCCGTCCTGCCAGAAGCTGCCGTTGCGTTCGCGGCGCTCGGGATGCGGCGCGAACCACGTGTCGCGATCGGCGGCCGGCATCGCGTGATGCAGGCGGAAGAACACGCGCATCAGGTTGTCGCGATACCACTCGCGCACCTGCAGATACCAGCCGCGCATGCCCGGCGCGCCGAGCGTGTGCAGCACGCGGACCGGCAGCGGCCAGTCGGGGAAGGGCTGCAGCGGCAGGTCGGCGGCCGCGGGCCGCGCGGTGCCCGGATCGGTTTCCCATGGCAAGCGGTGCGGGCTGTCGTCGAGCTGGCCATAGGCGGTCGGCGGACGTCCCCACAGTGCGCCGCCGCTGCTGGCGAGCGATGACGCGATGCACAGGTTGCCCTGCACGACGAATACATAGAAGCGCGTGAACCAGTCGGCCAGTTGCTGGCCGTCGGCGCGCTGTCCGGCGAGCGTGGCAAGTTCGGCGTCGAAGCGCTGCAGGCCGCGTGCAAGCGTCGGCAGGTGAGCGCGCGCGACGCGCAGCATGCGCCAGAACACCGGCAGCGAGCACAGCAGCCGCAGCGGACGCCAGCGCAGCGGCGGCGTCGCGCCACCGATCTCGCCGCTGTAGTTCGCGGCCGATACGCCCCAGTCCGCGAGACGCGCGAGGAACAGGTCGTTGTTGATGTACGACGCGCCGCCGTACAGCGCGGTGAACGGTTCGTTGTCGCGCAGTACGCGCGCATCCCAGCGCGCCATGATGGCCGGGATGCTGCCGGCCGCGCGCCGTTGCGCGTACTCGACCAGCCGGCTCGGCTGCGGCGGCAGGATCTCGGCGATGTTGGCCGAGGTCAGGTGCCGGTGCCAGCCGTAGCTGCTGATCGGGCGGTACTGCAATAGCCACAGCTGCGTGCCGTCCCATGCCCATTCGACGTCGCCCGGCACGTAATGGAACGCGCGCAGCACCTGTTGCAGGAACGCCCAAAGTTGCTGCGCGGTCAGCCCGTGCGCGGGTGCGAACGTGCCGCGCTGCCAGGGTTCGCCGAGCCGCGACAGGATCGCGCGCCGTGGGCTCGCCTGCCCGTCGGCGAGCGATTCGAGGTGGCCTTCCACCCATTCGACTTCGACCGCGAGATGGCGCACGAATGCGATGCCGGACAGCACGGGCGTGACGAAGCGCTGCACGACCGCTTCCTCGAGGCCGCCGTCGAGCAGTTCGGCCACGCGAACGGCCGCATCCGATGCCGGTACACGCAGGAACGTCGAATGCAGGCCGGCATTCGCCGCGTCGGCCTGGTCCTCGCCGTGGCTCGACGAGCGGATCGCCCATTCGGCGCCGGGCTGGCTCGCGAGAAAGCCGGGCAGGCGCGGGTCGTCGGCGCGGGTCAGCGACAGGGCGGGCGGCACGGGGAGGCCCGCCATCGCGGCCAGCGCCAGGCGCCCGCCTTTCGTGTGCGCGACGAAGCCGGTGTCGCCGGCTTCGAGCCACTGCGCAAAGGCCGCAGGCGCGTCGATCCACGGATAGTGTCCCCAGCCGGGCTGCAGCGTGACGGTGAGGTCGGCGCGGGCGAGGATCGCCGACCACGCGGCGGCCTGGCGTACGCCGAGCATGGCGTCCTGGTCGCCCCACACGAGCTCGATGCGATCGGCGACCCACTCGAGCAGCGGCAGTGCGGTATCGGCGCGCACGAGGTCCCAGTGCGGCAGGAACGCGCGGCAGCGCGCATAGCCGGCGCCCATGCGGCGGTATTGCGCGGGCGTCCAGGTCCGGTTCGAGAATTTGCGGGCGAACAGCGTCGGGTAGTGCGCGAGCAGCCAGTGGATCGTCTTGCGCAACGGCTTCGGCGCCATCAGTTTCGGCAGGCGCCGTTCCCACAGGAACGCGCCGACGGGCGCGAGCAGCACGCTGCGGCCGAAGTGGCCGGGGCGCCGCTGCAACGCGTGCAGCACCAGCAGCGCGTTCACGCCGACCGCCATGATCGCGTGGCCCGGTTCGGTCGCGTCCAGCAGCGCCTGCGCATACGCGGCAAGGTCCTCGCACGGCGGCGCGGGGTGATCGCCGAAGCCCGGCAGTTCCAGCGGCACCGGCCGGTAGCGCCGGAAGTGGGGCAACGCATCGTCCCACCAGTCGGCCGCGCTGCCGTTGCCGGCGAGGAGGTACAGGATCGGTTTGCTCATGAATGCTTCGTCGGTCGACGATCGTCGCGGTCGCGCGCGCCCGACCGGGGCGGCGACGGCGGAGGTCACGGCGCTCGTTGGTGTTGTTGTGCCGATGCGAGTGGAATGGAAGGGCGGCCCGCTCGGATGATTGTTGCGGGCATTCTACGCGAGTCGATTTCGTTCGATTCGCGGTTCGTTCCGGTTCCGGATTTCTCGACGCGCGATCGAAATACACGCCCGGTTGTCGATCGACGGAAAAGCCCGCAGCCGATTAGTCATCCGAAGCGAAGTGCGCATGTCACGCCGGCGCGGAACGAAGAGTGTGCAAACAATCCGGATGACGGAGACGGCGTTCGCCCGCCGCTTTCGGTTTTCCGTTTGACGGGTTTCTTGAACGACGCTTTGTCGTCAAACGTCGCTGCACATTTTCCGTACGGTGGGCGATCTCTGTTCCGTTCCCGGCGCCGGTGTGATGTCACACCGGCGCGGGATTGAATCAGTGCGTGGCCGCCGCGCCGACCGCATCGACAGGGCTGCCCGGCGGCTGCCCCGTTTGCCGGCGCGATCGGCCCGAGCTCAGGTACGCGGCGATCGAGTCCTGCGTGACCTCGCCGATCCATACGCCGTCGGCGTCGAGCACGGGCATCCACGACGCGCTGTACTGGTACATCTTCGACAGCACGATGCGCAGGTTGTCGTCGGCCGAGACCCCGGCCGGGAACGGCGTCACGCGTTCGCCGCATACGCCGCCGCCATCGGTACGTGCGGCGCGGCGCGTCACGTAGCCGAGCGCGCGGCCCGCGTCGTCGAGCACGGTCAGGTAGCGGCAGTCGGCTTCGTCCATCACCGCGAGCGCGTGCGCGAGCGGCGTATCGACGCGTGCCGTTTCGGGCTGCGTGGCGGCGTCGCCGGCTTTCACGAGCAGCAGGCGCTTGAGCGTGCTGTCCTGGCCGACGAACTGCGCGACGAATTCGTCGCGCGGGCGCGCGAGCAGCGTGTCGGGGTGATCGTACTGCACCAGCTGGCCGCGCCGGAACACCGCGATGCGGTCGCCCAGCTTGATCGCTTCGTCGATGTCGTGGCTCACCATGATCACGGTCTTGTTCAGTTGCCGCTGCATCTGGAAGAACTCGTTCTGGATCGATTCGCGATTGATCGGATCGACCGCGCCGAACGGTTCGTCCATCAGCAGCACGGGCGGATCGGCGGCCAGCGCGCGAATCACGCCGACGCGCTGCTGCTGCCCGCCCGACAGCTCGCGCGGATAGCGTTTCAGGTAGAGCTTCGGATCGAGCGCGACCATCGACATCAGGTCGCGTGCACGCTCGGCGCAGCGCTTCTTGTCCCAGCCCAGCAGGCGCGGCACGACCGTGATGTTCTCTTCGATCGTCATGTTCGGGAACAGCCCGATCTGCTGGATCACGTAGCCGATGTGGCGTCGCAGGTCGACTTCGTCGAGCTGCGCCGTGTCCTCGCCGTTGATGAGCACGCGGCCCGAGGTGGCGGCGATGAGCCGGTTGATCATCTTGAGCGTGGTGGTCTTGCCGCAGCCCGACGGGCCGAGAAACACGCAGATTTCCCCCTCGGGTACCGACAGGCTCACCGAGTCGACCGCGCGCACGGCCTGGCCGTCCTTGCGCGTGAAGGTCTTGGTCAGTTGGTCGAGTTCGATCATGTCTTCTGCACTCCCTTCGGTGTCAATGCCCGCTGCAGCATCTGCAGCAGCCGGTCGGCGACGATCGCGAGCAGGCTCACGAGCACCGCGCCCACCAGCAGTTTCATCATGCTGCTCTGCCCGATCGCGCGCAGGATCAGCGTGCCGAGCCCGCCCGCGCCCACCACGGCGGCAATCGTCATCACGCCGATGTTCATCACGACGGCGGTGCGCACACCCGCGAGAATCACGGGTACCGCCAGCGGCAGGTCGACGAGACGCAGGCGTTGCCACGAGGTCATGCCGATGCCGGTGCCGGCTTCCTTGATCCCCGCATCGACGTTGTGCAGCGCGAGGTACGTGTTGCGCATGATCGGCAGCAGCGAGTAGAGGAACACGGCCGTGATCGCGGGCGCGGCGCCGATGCCCTGGCCGAAGCGCGAGAAGAACGGGATCATCAGGCCGAAGAGTGCGATGGACGGCAGCGTGAGCACGATCGTGGCAATACCGAGCAGCGGCCCGGCGAGCCAGTCGTGGCGATTGATGAGGATGCCGAGCGGCACGCCCGCGACGATCGCACAGCCCACGGCGATTGCGACGAGCCATACGTGTTGCAGCGTGAGCTGCAACAGCTCGGGCCAGCTCGAAGCGAGATAGTCGAATACGCTCATCAGTTTTCCTTCAAGGTAGCGGATGCGTGCGCAGGAACGCATCGGCGACGTCGTGCGGCGACTGGCCGTCGAGGTCGACGGCCTTGGCCATGGCCTGCATCACGTCGTTGTCGAGCGCGGCCGACAGCGCATTGAGCTGCGTCGCGAGTTTCGGATTGCGGTCGAGGGTGTCCTTGCGCACCACGGGCGTCGCGTTGTACGGCGGGAAGAAGTGCTTGTCGTCCTCGAGCGGCACGATGCCGAAGCCCTTCACGCGCCCGTCGGTCGTGTAGACGAGCCCGATCTTCAGCTGGTTGTTGTGCAGCGCCGTGTACACGAGCCCCGGGTCCATCTGCTTCAGCTGCGCGCGGCTGAACTGCATGCCGTACGCGGCCAGCAGCGGCTTCAGGCCGTCGGGGCGGTTCGCGAATTCCGCGTCCATGCCGAACACGTAATGCTTCGCGGCCGGGTCGGTCTTCAGGTGCTCGGCGAGCTGCGACACGGTACGGATGCCGGTAGCCTGAGCGAGCTGGCTCGGCAGGCCGATCGCGTAGGTGTCGTTGAGCGGCGACGCGTCGAGCCACACGAGCCCGCGCGGCACGTCGAGCGCCTTGACGCGCCGGTACATCGCTTCGGGCGAGAGCTTGTCCTGAATCTTGTTGTAGACGAGCGCGGCGGTGCCCGTGTAGTCCCACATCAGGTCGAACTGGCCGTTTTCCAGCGCGCTGCGGGCGAGCGTGCTGCCGAGGCCCGAGCGGACTTCCACGTCGTAGCCGCGCGAGCGCAGGTACTGCGACGTGACTTCCGCGAGCACGTATTGCTCGGTGAAATTCTTCGCGCCGAGCACGAGCTTCGCGGCGAATGCCGGCGTGCCGGCCGCCATGCACAGCGCGACGGCGGCGCACAGGCGTGTGATCGATCGGAGGGAGCGCATCATGCTGCCCCTCCGTGGCGTGCGAGCCAGTGGCGGCTGCCGGCCGCGACGATGCCGTCCAGCGCGAGCGCGAGGATCGCGGTGAGCGATGCGCCGAGCAGCAGCAGCGGCTGGTTGTCGAGGTAGATGCCGGGGAAGATCAGCGAGCCGAGGCTGTCCGCGCCGATCAGGTACGCGAGCGGCGCCGTTCCGACGTTGATCGCGAGCGCGGTGCGCACGCCGCCGACGATAATCGGCAATGCATTGGGCAATTCGACGCGAACCAGCGATTGCCAGCCCGTCATGCCGATGCCCTTGGCGGCTTCGCGCAGCGCGGCCGGCACGTTCTTCATGCCTTCGTATGCATTGCGCGTGATCGGCAGCAGCGACGCGAGAAACAGCGCGACGATCGCGGGCACGTCGCCGATGCCGAAGATGCCCAGCGCGATGGCCAGCACCGCGAGCGACGGGATCGTGTTGCCGATGTTGAAGACCTGCATGAAGCGCTCGGCCTGGTGCTGGAACCGTGGCCGGCTCAGCAGCACGCCGGCCGGTACGCCCACGGCGATCGCGAGCGTCATCGAGTAGACGACCAGCAGCATGTGCTGGCCCGCGTAGTAGGCGAGATCGTCCGCGCGCTGGCGGAACGTGTCGGCGCCGATACCGCGCGCCAGTGCCCAACCGACTGCGATGATGGCTACCAGGCTGCCCACCAGCTGGACAGTGCGTCGAGTCATGAAGATACGCCTCCTCAATCCGGTGCGGCACGCGCGCAGGCACGCGCCGCGATGACGCCGAATGGCGTCGCGATGGAAGTTCGTGATCCCGGCATGGCCGCGATTGAACTGACGGAAACAGTACTGCCGGCTGCACCGAGGTGCGGCTGGCGGTCGGGTGAACGCGATGCTGCGTTCGTCTGATTGTCAGGTTCGGCCCGGCGGCGCCGTAACGGCGAGGCGCGTTCGAGCAGGGCACCGTCCTGCGAAGACGGCATGGATGCGGGTGGCTTGACGCCAACCGCTGGGGCCGGTGGCCCCTTTGACGCGGCGAAACGGATGCATGCGCAACAAAGTGCGAAATGACATCACGTTGCGTGCGAGATCATGCGTTTTGTGATGAAGTTGGGGCGAGTATAGAGCAATCGAACGATCGCGTCTACCTTGGGCAAGACACGCAATCTCGTCGCGGCATCGATATCGATGAAGTCGGCGGCCTCCGTGGAAATGATTCGAACTCCGAATTCATGGATGGCGAAATCGTTCCGAACCGGCTTGCGTGAGCGGTATTACATGTCGATGTCGGCGTCCGCGCGCGGCGTCTTGCCGGTCCAGCGCCGATACGCGTGACGGAAGCTGCGCGGCTCGCTGTAGCCGAGCCGTTCGGCGATCGCCGCGACCGTCAGCGAGTGGTCGTCGAGCAGCCGGACCGCTTCGTCGTGACGCACTTCGTCGAGCAGCGACTGGAACGTGATGCCGTCCTTGTCGAGCCGCCTGCGCAGCGTGCGTTCCGTCAGGTGCAGCGCATGCGCGAGCGACGTCATCGACTTGAAGCGCATGAGGTCGCGCGCCATCAGCTCCTTCGCGCGGTCGGCGAAGCGCGTGCCGACGGATGCGGCCCACTGCCGTTCGAGCACTTCGCACTGGCCGTGCAGCGCATTGAAGCTGACTTCGTTCGCGAGACGCGGCGTTTCCGTGCCGTTCACGGACGTGAACACGAGACGGTTGTCGGCCGCGTTGAATGTGACCGGACAACCGAAGTGGCGTGTGTAGTCGGCTGCATTGCGCGGCGTGCGGCGGGCGAGTTGCAGCTGCTCCGGCCACACCGGCTTGCCGACGAGATCGGACACGATCAGCCGCAGGCTCGACAGGCACATGTCGACCTGGAATACCTCGAGATCGGGTTCGCCGTTGTAGCGGCTGATGGTCACGCTCATGCCGTCCGCGTGCGCGTCGATGCGCACGTCGAAATACAGCCCCATGAACAGCGGAAACTGGCCCATGCAGCGGAACGCCTGCATCACGGAGCCGCTGATCAGCATCGCGTAGCCGGCGAGGCCGAGCGTCGACACGTGCAGCCGCGCACCGATCGACAGCCCGATCGACGGTACGCCGCTGCAGCGCAGCAGGTTGCGGAAGCAGCGCTGTTCCTGGCCGCGATTCACGTGCAGGTTCGGCGACGCGACTTCGTTCGCGCCGAGCCCGGTACCTTCGAGCAGCGCGGCGCCGTCGATGTGCCGCACGCGGCACTCGTCCAGCGCGACCGCGATCGCATGGACGGTGGCCGGAATATCCTCCTGGCGCCCGACCGGGCGTGCGAGGCCGAGCGACATGCGCAGACTGCGCTCGGCCCGGCTCTGGTTTCGTTGGGAGCGGCTGTCCATGGTGCCGATACGGTGACGTGGTCGCGTAGAACATAGCCGGAATGTCCGCAAAACGCCAGTGCGGCACAGCAGCATGCAGGACGCGGATCGTGCAGTGCGCGACATCGTGTCCGGAAATATCCCTCTATTACGTCCGCATTTCTCATTCGTTCTCGATTTTTTGGCGCACCACACTTTCTTCCAGCCGTGCCCCGCCGCCAGCGCCGGATGCACGCGTGTTGAGGTCATGGACGCCACCCACGTGAGGACAGCATGGACAACGACAGGCCCGGTCGAACCGCATTCGCCGCCGCGACGGATGACCTTGGCGCACCCGCACATCGAGGCGCTCCGTACGAACGCCGCAAGCCGCACCTGCTCGGCCCCTCGACGCTGGTGATCTTCGGCCTCGCGTACATGTTGCCGATGACGGTGTTCACGACCTACGGCCTCGTCACGAGCGAGACGAACGGGCATCTGACGGCCGCGTATGCGGTCACGCTGGTCGCGATGCTGTTCACCGCGCGCAGCTACGGCCACATGGCGCGGCTGATGCCGAGCGCCGGGTCCGCCTATACGTTCGCGAGCCGCAATTTCGGCACGTCGGCCGGCTTCATGGTCGGCTGGGCGTTGCTGATGGATTACCTGTTCATCCCGATGATCAGCTACCTCGCGATCGGCATCTACATGAAGCAGATTTTCCCCGGCGTGCCGGCCAGCGTATGGATCGTCGGCAGCATCGCGCTGATTACCGGGCTGAACATCGTCGGCATCCGCCTCGTCAATCGCGTGAACCTGATCCTGATCGCGAGCCAGCTCGTGTTCATCGCGATCTTCGTCGTTGCCGCGGCGCGCGTCGCCGCGGGCGAGGGGCTGTCGATGGCCGTCGCGTTGCCGTCGTCGGGCGATGCGCGCGCGATCTTCGCCGGCTCAGCGATCCTGTGCCTGTCGTTCCTCGGCTTCGATGCGGTCACCACCCTGTCGGAGGAGACGCGCGAGCCGCGGCGCACGGTGCCGCGCGCGATCCTGCTCTGCACGCTGGCGAGCGGCCTGCTGTTCATGCTGATCGCGTACGTCGGGCAAATAGTGTTTCCCGACTGGCGCGCGTTCAAGGATCTCGATTCGGCCAGCCTCGAACTGATGCGGCGCATTGGCGGCGGCACGCTGTCGGCGTTCTTCGTCGCGGTATACGTGGCCGGCTGTTTCGCGAGCGCGATGGCCGGCCAGGCGAGCGTGACGCGCGTGCTGTTCGCGATGGGCCGCGACCGCGTGCTGCCCGAATGCGTGTTCGGTCACCTGCATGCAAGGCTGCGCACGCCGGTGCGCGCGACGCTCGCGGTCGGCGTCGTGTCGCTGTCCGCGCTGTTCATCACGCTCGACCTCGCGTCGACGATGATCAGTTTCGGCGCACTCGTCGCGTTCGCGATCGTGAACCTGTGCGTGATGCGCAGCTATCTGGCTGGGCCCGAGCACCGTCATGTCGCGGGCTGGATCACGTTCGGCGTGATGCCGGCGATCGGCTTCGCGATGAACGTGTGGCTCTGGTCGGGGCTGTCGCGCCAGACGTTCTACGTCGGCATCGGCTGGCTCGTGCTCGGACTCGCCCAGCTCGCGTGGCTGACGCGCGGCTTCACGCGCCCGGCGCCGACGCTGTCGATGAATTGAACGACCGGCCGCGCGGTGCCGGTTCTGAAACCCTGAAGGAGGAGTGACCCATGAACGCTGTTGACGTCAATCTCGATGCGGACCTGCAGGCGCTCGGCAAGCGCCACCTGCTGATGCACTTCACGCATGCCGATGCGTACCGCGAGAACGCGCTGACCGTGTTCGACCGCGGCGAAGGCTGCTGGCTCGTCGATCGCAACGGCAAGCGCTATTTCGACGGGCTGGCGGGACTGTACTGCGTGCAGGTCGGCTACAGCCACGGCGCGGAGATCGGCGATGCGATCCGCGAGCAGATGGTGCGGCTGCCGTTCGCGACCAACTGGGGCTATGGCCACGAACCGGCGATCCGGCTCGCGCACCAGCTCGCGACGCTCGCACCCGAAGGCCTGAACCGCGTGTTCTTCACGTCGAGCGGCTCGGAGTCGAACGAAGCGGCGATCAAGCTGGTGCGCCAGTATCACCAGTCGCGTGGCGAGCCGCAGCGGCGCAAGTTCATCGCGCGGCGCGTCGCGTATCACGGCACGTCGTTCGGCGCGCTCGCGCTGAACGGGATGACGAACTTCCGCAAGCACTTCGAACCTTTGATGTCGGGCGTGCGGCACGTGGGCAACACGAAGCGCTACGGCCGCCCGGCGAACGAGACGGAAGCGCAGTTCACGCGCCACCTGCTCGACGAGATCGAATCGCTGATCGTGCAGGAAGGGCCGGACACGGTCGCCGCGATCGTCGTCGAGCCGTTGCAGAACGCGGGCGGCAGCCTGACGCCGCCGGCCGGCTACGCGGCGGGGCTGCGCGATATCTGCGACCGGCATGGCGTGCTGCTCGTCGCGGACGAGGTGATCTGCGGGTTCGGCCGGCTCGGTGAATATTTCGGGTCGGCGCGCTATGGACTGAAGCCGGACATCATCACGTTCGCGAAAGGCATTGCGTCGGGCTATGTGCCGCTCGGCGGCGTGATCGCGAGCGATGCGGTCGTCGACACCGTGCTCGACGGGCCGCAGCAGATGTTCCTGCACGGCGCGACGTACGGCGGCCATCCGGTCGCCTGCACGGCCGCGCTCGCGAACCTCGAGATCATGGCGCGCGAGCGCGTTCTCGAGAATGTTCGCGACAACGAAGCCGTATTCCGCCAGACGCTCGACGGGCTGCTCGAATTGCCGTGCGTCGGCGACGTGCGTGGCGACGGCTACCACTATTCGCTCGAGCTCGTGACCGACAAGGCCGCGCGTCGCTGGGCGGCCGGCATCGGCGCGCAGGCGTTCGTGTCGACGATGCTCGCGCCCGCGATCTTCGACGCGGGGCTGCTGTGCCGCGCGGGTGTCGATCACGAAGGCACGCCGATCGTGCAGTTCTCGCCGCCGCTCGTGATGACGCGCGACGAGATCGTTTGGTTCGTCGCGCAGATCCGCGACATCCTCGTCGACACTTACGCGCGGGCGACGCGCTGAGCGCGGCGTCCCTCATTTCAGGAGTATTCGATGCGAACGTCACAACAGTCCTATATCGACGGCCAGTGGCTCGATCCGGCCGATGCACGATCGATCGACGTGATCGACCCGGCCACCGCGCAGCCGTATGCGCAGCTCAGGATCGGCGTCGCGGCCGACGTCGATCGCGCGGTCGACGCGGCGAAACGGGCCTTCGATACTTACTCGCGCTGGTCCGTGGCCGAGCGCGTCGCGTTGTTGAAGCGCGTGCTCGAGATCTACCAGCGCCGCTATGAAGAAGTCGCGCAGACGATCAGCCGCGAAATGGGTGCGCCGATCGCGTTTGCGCGCGCGGCGCAGGCCGCGGTGGGCACCGCGCACCTCGAGCAGACGATTCGTGCGCTGCAGTCGTTCCGCTTCAGCACGCAGGCCGATGGGCTGCTGGTGTCGCACGAGCCGATCGGCGTGTGTGCGCTGATCACGCCGTGGAACTGGCCGATCAACCAGATCGTGTGCAAGGTCGCGCCGGCCCTCGCCGCCGGCTGCACGATGGTGCTCAAGCCGAGCGAGATCGCGCCGTTCAGCGCGATCCTGTTCGCGGAGATCCTGCACGAGGCCGGCGTACCGCCCGGCGTGTTCAACCTCGTGCACGGCTACGGGCATGAAGTGGGCGACGCGCTGTCGCGACACCCGGATGTCGGCATGGTGTCGTTCACGGGTTCGACGCGCGCCGGTATCGAGGTCGCGAAGGCGGCCGCCGATACCGTCAAGCGCGTGCACCAGGAGCTCGGCAGCAAGAGCCCGAACCTGATCCTGCCCGATGCCGACATCGAGGACGCCGTCACGCGCGGCGTACGCAGTTGCTTCAGCAACAGCGGCCAGTCGTGCAATGCACCGACGCGCATGCTCGTGCATGTCGATCATCTGCCGCGGGCCGAGCAGGCGGCGCGGCGCGAAGCGGAACGCACCGTCGTCGGCGATCCGCATTCGACGGAAACCGGCATCGGGCCGGTGGTCAGCCGTACGCAGTTCGATCGCATCCAGCACTTCATCCGGCTCGGGATCGAGGAAGGCGCGACGCTCGTCGCCGGCGGCCCCGGCCGGCCGGAAGGGCTCGGCGACGGGTTCTACGTGCGCCCGACGGTGTTCTCGAACGTCACGCCGGACATGACGATCGCGACCGAAGAGATCTTCGGCCCGGTGCTGTCGATCATGACCTACCGGACCGAAGAAGAGGCCATCGCGCTCGCGAACGATTCGGTGTACGGGCTCGCGGCCTACGTGCAGTCGACTGATCTCGAGCGGGCGCGCCGGGTCGCGGCACGGCTGCGGGTCGGCAACGTGCACATCAACTATCCGGCGTGGAACCCGGCCGCGCCGTTCGGCGGTTACAAGCGTTCGGGCAACGGGCGCGAGTATGCGGAGTTCGGCCTCGTCGAATATCTGGAGACGAAGGGCACGACGGGGTACGCGTGAGCGGCGTGCGATGACGCGCTGATCGCCCCGGGGAACCGCGCGGCGAATGCGTTCCCGCCGGCAGCGGCGCCGCGCGCGGCGGTCGGCCTTGACCCCGCGCGCCGCCCATGCCGACGTTCAGCGGTCCTCCGGATCCACCGCGGCCGCATCGGATCCCGCAACGGAAGCGGCGGCGCGCCTGCGAATCTCGGAATCGAGGATCAACCGCCCGCGCAGCTTGCCTTTCATCCGCTTCACATGCTTGGGCGCCTCGGTCATGTGCTCGACCATCAGCGCACGGACGCGCTCGGTATCGCGCTCGCGCGCGGCCTGCAGGATCGCCTTGTGGATCGACACGTTCGCTTCGCCGAAGCGCTTGTGCTCGGCGAGCGGCGTATCGTTCCGGAATTCGATCAACTGCCGGATCATCTCGTTGATCAGTTCGCAGCTGAAGCGCAGGAACGGATTGGGATTCGCGGCCGCGAGGATGTCGTGGAACGTCGTGTCCTCCTGCCGCTGACGCAGCATGTGGCCGCGATCGTGCACGCCCGACGCGCCGTCGCAGCAAGCAATGTTCGATTCCAGGGCCGCGAAGTCGCGCTCCGTCAGGTGTGGTACCGCGCCGGCGGCCAGCTCGGGTTCGAGCAGCTTGCGCACCGTATAGATGTCGTCGATCGTCACGTCCTTGAAGAACAGGTAGTTCTGCAGGAGCTGAAGCGTGCGGTCGAGCGGCACCTCGACGACCATCCCGCCGCCCGACGGTCCTGTCGTGACCTTGATGAGCCCCTGCACCTCGAGCGACTTCAGCGCCTCGCGGATCGTGCTCTTGCTCACCGCGTAGAGCTGCTGCAGCTCGGCTTCGCGCGGCAGGCGGTCACCGGGTTTCAGGTCCTTCTCGGTAATCAGCCGCTTGATCTCCTCGGCGACGAGATCGGCGCGCTTCGGCTGCTTGATTTCGACCGCGAGGCCTGCCCTGGCTCGGTCCATGACCATCTTCAAGACTCCTTTGTGTGGCTGCGCGCCGCGTCATCGTCGACGACCGGTCCCGGCGCGGGTACGGAATTTTGCCTGATTGACACCAATTTTGATCAACTCTAGCATCAGGTTCATTCTATTTATCATGATAAATAGGATCAACCGGCGGCGCGCATCCTGGAATGGCGTGGGCACGGTTTGGCAGTCGGTCGTATCGCGTGTGTCCCCCCATCATGAGGAGCGTCAACTTGAATCGCCGAGAACTGTTGAAACTGGCCGCGCTGTCGGCCGTGCCGGGCGCGCTCGGCAGCATGTCGTCCCGTGTCGCGTTCGCGCAAGGCTCGTCCATCCAGCTTGCATGCCCGGTGCCGATGTCCGGGCCGTTCGCCGCGAACGGCAAGTACGCCGATCTCGGCATGCAGCTCGCCGTCAAGCAATACGGCACGGTGCTCGGCGCGCCGCTCGCGTATACGGCGCTCGACACCGAGGGCAAGCCGGCGACGGCCGTGCGGCGCGTGCAGGAAATCGCGCAGCAGAAGGGCGTGCGTTTCTTCGCGGGCGGCATCCTGTCGTCCGAATCGCTGGCGATGGGCAAGGAAGTGCAGAAGGCGGGCGGCGTGTTCATTACGACGGCCGGCGCGGACGAGATCACCGGCAAGGATTGCAACGCGGCGACCTTCCGCTGGTCGGTGCCGACCTTCGGCGCGATCGAGCAGACGGTGCGCCCGCTGATCCAGATGCTGCCGAAGGCGAAGCGCTGGTACACGATCACGCCGCAATACGTGTTCGGCGACGGCCTGCTGTCGGCCGCGAAGGCGGTCTTCAAGGAGAAGGGCATCGAGCACGTCGGCAACAGCTATCACTCGCTCGCCGAGAAGGAGTTCAGCGGCTACCTGACGAATGCGGCGGCCGCGCAGCCCGACGTGCTGCTGATCCTGAACTTCGGCTCGCAGTCGTCGGACACGCTGCGCCAGGCCGTCAGCTTCGGAATGAAGCGCAACTGCACGATCCTGCTCGCGTGGGCGTCGGGCCTCGAGCAGTTCGAGGCGCTCGGCCCGGACATCTGCGACGGCGTGTATTTCGGCGCGCAGTACTGGCACGGCATCGATTCGCCGCTGAACCGCGATCTCGTGAAGCGCGCGAACGCCGCATTCAAGGCAAACCCGAACTACAGCCTCGCGGGTTCGTACATCTGCTCGAAGATCCTGATCGACGCAATGGTGAAGGCCGGCAGCGCCGATCCGAAGAAGGTCGTCGCGGCGATGGAGGGGATGAAGTACGACGGCCTCACGGGGCCGGAGGAAATCCGCAAGGGCGACCACCAGGTGCTGAAGAACTACTACCTGCTGAAGGGCAAGCCGAAGGGCCGGATGAAGAACGCGGACGACTATGCCGACATCGTCAGCTCCGGCCAGTCGTTCCTGCCGCTCGACAAGACGGGCTGCAAGCTCGCGTGACGCCGTGCATGCGTTCGCGGCGCATCGCGCGCCGCGGGCGTCCGTTACCTTCCTTTCCGACACGGAAGCCATGAACGTCTATCTGCTGCAGATCGTCAACGGCATCGGCGTGGGCATGCTGTATTTCCTGCTCGCCGTCGGCCTGTCGATCGTGTTCGGCCTGCTGCGCTTCGTGAATTTCGCTCACGGCGCGTTCTATCTGCTCGGTGCGTACCTCTGCTACCAGGCGCTGCAATGGTCGGCGAATTTCTGGGTCGCGCTCGCGATCGTGCCGCTCGTCGTCGGCGCGTTCGCATGGATCGTCGAGAAGCTGGTGCTGCGTCACGTGTACGCGCAACAGCATGAATTCCACATCCTCGCGACGGTCGGGCTCGCGCTCGTGCTGCAGGAATGCGCGATTCTCGCGTGGGGGCCGCTCGGCGACAACGTGCCGCCGCCCGATGGGCTGAATGGCGTCGTGATCTGGGGCGCCTTCGTCTACCCGAAGTACCGGCTGTTCGTGATCGCATTCACGGCCGTCCTCGCCGCGTTGCTGTGGTGGGTACTCGAAGGCACGCGGCTCGGCAGCACGGTGCGCGCGGGCAGCGAGTCGACGGAAATGGTGTCGCTGCTCGGCATCAACGTGACGCGCGTGTTCAGTCTCGTGTTCGCACTCGGCGCGGCGACGGCCGCGCTGGCCGGCGTACTCGCCGCGCCGATCCGCGGCGTCGATCCGTTCATGGGCATCGAGGCGCTCGGCGTCGCATTCGTCGTGGTCGTCGTCGGCGGGATGGGGAATTTTCTCGGCGCGCTCGTCGGCGGGCTGCTGGTCGGCATCGTGCAGAGCCTGATGAGCACACTGTGGCCCGAAGGCGCGCGGCTGATGATTTATGTCGCGATGGCGGCCGTGCTGCTGCTGCGTCCGAACGGTTTGCTGGGGAGGGCCGCATGATCGATTCGTCGAAACCGATGCCGCCGGACGCGGCAGCGTCGCAACGCCCGCAGCCGTGGCGCGGCGTGCTGCAGCGGCCGGAAGGCTGGCTCGCGGTGGCGGCCGCGTGCGTGTTGCCGCTCGTGTTGAGTTCGGGCTCGCTCGCGACCGAAGTGCTGGTGTTCGCGCTCGCCGCGCTCGGCTGCAACCTGCTGCTCGGCTACACGGGGTTGTTGTCGTTCGGGCAGGGCATCTTCTTCGGGCTCGGCAGCTACGCGGCGGGGCTGGTGCTGACGCGCGGCGTCGCATCCGTGACGGCGGCGCTGGTCGCGGCCACGGTGCTCGGCGCCGCCGCGGCCGCACTCGTCGGCTGGTTCTCGATCCGGCAGCGCGGCACCTATTTCGTGATGCTGACGCTCGCATTCGGGCAGCTGTTCTACTTCCTCGCGTACACGACGCCGGATGTGACGGGCGGCGACAACGGTTTGCTCGACATTCCGCGCCCCGTGCTGTCCGCGTTCGGGCATCCGCTCGTCTCGCTCGATTCGCCGTGGCGTTACTACGGCTTCGTCGCGGTGCTGTTCGTCGCGGTGTTCTGGCTACTGCTGCGCGTATCGCGCTCGGTGTTCGGCCGGACGCTGCTCGCGATCCGCGACAACGAGGCGCGCGCGGCGGCAACCGGCTACGACGTGAAACGCTTCAAGCTCGCCGCGTTCGTGATCTCGGGCGCGGTCACGGGCCTGGCGGGGGCGCTGCACGCGTTGATGACGGGCATCGCGCCGCTGTCGAACATCGACTATCACACGAGCGAAATGATTCTCGTGATGACGGTGATCGGCGGCACGGGCAACCTGTTCGCGTCGGTGCTCGGCGCGGCGTTCTACGTACTGTTCGCGGACTGGCTGTCGACGTTGTGGCCGCGCTGGCTGCTGCTGCTCGGCCTCGTGCTGATCGCGGTCAGCCTGTTCATGCAGCGCGGGTTGTGGGGGCTGGGCGAACGCATCGTGACGTCGCTGCGGCGTAGCGACGGCGCGGCGGGAACGGTCAAGGAGCGGCAATGAGCGAAGCGATTCTCGAAGCACGCGGCATCGTCAAACGTTACGGCAAGTTCACGGCGCTGGGCGGTGTCGATCTGCGCATCATGCCGCGCACCGTGCATTCGGTGATCGGCCCGAACGGCGCGGGCAAGACGACGCTGTTCCATACGCTGACGGGCACGCTGCCGATCACGTCGGGCTCGATCCTGTTCGATGGCCAGGACGTGTCGCACGAACCCGATCACAAGCGCGTGCGGCGCGGCATCGCACGCTCGTTCCAGGTGACGAGCCTGTTTCCGAACCTGAGCGTGCGCGAAAACCTGCGCGTCGCCGCACAGGGCGTCGAATCGCGGCGGGCGCTGAATCCGTGGACGCCGCCGCGCGGCGCGCTCGCGCATGACGGCATCGTCGACGACGTCCTCGAGCGGCTCGGCCTGCAACGCTTCGCCGACACGGCAGCGGGCGTGCTGTCGCATGGCCAGCAGCGCCGGCTCGAGGTCGGCATGGCGCTGGCGGCGCGGCCGCGCGCGATTTTCCTCGACGAGCCGACGTCGGGCATGGGCATCGACGATCTCGACGACATGAAGGCGCTGATCCGCGGCCTGCGCGACGACTACACGGTGGTGCTGATCGAACACAACATGGGCATCGTGATGGATATCTCGGACACGATCACGGTGATGCAGCAGGGGCGCGTGCTGGTGGAAGGCAAGCCCGACGCGATTCGCGGCGACGCGCGCGTGCGCAGTGCGTATCTCGGCAACATGATCACCGGAGGCCGCGCATGATGCTCGACGTGAAGGAGGTTCATGCGTGCTACGGCAAGAGCCACGTACTGCAGGGCATTTCGCTGAGCGTGAACGAAGGCGAGACGGTGACGCTGCTCGGCCGCAACGGCGCGGGTAAATCGACGACGCTGAAGACGATCGCGGGCGTCGTCCCGCCGACCGGCGGCACGGTGACGTTCGCGGGCCGGCCGGTGTCCGGGCAGCCGGCGCACCGGATCGCCGCGCAAGGGCTGTGCTTCGTGCCCGAGCATCGCGGGATCTTCCGGCTGCTGTCGGTCGAGGAAAACCTGCGGCTCGGCGCGCGTCGCGATTCGCCGTGGCAGCTCGACGATATCTACCGGATCTTTCCGCGCCTGAAGGAGCGCCGCCGCAACGGCGGCGCGCAGTTGTCGGGCGGCGAGCAGCAGATGCTCGCGATCGGCCGCGCGCTGATGAATCATCCGCGGCTGCTGATGCTCGACGAACCGGTCGAGGGACTCGCGCCGGTGATCGTCGAGGAGATCGTCGAGCAGTTGAAGCGGATCAAGGCGGCCGGCGTCGCGATCCTGCTCGTCGAACAGAACCTCGAAGTGTGCACGCAGCTCGCGGATCGTCACTTCGTGATCGAGCAGGGCGTGATCGTCTACGAAGGCAGCAACGCGGCGTTCGCGGCCGATCATGACGTGAAGGACCGGTACCTGGGCGTCGGCGTCGCATGAGCCGTGCCCTTTCAATGCGAGGAATGGCAACGATGCAAGTACAGGATTTGACTCCGGGCGTCGCGGCGTCCGGCTTGCGCGTCGATGGTGCGCGACTGTGGGACAGCCTGATGCGTCTGGCGCGGATCGGCGCGACCGAGAAGGGCGGAGTGTGCCGTCTCGCGCTCACCGAACTCGATCGCGAGGCGCGCGACCTGTTCGTCGCGTGGGCGAAGGAAATCGGTTGCACGGTGCGTGTCGATGCGATCGGCAACATCTTTGCGCGACGCGTGGGCGAACGGGACGACCTGCCGCCCGTGGCGACGGGCAGCCATATCGATACGCAGCCGACGGGCGGCAAGTTCGACGGCAATTACGGCGTGCTGGCCGGCCTCGAGGTGCTGCGTACGCTCGATGACGCCGGGGTGCGTACGCGCGCGCCGCTCGAGGTTGCCGTCTGGACCAACGAGGAAGGTTCCCGTTTCGTCCCGGTGATGATGGGTTCCGGCGTGTTCGCGGGCGCGTTCACGCTCGACCATGCGCTCACGCAATGCGATCGCGATGGCGTGTCGGTGCGCGATGCGCTGGCCGCGATCGGCTATGCGGGCGACGCGAAGGGCGCGCATCCGGTCGGCGCGTATTTCGAGGCGCACATCGAGCAGGGGCCGGTGCTGGAGGCGCACGATACGACGATCGGCGTGGTCGAGGGCGCGCTCGGGCAGCGCTGGTACGACGTGACCGTGCACGGCATGGAGGCGCACGCCGGCCCGACGCCGATGGCGCTGCGGCGCGACGCGCTGCTCGTCGCGTCCGATCTCGTGCGCAAGGTGAACGAGATCGCGTGTGCGCATCCGCCGCATGGGCGCGGCACGGTTGGCTGGGTCGACGTGCACCCGAACTCGCGCAACGTGATTCCGGGCCGCGTGACGGTGACCGTCGATTTGCGCGCGGCCGACGACGCGACGCTGACGGCGATGGATGCGCAACTGCGTGCGGCATGCGCCGACCTGGGCGCGGCGGCCGGGATGCGGATCGACATCGAGCCGGTCGTGTACTTTCCGCCGCAGCCGTTCGATACGGCACTGGTCGGGCAGGTCCGCGCCGGCGCGCACGCGCTCGGGCTGTCGTCGATGAACGTGATCAGCGGCGCGGGTCACGACGCCGTGTATCTCGCGCGTGTTGCGCCGACCGCGATGATCTTCGTGCCGTGCAAGGACGGGATCAGCCACAACGAGATCGAGGACGCCGATCCGGCGCATCTGGAAGCCGGCTGCAACGTGCTGCTGCAGGCGATGCTGGGTGCTGCCGGGATCGCGGAGGGCGCTGCGCGATGAAGATCCTGATCGCCCGGATGAACCACGAGACCAACACGTTCTCGCCGGTGCCGACGCCGCTTGCCGCATTCGGCCGCAACGGGCCCGACTGGGGCGGCGACGCGTATCGCGCGAACCACGGGATGCGCACTGCGATGGCCGCATTCATCGATGCGGCCGCGCGCGAGGGCGCCGACGTCGTGACACCCGTGTCGGCGGCCGCGAACCCGAGCGGGCCCGTCGCGGCCGACGCGTATGCGGCGATCTGCGACGCGATCGTCGCGGCCGCGCCCGGTTGCGACGCGGTGATGCTCGACCTGCACGGCGCGATGGTCGCCGAGCAGAGCGCGGACGGCGAGGGCGACCTGCTCGCACGCGTGCGCGCGGCGCTGCCCGATGCGCCGATCGCGGTCGCGCTCGACCTGCACGCGAACGTCACGCAGAAGATGGTCGACAACGCGGACGTGATCGTCAGTTTCAAGACCTATCCGCACGTCGACATGTATGAGACCGGCGAACACGCGGCGCGGCTGCTGCTCGACCGGCTTCACGGCCGTGCGCGGCCGGTGCTCGCGTGGCGGCAGCCGCCGCTGATGGCGTCGACGTTGCGCAGCGCGAGCGCGGAAGGCGCGATGCGGCGCGCGGTGGAGGCCGCACGCGCGGCCGAAGCCGACGGGATGCTCGCGGTATCGGTGCTGCCCGGCTTCTCGCTCGCGGACATTCCCGCCCCGTGCATCAGCGTGGTCGTGGTGGCCGATGGCGACCGCGCCGCGGCCGATGCGGTGGCCGAGCGCATTGCGCGGCAGATCTGGGACGCGCGCGACGACTTCGTCTATCGCAGCGCGCCGCTCGCCGAATCGGTTGCGCAGGCTGCGGCGCTCGCACAGGGCGCGGACCGCCCCGTGCTGATGCTCGATCACGGCGACAACTGCATGTCGGGCGGCCCGTGCGACACGATGGACCTGCTCGAGGCTGCGCTCGCGCACGGGCTCGACGGCATCGTCAGCGGGCCGTTGTGCGATCCCGAGGCCGTCGCCGCGCTGATCGACGCGGGTGTCGGCGCAACGGTCACGGTGCCGGTCGGCAACCGGCTGCCGTCGCATGGCGGCGTGCGGCGCGAGCCGTTCCGTGCGACGGGCGTCGTGCGAGCGATCACCGACGGCGAATACGTGATCACGGGGCCGACGTATACGGGGCAGCGCGCGTACATGGGCCGCGCGGCCGTGCTCGACATCGGCGCGGCCACGCTCGTCGTCACCGAGCGCACGCAGGAGCCGTGGGATCTCGGCGTGTTCGAGAGCGTCGGCGTCGATCCGCGCCGCGCCCGTTTCCTGCTGCTGAAGTCGCGGATGTATTGCCGGCCGGTGTTCGTGCCGATCGCGGCGGCGCTGGTCGAATGCGACAGCCGCGGCGTGACGGGCTCGGACTACGGGCTGTTCCGTTACGAGCGGCTCGTGCGGCCCGTGTATCCGCTCGACGATGCCGCACAGTGGGAGTCGGGCGCGCGATCTGCAACCTGACGGATCGCGGCGCGAGACACCGGATCCGCGCGCTTTCGGGCATCATGCGATGGCGTCGACCCGTCGAGCAGCAGGGTCGTGCCATTCATTGCGTCCGCAACCGATCCGGAGAACCGACCGCCATGCATTCGAATCCCTTCCGCCTGCGCAGCGCGCGCCTGCTCGCCGCGCTGACCCTCGCCACGACGGCCGTTGCCGTGCACGCCGCCGACTGGATCGTGTCCGGCAACGACGGCAAGTACCAGCGCGTCGAGGGCCGCGACACCTATCTGCCTTCCCCGCCCGCCGACACGCTGACGCTGCTCGACGCCAGCACGTTCCCGCCGAAGGTCGCGCTGCAGGTCGACGTCGAGAACGGCATCCAGGGCCCGCCGCAGGCCGTCGCGATCACGCCCGACGCGAAGCTCGCGCTCGTCGGTGCGCCGACGCGCTACGACACGGCCGCGAAGCAGCTCGTGTTCGATACGTTCCTGCAGGTCGTGACGCTCGACGCCGCGCCGCCCGCGATCACGCGCATCGAGCTCGGCACGCATCCGCAAGGGATCGCGATCGACCGCTCGGGCCGGCTCGCGCTCGTCGCCAATGTCGACGGCAGCGTGTCGATCCTGCGCATCGATGGCACGCAGGTGACGCTCGACGGCAACCTGAAGATCGGCAAGAAGCGGCTGGCCGGGATCAGCTTCACGCATGACGGCAAGCACGCGCTCGTGTCGCTGCGCGACGAGCAGGGCGTCGCGGTGCTGAACGTCGACGACGGCAAGGTGACCGACAGCGGCACGCGCCTGAGCACGGGCGTCGCGCCCTACACGATCGACGTGTCGAGCGACAACCGCTGGGCCGTCGTCAGCAACGTGGGGCTCGCGGGGCTGCCCGGTTATACGGGCACGCTCGCGGGCGATGCCGATTCGGTCGCACTGATCGACGTGTCGCGCGTGCCGTTCCGCACGGTCCAGTACCTGACGGTGCCGTCGCTGCCGGAGGGCGTCGCGATCTCGCCGGACGGGAAGTGGATCGCCGTGCAGGCGATGGACGGCTCGAACCTGACGCCCGACAACCCGGGCCGCCACAAGCTCGGCAAGGTGCTGCTGTTCGCGATCCGCGACGGGCAGGCCGTGAAGGTGAGCGAGCTGCCTGGCGGCGAAGCCGCGCAGGGCATCGTGTTTACCGCCGACAGCCGGCACGTGATCGTGCAGTTCAACGTCGAACGGCAGCTTGCGCTGTATGCGGTCGAAGGCGGCAAGCTGCGCGATACCGGCAAGCGGATCGCGCTGACGGGCGGGCCGTCGTCGTTGCGGACGCTGCCGCGCTGACGCGCACGGCGTCCCGCTCGTTCCTCCCGGTGAGTTCATGCGGCGCCCGGATTTACGGGGCGCTGACCGGGCATTACGGACGCAGCAGATCGAACCCGCCGAACACGACGACACCGCTGAGCGCGATCATTGCGACGGAGTGCTGGCCAAAGTAGAGAATCGCGGCGGCAAGCCACGTCGTGATGCAGAAGGCGCCGATGCGGGCCATCGTGTGTTCCTCGAATGCGTGATGAATGAAGCGCGCGCCGCATGGCGTTCGCCGCTCGAACCGGCGAGCGGGTCACGAAGGCGGACGGAAAAGGCGACCCGCTGCGCTGCGATTGCGGCGTCGGCACGCGTGGCATGCGGCGCCGGACAGGGCGGGAGTCGATACCGGCGACGTTGCGCGTAGGCGCCCGAAGGCGGTCGGCGCGCGATTCCGGCCGGCGAATTCGCGATTTTACCAGCGCTGCCGCGGCGCGAATCTGGCCCTTTCGCGACCGGAACGGGGCGATCTGCGAAGCATTCGTCCGATCGCGGTACTCAAGTTTCGTGTGACGAATGCCGTAAACGAGTTGGAAGGCTTTCCCGCCCCGTCACGATTCGTATACCGACCCACGGACCGACACGATGCAGATCGATTTCTCCACGACCGCACGCGCCTCGCTGGCCGACAGCGGCGCAACCGCAAACCCGGCGGCCGCCCCGGCCGCAACCTCGTCCACCGACGGCACGACGTCTGCCACGGGGAGCACCGGCGCGTCGGGCACGAGCAAGACCAACGGCACCCAGGCGGCCGGCGACACCGGCGAAACGCTTGGCGCGGCGGGTGCCGCGTCGGCGGAGGACCCGGCCGTCGCCCAGTTGAAGGCATTGGTCGAGCGGCTGCAGAGACAGCTCGCGACACTGGAACGGCAGATGGCGGACGCGGCCCGGCGCGCGAAGGACGATCCGTCCGCCGTCATCGAGCAGCAGACGCTGGGCGCGGAAGCCAGCTCGATCTCGGCGGCGCTGTCGACGGCGATCTCGCAGCTCGCGGCGGCGCTCCAGAAGTCGGGCAACCCGTCGTCGGGCGGGCTGGTGTCGACGCAGGCCTGACGGTTTCGCGCGGCGCAGCCGTCACGGCTGCGTCGCCCGTACGCATTACAATCGCAGCTCGTCTCATTCGAAAGGATGGCAGAACGATGCATGCGGAACTCGACGACGACGAACTCGTCCGCTTCGACGCCCACGGCGGCACGCCGCTGCCGCCGGCCGATGCCGAAGGCTGGCTGGAACACGACGGCGCGCGCATCTGGCACGCGTCGTTCGGCCATGGCCCGCCGGTCGTGCTGCTGCACGGCGGCCTCGGCCACGGCGGCAACTGGGGCAACCAGGTGCCGGCGCTGCTCGCGGCCGGCTACAGCGCGATCCTGATCGACAGCCGCGGCCACGGCCGCAGCACGCGCGACGCGCAACCCTATTCCTACGAACGCATGGCGTCGGACGTGCTCGCGGTGCTCGATGCGCTGCAGGTCGATCGCGCGCGCTTCGTCGGCTGGAGCGACGGCGCGTGCATCGCGCTCGTGCTGGCGGCCCGCGCACCGGAACGCGTGGCCGGCGTGTTCTTCTTCGCGTGCAACATGGACCCGAGCGGCACGAAGGAGATGGTGCCGGGCCCGCTGATCGACCGTTGCTTCGCACGGCATCGCAAGGACTATGCGCAGCTGTCCGCGACACCCGACCAGTTCGACGCGTTCGTCGCGGCCGTCAGCGAAATGATGCGCACGCAGCCGGATTACAGCGAGCAGGATCTCGCGGCGATCGCGGTGCCGGTGACGATCGTGCAGGGCGAGCATGATGAATTCATCCGGCCCGAGCATGCCGCGTATCTGGCGCGCACGATTCCCGGTGCAACGCTGACGATCCTGCCCGGCGTGAGCCATTTCGCGCCGCTGCAGCGACCCGCGCGATTCAACGCGGCGATGCTGGCGTTTCTCGACCGGCTGCCGGGGTGATGCACGCACGGCCCGCTGGCGAGGGGGCGCGTGTGCCGGGCCGGGTTCAGACCATCGCGTTGTCAGCGCCAGGGATCTCGTGCGCCTTGATCTGCTTGCGCTGCAGCTTGTAGCGCAGCTTCCCGAGCATGCCGTCCTCGTGGCTGGTGCGCGTGATGTTCAGCACGTATTCGTCGTCCGGCGCGATCGCGTGCGCACCCATGATCCAGCGCACGCTTTCACGATAGTCGTACAGCGACTTGTCGTTGATGTCGGCAAGGAAGTACGACAGTGCGGCCATCGCGGTCGGGTGGCCGCCTTCGGCATGTCGGCGCAGCTCGTCGACGTAGCGATGGCGCGACGGATGATCTTCGAGGTCGCCGATGAACATCAGCATGCACGCGAGGCCGTCGGTATGCCCCATCTCGTGCGCCTTGCGTGCGGCCTCGACGGCCTCGACCTGCATGCGCGCGCGTTCGGCCCGGTCCGTGCTGGTGTGCCCGATGTGATGGTACGTGTAGCCGAGCCGGTACGCGGCCATGTTGCCGCCGGCTTCCATCGATTCGCGAAAGTAGTGGGCGGCGCGGTACGGGTCGGCCTCGACATGCGTGCCGTCCTCGTAGAAGCACCCGAGCAGGTAGCCGCACGAATCGCCGCCCGCCTCGTAGCCGAGCTGGCAGATGGCGAAGGCATCGGCGGGGCGCCGGTTGTCGTACTCCAGCGCGCTGGCGATCTGGTTCCATGCGAGCGAGCCTGGCTCGTTCAGGCGCGCGGCTTCGAGCCATGCGTCGCCGCGCGCGTGGTCCTGCGCGAAACCGAACGCGCCGGTGCGATGCCCGTAACCGCGCAGGATCATCGCCGACGTGCACGCGCGAGCGTCCGATGCACGTTCGACCGCGCGGGTCAGCCAGTCGCCATGTGGATCGAGGCGGAGCGCCAGTCGCAAACCCATCCCCATCGCGCGGTTGTCGTCGATCGGCTCGTTGCGTTCGGCTTCCTGCAGCCGCGCATAGGCCTGTTCGTACTCGCTGCGCGCGAAATGGCTGTGCGCGAGCCAGCGCAGCGTCTCCGAGCGGTGATACGGATGCAGCGCGGCCTTCGCACGCGCGAGCGTCACGGTGATCGCGTGGCGCGCATCGTCATCGTCGTCATCCGAATCGAGCGTATTGCCGGCGTAATCGTCGCGCCAGATCTCGTGCAGCAGCCGGTCCTTCTCGACCGCATCGAGGTGCGCGCACGCATCGGACGCGACGAACGCGCGGATGTGATCGTGCGAGCCGCCCCAGCGCGGCTGCATGTACCAGATGAACGTGCGCATCGGGAAGAACAGGCTCCGGTGGATGTGCAGCGTCGCTTCCATCCAGTACCACTTTTCCTTGCGCAGCTTCTTGCCCTGAACGGGGCCCGGCAGCGCGTCGGGAAATTCCGCCGGGCACGCGACCGGCACGTCGGGATTCAATCCGGAGCGCGCGAGCATGCGCTGCAGGTCGGCGCGCGTGGCTTCGTCTTCTGCGCCGACGTTCAGGTGCAGTTCGGTGACGGGCCAGCGGCGCTCGCGAACGAGCTGCGTGAGCCACTCGGGCTCGCCGAACGACGATACGCTCGTGAAGATCACCTTCGGCGCGCTCCACATCGTCGGCGCGAGCACCAGCGCGCGCAGCGCGGCGACGATCGTCATTGCGGCGCACGCATGCGCGCAGATCCAGCCGGCTTCGGTCACCGTCTCGGCCCAGCCGGAACCGCGGTATTCGTAGGCCCAGTGGTGCCAGTAATGCGCTTCGCACAGCCACGCGTGCGCGGAGCGCGGGTTCGCGGCCTGCCAGGCGCGCAGGCGCGCAAGGCCGTCGGCGCCGGCGGCGATGCACGGCTGCACGTCGGCCGGCAGTGCGTCGACGTACAGCGCTTCGGCCGTGCGGTCGGCGAAGCTGGCGGCGAGCGCGGCGTCGAGCTGCGCGTCGAGCGCGGCAAACTCGCCCGCGCGCAGCAGCGTGTCGACGTCGCAGATGAACCATCGGGACTTCGCGGGCGGGATCAGGTCGGCGGGAACGGAGGACATGTCGGTGTCGGCGGTCATGACGAAACGGGTTGGGGATCGAAGATGCGGTAGCGCTTCCACGGCAGCGAAAGCCAGTTTCCGGATGGATTGCGCAGGTGCTCGCGCACTTCCTGCGTGGCGCGCGACGACGCGGGGCCGTCCTGGCCGCTGCCGCGCAGCCAGTGCTGGCGCGCCCGTGCATACGCGAGACCGAAGTCTTCCCAGCTGTCGAAGCTGTCTTGCGCGCGCTGCGCGTTGAGCAGCAGCACGACCCACGCGTGCTGTTCGGATGCCCAGCCGAGCAGCGCGATGCAGCGCACGAGGAACGCGGTGCGCGCGCAGTCGAACGCCAGCGCGTCGCGCACGCGGCCGACGGCGGCGAGCTGTTCGTAGAAGCCTTCGTGCGAGCGGCCGACGCCGCGGATCCAGCCCGCGAGGATCGACGGCACGCGCTGCACGATCTGCCACTCGGGCAGGTCGGCCGGCAGGTCGAGTTCGCGCCGCATCTGGAGTGCGAGTTTCTCGCGCTGGGCATCGGGCAGCGTGTAGACGAGGTCGTCGCAATCGCAGCGCAGCCCGTTGCGGATCAGCAGGATGTCGGCGAGCGCCAGCGCCCAGCGGCGGCGATTCGGCGGCGCCTGGTCGGCCAGCGAGTGCGCGAGCCTGACGGCCGTGGTCTTCCGCACCGCTACCGCGCCGTCGGCCCCCGCGGCCTGATCGGCGTCGACTTCGCGCACCATTCGCGCGGCGACCCGGAACGATCGCCACACATACCACGCGAGCCACAGCACGGCGATTCCGATCAGCAGTTTCAGCATGACGCGCTCCCGTCTGCCGGTGCAGGCAGCGCGAATGCCGCGCACAGCGCGGGATCGATCGCGATGCCTTCGATTTCAAAAGCGGCCGTTGCCGGTGATGCATCCGGTTCGCGTGCGGCCGGCAGTGCATCGGCCGGCAACGCATGGCGTGCGGCAGCCGCGACGGCCGGGTCGATTTGCCGGAGCTGGCCGAGCGCGTAGGGCGCGTTGCGCAGCAGCAGCCATTGCAGCACGGCCGGCGGCTGCGGGAAATGCTCGATCAGGTGGAAGTTCTCGCTCATCACGCTCAGCAGATGGTCGGGCGAGCGCACGTCGGTGACGAAGGTCCACGTGCCGACGGCCGCGCCCGGCGCGTCCGGTTCGAACACGAGCCCCATGCCTTCGCAATCGGGGTGACGCTCGCCGCGCGGCGCGAGCGCGCGCAGGAACTGGCGTACGTCGTCCGCATAGCGGCGCACCGGATGGCGGTTCTGCTTGCCCTTGATCTGGTCGATGCGCAGGCCGTCGCCGGCCACCTGCAGGCTGATCGTCACGTGAGGCTGGTTGCCCGCGCCGCGCAGCGTGAACAGGCGCAGCCGGCCTTCCTGCGCGGCCTGCGCGTACTGCTCGCCGTAGCCGCCGCGCAGCCGGCGGCGATCCGCGAACTGGCCCAGGCAGTGCTGCATGTAGAACGACTCGTAGGCCAGTTCCTCGCGCAGCGCCGCGTGTTCGCCGATGAATTCGAACACGATCCCGTTCGGCGTGCGCAGCACTTCGCGCAGCGCGAGGCCGCTGCTCGGCACCCAGCCCTTGTCGCGACGCGCCTGCATCCGCTGATGCTCGCGCTCCCACATGTCGAGCGCCATCGTGCACGTGATGCGTTGCAGCTTCTGCGCGAGCCGCGTGCCGGCGCGCGAGCGCAGGAATTCGACCAGCACGCGCTCGCGGTCGATCAGCAGCATGTGCTCGGGATCGATGAAGTAGAGCGGCGCCGGTTCGACGGCCCGCGGCGCTGCCGCGTCGACCGCCGTGCCGGATGCCGGTGATGCGCGGAACCTGCGCACGAGCCAGTCCGGCGCCGGCCGGTCGGCGCCGGCGATCGCGCGGTAATCGGCGAGCGACTCGAGCGGCTGCGCCTGCTCGAACGCGCCGACGACCCACCGGAAGAAGTGGTTGCCGAGCCACGCGAGGATGTCGGCCGGATCGCCGCGCTCGGCGCTGCGGCGCGCGATGGCCGCCTTGATGTCGGGTGCATTGACGACATCGCGCGGCCGATAGGCGGACGCGGCCACGGTTTCTGTCACGAGGTCACTCTCCGGTCAGGCGGGGTGTGCGCGGGCAGTGCGCGCAAGACCCCGGCGGTGCTTTCGGCTGTCGGGCGAAGCCGCGGACGTGCGCGCGAGCGATGCGCGGCAGCGTTGCGGTTTCCCGATACAGGTTGGTCGGTGCGTGAAAATCACGCGACCGGCCGGCAACCAGCGACGCGGGAGCGGGCGATCAACGAGTGGCGATTCATTGTTTCTCTCAGGATGGGTTTTATTTTTTACTTTCGCGAGTCTACTGCGATCCGCGCGGGTGAATCAATCGCGCGGCATGCCGGCGTCGGAGATTCTGACAAGAGTTATCTCTTTTTCATCGATTTTTTATGCGGCGCCATTCGGCGCCGGATTCGATGCTGTTAAAACCGACAGGTTTTCCCGCGCAAACCGGTCGGTGGCACGCGAATGCGGCGATGCAATCCGGCGCCTTGCGTATCTCATAAGATTTTCTTTAGGCTCGCGCAACATATCGTCGATTGTTGGCGGCCGGCCTGCAGCGGATAGTCCTGCTTCGACAGGCCGGCCAGCACGATCGTCGTGTGGTCCGTACCGGCCTGTTGCTCATGCAACCATCCGATACCAAAGGAACCGCAACCATGCGATTCAACGTGACACGCTTCGCCGCGACGCTGCTCGTCGTCGCGTGCGCCACCGCCGCGGCCGGCCGCGCGGCTGCCGCCGCGCAGGACGACCTCCATGACACCGTGACCCGCCACATCGCGCCGCTGATGAAGCAGTACGCGATTCCCGGCATGGCGATCGGCATCGTCGCCGACGGCAAGCCGTACGTGTTCGACTACGGCGTGATGTCGACGCAAACCGGCAAGCCCGTCACCGGCGATACGCTGTTCGAGATCGGCTCGGTCAGCAAGACGCTGACCGCGACGCTCGCGGCGGATGCGCAGGAGGGCGGCGAGCTGTCGCTGGCGGACCCGGCCGCCAAGTATCTGCCCGAACTGCAGGGCAAGCCGTTCGGCGTCGTCACGCTGCTCCAGCTCGGCACGCACACGCCCGGCGGCATGCCGCTGCAGGTGCCGGACAGCATCCGCGACGACGCTGACCTGATCCGCTATCTCGATGCGTGGCGGCCCGCGTATGCGCCGGGCACCTGTCGCACGTATTCGAACGTCGCGATCGGGATGCTCGGGTGGCTTACCGCGAAGGCGATGCACAAGGACTTCGCGGCGCTGATGGAGCAACGGCTCTTTCCCGCCCTCGGGATGACGCATACGTACATCGATGTGCCGGCCGGGCGCCAGGCCGACTACGCGCAGGGCTATACGCAGGACGGCAAACCGATTCGCATGAAGGGCGGCATGCTGTGGCAGCCGGCATACGGCGTGCGGACGACGGCGGCCGATCTGCTGCGCTTCGTGCAGGCGAACATGGGGCTGGTCGACACGGCGCCGCGGCTCAAGCGCGCGCTCGAGCACACGCACACCGGCTATTTCCGCGCGGGGCCGCTGACGCAGGACCTGATCTGGGAACAGTATCCGTACCCGGTTGCATTGCCGACGCTGCTCGAGGGCAATGCACCGAAGATGCTGTTCAACGCGACGCCGGCCAGCGCGATCAAGCCGCCGCTCGCGCCGAGCGCCGACATGTGGATCAACAAGACAGGCTCGACCAACGGCTTCAGCACGTATGTCGCATTCGTTCCGTCGAAGCGGATCGCGATCGTGATGCTCGCGAACCGCAGCTTCCCGATCGAGGACCGCGTAAAGGCTGCGTACGGGATTCTCGGCGCGCTCGGCGGCGAGCGGTAACGTTTCCGCGGGCGTCGCTGCTTACTCGGGCGGATGCTCGTCGTACGCGACGAAGATTTTTCGCGTGCGTTCGACGACTTCCCACGTGCCGCTGAAGCCCGGTGGAATCGTGAAGCGGTCGCCGGCGCGCACGGTTTTCGTGTTGCCGTCCCGATCGGCGATCACGGACGTGCCTTCCAGGATCTCGCAGTATTCGGCTTCGGTGTACGCGACGTGCCAGCGGCCGGGTGTGCTCTCCCAGATGCCCGTCGAGAAGCGGCCGCACGGGCTCGTGAAGCCGGGCGTAAGCGTCTGCAGCGGGTCGCCGGCAATCAGCTTCGCGGGCGGCAGGCGGTATTGCACGGGCTCGCCGCTCGGGGCGAGTGCGTCGGTGATGGTGGAAATGTCGAGCACGGCTGGCATCCTTCGTCGAATGGAAATGAACGCGCCGGCGGCGCGTTCGCATGATTTCACAGTTGCGGGCGGCGCGGTCAGTTGCCGGTTTTCAGTTGCTGCCACAGGCGGTTCTCGAGCCTCGCGATGTCGGCCGAACGCGGCTTCGACAGCGTCATCCTGTCGAGCACGTCGGCGGACAGGTACACGTTCGGATCGTGCGCGACGGCCGGCGTCACGTACTGATGGGCCGCCTGGTTCGCGCTCGGGTAGTAGATCTCGTTGGTGATGCTCGCGTTGACTTTCGGGTCCTGGATGTAGTTGATCCACTGCAGCGCGGCTTCCGGGTGCGGCGCATCCTTCGGAATCGCCATTACGTCGAACCACAGGATGCCGCCTTCCTTCGGGTTCGCGTAGCGGATCTCGTAGCCGCGTTTCGCCGCCGCCGCTTCGCGGCGCGCGACGCTGACGTCGCCCGACCAGCCGAGCACGACACAGACGTCGTTGTTCGCGAGATCGTTGTTGTAGCCCGACGAGTTGAACTGCGTGATGTACGGGCGCACCTTCTTCAGCATGTCGAATGCCGCGTGGTAGTCGGCCGGGTTCTTGCTGTTCGGGTCCTTGCCGAGATACTGGAGCGCGGCCGCGAACACGTCGTCCGGCGCATCGAGGAACGACACGCCGCAGCTTTTCAGCTTCGACACGTTGGCCGGATCGAACACCAGCGCCCAACTGTCGAGCGGCGCACCGTCGCCGAGCGCCTTCCTGACCGCCTGCACGTTGTAGCCGACGCCGTCCGTGCCGTAGGCCCACGGCACGCCGTACTGGTTGCCCGGGTCGGATTCGGCGATCTTCTTCATCAGCGCGGGATCGAGGTTCGCGAGGTTCGGCAGTTTCGTCTTGTCGAGCTTCTGGTACACGCCGGCCTGGATCTGCTTGGCCATGTAATTCGAGGTCGGCACGACGATGTCGTAACCGGAGCTGCCGGCCAGCAGCTTCGACTGCAGCGTGTCGTCGCTGTCGTAGACGTCGTAGCGCACATGCACGCCGGTCTGTTTCTGGAAGTCCGGGATCGTCGTTTTCGCAATGTACTCGGACCAGTTGTAGACGTTCAGCTCGGTGTCGGCCGCGCGGGCCGGCGACACCGACAGCGGCGCGAAGCACGCAACGGTTGCGATTGCAACGGGGAAGGCGAGACGAAAAACGCGGACGATCATGGTCACTCCCTTTCGGAACGAAGGCGGCGCACTGCGTGGCGCATGCGCGCCGCGGGTCGGACAGCGAGGCGCGCGGCGGTTCGCGTCGAACCTGCGAGGCGCCGACGGGCCTCGCCGGATATCGGGGATGACTGTATGGGGCGGCCGGCCGGATGTCTGTCCATGAAATCCGTACAGCCGCGCGGCCGCGCGGACCGGAACCGGGCGCGAGAGAATTGGCAACGTACTTTTGGCGTGGTAACGATAATCGTCCCGTTCTCCCGTGCACCGTATGACCGACCAAGACGCAGCCGCGACGATCGATATCCAGTTGAACCAGCTCGTGTTCATGTCCGACGCGCTGTCGGCCGTGGCCGGTGCGATCGGATCGCCGAATTTCGTCGCGGTCGTGTTCGAGAACCTGACGCGCATCGTCGATTGCGATTCCATTCATCTGGATTACGAGGACGAGTCGTTGCTCGACCGCCGGGTCGGCTGGATCGGCAGCTACGGTACGTATCCCGACCAGATCGAGCGCACGATGACGCGCTATTACCGCGATTTCGCGCAGGTCGATACGACGTTCGACTGCATCCGCGGCGAACGCGATACGCAGTTGCTGCAGTTGTCGACGCTGCGGTTGAACCCCGAGATCCGGCGCGCGTTCTACGACACCGAGGACATACACGACGAATGCGTCGTCACGTATCGTGTGGACGAGCTGACCTATGCGTTGTCGGTGTGCCGTGCGCGCCGGCTGCCGCCGTTTTCGCTGAAGGAGCTGAGCGTCGTCCGGCACGTCGCGCTGATCGTGTTGCCGCTCGCGGTCGCGCATCGGCGCATTGCCGGCGACCGTTCGTCCGATGCGCAAGCGCCTGCGCCGCGCACGCCGGAAGGCGGGACCGCGCAGCGCCTGAACGATGTATTCGACAAGCTGACGTCGCGCGAATCGGAGGTATGCGCACGGCTCATTCGCGGCCGAAAAACGCAGGATATCGCGCACGAACTCGGCATCCGGCCGTCGTCGATCGATACCTACGCGCGGCGCGCGTTCGCGAAGCTCGGCATCGAATCGCGCCGCCAGCTGCTGAATCTGCTCGTCGATCATGATGCACTCGACGCGTCGTCGGCCCGGAGAGGCGATGCGTGATCGCCATGATGCGCACGTGCCGCGCAATGAGGAGGAGCGCCGCTTGAGCCTCGTATGGGACGGCATCACGGGCGCCGACGTGCTCGGCGACGCGCAAATCGCGAGCCGGCACGCGCTGGCCGACGCGGCACGCAACGGCGAATGGTCGACGGTGCTCGACCTCGTGACGCAACAGCCAGGTCTCGTCAACGCCACGCGGCCTGGCGGGACGTCGCTTTATGCGCCGTTGCATCAGGCCGCTTACGGCGGTGCACCGGAAGAGGTCGTCACCGCACTGCTGCGGCTCGGTGCGTGGCGCCTGCTGCGCGATGCACGACGTGACCGCGCGATCGACATCGCCGTGCGGCGCGGGCATCGGCATCTGGTCGGGTTGCTGACGCCGCAGCCGCGACGCTTCGTACCCGACGACACGCTGCGCGCCATTCAGCGCCATTTCCACGACATGATCCTCGGCCGCATTTCGCAGCTGCGCGTCGACGCGCTGCGCCTGCCCGAACTCGAACCGCTGCTCGAACTCGACGCGCAGGCCCGAAGCACGTGGTTCGCGGTGCCGGGCATGTACGGCGGCTTCAGCTACGCGCTGCACGCGGACGGCGACGCGGCCATGCTCGTGTCGGCGAGCTGGAGCCGCGTGGTCGGCGGCTCGGGCCAGCGGCACGAAATCACCGCGAATGGCTGTACGCTGGTCGAAGAGGGATTCGTCTGACGCGGCCGATCACATCACCGCATGGGAGGTGCAGGTCGAAGCACGGCATGATGCTCGACTGGATCCGCAACGAGATGCCCGTTGCGATGTGAAGTCGGTGCATCGACCTCGATGAAGGAAAGATTGCGAGCATGGGAAAAAACGGTCGCCGGCTCAAATGACTTTTGATCTGGAATCACGAATCAAGTGCTGATTCGGTCGAAATCCTTGCCGCACGGGCGTCTCGTCTGAACGGGGTGTCGGGGCCGCCGCGCGAGACAGGCATCAAACAGGCCGATCAGACCTCCTGGGACTCAAGTGTGTCGAATTCCGTCTTGGACAGACTTAACCTGCCTCCATAGACTGAACTCGCTTTCCCTCATTCCCTGGAGAAAATCGTGAGTCTCAAAGACAAGCTGCCCGGTAACAAGATCCTCGGTTTCGGTACTGCCCCGCTCGGCAACATGTTCCGCAACATTCCCGACGCGGAAGCCGCGGCCACCGTCGAGGCGGCATGGCAACACGGCATCCGTTATTTCGATTCAGCCCCGTTCTATGGTGCCGGCCTCGCGGAAATCCGCCTCGGCGACGCGCTGGCGAACCACCCGCGTGACGAGTATGTCCTGAGCACGAAGGTCGGCCGCGTGATCCTCGACGAAATCGAAGACGTGACGGCGCGCGATCTCGGCGAAAAGGGCGGCCTGTTCGAATACGGCCGGCCGAACCGTATCGTCAACGACTACACGGCCGACGCGACGCTGCGTTCGATCGAGGACAGCCTGAAGCGCCTGCGTACCGACCGCCTCGACATCGTCTGGGTGCACGACATCGCTCAGGACTTCTACGGCGACGAATGGCTCGCGCAATTCGAAGTGGCGCGCAAGGGCGCATTCCGCGTGCTGAGCAAGCTGCGTGAAGAAGGCGTGATCAAGGCCTGGGGCCTCGGCGTAAACCGCGTCGAGCCGATCGAACTGGTGCTCGATCTTGCCGAACCGCAACCGGACGGCATGCTGCTGGCCGGCCGCTACACGCTGCTCGATCACGAGCGCGCGCTGCAACGCGTGATGCCGGCTGCTGCCGCGCAGAACGTCGGGATCGTCGTCGGCGGCCCGTACAGCTCGGGCGTGCTCGCCGGCGGCACGCACTTCGAATACCAGAAGGCGTCGCCGGAAATCCTCGCGAAGGTCGAGCGGATCAAGGCGATCGCCACGCGTTACAACGTGCCGATCAAGGCCGCCGCGCTGCAGTTCTCGATGTCGCATCCGGCGACCGTCGCGGTGATTCCGGGCGCGAGCCGTCCGGAGCGGATCGCGGAAGACCAGGCTGCGCTGAACGTGGCGATTCCGGCCGACTTCTGGCGCGAGATGCGTGAACAAGGCCTGATTGCGGCCAGTGCGCCGCTGCCGGCCGGTCGTTGATCCTGATAGGTGATGACATGGCACAGGCAAATGCCGGCATCGAACTCCCTGCTTCGGCCGGGGCCGTCTGGCAACTGATCGGCGGCTTCGGGTCGCTGCCCGACTGGCTGTCGTACATTCCGGCCAGCGAGCTGAGCGAAGGCGGGCGCGTGCGGCGTCTCGCGAACCCGGCCGGCGAGGCGATCGTCGAGCGGCTGGTCGCGTTCGACGAAGCGGTACGCAGCTACACGTACGCGATCCTCGAAGCACCGTTCCCGGTCGTGAACTATCGCTCCACGCTGCGCGTGCGCGAAAACGGCCCGAACGCGTCGACCGTCGAGTGGTCGGGCACGTTCACGCCGCACGGCGCGACCGACGACGACACCGTCCGGCTGTTCCGCGGGATCTACGAAGACGGCCTCGCGGAACTGGCGAAGCGGTTCGCGGCGGCCTGACGGCAGCGTATCGCTTCGTGCGAGCAGGAGTGGGGTCGTATTCAACTTCCACCACGCGCCACGCCGTCGTCGCAGGCTCAGGCCCGCGGCGACGGTGTGGCGCATTCGTGCCGCGTGTCGATCGCAAGTCGCGCGCGGCGTGAGGAAGATCAGGGTTGCGAAGCAATCGGCGCGCTCGCTACCGATGCGTGGGGCGCCGCGATGCGATGGCGTCCCGTGCTTTCACGGTTTCATTTTCCCGTTGTCGCGACGATCTCCTCGCCGGTCAGGATCTCGCGGAAGATGCCGACCAGCGGCCGCAGGTTGACCTTGTGCCACGCGGCCCACAGCGGTGTGCGGTAGCTGAACCACGGCAGTTCGCGCAGCACGACGCCTTCCGGTACCTGGTGGCGCAGGCTCTGCTGGATCATCGTCACGCCGAGCCCGGCGGCGACGAGCCCCAGCGCTGCGAGCGGCTCGGTCGCTTCCACCGAGATGTCCGGCGAGAAGCCGGCCTTCGCACAGGCTGCGACGAACGCGCCATGACGCGGCGCGCTTTCCTGCTGCGTGACGCCGATCCACGCCTGCGCGGCGAGATCGTCGGCGACGAGCGTCTTTTTCTTCGCGAGCGGGTGTCCATCGGGCATCGCGAGCAGCATCGGATCGTTCAGCACCATCGTCGAATCGAGTTCGGGATCGTCCGGCGCGGGCGGCTCGGTGACCAGCGCGATGTCGAGGCTGCGCTCGCGCAAGCCTTCGAGCTGCGCAGCAGACTGATAGTTGTACAAAGCGATGTGAACGGCTGGGCGATCGGCGCGCAGTGCCTTGAGCGCGCGTGGCAGCACGCCCGAGTGCGTGGCCGTTTCCAGGTAGCCGATGCAGAGGCCGCCTTCGTCGCCGCGACCGAGCCGGCGCGCGAGCGATTCGAGCCGGTTTGCATGGCGCAGGAACGCATGCGTTTCGCTGAGGAACGTGCGGCCGTCACGCGTCAGACGAATGCGCTGCTGGCTGCGTTCGAACAGCGTCAGGCCGAGCTTTTCCTCGAGCTGCGCGATCTGCCGGCTGAGCGGCGATTGCGAGATGTGCAGGCGTTCGGCCGCGCGGCCGACGTGTTCCTCTTCCGCGACCGCAATGAAATACTGAAGCTGGCGGATGTCGAGCATATAAGACCTTCGAGGACTCAAGTTTCGAGAATTATGTCGCGAAAGGACTTATTCGTGCAACCTGGACTGGGGGCGCTTTCCTGTCAAACCTGGAGCAACACACGAGTCCCAAAGACACGCCAAATCGCGCCTCGGCGACGCGCTCGCCGGCCATCGTCGCGACGCTGCCGGTCGATCGTCGAGCGTTGCGCGATGCGTTCGCGACGATGAGGGAGAAGGGGGGGCGAGTGATGCGGCGGGGAGGGGGATCCTGTAACGACCGCGCCGGGTGCCTTCGGGCACCGCGGCGCGCGATCGATCAAGCGACTGCGGTGTCGGTTGCTTCCACTGCGGCCGGTGCCGCAGCCGCAGCACCCGCCAGACGCCGGTAACGCGCGAGCGCCCACAACGGGAAGTACGCGGTATAGCCGTGATACTTCAGGTAGAAGATGCGCGGGAACCCGGGCGCATTGTGCGAGCGGTGCCACCAGAAGCCGTCGTCCTGCTGCACCGACTGCAGATACGCGATGCCGCGTTTCACCGAATCGGATTCGTGGTCGCCGAACGCCATCTGCGCGAGCAGCGCCCACGCGGTGAAGTTCGACGTGCTCTCGCCGCCGTTCGTGCCGCCCAGCTTCGGGTCGATATAGCTGTCGTTCGTTTCGCCCCAGCCGCCGTCCGCATGCTGCCGGGCGCGCAGCCAGTCGATCGCGCGCGCGATATACGGCTGCGACTTGTCCTCGCCGGCGAGCGCGAGGCCGGCCAGCACGCTCCACGTGCCGTAGATGTAGTTCGTGCCCCAGCGGCCCCACCAGCTGCCGTCGGGCTGCTGCGTGCGCTTCACGTAGTCGATGCAGCGCGCGAGCGAAGCGCGTTCTTCCGCGCGTTTCGTCACGCCGAAACACAGCAGCACGCGGCCCGACACGTCCTCGGTCGGCGGATCGAGCAGCGCACCGTGATCGGCGAACGGAATCGCGTTCAGGTACATGCGGTCGCAATCGGCATCGAACGCCGCGAAGCCGCCGTTGCGCGATTGCAGCCCGCGCATCCAGTCGAGCGCGCGTGCGACGCGCGCCGCGTGCGGGTTCGTGCCGTCCGCGTTGCGATGCGTGCGGCCGCGGCGATCGAGCATCGCGGTGACGACCGCGGTGTCGTCGATGTCGGGGTAGTACGGGTTCGCATACTGGAACGCCCAGCCGCCCGGCTCGACGTCGGCCGGCACGTTCTCGATCCAGTCGCCGCGCAGGTCGTTGACCTGGCGCACGGCCAGCCAGTCGTATGCGCGTGCGATGCGTTCATCGAGTTCGCGCAGCGCGCCCGAAGCGGCCTCGCCGGCTTCCGGCGCCGCGACGCCGCGCGCCTGCTCGAGCGCCATCGTGCTCCATGCGGTGTCCCACACCGGCGACAGGCACGGCTGGCAATACATGCTGCCGTCCGGCCGCGTGACCAGCAGCTTCTCCAGCGCGTTTTCGCAATCGCGTCGCAGCGGATGGTCGTCCGGATAACCGAGCACCTGCATCATCTGGTAGCTGTAGACGATCGGCGGGAAGATGCCGCCGAGGCCGTCCTCGCCGTTCATCCGTTCCGCGCACCACGCTTCCGCATGCCGGATCGCGCGCTGCCGCAGGCGCTTCGGCATCAGCGGCTCGATATGCCGAACCGTGCGGTCGAGCGCGAGGAACACCTTGCGCATGCCGCTCGCGGGCGGGAAGTACTGGCGTTCCTCGTCCGGCGGCGTGACGAACAGCTCGCGGATCGAGATGTTGCGGGGATTGCGCGCACGCGCCTTCAGCGAGCACAGCACCAGCAGCGGCACCATCGTCGTGCGCGCCCAGTACGCGACCTTGTACATCGAGATCGGCACCCACTTCGGGAACAGCACGAATTCGATCGGCATGAACGGTGCCGCGCGCCACGGCACCTGGCCGAACGTCGCGAGCAGGATGCGCGTGAATACGTTCGCGCGCGCCGCGCCGCCGAGCTTCAGGATCGCGTCGCGCGCACGGATCATGTGCGGCGCGTGTTCGCTGTCGCCGGCCGCCTTCAGCGCGAAATACGCCTTCACGCTGCACGACACGTCCGGTGCGCCGTCGACGTACAGCGCCCACGCGCCGTGCGTGTCGAGCCGCTGGTTCGCGCGCAGGTAACGCGCCATCTTCTCCTGTCGATCGTCGTCGATCTTGTCCATGAAATGCATCATCAGGATGTATTCCGCGGTGATCGTCGCGTCGGATTCGAGTTCGAAACACCAGCTGCCGTCGGGCTGCTGAAGACGCACGAGCGCATCGCGTCCACGGGCGATTGCGGTGTCGAGGGCGGACCAGGGAGAGGGGGCGGATTTGTTCATGCGGCGGATCATACCATCCAGCCGGAATGTTTATATCGAGACGCGCGGGTGCTACCATCCGCACCATGAAAAAACGCCTCGAACCCGCGCCGCAAGACGTGTCCGCGCCTGTCGAACCGGCTGGAATGGCCGGCCCACGGGCGTCTGAAGGATCATCGGCGCCGGCCGCCGCCGCCGCCGGAGTGCGGCGGAAAAAAGCGCCGGATCAGGTGCGCGCGCAGTTGCTGGCGGCTGCATCGGAAATCGCGACACATCACGGCGTGGCCGCGCTGACGCTCGATGCGGTGGCCGAGCGTGCCGGCGTGACGAAAGGCGCATTGCAGTATCACTTCGCGAACAAGCAGGGGCTACTGGATGCGCTGTTCGGGCAGGCGACCGCGCGGTTCGGTGCGCAGATGGACGCGCGAATGGCGGCGGATCCGAACGGCGACGGCGCGGCGGCGCGCGCCTATTTGCATGCGGTGCTCGATGCGGCGAATCCGGCCGCGAGTACCGATGTGCTGCGCGTGCTCGTCGCGTCGATGATTACCGAGCAGGACACGCGCGAGCGGTGGTCGGTGCCGATGCGCGAATGGACGCGGCCCGATCCCGTGCCGCTCGAGCAGGCCGCGACGCTGATGATCTGCCGGCTCGCGGCCGACGGGTTGTGGATTTCGGAATTGCTCGACAGCGTCGAGGTATCGACCGAACTGCGCGCGGAGATCGTGCGGCAGCTCGATGCGATGAGCAGGGGCGTGTTTCCGAAGGGCGGCTGACGCAATCTGTATTGCCGGCGTGTTCACGCCCGGACGGTTCGTCATTCCGATGCGCATGAATCGATCGCACAACTATCCGATCATTCGCGCCGCACTTTTTGCCGGCGGAGTCGCCATCGACCGAGACCCCGACGGCAAGCACGGATCAGAGATCTCCGCGCACTTCCCCGGTTCCCAGCGCGTTCCGCTGTCGATTGACTTCCGCCCAAAGCTCATCGCTGTCGTCGTCGCGCAGCAGGACCATCCAGTCCAGTTGGTCGTCGGTCACGCCGAAGTATTCCAGGATTTCCTGGCGAACCGCATCGATGAACTGCGCGTATTCCGGGGTTGCCTGCGCCTGCGCGTGCAAGGCGTCGTATTCGGCATCGTCCACACCGCCGCCATGCTCGTCGATGTAGCGCGAGATCCACTGGTCCCGTTCGTGGTCGTAGTCGGCCTCGGCGCGCATCGCTTGCACGGCCGTGTGGAAATCCAGTTGGGCAAACGCGGCGATCGCCGCCGTTGTCGCCTCGTCGAAGGTAGTGGTCATTCCATTTCTCATGTTGGTCAGGGCGCATGATCGCACGGACCGCGCCCGGACATGCCGTTTGGCATCGACGTTTGCGCTCGTGCGAAGGCGGCATACCCGAGGCTCAAGCCGTCGGGTGCGATTCTCGTCGGAGCCGCATGGGCGACAGGGTACTCGTTTTGCTGCACTGCAAGCATCGCGATGAAAGCAACCGGGCGCCGTAGATCGCAGAACAAGCTTCGCGCCTATCGGCGCGAGCGTCACGCCTGCTCGTAAGCGCTAATGCGGGCGCGGGTCATGAATTGCTTGTAATGGCCGAATTTGGCCGGATACCAGCGGCTCAAAACGACTCGGAGCGGTCGTTCCGCTCGCCCGATAGCAGCCACTGGATTAGCACGACGCTGACGAAGATAATAGGCACGAACCGCGGTGACGGGGAGATGTTATGCAATTCGAGACTGCCGAGAGGACAATGTGGGATCTCGTGCAAACTTACACAGGTCGAGTCGGATATCAGCGCGGCGTGAAGTCGGAAGGCCTATTCGCCGACCCGCCGGTCATCGACTGCTCGGGGTGGACCAGGGTGCTCCTGACAAAGGCGATGCAAGCAGAGAACGAGGCCGCAGGCCGCGCGGTGTTCGGTTCTGGTGACGTGAAAGCCCTTCAAGTGTGGTCGGATAGGATCATTCAGGAGATCGCGACTCGCACGGACTTTGTCCTCGAAGGGGACAAAATTACGACTCACAGTCTCCCGCGCTGCGCCACCATTGGCCTGAAAATGGGAGAGCCTTCGTGGGCGAGCAACCATCCTCGTGCTCGCGGAATCACCCACATTGTTCAGATCGTGCGCCGCCCTGGCGATAGCGCGCCGTTTGTCTCCGAGTCGTTCGGCGGCACAGTTTCACCAGGCATCGGTCTCACGCCGCTCGAAGAGTGGCTCGCTCAGTCACAGCCTCGTCTCCGCGAGGGCGAAATGTGGGCCGTTGATCCGTTCCGGCTGGCCTCAAAAAACCGAATACCCCCTTGAATGTCATTTCCCGGCCGACCACGGCCTGCCGCCGCCCTGCAACGTGCGACCGGCGCAGATCGACCCAGAACGGCCCTTCAGATTTATCCAAAGCGGCCAATCGTTGCGATCTGCGGCGGGATTTTATAGCCACGCTCGATGAGTATCTTGGCCTCGGCGCGGCTGCGGAATCATTCCCGATTAAATCGCTTCTCCCGCAGCGTGCCGTTGGAACCTTCAACGGAGTCGTTCTGCCAAGGGCGGCAAGAACGGACACAGCGTGTACGATCTGGTCTTCAAGAAAACCATCCAAGGAGAGAGGAATGAATCCGGAACAGGCCCGAGCCGAAGAAACCGAGGCGATGGAGCGCATGGTGGCCGCCACGCTGCGCGTGCAGAGTACGTTCGCCTCGATGCAGAAGCAATTTCCGCCGCAAGGCAGCGGCGAGCCTTCGCCGTTCGCGCTGCAAACCTTTGATGCCGCCCTGCAGGAACTTGAAGACGCACAGGCCGCGTTCGATGCGCTGCTGAACGATCTGATCGACGGTAACCGCTAAAGGCTACGCCCTTATCCGCACCGATTGTCGACGATCTAAAAAGCTGTGTCGAACGGCCGTTCGTGGCCGAGCGCGGCCGGCCGCTGCCCCGTGACGCACGCCCGGCGCAGATCGGCCCGAAGCGGACGATGCCCCTGTTCCGAAGGAGCGCACAAGCGTAAAACCACCGGCGGCTGACAATACCGCCACGTTCTCGACCTTACACACCGAAGAACGCCAGCCCTGCCAGGACGACACCGATCGCGGCAGCACCCATCGACAGCCGTGCCATCCATGTCCGCCGCGTGAGAATCGTGATCGCAGCAAGCGCAATCGAGATCTGGATGATGGTAGTGGCCTGCGCCCACCGATGGTGCCGGTGTAGCCGCTCCTCGCTTGCAGCATTGCTCTTCACGACTTCCTGCTCGAGCGCTTCGGCGCGGGCGCGGATCGGCTCCTTCTCTTCGCGATATCGCGCCGCGTCTGCTTCGAAACGCTTTCGTTGCGGCGACGCTTCCTGGCTCAAGGCCGCGCCGAGCTCGGCCAGATTCTGCTTTTCGCCCTTTGCCTGGTAATAGGCCCACAGGTTGGCCGCCTCGGTTTTCTGGATCGCGGCCTCGTTCTTGTGCAGCAATGCGAAATTCTCGTCCGCACCGCTCTGGTATGCGGAAATCGCGCCAATGCAGGCCAGGACGGCCGTCATCACGGCGATGCGCGCCGCTCCGTGGTCTTCTCCGTGCGCCGCAGGATGCTCTACTGCATGATCGTGCGGGCCGTGAACTTCAAAATCTTCTGGCATAACAGGGAGGTTCGCATGAGTTGAAGGGTTTATACGCGCTTCGCACACCACTTGCACGCTACGCTAACGGGCTTTGAAAAACGTCGCAAGTATGTCGTTTTCCGGCCCCGCATGTTGCGCCACGGACCGCTTCCCCGATCGCCCGCGTGACCGCGGCTGCGCCGAGCCTGCATTGACACCGTCTGGCCGAACGCCCGTATACACCGCACGAGGCCGGATCAACTCGGGATGTCCGCGTTGCTCGAGCCCGTGCGCGATCCAGCCGATCGAGCGGCCTAGCGCGAACAAACCGAACGCGGCGCCAACGGGAAGCCGCAAATGCCTGCGCAGCGCGACGAGCGCGAGATCCACCGAAGGCTTGTGGCCAACCAGCGAACTACCTGCATCGATCATCGTTTTCCATTGCGGATGGCGCGGCAGGATGCGCGACAGCAGGGTTGCCGCGCGCACGTCGCCATCGGGATAGAGCGAATGTCCGAACCCCGGCAGATCGTCGCCACGGTGCAGACGCTCGCGCATCTTTCGCTCGACGTCCCGGTTGCCGATTTCATCCCACATCGCTTCGACACGCGCGGTGGTGGCGCCGTGCCGCCCGCCCGACAGGGCGGCGAGGCCGCCGATCACGACCGCGCGCAAGCTTGCATTCGTCGATGCCACGCATCGGCCCGTAAAGCTCGATGCGTTCAGTTCGTGATCCGCGCACAGCACGAGCGCGATCCGGATGAGGTCCGCACCCGACGGCCCGACGCCCCATGCACGCGCGCATTGCTCGTGGACGGGCGCCGTATCGAACCCGGTGCGCAACAGGCATGCCGCGAGGATCCGTACCAGGTCGCCGCAGCCCTGCGCCTGGCTGTCGGCCGATTGCTGCCACGCTGCCGTCGGCGCGTCGTCGGTGGCGACGGCGAACAACGACAGGAGCGCTTGCTCCGCGCGTTGATCGCCGTAGTGTTTGAACAGGGTTCGCAACACCGCGGGTGTGCGGGGGACGCGAGGGCCGAACGCAGTCCGCTCGCCGCATTGCCACAGCAGCGCGGCGACTTCCTCGAGACTCGCGCGGCCGGCGAGCTCGAGTGCGTCCACGCCGCGATAGAAAAGCCGGCCGCCCTCGATCAACGTGATGCTCGATTCGAGCACGGGCGAGCCCCAGTTCAGCGCGGCTTTCGCGACTTCTTTCGGTTTGCGGCCGCGCGCACGTTCGGCCGCGAGCCGGTCGACGTCCGCTGCGAAGTAACGGCTTTCACGCGGATGGCCGGAGGGTTCCGCGCGCAGCAGGCCGCGGCTGACGTAAGCGTAAAGCGTCTGCCGCGAGACGCCGAGCCTCGCGGCCGCTTCGGTCGAATTCAGGTAGGGCGACATGGCGCGAGACTCGATTCGTTCGGCAGGTTGATCAGGATAATCAACGTTGACAATAAATGCGAGCAAGCCGATCTTTGCATCACCCAAACGATTCGAGGCGAACATGCGTGTCGATCAAATTTCCCATGTTGCGGCTGCGGCCGACGAGGGGCTGATGCCGCGTCATCTGCAGGAATTCTGGGCTGCGCTGGGTGGCGCGCCGCAACGTCTCGAGCATTGCAGCTTCAGCGGGACGGGCGAACTGCTGTCGGCGTTTCGCGTGACCGACCTGGCCGGTGCGGCAATCGGCGCGGCAGGTGCGGCCGTAGCCGAATTGCTGCGCGAGTCGAGCGGCATATTGCCGGCGGTTCACGTCGACCGGCGCATGGCGTCGCTGTGGTTCGGCATTTCGCTGCGCCCGTCGGGATGGACGTTGCCGCCTCAATGGGATCCGGTGGCCGGCAACTATCGGGCGCGCGATCGCTGGATCCGGTTGCACACCAACGCGCCGCATCATCGGCAAGCCGCGTTGACGGTGCTCGACTGCGCCGCAGACGCCCAGGCGGTCGCGCGAGCGGTCAGCCGCTGGGATGCCCATGCGCTCGAAGACGCGATCGTCGAGCGCGGCGGGTGCGCGGCAGTGATGTACTCGCGGCAGGAATGGGCCGCGCATCCGCAAGGCAAGGCCGTTGCGTCCGAACCGTTGCTGCACGTTCACACCACGCAGGCGGTTGCGGCACGCGACTGGCAGCCGTCGCGAAACCGGCCGCTGCGCGGCATTCGGGTGCTCGACCTGACGCGCATACTCGCCGGCCCCGTCGCGACGCGATTCCTGGCGGGCCTCGGCGCCGACGTGCTGCGCATCGATCCGTATGGCTGGGAAGAGCCGGGCACGGTGCCCGACGTCGTCCTGGGCAAGCGCTGCGCTCGGCTCGATCTGAAGCAGCCCGCGGATCTCGCGACGCTCGAGCGGTTGCTGCGCGACGCGGATATCGTCGTGCACGGTTACCGGTCCGACGCGCTTGCGCGTCTCGGGCTCGATGCCGCGCAACGGCGCGCGCTCAATCCCGCGCTCATCGACGTATCGCTCGACGCATATGGCTGGACCGGCGCGTGGCGTTGCCGGCGCGGCTTCGACAGCCTCATCCAGATGAGCACGGGAATCGCCGACGCGGGCATGCGCGTGACGGGTAGCGACGAGCCGGTGAACCTGCCCGTCCAGGCGATCGACCATGCGACAGGCTACCTGATGGCGGCGTCGGCCATACGTGGATTGACGGCGCGACTGAAGGGCGGCGTGGGCACTGAAGTTCGTGCTTCGCTGGCGCGTACGTCGGCCGTCTTGCAGTTGCGTGCGGAGCCGATGAGCGACGTGGTTGTCGTGGCTCCGGATACGCAGCATGATCGCGCGGAGCACGTCGAAACGACGTCATGGGGGCCTGCCACGCGGCTTCGCGCGCCGCTCGAGATCGAGGGTGCGCCGCTCGCGTGGTTCCATCCGGCGCGCGCATTGGGCGCCTATGAACCGCGGTGGCTGGAGTCGAACGCCAGCCTTTGACGAACGGCGAAGGGGGCGCGGTACTTGAGCAATCCTTCGCATTCCTTTGCAGACCGCCGGTGCGCGGAGCACAATACCGCTGACACCCGCATCGGAGGTTGCGCACCATGGCCCTATTCCAGCCCGATGGATGGCATACCGTCACGCCGCGCATTGTCGTGCCGGATCCGCAAAACCTGATCGCATTCGTCCGGACGGTGTTCGACGCCCGCGGCGAATTCCGCGCCGGCTTGCCTGCCGAGATTCGCATCGGCGATTCCGTCGTGATGATCAGCGGCGCAGACGGCCTGCGCGAGCCGATGCCGGCGTTCCTGTACGTGTATGTCGAGGATACCGATTCGATTTATCGACGGGCGATCGCGGCGCAGGCGGTTTCGCTGGAAGCGCCCGCCGACCTGCCTTACGGCGACAGGCGCGCGATGGTGAGGGACTCGTGGGGCAACGTCTGGCAGATTGCCACGCACCGGTACGACCTGTCGGCCGACGAGATCAGGGCGAGGCTGGCCGACGGCAGGTAGCGCATGCGGCTTCCGCGTCGCCTCCATCTGTCGCAATCGTCAAGATTCACGTCGCGTACAGGTAAAACCTCGCCGTTTCCCCCGCCGTTAACCCGTTCGCAGCCCCCGCGCCGCGTATTGCGATGCGGCGCCCGTCTTTCGTGATCCGGAATCCACATCCGCCGCTGGCCGCACCGGGCCCGCGCAAGGGAACGTCATGCGAAAACAATTCACCATCCGCGGTGGACTCATCGCGACCATCGCCGGCTATACCGTGCTGCTCGTGCTGGTGGTCGGCGCCGGCATTGCTGCGCTCTACATCGGCAACGGTTCGCTCGAGGCGATGTACCGCGACGACACCGCGTCGCTGTTGCACCTGAAGACCAGCTCCGAGCGGATGCTCGTGCTGCGCGAACGCATGAGCGACGTCGCGCAGATCATCAGCGCGGGTCAGTCGGGCAAGGAGGGCGCCGCGCAGCTCCATACGCTCCTCAAGCAGAGCAATGACGAACTGGATGCCTACACGCGCCTGCATGCGCGCGACGGGAACGAGCAGGCGCTGTTCGACACGCTGCAGCGCCACCGCCGCGCGCTGCTTGATCGTGTGTTCCTGAAAGCGCTGTCGCAGCTCGACGGCGACGACGCGTTCAATTTCCTCGATACGCAACGCACCGCGCCGCCGGCGCTGTTCGCCGCCTACCAGGATGCGATCGACGCGCTCGAATCGTTCCAGGTCGCGCGCCAGAAGGCCCGTTACGATGCGGCCGGCGTGCATTTCCACCGGATCGTGTGGGGGATGGCGGCGGTCGCCGGGCTGTCGCTCGTCGTCGGTTTCTTTGCGCAGCGCGTGCTCGCGAAGGCGATCATCGAACCGATCAATCTCGCGGTCGGCCAGTTCGAGAAAATTTCGAAAGGCGACCTGACGGGCACCGTCGTCATCGCGGGCGAAAACGAAATGGCCTATCTGCTCAATGCGCTGAAGCGGATGCAGGACGGCCTCGTCGACACCGTGAACCAGGTGCGCGCGAGTACCGAAACGATCGTCGGCGACGTCCGCACGATCGCGAGCGGCAACGTCGACCTGTCCGCGCGCACCGAGCAGCAGGCCGTGTCGCTGCAGCAGGCGGCCGCGAGCGTCGAACAGTTGACGGCGGCCGTGCGCCAGAACGCGGACAACGCGCGCGATGCGCGTACTTACGTCGAGGGGGCGGCCGGCATCGCGTCGCGCGGTGGCGAGGCGATGCAGCGCGTCGTCGAGACGATGTCCGCGATTTCGACGAGCTCCGCGCGGATTTCCGGCATCGTCGGCACGATCGAAAGCATCGCGTTCCAGACCAACATCCTCGCGTTGAATGCGGCCGTCGAAGCCGCGCGCGCAGGCGAGCAGGGACGCGGGTTCGCGGTGGTCGCGACGGAGGTGCGCGGGCTCGCGCAGCGTTGCGCGTCGGCGGCGAAGGAAATTCGCGACCTGATCGGCAATGCCGCACGGCGTGTCGAAGGCGGCAGCGGCCTCGTCACGCTGGCCGGCTCGGCGATGAGCGAGCTCGTCGCCGCGGTCGAACGCGTCAACGCGATCATGGGCGAGACCAGCAACGCGTTCGAGGAGCAGTCGTCAGGCATCGAGCAGGTGAATGCCGCGGTCATCCAGATGGAACAGACGATGCAACGCAATGCGGCGCTGGTCGAGGAGGCGGCAGCCGCGGCGTTGTCGCTCGATGAACAGGGTTCGCGACTGAGCGCGGCGGTCGCGCAGTTCCGTTTGCGCGACGAGGCGTTCGCGTGACGCGGGAACGTGTCAGCGCCGCGAGTCTAGCGGTATTTCATCGAGCGACTCACTGCGCAGCATCGGGCAATTCATAGTCGAAGCTGTACGAATGCAGGCCGTTGTCGATATGGATGATCATCGAACCGGAAAGCCCCAGCAGTTCTCCCGTCCCGGAATCGGGCACGACGGTGATCGACTGCTTCGGCTCCCCGCGCGTCATCGTGGAGCTGTGCTGGAAGACGAAGCTGCCCTGGCGCCCGCCGAGCACACCCTGTACCGTTTCCATCGCCACGTAGCCTGCGGAGCCCTGGACGCTGCTGCGAAACGCGAGCATTTCACCGTGGCTGACGGCTTCCAGATCACCGTGAAATTGCTTGTCGAGCGACATGCGCCCGAGCCCGGAATGTTCGGCTACGGCACTCAGGGATTCCGGATTCAGCTTCACTTCGAACGGACCGTTGGCCAGCAGTTTCATCACAGCGCTCCTCGTTGAATGGACAGTCCGCACTATAAGTCAGTAGGGGCTGCCGGAGATAGCTGTTTGCCTTACGAGCTGGCATCGGGGAAACCGGATTCGACATCGGGCCGTGAATGCGGCTCGGTTGCAACCCCTTCTCGACGCGTTTCCGATGAGATCTGACGGCGGCGCTTCAAGCGTCAGTAGATGGATAAAGCGCCGATACCTGCGATAACTCTTCGATGAACCGATCCTTGAGCGCCTGCGGCCCGAGGATTTTTACGTGTGCGCCGAAGCCCAGCAGCTTGCGCGCACCGTGCTCGATCGATTCGATCGGCATCAGGAATGCTTTCCATCCTGGCGGCACGTCGGTACCGGATGACGTTTCGAGGATCGGTGCGGTCTTGATCCGCGCGTTGGCAAGCCAGGTTTCGCCGCGCGGCGATACGGCGATATGGGCGGTCAGCTGATGGAGATCTTCTTCGTACCGCTTCATCGCGTCGCGCCAGTGCGCGGCCAGGTCGAATCGCGCCGGGCGCCTGAAACGGCGGCGCGTTGCGTTGAATTCGAGGATATTGGCGAGCCGGAAGGTGAGCGCACCGCGCTTGCCGACCACTTTCGCAATCAGGTACCAGGCACCGCCCTTGAGCACGAGGCCGAGCGGTTCGAGCGCGCGGCGCGATATGCCGCGCCAGCTCTGGTACGTCACGTCGATCCGATACGCACCCCACACGGCGTCGGCAGCTTCACGCAGGAACGCGGGCGTTTCCTGCGCGCGGTACCAGTCCACGGTATCGATATGCAGCCGGCTGGCGACACGATCGGCCCGCTCGCGCGAGGCCGGCGGCAGGCTCGCGATCATCTTCAGCCGCGCGGAAGTGGCCATGCCGTCGAGACCCAGTTCGCTCGCCGGCCCGGGCAAACCCGCGAGGATCAGTGCGTGCGCCTCGTGTTCGGTCAGCCCCGTGAGATCGGTGCTCCAGCCGTCGCGCAGCTGGAATCCGCCGTTGCGGCCGCGGTCGCCCCAGATCGGCACGCCGGCCGTGGAGAGCTGGTCGATATCGCGCAGGATCGTGCGCTCGGATACTTCCAGCGCTTCGGCCAGCGCCGGCGCGGTCATCCGGCCGCGCGCTTGCAGCATCATCATGATCGACAGCAGGCGGCTCGCTTTCATGCATGACACATTACTCCAAATACATGACATAAGTTGTCATGTTTTCAGGCTTATGCTTTGCCGCATCCCTGACCCGTTCCATTGAAGCGGAGACGAACCATGAAGATCATTTCAGGACCGCTGAGCATGTTCGGCGCCAAGGTCGAGATTGCAGCGCACGAGAAGGGCATCGACTTCGAACGGGTGATGGTGCCGTTCAGTCAGCAGCGCGGCTACGAGCCCAGGCATCCGGACGTCTTGCGCATCAATCCGAAGCGCCAGGTGCCGGTGCTGATCGACGGCGATCTGGAAATCTTCGATTCGACGCAAATCTTCGAGTATCTCGAGGACCTGAAGCCGACGCCCGCGTTATGGCCGGCGCAACCGGCAGCGCGCGCCGTCGCGCGCCAGCTCGAACATTGCAGCGACGAAATCTATTTCCCGCACGTCGTCCGGCTGATGGGGCTCGAGGGCACGCCGGACGATCCGGCGGCGCAGGCCGCGCGTGCCGAAGCGGCGCGATACTACCGGCAGATGGAGCGTGTGCTCGACAATCGGGATTTTCTGGCCGGCGCTTATTCCTACGCCGACATCGCGTTCTACATGGCGCAGTTGTTCGGTGCGCGCAAAGGTGCGCCGATGACTGCCGAAACACCGAACCTGCTTGCGTGGCGCGAACGGATGACGGCGCGTCCCGCCGTGCGCAAGGTGGCCGGTGCGATGGCGGCATATCTTGTGTCGATCGGCGAAGCGGTTCCCGATTTTCTTCGCGAACTTCACTAGCTGCGTTCGGCAGCTGCTCGGGAAGGCCTTCAGCCTGCGATTCCAGCTGAAGGCCGCACCGTCATTCGCCGGGTTCAGCTGCGGATGAACGCGAGCAGGTCGGCGTTGATCGTATCGGCGTTCGACGTCGGCATGCCGTGCGGAAAGCCCGCATACACCTTCAGCGTGCTGTTCCTCGCCAGCTTCGCCGACAGCAGGCCGGAATCGGCGCACGGGACGATCTGGTCGTCGTCGCCGTGCATCACGAGCACCGGGATCGAGGTGCGCTTCAGGTCTTCGGTGAAATCGGTCTGCGAGAACGCGACGATGCCGTCGTAGTGCGCTTTCGCGCTGCCCATCATGCCCTGCCGCCACCAGTTCCAGATGACGCCTTGCGACGGTGTCGCGCCGTCGCGGTTGTAGCCGTAGAACGGGCCGGCCGGCACGTCGTAGTAGAACTGCGCACGGTTCGCCGCGAGTTGCGCCTGCAGGTTGTCGAACACCTCTTTCGGCAGCCCGCCCGGGTTGCTGTCGGTCTTGACCATCAGCGGCGGCACGGCGCTGATCAGCACGGCCTTGGCGACGCGGTCCTCGCCATGGCGCGCGACGTAGTGGATGACCTCGCCGCCGCCGGTGGAGTGGCCCACGTGGACGGCGCCCTGTACGCCGAGGTGGTTCACGACCGCGGCGACGTCGTCCGCGTAGTGATCCATGTCATGGCCGTCCCAGACCTGGCTGGAGCGTCCGTGGCCGCGACGGTCGTGCGCGATCACGCGGTAGCCCTGCGCGAGGAAGAACAGCATCTGGGCATCCCAGTCGTCGGCGCTGAGCGGCCAGCCATGATGAAAGAAAATCACCTGGGCGTCGCGCGGACCCCAGTCCTTGTAGAAGATGTCCACGCCATCTTGCGTAGTGACGTATCCCATGTCTGCTCCTGTTCGGTGAACGATATCGATCCGTGACGGCCTTGCCGCGTGTCGCGATCGCCAGGCCCGTGCAACGTGCGCGGCGGCATCGGCCGTCCGCCCGGCTTGGCGATGCGGTTACTCTAGGTTTAAAGTTAGGTTTAATGTCAACACGCGGGCGAGGTAGGGATGAGAATCGGGGAACTCGCGAAGCTCAGCGGCCTGTCCGCATCGCGGATTCGCTTTTACGAGGCCGAAGGATTGATCACGGCCGTCGAACGCAGCACGAATGGCTATCGCGACTACGCCGATGATGCGGTGTGGATGCTCGAGATCATTGCCAGTGCGCAAAGTGCGGGTTTTTCGCTCGAGCAGATCCGTCATCTGCTGCCGGTGAAGGCCGGCAACTGGCAGCACGAGGGGTTGGTGGAGGCGCTCGAGCGGAAAGTCGCCGAGATCGAAGCGATGCAGAAGCGCCTCAAGGAGAACAAGGCGCAACTCCGCGTCGCGATCGACAGCATCAAGAACCGGCCGACCGAACTCGATTGCGCCGAACGCACGCGCTGGGTGATGGACCGGCTGCGCGATCACGGCGTGGTGTCGATCCGCGGCAAAGGCCGCCGCACGACGGCCAAATGATCCGCCGGTGCGACGGCGATCACCGCAAGGTCACTCGAACGCAGCCTGACGTGCTCCTCTATTCCGAGCCTTGACCTTAAAGTTGACTTAAAGCTTAGAGTGCTTGCTGACGGCAGTGAATCAGCAGGCTTCGGGTGTTGCCTGCCACGGTCAATCATCGACGAGAGGCGACGAGCATGGACAGGCGTTTTACACAGGTCGAATTCGGGCCGCATACGGTCGACGTGCCGGAAGGCGGGTACTACGACCGGTTCCGGATGAATCCGGACCTGGACGAGGTGGCGCGCGATCCCGCGGCGGGGAACATCGATTTTTTCCGCCGGATTCCGAAGCGTCAGGTTGCGTCGCGGGTCGGCCCGACCTGGGCGCCGAACTTCTACTACCGCTCCAGCAGCATCCAGCTGCTGTTTCTTGCGCCGCTCGACCGCGTGCGGGCCATGCTGCCGGCGCCGCTCGAACCGCTGCGGGCGCTCCCCGGCTACGGGCTGGTCGCGCTGACGTTCTTTTCGTATTCGGTGTGCGACAACGATCCGTACGATGAAGTCTCCGTCGCGGTGGTGATCCGCCGGCCGGGCGCGACAGGGTCGCCGGCACGCGAGCTGATCGACTCGATGCGGCGCCGCAGTTTTTTCGCGCACGTGCTGGCGCTCCCGGTCACGACGGAGATCGCGCGGGTGCGCGGCGTGCATGGCTATCAGCTGCCGAAATGGCTCGCCGATATCGACGTGGACATCGGCGCTACCGCACGTGCGCGCATTGCCGGACCCGGCGACCGGCCGGACCTGAGCCTGAGCGTGCCGCTGCCGGCGCTGACCACCGTGCCGTCGCAATCGCACATGGGCACGACGACGATGGTCAACCGCATCGACGGCGAATGGCATCAGTCGTCGGTGCAGACCAACATGCTCTCGTTCGCGCAGCGCCTGCTGCCGCGCAACGTCGAACTGGTGCGGCACGGCGGGCCGTTGAGCCAGTTGCTCGACGGGCTTGGTGCGTCGACCATCATGCGGCTCGACGTGGTCAAGGACGCGCAACTGGTCCTGAACCTGCCGACGCCCCTGAAGACCTTCGATGAACCCGGAAAGCCACGCTGACGATACGGATGCGCGCGACACGCGTGCACCGAAGGAGATGCCCATGTCGCAACCGACCTACGATCTCGTCGTATTTGGCGCCACCAGTTTTGTCGGGCAGATCCTGACCCGCTATCTGTCCGACTATCTGGCGGGCGCCGGCGAGACGCTGCGCTGGGCGATCGCCGGCCGGTCCGAGGCGAAGCTCAGGCAGGTCAGGGATACGCTCGGTGCGGCCGGGCAGGCCGTGCCGATCATCGTCGCGGACGCGGCCGACGAAGCGCAGCTTCAGGCGCTTTGCGCGCAAACGCGGGTGGTCGTGTCGACCGTCGGACCGTACGCCCTTTACGGGGAGCCGCTGGTCAGGGTCTGCGCGCAAACCGGCACCGACTACTGCGACCTCACCGGCGAGACGCAGTGGATCAAGCGGATGATCGACCGGTACGAACCCGCGGCCCGGCAATCGGGTGCGCGCATCGTGCACTGCTGCGGCTTCGATTCGGTGCCGTCGGACATGGGTGTTTTCTTCCTGCAGCAACAGGCAGGGCGGCAGTGGGGCGTGCCGGCCGGGCAGGTGAAGATGCGCGTGCGGACGCTGAAGGGCGGCGCATCGGGCGGTACCGTCGCGAGCGTGATCAACGTCGTGCGGGAAGCGGCGGCCGATCCCGCGTTGCGCCGGGAACTGCTCGATCCTTATTCGCTGTGTCCGAAAGGGCATGGCTTCACGGTGCGGCAGCATGCGGTTCGGTCTGCCGATTTCGATCGCGACTGCGACGCGTGGATCGCACCGTTCGTGATGGCGGCGATCAACGAGCGCGTCGTGCATCGCTCGAATGCGCTGGCCGGCAATGCCTACGGCAGCCGCTTCGCCTACGACGAAGCCGTGATGACGGGCGCGGGCCTCAAGGGCCGCCTGACCGCGCTGACGATGGTCGCCGGCCTCGGCGCATTCATGGTGGGCGTGCTCGTCAAGCCGGTGCGCAGCCTGATGGAACGTTTCCTGCTGCCGAAGCCCGGCGAGGGGCCGAGCGTCGCGGCCCAGCAGGCCGGCCGCTTCGACCTGCGTTTCTTCGGCCGGGCCGACGACGGGCGGACCTTGCGCGTGAAAGTCACCGGCGACCGCGATCCGGGCTACGGCTCGACCGGCAAGATGCTCGGACAGGCTGCGATCAGTCTCGCACTGGATTGCAGTAGTGACGGCGTCAAGAGCGGGCGCGGCGGCGGCTTCTGGACACCCGCGACGATGTTCGGCGAACGCTATGTCGAGCGTCTGGTACGCCATGCCGGGTTGGGCTTCGAGGTGATTTGAGCGCAATCCTTCCTGCCATTGGCGAGGCAAGGATAAAGATCGGAATGCGAATCGACGTGAGGAGGCGGCTGACTGTCACGGTGAGTTGAATGGCCGGATCCGTTCCGGCCGGGGAGTATCGGAACATGAAGATCGGGGAACTGGCAGAACGCACCGGCCTTGCCCCTTCGCGCATCCGCTTCTACGAACGCATCGGCCTGTTGACGCTGGTCGAGCGCGAAGCGAACGGCTATCGCACGTATCCGCAGGAAGCGGTGACGGTGCTCGATCTGATCTCGGCGGCGCAGAAGGCGGATTTCAGTCTGGACGAGATTCGCACGCTGCTCCCGTCCGACTTTGCGCAATGGCAATGCGGGTCGTTGCTGGACGCGCTGTGCCGCAAGGTGAAGGACATCGAGGCGCTGGAGGTGCGGCTTGCACGCAGCAAGGCGCACGTCGTCGCGCTGATTGCCGGGATCGGTGCGAAGCCCGATACGGTAGATTGTGCAACCCATGCGAAGCGGCTGCTGTCGCCGGCTCTATCCGCGAATGCGGCGAACCCGGGCGACGCTGCCGCCGGCGACGTGCGTGACGAACCGCTTCCGCGCCGGACGACCGCCCGTTAGGCGGCCGCCGTCACGTCGCGTGACAGCAGCGCGACGACCTGTTCGGCCGTCGCCTTCGCCGATTGTGGATTCTGGCCGGTCACGAGGCGGCCGTCGACGACGACGATCGACGTGAACGGCAGCAGCGCCTTCTCGTAACGTGCGCCGCGCTGCTGCATCTGCTGCTCGACGTTGTAGGGCACTTTCTTCGCGACGCCGGCCAGGATTTCTTCCACCCACGAGTAGCCGGTGATCCGGCGCCCGGCGACCAGCAGCGAGCCGTCCGACAGCCGGGTGTTCAGCAGCCCGCAGTAGCCATGGCAGACCGACGACACGATGCCGCCGTGCTCGTAGATCGCGCGCGTGAGCCGCTGCAGCCCCGCGTCGTCCGGGTAGTCCCACATGACCGCATGGCCGCCGGTAAAGTAGATCGCATCGAATTCGGCCGGATCGATCTCGTCCGGGCGCGCGGTGTGCGCGAGCAGCGCCGCGTTGGCCTTGTCGGCGCGCCACGCCTTCGACGCGGCGTCCGCGTGCGGCCATTTCAGCGAGCGCGGCTCCAGCGGCGACACGCCGCCTTTCGGGCTCACGAGCCGCTGCTCATAGCCTTTCGCCGCGAAGATCTCATGGGCATGGGTCAGTTCCGACAGCCACAGGCCGGTCGGTTGCGACGGATCGGCGTAGTGCGCGACATTGCTGACGACATGAAGGATGCGCTTGGTCATGATGCGGTTTCCTCTTGATCGGCCACGGGCGGACGTCGTCGACGTGCCGCCGGATTGTCGGATGGCAGTACCCATACCCATGGCCTCGATACGCTGCCGAGGCAAACCATAACCTTTAAGTGAAGTTAAAGGTCAAGGCTTTTTCGCCCTGGTCGTACGCATGCGCGTGTCGGGCAGCACGAGTCCGTCCAGCAGCGTCGTCAGTGCGTCTTCGATCGCATGATCGCCCACCTTCTCGCGCACCAGCCGTCCGTCGATCGCGAGCATCGTCAGGCCATGGAGATGGGCCCAGCAGGCAGTCGCCTGGCCGAGCGCCGAGCGCGGGCGGATCGTGCCGGCGCGCTGGCCGTGCTCCAGGATGTCGACGACCAGCAGGAAGGGCGCCTGCACGCGCGGATCGAGATGAATGTCGGACGGCTCCCCGGCATCCGCGGCGAACATCAGTCGATACAGATCCGGGTTGCGCTGTCCGAACGCGAGATGGGCATACGCGAGCGCGAGCAGCACGTCCGGTGCGGCCGCCGCGGGATCGATGGACGTGGCAAGTTCGTCGCGCAGGCGATCGAAGCCGATCAGCGCGAGTTCGTGCAGCAACGCGGCCTTGTCCGGGAAATGCCGGTATGGCGCGGAGTGGCTGACGTTCGCGCGCCGCGCGATCTCGCGCAGCGTGAACTGCCAGCCTTGCTGCTCCTGCAGCGTGTCGAGCGCCGTTTCGATGATCGCGCGACGCAGATCCCCGTGGTGATAAGCCTTTTGCCCGGCATCCGCATCCCCTTCCGACGACATCGCGTTGCTCCTATGTTGACAAGGAACACATTGTGGCCCTATGATCCGTCGCATGCAAGTTGACAGTGTCTACATCGACGCAACCTCGTGAGGTGCACCATGGCCGTTTCCGCAGAATCCAGCTCGAGCATCGACCCGGCGGCGTTGCTGGCCCGTCAGCGCAAGGCATTCGTCTCCGAGGGGCCGCCGGGGATTCAGCAGCGCAAGGCGAAGCTCGCGCGGCTGCGTGCCACCGTGCTCGCGCATCGCCGCGACGTGGAAGCGGCCATCAGTGCCGATTTCGGGCATCGCTCGCATCACGAAACCGCGATCATGGAACTGATGGGCGTGGTCCAGGCGATCGATTACCTGACGCGCAACCTGCGCCGTTTCATGAAGCCGCAGCGCCGGCACGTCGGCTTCCTCTACCGCGCCGGGCAGGCGCACGTGGAATACCAGCCGCTGGGCGTCATCGGCGTGATGGCACCGTGGAATTACCCGTTCGCACTGACGTTCATTCCGCTGGCCACCGCGCTGGCCGCAGGCAATCGCGCGATGCTCAAGCCGTCGGAGCTGACGCCGCGCACCAGCGAATTGATGCGCCGGATGCTGGCGGACATCTTTCCGGGCGAAGAAGTCGCCGTCGTGCTCGGCGGCCCGGAAGTCGGCGCCGCCTTCAGCGGGTTGCCGTTCGATCATCTGCTGTTTACCGGCAGCACGCAGGTGGGCCGCAAGGTCATGAAGGCGGCGAGCGACAACCTCGTGCCGGTCACGCTCGAACTCGGCGGCAAGAGCCCGGCGATCGTCGCGAGGGGGCACGTCGATGGCCGGACGATGTCCAGCATCGTGTTCGGCAAGCTGTCGAACGGCGGACAGACGTGCGTGGCGCCCGATTATGCGCTGGTCCATGAAGACGACCTGGATGCGTTCGTCGCGCAATACGATGCGGCCGTCGCGCGTTTCTATCCGGACGGGCCGACCAGTCAGGACTACACGTCGATCGTCAGCGACCGGCATTACGATCGATTGAAGGGGCTCGTCGACGAAGCGCGCAGCAAAGGCGCACGCGTGATCGAGGCGGGCGTGCATCCGCAGCACGCGGCGACCCGCAAGCGCACGCTCGCGCCGACGCTGATCGTCGGGGCGGGCGACGACACGGCCGTCATGCAGGAAGAAATCTTCGGGCCGATCCTGCCGGTGCGCACGTATCGCACGATCGACGAGGTCGTCGACTACGTGAACGCGCGTCCGCGGCCGCTGGCGTTGTATTACTTCGGTGTCCGGGACGGCGATTGCGAGACGCTGCTGACGCGCACCACGTCGGGCAACGTCGGTATCAACAACACGGTCCTGCACGTCGCGCAGGAAGACCTGCCGTTCGGCGGCGTCGGCCCGAGCGGAATGGGCGCGTATCACGGCATCGAGGGATTCCGCGCGATGAGCCATGCGAAGGGCGTGTTCGTGCAGGGCCGCTGGAGCCTGCCGACGCTGCTGCGCGCGCCGTTCGGCAAGCTCGCGGATATCACGCTGGCCGCGTTGCTCGGGCGCGGTCGGGAAACTGCTGGCGGGCGCGTCGAATGGAGTACGAAGCGTTGAGTCGGGCGGGGCACGGAGCGTGCCCTGTGTGAATTTTCGCGAGCGCCCGTCCGTCAGGCTCGGTGGCGTTTGCCGGCCGCTGCTCGAACGGCAGTTTCATCCGCGATCGTTGCGGCGAATTCGGCGGCTGCCGGTACCGCGGCGTCGTGCATCATCACGAATTCCATGTCCGACAACTCCGGCAATCCTTCGGATACGCCCAATTCACGGAGCGTGTCGTCGAGCGCACTGCGCGGCAGCGGCGCGATCGCGATACCGGCGCGCGCGAACGTGAGGATGCCGGCGACGCTCGGGCTTTCGCACGCGATCCGGTAGCCCATGCCGGCCAGTGCGAGCGCCTTGACGGCGGCGCCGCGGTACGGGCACGGATCGGGGAAGCACGCGAGCGGCACGTCGCCTTCCGGAAGCGGCTCGTGGCGCGCGAATGCCCAGACGAGCGGCTCCTGCCACAAGGTCGTGCCCTGGCCAAAATGCGAGCACCGGCTGCCGATCACGAGATCGAACTCGCCGTTTGCGTGACGTCGAAACAGGCTGTCGCCGATGTCGACCACCAGGTCCAGCCGCAAGCCGCGCCGCGCGGCGCAATGGCGGCGCATCACGTCGGGAAGCCAGTCTCCGGCAAAGTCTTCCGACGCGCCGATCCGCAGCTTGACGTCGACCGCGTTGCCGGTTCCGAGCCTCGCACGTGCTTCCTCGCTCAGATTGAGCATCGCGCGCGCATAGCCGAGCAGTGTCTCGCCATGCGCGGTGAGCGCGACGCTGCGCGTGTTGCGGACGAGCAGCGCGCGGCCGACCTGCTCTTCGAGCCGGACGATCTGCGCGCTTACCGCGGATTGGCTGAGGTGCAGCCGGTGGCCGGCGCCGGTAAAGCTTCGCACGTCGGCGACCGCAACAAACGTATGAAGCAGGGTCGTGTCGAGGGGAGCGCTCATTGATCACCAATCCAGGTTAAATCGATTCATTAATATCATTTCCGGATTGTAAGCTGTCCCGATACGCTGCGAATCGCAGTGGGCGATCGCGCATCCCGTGCGGCGCCGTCACTTGACGCAGGGATCGGCTCCATGACACGCGTGCTCTATATCGAAGGCTCCCCCAACAAGGCATATTCGGCGTCCATCGACGTGTGCCGTGCATTTCTCGATGCGTACCGGCACGCGCATCCCGATCATGAGATACGGACGCTCGACATCTGGGACGTGGCGCTGCCGGAATTCGATGCAGCCGCGCTGGCCGCGAAATATGCCGGACTGAGCGGCACGGCGTTGACGCCGGAACAGGCTGCGGCATGGCAGCAGATCGAACGGCTCGCGGCGCCTTTCCACGAAGCGGACAAGTTCCTGTTTGGCGTGCCGCTGTGGAATTTCAGTATTCCGTACAAGCTCAAGCACCTGATCGACGTGATCTCGCAGAAAGATGTGCTGTTCACGTTCGACGGATCGCGGTTCAGCGGCAAGCTGGCCGGAAAAAGGGCGGCGGTCGTGTATGCACGCGGGCTCAGCTACGACGCGCCGGGTTCGTTTACGCCGGCCGCCGAATTCGACCTGCAGCGCCCGTACATGGAAACCTGGCTCAAGTTCGTCGGTGTGACGGACGTCACCGGGATTGTCGTCGAACGCACGTTGTTCGGTCCGGACGGGCAGGTCGATCGCAGCCGTGCGATCGAAGAAGCGCGGGCGATCGCGCTCACGTTCTGACGTTGCCGTTCGTCGCGGGCGGCGAGGTCAGCGCCCGCCGCGCGCAATGGCGAGCGCGACGCCGAAGCCCACGAGCAGGCATCCGAAGGTGCGGTCGATCCAGTGACGCAGCGACAGCAGGCGATCGCGGACGGCCGTCGCCGAGAAGCAGACGGCCACCAGACTGAACCAGCCGGCGTGTGCGACCGCGATGAACGCGCCGTAGCCGAGCTGCACGATCAACGGCGTGTCCGGGCGGACGGCCTGCATGAACAGGCTGACGATGAACACCGTGGTCTTGGGATTCAACGCATTGGTCAAGAAGCCGGTGCGCAGTGCGGCGAGATCGGACAGCGGGGCCGCCGGTGCGTCGGGTTGCCCGTCGCGGGCCTGGGTCATGAGCATCTTCACGCCAAGGTAGATCAGGTAGATCGCGCCGATCAGCTTGACTGCATTGAAGAGCCACAGCGACTGGCGGATCAGCAGCCCGACACCCAGCAGCGTGTAACTCACGTGAACCGTGACGCCCAGCCCGATTCCCAGCGCGGTGAGCACGCCGGCGCGGCGCGACAGCATGAGGCTGTTGCGCGTGACCATCGCGAAGTCCGGGCCCGGGCTGATGACGGCCAGCAGCGTGATGGTGACTACGACTATCAGTTCGGTCATTGCCTTTTCCTTGCGGCGGGAGTCTTGATGGCACAATGCTAGCAACCGTGTTCCATCATGAAAAACGATGATTTCTGACCAGAATGGTGAGGCTGACTCACAATCGACTCGTACGAGCCTGCCGTCATTGATGGCGTTGCGCTGTTTCGAGGCGGCGGCGCGTCACGAGAATTTCAGTCGTGCCGCCGACGAGCTGTGTTTGACCCACGGCGCGGTCAGTCGCGCGGTGCGGCTCCTCGAGGATGATCTGGGCGTCGCGCTGTTCCTGCGGCGCAGTCGTCGTGTATTCCTGACCGATGCGGGACGCAAGCTGGCGCAGGCCGTCCATGACGGCCTCGGCCTGATGCGTCACGCCACGCAGGAATTGCGTAGCGAGGCGGCGCGTGCGCGGCGGTGGGTGTTGTCGTGCGAACCGACGCTTCTGATGCGCTGGCTGATCCCGCGCTGGCCGGATTTCCAGGCGCGATACACGGGTGTCGATATCCACCTGGTCGCCGCGGGCGGGCCGTTTTCGTTCGACAGCGGGATCGACATGGCGATTCGCCGCAACGATTTTGCGTGGCCGGCGGGGTATCACGCGGAGCAGCTGTTTGCCGAGCGGGTGGGGCCGGTCTGCCGGCCGGACAAAGTCGGTGCGTGGTTTGCCGCGCGTCGCGGTGCGCGTTCGTTGAAGCAGGATGCGCCGCTACTGCATACGCGGACCCGGCCGGATGCATGGAAGGAATGGACGGTGGCGGCCGGTCAGCCGGCGGCGCGTGGGCGCGGGCAGGTGCTGGAGCATTTTTACTTCAGTCTGCAGGCGGCTGTCGCGGCGCTGGGCGTGGCGATCGGGCCGTGGCATCTCGTGCGCGACGACATCGAAAGCGGTGTGCTGGTTGCGCCGATGGGGTTCGTCGAGGATGGTTCGCATTACTGCCTGTTGACGCCGGCGCCGGTGGTGGAGGGGAGTGCGCAGGCGGAGTTGTTGGGGTGGTTGAGGGCTGCGGTTTGATGGGAGAGTGAGATTCAGATTTGAGGCAAATCGGGGAAGATGCCCGGAGCGTGGCGATTGAGGGCGAACACGATCGGTTGTTGTCGATCCGAAGGAGACAGTCGACATTCCCAAAAGCTGCCGTTCCATCCAGCTTTGTACGTGACCATTGTTGACGGCTGACACCTCCCAAATTACGCTCCACCATGGGTTTCACACCACGGCAAATCAATGAACGACGGAGCAACCGAACTGGTGATTACACCGGCCAAACATGTCATCGGTCGGTTGCAAACTACCTTCCCTGGTTGGAGCAAGATCTATGTTCGCGTTGTGGCCTACACAGGCTGATCGCCACGAATCTTGGCCTGACAGTCCAATGCGGCGATAGTCCGCAAGGCTAAGGAGAAGACCATGACTCTGAGCCGTGACGGCTTCCTATCCACGCACATTAACGCCCTCGCGGATGAGGCGTTTCGGGACTATTGCCCCGGCCATGCGGCGCTCGTAGAGCAGATCAACCGCTTCGCCATCGCCCTGCTGATCGTGCCGCGCGACATCCAACAGCGTGACGCCGACCTTTTCGCCGTCACCCTTTTTGGGCGAGCCGTTCAGGACTTCGAGGGTGCTGTGCTCCTGAGCGCCAGGGGGCTGCGTGCGCAGTCGCGCGCAATGGTGCGATCGACCTTCGAAACTGCGCTGTACTGCGTGGCCGCCTCCCGCGACATCGTGCTGTCGCACGGCGCCAAAATCAAACTCAAGAAGGGCGAAGCGCCGACGACGCGGTTCGTCGAGGCGTTCGAGGGTGGGCACCAGCGATTTCGCGGGCACGTCGCGGCTGAGTTGCGGGATATGCCAGAGGTGCCAGCCGAAACGGGAGCGGCGCTCGACGCATTGCTCGACGAGATCGGCACGCCAGGGAAGCACCAGGACATTGACCTTTGCGGCTTGGCGAAAGACCTGAGCCTGTCTGATCTTTATACCGTCGTCTACCGCTCTCTCTCTCTCAGGATGCCCACCCGTCCGCCATCTCTCTTCAGCACCACGTTGAGGTGAGCGCCACAGGTAAGATAACCGGTCTGCGCATCGGCCCCGACTACTTGCAGTTTGCCGACACCTTGGCTCTCGCGGCCTGCTCCTTGCTGGTCGCGTTAGACGGGTTTGTGGGCCGCTTCGGGACACCAGAAGAGCAGGAGGCCCTGGGGGCGCTTGTGAATGCCTATCGAGAACTCCACGAGCCTCTTGGCGCCTCTCCCCGATAGTCCAGTAGGTCGCATTTCGAGCCCCGCATCAATGCCGTTACGGCCGTGGGGCTGAGGCTGAAGGTCCCTTCCTGGCCGCTAAACGCCTACAGCTTTGAGGTGACGCCCGTCGTGTCAACGGTGATACAGAAGTGTATTCGGTCCGTCGTTTCTGGATAAGTTTTCGACCACTCTAGTGCGGCGGCCCGGATTGTCCGCCGACAGAAGTCGGCAGCATCGGGTATCGAAAGACTCTCCAAACTCGTTGTTCCCTGCGGCGCATTGCCGTGACCGACCCGCCCATCCGCAGACTGAATCCATCCTTCCCAACCCAGGAGGTGAATCTGGTTGATCGCGCACCAATCAATTGCGGCAATAGCCGCATTGAGCGGAAGGACAATCTCCCTACGTGAAATTGAGTGCCGCGCGATCTCGGGCGGCAATATTTCCAGCTGGGACATTTGACACACTCAACAAGTTTCGAGATAGCAAGATTTTCAGCAGTCTTGCCTCGTATGTCGAGCGTCCGTTCCTGGCCGGATGCCGCCCGACGCGGTCGGCTGTAGCCGACCCACAGGGACCTTCCCCCTTCCTCGATTGCGGTCATTCGCGATCGACGCAGTCCTGTCGCCCATTCGTCAATTCATCTCAGCCAACGACTGCCCAGCCTGTTTGCCAGACTAGACCACTGGCCCCTCCGGCGGCTCCTCCCGAATCGCGACAGCGATCGAACTCCCGACGATCCCGACGATTCCGAGAACTGAAACGACGCTTGGCGTTTCGCCCCACAGGAAAAAGCCGAACAGCGTTGCCCAAATGATGCTCGTGTAAGTGTAGGGAGCCAGTTTCGCAGCACTGTCACGCCTTACCGCGACCGTGAAGAAAAGCTGGCCGGCTGTCGCAAACAGCGCCAGTAGCGCCATGACGAGCAGGTCTTTGAGCGTCGGCGTGCGCCAGGCAAAAAATAAGGAAATGCTGGTAACGGCGGTTCCGAAGGCTGTGAAGAAGAGCACCGTGATGCTCGAGTCGTCGCTGGCTTTGAGTTTGCGAATCTGAATCATCGAAAGCGCACCACACAAGGCACTGAGCAGCAGCAGACCTGGGCCCATGAGATTCGACAAGCTACCGTGAGGTCGGACTACTAGAAGGACCCCTATAAAGCCCACGAGCGCGGCTGCGGCATTTCGCGCGAGTAAACGTTCCCCGAGCAAAATGGGCGCGAGGAGAACGACAAAAATCGCCTCCGAATAGACGATCGCCACGGCCTCACTCAGTGGCAGATACGGCAAGCCGGCGAAAAAAAGTCCGGAGGCACCGAGAAGAGTGAGCGCGCGGGTTGTCTGTCCGCGAAGGTCGATCTTTCGGAGCCGAGCGCCGAACGACCCACCACGAAGGCTGACGAGTACGGCCGGCACGACGCCGAACAGCATTCGGAAGAAGGTCACTTCGTTAGCGGGATAGTCGAGAGCTACCGCTTTGCCCAGTGCATCGACGACCGCAAAACAAAGCATCGAGATCAGGACCAGTGCGATTGTTTGATACTGGGCGGCGCGATCGGGGACTGAGACGTTGACGGACATATCATTTCGGCAGCGGGTGGTCCAATTCAAGAAAGAAAGTTTTCAACCATTTTGGTGTCGCTTGTCGAAGGGGCCTTCCCGGAGAGGGCGCCCGAAAATTGACGACAATCCATCAGGCCCTGCCGATTGGCGATTATCGGTTGACATCCGTCATGCTCACCGCGCAAGAGCGGGATCGATCTCGTTGGATGCCAAGCCGAAGGCCGCCATTCTGGCCCGATGGTCCGGCGAGCCCAGATATGAACGTAGTTGCCTGTTTACTGCATTGAGCAACGCGTTGTTTTGCCGGTTAAACGAGAATGCTCCGAGTGGGAGCCTCTGTTGCCTGCCATCCGCCTCCGGCTCGTGCGGCACGGCCTCGAGCGCTGAGTCTCCCATCCGATCCGCAACAATGCGATTGCCCAGCGCCGTGCTCGCATATGCGTCGATCGCGCCGGAGAGAACCGCGTCAATCGCGTCAGCTTGTTGCGCGAAGACGGCTATCTGGCTCTCGCTTACGCCTGCCTCTTTTGCCGCGTCGTGCTGAACCTGTCCGGCAATGATGCCAAGGCGGGCGTCGGAGCGTTTGGCGAGTGACGCGTAGTTGCTGAGACCCTTCGGGTTTCCGGCCCGAACCAGAAAGCCGTCGCCGATCCCCCATACGGGTACGCTGAACGCGACCGATCTGGCGCGTTCAGGCGTAATGAAGAGCGGAACGTTCATATCCCAGCGACCAGTTGCAACGCCGGGCAGCAGTTCACTGAATGTCGTCAGGCGATGCTCGATCTGGGTGACGCCAATCGCCCGAAGAACTACACCGGCCAATTCAATGTCGGCGCCCGATGCAGTTCCTCCGGGTTCCGTCCATCCAAATGGGGGTTCGTCGATGTATGCAATCGTTACCTTCATCGCCATGTCTCGCGGAATGGGGGGCGGCCACCGCATCTGGTGTCGATTGCTCATGATTCTACCCACACGCATGGATGTCCGTTCCTGGTTGACCGCTGCCCGATGTGGTGGGGCGAGTCCGACCCATCCGAAACGCCTGAGCAGGTATTCGCCGAATATGAAGGCGAAGCGCTCGTGGCATCGACGGGGAAAATCTATTGACAGATGTACGCGGGTCGGCTGGTGGCGAGCAACGGCAGGATCCTGCTGCTGCGCGAAGCACTGGATACGATGTCTGCGGCACACGCATTCTCGATGGAGCAGCCCATTTAAAGACGTGACGATCAAAGGCCGCTCCATTTGATCCACTACGGAATCCGAATCGCTCATTTTGGCGTGGCCCGTGCCTGCGAAGAATCGACATTGCTTGCGTTGAGTTGCATGCCCGTCGGTGAAGAATGCGTCTGCTTCTGCAGTCATGGTTGCGTTGCCGCCTCCAGCCGATAAACTCCGCGAACCGCCGTGTCGTGTGGACGTGATTGAGGAGCAGGCCTCGAATGAGCCTGCGCGGCGAGGGTCGCCATTTTGCAGGCGAGCTCGGAATCTGGTGCGACCATGCCACCGATAGTGACGGCGGTTTTCATAGTCCTTCGTCGAATGACTACTTGTTTGACGAATGGCGTGGTTGCCGCAATGCATCCGGTGGCTCAGTCTTGCGACGAACGCATCGACACGTCGCCGATGTGCACCCCTCTCAACCCTTCTCGCAACGCCGTAACATTGTCCGCACCGTTCAGTCGCTCGAACTCCCGTTGCGCTTCCTGCCAGAATGGGGGCGCTCTTTCGTGCAGGCGCCGTCCCTCCTCGGTGAGTTCGACAAGGCGGTTTCGGCCGTCGGTGGTACGGTGGATCGCGCAGCCCATGCGAAGCGGCTGCTGGCGCGCACTCCATCCGCACCTGCGACGAGCGCCATGCGGATCATGGTGGGGTGCCGCTGCTAGGCTACATGCTGGCCGGCGATTCGGCGCAGGCCGATCCGGTCTGCGCGAAGTCCGAGCATTACGGCTGGGTCGAACAGGCCGTACAGTTCGCGCGGCGGGCAGAGCGGCACGACGAGAGTTTGCTGTTCTTTCTCAGTGCCGCCAATTCGATTGCGCGCTGAGCTGCGCATGGTGCCGCACAAACACCAACATTCAAACGCACGTTTGATGCGTGCGCGGTGCATCGATGCGCCGCGCTTGCCCGCCCGCGACCGATCTCCCATTCGACCGAAACCCCACGGTCATGAAAACGATTCGATCCGGATGCGTTTCCGCTCGAGCGCATGCCAGACGAGATTTCATATTACGAATGCGTGCCGATACATAAATGACAAGAGATTCGGTCCGCCTGCAAGGCTCGAATAAATTTCAGGTAATACCATGTATTAATTCATGGATGAATGAGTCTCGATGTCAACGTTTGCGCGGCGCTATGCCGGGCGATTCGACGATGCCACGGGCACTTCATCGTCGATACGAGACGATACATAGTCACAATTTTCATTAATGTTTGATGAAAATTTTCGCGCCGGATGTTTGCGTGAAATCGAAGCGTGTACGATGCAAACGCGGCATCACGATTCGCATTCAGCAATTCCTGGACCAACCTCGCTCAATTTTATCGGCTGCTGCTCGCATGACGTTCGAGGTCGTTGCTTCCGGCTTTGATGTATACATTCATTCCGCGGGTACGCACGATTAATCGGAGTGGTGGCCCGGACCAGGCCCGGCGGGACGCCAGCGCGTGTTGCCGTGCACTCCGTTTACCGACCGGCTTCACGCAAACCTGAGCGGCATCCGATCATGCACGATTAACACATTCCGAACAGTGTCCGTACATTGTCGTCGCGATACTGTCCTTTTGTCCGTTCCGGTAATGCCAGTTGGAACGGATGATGCATTCGAGCCGATTTCGGCTTCTCTCACTCATCTGGGGATAGGTTGTTCGCGTTATCCCGATTTCAATTTCGGGGCGTTGACGCACGTCAATTTATCGAGAAATTGCATGAATGCTTTGTTCGCCAGATGTGACGAATCTCAATAAATAGGGCCACACCACTGGCTTGATCGATTCCGACAACAACACGGCGAAAACAGACATTGACAAATCGGCGGGCGAAGGTCGCCCCTATGATGCGGCGCAGAAAACTAGAAATGTAAGAAATTGTTAAGAGGCCGCAATGATGCAAACAGTGTCGAATCATCCATCGACGGGGATAAGCGTGAATCGTGGTAGAAGCACCCGCGACGGGTATCAACGAGCAAGCGTGATCATACTGTTGCTCGAGGGTTTTTCCATCATGCAGATGGGCAAGCTGGCTGCCGTTTTCGAACTCGCCAATCAGCTCGGACGCGCCGACGGCACATTCGTCGACCGCTACGAATTGCGGCTGTATTCCGTGCATGGGGGCGCGGTCCGTTCGTCGTCGGGCGTCGGCATCTGGACGGAGGCGGCCCGCACGCTCGAAGCCAGCACCGTGCACGCGATGTTCGTGTTGAGCGGTCAGGATGGGATCGACGCGCTCGACGAGCAGCTGATCGCATGGCTCAGGCATGCGCACCAGCGTGCGCGCGTCGTTCGCGGCAGCCATGGCGGTCGCAAATTGCTGACGCAGATTCATCTCGCGCAGAAGGAAGTCGAGAACGCCGCGCCGGCCGCGGACGGCGGCAGCGCGTCGTCCGTCGGACGCGATGACGGCGAGCCCGCCGGCGACGAGGACGACGGGCCGTTCTCCGATGCGTTGTCGATCGTCCGAGTGGACATGGGCTACGAAATCGCGCAGGAAATCGTGATGTGCATGGTGTCTGGCGCTAACCGCAAGTTGACCGACGTGCTGTTCGGCGCACGGGTAGCGCGCGCCAGCACGTTGATCCGGATGGCTGCGCATCATCTGCGCGTCAACAGCGAGAACCGGATTTCCATCGCCGACGCGGCGCAGGCCGCCGCGATGAGCGAGCGCAATTTCCTGCGGCGTTTCAAGAACGAGATCGGCGTCACGCCGACCGAGTTCGTGTTGAGAGTCCGACTCGAGAAGGCGTGCCGCATGCTGATCGAAACCGATCTTCCGGCGGACAAGGTCGCGCGACGCACCGGCCTCGGCAGCGGCGACCGGATGGCGAAACTGTTTCGTCAGCATTTGCAGACGTCGCCGACCGAATATCGGGCGACCGCACGACAAGGCGGCGACGCTTCGACGGACATGCTGTATGCATCGGACCTCGGCGACTGGATGAGCGGCGCACCATCCTAGACCATGCGATCGCAATTCGCCGTGCGCGACCAATCGGCGAAATTACATTGTGCGCTGGCGAATTCAAATCGATATCCGGAAGCTGAAGTTTCGTCAGAGTGACAGTGTCGTTATTCGTTTGTGAAAAATACCGGATATAAGTCAGTCTACCTGCAACGAAGGCGGATTCGGCCACAATCGTGGCACGGTCAGACACGGGCCGTTAAAAATATAGTTTACCTAATTAAATTGTTGACTGGCCTTTCGAGGAGTCAGCACCCCGGCACTCCTCGGAATTTTGCCTGCCGTGTCGCCGTGAGCGCACCGTGCAGGCCTTTTTATTCATTGGGCAAGCATCCGGTCGATGCGATCCGACCGGTGCTCGCTTGCAGGATGCGGCGGCGCCAGGCGATGCAGGCGCTGCCCGATGCGTCGGTAATTGCGGGCGTACGGAATTTCCAATCGACTTGAATTTAAGCGTCGTCCGCGTGATTGAAATTCGAGCATGAATCGTTGCTCGTGAACGTTATTCGTGCATGGAACATGCATCGCTTGTTTCGCGAAACGGGTCGAATAATTTTCTCGCGGAATCGGCCTTGATTTGTTCCGCCATCAACAAGGCGGATTCGGACGCAAGCGATAAAAGCGCGAGTCGCGACGAATATGATGCACTGCGGAAACGTCGAGGCAACGGTTCTGCAACGAGCGCGCCGCGTGACATACGCATCGCATCCGGCTGGAGCGTGATGCGCGTGTCACGCAGCTCGCGGCCGCGGTGAGATCGAGTGAATGCCCCGACGACATGCGTGGCAGGCGTGAAGTACCGCCGCACCGCGGACGGGTGTTGGATGATGAATTAGGAGTTCATATCAATGAATTCGTTGATCAATCGAGCGACCGATATCGGGCTGATCGTGCTGGGCGCGTTCATTCCCGCGTTGATCGGTGCCACCGGCGGTGCGCGCGGGACCTTGTTCGACGGTGCGCTCGTCGCCTTTGCAGCCGCGCTGGCGTTGTCGGCATTTCCCGCCTGCGGGATCTACGAGGCGGCGCGCCCGCGCTCGGCGCTGCATGTGCTCGGCCGAACGGTGCTCGCATGGATCGTCGTGCAGGGAACGAGCACCGCGCTGCTGTACGTGCTGCATCGTGCGCATGTGCTGTCGAGCGAGTGGTTCGTGTACTGGACGCTCGCCAGCGGGATCGGGTTGATTGCATTCCGCGCGCTGACACTCGCGATTTTCGGAATGATCGAGCGTGCGGGCGACAAGGTGCGTGCGGCGGCTATCGCCCACGCGGACCTGCGCGGCCAGCTCGAGATTGGCCACCGGACGGTCGGGCGCATCAAGCGAATGGTCAAGCGCAGCTTCGACCTGGTGGGTGCATCGCTGTTGCTCGTCATGCTGGCGCCGGTATTGCTGGGCATCGCGTGGACCGTGCGACGCGACGGCGGTCCGGCGATCTTCGGGCACGAGCGCGTCGGCCGCAACGGCCGGCGGTTCAAGTGCCTGAAATTCCGCTCGATGGTGACGAATGCCGACGCGGTGCTCAAGGCGCTGCTGGCGCGCGATGCCGACGCCCGTGCGGAATGGGATCGCGAATTCAAGCTGAGGAACGATGTCCGGATCACGCCGATCGGCCGCTTGCTTCGCAAGACGAGTCTCGACGAGCTGCCGCAGTTGCTGAACGTGCTGAAGGGCGACATGAGCCTGGTCGGGCCGCGCCCGATCGTCGAAGCCGAGCTCGAACGCTACGGCGACGACGTGCGCTACTACCTGATGGCCAAACCGGGCATGACCGGCCTCTGGCAGGTCAGTGGCCGCAACGATACCGACTACTCGACGCGCGTGTCGCTCGACGTGTCCTACGTGCGCGAATGGTCGCTGCGCCGCGACATCGGCATCCTGTTCCGGACGATCAACGTGGTGGTGCGCGGTTCAGGTGCGTATTAGCCGCCGCCGCGCGCACCTTCGTCGCAAAGGTTGGGCGGCGTCGGCGCGTGACGACAGCAGGCATGGCAGGGTTTGGCAACAGGCAGTGGCAGCAAGCATGTCCGGTCTCGACAGGGGTGCTGTACTCGCGGTCGACACGACGCGGGGCGACCGGAGCAATTTCAAATTAAAAAAGTGCGAGGTTGTAATGCAGAGGTTGCGTCAAATGGAGGCGGCGCGCGTGCGCGCGCCGCGCCGACCATCGTGTGTCGGGCCGCTCGTGATGATCCTGCCGTTGTGTGCGTTGCTGGGTGCGTGCGGCATCGCGCCGGGCATGCGCATGCAGCAGCCGGCGTCGATTCCGTTGCAGACCGGCGCCACACCGGCAGACAGCGCCGCGTTGCCGGTTCCGGTCACGAACATCGACCTGTCGCTGATCCGGCGCATGCGCGATAGCGAACGCAGTACGCGCGGCGAGCCCCGCGATATCGTTGCGTCGCCGGACGCGTACACCATCGGGCGCGGCGACGTGCTGCAGATCACCGTATGGGACCACCCCGAACTCGCGGCGGCGCTCGGCGCGCCGGCGCAGGCCGCGCCGCGCGCGGCGGATGCGCCGCCGGGTTTCGTCGTCGACCAGGACGGCACGCTGCAGTTTCCTTTCGCGGGTCGCTTGACGGTGGCGGGACTGACGGCCGAGCAAGTGCAGACGCAGCTCACACGCCGTCTCGACAAGACGTTCCGGAATCCGCAGATCACGGTGCGTATCGCGTCGTTCCGAGCGAAGCAGGTGTACCTCGAGGGCGAGGTGCATACGCCGGGCTCGCAGTCCGTGAACGACATCCCGATGACGCTGTACGACGCGATCGGGCGGGCCGGCGGCTTCTCGGCGGCGGCCGACCAGAGCCGCATCGTGCTGGTGCGCGACGGCGTCGAGCGCCGGATCGACCTGACCGAGATGGCCGAGCAGGGGCGCAATCCGTCGAAGATCGTGCTGCGCAACGGCGATCTCGTGCGCGTGCTGCCGCGCGACGAGAGCGGCGTGTTCGTGATGGGCGAAGTCAACAAGCCTGTGACGGCGCTGCCGATGCGTAACGGCCGGTTGACGCTGAGCGAGGCGATCGCGCAGGCCGGCAGCCTGAACGCGAACACGGCCGACGCCGCGCAACTATACGTGGTGCGCGGGATGCAGGACGAGCAGCCGCAGGTCTATCACCTCGACGCGCGCTCGCCGGTCGCGATGGTGCTGGCGAATCAGTTCCAGCTGAAGCCGAAGGACGTCGTGTACGTCGACGGCAACGGGCTCGTCCGCTTCAGCCGCGTGCTGAGCCTGTTGCTACCGGCCATCAACGCCGGCCTGACCGCGGCGATTGCAACCAAATGATGGAATCCATCCTGATCGTCTGCGAGGGCAACATCTGCCGCAGCCCGATGGCCGAAGCGATGCTGCGTCAGGCCATGCCCGGGCGGCGCGTCGCATCCGCCGGCCTGAACGCGCTGGTCGGCTTGCCGGCCGCGCCATACACGCAAGACGTGATGCAGATGCGTGGCTTCGACGTTTCGACGCATCGCGCGCAGCAGATCAGCCGCTCGCTGTGTACCGACGCCGAGCTGATCCTTGTGATGGACCGTCGACAGCGCACGTCGCTCGAGAACCAGTTCCCCTTCGTGCGGGGACGCGTGTTCCGTCTCGGCGAGTACACGGATTTCGACGTGCACGACCCTTACCGCCAGCCCAGATTCGTGTTCGAACGCTGCGCGCGACTGATCGAACTCGGCGTGTCCGAGTGGTCGAAGCGCCTGCGTATCGTCTGAAGCGGCCGTTGGTCGATGCCCCACTGAAACCCATACGCCTCATACCGTTGCCATGACCCAACCCTCCGCCCCGCCGCAGCAACCCGCCGAAGACGGCAGCGAGACCGACTTCATCGCGGTGCTCGACATCCTGCTGGAAAGCCGCTGGCTGATCGCGATCATCACGTGCGCGATACTGGTCGCCGGCCTCGCGTACGCGATTCTCGGCAAGCCCGTGTTCGAAGCCAACATCATGGTTCAAGTCGAGGACAGCCCCGACACGTCGGCCGCCAAGTCATTGCTGGGCGACATATCGTCGCTGTTCGACGTCAAGTCGTCGGCCGCCGCCGAGCAGCAGATCCTCGCGTCGCGACTGGTCGTCGAACGCGCGGTCGACAAGCTCAACTTGTTCATCGACGCGGAGCCGAAGCGCTTTCCGTTGATCGGCGACTGGATCGCGCGCCACAGCGACGGCCTGTCCGATCCCGGCCTGGCCGGCTTCGGCGGCTACGCATGGGGTCGCGAGCGCATCGATGTGCCGCGGTTCGACGTGCCGCGCAAGAATGAAGGCGACGCGTTCACGCTGACGAGCCTCGGCGGCAAGCGCTATCGGCTCGAAGGCGATGATCTCGATGCCGCGGTCGAGGGCACGGTCGGCACGCTCGAGCATTTCCGCTCGTCGCAGGGTCTGATCACGCTGCTGGTCGCGTCGCTCGCCGCGAAGCCCGGCGCGGCGTTCGTGCTGGTCCGCAACTCGCGGCTGAAGACGATCGAGGATATCCGCGACCGCCTCAACGTGCAGGAGCGCGTGAAGCAGTCGGACGTCGTCGTCGCCAGCCTGCAGGACACCGATCCGAAGTGGGTCAGCGACACGATGAACGAGATCGGCCGTCAGTACGTGCGGCAGAACATCGAGCGGAAATCGGCGGAAGCCGCACAGTCGCTCGAGTTTCTCTCCGCGCAGTTGCCGCAGCTCAAGCAGCAACTGACCGATTCCGAGGCGCGCCTGACGAAACTGCGCAACGAGCACGGCACTGTCGATCTCACCGAGGAAGCGAAGCTCGCGCTCGCGCAGACCGCCGACGCGAAGACGCGCCTGCTCGAACTGCAGCAGAAGCGGCAGGAGCTGATGTCACGCTTCACCGAACGGCACCCGAGCGTCGCCGTGATCGACGAGCAGATCGCCGCGCTGAGCGGTTATCGGAATACCGCCGAGCTGCAGATCCGGCGCTTGCCGGACCTGCAGCAGGAAGCTGTGCGGTTGATGCTCGACGTGAAGGTCAACACCGACCTCTACACGGCATTGCTGAACAACATGCAGCAGCTGCAGCTCGTGCAGGCCGGCAAGACCGGCAACGTGCGTCTCGTCGACACGGCGGCGGTGCCGGAAGTGGCGGTGCGGCCAAAGAAGGTGCTCGTCGCGCTGGCGTCGCTGATGCTCGGGCTGCTCGCCGGCTGCGGCACCGCGATCGTCCGCTCGATGCTGTTCCATGGCATTTCCGATCACAACGAGATCGAGCGCCGTCTCGGCCTCGCGGTGTACGCGACGGTGCCGATCAGCGACCATCAGCGCGACCTTGCCGAGGAGGCCGCGCGCAAGAGCGGCCACAGGTCGATCCTGTCGATCGACTTCCCGAACGAGCCGGCCGTCGAGTGCCTGCGCAGCCTGCGCACTGCGCTGCAGTTCGCGATGCTCGAAGCCAAGAACAACATCGTGCTGATCGCCGGTCCGGCACCGGGCGTCGGCAAGACCTTCCTGTCGTCGAACCTCGCGGTCGTGATGGCGAGTGCCGGCAAGCGCGTGCTGCTGATCGACGGCGACATTCGCAAGGGCCGGCTGCACGACTATCTCGGCTTCCCGCGCGGCCGCGGCTTCACGGAGTTGATCGCCGGCAGCGCGCGCGTGGAGGACGTGATTCACCGCGAGGTGGTCGACGGTCTCGACTTCATTTCGACCGGGACGATGCCGAAGAATCCGGCGGAACTGCTGCTGAACCGCAATCTCGCGACGCTGGTCGACGATCTGTCGTCACGCTACGACATCGTCGTGATCGACTCGGCGCCGATGCTCGCCGTGCCCGATACCGGCATTCTCGGCGCGGTCGCGGGCACCGCGCTGCTCGTCACGATGGCGGGCAAGACGAAGCTCGGCGAGATCAGCGAATCCGTGAAGCGCTTCGCGCAGAACGGCGTCCGCCTGAACGGCGTGATCTTCAACGGCGTCAATCCGCGGCTCGGGCAGTACGGGTACGGGTCGAAGTACGGCGGCTATCGCTATGTCGCCTACGAATACGGAGCACAAGATGCGTGACGCGCGCAGCGCCGGCGGCGGCCCGGCCCGCTCGTCCGGTCGAGTGCAGTGCACGGAGGCGAGATGATCAATCCGCGGGATTCGATCGTGTCGCTCGCCGGCGTCGTGGTCGGCCAGATCGCGCTGTTCGTCTGCATCTTCGTGATCGGACGGCGCTTCGGGCCGGAGTCGCTCGGCCACTTCAACTACCTGCTCGCGCTCGCGACCTTCGTCGGCACGCTGCTCGCATTTCGCTACGAGCTCGCGTGCGTCGACGACGTGCCGTGCGAGTCGTTCAACGCGTGCGTCAACGTGACGGCGCTGAGCTTGGTCGTCGTCTCAGTGTTCGGCATCCTGATCATCGTCGCCGGCCGTGCGGACCTGTATCTCGTCGCGGTCTACGCACTGGCCACGTTCGTGCAGCTGGCTGCCGGTTCCTACCTGAACAGCCTCAGGCGCTACGGGTGGATCGCGTTGTCGCGCGTCGTCGTCAACGGGTCGTTCCTCATCGGCCTCGTGCTGTCGCTCGCATGCCCCGCGTGCGGGAACGTCGACGTGTTCGCGCTGTACGCGTGGGTGACGGCGGCGATCTCGGTTGTGATGGCCGCGGCGATCCTGTTCTCCGGCTATCGGGCCGGCTACTCGTTCCGGCTATCTCGCGGGTTTTTTGTCAGGAACCGCCGTTTCGCGCTGTATATCCTGCCGTCGACGCTGTGCGCGTCGGTGCTGACCTACGCGTTGTCGATTGCGATTCCGCACTGGTTCGATGCGCAGAGCGCCGGCTACTTCGCGGCGGCGTACCGGCTCGGCTTCTTTCCAGTATCGCTGATCGCGCAGAGCGTCGGCGGGGTGTTTCGCCGCGACGCGATCGGTGCGATGGCGCGTCCGGATGCGGACACGACGGTGCCGCGTGTGTACCGGACCTACGCCCGTGCGCTCACGGCACTCGCGGCGGTGTACATGGCCGGCGGGCTGCTGCTGTTCGCGCCGCTCGTCAACCTGTTCTTCGGCGAGAGCTGGCACGGTTCGGTCGGGTTCTATCACAGCCTGATGCCGCTGTTCGCACTGCAACTGATCTACGTGCCGCTGTCGCAGATCTTCCTCGCGACCCGTGCGCAGCGCATCGACTTCCTGTTTCAGCTGACCTGTGGCGTGTGTCTTGCCGGTGCGCTGAGCATCGCGCGGCTGATGAACCTGTCGGCGCCGACCAGCGTGCAGATTTTTTCGCTGACCGGCGCGGCGCTGATGGCGGCCGGCATCGCGCTGACGTACCGGGTCCTCGGCACGACCCTTTCCCGGTCCCGGGCGCTGGCCTGAGCGCGCCGATACGACGGACGAACCCACCATGATCCTGATAGTCATCGATTCCCTCGAGCGTTACTACTTCGCGACCCGCCTGGTGAACGCGGTCCGGAACGAATACGAGTTCGCGTTCCTGACGAGCGAACCCGTCGCGCATCTCGGCCTGCTGCTGGGCGGCTTCCGGTCGGTGTACCTGAACCGGTTGATGCCGATCGACGTTCCCGATGGCCGGCCGGCTGACCGCACGCCATATCAGCTGTCGATCGAGGTGCTGAACGGGCAGATGACCGACGCGCGCGCGAAGCGCGAATCGGCGGCGATCTTCCATATCGCGTCGGAAGTCCTGCGCGGCCTGCGGGTCGAGCAGTGCGTGATGTGGAACGGGCAGCAACTGGTGTGCCGCGCAGTGCGGCAGGCCTGTACGGTTCTCGGCGTGGCGACCCGATTCATCGAGATCTCGAACCTGCCGGGCAAGCTGTTCGTCGATTCGCTGGGCGTCAATGCGCTGTCGACGATCAGCCGCCACCCCGAGGTCATCGATCGCCTGCCGCTGCCCGACGAGGACACGCACGCGCGCTGGCTGTCGGCCTATGAGCGCTACAAGCAGATGCCGCTGCCGCAGGCCACGACGTCGTTCGCGCGCAAGGCTATGTCCGCGACCAACTACCTGCTGAAGGCGATCAGCGGCGGCGTCGGCCGCCGGCGCCTGGCGAGCGTGCGGGCGCGCAACGGGATGCCGGCGCCGCGACAGGCCACCTGCATGTCGGCCGATACGCTCTCGACCTGCCGTTATGTGTTCCTGCCGCTGCAGGTGTCGGGCGACACGCAGATCAAGCTGCATTCGGACGTCGGCAATCTCGATGCGATCCGCCATGCGTTCGAGTTCGCGGCGAACGAGAGCGCCGACCTGTTCGTGAAGCTGCATCCGGCCGAGACCGATGCGGCCGCGATCGACGCGATCGTGCGCCTGCAGGAGACCTATCACTTCGAGATCGTCACGTCGCCGACCACGGACTTGCTCCGGCACGCGTACGCGGTCGTCACGATCAATTCGACGGTCGGGCTCGAGGCGATGCTGTACGGCAAGCGTGTGGTATCGCTGGGCCGCTGCTTTTACAAGGAATTCGACCGCGAGCGGCTGCTGAAATACATCCATTCGTTCCTGGTCGACGGCATCGACTATTTCGGCGCCGCGCGCATTCCCGCCGACGCGGCCCGGCGCGTGTTCGCGAGGCGGCACTGATATGGCCGTCTCGTTGCGACAGACCGCCGAGGCGATCGCTGAAGACTGCCGCCGCAATGCGTTCGTGAAGACGCGCAGCGTGGTGGTTTTCTACCGCGTCGTGCATTACCTCGCATGCCGGAGCCGGCTCACGCTGCTGGCCGGCGCGCCGCTCATCCTGCTCTACATCGTGCTGTGCGACTGGCTGATGGGCATCGAGATTCCGGTGAAGACGAAGATCGGCAAGGGGCTCGCGATTTATCACGGCACGGGCCTCGTGATCAACGGCTACGCGGTGATCGGCGAGTACTGCACGCTGCGGCACGGCGTGACCATCGGCAACACGATCCAGAAGGACGGCACGATCGGCGGCGTGCCGACGATCGGCGACCACGTCGAGTTCGGCGTGCACAGCGTCGTGCTCGGCGCGGTGCGCGTCGGCGATTGCGCGCGGATCGGCGCCGGCGCGGTGGTGCTGCGCGATGTGCCCGACGGCCACGTGGCCGTCGGCGTCCCGGCGCGCATTCTCGACAACGGACTGGAGTCGAATTGAAAGTATTCATTCTGCATCCCGGCAAAGCGAACTATCCCGAGATCGCCGCCTACGGGAGTCGGCTGAGAACGCACGGGTTCGAGGTGTTCGACGGCGATCTCGATGCGTACGCGCGATTTCCGGACCGGGACCTCTGCATCCTGTGGTGCATCATGGGTTTCTATCGCACGCTGCCGCCCGCGCGGTTCGTGATTCACGACTATCGGTCGCTGTCGGTCGGCCGGCTCGCGGCTGCCAAGGACAGCGTGAAGCGGTTGCTGAACGTGCGGCCCGACTTGCGGATCTTCCAGAACGAGCAGATGCGCGACGCGATGGCGTTTCGCGACGGCGTGCGTTCGTTGCTGTTGCCGATGGGCGTGCCGGACTGGATCTTCGATCCGGCCGACGCGGATACCGATGTCGAGGTCGCGACCGGAGGCAAGGCCGGTGCCGAGCCGACCCCGTCGGGACGGTTCTGTTATATCGGCGAAATGAGCCGCGAACGTGGCTTTCACAAGGTGCTGGCCGCCTATCGCGACGCGCGGCGCGACGCGTCCGACACGCTCGTGCTGGTCGGCAACCCGGAGCCGGAAATCCGTGCGGCGTTCGCCGACACGCCGGGCCTCCGCTTCGTCGGCCGCGTGCCGCAGCCCGACGCGCTGCGGATCGTTCGCGACAGCGAATACGCGATTTGCTTCTTCCCGTATCACCGGCCGCATTGCTTCCAGACGCCGACGAAGCTGCTCGAGTACGCGTCGCTTGGCAAGAAGATCGTGTGCAACGACGCGCCGTCGAACGTGCGCACCGCGCACGAGCTCGGCATCCAGTGCCACGTCACCGGCGCGACGATCTTCGACGAACTGTTTCCGCTGTCGCGGATCCGTGCGACCCGTCCCGACCCGGCGGCGATGAAGTCGCTCGAATGGGGGCGCGTGATCGAGCGCTCGGGTGTGCTGGCGTATATCGATGTGGCCGCGGGCCGAGGGCCGGGTGCCTGACGACGTCATTCGCCGTCGCTGCGCGACGGCTCATCCCTCATGGAACGGATCGCGATGAAGATCGTCCACATAGTCGAATCCAGCGCCACCGGCACATTGTCGATGGTGTGCCTGATCGCGAATCGCCTGGCTCGCGAAGGCCATGACGTGCATGTCATCTACTCGGTTCGGCCGGATACGCCGCCCGGTCTGACCGCGATGTTCGACAAGCGCGTATCGCTGCACCATGTGCAGATGAAAGGCGCTGGCCTGTTGCGGACCATTGGCCGGCTGCGCGCGACGCTCAACGAGATCGGCCCGGACGTCGTGCACCTGCATTCGTCGTTCGCCGGCTTTCTCGGAAGGCTGTCGACGCTGTTCGCGTTGCCGAGAGCGGCGTTCTTCTACAGCCCGCACTGCATCTCGTTCATGCGCCGCGATATCTCGGGCGTGAAGCGTCTCGCGTTCGTCGGCCTCGAATGGATCGCGTGCGTCCGGAAATGCCTGTATGTCGCATGCTCCGAAAGCGAAGGCCGCGCGATCCGCGTATGGCTGCGTCAGCCGGTGGTGGTGATCGAGAATGCGGTGAGCACGACGCGCTCGTCCGCGCCGTCGGACACCGCCGGGCGTCAGGCGGACAGGCGTGCGTGCGTGGTGACCGTCGGCGGCATCCGCGCGCAAAAGAATCCGGCGCTGTTCGCGCGGATCGCCCACGGCCTGCGCGCGGGCGGCACGCGCTTCGTCTGGATCGGCGACGGCGACGACGCCGACAAGGCACGGCTGGCCGAGGCGGGCGTCGAGGTGACCGGATGGTTGCCGCACGACGAGGTCGCGCGGCGGCTCGAACGCGCGGACGTGTACCTGTCGACGTCGTCGTGGGAGGGCATGCCGGTGTCGGTCATCGAGGCGATGCTGGCCGGCCGGCCTGTCGTCGTGTCCGACTGCGCCGGCAACGTGGACGTCGTGCGCCATCTGCAGACCGGCGTGATCTACGCGACGGCGGCCGACGCGGTCGCGTGGCTGGAGCGCCTCGCCGGCGACGATACGCTGCGCCGGGAACTGGCCTGGCAGGCGAGCCGCGAGGCGCGACAACGCTTCGGCGAGGAGCGCCTGTTCGGCGAGCTCGCGCCGCTCTATGCTGCACGGGTGGCCCGCTGACGGCACCATCCGGCTGCGACCGACCGGCGCGACCGCGCGGCATCCGCCGCGGCGCAACGCGCACAACGCCGCCCCAATTTCACGGAGAACCGTATGAATGTAACCATTACCCCGGACGTCACCGTCGGCAACGACCTGCCGTTCGTCCTCTTCGGCGGACTCAACGTGCTCGAGAGTCTCGACTTCACGCTCGATGTCTGCAGTGCGTTTGTCGAGGTCACGCGCCGTCTCGACATTCCGCTGGTGTTCAAGGCGTCCTTCGACAAGGCCAACCGTTCGTCGATCCGCTCGTATCGCGGCGTCGGATTCGACGAGGGGCTCCGCATTTTCGACGAAGTCAAACGCCGGTTCGGCGTGCCGGTCATCACCGACGTGCATGAAGTGTGGCAGGCCGAGCCGGCCTCGCAGGTCGTCGACGTGCTGCAGGTGCCGGCATTCCTCGCGCGCCAGACCGACCTCGTGGTCGCGATCGCGCAGACCGGCAACGCGGTCAATATCAAGAAGCCGCAGTTCATGAGCCCGACACAGATCGAGCACGTGGTGTCGAAGTGCCGCGAAGCCGGCAACGACCGCGTGATCCTGTGCGAGCGCGGTTCTTCGTTCGGGTATGACAACCTGGTCGTCGACATGCTGGGCTTCCGCCAGATGCGCGACGCGACGGGCGACTGCCCGGTGATCTTCGACGTGACGCACAGCCTGCAGATGCGCGATCCGCACGGCGCCGCATCGGGCGGCCGGCGGCGGCAGGTGCTCGATCTCGCGCGCGCCGGGATGGCGGTCGGGCTGGGCGGGCTGTTCCTCGAAGCGCATCCTGATCCCGACCGCGCACGCTGCGACGGCCCGAGCGCGCTGCCGCTCGCGCTGCTCGACGCGTTCCTGCAGCAGGTAAAGGCGGTGGACGATCTCGTGAAGCGGCTGCCGCCGCTCGATATCCGGTGAGCGGCGCAATGTATCGCGGGTCCGTGCGCCTGGTGCTGTTCGACGTCGACGGCGTGCTGACCGACGGCTTGCTGCACGTGACGGCGGACGGCGAGTTCATGAAAAGTTTTCACGCGCACGATGGCGTCGCCATCGCACTGCTGCGCGCGCACGGGATCCGCACCGGCATCCTGTCGGGCAAGCACAGCGGCGCGCTGGCGTGGCGGGCGTCGCAGCTTGGCGTCGACGTGCTCGTGACCGGCTGCGACGACAAGGCCGCGGGCTACGCGGACATCAAGGCGCGACAACAACTCGACGATCACGAGATCGCGTATGTCGGCGACGACGTGAACGATCTCGCGGTCATCGAACGTGTCGGCGTGTCGTATGCGCCGGCTGATGCGCATCGGCTGGTCCGCGCACGCGTCGATCATGTCGCGCACACGGCCGGCGGTCGCGGCGTCGCACGCGAGGTTGCCGAGCACCTGCTGACCGAAGCCGGGTTGCCGCTCGACGATGCATATCGACCGTTGCTCGAACAATGGAGCAGTCATGACGTCGTTCAGTAACGGGCGGACGGTGCGCGTCGTGATTCCGGCACGATACGGATCGACGCGGCTGCCGGGCAAGCCGCTCGTCGATCTGGACGGCGAACCGATGATCGTTCGCGTGCATGCACGCGTGCGCCGCGCACTGCCCGGTGCCGACATCGTCGTCGCGATCGACGACGCGCGGATCGCGGAGGTGCTCGACGCGCACGGCGTCCGTTTCGCGATGACCGATACCGGTCACGCGTCCGGCACCGATCGCGCGGCGGAGGTCGCGCGTGTGTTCGGCTGGCCCGACACCGATGCAGTTCTCAACGTGCAGGGCGACGAACCGCTCGTGCCGACGGCGCTGTTGCAGGCATTCGCCGGTTTCTGCGCCGCGGCGCCGGACCTCGGCGTCGCGACGGTGGCCTGCCCGATCGGGGAAATCGGGCTGCTCGACGAGCCGGCAATCGTCAAGCTCGTGGTCGACCGCCGTGGTCGCGCGCTGTATTTCTCACGCGCGGCGATCCCGTTCTGCCGCGACGGCCGCCCGGCGAGCTCGGACGATTCGAATGGTACGAATGGTTTGACCAAACGCATGTTCCTGCGTCACATCGGCCTCTACGGTTACGCGAACGCGACCTTGCAGGCGCTGGCGAGTGCGGCGCCGTGCGAGCTCGAACAGCTGGAAAAACTCGAGCAATTGCGCGCGCTCTGGCTTGGCATACCGATCGACGTGATGCGCTGGCCCGATGCACCGCCAGCCGGCATCGATACGCCCGACGACGTCGCCCGTGTCGTCTCCCTTCTCAAACGGCAAACCCATGATGCGACAGAACCATATTGAATCCGCCCGGCAGGTCTTCGAGATTGAGTCGCGGGCGTTGGCCGCCGTGGCCGCGCGACTCGACGCGAATTTTGAGGAAGCGGTCGAGATCGTTCTCGCATCGAGCGGCCGCGTCGTCGTGTGCGGCATGGGCAAGTCCGGCATCGTCGGCAGGAAGATCGCCGCGACGCTGTCGAGCACAGGCACGCCCGCGTTCTTCATGCATCCGGGCGAGGCCTATCACGGCGATCTCGGCATGGTGACGCCGGACGACACGTTTCTCGCGATGTCGAATTCCGGCGAGACGGACGAGGTGATCAAGCTGATTCCGTTCCTGCGCAGCAACGGCAACGACCTGATCGCGCTGACCGGCAATCCTGCGTCGACGCTCGCGAGCGCCGCGCGGGTCCATCTCGACATCGGTGTCGAACGCGAGGCGTGTCCGTTGCAGCTCGCGCCGACTGCGTCGACGACGGCGACGCTCGCGATGGGCGATGCGCTGGCGGTCACGCTGATGCGCGCGCGCGGTTTCCAGCCGGAACACTTCGCGCGCTTCCATCCGGGTGGCTCACTCGGCCGCCGGCTGCTGTCCACGGTCGACGACGAAATGGCGCGCGGGAACCTGCCGTTCGTGACGGAGACCACGTCGACGCTCGACGTGCTGGATGCAATGACGCGCGGACGGCTCGGGCTCGCGATCGTGAGGCGCAACGCCGGCTGGGGCATCGTGACCGACGGCGATGTCCGCCGCGCGATCGAGCGGCACGGCGACAGCGTATTGCGGCGCACGGCGGGCGACATGATGTCGATCGAGCCGTCGACGGTGCGGCCCGGCACGCGCGTCGAGGATGCATTGCTGCTGATGCAGCAGCAGCGGATCGGCGCGTTGCTGGTGGTCGATGGCGGTGACGTCGTCGGCGTGTTCAAGAAGTAAGGGATTGGCGTCTCCCGCAGCGCGCGGGAGACGCGGATGGCGCCGGCGCAGGCTATTGCAGGCTTTGCGTCAGTGCGCTGGACGCAGCATCCTGGCGGAACCGACGCACGCGCAGGAACGTGATGAAATTCGAGTCGTGCTGGCTTGCTGCGCCGCCTTCCGGGTCGTCGAACGACACGCGGAGCACTGCGACGAGGTCGCTGCCGTCGAATTGCCAGTCGACGTACTGGAAGCCGTGCCGTTTCGTGTCGGCGTGTTGCAACAGGATGCGCCGCGCGGTCCACTGCCGAAGATCGGGCGACGACAGCAGCACAAGCGTGTTGCGGACGCGTTCGAGGTTTATTCGCCCGACGCTTTTCGGCACCGCGTTCGTGATCGTCCAGTATTGCTTCGACTGCGGGTCGAAGCGAATCGTGAACTTCTTGCCGGCGCCCGGCAGGTCGACGAAATCGCGCGCCGGATCGAACGACAGCGTGCGGCCGTCGCCAATCGTCGTCACCAGCGCGGCCTTCTCCGGACCGTTCGCGGTGTTCACGCGCAGCATGACGACGGGCGCGGCGCCTTGCTGGCCGACCACGTTGCCTTCTTCCCACGACTGGAATTTGCCGTCGAGCCAGCGCTTGTCTGACGGCAGGTGCGTGGATACACGCCAGTTGCGGGCGTCCAGCAGGTCGCGATCGACCGGCGCGGACATCACCAGCGCGCGCAGGTCGCCGTCCTCGACACGCTCATACGCGCGCCAGACTCGTCCGCGATCGATGAGGACCGGTACCGGCCCGGTGATGAAGCGCCCCTGATACGGCAGCAGCCCGGTGGATGCGTCGACCGGCGTGGTCCACGATGCGCCGCCGTCGTCGGACCGGCGAATCGACGGCGTGCCCATCGCGCGGTTGGTACCCATCAGGTACAGCGTGCCGTTCAGCACGAACAGCGACGACCAGTACTGGTCCGGCACGTCGCCGAGCCTGGACCAGGTCGCGCCCTTGTCGTGCGACGTAAACACGGATACCCGATTCTGCGCCGAGGCGGCGCCGAACGTGTCGAGGCTCGCGATGTAGTCGCCGTTCGGCAACACCGCGAGCGACGGCGAACCGAGATACACGTGCGTGGCGGCATCGCTGTGCGCAATCACCTCGCCGGGCGGCGCGGGGACGGCTTGCGCGTGTGCTGCCGTCGCCGCGCAGCCAATGCACAGCGCAGCGATGAGCGACCGTCTCATCGCGCCCAGCGTCGGCGCACGTTGGTGTGATGTCATGTCAGGTGCGCGAGCGGCTTGCCGCCGGACGCGTTTGGGAGGGGACGGGCAACCGCGCGCCGGTGCGGCGCGTCCTGGTCGGCCAGCACGACGAACAGCAGGATGGTGAGCCAGAGCATGCCATAGAGCACGTGATACTTGAACAGCAGGATCGGCAGCAGGTAGAGCAGATACTTGCGCCGGACCTTGTGACGGAACAGCATGACGAGCGTACCGAAGAACACGACGAAGCCGGCGACGCCCGCGGCGAACACGAGGTAAATGTAGAACGAGCTGTCCCGCACCTGATAGCCGCGCAGGTGCGTTTTCCCGACGTTGTTGCGTTCATCCCAGAACAGGCCGCCGCCGAACACGCCCGCGACCACGTCGCGCTCGGACAGCTCGGTCAGCACGAGCGTACGGCTGCCGACCGCATCGTAGTCGACCGACTGGTTCACGCGCTGGTCGTACACGCTGTAGAGCCAGGGCACGCAGGCGAGCGCGACGACGACGACGGCGATCCGGGTCCGCAACCGGCCGCGCCCGGTGAGCACGTGCAGCCCGCACAGCGCGGCGCAGACGGCCATCGACGCGACCGAGAAGCTGAGCAGCGCGGTGGCGAACCCGACGACAGGCGCGAGCGTGATGCGTCGCTGCGACAGCAGCAGGACCACCGCGCTCGGGATGACCGTCATCGCATAGAACGACGGTTCGGAAAACAGGCCCAGCGCGCGGATCGAAATCAGGCTGTCGGTCAGTGCCTTGGTCGCGTAGAGCGCTTCGGAGTCGGCTTCGCGCACATAGCTGTCGAAGTCGATGAATGTGCCGGTGCCGAGGTAATAGACGAGCTGAAACGTGAAGAACGCGGCGTGGACGTAGATGAGCGTCTTGCACGCGGTATCGAGCGATTCCCGCGTGAGCACGCCGCCGGCGAACATCCAGTAGCTCAGCGCGACGTACGTCTGGATCAGCACGAACTTGATGAAGAAGTTCACGTAGAAATCGCCGAACGCGGACAGGATGAACGCGAGGCACGTGCTGATCAGCCAGTACGTGCAAACCGGAAACAGGTGCCGCTGCCGGTTCATTAGTGTCGGCGCGCGCAGAAAGGCAAGCGCGCAGAGCAGGAAATACGCGGCGAAGGTCGCCCGCACGCTGAACGCGTTGAGCGAGAAGAACAGTACGCTGGCTGAGAAGAGCAAGGTCGACATTCGTGCGCCCGATCGGAAACTCCGGATTCGCTGCGTGCCGGCCGTTCCGGCGCCGCGCGAAGAGATGCCGTGCGATGCGGGGCAAGATGCCTGTCGGGCAGGGCTGTCTTGCGCGCCGGTTCGCACGCGGAACACGCGCCCGTCGTTTGGGACGAAAGCGATTCCGGCGATCAATCATAGAGGGTTGGACGGCCGGGCGAGTCGCGTTGTCCGATTCGTGCGGCATCCTGTCTTTTTTAGACGGGGTCAGCGGAGCGAGGTGTGCGTCGGGTGGCCGGTCGGGCTCGGTCGCGCGGCATCGCGACGTGTTGTGAGGTCCGGCCGTGCGCGACCGCATCCGTTAAGGCTGCAGCGCGTACCGCCCGCACAGAAACGGCGAATACATCTCGATCGCCGCCTGAATCGGCGCATGACGGCCATACGCGACGGCCGACACGGCCAGCAGCGAGCCTGCGACGAGCGCGCGATACCGCGCGTCGACGCGCGGCGCGCCATGCCGCCACACGAACGCCAGCGCGACCGCCGAGCCGAGGAGCCAGCCGGCGACGACTTCCGACGGCGTGTGTGCGTCGTCGAACACGCGTGAGACACCGATCAGCGCGCCGAGCCCGAGCCCGAGCCCGAGCCCGAGCCCGAGCCCGAGCCCGAGCCCGAGCCCGAGCCCGAGCGATTGCGACGTGCTCGCCCGTAGTTGCGCGCCGCCGCTCAGTGCCAGCATGCACGTCATCGGCCAGACCGCCGACGCAAGCATCGTATGCCCGCTGATCACACGGAAATCGATCGCGCGGATCTGGATCCCGCAGCCCGCGTACAGCATTTTGGTGGCGCCGACCAGCGCCATGCCGGCCGCGAGCATCAGTGCCCATGATGCCGCGTGATGCCGTCCAGCCGTCGAGCGCGTGAGCCAGGCGATGCACACGACGGCAAGCGGCAACGTCATCGCGGCGTCACCGAGATCGCTGATGGCCGTCCACATGACTGGGTTCGTGACGGCCGCTCGGTCAGGCGGCCTGCAGCGCCGACATGCGCGTGGCCAGATAGCTTTCGAAATCCGCGGCCACTTCCGGATGCCGCAGCGCGAACTCGACCGTCGCCTTCAGATACCCGAGCTTGCTGCCGCAATCGAAGCGCGTACCGTCGTAGCGATGGGCGAGCACCTGCTCGTCCGACAGCAGCGACTCGATCGCGTCCGTCAGCTGCAGTTCGCCGCCGGCACCGGGCCGCAGCGCGCGCAGATGCTCGAACACCTTCGGCTTCAGCACGTAGCGGCCGACCACGCCGAAATTCGACGGCGCCTTCTCGGGCTCCGGTTTCTCGACGATCCCGGACAGCTTGAACAGGTTGTCCTCCCAGCGCTTGCCGTCGATCACGCCGTACGACTTCGATGCCTCGGGCGCGATTTCCTCCACGCCGATCACCGACGCGTGATAGTGATCGAACACGTTGATCATCTGGCGCAGCACGGGCGTCGGGCCGTCGAGCAGGTCGTCGGCGAGGATCACCGCGAACGGCTGGTTGCCGACCAGCTTCTCCGCACACAGCACCGCATGGCCGAGCCCCAGTGCTTCGGCCTGGCGCACGTAGAAGCAGTCGACGTGGCTCGGCTTGATGCTGCGCACCAGCGACAGCAGCTTCTCCTTGCCGCGTGCCTCGAGTTCGGCCTCGATCTCGTAGGACTTGTCGAAGTGGTCTTCGATCGCGCGCTTGCTGCGGCCGGTCACGAAAATCATTTCGGTGATGCCCGCAGCGATCGCTTCCTCGACCGCATATTGAATCAGGGGCTTGTCCACGACCGGCAGCATTTCTTTCGGGCTGGCCTTGGTCGCAGGCAGAAATCGCGTGCCGAGACCGGCGACCGGGAATACGGCTTTCGTCACTTTCAACATGATTGTCGGATTCCATGCGTTCAGGATCAGGCATCAACGATGCCGAGAAAAGAGCGGTGATGCGTACATGCCATCATCGTTCGCCGGTACCGTATCGTTCGCGCAATGGGAATCGCGCGCCGTTCGGAAATCGTATGGGTGTTCCGGTTTCAGGTGGTGACCGAATATAGGCAGAATCCGACAGCAACGAATCGTGACGAATTGCGCTTTGCAAGCGCCGATTTCATGAATGTCGGATGCCGTCTAGGAATTGTCGGCATGACATCGATTGCATGACGTAGATTCAGGCATTCACTACCGGGCGGCCGGTCACGGTGCCGCGCGCGCGGCGCGCACGGACCTCGCTGTCGGCTCAGGAGCAGTCATGACCGGACAGGGCGATATCTTCGATGCAATCGCGGAATTCAACCGTGCATATCTTGTGCTCGCGCAGCGCATGTTGCGTATCGACTATGAGCAGGCCAAGCGGAAATTGGGCATTTCGGATGAAATTGCCGCATCGATCGGCGCGTTGACGCTGGATCAGATCGATGAACTCGCGGTCCGCGGTGAATTGGTGTGTGAATTTCGCGCCGAAGACGCGCCGGGCCGCGCGTGATCAGCTTTCCGGTTTTCCCGAATGGGCGTTCGACTCACGGCTTTCAAGTGGATTGCCTCGTGGCAATCCCGCGTCCATTCGGTCTTTTATCACGCATGAAAATGTGGAGGAACCGCATGTCCGGTTATCTCGAATTGAAGGCGCAAGCCGATGAATTGATGAAGCGCGTCGAGGAAGCCCGACTTGCCGAACTCGAAGCTGTCATTCAGGAGATTCGCACCCGGGTCGCCGATTACGGCCTGACCGCCAGCCAGATCTTCGGCCGCCACGGCGGCACCGCAAGAACGTCTCGACGAAAGAGTACATCGGCGCCCCGATATCGCGATCCGAAGACTGGTGCGACGTGGAGCGGGCGCGGTCGCGAACCGCGCTGGATAAAAGGCGGCCGTCGCGAGCGGTTTCTGATCGAGCGCAATCCCGCTTGAGGAGCGTGTGTAAAGCGGTGCAGCGGGGCGTTGCATGACGCTCGCCTCGCGCGACCGAGGCCACTGCGGCCCCCCCAGCGTTCTACCGCGGTCCATGCGACCACCAACTCGAGACATCAACGGAAAACGATTGTCACGCGTAGCACGCGCGTGGACTGCATGTCAGCCAAAGCTCCCTCTATGTCCCAATGACACCATGGAGGTGTTCGAATGCTTCGTATTCGACGCCAAGCCGAGGTAGGTCGGCGGACGGGTGCCTGAACAAGCGATTGGCGGATATGTCCGATAGTTTGGCGTTTTTTGGCTAGACATCGAACCCCATTAGTACTCCCGGATTCAATACGATGTGCGCAAATGCTGTTGCAACGCTGTCCGCGCGCGAAGCACATGATGCGGTCACGCCAATCGATATTTTTCACCGGGGATCCGTCGTCCATGCAGGGAATTCTGGAGCATCTTCTTGAGCGTCAGGTGTCGCATCAATGGCGCGGATTCATGGAGGCACTGGCCGGCGAATTCACCGAACAACTCGACCGGGACGAACTGAGGCAATTGATGGCGCGCGTCGGCATGCGCTTCGCGGCCGCGCATCCGCTCGGCCCGTGTGAGTCGACGGACGATCTCGCGGACGCATTGAATGCCCGCTGGCGCGACATGCAGTGGGGTTACGCCGAACTGTCCGACGAACACGAATTCCTGCGCATCGTCCATTACGCCGCGCCGTTGCGCGCGCTCGGCGATGACCATCTCGCCTGGTCCTCGGCTTTTCTGCAGGGTGCTTACCAGGGCTGGTTCGACAGCGTCGGCGCGACGGGCCTGCGCGTCGCGCAGGACATCGCGCCCACGGACGATTCGCGAATCGAACTGCGCGTGGCGCGGGCACGGAACTGAGCGGCCCGGTCGACCGGAATTTCCGCAATAACAAATTGGCACGCTATGTCGACCTCACGGGATATCGAATCGTTGTTCAAGCGTTTTGGCGGTGATGCCGACCGCTATCAGGAAGTCCGTGCCGAGGTCGACGCCGAAATGGCGCGCGTGCGTTGGCCGTTGCTCGGCGGTGTCGAGTTGCGTGACAGCGATCTGCAAGGGCAATCGGACTCGGGGACACTGGAGAACGGGTCGAGCCCGAGCAATGCCGTGATCACCGACACACGCGCGCCGCTTGCGCCGGATGCCGGCAGGCGGGATCACCCCCCGGGCTCGCTGAAGAAACTGATCGGCAAGCCGGCGGCGTCGGACAGTACGAGTACGGGCGCGCAAGACTCACCGCAGCCGCTGGTTCGGCTGTTCGAGCGGTTGCGAGCCGAGACGCAGGGCGAGGAGCCGAAGAAGCCGTCGGTGTGGACGGGCCGTTCGTGAAGATCGTCGCGATTGCTTCGGCAAAGGGCGGTGTCGGCAAGACGACGCTGGCGGCGAACCTCGCGGCCGTGATGGCGGCGTCGCGGCGGCGCGTGAGCATCGTGGATCTCGATCCGCAGAATGCGCTGAAGCTGCATTTCGGCGTGCCACTCGAGATGACCGAAGGGCTTGCCGGCGCCGCGCTGAACGGGCTGAGCTGGCCGGCAGCGGTCGTCGACGGGATCACGATCATGCCGTTCGGGGTGGTCAGCGAAGCGGATCAGCGTCGCTTCGAGCGACTGCTGGACCACGATCCTTCGTGGCTCGCGCGCGGGCTTGCGGCGCTTGAGCTCGGCGATGACGACATCGTGATCCTCGATACGCCGCCGGGCACCTCGGTCTACATGCGCGCTGCGCTGACGGCCGCGCATTTCGTGCTCAATGTCGTGCTTGCCGATGCGGCGTCGTACGCGACGATCCCGCAGATGCGGCGGATGCTGGACGTCTACGCAGCGACCCGCGCGGACTTCCTGGGCGACGGCTATGTGGTCAATCAGGTCGATCAGTCGCGGGTACTGGGCCGCGATGTGCTGCGCGTGCTGTGCGACAGTCTCGGCGCGGCGCGGTTCGGCGGTGTGATTCATGCGGATCAAGGGGTCGCGGAATCGCTCGCGTGCCGGACGACCGTGAATCGCTACGATCCGCGTTCGCAGGCGGCCGCCGATCTGAACGCGTGCGGCGCTTGGCTCGAGCGCGTGCTCGAGCGGCGTGACACCGCGCGGAGTGTCGCTTGAGCGCCCGCGGGGACGCTGCGCAACCCTCGGCGGTCGATCGGTTCGTCGACACGCTGCCCGGGAACCGCTGGTTCGTCGCGCTGCCGGCGGCCGCATGCGCATTGCTGGCGTTGTACTTCGTGTGTACCGTGCCGCTCGACAATATCGGGCAGCTCGTGCTTGCCACCTGCTGCATCGTATGTTCATTGCTGCTACGGCGCCTGGATGGCCGCTACGCGACGCTCGTCATGATCGTGCTGTCGGTGGCGGCCACCGGCCGGTACATGTACTGGCGGCTGTCCGACACGCTGCTGTGGCTGCATCCACTCGACGCGGTGTGGGGCATGCTGCTCATGGCTGCCGAAGTCTATGCGGCGGCGGTGCTGCTTCTCGGCTACTTTCAGACCGCGTGGCCGCTCGGGCGCAAGCCGCTGCCATTGCCCGCGTCGCGCGCGCATTGGCCGAGCGTCGACGTGTTCATTCCGACGTACAACGAACCGTTGAGCGTCGTCAAACCGACCATCTACGCGGCACTCGCGTTGGATTACCCGGCCGACAAGCTGTCGATTCACGTGCTGGACGATGGACGCCGCACGGAATTCCGCACGTTTTGCGAGTCCGTCGGCGTGCACTGGACGACCCGCGATCACAATCGCCATGCCAAGGCCGGCAACCTCAACGAAGCGCTGAAGATCACCGACGGGGAATACGTCGCGATCTTCGATTGCGATCACGTGCCGACGCGTTCGTTCCTGCAGGTCGGTCTCGGCTGGTTCCTTCGAGATCCGAAGCTGTCCTTGCTCCAGACGCCGCATCATTTCTTTTCGCCGGATCCGTTCGAGCGCAATCTCGGCATTTTCAGGGAGGTGCCGAATGAAGGCGAATTGTTCTACGGGCTGGTGCAGGACGGCAACGATCTCTGGAATGCCACGTTTTTCTGCGGATCGTGCGCGCTGCTGCGCCGCGCGATGGTGGAGGAGATCGGCGGCATCGCGACGGAGACCGTGACCGAGGACGCGCACACCGCGCTCAAGCTGCATCGCCGCGGCTATACGACCGCTTATCTGGCGATCCCGCAGGCGGCGGGGCTTGCTACCGAGAGCCTGACCGGCCACATCGGCCAGCGAATCCGCTGGGCGCGCGGCATGACGCAGATATTCCGCATCGACAACCCGTTGTTCGGGCCCGGGCTGACGCTGGGCCAGCGACTGTGCTACCTGAACGCGATGATGCATTTCTTCTACGGCATCCCGCGGCTCGTGTTCCTGACCGCACCGTTGTCGTTCCTGTTCTTCAACGCGCACGTGATCCATGCGTCCGCGACGATGCTTGCGCTCTATGCGCTGCCTCACGTCGTCCACGCGAACGTGACGAATTCGCGGATGCAGAGCCGGTTCCGGCATTCTTTCTGGGCCGAAGTGTACGAGGCTGTGCTGGCGTCGTATATCGCGTTGCCGACGTTGCTCGCGCTGATCAACCCGCGGCTGGGCAAGTTCAACGTGACGGCCAAGGGCGGGAAAATCGACCACGGCTACTTCGATTGGGCTGTGTCGAAACGGTATCTGAGCCTGGTGATCCTGAACGTGATCGGCCTTGCGATCGGCATCCTGAACCTGTCGCTGAACCGTCATGTCGGCAGCGAAGTCCAGACGACGGCGTTCAACCTGGCGTGGACGACCTACAACATCCTGATTCTGGGCCTCGCCGTCGCGGCGTCGAACGAACGCCGGCAGGTACGCGTTTCTCATCGCGTCGCGGCGCGCATTCCGGTGATGCTGCGGTTCGGGAACGGCCGGACACTGGCATGCGAAACGCGTGACTACTCGGAGGGCGGCATTGGCGTCGTCGTCCCCGACGATGCGCGCATTCCGGGCGGCGAAGCGGTGACGGTGTCGCTGTTTCGCGGTGTCGACGAGTACGCATTTCCCGCGACGATCGAGCATGTCGGAACGGGGCGTGTCGGCATCCGGTTCAAGAGCCTGTCGCAACAGCAGGAGTTCGATCTCGTCAGTTCGACTTTTTCCCGCGCGGACGCATGGGTCGGCTGGACGGACGGCCGCCGGCCCGATTCGCCGCCGCGTGCGTTCCTGCATCTCGCGAAAGTCGGCGTGCACGGCTTCCTTCGCGTGACCGCACGCCTGTATGCGGACCTGCGCATGCTCGGGCGCGGCGGTCGCCACAACGATAAAAAATAACGTGAGGTCGGAAAGCATGACGTGGACGTCGCGACAGCGCGGCAGCACGCGCCGCAAGGCGTGCATTTCGCAGGGCGTGGTTGCCGCGGTTTCTGCCCGTATCGGGCGGCACGCGCGCGTGTCGCGCGGGATGCTGTCGTTCATGCTCTGGGCCGTGGCGAGCGGCATCGCATCGGGCGGCGGAGTATCGGCCGCCGAGATGCAGGCGCCGCGCGCGGTGCGGGCGGCGGATGGCGCGATGTCGTCGGGCGACGAGGCGCCGCCGTCGCGGGTCGTACCCGTCGGGCCCGCCACGGCGCGCCCGACGCTGCTCGCCGAGCCGGTTCCGGCGGCCGACATCGAGCGCCGCCGCTTCGGCGTGCTGCCGACCACCGCCGAGCCCGGCACGCTCGTGCCCGGCGGCCGGCGTCAGGCACTGACGTTCGCGGATCTCGGCGCGCGCGATCCGCTGCAGCTGCGGGGCACCGACGGCCAGAACGGCATCGCGTTCTCGGTCCGTCGCGACGAGGTCGTCACGGCTGCGACGCTGCATCTGATTTACAGCTACTCGCCCGCGCTGCTGCCGACTCTGTCGCAGCTCAAGGTGCTGGTCAACGGCGAAGTGGCGGCGACGCTGCCGTTGCCTGCCGCTCAAGGCGGGATGACGGTTGCACGCGACGTGCTGATCGATCCGCGCTTCGTCACCGAATACAACCATCTCAACGTTCAGCTGATCGGTCATTACACGAACGATTGCGAGAATCCGGCGAGCTCCTCGCTGTGGGCAACGGTGAGCAATGCGAGCCGGCTCGACCTGACCTATGCGGCGCTGCCCGAACGGCCGGAGCTTGGTGTCCTGCCCGCGCCGTTCTTCGATTCGCGGGACGTCCGCCGGCTCGAGCTGCCGTTCGCATTCGCCGCGCGACCGCCGCGGGAGACGCTGGAAGCGGCGGGTATCGTCGCTTCGTGGTTCGGCGCGCTGGTCTCGTATCGCGGTGCGCGGTTTCCGGTCCGGCCCGGCGGCCTGCCCGAATCGGGCAATGCCGTGGTGTTCGCGACGCCCGGCGATCGTCTGGACGGCGTGACGCTGCCTGCAATCGACGGACCGACGCTGGCCGTCGCCGAGCGGCAGGCGCCAGCCCAGGGCCGACTCTTGCTGGTGCTCGGTCGAACGCCGGCCGAAGTGAAGGTTGCCGCGCTTGCGCTCGCGCTCGGCAGCAAGACGCTTGCAGGCACGCAGGCCACGGTGAGCCGGGCGGCGAACGTCGCGCCGCGCGTGCCGTACGACGCGCCGAACTGGCTGTCGTCGACCCACCCGGTGCGGATCGGCGACCTGCTCGACGGGCGCGCGCTCAGCGTGTCCGGATACGACGCGGGCGCGATTCGGCTCGACCTGCGCGTGGCGCCCGATCTGTTCACATGGGATACGCGCGGCGCGCCGATCGACCTGCGTTATCGATACACGCCGACGTTGCGCGCCGATCGCTCGTCGCTCAACCAGAGCGTCGGCGACACGTTCGTGAAGGCGCTGCCGATTCCGACGCGGGAAACGTCCCGCTGGAGCCTGAGTCGCTACCTGCCGTTCATCGCCAACGGCATCGACCGCGCGACGCTGCACGTGCCGCCGCTGCTGCTGACGCCGCGCACGCAACTGCAGCTGCACTTCTTCTACGAGATCCCGGATATGGGCAGATGCACGGGGCGGCTGCTGCAGAACGTCGCGGGGTCGATCGACCCGGACTCGACGATCGACGTGTCGTCGTTTTCGCACTACAAGGCGCTGCCCGACCTCGCCGCGTTCGCAAACAGCGGCTTTCCGTTCACGCGGATGGCCGACTTGTCGGACACGGCCGTCGTGCTGCCTGCCGAGCCGACCCCGGACGTCTACGGTCTGTACCTGCTCGTGATGGGCCGCATGGGCGTGTCGACGGGGTATCCGGTCACCGGCGTGACGGTAACGGACGCCAGCGGTGTCGGCGCGTTCGCGTCCAAGGACCTGCTGATTCTCGGCGCGCCGGATACCCAGCCGCTGCTGACTCGCTGGGCGGCGCACATGCCGTTCGGCACGGATCGCGACGACGGCATCTTCGGACGCGCCGAGGCGGCGCAGTCGCCTCGCGCCGAGCGCGAACGCGTGCGTGCCGGCCTCTCGATCGTCTCGGACGGCACGAGCGCGCTGATTGCCGGCTTCGAATCGCCGTTGGGCAAGACGCGCAGCGCCGTCGCGTTGATCAGCGCGACCGGGCATGCGGATGACGTGCTCGGCCGCGCGCTGCTCGACGACGACATGCTTACGTTGATCCAGGGCGCGATGGTTGTGATTCGCGATCGCACCGTCTCGGTGACGTCGAACGAAACGTCGTATCACGTCGGTGCGCTGCCGCCGTTCACGTACCTGCGCAGGATGCTGTCGGAACGCCCGCTGCTGCTTGTGCTGTTCAACGTGCTGGCCGCGTTCGTCGCGGCGGCGCTCTTCTATCGTCTGCTCCGTGCGCGCGCGGCGCGCCGGCTGAAGGAATGACATGCGAAACCGATGGTTACGCGGGCTCGGCGTCGCCCGCGCGGGCGGTGTCGCGAGTCTCCTGCTCGCGTTGGTCCTGCCGCATGCGGAGGCTGCCGGCAGCGACGCGCTGAAGGTGCTCCTCGATCAGGGTCGATACTGGCAGGCCCACGGTCGAGGCGATCTTGCGGCTCAAGCGTGGAAGAAGGTGCTGGGCGTCGACCCGAATCAACCGGACGCGCTGTTCGGCATGGGCATGGTGCTCGCCGATCGCAAGGACGTCGACGGCGCGCGCCGCTACCTCGAACAGTTGCGCCGTATCGCTCCCGGCTTTGCGCAGATCGACGAGCTTGGCCGGCGCCTGGGCGACGCGAGTGCGTGGGACGGCGCGATCAGCGACGCCCGCAGCCTCGCGCAAGCGGGGCAGAGCGCACTGGCCGCGCGCGAGTATCAGCGTGCGCTGCAAGGTGCGCCGTCGTCGCCGGCACTGCAGCTCGAGTACTTCCAGGCGCTCGCGGCCACGCCGAGCGGATGGAGCGAAGCGCGGCACGGCCTGGAACGTCTCGCGCGCGACAACCCTGACGATCCGCGCTACGCGCTCGCGTATGCCCAACACTTGACCTATCGCGACGCGACGCGCCGCGACGGCATCGCGCGGCTCGAACAGCTGTCCGCCGACGGGAAAGTCGGGAAGGCGGCGCGCCAGAGTTGGCGGCAGGCGCTGCTCTGGCTCGCGGCAAGGCCGTCGGATCAGGCGCGCTATCTCGCCTACCTGAAGGTGGTGCCCGACGATCCTCCCGTCAAGGCGCGCTACGACAGCATGGTACGACAGGATCAAACCGGGCGCGAGGACGACCAGCGCGACGCGTCGAACGAAGCGCGCGGCCGCGCGATCGAGGACGGCTTCGCGTCACTCCAGCGCGGCGATCTCGACGCGGCGCGGGCCCGTTTCAACGCCGTGCTCGACAAGTTGCCGAACGACAGCGACGCACTGGGCGGTCGCGGCATCGTCGAACTGAAGCAGGAGCGCTTTGCGCAGGCGCGAAGCGATCTGGAGCGCGCGTCGCGAGGCGGGAATGCGGCGCGCTGGCGATCGGCGCTGGGTAGCGCGACATACTGGTCCTACACGAGCGAGGCGCTGGGCGCGCAAAGCAACGGCGACTTCGCCAAGGCGAAAGCGCTGTTCGAGCGCGCGATTCTGGCCGATCCGTCGAACGTCACCGCGCAGGTGATGCTCGGCGACGCGCTGCTGGAGAATCGCGATGCGCGTGGCGCCGAGCAGGCGTACCGGATGGCGTTGCGGCGTCAGTCCGACAATCCGGACGCGATACGCGGCCTGGTCGGCGCGTTGGCCGCGGAGGGACGCGGCGACGAGGCGTTGCAGTTCGCGACGCAACTGAGCGCCGAGCAGCAATCGAAGGCCGGCGGCCTCGACCGGCTGCGTCGTACGGCCGAGGCGGCGCAGGCGCGGCAGGCCGAAGCGAGCGGCGACCTGGGCACGGCGCGCAGTCTGTTCGAGGATGCGCTTGCGGGCAGCCCGGACGATCCATGGCTGCGGCTGGATCTGGCACGCGTGTATGTCCGGCAGGGCGCGATCGCGTCGGCGCGCAGCATGATGGACGGGTTGCTGGCCGAGCGGCCCGACATGACCGACGCGCTCTACGCCGGCGCGCTGCTGGCGGAGCAGACGCAGGACTGGAGCGTCGGGCTGCAGCGGCTCGAGCGCATCCCGCCCGCGCAGCGCACGGCGGCGATGACGACGTTGCAGAACCGTCTCTGGGTCGGCCAGCAGGTTGCACTCGCGACGCGGATGGTGCGCGAGGGCCACCGTGCGCAGGCGCTCGGCGTGTTGCACGACGCCGAGGGAATCGGTCAGTCGGTGCCGCGGCTCGCGGCGCAGCTGTCGGCGGGCTATGCGCAAGCCGGCGACGTGTCGCGCGCGCTCTGGATCGTGCAGCGTGCGCTGGCCCGGGAGCCGGACAACGCACACTTGCTGCTGCAATATTCGCGGATTCTGCTGACCGTGCGCAACGATGTGCTTCTTGGCGACGCGATGCGCCGGCTTGCCGCGATGACGTTGTCGCCCGCGCAGCGGAGCGACTTCGAACGCCTGAACCTCGAGATCGTCGTGCGTCGCGCCGACGCGGTACGTCAGGAGGGCGACCTTGCCGGTGGCTATGCCGTCATCGCCCCCTGGCTGGCCGCGATGCCCGACAGTCCGGAGCTCCAGGGCGCGCTCGCGAGGCTGTATACATCGGCGGGCGACGCGCCGAACGCGCTGAAATGCTACCGGGTCGCACTGGCCCGCCGGCCCGACGATACGGGCTTGCTGGTCGCGGCGATCTATGCGGCGAGTGCCGCGAAGGCATGGCGCGATGGCGAAGCGTTTGCGGCCACCGCACTGCGTATTGCGCCCGACGACGCGGGGCTGCTTGCCGCGACTGGACGTCTGTATCGCGCGGAGGGGAATCTCTCGCTCGCCGCACAGTATCTGCAGCGTGCGCTGCTGGTCGCCAATACGCCGCCCCCGAGCAGCAAGCCGGCGCGGTCGAACGTTCCGCGCGGTTGGGAAGATGCGATGCGGCGCATCGGCGCGAACCCGCTGCCCGGTACCAATCCGTTCGAAGGCAAGACCGCCGTAGATGTCGAGCGTTCGTCGAACGGCGCCGGCTTCGGCACCGCGGTATCGCCGCTGCCGGCCATGCCTTCCTGGTCCACCCCGTCTTCTTCCGCTCCGACCGTGCCCTATACGATACCGCCCGCGACCTACGCCACACCGTCCGCCATGCCGGAAGCGCGCATGGCGCCGTCCGCCATCCCGCTGCAGCCGATCGCGCGCGATCCCGGCGGTTACGGCCAGGAGAGCGTTGGCGCGGGTGAATCGGGTGGGCCTGCGATCGCGCGGCCCTATCGGGAGCCTGCCGCCGACGTGCCGCCGGCGGGGGCGTTCGCCGGATGCGTGTCGCAGGTCGATTCGAACGACGACTGTGCCGGTTACGTCGCCACGCCGTGGCCGATGTCGCCGGCGTCGCGCGCCGCGGCGACGAGCGCATCGCCGATGGCATCCGCACCTTCCGCCCGGGCGAGCAGGCAGACGCGCGGCGCCACGAAGCCCGCCTCCGCGCGGTCGTCGGTTCCATTGCAGGCATACGGGCAGCCCGATGCGTCGCCTCGCTATATCCCGCAGCCGCCGGCCGGCTATGCGAGAAGCGCGATCGCGGCCCGCTCGCCGCAGCCGGATGCGGGCACGGACGCCGGTGGACAGATGCTCGATGTCGCGTCCGAGCTCGCGCAGGTGAACCGCGAGCAGGCTAGTACGGCGACCGGCGGCCTCGTGTTCCGAAACCGTACGGGCGAAGCGGGGCTATCGGGCCTCACCGATATCGAGGCGCCGCTGAAAGGGCGGATCGAGGCGGGCGACGGTCACATCGTCGTGACCGCCACCCCCGTCATGCTCGACGGCGCCAGCTCGGCCACCGATGTGCCGACCCTCGCCCGGTTCGGCGCGGGGCTCGCAATGGCGCCCGGCGGCGGCTCGCCGGGTTCCCAGACGGCGAGCGGCGTCGGTCTCTCCGCGGGCTATGAAGGCAAGCAATTGAAGGTCGATGTCGGCGCGACGCCGGTCGGGTTCCCGTACCAGGATATGGTCGGCGGCGCGAGCTACAACGGTGCCGTAACCGATCGGGCCGCCTACTCGCTGGCCGTCACGCGCCGCGCGGTGACCGACAGCGTGCTTTCGTTCGCGGGCGCGCGCGATGCGAGTGCCGGCCTCAAGTGGGGCGGCGTGATGCGCAGCGGCGCGCGTGGCGCGCTGAGCTGGGACGACGGCACCAGCGGCTTGTATGTCGAGGGTGCGTTCGACTACTACGACGGCCATCACGTGGAACGGAACTTCTCGGGAAAGGGGAGCGGCGGCGCCTATACGCGCCTGTTTCGCGACGCGGACCGGACGCTCACCGTGGGCGTCAATGCGACGTGGATGCGCTTCAGCAAGAACCAGTCGTATTTCACGTACGGCCAGGGCGGCTATTTCAGTCCGCAGCAGTATGTGATCCTGAACATACCGATCGAGTTTGCAGGGCGAACGGGTTCGTTTGCCTACGATCTGAACGGCTCATTCGGTGTCCAACATTACCGGCAGAACGCGGTGCCGTATTTCCCGCTCGATCCCGGCATGCAGGCGCAGGCGGCGGCGAACGCCGCCACCAGTCAAGCGGTGGGGCTCGACCCGGGGGCCGTGTATCCGGCACGCAGCAAGACGGGCGTTGCCTACTCGCTCGCCGCGCGCGGCGAATACCAGGTCGCTCCGCAGCTCGCCGTCGGCGGGACGGCATCGTTCGGCAACGCGTATCAGTATCGCGAGTGGACGGCGGCCGTCTACCTTCGCTACAGCTTCACGCCACAAAGCGGCGTGCCGCTGTTCCCGCCGCGCGCGTTCACGTCGCCGTATCTCGCGGAAGCCGATTGAACGGATTCGCTCGACTGCGCTGGGTGAGCACGTTAGTACGAATAGGGTGGGTGGAGCCATTCAGAAAGTTTCTATTGACTATCCGTCAATCGAGACGTTGATGCCGTGGCCGTAACATTCTTCCGGCTACTCCGCTCGGTGCCGACGTCGAGCGCACCGAGGGTGATGCGCACTGCACTCACGCGATGCTGGTGGTCGCTTCGTTACGCATCCGGTATTCGGTCGGCGTTGTCGACAAGTATTTGCGGAACAGCCTCGCCAATTGCGCACCGCTGTTGATGCCACAGCGACGCGCGACCTTGTCGACAGGCAGACTCGATTCCACCAGCATCTTGCAACTCATGTTCAGGCGCGCACGCACCAGATAGTCGGATGGCGTCATGCCGATCTCGCTCTTGAACCTTCTCAGGAAATTGCGTTCGCTCATGGCCGCAACTTGTGCCGCGTCGTCGATCAAGACAGGCCGGTCGACGTTCGCTTCCAACCAGCGCGCGGATGCCGTGATCTGCGCGCTCACGCGTGGCGCCATGTGCGCCGCAACGGGAAAACCGACCGGTGTGGGTGTCGGTGCCGTCAGAGACCCGGACACATGTTTCGCGAGGTCCTCGCCCAAGTCTTCTTCGACAATGCGCAACGCCATGCGAACGGCGTCATGCTCGTCGCTGGGCGACCCGATCGCGCATACATCTGAAGACTCGTTGGCGGCACGAAATCCGCTCGAAAGACCTGCCGCATCCAGAATATCCTTTCCTTCGGAGATCGGATAAACGCCATCGCAAAATGAATGCTTGCGGCGAAGCCAATCGATCAGCCGCTTGTCCTGACTAGCCAGATGCGCGACTGCTCCGCCGGCGACGAACAGGATGTGCTTGCCGTCGACTCGCCGCCGCGAATCGATCCTTTCCGTCCAGACGAAGACCAATGAAGAGGTGGCGATGCGGCCGCCAGCGGCAGAGACCAACGCTACGTCGTAGCGCACCTCGCCGGAAGGGCGAGATGCACTCAGCACACTTGCCTTATGAAAAATCTCAATGATTGCCGCGACATCGTGCAGCGCAAATCCATTGGATAGCGCAATGTCGACTCGCGTCGGTGCCCGTGCAGCGAGCTTGTGCGAGCAAGGCAGTATGGCGTGATCCAATTCCATGGTTATTTTCCGGGATGTCGTCGACTGACAGAGGTCCGCTCAGGGTTCTGAAACTCGAACCCGTTGGTACAAGCTATCCGGGCGACCCTCGGCAACTATCAAGTGGCAGAATCGAACAGCCCGTGGCCGCCTGAAACGCCCGGACACCGAGGTCCAGACAGCCTCGAGAATTCTACGAGGGGCCGTCGGCGTGGCTTGACACTCTGTCTCAAAAACGCGGAACTTCACGAGGGTTCGAAAGTTTTTGTATGAAGGCATTCTGATCGATGCATGAATTAATTCGGCACAAGTGCATGGATCGTCGGCACGGATACGCGCTGGATCGAACGCTTGGAAGTCATGCCATTCCAGGTGCAATTGGCTGTCAGACAGACACAGGGAGGTCTGCACTTTCAGCCGAATAGTGACCAGCCGAATTGTCTGAGAAAAGCGAGCGATTCGTCCGAGTATTGCGCATGACGTGAGACTGCAATTCGCAAACGATTGCCGTCACGACGGGGTTGTTTTCGGCTGGCATCAGGCACGTCACTTCGAAAGTTGCCAGCCAGTGACCTGAACGCAGATGATTGTAGGCAACGGCGGCCCGACAAGGAGCGGCCACGGTTGGCTTGCGGTCATGCCAATAAACCGCAATTGAAGTGTGATGTGGCCACCCGATAGTCGACCTGTTCAGGGGCGCGTGGCGTTTCCGGGTACTGAAGCGATCGAGTTGGCGGAAAGTCGTCCTCGGTGCGCTACGGCAAAGTACGTCCTGCATGCTTGTTCCGACCGGGTCATTGGCTCAATATGGAGTTCAGCCGTGCGGGATGGATCAAAACCGGATACAAATCAGGACTGAGCGCTGCATTGAACGACGACTCTCTACACACTGCGATACCGTTGGGCCGCTGGCTGTTGACGCCGGAGCCGCCACCGCTCGATCCGGGCATCGTGCACAGCAATTTCAGCGTTCAAGGCGACGCGCGTCGAAGCTTCCTGGCCTGGCAGGAACGCATGAGTCCTGTCTACGACATTCGGCCTTCGTCAAAACAAGCCGAAGATACGTTTGATGCATCGCTGTCCCGTTACACAATCGACAATCTGAGCCTCTTCGACTTTCGCACGGGGCCGAACCTGGCCGTGCGATCGCTGGGTCGGGTTTCGACCGAGAGCGTTCGCGACATCACGTTCAGCGTATTCCTCGAGGGGCCGCCGGCCCAGTTCCTCGGTGGCAAACCACGGTCCGACGTGCTGCACACGCCGCAACTGCCAAGTATCCTCGCGCTGGACATGGATCAGCCGTGCACGATCCGGAGTTTCCATGGTCGGATACTTCTCCTTTTTGTGCCGCGCGCTTTGGTGGAAAGATCACTCCCTGATGCAGCATCCCTGCATGGCCGTTGGATTCACGCCACCACCCCCCTGACGCGGATACTGATTGAGCATGTGGCGGCTCTTAGGCGACGAATCGTCGGCCTGAGCAGGAAGGAAGCGCATCAGTCTTTTCTCACCGCTGTCGAACTGATCGTTGCAGCTTTCAGCCGTCAAGCGGGTCTTGCCGGTGACGCTCGGGCGGCGGTACGCGCTGCTGTTTACGGGCAAGTGCGGCGGTATGTCGAGGCAAATCTGCATGATCCGAATTTGTCGCCTGACAGCGTGTTGGCATCGCTACATCTCTCACGCGCCAGCGTGTATCGCATATTCGAGCATGAAGGTGGCCTGGCTGCCTATATCCGCAACCGCAGGCTGAGAATGGCGGCCGATGAACTGGTGCGCTTTCCGCATATGGAGATACAAGACGTAGCCTCCGGGTTAGGTTTCAATGATGCGTCGAGCTTTACGCGCGCATTTCGTCGCGCCTTCGACATCGCGCCACGAGAATTGCACGAGTACGCATCATTGCTCCAGAGTGGAAGCGCAAAACAGGAGCGCTTCACATAGGGGCGGTGTTGAGCCGGTTGGACCGAGGGGCCGCGATCGGGGCTTCGAAACCATGGGGATGTGTCAATCACTGAGATCGGCGTTCGGGAACGCCGAACCGGCGATTCGCTCGAGGACAGTTGCCGACCGAGGCTGTATGGAAACACGAAACTCAGCGTCGATGGGCAGAGAGTCCGCGCCGCATTTTCGCAGCCTTCAGGTGAGCGAGGAATGGTTCTGGAACTCCGGTGCCGAGGAGCCTGTCCGGACCTTTGTGTGTGAGGCATAAACTGATGGGCAAGTAGCCACTTCATGCCGTGCAAACGCAAGGAAGAAGTGGGCGGCGTGCGTGCGGTCGTGTCGCGATCGACATTGCAGGCGACGAATATGGTCGGCACGAAGATAGAAATCGAAGCCATCGCGTGCAGGCCTTGAATGCCGGCGGCGGCGTGGCAAAGGGTGGACGACAATGAGCATTCCCCGGCGTCTTTAAGCGCGTTTACTTCACCAGAAGGTCAATGAAAAGGTCGAGCAATGCAACTTCAAACCGGTAACCTGTTCAGCGTCGAAGGGCAACGTGGCGGCGACGAGCGAATCGATCTCCTCGTCACGGGGCAGCGCCTGAATGTCGAACGGATCGTATCGATGGGACACGCGAGCGCGGATGGATTCTGGTATGACGACTCGCGCGCGGAATGGGTCGTATTGCTGTCGGGCGCGGCCGTGCTCGAATTCGAAGAGGGTCCGGCGCGGCACGAGATGCGCCCGGGCGACTACGTGCTGATCGAGCCGCATTGCCGCCATCGCGTTGCGTGGACGCATGAAGAAACGCAAACCGTGTGGCTTGCGATTTATTACGAATGATGAGGAAAGAATGGGCGTGCGACGCGTCGAATGAGACAAATCGGCATTAACCCGGAGCGGTCTTTGAATCCCGCCGGTGTCAATGCCCGACTTGCCGGACAGCGCGCTGAACCGCGCGCCGGTACGCGTCGAAAATCTTATTCCTGAATCAGGAATCGATTGCGGTTCTTCGCATCCTTGATCCATGCCGGCGCACGACCGCGGCCCGACCAGGTTGCACCGGTCTTCGGATCGCGATACTTCGCCTGCACGGGTGCCGCTGCCTGCTTGGCTGGCCGACCACGACGCGTGCCGAAAATGTCCTTTTCGGTAATGCCGTATTCCGCGACCTTGGCGCGGATGTCGTCGACGATCGCCTGGAATTCCGCGACGCGTGCAGCTTCGGCTTTCTCGGCCAAAGCGTCCATTTGGGCTTTCAGTTCCTTGTAAGTTGCCATATATCGCTCATCAGGTTGTGTTCTCACATGATAGCGGTTTCAACCGGAAATGATGAAGAAAATCTCGCCGACTACGAATTACGGTGTCGATATGGCGTGCTGGACTGCTTCGAACACCTGACAAGCGAGTCAATTTTGTCATTTTTTGCAAATCGGCTCCATCGGGACAAGATTCGGCGACTCAATTATTCTTTGTCTTTTTTATGAAGGATTGGGGAATTCACTGATGAACAGAGACGATAAGCTGAAACAGATCGCGGCCGATTTCGGATTCGATCCGGACGAGGAAATCAGGATCGGCGGAAAGTACACGCCCGTTCTGGTCGATGGAAGGACGGCCTATCTGTCCGGCCAGATTCCGCGAATCGGGGAAACCGTGCACTTCGTCGGCGTCGTCGGCGAATCCGTTTCGCTGGAGGACGGCCGCCGTGCGGCCGGCATATCGACGCTGCGTGCGCTGTCGCTGATTCGCAAGCATTGCGGCACGCTCGATGCGATCGCGACGGTGCCGCGCATGACGGTCTATGTGCGGAGCGCGCCCGGCTTCACGATGCAAAGCGAAGTGGCCGACGGTGCCTCCGACGTTTTGTACGCAGTGCTCGGCGATGCCGGCGTCCATACGCGTTCGTCGGTCGGCGTGCTGCAGTTGCCCAAAGGCGCGGCAGTGGAAGCCGATTTCATTTTCGGGCTGAACCGCAACGACGCCGCGCGCTGATGCCGCATCGGCTCGGCGATGGGGCGACCGTGCGCGTCAGCGTGGCGTCGTCCGCGAGCGAGCGGCGTCGGGTGTCATGCCGGTCCATTCATTGAACGCGCGGAAGAACGAGTTCGGATCCTGGTAGCCGAGCAGGAACGCGATCTGGCTGTAGGGAAGGTCCGAGCGGTCGAGGTAGTGCCACGCGAGCTTTTCGCGGACCTCGGCCAGGATGGTCTTGAAGTTCGCGCCGTCGTCACCGAGGCGGCGCTGCAGCGTGCGCTTGCTGATGGCGAGCGTTCGTGCAACGTCGTCCGTGGTGGCGAGGCCGCCCGGGATCAATTCCAGCAGCGCCGCGCGCACGCGCTCGACGATGCCCGCGCCGGCCGACAACGCGTCGAGGCGGCGGCGCAGATCGGGCTCGAAGATCTGCCACATTGCATGGTTGGCCGTCACGAACGGACGTCGCGCATCCTGCAGCGCCACGCTGACGCAGGGCGTATCGCCGTACTGCGGCGTCACGCCGAAGAACCGCGCATAGCCGGGATGCGGCTCGACCTCGCGCGGCAGCGTGACGGCGCGGGCAGGCACGCCGGTGCGGGTCGCGAGCCGTGCCAACTTCACGAAGAAGCCGAGTTCGGCCGTGAGCAGCATGCCGGGCGGCGGCTCCTCGCGTTCCAGGAAGTCGACGGCGAGGGTCAGCACGTCGGCCTCATGCGCCACGCGCAAGCGTACCGGGCCGATCAGCGGCTTGAACTGGCTGATGCGCCGAATCGCAATTTCCAGGTTCGGGCTGCACAGCGCGGCAAACAGCGGCGGATCGAACGCCTCGACCGAGACGAGATCGAGGATGCGCAGCGCGACGGCCGGCACGTTTGCCATCTCTTCCGTCGCGCGCCACAAGCGGAAGTATTCGCGGGTCGTGAGCCCGCCTTCCGGCCGCGTGAACAGGTCGGCGGGCAGTTGTGCGCGCCGCAGCAGTTCGTCGACACGCAGGCCCAGGTCGACCATCACGACCTGCCAGCCAGGTGAGATCGCGAAGCGGTTCATCGCCGCAATTGCCCGGTTTCGACGAGCTGCTGAAAGAAATCGTTCATCGACTCGGCGAGCGGGCGATAGCGGATGCCGAGTTCGTTGCGGCTGCGGCTGTTGTCGCCGCGCCAGGGAAGCCCGATGTTGCGCGCGATCATGCGGCGCGTCACGGCTTTGTTCGCGAGCGGGCCGACCAGCCACACGAGCCATTTCGGCAGGATGCGCCGCGGAATCGGGTAGTCGGCGCCGTATCGTTCGAGCAGCGTGGCGGCCATCGCCGGCAGGTTGGTATCGTGACCCGACACGATGTAGCGGCCGTTGGCGCTGGGCAGAAACGCGGCACGGAGGTGGGCGTCGGCCACGTCGCGCACGTCGACCGCGCCCAGGCCGAGATTCGGCACGCCCATTTTCATCGTGCCGTTGCCCATCTGCCGTACGATCTCGAAGCTTTCCGACGTGGCATGCGGATTGATGCCGGGGCCGATCACGAGCGTCGGGTTGATCGTCACGAGATCCCAGCGCTGCTGCGCGCGGGCGATTTTCCACGCTTCGCGTTCCGCGACGGTCTTCGAATACGAATACGGCTGGTGGGCGAGCGACGAGCTGGTGTTCCAGATCGCTTCGGTGAACACGCCGTTCGGCGTCGCGGCGAGATCGGCATTGTCGCCGTAGATCGCCGCGCAGCTGCTGGTCAGCACGACGCGCCGCACCGACGGTGTGCGGTTGGCTGTCTCGAGCACGTTGCGCGTGCCGAGCAGCGCCGGATCGACGAGTTCCTTCTGCGGGTCGCGAACGGTGACCGTGAACGGCGACGCGGTGTGGAACACGATGCCGCAACCGGCCATCGCGTCCGCGTACGAGCCGGGGTCGAGCAGGTCGGCGCGGAAAAAGCGGATCGTGCCGGGCTTGCCGGCCGCGATGCGCTGGAGGTGCTTCAGCTTGTCCGGGCTGTCGGGGTCGCGGACGGCCGCGTGGACCGTCAGGCCGGCCTCGAGAAGCCGTTGCACGAGCCAGCCCGCGACGTATCCGGTCGCGCCGGTCACCATGACAGGGAGGTCGGTATCGATATTCATGGGCGTGGGTTCCGTTGCAGAGGTGATGCGCCATGATGCCGCCTTTTACGCGCCAGTTCACTCGCAAAGCGCGCCAATCGACATGCAAGAGGCGACAGGCGGCGCGACACCAGGCGCGCGTGCCGATGCTCGCGACGGCGGCCATTGACGCGTCGCCCAGCGCCGGATTACGCTCGTCCGCGATTCCATTCCGAGGAAGAGCGATGAACGATGCCGCAACAGAACGGTTGGTCGAGCTGGCCCGACATGTGATCGGCTACATGCAGGCCGCGTTTCCCGGCTGGAGCGAAGTCTACGTTCGCTTCAACGCGCCGGGCGAGGCCCAGTACGGCGTCCGCGCGTCCTGCGCGACGGCGGCCGGCGTCGAGTTGATCTCTGCGATGGAGCATCGCGACTTCATCGACGGCATCATGCGCATCGGGCCGCCACTGCGCGACGCGCTGGCGAACGACGGCAGGAAATTCCGCGCCGCGCTGTTTCGCGCCAATGCCCGGTTTTCCTATCGAATGGATTACGACTGGGAAGACGCTGCGCGCTGGAACATCACGAAGCTGGATGGCAAGTCCGGCCGACCGGACGGTCTGGAACTGCTGGAGCCGCTGGACTGACGTGCGCGCCAGGATGCGCTGCGCCCGCAGCGGGTGCCAGGCAGGTTTATCACACTGACGAAATGCCGACGATGCGCGCGCGTCCGAAGGCAGGAGGCCGACATGCCGAAAGCAAAAAAGAAACTGCTGCCGAAGGACTTCGACGCATTGCTCGACGAGGGCGACCTCGCGAAGCTGCAGGCGGTGTTCGACACCTGCGACGTGAACGCGCGCGGCGGGCCGAGCAAGCGGACCGCGCTGTCGTTCGACCGGTGTCCTGACGATCTCGCGCGCTGGCTCGTCGCGCAGGGTGCGGACATCGGTGCGGCCGACGCGTACGGCAATACGGCGCTGCATGTGCGCGCCCGCAGCAGGCGCAGTCGCTTCGACGTGCTGTTCGAGCTGGGTGCGGACGTTCACGACGACGGTGCGTCGATCGGCACCGCGCTGCATGCGGCGGCCGATTCACGCAATGCGCTGTCCGCGCGGCTGCTGCTGGAACATGGCGCGCGCGTCGACGCGCTGAACCGCGACGGGCACACGCCGCTCGAGCGTGCGCTGCGCACCTGCGGCAACGCGGACCTGGAGCACATGGTGGCGCTCGCCGACGTGCTGCTCGGCGCCGGCGCGGCGAAGACGCCATCCATGCAGGCCAGCGTCACGGCGATCGGCGAGCGCTTCGAGTTCATGCGCGAGCGCTTCAATCCCGATACCGTCGACGCGGCCAGCGCCGCGCTGGACCGGCTCTATGCGCTGTTCGACGTACCGGCGGTGCCGCGCCGCCAACTGCACGACGGCCGGTCGCCGATCGTCGTCGCGGACGGCACGTGGCAGGCGCAGCATCAGGCCTTGTGGACGCAACTGGTGCCGGGAAGCGGGCACGCCGCGACGGTTCAGGGCGAACTCGTCCGGATCGCGGGCCGCATCGCGCACGAGCTCGATCACAACGGCGGCGGTAACTGGGATGCGGACTTCCGGAAGATGGCCGATGCGTTCGCGGCAATCGTGCGGACCGGCACGTCGTTGCCGGCAGCCGATTTGTCTGACGTGGACGCGCTCGTGCAGGATGTCAAGCGCCAGGCCGGCGATCCGGCGCAACTGTGCCGGCTTGCGGTTGCGTGGGTGCGCCTGAACCCCGATCCGCTCGAACTCGCGCCGCCGCCGTATCGGCGGTAGGCCGTCCAGCCCCCGTCGTTTCCGGAACCCCCCTTTCGCGATATCCGCCGATATCCCCACTTTTGGGGATGCCGGCGCGGGCCGGTGCGCCTACGATGGGCAGCAGGGTACGGGGGAGCGCGTGTCACGAACACGAACGAACGGGCCTGCCATTCAATGTCGATTGCCGCGACCGTCCGCGCAGTTGACCGACACAGTCGCCGCGTACGATGAGCACGGCGTGGACGGTGCGTCGTTGGCATCGCGACACGATGGCGCGTTGATGATGGAAGGCCTGATGTCGTATTTCGGGGAATCTCAATCAATATGCTGGCAAGAGACTATGTGGAACGAGAGCTCTCTCACATCCAGAGAATGGTGGCTCTCCTGGACAGCGACACGGTCGCTGACGACGTATCGATGTCGGGCGCCGGGCGCGTCAGGCATCCGAGTTACTGGCGAAGGCGCATCGAGGAACTGATGTCGGCGCCCGATGTGCCGCATCATGTCAGGAAGCTCAGCAATGCCGTGCTCGCGAAGATCGACGAACTGGAATCGCGTCTCGCGACGATGAAGTAAGTACACCGTCCGATCGCGCGTCGGCACGCATTCCGTTGCGTCGTCGACCGTTCCCGTCCTGCCCGCCGCTCACTCACCCGAGCGCCATCACGTCAAGCAGCGCCGCGCGAAACGCGGCCATCTCCGCCGCCGTGCCGATCGACACGCGAAGGTACTCGGGCGGCCCGGATTCGCGAATCAGGACACCGTGGCGCAGGAGTCCGCTCCAGATCCGGTGGCGATCCTCGAACTTGCCGAACATCACGAAGTTGGCGTCGGAATCGGCCACTGCGAGGCCCACGCCGCGCAGCCAGCAAACGGTTGCGTCGCGCTCGACCTTGATCGCGTCGACCTGCGACAGCATCTCGTCACGTGCGACCAGCGCCGCGCAGGCCGCCGCCTGCGTAAAGGCGGACAGGTGATACGGCAGGCGAACCAGCTTCAGTGCGTCCACGATCGCGGGCGCGCATGCGCAATACCCGACGCGGCCGCCCGCGAACTTGAACGCCTTGCTCAACGTGCGCGTCACGATCAGCCGCGGATGGTCGGGCAGCAGCGTCGCCGCGCTGCGGACGCCGTGACGCCGGAACTCCGCATAGGCTTCGTCGACGACGACCACGCCCGGCGCGAGGTCGAGGATCGCGCGGATGTCGTCGAGCGGCAGCGCGGTTCCCGTCGGGTTATTCGGTGACGTCAGCAGGATCACGCTCGGCCGGTGCGCGCGGATGCTGTCGAGCGCCTGGTCCACGTCCAGCGCGAAATCGCCGGTGCGCGGCAACGTATGCAGGCGCGTGAAGGTCGTCCGGCAGTATTCGTCATACATCGGATACGCGGGCGTGAAGGCCAGCGCCGAGCGCCCCGGGCCGCCGAACGCCTGCAGGATCTGCTGGATCACTTCGTTCGAACCGTTGGCTGCCCAGACGCTCGTCGCGTCGACCGGCACGCCGGTGTCGTGCGTCAGGTAGGCGGCCAGATGCGATCGCAGTTCGGCGAAGTCGCGGTCGGGATATCGGTTCGCGTCGCGCGCGGCATCGGCCACCGCGGTCGCGATGCGCTCGACGAGCGCCGGCGACGGCGAATACGGATTCTCGTTGACGTTCAGGCAGACCGGCACGTCGAGCTGCGGCGCTCCGTACGCGTGCTGCAACTTCAAGTCTTCCCGGAGCGGCAAGTCCGACAGGGCAATCTCTTTCCACGGTTGTTGCATTGGAAACACTCCGTACGTGATCGATGGGGCGGCGCGGCAGGATTCTTCAGGCGGCGGAAAACAAAAAAGGCGCCGGAGGCGCCTTGGTCGTCGTCTTGATCGGGGCCAGCCCGATGCAATGACTAGATGCGAAACGAACCACGGCGCAATGGAGGGCGGCCGTGGTGATGGTGCAGCGAGGGCGTGGCGTTTCGGATCGTCATGCGCCGCATCATGGCATACCCTGATCGGGATGAAAAGCGGGCCGCGCGCCGGTGCATGCCGACGGCGACTGCGCTTTCGTGTCGGAAATGGCCCATACGTCAGACGAGAAACGGTAATAAACGTAGTATTTCGAACCAAACGCACACGCGTTATTTGAACGATCTCGTTCATTGAGTAAGATGGGCTGAGGACGTTCGACAGAAACGCACGGCGCGGGGTAGCCAGATGCCACTGAACGGATTGATTCCATCGGCGTGGGTCGACGACATCTACGCTGCGGCACTGGGCGATCAACGATGGGAAGCGGTGCTGGACGGGCTGCGATCGTCGGTCGGCGTGCGCATGGTCACGCTGCTGTCATTCGACGAAGCGGCGCGGGTGCCGGCGATCGAGCGGGCGGCGGGCGACGACGAATCATGGGTCGCCAAGTGCTACGGCACCTACAACACCGAGTTCTACCGGTACGATCCGGTCGTGCCGGTCGCCGGCGACTGGCCGGCGGGCCGCTGGTTCGAGGACGTCAAGCACCTGTCCGCACACCAGCGCGCGCACGGCGTGTTCTACCAGGAATTCCTGCGCCCGTTCGGGCTCGGCAGCATCTCGGGCCTGTACATCCATCGCGGCGAGGGCACCGGCGCGTTCCTCAGCGTGCAGGGCGGCCCCGACTCGCAAGGCCTTTCCGGCGATCAGCGCCACGCCATCGAAATCATGGGCACGCATATCAGCCGCGCGCTGCGGATCCAGGCGCGCATCGGCGAGCTCGAGGCGCGCGTGGCCGCGGCGGAATCGGCGCTCGATGCGATTCCGGTGCCGGTATTCCTGCTCGGCGCGAAACGCGAGCTGCGCTACACCAATCGCGCGGCCGATCAACTGATCGCGGCGGAGCCGGCGCTGCGCGTCGTGAACGGGCGTTTCGCGCCGGAAGGCTGCGTCGACGATGCGCAATGGCGGCACGCGTTCGCGCGCGGCGGGCTGTTGTTGCGGCGTGCGACGGGCGAACCGCTGTCGCTCGCGCTGATGCCGGTGCCCGAACAGTCGCGCCTCGTGCGCGAACGGCCCGGCGTCACGGCCTTGATGACGGCTGCCGACCTGCGCTCGCCGGCGGCGCGCGCGCAGCGGCTGCGCGTGTTCTACGGCCTGTCGTCGGCCGAAGCCGATCTCGCCGTGCTGCTGTGCTGCGACGGGCACTCGCCGCAGGAATGCGCGGCACTGCGCGGCGTGTCGATCGGCACGATCCGCACGCAGATCAAGGCGATCTACGCGAAGACCGACGTCACGCGCGCGACGCAGCTGACGTCGCTGGTCATGCAGACGTGACGGCGCGGCAAGCGCTCGCGCCCGGACGAACTCCCTCTCGACCGTTGCCGGTATCGACGCATGTGCGTTGCGTTGACGCTTTCGGATTGTGGTCAGTCATCCGACAACAAAATCAAACGATGTGAAAGCTGGCCGTTCGGCATGGCCGACGATGGCTATGCGATCGGCCAAATCGGATAGAGCCGCGTGGACGGAAAACGTTTCGCTGAAAATCGCCTAAATAGAGAATGTGATTCCCTGAGATTCGCCGAAAACCAGCTATGGAGGCGGTTGTAGGGGTATGCACCAAGTGAGTTAAACGATTAACCGACGTACATTCGCTCAACACGTCGTACGACGTATGACTCAGCGATTCAGGACTGCGCCTCTCCGAAGGTCGCGCCTGCCGACGGATCGCCGCACAACAACGATCGACCATCTAGGAGACTCACCATGACGCATCGATTCACCGGCTCCCGTACCGCCCTGGCCGTCGCGCTGATGGCCGGCCTTGCGACGTCCGCGCAGGCGCGCGTGTTCCGCTCGGCGGACGTGCACGGCGACAACTTCCCGACCAACATGGCCGTGAAGTTCATGGGCGACGAACTGTCGAAGCAAACGGGCGGCAAGGATTCGATCAAGGTGTTCGGCAACAGCGCGCTGGGCTCCGAGAAGGACACGGTCGACCAGGTGCGGATCGGCGCGATCGACATGGCGCGCGTGAACGGTGCGTCGTTCAACGAGATCGTGCCGGAGTCGCTGATCCCGTCGTTCCCGTTCCTGTTCCGCGACGTCGACCATTTCCGCAAGGCGATGTACGGCCCGGCCGGGCAGAAGATCCTCGATGCGTTTACCGCGAAGGGGATGATCGCGCTGACGTTCTACGAGAGCGGCGCGCGCTCGATCTACGCGAAGCGCCCGGTGCGCTCGCCCGCCGACATGAAGGGGCTGAAGGTGCGCGTGCAGCCGTCCGACCTGATGGTCGACGAGATCAAGGCGATGGGCGGCACGCCGACGCCGATGCCGTTCGCGGAGGTGTACACGGGCCTGAAGACGGGCCTCGTCGACGCGGCGGAAAACAACCTGCCGTCGTACGAGGAAACCAAGCACTACGAAGTGGCGCCCGATTACTCGGAGACGCAGCACGCGATGACGCCGGAGGTGCTCGTGTTCTCGAAGAAGATCTGGGACACGCTGTCGCCGCAGGAGCAGGCCGCCATCAGGAAGGCGGCGGCCGATTCGGTGCCGTACTACCAGAAGCTGTGGACCGCACGCGAGGCATCCGCGCAGCAGCTGGTGACGAAGGGCGGCGCGAAGATCCTGCCGGCCGCGCAGATCGACCGCGCGGCGTTCGTGAAGGCGATGCAGCCGCTGTGGACGAAGTATGAAAAGACGCCGCAGATGAAGCAAATCGTCGACGAGATCGAGGCCACCAAGTGACGCGTCGCACTTCCCTGAACAGCGCGGCGGCCGCGGGTTCGTCGGCCGCCGCCCCGGACGGCGCGGTGCCGGCGCAGCCGCATGCCGCGCCGTTCCTGCGCTGCGTGAACGACGTGCTGTTCCGCGTGCTGGCCGTGACCGCGTCGGCGTGTCTCGCGGTGCTCACGGTGCTGGTGTTCTATGCGGTCGTGATGCGCTACGTGTTCGAGAACGCGCCGGATTTCGTCGAGCCGATCGCGCTGCTGCTCGTGATCGTGATCGCGATGTTCGGCGCGGCGATGAAGGTGCGCGACGGCGGTCATATCGGCCTCGACTCGCTCGTGCGCCGGCTGCCGCCGAAATCGCGCACCGTGGTCATCGCAATCCAGCACCTGAGCCTGATCGCATTCGCGGTCATGATCATGGCCGGCTGCGGCAGCATGGCCGCCGAGACGATGGGCGACCGCATCCCGATCATCGGGCTGCCCGAAGGCGTGCGCTACCTGATCACGATGCCCGCGGCGGTCGCGATCATCCTCTTTTCGCTCGAGCACCTGCTCGCGCTTCGTCGTTCTTCGTCGGGACAATAACGCCATGGAACTCGCGATCCTGTCCGTCAGTTTTCTGATTTTTCTCGTACTGGGCGTACCCGTGTCGTTCGCGCTCGGGATAGCCTGCGTGCTGACCTACATGGTCGAAGGCCTGCCGATCGCGACCGCGATGCAGGCGATGATCTCGGGGATGAACGCGTTCTCGTTCCTCGCGGTGCCGTTCTTCATCTTCTCCGGCGAACTGATGCTGCACGGCGGCATCGCGGACCGGATCCTGCGCTTCGCGCAGGCGACCGTCGGCCACTTTCGCGGCGGCCTCGGGATGGCGAACGTCGTCGCCTGTACGCTGTTCGGCGGCGTGTCGGGTTCGCCGACGGCCGATACGTCGGCGATGGGCGGCGTGGTGATTCCGCTGATGAAGCGCGAAGGCTACAGCGCGGCGTACGCGGTCAACGTGACGACGCATGCGTCGCTCGCCGGCGCACTGATGCCGACGTCGACCAACATGATCATCTACGCGTTCGCCGCGCAGGGCATCACCGGGATGCTGCACGGCCAGCCGGTGAGCGGCGTGTCGATCGGCGACCTGCTGTTCTCGGGCCTCTTGCCGGTGTTGTGGGTGATGGGCTTCGTGCTCGCCGCCGCGTACTGGCAGGCCGTCCGTCACGGCTATCCGCGCCGCGAAGACGGTTCGTCCGCGCTGCCTGCGTTCCCCGGCTGGTATGCGGTGCTGCGCAGCTTCGTCGGCGCGGTGCCCGGGCTGATGGTGATCGCGATCATCCTCGTGTGCGTCGCGAAGGGGATCGCCACCGCGACCGAAGCCGCCGCGATTGCCGTCGTGTACTCGCTCGTGCTCACCGCGGTCGTCTACCGGACGCTGACGGCCGAGAAGCTGCGCCGCGCGCTGTCGCATGCGGCGCGCACGACGGGCGTCGTGCTGCTGCTGATCGCCGTGTCGAACATGCTGCGCTTCCAGATGTCGTACCTGGAAATTCCGGATGCGATCGAAGGGCTGCTGAAGCAGTCGACCGCCGCGCCGTGGCTGATGCTGCTGTACATCAACATCATCCAGGTGTTCCTCGGCACGTTCGTCGACATGGCCGCGCACATCCTGATCACGACGCCGCTGTTCCTGCCGATCGCGATGGCGTGCGGTGTCGGGCCGGTGCAGTTCGGGATCATGCTGCTGCTGAACTGCTCGCTCGGCCTCGTGCATCCGCCGATCGGATCGGTGCAGTTCGTCGGCTGCGCGATCGGCAACGTGTCGATCGGCGAGACCACGAAGATGGCGTGGCCGTACTACCTCGCGATCTTCAGCGCGATCAACATCGTCACGTACCTGCCGTTCTTCTCGACCTGGCTGCCGAGCCTGATCAGCGGGCACGCGGTGTTCTGATCGCGCGTGTCGCCGACGCTTGCCGTGCACCGGATCGAGCGCAACACGGGACATCTCGCCGAGATCGGGAAGTATCCGGTCGGCAACGGCGCGAACTGGGTCGAGATCGTGTCGTACGACGGGACGAACTGACGGCCGGCACGCAGATCGGAATCCGTTGCGCGTGGCGGCATGCTGCGCACGCGGTTCGTCACACCGATCACACGCGACCTGTGCGATGATGCGCCGCTTCGCGTTCGTTGCAGAACGCCGCCGACCGCGGCGCCCGGTTCCGGGTTACCGCCGCGTCCTGACACCCGGAGACGACATGCCCGCCCACCTCATTCGACACAGCACGCTGCATTACCAGGATCAAGGCACCGGGTTTCCGGTGCTGCTCGGACACAGCTATCTGTGGGACGCGGCGATGTGGGCGCCGCAGATCGATGCGCTGTCGCGCCGGTATCGCGTGATTGTGCCGGACCTGTGGGGGCATGGCGCATCGGGTGCGCTGCCCGACGGCACGCAGACGCTCGACGATCTCGCCGCGCACGCGAGCGCGCTGCTCGATGCGCTGGAGATCGAGCAGTGCGCGGTCGTCGGGCTCAGCGTCGGCGGCATGTGGGGCGCACGGCTCGCGTTGCGCGAACCGCAGCGCGTGCGCTCGCTCGTGCTGATGGATGCCTCGCTGGAAGCCGAGCCCGAGGCGACGCGGCTGCGCTACTTCGGGATGCTCGATGCGATTGCGGCGGCCGGCAGCATCGTGCCGCCGCTGCTCGACGCGATCGTGCCGCTGTTCTTCCGCCCCGACGTCAATCTGGCGGACCCGGTGCCGACCGCGTTTCGCATTGCGCTCGCGAGCCTGCCCGCCGACCGGCTGCGGGAATCGATCGTCCCGCTCGGCCGGCTGATCTTCGGCCGACCCGACACGCTGTCGGCACTGGCCGCGCTCGATGCCGAACGTACGCTGCTGATGTGCGGCGCGGGCGACATGGCGCGCCCGCCGTCGGAAACCGTGAAGATGGCGAGCGTGATCGGTTGCGCACATGCGCTGGTGCCGGACGCAGGCCACATCTCGAATCTGGAAAATCCTGCGTTCGTCACGCGCGCGCTGCTCGACTGGTTCGATGCGCAGCAACTGTCGTCGAACTGACGAATGCGTGGGCGGCGACGCCGGCGCAGGTCGCGCGGCGTCGCGTCATGCCGGGTCGCGTCACGCGCGCTCGCCGACCGGCGTGAATTTCCTGCCCGGCACACGGGCATCGTCCGCACCGCCGCGAACGAGGCTCAGCGCTTCCGCGCGGCTTGCGACGCACGGCCCCGAACCGGGCAGCGGCTGGCGCGCCGTCTCGCGCAGCGCGAGCACCGACACGATGCCGATGAACGACGCGCCCATCAGGTAGTACGCGGGCATCATCAGGTCGCCGGTGCGATCGACCAGCCACGCGGTGACGAGCGGCGTCGTGCCGCCGAACAGCGATACCGACACGTTGAAGCCGATCGCGAGCGCGCCGTAGCGGATCCGCGTCGGGAACAGCGCGGGCAGCGCCGACGGCATCACGCCGGTGAACGTCGACAGCAGGGTACCGTAGATCAGCATCCCGCCGAACACCGGCAGCATGCCGCCGGTGCGGATCAGCATCAGCGCCGGCACCGACAGCACGAGCAGGCCCACGCAGCCGGCCATCATCACCGGCTTGCGGCCGACCTTGTCCGACAGACGCCCGGCGTACAGCGTCATCGGCATCATCAGCACCATCACGAGCAACACCATGAACAACCCGTGCGATTCGCGGACGTGCAGCGTCGCGGACAGGTAGTTCGGCAGGTACGACAGCGCCATGTAGTCGGTCACGTTGAAGATCAGCACGAGGCCGACACACTGCAGCAGCGGCTTCCACTGTTCGACGAGCAGCGCCGCGAAGCGTTGTTTCGGCCGCGCGCGTTCGTCCGCTTCGCGCGCTTCGGCCTCCTTCTTGAACGCCGGCGTTTCCTCGAGTTTCAGGCGCACGTAGAGGCCGACGAGGCCGAGCGGGCCGGCGATGAAGAACGGTACGCGCCAGCCCCACGACAGCAGGGCTTCCTGCGACAGCGTTGCGGTGAGCAGTGCGACGGTGGCCGCGCCGAGCGTATAGCCGATCAGCGTGCCGAACTCGAGGAAGCTGCCCATGAAGCCGCGGCGCTTGTCGGTCGAGAATTCGGCGATGAAGGTGGCCGCGCCGCCGTATTCGCCGCCGGTCGAGAAGCCCTGCACGAGGCGGGCGACGAGCAGCAGTACGGGCGCCATGATGCCGATCGACGCATAGCTGGGGATCAGGCCAATCGCGAACGTGCCGACGGCCATCATGATCATCGTCGCGGCGAGCACGCGCTGGCGGCCGATGCGGTCGCCGAGCGGGCCGAACACCATGCCGCCGAGCGGGCGCACGAGGAACGCGGCCGCGAACGTGCCGAAGGTGGCGAGCAACTGCGCGGACGGGCTGCTGGACGGGAAGAACACCTTGCCGAGCGTGACGGCGATGTAGCTGTAGACGCCGAAGTCGAACCATTCCATCGCATTGCCGAACGCCATCGCACCGACCGCGCGCTTGAGGACGGCCGGGTCGACGATCGTGATGTCATCCAGCTTGACGGACTGGCGCGAAGATCGTGCTTTCGCAGGGTGCGCTTGCGACGGGCTCAATGAACTCTCCTGGAATTGCCTTGGCAGCCGGCCGGGCTGGAATGCAGTGGAGTCGTGCGGGCCGAGGAGCAGCGAAGGCGGATGTCTCGGGGGTGCCGCGATGCCGGTGGCGCGACGCGCGCAGCGGATGGCACCGGGCAGGTGTGTTGTGTGAACCAGTTTAGAGAAACGGGCGCAACCGGCTATCGGTCATGCGCCCGGAACCCGGTTGTAAACGACACGGGTTTGAAAGGCGGTTGTTGCGCTGAATCGGAGGCGCGTGTGCCGCGCAGCGCTGATGCTGCCGGCACACGCCACTCGGCTGCAGTCAGCTTCGCGATGAGGAAATCGGCCAGCGCGCCGACCTTGGCCGGCCGCGCACGGGTGGACGGCGCGACGAAGTACAGGCCGCCTCCGGGCAGGGCGCCCGGCTCGGACAGGCGAGGATTCCGGCGTCGACGGCGTCGTTTTTCACGTGGCGCGACAGGCATCCGCGCGAGGACGCGATCGGCCGGTTCTTTCGCCGGGGGAGGGCCGAGCTGGCGAGACGACGCCAGGCGGGCTGCGCCCGGCCTGTCGTCAATTCCCCCTCAACCCGCCTTCGGCAATGCCGCCGGCGCCGCGCTGGCCATGCTCTCCGCGACCCGCCGGCCGGTCGCGATCATCGGCCGCTCGACGCAGCGATACAGCAGCTCCGTCGCACCGGCGACGAGCAGCGCCATCAGCAGCGTGTACTGCGGCCACAGTCGTGCCGTGATCGCGATGTCGTGGGCGCGCGTGTACCGGAACATCAGCTCGTTCGTCAGGAAGAACATCGGCAGATGGACGAGATACAGCGAGTAGGAGCGCCGGCCGATGCAGTCGAAGGCCCATTGCAGCGGCTGCGGGAACGACACGACGCCGCCTTCGCACGCGGCCAGGAACACGAGCGCGGCCGACAGCATGCAGACTACCGGCACCGCGACGACGTTGTCGAATCCGATCGCGGTGATCGAGCCCAGCACCAGCGCGAGCAGGAGCACCACTGCGCCGCCGAGGTAACCGCTTCCCCGGGCGTTCATGCGGATCGCGGCGAACCACGGCCGGGTGGTCGCGAGATACAGCAGGCAGCCATAGAGCATGCCGTCGCAGCGGGTCTGCGTATAGAAGAACACCTTGAGCGGATCGGCCAGCAGGTACGGACGAATCGCGACCGAAATGACCACGAGCGTGAGCGTGAGCCACAGTACGCGCTGCCGGGTCGTGCGCGTCAGCATCAGGAACACCGGAAACACGAGATAGAACTGTTCCTCGACCGACAGGCTCCAGTACTGCGCGAGCGGCACGCCCGGCGCGATCTTGTGATCGGGCAGCCAGAAGTTGAACGTGTACGTGAAGATGGAGAGCGCCGCCTGCAGGTTGTAGACGGTGTCGGCGAAATAGCCGCCGGCGTTCAGGAACGCGCCGCAGACGATGACGATCAGGATCACGCACCATGCGACCGGCAGGATCCGGAACGCACGGCGGACGTAGAACGCCTTCACGTGCGCCGCGAGCGCGCCCGGGTCACCGCGCAGCGCATCGAATTCGCTCACGATCGTGCGCGAAATGATGTAGCCGGAGATCACGAAGAACAGATCGACGCCGGCCCACGCGTTGCCCAGCAGGTCCAGCGGCGTCGCGGGCCCGGCGAAGTGCATCGTGAAGGTCCACGGATAGAACACCTGGCGCCAATGCACGTAGCAGGTCAGCAGCACGGCGATCGCCCTCAGGCGATCCAGCTCCAGGTTGCGCGGCGCCCGCTGCACGATGTGCGCGAGCGCCGGATTGTCCGGCAATGCCTTCATGGTTTCCTCCGTCCGGAAGGGCGGCGTCGGGACACGGAATACGGCCCGGCACGCCGGGCCGCGCGTTCACAGCTTGGTGCCACCGTCCACCTGCACGATGTCGCCGGTGATCCAGCGCGCGCCGTCCGAGGCCAGGAATGCGATCACGTCGGCGATGTCCTCGGGCCGCGCGACCCGCTGCAGCGCCTGGAGCGCGAGGACCTGTTCGCGGCCCGCATCGCTGCGAACGAACGCCGACATGTCGGTGTCGACGACGCCGGGCGCCACGCCGTTCACACGGATGCCGCGGCTGCCGAGCGCCTGGGCGAAGTGCTTGACGAGCGTGTCGATCGCGCCCTTGGTCGCCGCGTAGGCGGAGATCTCGCCCACCGGCGAACGCGCGCCGAGCGATGACAGCAGGACGATGCTCGCGCCGTCGCCCATCACCGGCAGCAGCTGCTGGGTGAGGAAGTACGGCGCGCGCACGTTGATGGCGAACAGCCGGTCGAAATCGTCGACCGGCATCGCGTCGATCGGTGCGCTCATCGCGATGCCCGCGTTCGCGACCAGGATATCGAGTCGGCCGTCGAGGGCCTCGCGCGTCGCGGCGGCCAGCGCGTGCGGGCCGTGTACCGTCCCGAGATCGGCTGCGAGCGAATCGGCGGTCCCGCCGGCGGCGCGGATTTCGGCCACCACGGCTTCCGCCTCCGCCGCCGCGGTCGAGTAATGCACGAGCACGTACGCACCCTGGCGCGCGAGCGCGAGCGCCGTCGCGCGCCCGATGCCGCGCGATGCGCCGGTGACCAGCGCGGTCTTGTTGCCCAGATGGGATTTCATCGGCGATTCCTTCATCAATGAACGGGAAAAGAGGGAGGCGTACCGCGCAACAGCCACGCGGTACACCACGTCCGGCGCAGGCTCAGCAGGCTGCGGCAGATACCGCCATGCCGCTGGCCCGTGCTTCGGCGAGAAGCTGGTTCGCGGCGAGTTGCGCGACGGTCAATACGGATGGCTGAATGTTGACCGTGGGCACTTCGGGGATCACCGACGCGTCCACGACGCGCAGGTTCTGGATGCCCCACACGCGGAAACGCGCATCGACCACGCTCGTCGCCGGGTCGCGGCCGGCGGCGCAACTGCCGACGAAATGCAGGCCGGGCGCGGCGTTCTGGCGGATGAACGCGAGCTTGTCCGCGCGCGTCGCGAGCGGCGCGCCCGACTGCAGTCCGCCGTTGTACGGCGCGAGCGCGCGCGCCGCGCCGAGCTCCAGCGCACGATCGAGCGCCGCGACCATCGTGTCGCGGTCGACCGCGTCGGCCAGGTAATTCGGATCGAGCGAGAGCGGCTGGCGCGGATCGGCGCTGACGAGCCGGGCGGTGCCCCGGCTGCGCGGTTTCGCGAGGAACGGGATCAGCGTGTAGCCTTCTCCCGCAGCCAGCGGGCCGCCGAACGGGTACTGCATGCCGGCCACCTGGATGGTCGGCGCGCTGGCCGCCGTGCCGCCGTAGTACGCCATCGTCGAGACGCCGTTCGACACCTGCGGTGCAATCGCCGTGCGCGCCTTGTACGTGACGCTCAGCAGCAGGTGGTCGTGGAAGTTGCGGCCGACGGCCGGCATGTCCTGCCGCACCTGGATATTGAGCGGCGCGAGCTGGTCGAGCGGCCCGAGGCCGGACAGCATCAGCAGTTGCGGCGACGCGGCGGTCCCGGCCGACACGATGGTCTCGCGGGTCGCGTGGATCGTCAGCGCGGACGAGCCGAGCCGCACCTCGACGCCGCGGCAGACCGTCCCCTGCAGGACCAGCTTCGAGACCACGACGTTCGACAGGATTTTCAGGTTCGGCCGGCTCAGCGCAGGCGCCAGGAAGGCCTGCGCGGGCCCGACGCGCCGCCCGTCGGCGGTCGCGTTCACGTCGGTCACGCCGGTGCCGTCGAGCCGCCGCCCGGCGTTCAGCTCGATTTGCCCGAGGCCCGTCGAGACGCCGGCCGCGAGATACGCGGCGGTGAGCGGATGCTGGTCGGCATACCGGCCGACCGTGATGCGGCCGCCGGCCGCACCGCAGGTATGCGATGCCTGCGTCACCTGCAGGTACGCACGGTTCAGCTCGGCCGGGTTCCATTCGGGCCCGACGAGCTGCTGCCACGCGCGATAGTCGCGCGGGTCGCCGCGCAGCCAGATCATCGCGTTGATGCTGCCCGAGCCGCCCCAGGTCCTGCCGGCCGGCGACGCCTGCGAGCGGCCGTCCAGTTGCGTCTGCGGCACGCTCGTGCGCGCCCAGTCGGTATCGCTGCCCAGATTGCGCAGCCAGTCGGCGACGAGCGCGACCTTCGACTGGCCGAGCTGGTTGCTGCCCGCCTCGATCAGGAGGACCGACGCCCCCGACGCGGACAGCCGGTCGGCCAGCAGGCTTCCTGCCGACCCGGCGCCGACGATCACATAGTCGTAGCTGTCGCGCAGCGCCCCGGCCTGGCCGGCTTCGGCCGTGTCGATGAAGCGGCTGAATTGGCCGACGCCGGCCGCGCCCGCGCCCAGCGCCGCCAGCTTGCCGAGAAAGGCGCGCCGGCTTCGCGGCCGGCCGTGGTCCAGATCGTTCGGTTGCGGATACTGTTCAGCCTCGTGACTCATGATGGTCCCGGCAATGGATGAAAGGAGTGGAAGGAGCGGGCGGCGCGGGCGCGCCGCCCGGTGAGCGAACGCTCAGGTGCGCGTGATCGACACGCCGCCTTCGACGAGCAACGTCGTGCCCGTGACAAAGCTGGACAGGTCGGACGCGAGATACAGCGCCGACTTCGCGATCTCTTCCGGATGGGCCATCCGCTTCAGCGCGTGAATGCTCTCGACGAACGCCTTCTGCTCCGGCGTGCTGGCCGCTTCGCGGCCCATCTCGGTGTCGGTCCCGCCCGGCATCAGCACGTTGACGCGCACGCCCGACGGGCCGTATTCGGCGGCGAGCGTCTTGGCCAGGCCGACGAGCCCGGCCTTGCTGGCGGCATACGCGGCCATCCCCGGAAAGCCGACCGTGTGACCGACGAACGACGACGTGAAGATCAGCGAGCCGCGCTTGCGCGCGAGCATGGCGGGAAGCTGATATTTCGCGCCGAGGAATGCGCTCGTCAGGTTGGTTTCGAGCGTGTCGCGCCAGCCTTCCGGCGTGATGTCGGTGACGCTGCCGAGCGCGCCCATCGTCGCCGCGTTGTTGAACGCCACGTCGAGCCCGCCGAACCGGCCGACGGCCAGCTCGACCGCTTCCTTCGCGCAGCGCTCGTCCTTCACGTCGCCGGCCAGCGCGACCGCCTTGCCGCCGAAGCTCGCGATTTCGTCGACCAGTGCATTGAGCTGTGCCGCACGGCGCGCCACCAGGACGACGCTCGCGCCTTCCTTCGCAAACAGCTTCGCGGCCTCGCGGCCGATACCCGAGCTGGCGCCGGTCACGATGGCGGTCTTGTCAGCGAGAAGATTCATGTTCTTTACCTTGATAAGCATGACGAATTGACAAGCCGTGCCGGGAAGCCCGGCGCGGCACTTTCCACTTACGAACCTTCGGCCGATTTGAACAGCTTGATCAGGCCCGGCAGGTTCTTGCCGAATGGAGCGGCACCTTCCTCGACTTTCTCGGCGTAGCTCCAGAAATCGGTGCTGAACATCATTCCGTACTCGCGCGCTTCGCTCACGGCCTTCAGCTGCACGATCGGATTGTTCAGTGCACCCTTCACGCCGGGCAGGATCGGCTTCGCGATCGACGTGAAGTAATCGAGCAGCGATTCGCCCGGTACGTCGGGCGTCCACACCAGCTGCACGACGACGGTCTTGTCCGTCACGTTCAGGAAGCCGTGGATGTGATTGCGCGGACCGAACACGAGGCTGCCCTTCTTCATCGGAATCATCCGGATCGTGTCGCGCCCGGAGACGTCGGGCGGTTGATCCAGGTCCCGGTATTTCTTCGTGCCCATCAGCATCACGATGCCGCCTTCCGGCGCGTAGAACCACTCGTCGGTCAGCGTATGCAGGTGCAGCGGCGGCCCCGATCCCGGCGGAATCTCGACCTTCGCCATCAGATACCGCTGGCCCGTGGTTGCGCCGGTGCGGACGAACTTGATCGACGCGCCTTCCGGCTCGCCGTTGACGACCAGCGGCTCGGGGTCGTCGTCGACCAGCGCGAACGCGGCCGCGTTGTCCTGTGCGTCGTCCGCCCAGTCCGATTCGACGTCGTGCTCCGCCCGGTGCTGCGGCAAGCCGGCGTGATCGGCCGGCTCGGTCGACGTTTGCGTTTCCTCCAGCATGTCACTCATGGTCGCTCCTCAGTTGAACTGCCGTGTTGAATCAGCGCGCTGCATCGGCTACCGGATGGCGGGTCGCGTGATCCGCGCCCGGTGCCCGCTGCAGGTTGCCGGCCGGTGAATCCGTCGTGCGCCCGGTCACGCGGTCGAGCAGCGCGCCCGCGTCACGCGGTACGACATCGCCGCGCCACGCGACATGCTGGTCGGGCCGGACCAGCACCAGGCGCCGCTCGTACAATGCCGGTGCCGCGTCCGACTCGATCTCGACGATCGACAGCGGAATGGCCCGCACGCGTGCTGCCTCGGCGAGCCGCTCGGCATCGTCGCCGGGGAAGGGCGGCTCGGCCGCGCTCCGCACCTGCAACAACGTGAACCCGACGCCCAGCCGGTCGAAGACCGACCGGCGCACGCCGTCGGCACCGGTCAGCCACAGATGCGGCAAGCGGCCGCCCGGCACGCTGCTCGGCCGGTAGATCAGCGGGTCGTCCTCCGGCGCCGTGCCGTCCGGCCAGACGATCGACGAGCCGTCGTAGCGTGCGCCCAGCTCCACGCCGATCGCGTCGAACTGCGCGCGAAATGCCTGCAGCGCGTCGCCGAGCCGCGCGCGCGCCGCGTCGCCGTGCGCGCCCGGCATCTCGACGTCCATCGGCACCTGCACCTCGCCCACGCGCTGCGTCAGGCGGCGCGCGGCCGCCGTGTTGCGCAGCGCGATCGGCCGGCGCTCCGCTTCATAGCTCGCGAGCAATGAAGTGCCGGCCCAGCCCTGCACCGCGCCGGCCAGCTTCCACGCGAGGTTCGCCGCATCGTCGATGCCGGTGTTCATGCCGAAGCCGCCGGTCGGCGAGAACAGGTGAATGGCGTCGCCGCACAGGAACACGCGGCCGGCCGAATAGCGCTCGGCCACCAGCGCGACGCCGCCTTGCCACGACGCATGGGCGAGCACGTCCACGTCGACCGGCCGACCCACGCCTTCGCGGATCCGGCCGATCACCGTCGCGTCGTCCGGCAGCGCCTCCCCGTCGTCCGCTTTCGACATCAGCAGGAACTCGTCCGCGCCGTCGAGGCTGATCAGCAGCATCCGCGAGCCGGGCGCCATCACGTTGTACATCCACGACTCGCGCCCCTTCAGCAACTCGCCGTGCAGCGCGGGAATCCGCACGTGGCTCGAGATCATCCGGCCGCTGAGGAAGCCGTCGCTCGCGCCGCCCGGGCCGAGATAGCGGATGCCGAGCGTACGCCGCACGAAGCTCTGCCCGCCGTCGCAGCCGACCAGGTACGCGGCCCGCCACCGCTCGGCCGTCGCGGGCTTGTCCACGGACTGGGCGTCGAGCGTGACGCCTGTTTCATCCTGTTCGAACCCGGTCACGCACCAGCCGAACCGCACATCGATGTTGGGCCGGGTGCGCGCGTGGGCGAGCAGGAACCGCTCCACATACATCTGGTTCGTGCGCAGCAGCGGTTCGGGCACCTGATCGATATCGTCGGCGGCGCGTGCCGCCCGCATCCGCTGGTACTCGGAACCCATGGCGAGCCGCGCCAGCTCCCAGTCGGCGAGCCGCGTGAAATACGCGATGTCGCGCGGATGATTGGACGGCAAACCCTGCGCGCGCACCGCATCCGAGATGCCCAGGCGGCGGTAGTGCTCCATCGTTCGGGCGTTGTGCGTGCTGCCTTTCGGATGCCAGCGGCTGTCCGGCTCGCGGTTGAACACGATCGACGCAACGCCGTGACGATCGAGGAACAGCGCGAGCAGCAGCCCCACCGGGCCACCGCCCACGATGGCCACCGGCCGCTCGTGTGTCGTGCCGGACCGGCGGCCAGCATCGGAGGCTACGTTCGACATGCCGGCTCCGGCGTCACGCCGCGCCGGCCGCGGACACCTGCCGGCCTGGCCACAGCCGCAGGATGTCGTAGCGGTGCGCGCCGGCGCCCTCGCCAAAGGCGGACGCCACGATCGTCGACGAGTAGTCGTGTTCGGCGAGCATTTCCGTCAGCGCCCGTTCGTCGCCGAGACTGCTGAAGCCGATCAGCAGTTCGCCGCCGGGCATCAGGTGCCGCGTCGCTTCGCGCAGGAACCGGCGGTGCGCGAGGTAGCCCGCGTCGCAGAACGCCTGCAGGATCGGCTGCTCGAACACGTAGTCCTCCGGAACGAAGACGAAGTTCGAATTCCAGAAGATCTGGTCGAATCGCTCGCCGGGCTGCAGGACGTCGAACAGGTCGCCGTGCCGCGTCGACACTTGCTCCGCCACGCCGTGCAGCAGCACGTTGGCCCGCGTGTTGAGCACGGCCGCCTCGCTGATGTCTGCCGCGACGACCCGCGCGCAGCCGGCGAGGGCGGCCGTCACTGCCGTCACGCCCGCGCCGCACCCGATCTCGAGGAAACTGCCGCCGCGGCGGTACGGCAGGTGCCGGGTGAAGATGCCGGTCGACTGGAAATGCGTCGGCGGAAACACCCCCGCATGCACGTCGAAGCTGCGGCCTTCGCATTCGTAGCGGACGATGCCGTCCGCCTCGGCGGCGGCCAGCCTGCGCCGCACCGATGCGAACGCGTCGGATTGATAGTCTTGTTCGTTCATGACTCGCGTTGTCTCCGGTTCAAACGCGCGCGGCAGATCCGCGCGCCACATACAGGACGTCGCGCGTGCCGGAAGCATCGTCGGCTGCACGACGCAGCAACGCCCCCGCCGAATCGCGCAACAGTCGCTTCAGCACCTTGCCGGTCGCGCCCACCGGCAGGAACGCCAGGCTGCGCACGATCGCCACGGCCACGCCGCGCTCCGGCAGCACGGCCCCGCATTCGGCGAGCAGCGCCTCGAGCACGCCTTCCGCGACGGCCGCCGGATCGGCGACGTGCCGGTCGGGCAGCACCAGCGCCAGCAGCGCCGGATCGTCGGCCGTGTCGCCGTCCACGCCGACCACGGCCACGTCGCACACGCCCGGCACCTGCTGGGCCACTTCCTCAAGCTGCAGCGTGTAGAGCCGGCCCGCGGGCGTTTCGACCACGTCGACTTCACGGTCGATCTGATAGAAGATGCCGTCCTCGCAGTACGCGACGTCGCCCGTCAGGAAATAGCCGCCTTGCCATGCGCCGGCCGTGCGTGCCGGCTGCTGCCAGTACCCGGACGTGATCGTCGGCGCGCGCACCGCGAGCAGGCCGCGTTGCCCCGGCGCGACTTCGTGGCCCGTCACCGGATCGAGGATCTTCGCGACAGCGATGTCCACCGGCCGGCCGATCGCGCGCTGCGGTGCCAGCTCGGCCGCGGTCGATTCGCAGCGGAACAGCGCCATGCCCAGTTCGGAACTGCCGAACGCGTCGATGAAGCGCGATTCCGGCGCACCGGCCAGCAGCCGGCGCGTATGGCTCTGGTGCGCCGCGTCGCCCATGCTGAACCAGCGCCGCACCGAATCGAATTCGCGCTCGCCGACACCGCCCTCGACCAATTGCATGTAGCTCTTCGGGAACGCGACGACCGTGGTCGGGCGAAACGCGCGGATCGCCGCGCGCACCGCGTCGCCTTCCTGCGTGCCCATCACATAGGTCGGAATGGCGTGCAGCACCGCGGTTTCGAGATGGCTGATCGCCGCCGAATGCGACTGGGGCAGCGCCGTCAGCAGGCGTTCGTCCGGGCCCTCGGCAAAGCGCCCGATGCGGGCGCGCTTGCCCATGAAGAACTGCCGGTGCTCGAAGCGCACCGCTTTCGGGATCCCGGTCGTGCCCGACGTATGGCTCAGCATCACCAGCGTCGAATCCTCCGGCGCCACCGGCCATCCGGCCGGCATGCGCGCGTCAGGCCGCAGCACCGCGCGCGACACGTCCACCAGCCGGTCGGGATGCGACGCGCCCCAGTGCCGCACGAACGCGCTCGCCGCCAGCGTATGCGTATCCGCCACCAGCCGGTCGAATCCGTTCTCGCTCATGTACGCCGCGCCGACTTCGGCCGGCATCGCGGGGTTGATCAGCGCGATCGCGGCGCCGAGGCTCGTCAGCGCCAGGTAATGGAGAAACGGCGCGATGCCGTCTTCCACGCACACGGCCACCACATCGCCGCGGCCCACGCCCTGGCCCAGGTACCAGTCCGCCAGCGCCGCGCGATACTGCTGCAGGGTCGCGAGACTGAAGGCCCGCACCGGCGCGCCATCGACGCCGGTCACCGGCTTGTCCAGCTGCAGGAATTCGACGTCCTTCGCCGGGTTCAGCGCGAGGCACAGATCGATGAAATTGCCGCTGCCGAGCGAGGCGTCCGCACGCAGTGCAGCCAGCCCGGCTTCCGGCAGTCGCGCCTCCGCCTCCGGCGCGTCGTTGCCCGGATACGCGAGCAGGTCGCTCAGCATCGCCATCCGGCGCCGCACCATCTCCTCGCCGACCGCGATCACGCGCGCCCGCCGGTACGGCTTCTCGGCCAGCATCCGGTCGATGATCTCGCGCATCACGATCGCATGCTGCTCGTCTTCCTCGACATGGATCTTGAAGAACCGCGTGGCCTGCTCCGGCGCATTGCGATGGCGCATGGCGGCCAGGATCGGACCGTAGACGATCGGCACGATCGCCTCCGCGCCGAGGCACAGCGCAGCCAGGCCGTCCAGCGGATCGGCGCCGCGGCAGTAATGGAACATGACGTCGATCAGCGCGCGCGTGCTCGACAGCATCGGCAGGCTGCGCGGCAACGCCGACATCGCCTCCATCGACTGCAGATACAGTTCCGCGTGCGAGACCTGATCCGTTCCGTCGCCGTGCAGCTCCTCGGTCAGGTTGTGCGACAGCGCCTTGAATTCTCCCGGCTCGGCCAGGCCGCCCATCATCGAGCACAGGTAACGTGTGAAGTACTGCGAATAATATTGGTGCTGAATAAGAAAGCCGCGCAGCTGCGCATCGCTGACCGTGCCGTCGCGACAGGCCGCGAGAAACGGGTTCGCGTTCAGTTCCTCGAGCAGCCCGGCCGGAAACATGTCCGACCAGAGCTGCGACAACTGCATGTGTCCGGGCAAGACGTGTCCCGCCACCGGTTGATGGTTCATTGCATTCATCGAATGGGTTCTCCACGGCCGCGCCCCCATGGCGCGGCGAACGGCATCACACGAGGTCGAGTTCGACCAGCTGCTCGGTCCGGCCTTTCACGCTGTCCGCCAGCCTTCGGAGCAGGGCCCGCGGCCGCGCGTGCTGGAACACGTTGCGGCCCACGCAGAGTCCGGTCGCGCCATGCCGGATCGCAGCCTGCGACATCGCCACCAGGACCTCTTCGTCCGCCTTTTCGCCGCCGGCGAAGAAGATCCGGATGTCGCGTCCATGAGCGGAAGCCAGCTGCTCGACTTCGTCCACCGACGCGTACGCGAGCTTCACGGCGTCCGAACCCAGCTCGGTCACCACTCGCACGAGATGGTGCAGGCGTGCCAGGCGCTCCGCGGCGTTGGGCGTCTGCACCTTGTCGTACAGCATCGTCAGCAGCGGCAGCCCGGCGGCGTGCGCGGCGTCCGTCACCGCGCCGAGCATCGCGAAGTTGTGCGCGAAATTGCCGGTCGTGAAGTTCACCTGGATCGACACCGCATCCGCGCCGAGCCGCAACGCCGTATCGATGTCGGCCACCATGACCTTGGTGTCCGCATCGGGCGACAGGCTCGCCATGCCGTTCAGGTGCACGATCACGCCCGTCGCAGGGTGCAGGCACTGCCGTACGATCAGGCGCTCGATCAGCCCCTTGTGACCGAGCACCGCGCTGAGGTCGGCACTTCCGACCCAGCTTTCCAGTGCCTCCGTTGCCTGGATGCCGGCGATCGGGCCGAGCGTCAGCCCGTGATCGACCGGCACGATCAGCCCGCGCTGCGAATCCGGGAACAGGATCCGGCGCTCTCTCAGTTTTCTACCGACGTAGCCCATCGACGTCTCCTACTTTTCGATGATCGTCTCGTTGATCTTGATGCCCACGTGACGCCCCGGCTCCGTCACGTAGCCCAGTACCTTGTCGCCCGGCTTCAGCTCGGAGATGTTGAGCGGCTTGGCTGCGTCGGAGAACACGCGCACGTGCCAGTCGTCCTGCATCAGGATGTTGACGCGCTCCTTGCCGGGGAACTCCACCTCGATCAGTCGCAGCGGACGCTGCTCGATCTTCATCCGGCCCACCGCCGCGCGCCGCACGCGGCCTTTCGCGTTTACGATCATCACCGGCGAGCCGGCCTTGAGCTCGCTCATGTAGTCGGTGCGGTTGCCGGTATTGAAGACATAGGAGTGCACGGCGCCGGCGTTGACGCGGAACGGGCGCAGCTCCATGTACGGCAGGAAGAACACTTCCGGGCAGGCCAGCAGGCCGCCCTGCGACGTGCTGCCGATCAGCATCCCTTCGTCCGGCGCGAACAGCGTCGACGTGTCGATGCAGGCGCGGTAGCCCATGCCCACCGGGCGGCTCTCGATCACCGTGCCGGTCTGGATCTGCAGGTTCTCGTGTTCCGCGTCCGACATCTGGTCGAGGAACGACGACATCACCCCATGGTCGCGCGGCGAGAAGATCACGCCTTCCGCGCCGTACTCCATCACGCCGTACGACACGATCGCGTCGTCGACGTTGGTCGGCTCGTTGATCTCCTTCATCAGGATCGTGCCCGTCGACTGCAGCGACGCGATCACCAGCTCCAGCGGAATGTTGGTCGGGTCGCGGAAGCGGATCCACAGATAGTCGAACGCGAGCCCGTCGTTGATGGCGCCGAGCAGGCTCTCGCGATCGTCCACGTAGCTCGTGTAGCAGGTCGTGATGCCCTCCGAGCCGAGCTGCCGCAGCGCAGCGAGATCCCGGCACGCGACGGTGCGCCGGCGCTTGCCGTCACCCTTGAACTCGGCGTACAGCGGCCCTTCGCGGAACGCCTTGACATCGGCGGCATTGCCCAGGCGCAGCACGACCTGCATCCGGTCCGGAATCGCCGGCAGCAGGTTGGCCGCGTTGTCCGGGTAGACCACCACACCGCTGTACAGCGAATTGACGACCCGCACGAACATGCTGTCGTCCGGATGCGGCCTGGCCAGTTGCGCCGTGTCGTACCACACCAGTTGCCCGTCCAGCGCCGTGCGCTTCGACTGGGCGCTCGCCGACACGTTGGTCAGCTTTACCGACGTCCGCCTGGCGACCGTCTCCTGGCTCTCGAACGGGACCGGCGTTGCCGTCGCCGGTTCCTTCGGCGCCGGCGTTTCCTTGATCTTTGCTGTCACACTCGCGTTGCTCATGCACATCCTCTTCAGGTGGATAAACAAAGGGCATGGCGCGCCTGTACGCGCCATGCAGCGGACTGTCGACGCTCAAGCCCGAATCGGCTCGCGACGCATCCCCGACGGTGATACACGGTCAATCTTGATATCTGAAATCAGTATTTCTTTCGGGGGCTCCTGTTTCAGGAAATGACGCAGCGCAGTGATTGCCGCGGCCATGCGTTCGGGAGTAAAACCAATCGGTTCACCTGGATAGCAGATGTAACTTTTACAGCAGCTGAAAAATACGTACCCGTAATTCGGAATATTCGACGAATCAAAAGATTCAACCACCCAGCGGATTTGCGGTGATTCATTCATCATTGACTCGCCAGAAAACGTACTCGATCGATACGGCGACCGAAGATTGTCCATTCGCAGTCGTCAATCCGAAGCGAACCGGATGATTCGACTGCAAACGAATCTGCGGTGATTAATTCCTCGGCAATTCCCGTCCTGGCGCGGCACCAGCACCGCCCCGACAGGCCTGCCTTTCTCGTTTCACCATGCCGGCTCTCCACGGCAGGTCATCGTCATTCGTCAAATCCTGCATGCACACATCGCTTCACGTAATGAAACAATGACTGTTGCCAGTTACTATTCGCGTGATAATCCGATTGATTCATGAAACCGGTTTTAATCAGGCGCTCCAGCGGCATTGCATAATAAAAATGCACCATTCGCATCGGTTGGTGACATTTTCAGGTTATCTGATCCGGCAAATTATTTACATTTCTTAAGCTTCGGTGGCATCGCGTCGCTAGTGTAAAGGCAAGTTGCCTCGTAGTTGAATATCAAAGCAAAAAAAATATCCGAATAAAAGAGCAAGAATGGTGTTGACGCAGGGCGGGATTATCTGTCTTTGAAAATCGCCGGTTTCGGGCGCCGCAAACCATGCTCGGACCGCGGCGGGCCTGCGGCGAAACTCGAAGACAAAAGCGTCGATGCGCGGGGGTGTGGGAACGGAACGCAGGAGGCAGGCGACGTGTGGTCAAACATCCCGGATATGACGCATTCCTAACCGAATCGAGAGAGCATCCCTGGCAGGACGTCACTCGACAGCTGGCTCGTTTGCGGTATCACTCATATCTTGCTGGCCGCGATGGGGCGTGTGGCTGGCAAGCAGCAGGCACTGTTCAAGGCGTCGGAACAAGGGCACCACGACGGTGCGGGGCGCGACCGGCCCGATGCTGGACGGAATGGGCGGCGTGTATTGCGAGGATGTCGACGTCGCGCAAGCGGTGCCGGCCGATCGCCAGCCGCGGGACGGCGTGTTGCCGCGGGCGAGCGATGCCGCGGCGGCCGAGCGGCCGAGCGTTCGCGGGTATTGAGCGAGCCGCTTACGGATAGTCGCTGAAGCGCGACGTCGGCGCGGGCAGCGCCGGCGATCGCGCCATGCGGGCCGGCCTTGGCGTCAATTTTCGGTCGACGCCGTTGCGACCGGCGCCGCATCGGGATGCTGGAGCGCGTAAAGCTGGCGGTTGCGCGCGATCTCCGCGTGCGACGGCGGATAGTCGTTGCGGTTCGACGGCAGCAGGCCGTCGGCTTCGGCGTCGATCAGTTGCTGGCGCACTTCCGCGCGCGTGATCGGCGCCTGCGTGGACTGGGCGAAGGCCTGCGTGCCGAACGGCAGGCTCAAGGTGGCAACGATGAAAGCGGCGACGAGTTTCATGGCGGACTCCTGGATGGTTGAACGAACGGGCAAGTGGGGTAGGCCCACATGTCCCATTCTGGTTTCCGCAGCCGTCACCACACTGACCGGCCGATTACAGTCTCGTAATCAGGCCTCCTCGCGCGGGCGCGGGGCGGTTGGCGCGGCCCGTTTCCCGGTAACATCGGCGCATGTCATCACCGAATGCGGCGGAGCCGATCATGCACATCCTGATAGTTGAAGACGAACCGAAGACGGGCGCGTACCTGAAGAAGGGGCTCGAGGAATCCGGCTTCAGCGTCGACCTCGCGAAGGACGGCGGCGAAGGGCTGACGCTCGCGCAGGAGGAAAGTTACGACGTGATCGTGCTCGACGTGATGCTGCCCGTGCTCGACGGCTGGAGCGTGCTGAAGCGGCTGCGCGACACGCATGAGACGCCCGTGCTGTTCCTGACCGCGCGCGACGACGTGCAGGATCGCGTGCACGGGCTCGAACTCGGCGCCGACGACTACCTCGTGAAGCCGTTCGCGTTCGTCGAGCTGCTCGCGCGGATCCGCACGCTCGCGCGCCGCGGGCCGCCGCGCGAGACGGAGCGCGTCGTCGTGGGCGACCTGGAGATCGACGTCGTGCGCCGCCGCGTGAAGCGCGGCACCGTGCGGATCGACCTGACGCCGCGCGAATTCTCGCTGCTCCAGCTGCTCGCGCGCCGGCAGGGCGAGGTGCTGAGCCGCACGCAGATTGCGTCGTACGTGTGGGACATGAATTTCGACAGCGATACCAATGTCGTCGAAGTCGCGATCCGGCGGCTGCGCGCGAAGATCGACGACGATTTCGCGGTCAAGCTGATTCATACGGTGCGCGGCGTCGGCTACGTGCTCGAATTGAAGGACGGCGCATGACGCTCGGCCGCTCGCTCGGCGCGACGCTCGCGCTCGCGTTCGGCGCGACCACTTTCGCCGCCTTTGCACTCGTCGGCACGTATGTGTACACCGGCCTCGAACGGCAGGTCAGCACGCAGGACGACCTCGACATCGTGCTCGCCGCGCGGCACACGCGCCGGCTGGCGGGCGAACTCGATTCGCTCGACGCGGTGCGCGCGCACGCGGACCGGCTGACGAGCCAGGTGCTCGGCAACGAAGCACTGTCGATGGCCGTCGTCGACGCGCAGGGCAAGGTGCTCGCACGCAAGAACGTCGAGCGGACCGGTGTCGAGGATCCACCGGAGGTCGCATCGGCCACGGCGTCGCCCGCGCTGCCCGCGCTACCGGATGCTGACCTGTTGCCGCCGCACGCGATGGCCGTGCCGGCGAGCGAACGGATCACGGCCGATCGGATCGCGACGTGGACCGCCGACGGCGGCACGCCCGTGCGCGGCGTCGTCGCCGAGGCCGAGTTGCGCGACCACGCGAAGATCCGGATCGCGGTCGCGCGCAACATGAGCGATCGCACCGCCTTGCTCGACGGCTACCGCGACAGGCTGAAGATCGCCGGCGGCGTCGGTGCGCTGTTCGCGATGCTGCTCAGCTATTGGCTGATCCGCCGGTCGCTCGCGCCGCTGCGCGAGATCGTCGCGAACACGGGCCGCATCACGGTCGACAAGCTCGATACGCGGCTCGACGCGTCGCGCGCGCCGCGCGAGTTGACGGCGCTCGTCGACGCGCAGAACGCGATGCTCGGCCGCCTTCAGCAGGCGTTCGGGCACCTGTCGCAATTCAGCGCGGATCTCGCGCACGACCTGCGCACGCCGCTGAACAACATGCGCGGCGCGACCGAGGTGGCGCTCGCGCGGCCGCGCTCCGTCGACGAATACCAGGCGCTGCTCGAATCGAATCTCGAGGAATACGACCGTCTCGCGCGGATGATCGAGAACGTGCTGTTTCTCGCGCGCGCCGAGCACCCGGGTTTCGTCACGCGGCAGCGCGCGTTCGACGTGCACGACGAGCTGGAGCGCATCGCCGGCTATTTCGAAGGGCTGGCCGACGAAGCCGGGTCGACGCTGCGGGTGGACGGGCATGGCCGGCTGACCGCCGACCTCGAACTGTTTCGCCGCGCGGTCAGCAACCTGCTCGCCAACGCGCTGCGCTACACGCCGGCAGGCGGCGTCATCGCCCTGACAGTCGACGAAACGGCGGACGCGGTGCGCGTCGTCGTCGCGAACCCGGGCGAGCCGATCGATCCTGCATTGCTGCCGCGGATCTTCGACCGCTTCGTCCGCGGCGATCCCGCGCGCAGCGGCGGCGTGCCGGGCGGCACGGCCGGGCTCGGCCTCGCGATCGTGCGCTCGGTCATGGAACTCCACGGCGGCACCGCCCGTGTCGAAAGCGACGCAGCCGGTACGCGCTTCATCCTCACGTTCATCAGGACGCCGACGGTGTAGCGGTTGCGTTCGCGTGCGCGGATTGATCCCAGCCGCCGCCGAGCGCCGTCAGCAACCCGACCGCCGCCTCCATCCGGCGGGCGGCGATCTGGTCGGCGAGGCGCCGGTTCGTCAGCGCGATCGTCTGCGCGGTCACGACATCGAGGTAGCTGACCGCGCCTGCGTTGAAGCGATTGGTCGTCAGCCGCAGCGACAGGTCGGCCGCATCGGTGGCGCGCTGCTGGCTGCCGGCTTCCGACGCGAGCGCAGCGAGCGTCGACAACCGGTCCTCGACCTGCTGGAACGCGACCAGCACCGTTTGCCGGTAGTCGGCGACCGCGCCGTCGTATTGCGCATGTGCGCCACGCAGCGATGCGCTGCGGCGGCCGCCGTCGAACAACGTGCCGACCAGTTGCGGGCCGATCGACCAGAACAGGCTCGGCGCGGTGAGCCATGGTGCGAAGAGCGAGCTTTCGAGCCCCGCGCTCGCCGACAGCACGAGATCGGGAAAGAACGCGGCGCGCGCTTCGCCGATCTGCGCGTTCGCGGCCGCGACGCGGCGCTCGGCCGCCGCGATGTCGGGCCGCCGTTCGAGCAGTTGCGACGGCACGCCGGCCGGGATCTCGGGCACGTCGAACGCCTGCACGCGCGGCGGCAGCGTGAAGGTCGACGCGCTTTCGCCGACGAGCGTCGCGAGCGCATGCCGGAGCTGCGCGCGCGACGCGTCGATGTCGGTGTCCTGCGTCTGCGTCGAATCGAGCTGCGTCTCGGCCTGCGCGACGGCCGACGCGTCGATCGCGCCGGCCGCGAGCTGCTGTTTCAGCAGCTTCAATGCATCTGCGTACGCGTGCACGGTGTCGTCGAGCAGCTGCTTCTGCGTATCGAGCGAGCGCAGCGCGAAATAGTCGGTCGCGAGCTCGGCCGTCACCGACAGCTTCACGGCCTGCAGGTCGGCCGCGCTCGCGTCGGCGTTCGCCTGCGCACCCGTCACGGCATCGCGCACGCGGCCGAACAGGTCGGGCTCCCAGCTGGCGGCCACGCCCGCTTGGTAGTCGGGCGTCGTCTTGCCGGCGAGCGACGAGCCGAGCTTGTTCTGCGACACGCGCGAGCGGCTCTGCGCGACGCCGGCCGTGACGGTCGGCAGGAACCCGGCATGCTGGTAGTCGACCATCGCGCGCGCCTGCTGGAGATCGGCAACGGCCTTCTTCACGGTCTGGTTCGAGATGTCGACACGTGCTTCGAGCGCGTTCAGCGTGGCGTCGCCGAAGACGGTCCACCATGGGCCACGCGATGCGGCATCGGCGGGCGCCGCAACGTTCCAGCCGGGGCGCGATGCGGGGGCACCCGATACCGGTATGCCCGCTGCCGGTACGCCCGATGCCGGTATGCCCGATGCCGGTATGCCCGCATAGTGCGCGGGCACCGCGACGGCGGGCGGCGAGTAGGCGGGCAGCGTCGAGCACGCGGCCAGCGCGGCGGCGATGCCGAGCGTGACGACGCGGCGGGCGAACGGAAGCGGACGGGGGAAGCGCATGGCAGGCATCTCGTGAAGGTTCGTGCGTGTTTGGATCAACCGCGGGCGGTCGTCGAGGCCGAGGCCGGCGTGGCGACCGCGGCAGGCGCCGAGGCTGCTGCGGGGCGCGCGGCCGGAGCAGCCCCGCGTGCAATCGAGATAATCTTCACGGCCTCGCCGGCGGCGATCGCATCGCCCGGGTTGTCGATCACGCGATCGCCCGCTGCGAGCCCCGACACGATCTCGACGCGCGTGCCGAAATCGCGCCCGATCTGCACGGTTTTCAGTGCGGTGGTGCCGTTCGCGGCGACGGTCGCGACCGTCACGCCGTTCGGCCGGAACAGCAGCGCGCTGACGGGCAGCTCGAACGCCGGCGCCGCGCTCGGCACGAGCAGGTGCGCCTGCGCATACGCGCCGGGCATCAGCGCACCGTTGCCGTTGTCGACGTCGATCTCGACGCGCAGCGTACGCGTGACGGGATCGATCGCGCCCGCGCTGCGTGCGACGCGCGCGGCGAAGCGCCGGCCCGGATACTGCTGCGTGGTGAGGAACACCGACGTGCCGGTCGTCACGCCTGCCGCGCTGTCCTGCGGCACGTCGACGAACACGCGCAGCGTGCCGGTCTGTTCGAGATGGAACAGCTCGCCGGAGAGCCCGGGGCTGCCGGGCGTTCCGCCCGCGGTGACGAGCGTGCCGACGTCGACGTTGCGCGCGGTGATCACGCCGTCGAACGGCGCGGCGACCGATTCGTACGACACGAGCTCGGTCAGGTGCGCGACGTTCGCCTGCGCGGATGCCAGCATCGCGCGCTTCGCGTTCATGTCGGCGACCTTCGTGTCGGTGTCCTGCTGCGATACCGATTGTGTCTTCAGCATGTCCTGCCAGCGCTGCGCGGTCGATTTCGCGTAGTCGTAGTTCGCCTGCGCGGTGGCCGCGTCGGCGCGCGCCTGCCGCAACTGTGCGTCGAGGTCGGGCGCCGTGATTTGCGCGAGCGTCTGCCCGGCCTTCACATGCGCACCGATGTCGGCGCTCCAGTGCGCGATATAGCCGCTCGTGCGCGCATAGATCGACGCCTCCGCGTACGGCATCACGGCGCCCGGCAGCGTCAACGTCTGGTCGGCAGGCGCGGTACCCGGCAGGATTACCGATACCGGCAGCGCCTGCTGTGCGGCCACCTGCACGCGCTGTGCGGCACGCGCATCGATGCGCGGCACGATGCCGATGGCCAGCAGCGCGGCCGCCGCCGCGATCGCGACGAGCGGCACGGCCAGCTTGCGGCGGCGTCGGGGCGGTGCGGCGGCGGGCGTCGCGTCGCGCGCGATGGGCGGCACGGGGGCCGCTTCGGCGGCCGGCGGCGGGGCGAGGGGTTCGGTCGTGTCGTTCATGATCGGGTCGAGGTCGGGCGAGTCGAAGGGAGTCGGGAGGGTGCTGCGCTCAGGGCAACGCCGGCGTGTCCTGTGCGCGGCGCGCGGCGGCCGCGTCGCGGCGCCGGTCGAGCCATGCATGGACGAAGCCGAACACGACGGGCACGAACAGCAACGTCGACAGCGTGCCGAACGCGAGGCCGCCGATCACCGCGCGGCCGAGCGGCGCGTTCTGCTCGCCGCCGTCGCCGAGGCCGAGCGCCATCGGCAGCATGCCGATCAGCATCGCGAGCGCGGTCATCACGACCGGGCGGAAGCGGCCGAACCCGGCATCGAGCGCGGCCTGCCACGGTGGCGCACCGCCCGCGATCAGCTCGCGCGCCGCGTTGACGACGAGAATGCTGTTCGCGGTCGCGATGCCGATGCACAGGATCGTGCCGGTCAGCGCGGGCACCGACAGCGTCGTGCGCGTGACGAACAGCATCCACGCGATGCCGGCGAGCGACGCCGGCAGGCCGCCGACGATCACGAGCGGGTCGAGCCACGACTGGAAGTTCACGACCATCAGCAGGTAGACGAGCGCGATCGCGAGCGCGAGGCCGCCGAGCAGCCCGGCAAACGATTCGTGCATCGCCTGCACCTGGCCCCGCAGCACGATCGACGAGCCGGGCGGCAACTGCGCGCGCGCATCGTCGACGAGCTTCGTCACGTCGGCCGTCACGCCGCCGAGATCGCGCCCCTGCACCGACGCGAAGATGTCGAGCACCGGCTGCACGTTGTAGTGCGATACGACGGCCTGCTGCGTCGCGCGCGAGAAGCTGCCGAGCGCGCCGAGCAGGTTCTGCGCGGGCGCACCGGCGGCCGGCCCGTCGGCCGGCGTCTGCGGCGAACGTGCGGTGCCGGCCGGCAGCGGCACGTTCGCGAGCGCCTGCAGCGAATCGACCGCGTACTGCGGCGTCTGCACCAGCAGCGGATAGCTGACGCCGTTGCGCGGGTCGAGCCAGAAGTTCGGCGTGGTCTGCGAACTGCCCGACAACGCGATCAACAGGTTCTGTGCGACGTCGCGTTGCTGGAGGCCCGCCTGGATCGCCTTGGTGCGGTCCACGTTCACGTTGATCGCCGGCTCGTCGCCGGGCTGCTGGATGCGTGCGTCGACGAGGCCGCGCACGCCGCGCAGCTTCGCGAGCAGCGCGTTGGCCACCGCGCGGTTCTGGTCGAGCTTGTTGCCGACGATCTGGATGTCGATCGGCGCGGGCAGCCCGAAGTTGAGGATCTGGCTGACGATGTCGGCCGGCAGGAACGCGAACGTCACGCCGGGGAACGACTGCGCGAGCAGGTTGCGCAGCTTCGCGACATATGCGGCCGTCGGCGCATGGTTCGGCTTCAGCGTGATCATCACGTCCGCATCCTCGGTGCCGATCGGGTCGGACGAGTCGTACGTGAGGTTGATCCCGCTCACCGGCACGCCGATGTTGTCGAGCACGCCGGCGATGTCGCTTGCCGGAATCACGTCGTGGATGCGCGCCTCCACTTCGTCGGTCAGGCGTGCGGTTTCCTCGATCCGCGTACCGGTCGGCGCGCGCAGGTGCAGGCGGATCTCGCCGGTATCGACCGCGGGGAAGAAGTCCTGGCCGGCGAACGCGAACAGCGCGGTCGATGCGGCGCACGCGAGCAGGAACGCCGCCGCGAACCGGCGCCGGCGCGCGATCGCCGCGGCAAGCAGCGCGCGATAGCGCAGCCGCACGGCTTCGAAGCGATGCTCGAATGCGGCCTGGAGCCGTGCGATCCGTGCGAACACGCCGCGCGGCGGCCGGCCCTGGCCTTTCGCGCGCATCAGCACCATCGCGAGCGTCGGCACCAGCGTGCGCGAGAAGAAATACGACGCGACCATCGCGAAGATCACCGCTTCGGCCATCGGCACGAACAGGTAGCGCGCGACGCCCGTCAGCATGAACATCGGCACGAACACGATGCAGATCGACAGCGTCGACACGAAGGTCGGCACCGCGATTTCGCCCGAGCCGGTCAGGATCGCGTCCTCCAGCGGCGCGCCGCGCTCGAGATGGTGCGTGATGTTCTCGATCGCGACGGTCGCGTCGTCGACGAGAATCCCCACCGCGAGCGCGAGCCCGCCGAGCGTCATGATGTTGATGGTCTGGCCGAGCGCGCCCAGCGCGAGCAGCGACGTGAGCACCGCGAGCGGGATCGTGATCGCGATGATCAGCGTCGCGCGCCAGCTGCCGAGGAACAGCAGGATCATCAGCGCGGTCAGGCATGCGGCGATCAGCGCCTCGCGCACGACACCCTGGATCGCCGCTTTCACGAACACCGACTGATCGCCGAGCGCCGCGATGTGCAGCGCCTTCGGCAGGCCGGCCGCGATCTTCGGCAGCATCGCCTTGACCTGGTCGATGATCGTCAGCGTCGACGCGCTGCCGGTCTTCTCGACGGTCAGCAGCGCCGCGCGCTTGCCGTTGGCGCGCACGATGTTGGTCTGCGGCGCATAGCCGTCGCGAACGTGCGCGACGTCGCGTACATAGACGACGCTGCCGCCGATCGTCTTCACGGGCAGGTTGTTCAGCGCGGCGACCGTCTGCGTGCTGCCGTTCATCTGCACGTTGTATTCGCGCGTGCCGATCTTCGCGGTGCCGCCCGGCAGGATCAGGTTCTGCGCGTTGATCGCGTTCACGACGTCGATCGGCGCGAGCCCCTTCGCCTGCAGCGCGCGCGTGTCGAGATCGACGACGATCTGGCGGATCTTGCCGCCGAACGGCAGCGGCACGGCCGCACCCTGGACGGTGGCGAGCTGCGTGCGGATGAAGCTGTTGCCGAGGTCGTACAGCTGCTGCTCGGCCAGCGTGTCGCTCGACAGCCCGAGTTGCAGGATCGGCACCGTCGACGCGTTGTACGTGATGATGTTCGGCGGCAGCGTGCCCGGCGGCAGGATCCGCAGGATCGACGCCGAGTTGCTCGCGGCCTCCGCGATCGCGCGATTGATGTCCGCGCCGGGGTGGAAGAAGATCTTCACCACCGACACGCCGTTCAGCGACTGCGATTCGATGTGCTCGATGTCGTCGACGTCGGAGGTCAGCGCGCGCTCGTAGTTCGACGTGATCCGCTTGGCCATGTCCTCGGCCGAGAAGCCGTTGTACGACCACACGATGCTGACGACGGGGATGTCGATGTTCGGAAAGATGTCGGTCGGCGTGCGCAGGATCGCGAGCGGTCCCGCAATGAAGATCAGCAGCGCGAGCACGACGAACGTATAGGGCCTGCGCAACGCCAGCCGGACGATCCACATGATGTTTTCCTCGAAGCAGGGCAGGGGCGCCGCATGCGATGCGACGAGGCTGCAGTCTGCCGGCGCGGCGTTGACCCGGCCCTGACTCGAAGATTACGAAGCTGTTATCTGCGCGCGAGGCGGCAGATTTCAGGATTGTCATCCGGGCGTCAGCGCCGTGCCGGCTGCGATGACCAGAATGAATGCGTCAGGCGGCGAATCGCATCCGCGGTTCCGCCGGCGGCGCATCGACGATGCGTCTTCATCGAACCGTTCTGGGGAGTTTCATCATGAATCGCAGACTGATCGCAGCGACCGCGCTGCTCGCCCTCGCCATCGGCACGCCGGTTGCCGCTTTCGCCCAGTCGTCGTCGGGCCCGACCCGCGCCGACGTGATCGCCGACCTCGTCCAGGCGCAGCGCGACGGCACCGTGCCGACGTCGAACTGGGACTATCCGCCGAGCACGCAGACGATCGCACGCAATCGCGAGCTCTATGCGATCGCGCACGGCGAGACGGGTACGGCGACCGCGTCGGTATCCGTACCGGCCCCCAGCGCGCAGTGAGCGGGAGCCGGGCGATGAAAAGCCTTTCCCGGCTGGCGATCGCCGCGCTGCTCGCGGCGGCGGTCGCGCCCGCGTTTGCACGCGGGCAGCCGCAATTGCCCAATGACGACGGCAGCCGCGCCAGCGTGCTGCAGGAACTGAACCCGACGCTTGCGGACGGCGACGCACGGACGCATACGGCCGGCGTCGCGCCGAAGGAGGGCCGCGAAACCGGCAGGCAGGCGGCGACTTGCCGGAGCTGAGTGTGGTCGAGCGCGGTCGCGGTCGCGGCCGGGGTCACCGGTGCGAACGGCCGCGGAGCGATCGCCTCCCGTCAGCCAGCCGAACCCCGACGCGGCCGGCGCATTCCCGCATGCGCCGGCCTTCGCGCGTTTAGGTGTTTATACGTATGCCGATTACGATATCGCCCCAATCCAATATTTCATTGGAAGGTTATCGGGCTTGTTCTTAGACTGATGCGGGGCAGGCAGACCGGGCCGGCCGCACGCGCCGGCCGGCGCAGCCCCGATCCGCGCCAGCGCCACGCAGAAACAGAACAGCGCCGCGGCACACAACGACATCATCGGAGACGGACCATGACATTCATCAGGAAGCTGGCGGCCGGCGCGATCGTCGCCGCGGCGACGGTGCTGGCAGGCGGCGCGCACGCGCAGCAAAAGCCGATCACGCTCGGGTTTTCGCAGGTCGGCGCGGAAAGCGCGTGGCGCACCGCGAACACTGTCTCGGTGAAAGGCGCGGCGAAGGACGCCGGCATCAACCTGAAGTTCTCCGATGCACAGCAGAAGCAGGAGAACCAGATCCGCGCGATCCGCTCGTTCATCGCGCAGAAGGTCGACGTGATTGCATTCTCGCCGGTCGTCGAATCGGGCTGGGAGCCGGTGCTGACCGAAGCGAAGGCCGCGCACATTCCGGTGATCCTGACCGACCGCGGCGTCGACGTGAAGGACCCGTCGCTGTACGTGACGATGATCGGCTCGGACTTCCTCGAGGAAGGGCGGCGCGCGGGCCACTGGCTCGAAGAGCGCTACAAGAACGACGCAGGCCCGATCAACATCGTCGAGCTGCAGGGCACGGTCGGCTCCGCGCCGGCCAATGATCGCCGCGCGGGCCTGCTCGAAGTGATCAAGAGCAATCCGAAATTCAAGGTGATCGCGTCGCAGAGCGGCGACTTCACGCTCGCCGGCGGCAAGCAGGTGATGGAAGCGTTCGCGAAGACCTACGGCAAGCAGATCAACGTCGTCTATGCACACAACGACGACATGGCGCTCGGCGCGATCCAGGCGATGGAGGAAGCCGGTATCAAGCCCGGCAAGGACGTGAGCGTCGTGTCGTTCGACGCGACGAAGGGCGGCTTCCAGGCGATGGTCGCCGGCAAGATCAACGTCGATGTCGAATGCAGCCCGCTGCTCGGCCCGCAGCTGATGAGCGCGGTGAAGGATGTCGTCGCCGGCAAGCAGTTGCCCAAGCGCATCGTGACCAACGAGACGGTGTTCCCGATGAACGTCGCGGCGCAGGTGCTGCCGACCCGGAAGTACTGACCTTGCCGCACGGGCGGCGGCCTGGCGGCGGCCGTCCGGCGACGCTTCGAGGGAGGAGGCATGGAGAGTCCGCCGGTGGTCGAGATGATCGGCATCGACAAGTCGTTTCCGGGTGTGAGCGCGCTGCAGCGCGTGAACTTCCGGCTGTTTCCGGGCGAGATCCACGCGCTGATGGGCCAGAACGGCGCGGGCAAGTCGACGCTGATCAACGTGCTCACCGGCGTGCATGCGCATGACGCGGGCGAGATTCGCGTCGGTGGCGCGCCGGTGAATTTCGCCGCGCCGCGCGAGGCCGAGGCGGCCGGTATCCAGACGCTTTACCAGGAAGTGAACCTGTGCGCGAACCTGTCGGTTGCCGAGAACATCTTCGCGGGCCGGCAGCCGATGCGGCGCGGCGCGATCGACTGGAACGCGATCCATGCGCGCTCGCGCGCGGCGCTGGCCGAACTCGACCTGTCGCTCGACGTCACGCGTTCGCTCGATGCGTATCCGATCGCGATCCAGCAGATGGTCGCGATCGCACGTGCGGTGTCAGTCGACGCACGCGTGCTGATTCTCGACGAGCCGACGTCGAGCCTCGACGACGGCGAGGTCGCACGGCTGTTCGACGTGCTGCGCCGGCTGAAGGCGTCGGGCATCGCGATCCTGTTCGTCACGCACTTTCTCGAGCAGACCTACGCGGTGTCCGACCGGATCACCGTGATGCGCAACGGCGAGCGCGAAGGCGAGTACCTCGCGCGCGACCTGCCGGTCGATGCGCTGGTCGCGAAGATGACCGGCCGCGAGCGCATGTCCGACACGCTGCAGGCGGGCGCCGCGGCGGTCGAGCATGACACCGCGACCACCGCGCCGTTCCTGTCGATGCAACAGGTCGGCCGGCGCGGAATGATGAGCGCGCTGGATCTGGACGTGCGCCCCGGCGAGATCGTCGGGCTGGCCGGGCTGCTCGGCTCGGGCCGCACCGAAACCGCGCAACTCGCGTTCGCCGCGGCGCGCCCCGATACCGGCGCGATCGAGATCGACGGCGCGCGCACGCGGCTCGCGTCGCCGCACGATGCGGTGCGGCACGGCATCGCGTATTGCCCGGAGGACCGCAAGAAGGAGGGCATCGTCGCCGCACTGTCGATCCGAGAGAACATCATCCTCGCACTGCAGGCGCGACGCGGCTGGTGGCGGCTGATCGGGCGCGCACGCCAGCGCGAGATCGCCGAGACGTACATCGCGCGGCTCGGCATCAAGGCGCGCGACGCGGAACAGCCGATCGGGCTGCTGTCGGGCGGCAACCAGCAGAAGGTGCTGCTCGCGCGCTGGCTCGCGACGGACCCGAAGCTGCTGATTCTCGACGAGCCGACACGCGGCATCGACGTCGCCGCGAAGTTCGACATCATGGAGCGCGTGCTGGCGCTGTGCGCGCAGGGGCTCGCGATCCTGTTCATTTCATCGGAGATCGGCGAGGTCGTGCGCGTGAGCCACCGGATCGCGGTGCTGCGCGACCGGCGCAAGGTCGCGGAACTGACGGGCGCCGATGCGTCCGAGGAGCAGGTTTACCGGTTGATCGCGGGAGGCCAGTCATGACGCGCTTGCGCACGCTGTTTCGTCATCCGCTTGCGTGGCCGGTGCTGACGCTCGCGCTGCTGTTCGCGCTGGATGTCGCGCATCGTCCGGGTTTCCTGTCGATCGCGCTGCTCGACGGCCACCTGTTCGGCGCGCCGATCGACATCCTGAACCGCGCGGCGCCGCTCGTGATCGTGTCGCTCGGGATGACGCTCGTAATCGCGACGCGCGGGATCGACATCTCGGTCGGCGCGATCGTCGCGATCGCCGGCGCGGCGGCCGCGATCGTGCTCGAGGCGGACCCGTCGCGGGTCGGCATGGCGCTGGCCGCCGCGCTCGGTGTCGGGCTGCTGGCCGGTGCATGGAACGGGCTGCTCGTCGCGTTCGTCGGGATGCAGCCGATCATCGCGACGCTGATCCTGATGGTGGCCGGGCGCGGTGTCGCGCAATTGCTGACGGGCGGCCAGATCATCCCGATCGGCGCGCCAGGCTACCTCGCGCTCGGCGGCGGCTATCTCGCGACCGTACCGTGCGCCGTGTGGATCGCGATCGCGACGATCGCCGCGATCGCGCTGCTGGTGAACCGCACGGCGCTCGGGCTGTTCATCCGCGCGATCGGCGTGAACCCGGTCGCGACCCGGCTCGTCGGGCTGCGCTCAGGCGCGGTCGTGTTCGGCGTGTATCTGTGTTCGGGCGTGATGTCGGCGCTGGCGGGCATCCTCGCGAGCTCGAACGTGCGCAGCGCCGACGGCAACAACGCGGGGCTGCTGCTCGAACTCGACGCGATCCTCGCGGTGACGCTCGGCGGCACGTCGCTGCTCGGCGGCCGTTTCAGCCTCGCCGGTTCGGTGCTCGGTGCGCTGATCATCCAGACGCTCACCTACACGACCTATTCGATCGGCGTGCCGCCGGAGGCGACGCTCGTCGTGAAGGCGGTCGTCGTGATCGTCGTGACGCTGATCCAGTCGGACGCGGCGCGCGAGCTGGTCGTCCGGCTTGCGTCGCGACTGCTGCCCGCCGCGCGTTCGCGCGCTACCTCCGGAGCGACCCCGCGATGACCCGATTCCCTGGCTGGCTCGCCGACCCGCGTACGCTGCCGATCGTCGTGACGATCGTGCTGTTCGCCGCGCTGTTCGGCTTCGGGTCCGTGATGTACACGGGCTTCTTCTCGATGCAGGTGCTGACCGGACTGCTCGTCGACAACGCATTCCTGCTGATCGTCGCGATCGGGATGACGTTCGTGATCGTGTCGGGCGGCATCGACCTGTCGGTCGGCTCGGTCGTGGCGCTGACGACGATCTTCTGCGCGGTCGGCGCCGAGCGGCTGCACTGGCCGGTGTGGGTGATCGTGCCGCTCGTGCTCGCGTTCGGCGCGCTGTACGGCGCGGCGATGGGCGCGCTGATCCACTATTTCCGGCTGCAGCCGTTCATCGTCACGCTGGCGGGGATGTTTCTCGCGCGTGGCGCGTGCTTCCTGATCACGACGCAGTCGATCACGATCAACGATCCGGCGTTCCATGCGATCGCGGGCATCAGCGTACCGGTCGGCGGCGGGACGCTGAGCGCGGGTGCGCTGATCGCGCTCGCGACGCTGGCCGTCGCGATCTACGTCGCGCATTTCACGCGATTCGGCCGCAACGTGTATGCGATCGGCGGCAACGAGCGCTCGGCGCTGCTGATGGGCTTGCCGGTCGCGCGCACGAAAGTCGGCGTCTACGCGCTGAGCGGGCTGTGCTCGGCGCTCGGCGGCGTGGTGTTCACGCTGTACGTGCTGTCGGGTTACGGGTTGCAGGCGCAGGGGATGGAACTCGACGCGATCGCCGCGACCGTGATCGGCGGCACGCTGCTGACGGGCGGCGTCGGCTACGTGGTCGGCTCGGTGTTCGGCGTCGGGATCCTCGGCACGATCCAGGTACTGATCACGTTCGACGGCACGTTGAGCTCGTGGTGGACGCGGATCGTGATCGGCGCGCTGCTGTGCGTGTTCTGCGTGCTGCAGCGGGTCATCGAACGGCACGCCGCGCGGCGGCGCACGGGCGGCACGGGGCTCGGCGAACGAAGGCCGGCGCGCGGCGTCGCGCCCGCGCGGCGCGCACCGCCGCAAGACGATCCGGCGCGGGTGGCGACGATGCGGCGGCTGCAGGGCGACCGGCCATGACGCGGCGAGGAGAACGCCATGAAACGCAATGACATGATGGCTGGTGGTGCCGAGACGCTGGCCGTCGAACCCGGCACCCGGCCGCTGCTCGATCTCGGCGATTCGCGCGACTGCCGGATCGTGGCCGATGCGCTGCGCGTGCTGCTGCGCGAGCGCTCGGAAGCGCTGGCGTTCGCGATGCGCGTGGCCGACGAGCATGGCCGCCCGCGCCCGGATGCCGGCGAATTCGGGCTGACCGACATCATTCGCCTCGCGCGCGTCGTCGAGCGGGCCGACCGTCGGCGCTAGCGTACTGCGGTTGAATGGCGCGTGCGCCGCGCCGCTGCACCGTCAGGCCGGGCCGGCCGCGCCCGTCGCGGTGTCGATCGACACCTCCGCGACACGCGAGCGCTTCAGCGAGCCGGCCAGTTTCTCGATCGCGTGCAGGTCGAGCGCATCGAGCTGTTCGCGCACGTGCTGCACGAACACGGCGTAATCCGGCACGTCGGCAACCGGACCGAGCCAGTCCTCGATATCGGTGAGCCGCCCGTCGCGGGCGAGCAGGATCAGTTCGTCGAGCGCGTCGTCGGGCGGGCCGTCCATCGCGGGCGCGACGCGTTCCGGTTCGGCCTCGTCGTCCGGATGAAACCGCCGGACGAGTTCCGACACCGGCACGAGCGCATGTCCGACGGCCGGCGCGACGACCGGGAACGAGAACGCGGTGCCGACACCCGGCTGGCTCGCGACGGCCAGTTCGCCGCCCATCGCGCCGACGATGCGCTGCGCGATGAACAGGCCGAGCCCGGTTCCGCCGTTGACGGCCTGCACCTGCTGGTACGCCCGGAAGATGTCGCGGGTGCCGCTGATGTCGATCCCGATGCCCGTATCGGCGACCTCGAACAGCAGGCGCCACGCATCGCCTTCGTGCGCGGCGTGCACCGACAGCGTGACCGTGCCGTCGCGCGTGAATTTCGACGCGTTCGACAGCAGGTTCAGCAGCACCTGCTGCAGCCGCATCCCGTCGATCGACACCGTGCGCGGCAGCGCCGTGGCCGGCCGGTATACGAACCGGTTATCCTGCTGCGAGCACAGCGCGAGTGCGTAGTGGCCGATATCGTCGAGCAGGCCGGGCAGGTCGGTCGTGTCCGGCGTCACGCCGAGCGGCTGCAGCTCGGCTTTCGTGAACGCGAGCAGTTCGTCGATCAGCGTGAGCTGGTAGCGGATGCTGCGGTCGATCGAGCGGATCAGCCGCGCCTGGCTGCGTGTCGCGCTTTGCAGCAGCAGCTTCGCATAGCCGTTGATCGTCGACAGCGGCGCGCGCAGGTCGTGGCTGACATAGCCGAGCGTTTCGACCTTCTGCTGCATGTGGGTCGTCACCTGTTGCAGCGCGTCGTTGAGCGCGACCGTGCGTCTCGCGACTTCGTCGCGCAGGCGATCCTGTTCGGTGAGCTGCCAGTGTTCGAGCCGCTTCCTGGCCTCGGTGCGCTGGCGGCCCACGTGGTGGATCCACGCGGCCAGTACCAGCAGGTGCGTGGCGAGCCCGATCATCGCGATGACGGGGTTCGGATGGATATCGGACTTGAGCCAGGACAGCACCGGCGGCAGCGCGTTCGTGCCGTCGAGCACGCGGATCAACATGTTGACGGTGGCGAACGCGACGGCAATCAGCATCACGCGGCCGGTCGGCGTCCGGCGGATCGCGAGCATCAGCGCGAGGCTGATGTTGACGATTCCCAGCACGGCGTTCAGCCGCAGGCAGAACCACGTGAAGGTCAGCAGGTCGCCGCCCGCGGCGCCGGCCACGCCGATGCATTCGAGCGCGAGGAAGGCCATGTAGACCGCACGCATCGGCAGCCTGGCCTGCTCGCGCCGCGCGACCATCAGGATGAAGACGATGAAGCAGGCGATCGCCACGTACGCGGAGATCACCTCGCCGCGCGCCGACCACTCGCGTAGTGCGGGCGGCAAGGCCATGGCCGTATAGCCGCGGTAAGCCGCCTCGAACAGCGTCGTGCCCAGCGCCAGCGCGGCCAGGACATGGAACACGCCGCTGCGCGAAAAGAACCCGATCAGCAGCGCGCACCACACGAGTGCAAGCAGGCCGCCGAAGAAACCGAAGTCCCACATCGTCGCGCGCCGCTCCAGCGCATCCCATGCCGCGCGCGTGAACGCGGCCGGCGCGAGCCGCATTTCCTTGCGCGACGTGACGCGGATCAGCACGGGGATGCTTGCGCCAGCGGGCAGCGTGACGTCGAGTACCGGGTAGCGTGATGGCTGCCGGACCGCGTCGGCGCCGGCGTCGGCGGCCGGGAAACGGCTGTCGGGCGTCCACCGGCCGTCGTGGCCGACATAGAAGTCGGCATGGTCGACGCGCGCGTCGCGAATCGCCAGCACCAGCGGACGGGCCGCGTTGCCGCGGTTGGTCAGCGTCGCACGGACCCACCAGGCCGACCGCGAGAACTCGACGTTGAACGTCGACGGGCTTGCCGCAGGCGCGCGTTGACCGGCCCCGGCGAGCCATGCCGCGACCTGTTCGGCGGTCATCGTCGTGCTGGCGTCCTCGTACACCGACACGCCGTCCAGTTGCGCGGGGTTCGGCGCCGACGCCGCGCGGGCCGTTGCGCAGGTGACGGCCAGTGCGATCAGAAGCAGCAGCACCGCGCGCCATCCGGCTGCCCACGCCGCGTCGCGCCTAGGCATCGTGACGGTGCCCGCCGGGCGTGAGCGGCGCGTGGACCTGACGCTGGCGCCGCCAGTCGGACGGCGTGATGCCGAAGCGCTCGCGGAACGCCGTCGCGAAGTTGCCGGGCGTGGAGAAACCGATCTCCTCGGCGATGTCGCCGATCCCCATCGATGTTTCGGCGAGGAAGTGCATCGCGGCGCGCAGGCGCGTATCGCGCAGGTACTCGAACACGGTCTGGCCGAGATGGTCGCGGAAGATGCGGGACAGGCGCTTTTCGTGCGTGCCGACCTGTCGCGCGAGATCCTCGAGCGCGGGCGGATGGCGCAGGTCGCGCAGCAGCACGTCGCTGGCCGCACGCACGAGGGCCGCGTCGGGGTTGTCGGGCAGTTCGGGCAGACGGGCGAACGGCTGGCTGCGGCGCGCCCGCTTCAGGTGATTGCGGATCCGCGCAATCACTTCGGCCGGTTCGAACGGCTTGACGATGTAGTCGATCGCGCCGGTTTCGAGCCCTGCGATGCGGTCCTCGAGATCGCCCGCGGCCGTCAGGATGATGACCGGGATCGATTGCGTGGACGGTGTCGACGCCAGCAGCCGGCACGCGGCGAAGCCGTCCATGCGCGGCATGCGGACGTCCATCAGGATCAGGTCGGGCGCGATCGCCTGCGCGCGATGGTAGGCCTGCAGCCCGTCGAACGCGACGCTGATCCGGCAGCGCGCGGCACGCAGGATTTCGGTCAGGAGCCGCAGGTCGTTCGGGCGATCATCGACGATAAGAATATGTGCGTCACCGAGATCCGGCGTGGTACGAGGCGGCGCCGAACTGGACGAGCGGGATGACATGGTTGCGGATGCGATGGAAGGGTGGCCTGTCAGGTTGAAAGCGTCGCTATCTGCGCGATTGTTGCGAAAAATTATATGTCGACAACACGGCTGATAGTGAGGATTCCGTGCCGCTCGTGGGGGCTTGTGCGGCAGGAGCGGCGCGTGTGCGGCAGGCGGCTCCGGCCGGAAACGCGAAAATGGAAAAATATGCCGAACTCATTGTGGAAATGTCGGTCTTTATTTCCGCATTTATAATCATTTAATCGGAATGGCCCGGATGATGAATTTATTCTTGGGGTGTCGAATGCATGATTCACATTCCGTGTAAATGGCATTTGCAGATTCGCGGTCGGCACGATCGATATCGAGGTGATGGTCGGTCAGAATTCCTCTCATTCATCAATGGTATTTCGATCGGAAATGTATGAATGTGAATGTCGTCCGCTCCGGAAAAGTATTTTTCCGCTCGGGAAAAGGTTTGTTTGGACGAATGCCAGCACACTAGCCCTGGAGCGGCTGGAATCGGTTCTGCGGAGGTGAGCGGTTCCGGGCTGATTGATAACCGCTGCTGCATCCCGATGCTCGCTACATTCAATGTGACATTGAATGATGGCATTCTCAAAATATGAACATGCGGCAGCGGGCGAATGACTGGCACGAGGGTAATGCAAACTTCATAATTCGTCGAATACGTTGATATATAAGATAAGTCGGCAAATTGCGAGGATTGTTCGGGTGTGATGCACCGGGCGAGAAAAAATCGTCAAGAAAATTCGATCGATTAATTCGGTGCAGGGGTCGTTCGGCGTGTCGGCGCTCTTCCGGAAATCCGGAAAGCGTTTGACGGCCGGACGGAAAGGGTAAGTGGCTTCGCGTTGGCAGCCTGGCGGTTCGATCCATCCGGGGCAGTCGCGTGCGGTGCGCTATCGAATCAGGCGGGCATGAAAATTATGAAATCAACAGGCGTGGCAGATCACAGCACCGGTTCGCCCGAACCGGAGTCGGCTGTCGGCGACCGCATTCCGGCGGCGCACGCTTCCATCCCGGGGACCGTACGGCGTCATCCGCCTCCCGAATGACGTGACGGATGACGGGTTGCCGGCCAGCACCCGTCCATCCCGCGTCTGAACGACGCATTTCCGTGAAATACGATGTCGCCCCTGGCACGGGGCGCCGGTGCCCGCACGCGCGCTTTCGCGGTGTGGCTGGCATCGTGCGGCCGTCTGGCCGGCGACGTCGGCTTCCTTGATTCGATCACCGGCGAGCGCCGTTGCACGTCGCGTCGGCAGGCGCGCGCAAACGGCGACCGCGTGTTCACGCGCTGTTTCGTGAGAGTCGTACAGCACCATTCCGTTATTTAGTTAGATATCCGAAGTTGTAGAGGAGCGGCGCAAGGCAACCCGTCGTCGGCGGCCAACGCGCGCGCTGTTGCGTCATCCAGCACATGAGAACCGAGGGAATACAAGATGAACAAGTCGTTCAAGTCGATCTGGAACGAAGCACTGGGGGCCTGGGTTGCGGCTTCGGAACTCGATCGGGCACGCGGCAAGCGTGTCGCGTCGTCGCGCCGCGCGTCGGAGCATGCAGCGAGCGCGGGCGGGTCGGCGCTCGCGGGCATGCCGTCGCCACGGCGGTTGGCCATGCTGATGGCGGCCACGTATCTCGCGTTGTTCCATGTGGGCGCACATGCGCAGTACGCGCCGGACGGCGGTACCGCGAACGGCGGCGTGACGTCGATCTCGATCGGCGTCGGTTCGACTGCCGCGCAGCAGAATTCCACCGCGCTGGGCAATCTCTCGACGGCACAGGGCGTGTCGGCCACGGCGCTGGGCCCGGGCGCGCATGCGATGGGCGACGCGTCGACGGCCATCGGCATCAACGCGCAGGCGACCGGCGTCAACAGCGCGTCGCTCGGCGTGCAGGCAATCGGTTCGGGCGACTACTCGGTTGCCATCGGCAACCTGTCGAGCGCGACGCAGAGCGGTGCGGTAGCGATGGGCAGTGGCGCGGCGGCGACCGGTGTTTCCGCCGTCGGGTTGGGCAACAACGCGCTGGCGTCCGGCCAGTACGCGGCGGCGGTGGGGCTCGGTGCGAGTGCGGCAGGCGCGCAGAGCGTCTCGCTCGGCTATGCGTCGCATGCCACGAACACGGGCTCCGTCGCGCTCGGCAACCAGTCGACCAGTTCGGGCGCGGCAGGCGTGGCCGTCGGCAGCGGCGCGCTGACGACCGGTAATTCAGGCGTTGCGATGGGCGTGAACAGCGGCGCGAAGGGCACGGCGTCGATTGCGATCGGCTGGGGCGGCACCGCGGGCGTACCAGGCTCGGGCACGCAGTCGCTCGGCCAGAGTTCGATCGCGATGGGCTCGAACACGACGGCCGGCGCGGACAACGCGATGGCATTCGGCGTGAACGCCAATGCGTCGGGCGTCAGTTCGGTCGCGATGGGTGTGCAGTCGACCGCGACGCAGCAGTTCGCGGTTGCGCTTGGCAATCTCTCGCTCGCGACGGGCACGTCGGCAACCGCACTGGGCGCCGGCGCGACCGCGGCGGGCGTCGGGGCGACCTCGGTCGGCATCAACAGCGTGGCGGCGGCGGACTGGACCGTCGCGATCGGCGCGAGCAACTCGGTCGCAGCCACTGCCGGCGCAGGCTCGATCGCGGGTGGCAACAACTCGAAGGTGCTGGGCGGCACGGGCGCCGTCGCGCTCGGCCTGGGGCAGACGGTGAGCGGCAACGGCGCGGTCGCGATCGGCGATCCGAGCACCGCGATCGGCACCGGCGCGGTCACGATGGGCTCGAACAACACCGCGAACGGCAACGGCGCGGTGGCGATCGGCAATACCAACAACGCGCAGGGCACGGGTTCGCTCGCGCTCGGCAATACGTCGACGGCGGCGGCGGCGGGGGCTGTCGCGTTCGGCGCGTCGGCCGTGGCCAACAACGCAAACGATGTCGCGCTCGGCTCGGGATCGACCACGGCCGCGCCGAATCCGACGGCCAGCGCGGTGATCGGCGGCGTCACGTACAACTTCAACGGTACGACGCCGACCAGCGTCGTCAGCGTCGGCGCAGCGGGCACCGAGCGCCAGATCACCAACGTCGCGGCCGGGCGCATCAGTTCGGCGAGTACGGACGCGATCAACGGCTCGCAGCTTGCCGCGACGAACACGGCGCTCGATTCGCTGTCGACGTCGACGGCGTCGAGCATCACGTCGCTGTCGACCGGGGTTTCGTCGTTGTCAACCGGTCTGAGTTCGACCAATAGTGCGGTGACGTCGCTGTCGACTTCGACGTCGACGGGCATCAGTTCGTTGTCGACCGGCTTGAGCTCGACCAATAGCGCGGTGACGTCGTTGTCCACATCGACGTCGACCGGCATCAGTTCGCTGTCGACCGGCTTGAGTTCGACCAACAGCGCGGTGACGTCGCTGTCGACCTCCACGTCGACGGGCATCAGTTCGCTGTCGACCGGCTTGAGCTCGACCAACAGCGCGGTGACGTCGCTGTCCACGTCCACGTCGACGGGCATCAGCTCGCTGTCGACCGGTCTGAGTTCGACCAATAGCGCGGTGACTTCGTTGTCGACGTCGACGTCGACCGGATTGTCGTCGGCGAACAGCGCGATCACGTCATTGTCCACGTCGACGTCCACCGGCCTGAGTTCTACGAACAGCTCGGTCGCGTCGCTGTCGACCTCGACGTCGACGGGCATCAGCTCGTTGTCGACCGGCTTGAGTTCGACCAACAGTTCGGTGACGTCGTTGTCCACCTCGACGTCGACGGTCGTCGGTTCGCTGTCCACCGGCCTGAGCTCGACCAACAGCGCGGTGACGTCGCTGTCGACGTCGACCTCGACGGGCATCAGCTCGCTGTCGACCGGCCTGAGTTCGACCAACAGTACGGTGACGTCGCTGTCGACGTCGACCTCGACGGGCATCAGCTCGTTGTCCACCGGCCTGAGTTCGACGAACAGCAACCTGACCTCGCTGTCCACGTCGACATCGACCGTCGTCGGCTCGTTGTCGACCGGCCTGAGCTCGACCAACAGCAACCTGACGTCGCTGTCCACGTCGACATCGACCGTCGTCGGTTCGCTGTCGACCGGCTTGAGCTCGACCAACAGCTCGATCACTTCGCTGTCGACGTCGACCTCGACGGTCGTCGGCTCGCTGTCCACCGGCCTGAGCTCGACGAACAGCAACCTGACCTCGCTGTCGACCGCCACGTCGACCGGGATCGGTTCGCTGTCGACGGGCCTGAGCTCGATCGCGAACAACAACACGAACCTCGGCAACAGCACGGCCGGCGCGATCGGCGGCGGGGCCACCTACGATCCGACCACCGGCACGATCTCGGCGCCGTCGTACGTGACGTACAACAGCGATGGATCGACGACGATCAACAACAACGTCGGCTCGGCGATCGACAACATCAACGCGCACGGCATCAAGTACTTCCACGCGAACTCGACCGCGCCGGACAGCCAGGCGGTGGGTGTCGACAGCGTCGCGATCGGCCCGAGCGCGATCTCGAAGGTCGATGGCAGCATCGCGCTCGGCTCGGGTTCGGTGGCCGACCGCGCCGTGGTGCCGTCGTCGGGCGTCATCCGCAACGGCACCGCGTCGATTCCGTTCAACACGACCGACCAGACGCTGCTCGGCGCGGTATCGGTGGGCGATGCAACGAACAAGACGTATCGCCAGATCACCAACGTCGCCGACGGTACCGGCCAGCAGGATGCGGTGACGGTGCGGCAGTTGACCGGCGCGCTGCAGTCGTTCGCGGTCACGGGCCAGAAGTACTTCCACGCGAATTCGACGGCGGGGGATTCGCTCGCGGTCGGCGCGGAATCGGTCGCGGTGGGCCCGACGACGGTCGTCAACGGCGACAACGGCGTGGGGATCGGCAACGGCGCAATCGTCGACCAGACGGCGCCGGGCGGGATCGCGATCGGGCAGGCGGCGAGTTCCGCGCAGGCCGACGCGATCGCGCTGGGCAGCGGCGCGACGGCAACCGGCGCGCAGTCGGTTGCGCAGGGCGCCAACGCGGTGGCGGTCAGCGTGGGCAGCGTCGCGCTCGGCTCGGCTGCGCGCAGCAATGCGACCGACGCACTTGCACTCGGCGCCGGCGCATCGGCGACGTTCGCGAACAGCGTGGCGCTCGGCGCCGGTTCGTTGACCACGGTCGGCGCGCTGACGAACTATGTCGCGTACGGCCTGGGCAGCCCGCAATCGTCGGCCGGTGAAGTGAACATCGGCAACCGGCAGATCACCGGCCTCGCCGCCGGCAAGAGCGGCACGGACGCGGTGAACGTATCGCAGCTCGATTCGGTCGCGAACCAGTTGACGACGCTGATCGACCAGCGCACGACCAACCTCGGCGGGCAGTACACGACGAACCCGAACGGCGCGAACGTGCCGCCGGGATCGACCGGCGCGAATTCGTCGGCGGGCGGTTCGGGGGCGGTGGCATCGGGTTCGAACAGCACGGCGGTCGGCAACAATGCGCTCGCATCGGGCAACGGTTCCTCTGCGATCGGCGTGGGCGCGACGGCATCGGGCAATAACTCGTCCGCGATCGGCACGGGCAGCAACGACGGCGGACGCTCGAACGTCGTCGCGGTCGGCTCGGCGGATTCGGCACGCCAGGTCGTGAACGTCGCGGCCGGCACGCAGGGCACCGATGCCGTGAACGTGAACCAGCTGAATGCGGTATCGAACCAGTTCACGCAATCGCTGAACACGGTCAACAACCAGCTCACGCAGATGCAGCAGCAGATCCAGCAGACCGATTCGATGGCCCGCGAGGGGATCGCCGCGACCGCCGCGATGGCGTCGATCCCGCACATGGACCGCGATTCGAACTTCGCGATGGGGGTCGGCACGGCGACGTTCCAGGGCCAGAAAGCCATGGCGGTCGGCGTGCAGGCGCGCGTCACGGAGAACCTGAAGGCGACGCTGAACGGCGGTTTCGCCGGCAGCCAGCGCGTGGTCGGCGCGGGCATGCTGTATCAGTGGAAGTGATCGCGCGCAGCGGTTCGTTCCGGCCCGCGTGGCCGGAGCGGACCGCGCCTAACGCAAACGCAAACGCATGCGCGTGCGGCCGCGCCGCACGCTGCGCCCATCGCATTCTCGGAGTAATCAAGTGAAAAACATCCATCTTGCACTGCTGGTGTCCGTCGTTTCCCTCGCGGCCTGTTCGAGTGCGTCGGGGCCGACGTACAACGCATACGAATTGCAGTCGCGAAACGGCGTCCGCACGTTCCAGGTCGACTGCCACGGCATCCTGTCGACCGCGAAGACCTGCATGAAGGTCGCGACGCGCATGTGCGGCAACGAGCCCGTGCTCCTGGTCGACACCACCACGCCGTACCGCGACGGCGCCGATCCGCATTCGATCGTGTTCCAGTGCGGTGCGGCGCCCGCGCCGGCCGCCGCGGCCGTAGCACCCGCACCCGCACCGGTCGAGAAGGTGAGCCTGAACGGAGATGCGTATTTCGCGACCGACTCGGCCGTGCTGACGACGGAGGCCACCACCGCGCTCGATACGCTGCTGAACCAGCAGGGTGATCGGCATTTCGCCAGCGTGGAGGTGGACGGTTATACCGACGCGACGGGCTCGAACGCGCACAACCAGGCACTGTCGAAGCGCCGGGCGGACGCCGTCGCGGGGTATCTGCGCGAGCATGGGCTGCAGGCGGATTCGTTTGCCGCGACCGGTCACGGGGAAGCCAATCCGGCGGCATCGAACGATACCGCCGAAGGGCGAGCACGCAATCGTCGCGTGGAAATCTCGCTGCGGAAGTAGGACGTTTCGGCCAGGTTGCCGCAAGCGTGGCCGTCGAAGTCGGGCGGCTCGCTTGCGGCAATGATGCTCGACGCAGACAACCGCGGCGGGAACGGCCCGTCGCTGCGTGCGCATGCGGTGTCCGTCGCATGCGCGCCGCCGCACGGCGATTCACGTGCCGCGATCGGTCACGGGGAAGGCAACTCGGCAGCGTTCCGCACCGCGACGCAGCGGGGCTTCAGCCGCCGCATCCGGTCGCGCCGCGGCATGCCGGCAACAGCTGAATCCGACACGCCGGACCCGTACGATCGTCAGGCTTCCTGATCTCGTGCGGTCGATGCTTCTTGCGACCGCGCTGCCGCGTTGGTGGGCATGACCACCGCCGTGCCTTCCACGACCACGTGCCCGTTCACGTGGCAGCAGGTTTCCAGCACGACCCGACGCCGGCTCGCGAGTATCTCCTTGACTGTCACGGTCGCGCAAACCGTTTCACCGAGCTTGACCGGGCGGCGGAACTGCAGGTCCTGCGACAGATAGATCGAGCCGGGCCCCGGCAGATGCGTTGCGATCGCCGCCGAGATCACCGACGCGGACAGCATGCCGTGCGCGATGCGACCGCCGAAGCGCGTTTGCTGTGCATAGGTTTCGTCGAGGTGCACGGGATTCCGGTCGCCGGACGCGCTCGCAAACAGGAGCACGTCGTGCTCGGACAGGGTTTTCGAGAAACATGCGTTCATGCCGGGCATCAGGTCCTCGAGGTCGTATCCGCCTTCGTCGTTCATCGTTTGCTCCTGTGTCGTTCGTGCAGCATGGTGTGGGTGGAGGGTTCGAGCGTCGTCATCCCGATGCCTCCACGTTGTCGTGCTCGCGCGCCGCATGCGGATCTGTCGATGCAAACGATCGGCTTGCCACAGCCAGCGCCCATTGCACGGCGAGCACGCCGGCATGAGGCAGTGCGCCGACGATGGCGTCGACGATCTCGTGCTGCGACGTGCCCGACAAGCGCGCGTCGACGATATGCGTGGCGAGCGCGTCGGCATCTGCATTTCGGGCAAGGCAGGTCAGGCACGCGATCGCCGTCAGGTGCCGTGCCTTCACGTGTTCGACCGATTCGACGCGTGACGCAGCGTCGGCCATCCGATCGAGACAACCTGCGATCGCCGCCGGCATCTCGGGCCGGCCGGCCGACGCTTCCGGCATACACGGATCGCGCTCCAGCGCATTCCGTCCGGTCGATGCGTCCGCTTGTCCGACCGTTGCGCCGCCCTGTGTCGCGGCGAACTCGTCGAATATGTCGAGCGCAATGCGCGACACGGGCAGGATGAGCGGCCAGCCGATATAGCCGGTGAGTTGAATCAGCACTTCAGTCAGTTCGCTGCGCGTCCAGCCGACATGCAGACATGCGTTCAAGTGGACCCGAACCTCGTCGTGACGATTTTCGCGAGCGATGACGATGGCGAGTGTGGCGAGCCGGCGCTCCTTTGGCGTCAGCGCGTCGAATGGCCGTTGCCGCCGCTCGAGCATGTGTGCGGTTGCCGATTCGTATCGTCCGAGACGATCGACGTCGCGACCGATATCGATGTCACGCTCGCGTAACAACGCCACGAGATGACGGATGCCGGCCGTGGCCACCGGCACGCCTGCATAGTAGAGCGTATCGAAGACCGTTTCGAGCACCGCTTGCGGTGCCCAGCCGGTATTCAGCATGCCGCCCGCATGGTATTTCAGCGCGGAATCGGCATTGCCCATCGTTGCGAGAACCGCGACCGTCACGAGTTCCCGATATTTCAGCGAGAGATTGGGCCGGGCAATGATGTCGGCATACGCGCCCTCGACGAGCAAGCGTTTGAAATCTGGGTCGAGGCGGTCGAGCGCCGCGCTGAGGCTGTTGAAACCTTCGTCGCCGATCGCGTGGATGACGGACATGCCAAGTTCATGCCGGGTGATCGTATTCGCACGCATAGTGAGCCCGTGGATTGGACGCGAAATGGAGTGACGTGAGCGATGATATTCGTCCGGCCGAAAATCAAATTTGAACTTTTTTCACTTTTCATCGGTACGTGCTTTTCGCCATCTAGAATCATTTCCGTTGCAAGCCGGAAATTACATTTTCCATCTGAAAAACGGGATTGCCGGACAGCGGCAACGATGCATGCATCTCAGTGCAACCGGGAGAGCACAGTGAAAAAGCTTCTTGAAAAGGTTGCCCTCGTGACCGGGGGGAGTTCCGGGATTGGACGGACGACGGCATTGCTGTTTGCCGGCGAAGGTGCGCGGGTTGCCATCGCATCGCGCCGTATCGACGAAGGTCTGGCGGTGGTCGAGGAAATCCGCAAGGCCGGCGGCGAAGCGCTGTTCGTGAGGACCGATGTGTCCAGGGCCGAAGACTGCGCCCGCATGGTCGAGGAGACCATGCGTGAATTCGGCCGGCTCGATGTCGCCTTCAATAACGCCGGCGTGGAGGCATTCGGCAAAACCGTAGCCGATACCGACGTGGAGAGCTGGGACCATGTCGTCGATATCAACCTGAAGGGCATGTTCCTTTCGATGAAGTACGAAATTCCGGCAATGCTGAAAACGGGCGGCGGTTCCATCGTCAATATGTCGTCCACTTACGGCCTCGTCGCATCGGCATTCGGCGGCTGCGGATATCACGCTTCGAAGGCGGGCATCATCGGACTGACGAAAGCGGCTGCGCTCGAATATGCGAAGCAGAATATCCGCGTCAATGCGATTTGCCCTGCGTTCGTTGCAACCGCGATGGTGGAAAAGTTTCTCGACGAGACCCGCATGACCGATCAGATCAAGCGTTTTCATCCGATCGGTCGCTTGGGGACGGAAACGGAAATTGCGGAGGCTGTCACGTTCCTCGCATGCGACGCCTCCTCTTTCATGACCGGTACCGCGTTGTCGGTGGACGGCGGAATGGCCGCGGCGTGATGCGGATGGCGTCGTCACGGGCGCCCTAGCACGAGTGCACTGTTTATCGAATCAACTCTTACAGGAATATTGATATGGATACCAAAATATTTGAATTGGTTGTCGAGGCGAGAAGCAACCAGCCGGAGTTGTTCGAGATCGGTGAGCCGATTCCGTTGGGTGTGGTGCCGAAGCGAATGCACGCGTGGACGATTCGCCGCGAGAACCATGGGGAGCCGCAGCGGGCATTCACAAACGAGATCGTCGACGTGCCGTCACTCGGCCCCGACGACGTTCTGGTCCTCGTGATGGCAGCCGGCGTCAACTACAACGGCGTGTGGGCCGCCCTCGGTCAGCCGTTCTCGGTGCTGGACCTGCATGACGATCCCTATCACATCACGGGCTCGGACGCCGCGGGCATCGTCTGGGCCGTCGGGTCGAACGTGAAGAAGTGGAGAGTCGGCGACGAGGTGGTCGCGCACTGTTCGCAGGTCGACGGCGACGACGAGGAATGCAACGGCGGCGATCCGATGTTGTCGCCGTCGCAACGGATCTGGGGTTACGAAACGTCTCATGGCTCGTTCGCGCAGTTCGCGCGCGTCCAGTCGACTCAACTGATGCCGCGCCCGAAACACCTCACATGGGCTGCCAGCGCCTGCTATACGCTCACGCTCGCTACCGCGTATCGGATGCTGTTCGGCCACAAGCCGCACGTGCTTTCGGCGGGGCAATCGGTACTCGTATGGGGGGCGGCGGGCGGGCTCGGAACGATGGCGATCCAGCTCGCGGCGCTGGTTGGGGCGCGCCCCGTCGCCGTGGTCTCCGACGATTCGAAGATCGAGTTCGTCAAGCGTCTCGGCGCGGTGGGCGCGATCAATCGCTCGAATTTTTCGTGCTGGGGCGCGCCACCGCCGGTCGATGCGCAGACCGCGTACGCGGCCTATGTCGATGCGGTCAAGAAGTTCGGAAAAGCGATCTGGGACGCGCTCGGCGAGAAGCGCGACGTCGACATGGTGTTCGAACACCCGGGCCGGAATACGTTCGCACCGTCCTGCTATGTCGTGAAGCGCGGAGGCATGGTCGTGTTCTGCGCGGCGACGAGCGGCTACGACCTGACCTGCGATGCGCGCTACGTGTGGATGCGACAGAAGCGCATCCAGGGCAGTCACTTCGCGAGCCTCAAGGAAGCCGCACAGGCGAACCGTCTCGTGATGAGCGGCAAGATCGATCCGTGCCTGTCGGAAGTGTTTCCGTGGAGCCGCTTGCCGGAGGCGCACGCGAAGATTCGCGCGAACCGGCACCTGCCGGGCAACATGGCCGTGCTCGTCCAGGCGAGCAGCAGCGACGATCTCGCCGCGGCAACGCGCCACTAGACCCGATGAACGCCTCTGGCCGAGAAAATGCGATGGACCAATCGAACCCACATCCGCAACGCGTCGCCGTCATCGGCATGTCATGCCGCTTCCCCGGCGGGGCATCCAGTGCATCGAGCTATTGGGCACTGCTGAATTCAGGGCAGACGGCCATTTGCGAAACACCGCGCGAACGCTTCGATATCGACGCGTTTTATTCGCCGGATACGGACGAGCCCGGCACCACGTATTCACGCGTGGCCGGCTATGTCGACGATCCGTTCCGCTTCGATCGCAAGCTGTTCCGTACTTCGGCGGCCGAGGCCATGGAGATGGATCCGCAACAGCGCTGGATGCTCGAGCTGACCTGGGGCGCGCTCGAGAACGCAGGCGTCGCACCCGGCGGGCTGCGCGGCACGAACGTCGGGGTATTCATGACGATCGGCGAGGCGGACTATGGCCGGCGCACGGTCTGGTCCGGCGATCCCGCCCGCATCACCACCTATTCGAAGCTCGGCAACCTGCGCGCGATGGCGCCCGGGCGAGTCGCGCACATACTGGGATTGAACGGACCGGCAATCTTCGTCGATACGACCTGTTCGTCTTCGCTGGTCGCGATCCATCTTGCCGCGCAGAGCCTGCAGGCCGGCGAGTGCGACGTGGCGATCGCAGGCGGGGTGAACCTGATCCTGGGGCCGGAGGAAACGATCGGCATTGCGCGGCTCCAGGCGATGTCCCCCTCCGGCCGGTGCCGTCCCTTCGACGCGAACGCCGACGGCTACATTCGTGGCGAAGGCGGCGGCGTGATCGTGATGAAGCGGCTTGCCGACGCGCTATCGCATGGCGACCGTGTCGATGCGGTGCTGGCCGGTTCGGCAGTGAACAGCGACGGCGCGAGCAACGGCCTGACCGCGCCCAACGGTGCGGCTCAGGAAGCCGTCATTCGCCGGGCGATGACGCGCGCGGGCGTTCGTCCGGAAGCGGTCGCCTACGTGGAAGCGCATGGGACGGGCACGGCGCTCGGCGATCCGATCGAGCTTTCCGCGTTGCGCAACGTCTATGCTCGCGCCGTCGTGCGCGACAAGCCGATCCTCGTCGGCTCGGTGAAGTCCCAGCTGGGGCATCTGGAGGGAGCCGCGGGCATGGCCGGCTTCATCAAGGCGATGCTGATCCTGCGGCACCGCCATGTACCCGCGCAGGTGAACTTCGAGACACCGAACCCGCGTTTTCACTGGGAAGGTTCGCAGCTCGAGATTCCGCGCGAGGGAGCGCCGCTCGCCGAGGGCGATACGGTCGTCGGCGTGAGCGGTTTCGGCATCACCGGGACCAATGTCCACCTGATTCTGGTCGCGCCGGAGCGCGTAGCAGACCTCGGCGCTCCGATTGCCCGCGAACGCGTGCTGACGCTTTCCGGGCGTTCGCCCGACGCACGCCGGCGTGTCGCGTCGGCATGGCGGGCCTGGCTCGCGGACATGTCCGCACCACTGCGCGATGCGTGTCACACGTCGAACGTACGACGCGATCATTTCGACCATCGCGTTGCGCTGGTCGGCACGACGAAAGCGGACTTCGTTGCCGCGCTCGACGACTTTCTCGCGGAGAATCCGTCCGGGGGATGGCACGCCGGCGAACACCCGCGCAAGCCCCGCCTCGCGTTTCTGGTGCCAGGCCAGGGAGCCTGGCAGCCAGGCGTCGGAGGGAACCTCTACAACGGCAACGGATTGTTCCGCAAACATGCGGACGTGTGCCTGCGCGCGCTCGACGGCGAGACGGCGCGCGACGTGCTCGATGCGATTCTCGGCCACAGCGCGCAACCGGTGCGCCATCATCCGGGGCAACTTGCCCATTTCGTCGTGTGCTACGCGCTGGCGCGGACATGGATGGAGCTGGGCGTACAGCCCGACCTGCTGATCGGGCATTCGCTCGGCGAGCACGTGGCCGCGGTGATCGGCGGCGTGATGTCGCTTGGCGATGGCCTCAAGGCAGTGGAGGCGCGTGGTCGCCTGTTCGATACCGAGACGCCGCGCGGCGCGATGCTCGCCGTCGCCGTCAGCGTCGACGAATTCGCGGGGCGGTTCGCGTTCGGTACGGATCTGTTCGTCGCCGGCATCAACGGGCCGGGGCAGACGGTCGTGAGCGGCACGCCGGAAGCGGTCGGGCGGGTGCATGACGCGATGGTCGCCGCGGGCAAGCGGGTGTCGCTGCTCAAGACCTACGGTACGCCGGGCCATTCGCCGATGTTGCGTTCGATGCGCGAAGCGTTCCGGCGAGCGCTCGAACCGCTGACGTTTGCGCCGCCGTCGATTCCGATCGTCTCCACGCTCACGGGCGACATCGCGACCGACGCGATCGCCGGCGTCGAGCACTGGCTCGATCTTGTCGAGCAACCGGTGCGTTTTCACGACGCGCTGCTGGCCGCGTCGGACGGCAGGACGATCTTCGTCGAAGTGGGCCCCGGCGCGGCACTGGCCAAGCTCGCACGCGCCGCGGCGGGGGGCGACTGGCACTGTGCGATCGCGTCGCTCGCGGACGGTCCGGAGGGAGACGAGGAAGCCGAGGCGACCGGCTTCGCGCATGGCTGCGCACGCCTTTACAGCGAAGGGCAGAAGATCGCATGGAGCAAGCTGTACGGCAAGGCGCCGCGACCGGCCGATGCGCCGGGTTACTCGTTCGATCCGGAGCGCTTCGAGCTGCCGTTCCCGGACCTTGCGGAGGCCGCGCGCGGCGCGGTGCGACGACAAGGCGGCAACGCGTCGAACGACGGGACCGGGGTGCCGGGACCGGGAGCGGCGGATCGCGTCGAGGCCGCACCGGCGGATGCCGCGCAGACGCTCGCGATGCTGCGTGCGGTCGCGGCGACGGTCGCACCGGATACCGTCGTGCTCGACGACGGTCTTTCGCTCGTCAGCCAGGGCTTCGACTCGCTTGCATTGACGGAACTGCGCGTTCGCCTGCATCAACAGCTCGGCACGATGCCGCCGATCTCCATGCTTGTGCGCGGGGCATCGCTCCGGACGCTGGCGACGTGGTTCGGCACGACGAACGGCGCCATGCCGGCGCGCGAAGCGGTGTCGAACGACATGCGGAAATCCGCCGGGACGGACGATGACCGCGAGCTGGTCGTGACGCTGCGCGACGGGGCCGGGCCGCTCGTCGCGCTCGTCCACCCGGTCGGCGGAAACGTGCTCTGTTATCAGGAACTGGCTTCGTCATGGCCCGGCGATCCGACGGTCGTCGCGATCCGCCATCCGTACGCGGACCAGGGCCACGCACCCGAGTATCTTTCGATCGCGCAACTGGCGTCGCGCTATCGCGCGGCCTTGCTCGCAATACACGGCAGACAGCCCGATCTGCTCGGCGGCTGGTCGTTCGGCGGGATCGTCGCGCATGAAATGGCCGCGCAATGGGAGGCGGAGGGCGAAACTGCGCCGCCGCTGATGATCGTCGACAGCCCGCTCCACGACGGCGAATTCACCCTGCGGTTGCGTGCACTGGCCGATGATCTCGCGTCCGGCGACGGCAGGCAAACGGTCGATCGATGGCTCGCCGATCCGCGTTTCGACGCCATGCTCGACCAGGACTTCTACCTCGCCGACGTGCGGCGCCGTGCCCACCCCGCGACGTTCGACCATATCGCGCGTCTGCACGCCGCGAGCGCGGCGGCGCTCGCCTGTCATCAACCCCGACAGGTGCATACGCGCATCGGATACGCGCTTGCCGCACGCGACAAGCGGGGAGTGTCGAGCACCCAGGTGGAACAGCATCTGGGCCGCCTCGCGCGCGGCGGCGTGGCGGTGGGTGTGTTCGATGACGATCACAACTCCATCGTGCGCGAGCCTTCCGTGCAGCGTCTGGCTCGCTTTCTCGGTGGAGGCTGCGCCGACAACGAACCGCGTGTGCATGCGACGCCCGCATAGGCACTGCGTTTCGGTTTCCCGGGCGCGGCGTTGCCGCCGTGCCTTCATCGTTCTCAATCCGACTTCAAGGAATCGATACCATGAGCGATCAAATTCAAGCCGCGGCCGTCAACGGGTCGAACGTGACTGCCGAAGCCATTCTTGCGTGGATTCAAGAGTGGACCGAAGCAAACAATCTTCAGGTGCCGACCGATCTCGAGCAGACCTTCGCCGACGCCGGATTCGATTCGATGCATTCCGTCGAACTCGCGTTCTTCCTCGAAGAGCGGCTCGGAATCAAGATCGACGATACGGTCCTTTACGACTATCCGACCTTCAATTCGCTGGCGGCGCATCTCGTCTCGCTGCAACGGAAGGACACGATCCCGGCCGCGGAGCCGGGTGAAGACGCGAACGTCGGAAGCTGGTAATACGTGTACGCCGGCAGCGAGCGTTCAGGCGGCCGGCGCCTCATCGACTTCAATCGGAGTACGGAAGATGGTGCAAATCAATCGCGCGGACGCATGGACGTCGCGCGTCGTCGGCTGCGGTTCCGCGTTGCCCGAGCACCGCATGACGAATGATGACATCGCGCGCATGGTCGACACCACGGACGAGTGGATCACGCAGCGCACGGGCATCCGTGAGCGCAGAATCGCGGCGCACGGCGAGAACACGTCCGATCTCGCGATCGGCGCCGCCAGGGCCGCACTGAATCGCGCCGGCATCGACGCAGCCGAGGTCGATCTCATCGTGCTCGCGACCTGCACGCCCGATCGCACGATGCCCGCGACGGCCGTCCGTGTTCAGGAAGCGCTCGGCGTGCGGCGCGGTGCTGCGTTCGACGTGCAGGCAGTCTGTTCGGGCTTCGTCTTCGCGCTGTCGGTCGCCGACAACATGATCCGTCTGGGCCAGGCCCGCACCGCGCTGGTGATCGGGGCGGAAACGATGTCACGTATCGTGGACTGGCAGGACCGCAATAGCTGTGTGCTGTTCGGCGACGGTGCGGGTGCGCTGGTGTTGCGCGGCGAACGCAACGAAGGCGACAAGCCGCGCGGCGTGCTCTCCACGCATCTGCATTCGGACGGACGGTACTGGGACAAGATTCACACGGACGGCGGGGTGTCATCGACGCAGAGCGCCGGCAAGATGCATCTCGAGGGTCGCGATGTATTTCTGCATGCCGTCGTCAACCTCGCCGACGCGTCGCAGGAAGCGCTCGCGGCACACGGCCTGACCCAGGACGACCTCGACTGGATCGTCCCGCATCAGGCAAACCAGCGGATCGTGCTAACGCTCGGCGGAAAACTGAACCTCCCGATGGAGAAGGTCGTCCTCACCGTCAGCAAGCACGGCAACACATCGGCAGCGTCGATTCCGCTCGCGCTCTGCGAAGCCGTATCCGACGGGCGCATCAAGGAGAACGATCTCGTTCTGACGCCTGCAATGGGCTCGGGATTCACGTGGGGCGCGGCGTTGATCCGGTGGTAGTCGACGCGCACCGTATCGGCGTGCGCGTCGGTACGGTGCGACGTGGGCGCGGATCGCGGCTGTCTCGGGTACGCCGAACCGGCGTTGTCCTGATATGTGGGAATCCTGCGGATTTGCTCGAGAAAGTGACAAAAGTTCACTTTGCGTCCTCGGAACGCCGTCTTATGCTGGCTGCATGTCGCAAGCAGCGGCTCGAAAGAACCGCCTGATCGGAGCGTAAACGGTGCCCCGCGTTCTGAAGGCGTCGCTGCATGTCGCATCGTTCGCCGTGTTGCGGCACCCGGTGCTCCGACGATGGGGCGAGATCGGCCTGCAGGCGCGTGGATGCTAGGAGGAACGGATCCGGCGATGATGCTCGGCAATGAAAGCGTCGACATCGGTTTCGTGAAGCGGCTCGCCGAGGTAGAAACCCTGGCCGTCGACGTCCGGCAGTGTGCTTGCCCATTCGAACTGTTCGGCGGTTTCGATGCCCGTCATTACAACGTGTTTGCCATGACTTTTCGCAAGCTGCACAAGGGTTTCGACAATCCGCATGGACTCGCCGTTTTGCAGCACCTCGCGAATCAGCGATCGATCGAACTTGACGATATCCACCGGCAACTGCTGCAGGAGCGTCAGCGAGTTGAAGCCGGCTCCGAAGTCATCCAGTGCGATGCGCACGCCGATCGCCTGCGCCGCATGGATGGCTTCCACCAGCCAATCGAGCCGGGCGGGGGGGACGACGTCGGTCAGTTCGATTTCGACACGGCCTGGCTCGAGCCCGAGCGACGCCAGCCGTGCGGAAAGTTGCGCGGGAAACTCCGCGTGCCCGAGCTCGGACGGCGACAAATTGATCGCGAGCGACAACTCGCCGTACCCCGCCGCCTTCCACTGCGCCAGCCTGCACGTCGCGCGCCGGGTGAGCAGGTCCGTGAATCCGGTGGCAAGGCATGAATCCTCGATCATGCTGATGAACGACGCGGGTTCCAGGACCCCACGCTCCGGATGATGCCAGCGCATCAGGTATTCGAAGCCCGCCAGGCGAACCCCGTGGAGTGCAAATTTGGGTTGGAGGAGGAAAAAGAACTCGTCCTGACGAAGTCCTCGCGCGGCATCGTCGAGTGGATCAGTTGACGCGAATGGGTGACTCATGAAGTAGGGTAGGCCGATTGAAATATGGGGAAGATGTTTTCGGTTGATTCATTCTATGGAGTGAGTTGAAAATTTTCAACTTGTGAAAAACGAACAAATGTAAATTCAGTTACCAATAGTCGTATCGTTGGCTTGGTTTTTATTGAATTATAATTGTGAGTGCAAATATCTTTTTGCATTGATGCTTGTGTTTGATTAATTGATATTGATTATGATGGCGTGTTGGTTTTTTTTGGATTCGGATTGGCGCAATTTTTACCGGTATTGCGCTTGAATATACCGAAATTCAGTAGTTCGTGCTGGCTGATGAGGGTGGGGTAGAATTTTCATTGAATGTAAATTTAATTGTAATTAAATATTAAATTTAATTGCGAAAATAAATAACGTATAATAATTGCATGTTAATTGCGAAATGTAATGGGCCGAGTCAGAATGGCAGGGCGTGTCGGCGAGGCTCGTGCAGGGTGGAGAGCGGTGGATAAGTCGTAATGCGCGTTCGGTTTGCATCGTTTGTCAATGCTTTTTGAAATGAGTTCTTGGCGTTGGATAGGGTTATTTCAAACGTCGATCAATGCAATATCGATGGGGCGTCATCTAATCGACATGTTCGGAAGATTTTTGGGGCCGGGGCGGCGCCGTTCATGTGATGAGGGAAAACGGGCGACCGGGCATGCGTCCTCGCCACGCTCGATGGAATGGATGCGCCTGACGTCTGCGCTTGTTCTGGTATGCGTGGTGCTGACAGCGACGTCCGCGTTGCATCACATCGACCGGGCGTGGTTCGGGTTCGTGTGGCAGTCCGTCCGACACGGAGCCATCAAGCCGCTCGCGGTGATCATGGTCGACGATCGTACGACCGGGCGCCTGGGCGACTGGCCGTTCAGCGTGGAAACACGGGAGCGGATGATGGAGCGGCTCGCCGGAAGCGGCGTCGCGGTCGTCAGTTTCGACCTGACCGGCCTGCGGGACGTCGCACGCATTCGCGCCGGCCATTCGGCCATCGGTGGGACGGCAAGCCGCGACGCCGGACGGACGCAGGCGCGGGCGGCCGGCAACGCCTGCGTGCGCGACACTGCGTTTCAGGCGGGCGGACCTTGCGCACTCTACTCGTACGTCAATGTGCTGGACGGCAAGGTGCCGTCGAGCCGTCTGCGCGGCAGCGTGGTCCTGATTCGCGCGGCGATCGAGAACCCGGACAGCGGGGCGATCGTGTCGCCGGACGCTACCTTGCCGATCGGCGACGTCGTCGCGGCAGCCGGCGCATCGGATGCGCCGGCGCGCCAGATCGGTCTCACGTGGGTGCTGCTCTTCAACGAGACCGTTGTTTGCTTGACGTGCCTGTTGCTCTTCCGGTTCGGTCCTCGCACAGGCCTGGCTGCGTCGCTCGGGGTTGCCGGTGCGATTGCGGGGATCTCGTTCGTCATGTTCGTTTTCGGAGGCGAGGCGTTGCCGCCCGCCACCGGCATGCTGATGTGCGGACTTGCCTGCTTGCTGTGGTTTTGGCGATGCGTCGAAGTGTTGTCGCGCTTCATTGGCCGCCTGGCGGACCGGATGGCTGCAGAACCGTCGCTGCATGTGGAGCCGGCGGAGGCCGTGCGGTCCATGGACCCGGTTCGCCGGCAACTTGACAGGACTGCGAATCTTGAGGTGCGGGTGCGTCGTTATCGTGCGCTGATCGATGCATGGGTCGACAGTCTTCCGGAGGCAACGCTGATTGCGTCGGCTGCCGGGGTCGTCCTGCTGGCGAACGAGCGAATCGCCGCATGGTGCGCGGATCTCGACGAGCATTCGGTTTCCGGCGGGCCGCCGGTGGGACGGCTGGTCTCGGACGTGCTGTTTCAGATCACCGCGTCGCATCGGGCGAGTGAATTTGTCGCGCAGGCAATGGCGTCGCTGGATGACTGGCCCGATGGCGATGCGCTGTCGGCGCAGACGAAATCCCAGCTCGATCAGGGGATCGAGATTGCCAATGCCCGATGGGGCCGCTCGCTGCTGATCAAGTGCGCGCCGATCCGCCCGTCCGTTTACGGCGAGAATGCGCTGGTCTTTCATGTCGCGGACGTCTCGTCCGTGCGGATGGCCGAACGGCAGCGCGACATGGCCTTGCGATTCCTGTCGCATGACATGCGGTCTCCGCAGGCCTCGATTCTCGCGCTCGTTTCCCAGATACAGCGGGATCCGTCGCGGTACACGCCACAACGTTTCTCGGAACTGGTCTCGCAGTATGCGACGCGCGCGCTCAGCCTGTCCGACGATTTCCTCTTTCTTGCCAGGGCCGAGAATCTGCCGCCGAAGCTGACCGCCGTGGATCCCGCACTGGTGCTTGGCGATGCCGTCGACGATCTGCTGCCGCAGGCGAGCGCGAAATCCACGACCGTCAACCTGATGGCGGAGCCCGGGCTCAGTACGATCGCCGATGTGCAGCTGCTGCGGCGGGCATTCGTCAATCTGATCGGCAACGCGATCAAGTTCGGTCGGGAAGCGTCTACGGTCGACGTGGAACTGTCGGCAACGGATCGACACGTGAAGATCACCGTGACGGATTATGGCGCCGGCATATCCGAGCGCGACCAGGAAAAGCTGTTTCGCGAATTCACGCAACTGGACGGAAAAGCGACGATGTCCGGGCATGGACTGGGCCTGGCGTTCGTCAAGACGGTCGTCGATTCGCTTGGCGGCAAACTGCAGGTCCGGTCGACGCTCGGGGAGGGCACGACCTTCCTCATGTTTCTGTCGAAGCATGATCACGACGCCGCGCTGGGGCGTTGATCCCGGTGCGGGTACTGGAGGAGCTGCGTAAACCACAAGGCGGGGCAGGCGCTCTCCGCGGCAACGGCGTGCGACGACGCGGCTGCTGCGCATCGCGTAGGGCGCCGGCAGAGGTCCATCGGCCGCTAGGCGGCGGAAACGACCTGGATCCGGCGCGCTTCAGGCGCGCCGGTCTGTTTCGCGGGCATGGCAAGGTCGAATTCCAGGATCGTGTTTCTGGAGGGCAGCCGTGAGAGAACTGACGGATCCTGGAGACTGCTGCCGCGAAAGTAGGCCGGACTCGTTTCGGCCGCCGCGAGCAGCGGCGTATCGGGCAACGTTGCCCAGAACGCGATGAAACCGTATCCGTCATCCGGCTCGAACCGGTTGCACACGCCGCGCACGCGCGAGCCGACCTGGCCCCAGGCGGACAAGCCGGCGGCCGCATCGCGAACCGGAAGCAGGCCGGGGACCAGATAGCCGCTGATGAACTGGTCGGCGGTATCGCGCAACTCGAACGGCACGTTGTCGAAACCGAGGACTTCGACCCGGCAGCCTTTCTTCTGAAGTGCTCGCACGACTTCGACGAAATCGCCGTCGCAGGTTGCGACGAGCACGGTGTCCAGCCGGTCCGATTCGGATAGCGCGTCAACGGCCATGCCGAGATCCGAATTGGATTTGACGGTCTCGGTGCCGTCCTCGTCTGCAACGTGCCTGAGCGGCTTGACCGTGACGCGGAACCCCTTGTCGCGGAGCGCCGCCTGATATCCCTTGATCCGCGCATCGTAGTCGGCGGAGCGCGCGGCGCGGCGTTCGTCGACGCTCAGATACGCATGCAGCCGCTGAATCGTGGCGTCGGCCCGGCCTGCGAGCGCGCGCAGCACCTCGTATCGCATCTGGTGGCCGCCATTTGCGTCGATGCTGCTTCCATCCACATACACGCCGACCCTTCTCATTGTCGTCATCCGGATTGCTGGTGGGTTGTCGCTCGGGTAACTGAATCAAGCGCCGTCGAACCGTGCCGCTCGTCTACGCTGCAGCAGTACGGCGCTTTGCGGGCGTGCGGCCGTTACGGCGGGCGGCCGGATGTCGCGCGCAACGCGGGGGGAAGCGCAATGCGCGGCCCGCTGCCCGCAAGCGCGTCCTGTCGGTCAATGGCGGCACCCGTCACGCGGGCGAAGCGTGATTGGCGCCACCGGCGTCGCCGTCCGTCAATCGCGCCCGCTTACGGTGATCGAGACCCGCCGATCGGGTTGCAGACACGCGATCACGGCGCTGCTTCGGCCTGGCGGGCAATGCGTGACAGGCTCGCGCGACCCCACGCCGTCTGCCTGAATGACGTTGCCGTCCAGGCCATGCGAGATCAGATAGCTGCGAACCGTTTGCGCGCGTGCGCGCGACAGCGGGTCGTTGATCTCGCTGGTGCCGATACGGTCGGTATGACCGACGACGGCGATTCGCGTGATCGCCTGGTGACGCTTGATTCGTTCGATTGCATCGTCGAGCTGCGCCCTGCCGGCGGGCTGCATCGATTCGACGCTCGATTTGCCGAACGCGAACAGCGCGTCGCTCTGCAACGTGAATTGCTCGAGCGTCGAGGCCGGCGGCTGTGCCGCAGCTGCCGGCGCGGCCGATTTCGGCCGCACGAAGTCCGCGCATGCGGGATCGCGCCAGTAGGTGTCGCTCACCTTCATGTGCGCGTCGTATCGCACCTGGTACTGACACGCGACGACTTCGTTGCCGCGGCGGAAGTCGAACAGGTAGTTCCAGACATGACTCCCGACGAACCACTCGTTGAAGTGAGGGGGGCCGAGAAGATCGAACATCTGGTCCTTGTTCAGGCCGGGCCCGACGTTACGCAGGTTGTCCACGTTCACGAACGTGCCGCCTTTCGGGCTGGCGGATTGCGGATCCGGAAAGCGGGGCGGTCCGTCGACGGCACAGCCTTCCAGTGATGCAACGGAAAACAAGGCGACAGACAACGCAAGTACCCATTGGATTTTCATGATCAGTCTCTCATCGTATAAGGAGCCGCGTATCCGGCGCGGCGGCAACGATCGCTCGTTGCGGGCCGCTGCCGCATATCGCTGCAGGACATCGGTTTTCCCGCGATCACCACTGATAACCCGCGCCGATCACGGCGCCGTAGTCGTTGCGGGTGTTGGTCGTGACGGCGGCCTTATAGATCCAGTGATTGTTTTCGGAGATCGTCGAGATGCCGATTGCCTGGCCCGACTGGCTGCGATAGACGCTGCCGGCGATCGCGACCATGCTCTTGCCCGGTCCGGACGGCTGCGGCAGCCCCGCGACGGCCATCGCACTGGCGGTGCCGCCGTCCGCGTCGCGTCGCAGGCTTTGAATCTTCGCGTCGGTATACGCATTCGCGTTTCCGACGGCGGCATTCAGCTGCTGGACATTCACGCCATCGGTCGGCGCGGTGCCGGCCGCGACGTTTGTGAGCTGCCGCGTCGAATTCGCCGTGCCGATCGAGACGACGTTGTTTCGGCCACCGTCGTTGCTGCCCGAGCCGATCGCCACGGAGCTGTTGCCGGAGGACGTCGCGCCCGCGCCGATCGTCGTCGAGCCGGTGCCGGACGCGGTCGAGCCGTTGCCGACCGCCGTGCTGTTCGAGCCGGACGCGACGGCGCCGTTGCCGCCGGCCGACGAGTTCGAACCCGTCGACGCAGGCGGGGTCGACGATCCCGGTGTCGAGGGGAAGCCGCCGGTCCCGCCGTTGGTATTGCTGATGTTCTGGATCAGGGTCGTCAGGTTCTGGTTGACGGCTTCGAGCTGGCTGACGTTGACTGCGTCGGTGCCGGCCGAGCCGGCGGCGAGGCCGGTGATCTTGCGGTTGCCGATGTTGATTTCGCCGGCCGACGATTGCGGGCTGCTCAAGCCGTAAGCAATGTAGTTCGACTGCGCACCGACCGTCGTGACGGATCCTGCGCCGAGCGCGATGCTGTTCGCGAAGTTCGCGCTGGCGCCCGAGCCCAGCGCGATGGCGTCGGCTGCGCTGCTGTTTGCCCCCGAGCCGATCGCGATACCGCCCGACGTGCCGGCGACGGCGTTGGCGCCCTGTGCGATCGATTGCGGCCCTGTTGCGTTCGCGCCGCTGCCGAGCGCGATGGCGTCGGCCTGCCCGGAATTCGCGGCCTGGCCGATGGCCACGCCGCCGGGCGCCGTTTGCTGCACGATCGCACCGTTGCCGATCCCGACGCCGTTATCTCCGTTGACGACCGTCGTGGGTCCCACCGCGATCGACTCGGCGCCTACGGCGAGCGAATCGGCTGCGGTCGAGTTGGCGTGGAAGTACATCGTCGGCGTCACGGAGAACGATTGCAGCGCGCCGGTCAACTGCCGGACCGTTACCGCATCGTGCGCATCGGTCCCGTCGGCCACGTTGACCAGTTGCCGGTAGGTATTGCCCGATGCGCTGCCGAACGACACGGCGCCCAGCAGGGTCGCGTCGGACGTATTGAACGGCACCGTGTGGCTGCCGGCCGGAATCGTACCGCTGCCTGCCGCGATGGCGCGATCCGACACGGAGCCCGAGCCGATCGCGACACCGCCGTTGATCGAAACGGCCGTCTGCGCGCCGAGTGCTACGCCGTTCGCCGCGCTCGCCTGCGCACCGGTGCCCGCTGCAAGGCTGCTGGCTGCGCTCGCCACTGCCTGAGGGCCGACGGCAATGCTGTCCGTGCCGGTCGCCTGACTGTCGGCCAGCGTCGAATTGGCGTGGAAGTACTTGATTCCGGCACCGTTGCTGATGTTCGAGATGGCCGTCGTGTTGGACGTCACCTGCTGATTGGTGGCGAACAGCTGCGAACCGTTGACTGCGTCGGTGCTGGTACCGCTCAACTGGCCGGCGGCGACGTTCTGGATCTGTCGTTCCGCGCCCGCCGAGCCGACGCTCACGACGCCTGCGGGCGTCGCGCCCGCGAAGTTGTAGGTCACGCCGCCGATGACGGCGTTCGACGTCGGCGTGGCCGCGGTCGTTGTCGCGTTCGCGCCGAGTGCGACCGAATTCGCGAGCGTCGCTTGCGCGTTGCCGCCGATTGCCACCGAATCGGCACCGCTCGCCGTCGAGTCGGGATCGGTGGAATTCGCGTGGAAGTACTTGATGCCGGCGCCGTTGTTGATGTTCGAGATGGCGGTGGTATTCGACGTGACCTGCTGGTTGGTGGCGAACAGCTGCGAGCCGTTGACTGCGTCCGTGCTGGTGCCGCTCAACTGGCCGGCGGCAACATTCTGGATCTGTCGTTCCGCGCCCGCCGAGCCGACGCTCACGACACCCGCAGGCGCGGCGCCCGCGAAGTTGTACGTTACACCGCCGATCACGGCGCTGGCGGTCGGGGTGGCCGCGGTGGTCGTTGCATTCGCACCGAGCGCGACCGAGTTCGGCTGTGTCGCCTGGGCGTTGCCGCCGATCGCCACGGCATCGGTGCCGGTCGCCGACGAGTCGGGAGCCGTCGAGTTCGCGTGGAAGTACTTGATGCCGGCGCCGTTGTTGATGTTCGAGATGGCCGTCGTGTTCGCCGTCACCTGCTGGTTGGTGGCGAACAACTGCGAACCGTTGACCGCGTCGGTGCTGGTGCCGCTCAACTGGCCGGCCGCGACGTTCTGGATCTGTCGTTCCGCGCCCGGCGCGCCGACGCTCACGACGCCTGCGGGTGCGGCGCCTGCGAAGTTGTAGGTCACGCCGCCGATGACGGCGCTGGCGGTCGGGGTCGCGGCGACGGTCGCCGCATTCGAACCGAGCGCGACCGAATTCGGCTGCGTCGCTTGCGCGTTGCCGCCGATTGCCACCGAATCGGCACCGCTCGCCGTCGAGTCGGGATCGGTGGAATTCGCGTGGAAGTACTTGATGCCGGCGCCGTTGTTGATGTTCGAGATGGCAGTCGTGTTCGCCGTCACCTGCTGGTTGGTGGCGAACAACTGCGAGCCGTTGACCGCGTCGGTGCTGGTGCCGCTCAACTGGCCGGCCGCGACGTTCTGGATCTGTCGTTCCGCGCCCGGCGCGCCGACGCTCACGACGCCTGCGGGTGCGGCGCCTGCGAAGTTGTAGGTCGCGCCGCCGATGACGGCGTTCGACGTCGGCGTGGCCGCGGTGGTCGCCGCATTCGCGCCCAGCGCGACGCTGTTGGCCACGCTTGCCGTCGCGCCCGATCCGAGCGCGACGCCGCCTGTTGCAGCGGCCTGGACGTTGGCCGAATCGCCGATCGCGATCGCGCCCGCGACATTGGCCTGCGACGTGTTGCCGAGCGCAACCGAGCCCTGTCCGGTCGCGACGTTCGTGTTGCCCAGCGCGATCGCGCCGTTGCCGTTCGCGGTGTTGTTGGCGCCCATCGCGACTGCGCCGTTACCGGTGGCCGTATTCGGATCGCCGATCGCCACCGCGCCGTTGCCGCTCGCGGTCTGCCCTTCGCCGAGTGCGACGGCGCCGGTGCCGCCCGTCACTTGCGAGTTGTGGCCGCCGGCGATGGAGCCGGTGCCTGCGGCCGCGGCGACGGTGTTGGTGTCGCCGATCGCGACGGTCGATGCGGCAAGCGCCTGGGACGTCGAGCCGATCGCGACGCCAGCGACGCTGGCGGCTTTCGCATTGATGCCGACGGCCACCGTGTTGTCGGCGCTGGCGGTCGAACCTGAGCCAAGTGCAACGGCAGAGACGCCGGCAGCGGTGGCCAGGTTGCCGACGGCAATGCCGGACAGCGTGGATGCCGTGGCGGTATCGCCGATGGCGATCGAACTCGTTCCGCTGGCCGTTGCCTGATTGCCGGATGCCTGGGAATGGAGGCCGCTGGCGAGCGCGTTGTTGCCGAGCGCAACCGCCTGATCGCCGGTTGCCTGCGTGCCGGAGCCGGGGACGCCGGCCGTGCCGCCGGGGCCGATTGCGATCGAGCTCGTACCGGACACGCCGCTGTTGACGCCGATCGCGATGCCGGACGCGCCGCTGACCGACGCACCCGAGCCGAGCGCCATGCCGGCGGCGGCGGTGTTCGTCGTGATCGATTTGAAGCCCACGGCGATCGAATAATCGCCTGCTGCAGTCGACAGCGTCGTGAACGCGGTCGAATGATCGCCCGATGCGGTGCTTCCGGCGCCGAGTGCCGTCGCGGAATTGTTGGATGCAACCGACGCGTTTCCGAGCGAAATCGATGAAATGCCGGAAGCGGCCGCGTTCAATCCGGCGGCTACGGCGTTGTCGGCGCTCGCACGGGCGCCCGGACCCAATGCCGTGCTGCCGACGCCGGACGCCGTGGCGAAATCGCCCAGTGCGTTCGCGTTTTCCGCAGTGGCGGCGGCCGACGTGCCGAGGGCGGAGGCGTTCGTGCCGGTCGCTACCGACGCATGCCCGATGACGGTTGCGCCAATACCGCTTGCCGTGGCGCTGCCGCCGATGGCGGTCGCGCTGCTGGCGGACGCCGTCGAGGCCTGCCCGAATGCGCTTGCGCCTGTGTCGCTCGCGATGGCGGTGGCACCGATCGCCGTCGCGTTGAACCCGCTCGCACCGGTATTCGAGCCGATTGCGATCGAGTTGCCCGATCCAGTGGCTGCGGCTCGTACCCCGAGCGCTACGCCACCGCTGGACGTCGCGATCGTCGCGGCACCAATCGCAGTCGCGGCGTTCCCGTTTGCCTGCGAGTTTTCCCCGACGGCCACTGCATTGCCGCCGCCGGCACCGGCTGCGAAACCGAGTGCCATCGATCCCTGCCCGGCGGCATTGGCTGAGCACCCGGCAGCAATCGCGTTGGTGGTTGCTGCAGCCGCGCCGCAGTTGAAGCCGTTCAACGTGGCGGACCCTTGTGCCTGTGCATACCCTAACGTAGGCGTGCCTATGGCGAAGAGGCCGATCGAAGCGGCGACGATCGCCCGCCGGGACGGTTGCTGTATGCGTTCGATCGACAGGGCAGCCGATGCACGATGCTTGGCGGTGAATTCACGCTCAACGGCTTTGCCGCGTCGGTCGACGGTGCCCGACGCCCCCGGTTTCCCTTTTCCGCCGGCCCCGTCGACTTCCGATACCGCGACCAGCGCACCGCGCGTCTTGCTCCATATGATCTTGTGCATTCTGTTCATGTTGATGCTCCATGTGAAATGATCACGTTCTGTTGGAGTAAATTATGTAGTGATGCTAATTTTATGGTTGAAGTAAAAACAACTTCATAATCGATCAGTGATTCGATCCGAAATTGATCGTCAAGGATTGAGGTGGTGGAGTTTATTTTTCGTATGGAAGAGTTGATTTTGAAGGGGCGTGAAATGGCCGCGCGTCTTACGGAAGCGGGTATCACCCCATCGGCTCCGGGATGACGGGCGTGTGCGAATGCCACCCTTGTCCTCGGCGACGCAGGCCGATCCGGGTGAGCGATGTCCTGGGCAACGGCAGGCACTTTTGACGACTATGGATCGTCTCGGGAGGTTCGACATCTCGGCATCTCGATAGGAACAAATCACGACCGGCGATGGGGCGCCGTTACTTTATAAACCCGCTGCTATGCCTGATTGCTTTTCAGATGGGAGTGCCGTCATGGCGCTCATCTTTAAAAAATCAAAATCCATTGTTTCGACGAAAATTTGGTAATTTATTTTCGGATTTAATGAATTAAATTTGATGGGTATTGCGATGGATAGATGTTAGGAGAGGATTTGAAAATCAAAAAGTGAACATTTGTCACCCTTGCGAAAACTGTGGAACGACGATGACACCGGTCCGTTGCGGTGGATTGAAACACCCATCTATCGCGAACGAACTGACCTAGATCGGCAGGGGGGGCGGCGAGCGCACGCCGATTGAACGGGCAGCCAAATCGACATCGACATCGGATTTCCGGATAGAAACAGAGGAGACCGTAATTTCTAAAGGACGGATGCGACTGGAGGCGACGGCGTCTTCGCACCGGGCGTGCCCGGATTTTCCGGGCAGGAGCAGATGCCTGGCCCCGTATGGGGCGATGCCTCGTGCCGTCGACGCGCCCTACGACATGCGACGCATGCTCAAGCCCGGTCTTCGACCAGCATGCCGGCGTCGCACGGCATGTCGACCGATGCCTTGATCTGATCCAGTCGGTAACCCAGCGTATAGATGGCCGACAGACGCAAGCCGTTCTCGACGCCGAGCTTCAATTTTTGCCGGATGCGATAGATATGCGTATCGAGCGAACGCGACTCCGTCCCGAGTTCGCGTCCCCAGGCTGTCGTTGCCAGCAACTCGCGGGACATGATCTTGCCGAGATTGTGAAACAGGCACGCGACGAGCTGAAATTCCTTCGTCGTCAATTCGATCGTGGTGTCACGAAGCCGAACGGCACGCTCCACCGGATCCAGCACGTATTGGCCTGCCCGGATCGGCTCGTCGCGCTTCACGTTCCGCGCGACCCGGCGCAACAACGCGTTGACTCGTGCGGCGAGTTCGTCGGCGCGGAACGGCTTGCTCAGATAATCGTCGGCGCCGGCCTCCAGCGCCCTGACGACATCGAGTTCGTCGACACGGCTGGTAAGGAACAGCACGCCGTATTCGACATCGGCGCGCGTGCGAATCCAGTTCAGGACTTCGATTCCCGTCACGCTGGGCAAGTGCCAGTCGAGCACGACTGCGTCGACCGATTCGGATCGCAGAAACCGCAACGCCTGTTCGCCATCGACGACGACCTTGATCGTATGGCGGAACGGCGCCAGTGCGTTTTGCACTTCCTCGACCTGAACGGGATCATCCTCCACAACCAATATGCGCATTCATGCACCCCAATTATCCTGGTTCCTCGACCGGCACCCGCAAACCTGCTTTTTGCGTGCGAGCAAACGTTTGCGTTTTGATTTATGGAACAAACGGTTAAGCAATATAAAGCAACGATAATGCACGCGATTGTGACATTTTGTGAATTCGTCGTATGAAATACAGCGCAGGTAAAAAGGGATGCAACAAGATGTCTCAAGGGAATTTTTACCTGCCGGCGTGATGCGTCGAAATGGAGCCGAAGACGACCAGCGAGGAGGGGCGCGAAGGGGTGCTTTGCCGGGAAGGTGGCGGCAGATACCGGCGAGGCGTCATGAATGACGACGGCGCGCGACGACGATCTACGCGGATCTCGTTGCGCGCACGCAGGCGGACGATCCGCGCGTTGTCGTCACGTTCCCGGTCGAACTGCCAGATGCAGTTCGATTCGGATAACCGCGTTGCCAATACGCGGTGGGACAAGCCGGGGTGCGAGGCGTTCGGCGGGAAGGGGGCGGCGAGCAAGGCAGGCTGATGCTGCATGACCGGCCTTCGGGCCGGGTTGAGGCGCCGATGACGTGGGTCCGTCGGCGCCCGCAGCGTCAGTGTCTGAGCACGCAAACGGCCACGATTTCGTATCCGGGATCGGCATGCACGTGCGCCGCCTTTTCCGCTTCTTCATACGAACGAAACGACGTGGCGTCTTCAACCGCCGGCGCCATGCCGATATCGCCATCCTCGGCGGTGCAGAGGAACTGCTCGCCGGTCTTCACGACGTAGACGGACAACATGATTCCCTCCATCGTTTGCAGGGGGGAATTCCAGTCTAGCAGGCCGGAAAAGGGGCTCAGGCGGTTTGCAGCGTCCTGTCCGCGAGGTTGTTGCCGGAGGCCGCGCATTGGCCCGGCGTGCGACAGCATCGGAAAGCCGTGCACAATACGCGCATGCAAACCCCGGACCTCGAACACCTCGTCACCGTCACCATGCCCTTTGGCAAGTACAAGGGCCGGCTCCTGGCCGACCTGCCCGGGCCTTACCTCAACTGGCTGGCCCGCGAAGGATTCCCGCGCGGCGAAATCGGCCGGCAACTGGCGCTGATGCACGAAATCGATCACAACGGCCTGAGGGACTTGCTGGCGCCGTTGCGCAAGCGCGGATAGCGTCAATCAGGGGCGAATGGCCCTGCGTGCACCTACCACGTCGCCGATGCTGACCTAGAATGGAGAGAGCAGTTCACGGCAAAAAGGGGTGCCAACATGAGACGCCTTTATTTCCTCGTACCTGATACGCAGATGGCGAAGGCGATCGTCGATGACTTGCTGCGCGCGCGAATCACCTGGCGTCATATCCATGTCCTCGCCAATCACAGCGTCACACTCGATCAGTTGCCCGAAGCATCGTTGCTGCAGAGCAGCGATGTCGTACATGCACTGGAGCGCGGCGTCGCGTTCGGCGGCGCGACGGGCGCGCTGATCGGCCTCGTCGCGTTGGTGTTTCCCCCTGCGGAGCTCGTGATCGCGGGCGGCGCTGTCGTGGCATTGACGGTAGTGGGGGCGGGCTTCGGTGCGTGGACGGCCGCGATGATCGGCATTGCCGAGCCGAACGCGCGACTCGAGCGATTTCGTGAAGCGATCAAGGACGGCCAGATCCTGATCATGGCCGATGTGCCGGCGTTGCGAGAGCAGGAAATCGAGCAGATGGTCGCCCAGCATTTTCCGCGGGCGGACCTGGAGGGGGGCGAGTCCACGACACCGATCTTTCCCTGACACGTGAATACCGGCATGCACGATGCCCGATCGCGTCGCCGCGTATCGCCGGGCGCATCGTCGCGTTGCCGTGACCAAGGCCTGCGTGACGCGCCGATGCCGAACCGGCGCAGCGTGCCCGCCGCCCCTTTATGCCCTGATGAAGCGCGCAACGGACGTGCATCCGATCCGACGCGCACGGCGCCTTCCGAACTCAAGCGCCGAGGTGGAACCGTCTGCAAGGAGGTCGTATGGAACTGCACATGCAATCACACCACTGGGAGCGGCGCACCCCCGACTGGCTTTGCGCTGCCGTGGCTGGCCTTGCGGGCGGCGCGCTGGTGATCGCGCTGGAATTCTTCTGGTCGACGCTGGTGATCGGTGAAAGCCCGTGGCAACCGACTCACAAGATCGCGGCGATGGTGATGGGCCGCAGCGCGCTCGGTCAGATGTCGCAATTCAACCTCGAGATCGTCGCGATGGCGCTGCTGCTGCACTACGTGCTCGGCGCGATCATGGGGATGATGCTCGCCGCGATCATGGCGCCGTTCCGCTTCGATTCGAGCGTGGGCATGGAGGCCGTCATCGGGCTGGCGTTCGGGATCGTCGCGTACGGCTGGAACTTCTACGTGATGACAGCCGTGTTCCCATGGTTCATCTCGGAACGCGGTTCCGGCCCCTTGCTGGCCAACCTGCTGTTCGGCGTGGTGGCCGCGGTCACTTACGGCATGCTGGAACGGCGACGCGAGCGGAACGCCGCGGACTGACGCGGCGCGCGCTTTCCGGTGCGCCGACCCTGAAGACCGGGCGCCCGTTTCGCATGGCATCGTCGCACGCGACGCAGCCATGCGACGCCGTCGTTCGCGCGGTTCGTCCAGGAGCGCGTGCCGTCGATGCACTGCCTTGCACGATACGGGGGAGCGATCTACCTTTTATTTAGGGCCGCTAACAACGCCGGGCGAATCGGGCCTGGCGCACTGCCGACGAAAACAATTCGAATGACGACAGGGCGGCGCGACGGCGCAGGAGCACGCGATTGCGGCTGGCTCCGGCGAGTGACATGCAGCGAGGCGGCCTGTGGCGCTTGCGATTGCCCTGATCCTGATCGTCATGCTGGCGGTGGGGTTTCACTTTGCCAGTCCCTGGTGGATCACGCCGATTGCATCGAACTGGGTGCGCATGGACGACATGCTGACGATCACGCTCGTCATTACCGGCGTGTTGTTCATCGCAATCAACCTGTTCATCGCGATCGCACTGGTGCGCTACCGCCATCGCAGCGGGCATCGCGCGGCCTACGAGCCGCACAACCGGCGGCTCGAATGGTGGCTGATCGGCCTGACCGCTGTCGGCGTGGCGGCGTTGCTGGCTCCCGGTCTCTTCGTCTACGCGGACTATGTCCGGCCGCCGCGCAACGTGCTGCAGATGGAGGTGCTCGGCCAGCAATGGCAATGGCGCTTCCGCTTCGCCGGGCCCGGCGGCAAGCTGGGCACGACGGACGTGCGCTTCATCGGCAACGACAACCCGTTCGGGCTGAACCCGGCCGATCCCGACGGCCGCGACAACTACCTGATCGAGACGCCCGAGGTGCACCTGCCGCTCAACCGGCCGATCCAGGTCCTGACGCGATCGCGCGACGTGCTGCACGACTTCTATGTCCCGCCGTTCCGGGCGCGCATGAACATGGTGCCCGGCATGGTGACCACCTTCTGGTTCACGCCGACCAAGGCAGGGCGCTACGACATCCTGTGCGCGCAGCTCTGCGGCATCGGGCACTCGAACATGCGTGGCGTGGTGGTGGTGGAAGACGAAGCGTCGTTCGCGCACTGGCTGGCGCAGCAGGCCACGTTCGCGCAGCGGCAGCAGGCGCGGGTGCAGGCAGCGCCGGCCGCCGCCGGCGGCAGCGCGCAGGCGCTTGCCGACCTCGGCAAGACGCTCGCGGCGGCCAAGGGCTGCGTCGCGTGCCATACCGTGGACGGCAGCCCGCGCGTGGGCCCGACCTGGAAGGGCCTGTACGGCAAGACCGAAACGATGGCCGACGGCAGCACCGCGAAGGTGGACGAAGCCTATCTGCGCGCGTTCATCCGCGACCCGACGGCCCGCGTCGTGAAGGGCTTCTCGCCGATCATGCCGCACTTCGACCTGAGCGACCAGGAGCTGGCCGCGCTGGTGGCCTATATCAAGGCGCAAGGCGGGCCGCCCGCCAACACTGCGGCCCAGCCCTGATGGAGCAGACGTCATGTCCTACGCACACAGCGACCACCTCCCGCACAGCTTCTGGACGCGCTATGTCTGGAGCCAGGACCACAAGGTCATCGCGGTGCAGTATGCGCTGACGGCCATCGCCATCGGCCTGGTCGGCCTCGTGTTGTCGGACCTGATGCGGCTGCAGCTCGGGTTTCCGGGCAAGTTCGACTTCATCGATGCCAACCACTACTACCAGTTCGTCACCATGCACGGGATGATCATGGTGATCTACCTGCTGACGGCGCTGTTCCTGGGCGGCTTCGGCAACTACCTGATTCCGCTGATGCTCGGCGCGCGCGACATGGTGTTCCCGTTTCTCAACATGTTGAGCTACTGGGTCTACCTGCTGGCCGTGCTGGTGCTGCTCGCGAGCTTCTTCGTGCCGGGCGGGCCGACCGGCGCGGGCTGGACGCTGTATCCGCCGCAGGCGATCCTGCCCGGCACGCCGGGCGTCGAGTGGGGCATCGTGCTGATGCTCGTGTCGCTGGCGATCTTCATCGTCGCGGCGACCATGGGCGGCCTGAACTACGTGACCACCACGCTGCAGGCACGCACGCGCGGCATGACGCTGATGCGCATGCCGCTCACGGTATGGGGCATCTTCATCGCGACCATCATGGCGCTGCTGGCGTTTCCGGCGCTGTTCGTGTCGGCGGTGATGATGCTGCTCGACCGGACGCTCGGCACCAGTTTCTTCGTACCGGCCGTGGTGTCGATGGGGCAGACGCTCAGGCACGCCGGCGGCAGCCCGCTGCTGTTCCAGCACCTGTTCTGGTTCTTCGGGCATCCGGAGGTCTACATCGTCGCTTTGCCGGCCTTCGGCATCGCGTCGGATCTCATCAGCACGCACGCGCGCAAGAGCATCTTCGGCTACCGGATGATGGTGTGGGCGATCGTGATCATCGGCGCGTTGAGCTTCGTGGTCTGGGCGCACCACATGTTCATCGCCGGCATGAATCCGTATTTCGGCTTCTTCTTCGCGACCACGACGCTGATCATCGCGGTGCCGACCGCCCTCAAGGTCTACAACTGGGTGCTGACGCTGTGGCGCGGCGACATCCACCTGACCGTGCCGATGCTGTTCGCCATCGGCTTCATCAGCACGTTCGTGCTGGGCGGGCTGACTGGGCTCTACCTCGGCAACGTGAGCGTCGACATTCCGCTGTCGAACACGTACTTCGTGGTCGCGCACTTCCATATGGTGATGGCCGTGTCGCCGATCCTGGTCGTGTTCGGCGGCCTCTACCACTGGTACCCGAAGGTGACGGGCCGCATGCTCGACGACACGCTCGGGCGCGCGCACTTCTGGATCACCTTCGTCGGGACCTATGCGATCTACTTCCCGATGCACTATCTCGGCATCCTGGGCATGCCGCGACGGTATTACGCGTATCAGGGCTACAGCTTCATCCCGCATTCGGCGCAGACGCTCAACACCTTCATCACCCTCGTTGCGCTGGTCGTCGCGGCGGCGCAGCTGCTGTTCCTGTTCAACCTGGCGTGGAGCCTCGTGCGCGGCAAGCGAGCCGACGGCAATCCGTGGCGCGCTACCACGCTGGAGTGGCAGACGCCGCAAACGCCGCCCGCGCACGGTAACTGGGGCGCCGCGCTGCCCGTGGTTTACCGCGGGGCATACGAATACAGCCCGCCGGGGCAGGGGGAAGACTTCGTCCCGCAAAATCTGCCGCCGCCCGCGGCGTCGCCCGAACCGGCCCACCCGACGCTTCAACCCGGCGAGGCGCGCGAATGACCACGCTGCCGCGCCCCCTCGTTCCCGATCCGCGACCTGGCGTGCAGAATGCGGGCCGTGTCGGCCTGATCGTCTTCATGGCGGTCGCCACGACGTTGTTTTCGCTGCTGCTGCTCGCCTATGCGATGCGCATGCGCGAACCCGACTGGCAGCCGGTTCCGCATCCGGCGCTGCTGGGGTGGAACACCGTCGCGCTGGCACTGGCGAGCGTCGCCATGCAGCGTGCCCGGCAGCCTGCTCCGCATCGCGTCGCGTGGCTGGTGTGCGGCGGCGTGCTGGCGGCCGTATTCGTGGCCGGGCAACTGACCGTCTGGCGCATGCTGTCGGCGGCCGGGCAGACCGTCATCGTCAATCCGTCCGACAGCTTCCTGTATCTGCTGACCGGCCTGCACGGGCTGCATGTGCTGGGCGGGCTGGCGGCATGGGCCATGACGCTCTCGATGCTCCGGCACGCCGACCCGTTCCGGGTCCAGCGCGCCGTCGCGCTATGCGCCCTCTACTGGCATTTCCTGCTGGCCGTCTGGCTCGTGCTGCTGGCGGCGATGTGGTGGCTGACCCCGGCGATCGTCGCCGCCCTCTGCGGGCCGTCGTATGGAGCCGCGCCGTGACCTCGCCCCCGCTCCCCACCGAATCCGCGCCGCCGCCGCCGGATGACGCCGGGCCTGACGGCTGGCGCGGCATCGTCACCGACTGGTCGGCCGACCGCGAAGCCTTCAAGGTGCCGTGGGGCAAGGCGATGATGTGGATCTTCCTGCTGTCGGATACCTTCGTCTTCAGCAACTTCCTGATCGGCTACATGACGGTGCGCATGTCGACCACGGCGCCGTGGCCCGACACGTCGAAGGTATTCGGGCTCACGGTGGGCGGCCTGGATGTGCCGTTGCTGCTGATCGCCATCATGACGTTCATCCTGATCACGAGCAGCGGCACCATGGCGATGGCCGTCAACTTCGGCTACCGGCGCAACGCGAGGCGCGCCGGCGCGCTGCTGCTCGCGACCGCGCTGCTGGGCGCGGCCTTCGTGTCGATGCAGGCCCTCGAATGGACCAAGCTGATCGTCCACGAAGGCATCCGGCCGTGGGGCAACCCGCTGGGCGCCGCGCAGTTCGGCGCGTGCTTCTTCGCCATCACCGGGTTTCACGGCTTTCACGTGACCTGCGGCGTGATCTACCTGCTGCTGGTCGCGCGCAAGATCCTGCAGCCGGGGTTCACCGGGCACGGCAACTTCCAGATCGTCGAGATCGCCGGCCTGTACTGGCACTTCGTCGACCTCGTATGGGTGTTCATCTTCGCGCTGTTCTATTTGTGGTGAGGCAGGCCATGGACCATCCCGATTCCGCCGGTCGACCCGGTGCCGCGCACGGCCAGCAGCATCCGATCGGCCTCTACGTGAAGATCTGGGGCCTGCTGTTCCTGCTGAGCACGATGTCCTACCTGGTCGATTACTTCCGCGTGCAGGGCGTGCTGCGCTGGGTGCTGATCGTCGTGCTCATGATCGCCAAGGCCGGGCTGATCGTGTCGATCTTCATGCACATGATGTGGGAGCGGCTGGCGCTGGTGTACGCGATCCTGATTCCGCCGCTGTGCCTGCTGGTGCTCATGGTGCTGATGGCCGCCGAAGCGCATCACACGTTCGGCATGCGGGAACTCTTCTTCCGCTGATTCCCCTGGCGGCCTTTCGCCGGCCGCCTGCCCATGACGTCCGCAGGGTCGTCATGGAAAACTGTATGAATATACAGTATAGTACCCGTCGAACTCGAGCCGCACAGGTGCAACCCTTGCGGCACGTGCGCCGCGCCTGCGGGTATCCGCCGCAGCGTTCCGGCACCGTGAATTCCGGCTAACTCATTCAGACGGGCAGGCAAATTGTCATCCAGCAATCTGATCCGCATTCGCGGAGCACGTCAGCACAACCTCAAGAATCTCGATCTCGACCTGCGCACCGGCGAAATGACGGTCGTCACCGGCCCGTCGGGCTCCGGCAAGTCGAGTCTCGTGTTCGACACGCTGTACGCGGAAGGGCAGCGGCGCTATGTCGAAACCTTCAGCGCGTACGCGCGCCAGTTCCTCGACCGGATGGACCGCCCGCAGGTCGAGCGCGTCGACGGCGTGCCGCCCGCGATCGCGATCGACCAGACCAACCCGGTGCGCAGTTCGCGCTCGACGGTCGGCACGATGACCGAGCTGAACGACCACCTGAAGCTGCTGTACGCGCGCGCGGCCGAGCTGTTCGACCGCCAGACCGCGCGCCAGGTGCGGCACGACACGCCGGAAACGATCTACGCGGATCTCGTCGCACGCACGCGAGCCGACGATCCGCGCGTCGTCGTCACGTTTCCGGTCGAGTTGCCGGAAGCGGTGTCCGACGAGGAAATCGCGCAGTGGCTGTCCGCGAGCGGGTACACGCGCGTGCAGGCGCAGCGCGAAGTCGCGTCGCCCACCGGGCCGCGCAAGGTGCTCGACGTGGTGGCCGACCGCTTCCGCGTGCAGCAGGCCGACAAGGTGCGCGTGGTCGAGGCGATCGAGGCGTCGCTGAAGCGCGGCGGCGGCCGCGTGAACGTGTACGTGCTGGCGCTGGAGGCGGAAAACGCGATCGCCGAGCCGTTGATCTGGCGCTTCTCCACCGGGCTCCACGATCCCGACAGCGACCTGCGCTACGCGGAGCCGCAGGCGGCGCTGTTCTCGTTCAACTCGGCGTACGGCGCGTGCGAAACCTGCCGCGGCTTCGGCCGCGTGATCGGCGTCGATCTCGGCCTCGTGATTCCGGACGCGCGCAAGACGCTGCGCGGCGGCGCGATCAAGCCGATGCAGACGCCCGCATGGAAAGAGTGCCAGGACGACCTGATGCGCTACGCGGCGAAGGCCGGCATCCGGCGCGACGTGGCGTGGTCCGAGCTGACGGACGCCGAGCGCGACTGGGTCGTCAACGGCTCGCCGGACTGGAACGGCAAGTGGCAGAGCCAGTGGTACGGCGTGAAGCGCTTCTTCGGCTACCTCGAATCGAAAGCGTACAAGATGCACATTCGCGTGCTGCTGTCGAAATACCGCAGCTACACGCCGTGTGACGTATGCGGCGGCGCGCGCCTGAAGACGGAATCGCTGCAATGGCGGCTCGGCTCGAAAGAGAACGCCGACGCCGTGCTCGCGCCGGCCGAGCGCTTCATGCCGCGCGGCGTCGAGTGGAGCCGCGCGCAGCTCGAAGCGTTGCCGGGCCTGACCGTTCACGACCTGATGCTGCTGCCGATCGAGCGCATCCGGCGCTTTTTCGACGGCATCAGCCTGCCGAGTGCGCTGCTCGACGATGCGCTGAAACTGCTGCTCGCCGAAGTGCGCACGCGCCTGAAGTACCTGTGCGACGTGGGGCTCGGCTACCTGACGCTCGACCGGCAGAGCCGCACGCTGTCGGGCGGCGAGGTGCAGCGGATCAACCTGACGACGGCGCTCGGCACGTCGCTGACCAAAACCCTGTTCGTCCTCGACGAACCGAGCATCGGGCTCCATCCGCGCGACCTGACGCGGATCGTCGAGGCAATGCAGCGGCTGCGCGACGCGGGTAATACGCTGGTCGTCGTCGAGCACGATCCGTCGGTGATGCTCGCGGCCGACCGGCTGATCGACATGGGGCCCGGCCCGGGCGAGCGCGGCGGCACGATCGTCTACGACGGCACGCCGTCCGACATCCGTTCGGCGCACACGCTGACGGGCGAGTACCTGGGCGGCCGCAAGCAGGTCGCGCATGCGTCGAACTGGGCGCGCCGCGTCGTCGACGCGAATACGCCGCGCATCGTGCTCGAAGGCGCGACTGAACACAACCTGCGCGACGTGACGGTCGAGATTCCGCTGCAGCGGCTCGTGTGCGTGACGGGCGTGTCGGGTTCCGGCAAATCGACGCTGCTGCAGGACGTGCTGTATCCGGCGATGGCGCGGCACCACGGCAAGGCGACCGAGTCGCCGGGCGCGTACCGCAGCCTCACGGGCGCCGACCAGGTCGGCGACGTCGTGTTCGTCGACCAGTCGCCGATCGGCAAGACCACGCGCTCGAACCCGGCGAGCTACGTCGGCGCGTTCGACGAGATCCGCAAGCTGTTCGCGAAGGCGCCGCTCGCGCTGCAGCGCGGCTACGGCGCCGGCACGTTCAGCTTCAACTCGGGCGACGGCCGTTGCCCGACCTGCGGCGGCTCGGGCTTCGAGCACATCGAGATGCAGTTCCTGAGCGACGTGTACCTGCGCTGCCCGGACTGCGACGGCAGCCGCTACCGCGCCGAGATCCTCGAAGTGCGCATCGAGCGCGACGGCCGCGCGCTGAACATCGCCGACGTGCTCGACCTGACCGTCAGCGAAGCGGCCGCGTTCTTCGCGACCGACGGCGAGGTGCTGCGCGTGCTGCAGCCGATCGTCGACGTCGGCCTCGAATACGTGAAGCTCGGCCAGCCGGTGCCGACGCTGTCGGGCGGCGAGGCGCAGCGCCTGAAGCTTGCCGGCTTCCTCGCCGAATCCGCGGCGGCGGCCAACGGGCGCCGGGTCGCGACGGAAGAGGCGCGCATCGCACGCGCGAAGCTGTTCATGTTCGACGAGCCGACCACCGGGCTGCACTTCGACGACATCGCGAAGCTGATGCAGGCGTTCGGCAAGCTGCTCGCGGCCGGCCATTCGCTGATCGTGATCGAGCACAACCTCGACGTGATCCGCGCGGCCGACTGGCTGATCGATCTCGGCCCGGAAGGCGGCGACGGCGGCGGCCTCGTGCTGTGCGCGGGCACGCCCGACGACGTGAAGGCCTGCGCCGGATCGCATACGGGCGTGGCGCTGCTGCAGTACGACCGCGCGATGGATGCCGAAGCGGCGCGCGCCGACGAAGGCGTGCCGCTGCAGGCCGTGGTGAACGCGGCGCGCGCGCGCCGTGCGATCGAGGGCGAGGACGTCGTGCGGATCGTCAACGCGCGCGAGCACAACCTGAAGGCGCTCGACGTCGATATCCCGCACGGCAAATTCAACGTGATCACCGGCGTGTCGGGGTCCGGCAAGTCGACGCTCGCGTTCGACATCCTGTTCCACGAAGGCCAGCGCCGCTACCTCGAATCGTTGAACGCATATGCGCGCTCGATCGTGCAGCCGGCCGGCCGCCCCGAGGTCGATGCGGTGTACGGCATTCCGCCGACCGTCGCGATCGAGCAGCGGCTGTCGCGCGGCGGGCGCAAGAGTACGGTCGCGACCACGTCCGAGGTGTGGCACTTCCTGCGGCTGCTGTATGTGAAGCTCGGCCTGCAGCATTGCATCCACGACGGTACGCCGGTCACGTCGCAGTCGGTCGAATCGATCGCCGCGCAGTTGCTGCGCGACCATCGCGGCGAACACGTCGGGCTGCTCGCGCCGCTCGTCGTGAACCGCAAGGGCGTGTACACGGATCTCGCGAAGTGGGCGAAGGCGCGCGGCAGCACGCATCTGCGCGTCGACGGCGAGTTCGTGCCGGTCGATCCGTGGCCGAAGCTCGACCGCTTCCGCGAGCATACGATCGAGCTGCCGGTCGCCGATCTCGTCGTGTCGCCGGACAACGAGGCCGAGTTGCGGCGCAGGCTCGACGAGACGCTCGAACTCGGCAAGGGCGTGATGCACCTGCTCGCGCCGCTCGACGGGCTGCACGATGCGATGCAGGGCGAACGGTCGACCGCGCGCGTCGGCACGGTCAAGGTGCTGTCGGTCAAGCGTGCCTGCCCGGTGTGCGGCACGAGCTATCCGGAGCTGGACCCGCGGATGTTCTCGTACAACAGCAAGCACGGCTGGTGCACGACCTGCGTCGGCACCGGCGTCACGCTCACGCGCGAACAGCGCGCCGCGTACGACGACACGGTGCTTGCCGAGGACGGCCGCGGCCGCGAGCAAACCTTGCCGTCGGACGAGCAGGAACCGGAAGGCGTCGGCAACGAGCCGTGCCCGGATTGCCACGGCACGCGGCTGAACCCGTCCGCGCGCGCGGTCACGTTCGATGCGCATCCGATCGTCGAGGTCGCGCAGTGGACGGTATCGGATACGCGCCGCTGGATCGACGCGCTCGAACTTACCGGGCGCGATGCGCAGATCGCACGCGACATCGTCAGCGAGATCGGCAGCCGCCTTGCGTTTCTCGAGGAAGTCGGGCTCGGCTACCTGAGCCTCGACCGCGCGGCGCCGAGCCTGTCGGGCGGCGAAGCGCAGCGCATCCGGCTCGCCGCGCAGCTCGGCAGCAACCTGCAGGGCGTGTGCTACGTGCTCGACGAGCCGACGATCGGCCTGCATCCACGCGACAACCAGATCCTGCTGGACGCGCTGCGCAAGCTCGGCGACAAGGGCAACACGCTCGTTGTCGTCGAGCATGACGAGGACACGATCCGCCGCGCCGATCACATCATCGACGTCGGCCCGGGCGCCGGCAAGCGCGGCGGCACGCTGGTCGCCGAGGGCGCGGTCGCCGATCTGGCCGCCCAGCCGGATTCGGTGACGGGGCGCCTGCTCGCGCAGCCGATGCTGCACCCGCTGCAGCCGCGCCGCAGCGTGAGCCTGCCGGGCAAGAAGGGCGGTGAGGCGGTGCCGGAAGCGTGGCTGACCGTGCACGGCGCACGGCTGCACAACCTGCGCGACGTCACGGTCGGCATTCCGCTCGCGCGGCTCGTCGCTGTGACGGGCGTCAGCGGCTCGGGTAAGTCGACGCTCGCGCGCGACGTGCTGATGACCAACCTGCTCGACGCGGTCGGCCGCTCGGTGCTGTCGTCGCCGGCCACGCGGCGCGCGCGCAAGGCCGCGCAGCAGGACGCGCCGGCGGCCAACCGCCGTTCGAGCGTGCTCGCGCGCAGCGCGCCGCGGCCGTCGCTGAACGTCACGCATGCGTGGCAGGGCTGCGAGTCGCTGAGTGGCTGGGAGCAGATCGATCGCGTGCTCGAGGTCGACCAGACGCCGATCGGCAAGACGCCGCGTTCGTGTCCGGCCACCTATATCGGCGTGTGGGACACGATCCGCAAGCTGTTCGCGGATACGCTGGAAGCGCGCGCACGCGGCTACACGGCGTCGCGGTTCTCGTTCAATACCGGCGACGGGCGCTGCCCCGCGTGCGAAGGGCAAGGCGTGCGCACGATCGGCATGAGCTTCCTGCCCGACGTGAAGGTGCCGTGCGACGTGTGCCACGGGCAGCGCTTCAACCCGGAGACGCTCGCCGTCACGTGGCGCGGCCGGAACATCGGCGACGTGCTGACGATGGAGATCGATGAGGCCGTGGAATTCTTCGCGCCGATCTCGAACATCGCGCATCCGCTGCAGCTGATGAAGGATGTCGGGCTCGGCTACCTGACGCTCGGCCAACCGTCGCCGACGTTGTCCGGCGGCGAGGCGCAGCGTATCAAGCTAGTCACCGAGCTGACGAAGGTGCGCGACGACATCACGCGGCGCGGGCAGAAGGCGCCGCACACGCTGTACGTGCTCGACGAACCGACGGTCGGCCTGCACATGGCGGACGTCGCGAAGCTGATCCGCGTGCTGCACCGGCTCGTCGATGCGGGGCATAGCGTCGTCGTGATCGAGCACGATCTCGACGTGATCGCGGAAGCCGACTGGATCATCGATCTCGGGCCGGAAGGCGGCGTGGGCGGCGGCACGATCGTCGCGGCGGCGCCGCCCGAAGCACTCGTGAAGGTGAACGCGAGCCATACGGGGCAGGCGTTGAAGCCGGTGCTGGCGCGTACGGGTTCGGATGAGGGTGAAGCCGAGCGCGAGGGACAAGCACGCGTCGGTTGAGCGCGCGGTTTCGTCCCGTCAACGGCCGCGGTGTCTGGCGAGACACCGCGGCTGTTTTATTTCGTCTAGCAGTGTTCGGTCAGGCGGCCGGTGCGACGGACGCGCCCGTGATGCCGTGCCGACGCAGCGAATCGGCGACGAAGCCCGACACCTTCATTTCCTCGACGAATGCGTTCAGCTCCGCTGCGGCAGCTTCGCCGCGGCTCTTCGGCACGCCCATCGCCTGCCGGATCACCATGAAGCGCTCGTCGAGCAGGCGCAGGCCGGTCGTTTTCGCGGCGTCGGCTTCGAGCTGCTGCCTCACGCCGGCGGCGACTTCCAGCGACTGTTCGAGAAACGTCGGCACGACGGCCGGCGACGTCGGCGCGCGCACGATCTCGGCTGATTTCAATTCGCGCGTGAGGAACAGGTCGTACGCGCTGCCCTTGCCGACGGCCACGCGGTTGTGCGGCTGGTCGACGTCGTCGTTGGTGCGGATCGGCGAAGCGTCGGGCACGAGATAGAAGCCTTCGATCAGCACATACGGGGCGGTGAACGCGACTGTTTCGCCGCGCAGCGGATCGATTGCGAAGAAGCCGAAATCGGCGCGCTCCTCGGTCAGCGCCTGCACCGATTTGCCGGCGGCGTCGAATACGACGAGTTCCAGTTCGGCCGACAGGCGCTCGGCGAATGCGCGCGCGAGGTCGATCGATACGCCGAACGGTTCGCCGGTCGCCGGATCGCGGTTCGCGAGGATCGGGTTGCCGAGGTTGATCGACGCGCGGAGCTTGCCGGTGGGCGTGAAGGCGGAGACGACGGACGGGGCGACGGGCATGACGGGCTCTCGTTGGGGACGTGGGCGGGCGGATGCGACTGCGTAACGCCCCGCAGCTTATCACCGGGTTCGGGCCGGCGTGCCGCGGACGAGGCGCTGCATGCATCAGCCCGGCATCCCGTCATGATCGCCGAGCGGCCTGTCGGGCCAGTCGACCCAGCGGTTCGCGCGGGTTAGTTCATACGCTTCGTCGTGAACGGGCGGGGATGGCATCAAGGAAATCGATGTCGCCTACGGAAACGTAAAATCGTCATCGATCGAACGAGTTGTGACTTTTTTTTCCCGGGCAATCAAAGCGGGGAAAATTTGGATTCGGCTCCGGGACTTGTATATGCTTATGGAGCTAAAAGACAAATACTCTTCCAGAGGGGCCAAAAATATGAATCTCCACACGGCGGGGTGGATTGCACGGGTAATCTTTGTCGTTGTCGGGTATGCGGCGCTGACACGTAACGCCCGCCGGGAACGGGAGCCTATCGCAGTCAGCGCGTTCGAACAGCGCATGATGGATATGGCCAAAGCCGTCGGGCAGGTCGTGTTGTTTTTCGTTGCGTTCAGTATGGTTGTTGAACTGGGCACGTTTGTCCTTTCATCGCTGCACGGAAAATAGGGCTTTGCTCAGTCGAGTAGCCAGCCGACGAATGGTCGTATTTCGTTTCTTTGGTGATTGCAGCGCATATCCTGGTTCGATTGGCTGACGGATATGTGTCGAACAAGTCGGCGTGACTCGCAGCGCCGCTTTTGAATTTGTGCGTCCTGACGACGTAGCGTTCCGACGTGAGGTTCGTCGAACTCACCGGCCGGCATTGCTCCCTGGTTCCTTCGTTCCGAAGTCGATCGCAAGTGTGTAGCGATCTCTACACACTTGCAGCGCTTGTGACGGATGGCTATGCTGCCGTCATGAACGCCGCCTTCACTACCTGGCTCCTGCTGATCGTCAGTCTGCCGACCTCCGGCGCGACGGCACGGATGCGCATCTGGCGTGCCGTCAAGGCACTCGGCTGTGGGGCATTGCGCGACGGCGCATATCTGTTGCCGGCGCATGCCGATCAGGCGGCGCAGTTGCGCGATCTGGCCGACGATGCGCGTAACGGCGACGGGCAAGCGTGGTTGTTGCAAGTCCGTTCGGAAAATTCGTCCGACGAGGACGCGTACCGGGCGCTGTTCGATCGCGCCGAGGAATACGTCGACTGGCTCGCCGAGCTTTCGGAGGACCGCAAGACACTGCCCGAGCTCGCCGCTGCCGATCTCAATCGCCTGCAACGTCGCCACGCTCGCACGTATGAGGCCATTCGCAGCATCGATTTCTTTCCCGGCGAAACCTCGCTGCGCGCAAGTGCGCAATGGCGGGATTTCACCGCCGCCATCGAAGCGCTTCGATCTCCCGGCGAGCCGCGTGCTGCCCGGGGCGGCATTCCACGCCGCGACACGGCTCGATATCAAGGCAGGTTGTGGGCGACGCGGCGGCACCTGTGGGTCGATCGCGTCGCCAGCGCATGGCTGATCCAGCGCTTCATCGATCCGCATGCACGCTTTGTCTGGCTGGACAACATCGCGGAATGTCCCGTTGATGCTGTCGGCTTCGATTTCGACGGCGCCTCGTTCACGCATGTGGGCGATCGCGTTTCATTCGAAGTCCTGATCGCCAGCTTCGGGCTGGACGACAACGAGGGACTCGTCCGGTTGGGTGCGATGGTGCATGCGCTGGACGTGGGCGGGTCGACCGTGCCGGAAGCCGGTGGATTCGAAGCCATTCTGGCCGGTGCCCGCAAGCGCCTTGTCGGCGACGACGCCTTGCTGGCGGAGATCGGGACCGTACTCGATTCGCTGTACGCCCATTTTCGCGGCAACCGGAAATCGTAACCCCGCTGCTCGGCCATCCTATGAACCCACATCGCGATCGCCCTGCCTATACGCTGTGGCAACTGATCATGTACTTCGCGTGGCTTGGCACGACGGGCTTCGGCGGCCCGGTTGCGCTCGCCGGCTACATGCATCGAGACCTCGTCGACACACGCAAATGGATCGCCGATGCGGACTACAAGGAAGGCCTCGCGCTCGCGCAGCTCGCTCCCGGCCCGCTGGCAGCGCAATTGGCGATATATCTCGGCTATGTGCACTATCGCATTCTCGGCGCGACGATGGTCGGGATCGCGTTCGTGCTGCCGTCGTTTCTGATGGTTGTGCTGCTTGGCTACGCGTACACCCGATTCGGCGGCCTGACGTGGATGCAGTCGGTGTTCTACGGTGTCGGCGCGGCGGTGATCGGCATCATCGCGATCAGCGCACGCAAGCTGACCGCCAAGAGCATCGGTCGGGACAAGCTGCTTTGGGCGATCTATCTGGGGCTGGTTGCCGTGACGGTGATCACCGAATCGGAAGTGGCGTGGCTGTTTCTCGCAGCCGGCCTGCTCGTCTGGTTCACGCGCTCGCCGCCCAGGTGGCTTCGCCAGCGGCGCGTCGATGCGATCGTCGCATTGCCGGTATCGGCTACCGGCGCATGGCTGGGGGGCGTCGACTGGCCGCAGCTTGCGCAACTTGCCGCCTTCTTTGCCAAGGCCGGCGCCTTCGTGTTCGGCTCGGGACTGGCGATCGTACCGTTCCTCTATGGGGGGGTGGTCACGGAGCACCAGTGGCTCAACGAGAAACAGTTCGTCGACGCCGTTGCGGTCGCGATGATCACGCCGGGGCCGGTCGTCATCACGGTGGGTTTCATCGGCTACCTGGTGGCGGGCCTGCCAGGCGCATGCGTGGCGGCAGCCGGCACGTTCCTGCCGTGCTACCTGTTCACGGTATTGCCGGCTCCGTACTTCAAGAAGTACGGCAAGCTGCCGGCCATTCTGGCGTTCGTCGACGGCGTAACGGCCGCAGCCGTGGGGGCCATCACGGGTTCGGTGATCGTTCTGGCCAGACGTTCGATCGTCGATGTGCCCACCGCATTGATGGCACTTGCGACGATCGTGCTGCTGGTCAGGTTCAGGAAGCTGTCGGAACCGGTGGTCGTGGCAGGCGCCGCCGTGATTGGCTTGATCGTGTATCCGCTGTTGCATCACTGACCGTGGCGGCTGTCATGCAGTGGATGATGCGACGAGCTGCCGGGATCGACAGGGGGTTCGAGTCTGCCGGACGCGCAAGCTCTATGGATGGAAGGTTTCGCCGCGGTTCAGCATGTCGATGAATTCGCCGATCTTGCGCGCCCGCGTTTCCGGCCTTTTGGCATTCTGTATCCGAAACAGAATGGCATAGCGGTTACGGCTGTTCAGCGTTGCAAAAAACCGCTTGGCCTTCGGATGCGCGTCCAAGGCCGCCTGCAGATCGTCCGGCACGACCGAGTTGGCGGGCGACGTATACGCAGCCTTCCAGCGGCCGTCTTTCCTGGCCTTCTCGATTTCAGCCATGCCGGGCGGCCGCATTCTGCCTGCGGCGATCAGCGCTTCAGCCCTGTCCGTGTTGAGCTTGGACCAGATGCTTTTTGCGGAGCGCGGGGTGAAGCGTTGTAACCAGAATGTCTCGCTCTCGGCCCGCTTTTGACCATCGATCCAGCCATGGCAGAGCGCGCTTTCCAGCGCCTGTTCGTAGGTGATGGTTGGTTGCCCGGCGCCTTTTTTCGCCAGACGCAGCCATGCTCCGGCCGAAGTGCTGCCGTTCTGCGTCAACCAGCTTTCCCATTCGGCCTGACTGGTAAACGTTAGCGCGCATTCGGTCATGTCGCTGTCCTGAATGGTTGAGCACAGGTACGGGGAAGGCGTCCGCAGTCTAACAGTGTTTATGCGGATATCAAGGTCCGTGGTTCGACTCGTGGTGAAATCGAAGGTGGGTCGTCGATGCGCGTTGAGTGTGTTGCCTCGTCACGATCGGTTGACCCATCCATAGCGGCGGTTGCCAGCCACGAGCACTCATTCCCGCTTGTTGCCGTCGGGACGTCGGCCGTGCCCGGCGACTGTCCACTCGAGCCGGCCGGATTTCCGAACACCGAAGTTCGTCAGTCAAACCTGATCAAGTCCTTGAAGATCAGGTGTCCCCAGCTTTTTCCGCGCGCGTGCACGAGCCATCCGCCTTCCGAAAGGCTGCCAAGCCGGATCGGCGCGAAACCGAGTTTTTCCGCAAGCGCACCCACGTCCGCGGCGGCATCGTCATCGTCGCTCGCCAGAAACACGACTCTCCTGCCGCCGTGGACGGCCGGGTCCTGGTCAAGGACGGCAGCGGCCAGATGGTTGAAGCCTTTCACCAGCCTGGCTCCGTTGAACGCCTTCGCGACGACGGCCGAGGACGGGAGGCCGCCCAGTTCGTCAAGCGGGGCCTGCGTGTTCATCGCGTCGATGACGGTCTTCCCCGTCCAGTCGGCCAGCGCCTTCGCGACAGCCGGGTGTGACTCGAAACGAACCGCCAGAAAGATGACGTCCGCCTTGACTGCTTCCGCCAGGGTCGTGGGAATGACAGTCGGTCCGATCGCTGCTGCATCCGGCGCAAAACTTGCCGGGGCGCGCGTGGTTGCAACGGCCACATCGATGCCGTTGCGGGCGAACGCCTTGGCAAGCGCTTGACCGATCTTGCCGAAGCCGATGATTGCGTAACTCATGTGTTCCTCCTTCGTTTCCCGGTGCGCTCAGAGCTTGTAGCCGCCGCTCGCCTCGATCGTCTGGCCGGTCACCCAATGACCGTCATCGGAAGCCAGAAACGCCACCACGGCGGCGATTTCCGCAGGCTCGCCGAAGCGCCCCAGCGCGATCTGGGCCTCGGCCGCCTTGACGAGTTCGGGATTCTCGCGAAGGGCGGCGTTCGCATCCGTTCGCGTGAAGCCCGGCGCTACCGCGTTCGCGGTGATGCCGCGCGGCCCCAGCTCGATGGCGAGCGTATGGGTCAGCGTGTTGATGGCCGCTTTCGCCATCGAGTAGACGGGCGCCGCCGTGACGGGCTTCGTCGCGGCAGCGGAAGTAATGTTGACGATGCGCCCGCCATCGGCGAGGCAATCCAGCGCGGCCTGGATGATGAAGAAGGGCGCGCGGGCGTAGACCGCCATCAGCGTGTCCCAACTCTCCGGTGTCGCGTCCTTGAAGCCGACCCAGCCGGAATTGCCGGCGTTGTTGACCAGGATGTCGAGGGCCTTGCTGCCGTTCCGCCTGGTGAACTCGTCGTCGAGTCGTTCGAACAAGGCCGGGACGCTCGCCGGATCGACGAGATCGGCATGGACGGCAAACGCGGCGCCTCCCGCTTTCTCGATGGCCGCGATGGCCTCGTCCGCGCCGGCTTTGCTGGCGTTGTAGGTCAGTGCGACTGTCGCCCCGTCGTTGGCGAGACGTTCGGCGATGGCGCGGCCAATGCCTCTTGACGCGCCGGTCACGAGTGCGGTCTTGCCCTTTAGCGATTGGGTCATGGGGTACTTCTCCTCAGAGTTGCGCCAGGCCGCCGTCGACGGCGACCTCGCTGGCGGTCATGAAGCTGCTGTCCGGCGACGCAAGAAAGGCGGCCACGGCCCCGATCTCTGCCGGATCGGCCATTCGCTGGAGCGGCGTCATCGCACCGTAGGCCTTCTGGCCCTCTTCGCCCTGCGCTTCCTTGGCCAGTTCGGTCGCCGTCGCCCCGGGCGACAGCACGTTCACGCGGATGCCGGTGCCCTTGAGGTCCTCGGCCCAAGTCCGGGCGAGGTTGCGCACGGCGGCCTTGCTCGCGCTGTAGGCCGTGAATCCGGGGGCGCCGGTGGTACCGGCGCTCGATCCGGTCAGGATGATCGAACCGCCCGGGCCCATCAGCGGCAGCGCCTTCTGGACCGTCAAGATCGTCCCCTTCACATTGGTGTCGAAGGTGTCGTCGATGTGCTCGACGGTGATCTGGCCGAGCGGAAGCGGGCTTCCCGTGCCGGCGTTGGCGAAGACGATGTCGAGGGTTCCGCGCTCCGCCTTCACCGCCGCGTAGAGCCGGTCGAGATCGGCCGGTTCGGAGACCGAGCCTTTCACCGCGCGGGCATGGGGCCCAAGGTCGGCCACCGCGGCGTCGAGTGGCGCCTGGCGGCGGCCGAAGAGGAAGACGAAAGCGCCTTCCTCGATGAAGCGTTTTGCGGCGGCGCGACCGATGCCGGTTGCGCCGCCCGTGATCACGGCGGTCTTTCCATTCAGTCTGTTCATGTCGTGCATCCTTCGAAACAAGAGCGGAAAACCCGATTCTGGGACGCTTGATTCATGAAGACAATTGACTGAATATCTATAGATTCCATCTATTTTTTAGATACATATGCTGGACAACGTCACCATCAATCAGCTTCGGGCGTTCGTCGCCGTGTGTGACCAGGGGAGCTTTTCGGGGGCTGCACGCGAGTTGAGGCGTGCACAGTCGGCGATCAGTCACGCGATCAGCGCGCTCGAGAGTGCCTTCGACGTGGTGCTGTTCGAGCGCAACACGCGCAAGGCGACGCTCACGGCCGCGGGCCGCAGCCTCCTGCCCGATGCGCGCGGCGTGATCTCGCGCACCGAGGAAATGAAGATGCGCGCGGTTGCGATTGCGGAAACCGGCGTCCCGCAGGTGTCGATCGCCGTGGACACCTATTTTCCGCGTGCGCACCTGATTGCATGCCTTCGCACGCTGCAGGCGGACTTTCCGACGGTCGCGATCAATCTGCGCATGACAACCATGCAGGGCGGCGAGCGTCTGGTTCTCCAAGGCACGTGCGCATTGGCGGTGACGATCACGGACGTGCCCGAGCTGAGCCCCGGCACCGTGGAACGGCATCATTTACTCGATGCACAAATGGTGACCGTTTGTGGGCCATTGCATCCACTGGCTGCAATGGCGAAGCCGATCCCGCGGGAGGAGTTCGGACGGCACATCCAGCTCGTCGTCACCGACAATCAGCCCGATGCGGAAAAGACGCAGCAAGGGGTCGCCAGCGAACGCCAGTGGTGGGTGAATGATCTCGGCGCGAAGCACGACCTGCTCAGGGGGAGCCTGTGCTGGGGGCACATGCCGCGCCATATGGTCGAGGAAGACCTCGCGAAGGGAACACTCGTCGAGCTACAACGGCGCGCATGGCACATGCGGCCCCTTACGTTCATGATCTCGCAGCGGCGCGGGTACGCGTTTTCCGGATGCGAGACACGGCTGGTCGAGCTTCTCGGCAATTGTCCTTCGCAAAGGGTGCGCAGAGCGAAGTCGACATGACGTGCGGCCGCTTTCGAAGGCGGCAGGTTCGCCAGAGTGCTTACAATCAGAAGAGTGACGATGCCGATTCCGCAGCAAGCGCTTCGCCACGCCTCATGTCGGCGGCCTCGATGTCGGTGGCGCCTCGATTACCGTGCAGCAACAGGAGAACCCGATGATCAAGGTCAGTGTCATGTATCCCTACGCCGCAGGCGCGCGATTCGATCATGTCTACTATCGCGAGAGACATATGCCGATGGTGAAACAGCGGCTCGGCGCTGCGTGTCTGTACTACACGATAGACAAGGGTATCGCAGGCGGTGCGCCGGGCACCGATCCTGTTTACGTGGCCAAATGCGACTTCGTCTGCACTTCCGTCGAAGCTTTCGAGGCAGCCCGCGACCCGCACGCGCAGGAGATCATGGCCGACATCGCCAATTACACGGATATACGCCCCGTGCTGCAAATCAGTGAGGTGGTCGTGGAGCGTTCGGAAGACTGACCAAGGTTTGCACATCGCCACGCGCCGCATCCGCGTGTGGCGTATCTGAGCGGCCAGTGGCGCCAAGGTGCAAGGGCGACGAGCACCAGCTCGACTGCTGAGCCTCGTCAGACAAGACGCAGGTACTGCTGCAGGTATCGCCGTGGGTTGCGTGCTCATGTAACCGTGAAAAGTTGCTTTGGCAGCCAGATTACCAGTGAGCCCACATGGGGCATCTGTTTAACGGTGATGCGTAAATATTCCTAGGTAATTCGGTACAACCAAAACGAGCGCTGAACATGCCGCAATGCCCCACATGCAGTACAGATACACCTTACCACCGCGGCTCTTGATTACGTGGCGCGCGGCATTGCTATTGCGACTGATCCGGCTAAGTAAAATGCCGCAACCGGCCGTAAGGAGACCAACGATTAGAATCGGCGCAAACCTAAACAAAATAATCGATACCAGCAGACAGAGCGCAAGAAAAACATGGAGAACGAGTAGGCTGATTACGATCTTGGTTTGATCTGCCGCAATTTTTTCCATCTTGCACCTCCTGTTGGAAGGCTTCGAAAGCGGTGATGGTGTGTGCACGACGGGGCGAAGAATGTCGCGGATGCGCCTATCATGTGTCTCGTCCATTCATCATCGGATATGGGATGCAGTATTGCAACTGGATGCGGACGGCGAGTGCATAGACAACGAAAAGCCCGCTGGGAGCGGGCTTTTCTGGGCGCAACGACTTTGCTGTAGCAGTGGCCGAATGCCGCCGTCATTCCATCTCCTGACTGACGGGGTGGCGTAGGTCTTGGCGTAGCTTTGCGTATCTAGCCTTGTCAGATAACGCGCAGGTACTGCCGCATCATCGGCGTGATATTGGCAGAAGTGTCGGTAGGCGGGCTTTCACGTGACCGCGTATCCCGCGTCCTGCCGCAGACCGAAGCGAACACCCCCGTTCTCGCGCATACCCTCAAGCGGAAACCGCACGCTACGACGCTTCACGCGCCGTCACATGCTCGAGCAAATGCGCAACAAAGCGGGTGAGCTTCGGTAGCGGGCGCCGGTCGTGCCGATACACGACATGGACGGGATGCGCCTTCGGTGAATAGTCGTGCAGCACCTGCACCAACGCGCCGCTTGCCAGATCGTGGCTCACGAGAACTTCCGGTTGCAGCAGCAATCCTGCCCCTGCGATCGCGGCCATCCGCAAGCCGTTGCCGTCATTGCATGTGAACACCGATTCCGCCGAAAAGTGCGGGCTGTCATCGTCCCCGAGCTTCCAGCCGTTGCGGCGGTTCCACACCGTGTGAGACAGGCAATGATGCGCGCCCAGATCCTGCGGCGTCTCCGGCCGTCCGTACTGGGCGAGATAGCCCGGCGACGCACAGATCACCATGCGATACAGCGTCAACGGTTTTGCAACGAGATCGGCGTCGCCCAGGTCGCCAATACGGATCGCCAGGTCAAAGCCCTCGTCGATCAGGTCGACGTTGCGATTGCTCAGTTCCAGCTCGACACGCACGTGCGGAAACATCTGCCGGAACGTCGCGGCCAGCGGCGCGACGACGCAGGCGCCAAAGGTGATCGGCGCGCTGATTCGCAACGTACCGGACGGTGACGCGCGCAGCCGTTCGACCGACGTTTCGGCGATACGCATGTGTTCGAGCGCACGCTTGGCGTCTTCGTAAAACCCGCGGCCGGCATCGGTCAGGCTCTGGCGCCGGGTGGTGCGCTCCAGCAGGCGCGCACCGAGACGCTCCTCCAGTTCGCGCACATATTTGCCGACCATGACCGCCGAGATTTCCAGCCGCTGCGCGGCCTCGGTGAAGTTGCCGCCTTCCACGACGGCAACGAAGGTTTCCATGGCACGCAGTCGGTCCATATTGCGAACTGGGGGTTAGTAGTGTCGGAAATTAGAGCACATTTATGGGCTCGTCGGTTCGGTGAAGAATGGCGGCGTCTCAACCTGAACGCGAAAAGGAGTGTTCGATGAAGATCGTCGTAATCGGTGCCGGCGGGGACGTCGGCCGTGCCGCGGCAGACGAGTTGGCGCGTGACGGCACGCACGAAATCATTCGTGTCGGCCGCACCCGTGGTGACCGTCTGGCCGACATTACCCGCGACGACAGCGTGGGGTCGCTGTTCGAGCAGATCGGGCGCGTCGACGCCATCGTCGTCGCTGCAGGCAACGTCATTCTGGCGCCCATCGAAAGGATGACGGCGGCCGAGTTCCATCAAGGCCTGCAGGACAAACTGCTCGGGCAGGTACGCGTCGCGCTGATTGGCCAGCATTACCTGAGCGACCGCGGCTCGATCACGCTGACGTCCGGCATCGCGGTCGACGATCCGATTGCGCAGGGTGCCCATGCCGCGGCGTCGAATGCCGCGATCGAAGGGTTCGTGCGTGCCGCGGCTTGCGATTTTCCGCGCGGTCTGCGCATCAATGCCGTGAGCCCGACCGTGCTGACGGAGTCCATGGACCGGTTCGGGCCGTTCTTTCCCGGCTACGAGGGCGTGCCGGCGGCACGTGTGGCAATGGCTTATCGACGCAGTGTGGAGGGGGTACATAGCGGCCGCGTCTATCGGGTCGGTCATTGAAGTAACACGCCCGCCGGCACGCGTCGAGCCAGTCCATCGGAAAGCGATGCGCAAGCGTCACGGCGCTCGGGTATGCTGCGTCACTGTTGGCTAGCGTGGCGAACCCATCAAGCACGGCGCTGCAGGGTGCGGTCGATACCGCATTTGCAACGCCTCGTTCGCCGCCCGACGCCCCTTCCATTTCCAGAAAAAAGGACCCCTCATGGCAGAACTGGACAACGCACTTTACGAGCAGATCGGCGCGCTGAGCGAGGCGGGCGACGCGTTGGCGGAAGACGAGGATTTCGAAGGCGCACTCGCGAAATACTGGGAAGCGTTCGACCTGCTTCCCGAGCCCAAGACCAACTGGGAGGCCGGCACCTGGCTCATGGCCGCGATCGGCGACGCGAATTTCTTTCAGGAAGACTACGCGGCCGGCCGCGACAATCTCGGCCACGCGATGCATTTCCCCAATGCAGTCGGCAACCCGTTCCTGCATCTGAGGCTCGGCCAGTGCCAGTTCGAACTCGGCAATCTCGACCGCGCGGCGGACGAACTGATGCGCGCCTACATGGGCGGCGGGCCGGAGCTATTCGAAGACGAGGACGGCAAGTTCCTGCGATTCCTGGCCACGCGGGCCGACGGGATCCAGGCGCCCTGACGGGCACGCGTTTCGTCCGTATCACTCCAGTCCCGATCAATGAACCTGACCTTCGTCCCGACTTCGCAATCCGACGCGGAAACCCTGGTCGCGATCCGCATCGCCGCGATGCGCGACAGCCTCGAGCGCATCGGCCGTTTCGATCCGCAGCGTGCACGCGACCGGTTTCTTGCGTCGTTCGATCCGGCGCTCTGCCGTTTCATCGAAGCCGATGGCGCACGCGCGGGCTTTTACATGGTCCGGCCGAACGCAGATCACTGGCTGCTCGATCACCTGTACATCGTGCCCGCGCATCAGGGCAAGGGGATCGGCGCGGCCGTGCTGCGCGAGATCTTCGCGCGGGCCGATGCGCAACGCATCACGGTGCGCGTCGGCGCGTTGCGCGACAGCGCGTCGAACCGCTTCTACGAACGGCACGGCTTCGTGCAGACCGACGAAGCGGAATGGGACATCTACTACGTGCGCGAACCGGGTTCGACCACGGCGTAGCGCCCGTTCATTGAAATCGGCGCGCACGTATTAGCGTTTTCACCAATATGGGAAAACGCGAGGCCGGCCGATGTTGCAGAGAGGATGTGAATAATTGAACCGAGGCCAATTATGCCGACATCTGCAACGAACGACGTGAATGGCGTGCCATCCGAAATTCCCGACGCAACCGCGGCATCCGGCGACGCGGGCCGCGCACCGTCGATCCTGCTGGTCGACGACGAGCCGAATGTGTTGTCGGCGCTCAGGCGCGTATTGCGGCCCACCGGCTACGAGATCCTGACCGCCGGCAGCGGCGAGGCCGCACTCGGGATCCTGGCGTCGACGGAGATCGACCTGATCGTGTCCGACATGCGGATGCCGCACATGAGCGGCGCGGAATTCCTGGCACGCGCACGGGCGCTGTATCCGGACACGATGCGCATCCTGCTGACCGGTTATGCGGAGATCGCGTCGGTCGTGCAGGCCGTCAACGAAGGCGGCGTGTATCGCTACCTGAACAAGCCGTGGGACGATCACGACCTGCTGCTGACCATCGAGCAGGCGCTGGAGCAGCGCCGTTTGCGCCGCGAAGCAGCCCGGCTGGCTGCGCTGACGGAAGCGCAGAACGACGCGCTGCGGCTGTTCAACACGGAACTTGAAACGCAGGTGCGGGCGCGCACCGAAGAACTCGGCCAGACCGTGATGTTCCTCGAGGCCGCGCAACGCGACCTGAAACGCAGCTTCACGGCGATGGTGCAGGTTTGCGCGAGCATGATCGAGCTGCGTTGCGGGGCCGCCAGCGGGCACTCGATGCGGGTCGGCGAGATCGCGCGTCGGCTCGCGCTGGCGGCAGAAATGAGCGAGCTGCACGCGCAGGATGTCTATTTCGCGGGGCTGTTGCACGGCATCGGCAAGCTGTCGCTGCCGGATGAATTGCTGCACAAGCCGCTCACGCGGATGACGACGGACGAGCAGCGGCTGTTCCACGAACATCCGCTGCGTGCGCAGATGGTGCTGACGCCTGTCGCGCAATTGCACAAGGTCGCGTCGATCGTGCTGCACCAGTACGAGCGTTTCAACGGGCGCGGCACGCCGGACGGGCTGATCGGCGACGCGATCCCGCCCGGCTCGCGGATCGTTGCGATCGCACGCGATTTCGAAGGGCTGCGCCACGGCGAGATCGGTGCGCCGCATTCGATCGAACAGGCGATCGACGTGTTGCGCTCGCAGGCCGGCGTGCGTTACGACCCGCAGCTGGTCGAGCGCTTCACCGAGCTGATGCGCGATCCCGCGAGTCTCGGCATCGCGGCGTCCGTCACCGAGATCCGGTCGGCGCAACTGCGCGAAGGGATGCGGCTCGCCGACGATCTGCGCACGCATCGCGGCGTGCTGCTGATGACGAAGGGCAGCGTGATGTCGGCCCACCAGATCGAACTGGTGCGGCGCTTCGAGACGCGGGAAGGAACACCGTTCGACATCCTCGTGCTGGCCGGCCCGGCGGCGGCGTCGGCGCAGGCGCCCGGCGCAGGCGCGCCGCTGGCCTGACGGCCGCGGTGCGCGATCGATCGCGCACCGCGCCGATGCCTTCACCCAGCCAGGGGCGCTCGATCATGCATGGCACCTACAACGTCTCCCTCGTCCTGCTGTCGCTCGCGATCGCGACGCTCGCCTCCTATACGACGCTCGACCTCGCGGCCTTCATTTCGCTGCTCGACGATCCGAAGCTGAAGCGGGCGTGGCTGGGCGGCGGCGCGGCGGCAATGGGCACCGGCATCTGGTCGATGCATTTCGTCGGGATGCTCGCATTCTCGCTGCCGATCCCGCTCGGCTATGCGTGGCAGGGCACCGGGATCTCGCTGGCGATCGCCGTGCTCGTGTCGTATTTCGCGCTCAACGTCGTCACGCGCGCGCGGCTGGGCTGGCGGCGGCTATGCGCGGGCGGCGTGCTGATGGGCGGCGGGATCGCCGGCATGCATTACACGGGCATGGCCGCGATGCACATGCAGCCGGCCATTCGTTACGATGCCGTGCTGTTTGCCGCATCGATCGGCATCGCGGTGATCGCATCGACGGCCGCGCTATGGATTGCACAGGCGCTGCGCGCGCAGCAGGCACGCCATGCGACCGCGCAACGCGTCGGCGCGGCCTTCATCATGGGGATTGCGATTACCGGGATGCATTACACGGCGATGGCGGCCGCCCATTTCGCGCCGGATGCGCGATGCGGCGCCGCACGAGGCGTCGACGCACCGTGGCTCGCGACGACGGTTGCGCTGTTTACGATGGCGACGCTGGTCGTCACGCTGATGCTGTGCCGTTTCGATGCGCGCACCACGTTCCTGCGCGGGATGACCGACACGCTCGAACGGCTCGTGCGGTTGCGAACCGACGAGCTCGAACGCGCGCTGCGACGCTACGAGCAGACGACGCAGATGCTGCAACGCACGCGCGAAAACATGGCGGCCGAGATCGACGAACGCAAGGCCGCGCACGTGCTGCTCGAACAGGAAAAGGACGAACAGCGGCGCCTGCTGCATGCGCTCGCGGAAACGCACGAGCAGTTGCTGCAGTCGGAAAAGCTCGCGTCGATCGGCCAGCTCGCGGCCGGCGTCGCGCACGAGATCAACAATCCGATCGGCTTCGTCAGCGCGAACCTCAATACGTTGAAGACGTGGGTGCGCAGCCTGCTCGACGTGGTCGCCGCACATGAAGCCGCGCTGCCGCAGCACGACCCGGCCGCACGCGACGCGTTGACAGCGGTGCGCCGCGCGGCGGATCTCGACTACGTCCGCGACGAGATCGTGACGCTGATCGACGAATCGATCGACGGCGCGCTGCGCGTGCGGCGCATCGTGCAGGACCTGCGCGATTTCTCGCGACCGGCGAGCGACGAATGGCACGTCGTCGATCTGCATGCGGGCCTCGAGAGCACGCTCAACGTCGTCCACAACGAACTCAAGTACAAGGCCGACGTCGTGCGCGACTACGGCGATGTCCCGCAGGTCGAATGCTTGCCGTCGCAACTGAACCAGGTATTCATGAACCTGCTGGTCAACGCGGCGCAGGCGATTCCCGAACATGGCGTGATCACGATCCGCACGTCGAGCGACGGCGACCAGGTGTCGATCGCGATCAGCGATACCGGCGCGGGCATGACGCCCGACGTCGTCCGGCGGATCTTCGATCCGTTCTTCACGACGAAACCGGTCGGGCAGGGCACGGGGCTCGGGTTGTCGGTGTCGCACGGCATCGTCGAGCGCCATCGCGGTGCGATCGACGTGACCAGCGAGCCGGGGCGCGGTACCACCTTCCGCGTGAGGCTGCCGGTCCGGCAGGCAGGCGACCGCGCGAGCGCGGCCGCACTCGCGCAACGTGCATGACGCCGTGACGCCATGACGACGGCCGCTCGCGCGAAACCGGCGCGGGTGCCGCACGTCATCGCGTTCGCTTGCGGCGCTGGCGACGAAAGAAATGCCAGAACATGGCGGAGGCGTCCGGCCCGGTGGCGGAATGGAACGGCTCGCGCGGGTCTCCGCCGCTCCATGCATGCTGCAGCCGGCTGACGAGGCAGACCCTGACGACGAGCCGGCCGCCCTTGAGATAGTCGGTGAAGCCCGAACCGTCGCGCGCGTAGGTGCGTTGCTCGCCGACGCGTATCGCGCCGTGTTCGTCGACGAGCCAGTTGAGCCGCGCGAACGCGACGCCGAGTTGCGTCGCGTTCCGGTCGGTCACGACCGTATCCAGTTCGCCATGGATGACGAGGGCCGGCATGCCGGGATAGGCCGCGATGTCGGCGCAGGCATCGATCGCGCGTACCGGATCGTCGCGGAGGCCGCGACGCATCAGGCTCATGGCGGCCATCGTCGACAGCGGCGGCGCGATGGCCGGCCCGGAGTGCAGGCCGACGGCCGCGAAGCGGTCGGGAAACCGGATCGCCAGTGCCGCGGCGAGCCCGGCGCCGGCGGACATGCCGGCGACGTAGATCCGGTCGCGGTCGAAGCCGTGCTGCTGCACGACGGCGTCGATCAGCGAAGCGACCGCCGCGGCTTCGGACTGGGTCGCGTCGCCATGCCAGTGCCAGCAGCGGTGCGGATGGGTTGTCTTGGCCTGCTCGGGAAACAGCACGGCAAACCCCGATCGTTCCGCGAGTTCGAACATGCGTGTACCCGCGGCAAACGACTCGGCGGTCTGCTTGCAGCCGTGCAGCATGACGACGGTCGGCATGCCCGCCGTCGTCACCGGTGCGGCGGGAAGATACAGCGCGTACGCAAGATGGTTGACGAGCCGGCCGGCACTCGGGCCGGCGGAGTGAAATGCGCGGCGCCACGTGCCGGGTGCCTTGTTCGACGGCGTGCGGGCGGCATGCACCGCGCCGGTGCGTCGGGCGGCACGGGCGGGGGCGGCAGGTCGGGGCACCGGCTTGCTCGCCCGCTTGGCCGCCGGCCGCGGTTGGGTGGCCGGTTTCTTCGGGCGGGCCCCGGTCGCAACGGAAAACAGTTCGAGCGGCCGCAACCAGATGCTGGACTTCTTTTTCCTGGGCATGAGCAGTGTCGTGCGGGCGGCCGTGGCAGGACGATACGGCCGAATCCACCTTCGGGTGAAAATCGTAAGATGCCGAGCAAGATTCGTGCTGCCCGACACACGCGCATCGGAACCGTTGGCCGATCGAATGCGGTGGAAGGCTGCATCCTGCGGGCAGCTGCGATTCGCGTCGGACGACAACGAGGCTAGTCGTCCGATGTGACGCGACTGCGAAGCGACGTGCGCTGGGTCCCGTCGCCGACGGCTAGCGCCGATCCAGCAGCGTATCGCTCAACACGCTGAACGCCGCGCCCGGCAGCTCGTTCAGGTGTTCGACCACGCTGCTGACCGGATAGAACGACTCGACCGAATCGTCGAGAATCCCGACGCCGATCAGCTCGACGCGTTGCGCGCGCAGCGCATCGACGCGGGCACTCAGGTCGGTGCGCAGGATCGCCGGGTTGCCGTCGCCGGTGGCCGGATAGCCGTCCGACAGCACCATCAGGATTCGCCGGCGCGCACGTTTCGACAGGAGCCGCCCGGCGGCCCAGCTCAAGGCCTCGCCATCGGGATTCTCGTGTCCGCATTCGATGCACGCGAGGCCGCTCGGGTTGTCGGAATCGAACCGCTTGTAGACGCGCAGATCGAGCCGTTCGACGAACCGGTTGTAGCCGAACGTGCGGCGGCCGTCGTCGATCCAGCGCTGGTAGTGCGCACGCATCGCGGCATCCTCGACCGAGCTGTAGCCGAGCACTTCGCAGGCGAAGCCGAGTTGCATCAGCGCGTCGCACAGTGCGGCCGCGCAGAGTCTGGCGAGTTCGATTTTCCTGCCGGCCATCGAGCCGCTGCAGTCGATCAGCAGGCTGACGGCCGCGTCGCGTCCCGGTGCCGCGCGCGGGGTGCGGAACGGCGTGCGATAGCCCGGTGTGGTCGCCAGGCGCACGAGTGACGTCCGGTCGAGCGCGCCGCGCTCCTGTTCGCGCTTCCAGCGCGTCTGCTCGTCCACTTTCAACGCACGTTCGAGCCGACGCTTGAGCGGTTCGGTCTGCGCGCGGGCCGCACCGCGCAGACGATGCCAGCCGGCCGCGTCACCCTGGCCGGTGAAGTCCATTACCGTGTCGAACGCGGTCGTCAGCGGGACGGAAAGCAACGGTCGGTTCTCCGCGGACAGGCGAATCGTGCCGGGCGACGCGTCGCCCGGCGTTGGGGTGTCCGTTGATGACGCCATGTCCGCGATCGCACTGGCGGCGGATTCGGCTGAAACCGGTGCGCGTGCGTCGTCCTCCGACGCACCGTGTTCGTCCGATTCGAATTCGGCGGCGATGGCCGTGCCGTCGATCGTGCCGTCAGGATCGGCCGTGAACATCATGTTGTTCGCGCCGGCCGATGCCAGCATGCGCACGCGTTCGACGATCCGTCGCGCGGCGCGGATGCTGTCGGCCGTCGACGTCGACGCGCGCGCTTCGTCGACGAGATCGTCGGCCGCGGCGAGCGTGGCGTCGAGCGACGGAACGCGTTCCATCGACGAAGGCGGCTCGTCCCACAGCGCGCGTTCGATCCGCCACAGCAGCTTGTCGCGCCACGCCATGCGCGGCCAGCGGCGCAGCGTGTCGGCGGCCGACACCGCGCGCATCCGGCGCAGGAACGTGTTCGCGCCGGGATAGATCGCGACAAGGCAACCGGATGCGCGGCGGTCGTCGATCGCTTGCGCAATGGCCTGCACACCGGGCGATGCGAGCGCGGCAACGTCATCGATCGCGCCAAAGCGCAACCTTGCCGCATGGAGATCGACGAAGCCGGTGATCGCATCGTCGTCGATCTCGCCGGCGAGCAGCGTATCGGGCAACACCAGCACGTCGCGCTGCACGGCCGGCCCGTGGCGCGCGAACCGCACGTCGATGCCGTGCCGTTGCGTGAGCGTGCGGGCCAGCCGTGTCAGGTGCTGCGACCGCGCGTCGTCGTCCCGGTCCATCGCGTCAGGCCTCGACGTCGATGTAGTGGCGGATGATGCTGCGGATCAGGTCGGCGTCTTCCGTGCTGACCTTCGCGTAGAGGGTCGGGCCGGCGGCCGATTCGGGGTCGCCGGTGCGCAGCATCAGTTCGGCCCAGTCGAGCAGGCGGCGCGTCGAGAACGCGCTGGCCAGATCCTCGCGGACGAACGCGGCGCGGCAGTCGGCGGCGATCGCCGCGAGCGTGTCGGCCATTGCCGCCGACATCGCCGCACCGAAGGTCCGTTGCAGCACGCGCGCCTCGTCGGCCGGCGGCAGGTAGTCGAGGTGGTACACGCGCCAGCGATCGAGGAACGCCTCGTTCATCACGTTGGCGCCCTGGTACAGGTGGCGGAACCGGCCCATCGCACCCACTGCATTGGCGGTCGCGAACAGCCGGAACGACGGATGCGGGACCACGATCTCGTTGCCCTTCTCCTTCAGCAGCAGGCGGCCGCCCGGTTCGAGCACGGCGGTCAGCACCGCGAGGATCGCCGGTTCCGCGAAGTCGATCTCGTCGACGATGAGCCACAGCCCTTCGCGCATCGCGGTCGGCAGCACGCCGTCGACCCAGATCGTCTCGCCGCCCTTGACGGTCCAGAAGCCGACGAAGTCGCCGACCGTCGTCTGCCCGTTCATGTTCGAGCGCAGCACGCCGTGGCCTGCTTGCGCGGCGGCCTGTTCGACGAGGCTCGTCTTCCCCGTGCCCGTATGACCGATCAGCAGGATGCGGCGGTTCTCGACGATGTCTTCGAGCACGTTCGTCGTGCGCGCGGTGAACAGGTAGGCCGGATTCGGCGGCGGCACGAGCGGCCCGCCCGGCCCGCGCGGCATCGGCACGCCGCCTACGTGCACGATGTGCGGCGCGTCGATGGCCGCCGCCGGTCGCGATGCGTGCGCGCGCCGCAGGTCCTGCATGAACCCGGCGCGATGGGCCGGCGCTGCGCGGTCGCCGGCTTCGCGCCGGACGAAGCCTTCCTGCAGCCACTTGTGCAGCTTTGCGTCGAGGTTGTCCGCATCGACGACCGTGTCGACCGACGTGCTGCCGTCGGGCCGGTGATGCTGGATCCGGTACATGTGCGCCCGTTCGGAACGGCTGACGACCCATTGTCCGGCGGACGGGGCGGCCAGTTGCCGGTAGACGCCGAGCACTGACGGGCCGGAGGAGGAGGGAGCAGCGGGTGCGTTCATGGCGGCAGACGAGATGGGCGGCTGGCACTTCATGTCATCGATGCATCGCGTCGATTGTATAGTTTTGCCGCAACGGGCGACATGGGCACGTCGTGGGCCGCCATGCCTTGATCAAACGGGTCGAATTTCAGTACCGTAGCAGGCTGGATCGCCTGGCCTTCATCGCTCGTCCGCGGGCGGCCCGGCGTTGCCAACAATCGTGTGCCGGTCGTCGAATCCGGCGAAGGAGCGTGGAACGTGACGGTGACAGGAACCGACGAACGGGTGATACGCCGAGCCGGCGCGCCGGATGTGCCCGCGGTGCTGGCGATCTTCGACGAGGTGATCGCCTGGTTCGCCGCCATCGGCAACGAGGGGCAATGGGGCCGCGAGCCTTGGTCGACGTCGCCGAAGCGGATTGCGCTCGTGACCGACGCCTGTGCGCTGCCCGAAGCGTGGGTGGCGGAAGGGCCGGGCGGCCGCATCCTGGGCGCATTGATCCTGGGCGAGGCGATGCCCTACGTGCCTGCCGCGACCGAGCCGGAAATCTACGTGAGAGTGCTGGTTGCGTCGCGCGACGCACGGGCCCGCGGTGTCGGCCGGCGCCTGATGGCCTTTGCGGACGACCGCGCCCGGGCAGCCGGGGTGACCCGCTTGCGCGTGGACTGCTACGGCGGCGGGACAGGGGCGCTGGTGCGTTTCTACGAATCCTGCGGGTATGAGCGAATTTCAACCTTCGACGTGGACGGTTGGCCGGGGCAATTGCTCGGGCGCCGTTTGTGACGGCGCGCGTCACGCTTCGGTTATGGCGATGCTGAATCCCTCCTTGCTCGATATGTAGGCCTTATGACAACGACCCGAAGCCTGCTTTGGATGTGCCTTGCGCTCGTGATCCCCGGCGCCCATGCCGAACGGCTCAGGACGGACCTCCACGAATCCGTGTCGACGATCGACGTGACCGTCAAGGATCTTTACGGGACGGAACAAACGGGCAAGGTTGCGATCACGCAATTCCTCCCGGATGGCGATGGGCCGTTTCCGATCCTGATTCTCAATCATGGCCGCAGCCCGACGGATCGCGGTACGCCGCCGCGCTTTCGTTTCACCCGGCAAGTCGCCTTTTTCGTGAAACGGGGCTTCGCCGTATTCGAGCCGACGCGCATCGGCTACGGTCAGTTCGGCACACAGTTCGACCCGGAATACAGCGGCAAATGTCGTCAGAAGGACTACGCACCGATGATCGCGGCGGCGCGCACGGAAGAGCTTGCCGTACTGGACTACTCGAGGCGGCAGCCCCATGTCGACCCGCATCGCATCGTCATCGTCGGGCAATCGGTCGGCGGCTTCGTCACGACGGCCATGGCGGCCGACAATCCGGACGGCGTGGTCGGGGCGATCAACTTCGCCGGCGGGTCCGGCGGCGATCCGGTCGAGCATCCCGGCGTGCCTTGTCAGGGCGAACGCCTGGAAGCCATGTATTCGCGCTTCGGAGAAACGGCGCGTGTCCCGATGCTGTGGATCTATACCGAAAACGATCAGTACTTCGCACCGACATACAGCAGCGCGTGGCACGATGCATTCGTTCGCGCGGGCGGCCATGCCGACTATCGGCTGCTTCCGCCATTCGAGAATAACGGGCACCTGCTGTTCGCGCGCGGTACCGACGTATGGGAGCCCGTGGTATCCGAGGTTCTCGAGCGTTGGGGGTTTCCCGTTCGTTGATTATTCGGAGCGGGGGATTGAGCGTACCCGTCATACAGGGCCGACAACGCTGAATTCGACATCTTTCGAGCAAAGCCGATGACACATGACCCGTCTCATGAACCGCGTGGGTGCGATCGATCGAGTCGGGCTGCATCCGGCCAGTTGCGGCCGCTCGCCTGATACTCGACGCTGTCATTCGAACGGCTGCTTCGCAACTGGAAGGTGTCAGCGATCGTTTGCTGGAAACCAGTGGCCGGAGGAACGCTACCGGCAAATGCGATCCACTTGTGACAGCCCAGACAGGCAGCAGCGAAGCCGTTGAGTCACACAGCGACGCGATGCTTCCGGAGCAGTTGGAACGCCACGCCTGCCGTGCAAGCAGCAACGACGGCACTGACCAGAAACACGGCACGCAGGCCGGCGTGTCCGCCAACCCATCCCAGAGCGGGACTGCCGACGGCCATCGCAACGTCGAGAAAGGCCGTGTAGATGCCCATCGCCGTGCCTCGGTTCTTTGGCGTTATCCCCCTGACTGCTTCAACGCCCAGCCCCGGATACACAAGCGAATAGCCGAAGCCGGCAAGAGCGGCCCCCGCCGATGCAAGCAACGAAGTCTTGGCCAGCCAGACGAGCAGCAGGCCCGCGGCTTGAACGATGACGAATATCGCCGCGACTTTCGCCCCGCCAAGCTGGTCTGGAAGGTGCCCGACAACTGTGCGCGCGGCGATCAGTGCGACACCAAATGCGGTGAAGGCCATCCATACCGGCCGCCAGTGCATGTCTGTGAAGAAAAGCGAACTGAATGCCAGGATTGCGCAGTAGCCGATACTGGCGAGCGCTGCGCCGAGACCGGGTAGCCAGACAGCCTGCATGATCGTGTTGAAGGAGGCATGCTCTCCATGTGCGTGGGGCGCGACTGCTGGCATTCGGATCAGATAACCCAGCACCATCAAGGGCACGAGACCTGTTATAAGTGCGATCGCCGAAAATCCGAATGTCGTGTAAATGATGGACCCGATGGGTCCGCCGAGCGCCATCGCAGCGAACATCGCGGTTCCGACCCATGCAATCACTTTCCCGGCATGTTGTCTGTCTACCAGGCAGAGCCCCCAGGCGACCGCTCCTGTGATGATGAAGCTCTCAGCTCCTCCGAGCACCGCGCGACCTGCTAGCAGGATGGCAACGGACAGCGCGGGCACATTGAGCAAGGCAAGCGAAAGTAAATACAGCAGCCCCGCCACCACAGCAGCAATGAGACCGGCGAGGACGGCGCTTTTCGTACCCCGCCTGTCGGAAAAGGACCCCGCCCATACGCGCGAAAACAACGATGCGGCGAACTGCGCTCCTGCGACGAGACCGACCACGAACGGACCGAAGCCAAGATCGTTGCTGACATGCAAAGGCAGTACCGGAAGTGCGGCGCCAATGATGATGAAACCGGCGAGCACCGAGGCCATCACCGGCATCAGTGGCGCAACGACGGACTGCGCGGCAGTTGCTGCCGCAGGTGACTTGTGCATGAGGCCTGCCCATACATTCTGTATCCGGGTTTTTTGTAAAGCGTTTGAGAACGTTCCTCGATGTCCGGCCGATAGACTTCCTCCATCCATCGATCAGGTGGGATTTCTTCAAAGCCGACTGAAACGGATTCCTCGCCGTAGCCAAGGATCTGCATCACATCACGGGTGATGGCCTCGGCCAGACGTCGCTTCTGCTCCTCCGTCTTTCCGGGCCATGCTTTAACGATGACATGGGGCATTGCGTCTTTCTCCTGTAGTTGACAAGACCAGGCAGGTGAAATCGCGCGCCCGGTTGAATAGCGCTCAATACGCTTGCGTGGTGGGGCGGAAAAGCACTTCGTTGATGTCCACGTCTTCGGGCTGGCTGATGGCGAAGGCCACGACCCGTGCAAACGAGCTGGCCGGGATGGCGTTCTCGTACGTTTTCGCCATTCCCGTTGCGATGTCCTGATCGGTGATCGTGTCGATCAACTCGGTCGCGACTGCCCCCGGCGAAACGATGGTCGTCCGGATGTTCCAGGGCTTGACCTCCTGGCGCAGTCCTTCCGAGATGGCACGCACTGCCCACTTCGTGCCGGCATACACTGCGCCACCGGGACCAACCTTGTGGCCCGCGACGGACGAAACATTGATGATCTGGCCGCTCTTCTGCGACTGCATGTGGGGCAGCGTGGCCGCAATGCCGTACAACACACCCTTGATATTGACGTCGATCATCCGGTCCCACTCGTCGATCTTGAGTTTGTCGAGCATCGAGCTCGGCATGAGACCAGCATTGTTTAGCATCACATCGATGCGACCGTACAATTCCACCGCACGATCAACCAGCGTCTTGACCTGGCTACGATCGGTGACGTCGGTCTGCACAATTGCTTTCGCATCAAGTCCCAATTCGTTTGCAAGCGCTTCCAGCCGGTCAAGGCGACGCGCACCAAGGACAACTTTGGCACCCTGATTTGCGAGGTGGCGTGCGGTCTCCGCACCCAGGCCGCTGCTGGCGCCCGTAATGACGACGACTTTGCCGCTAATGTTTTCGCTCATGACTTCCCTCATCGGTATGAATCTGTACCCGAGCGTGCCGGCGCAGCACCCTGGATCGCATTACGCCTGCTCGCCACTGCCGAGATACTGCGCGTCCGTGACCCTTTCCAGCCATTCGACGTTCTTGCCGTCGAGCGCTTCCTGAATGGCGATATGCGTCATCGCGGTCGTCAAAGTCGCACCATGCCAGTGCTTGTGGCCCGGCGAGCACCAGATCACGTCGCCGGCGCGGATTTCGACGCGCAGCTCACCTTCGCATTGGGTCCAGCCACAGCCGGCCGTAACGATCAGGGTTTGACCAAGCGGATGGGTGTGCCAGTTGGTCCGCGCGCCTGGTTCAAAGGTGACGCTGGCACACGAGACGCGGGCCGGCGGGGGCGGAGCGTTCAGTGGGTCGAGCCGCACAGTGCCCGTGAACCATTCTTCAGGGCCTTTCTTCGAGGGCTGAGAGCCCGCACGTTTCAATTCCATGACTATTCCTCGTCGATGGCGATATGCCACTGCCAGCTAATTTAACTCCTGGCAATTGATGCGACTAGATGGCAATATTGGCATGCCCTTATGCTGTGGAGCATTAATTGAAAGAGGATTTCAACGACCTCGTCGGCTTCATGAACGTCGCGCGTGAGCGCAATTTCACGCGGGCGGCCGCCCAGCTGGGAGTCTCGCAGTCGGCCTTGAGCCGTACGGTTGCCGGCCTCGAAAAGCGGATGGGCCTTCAGTTGTTGACGCGCACTACCCGCAGCGTCTCGTTGACGGATGCTGGCGAACGGCTACTGACGGCGATTGCACCCCGTTTCCAGGAAATCGAAGCGGAGGTCGAGTCTTTGCGCGCGATGACAAGCAGTCCAGGCGGAACCGTCCGCATCACGGCCACGGACTACGCCGCAAACTCGTACGTTTGGCCGCGTCTGCAAACGTTGCTACGCCAGTACCCGAACCTCAAGATCGAATTGGTCAATGACTACGGGTTAGCGGATATCGTCGCGGATCGTTACGATGTTGGCGTGCGGCTAGGCGATCAAGTTGCCAAAGACATGGTTGCGATGCGGATCGCGCCGGACATGACTATGGCAATCGTGGGCTCCCCAGGGTACCTGCAATCGACCGCACTCGCGAAGACTCCGCAGGATCTGACGATGCACAACTGCATCAATCTGAGATTGCCAACGCGAGATTCACTGCTTCCCTGGGAGCTACGGAAGGGGCGACGAGAACTGCAGGTGCGGGTCGACGGTCAGCTCACGTTCAACAATGTCTACCAGATGTTGGACGCGGCGCTTGAAGGATTTGGGCTTGCATACGTCCCCAAAGACCTGGCCGAGAAACATGTCCGGGATGGACGTCTGCGTTGGGTGCTGGAGGACTGGTTCCCTACGTTCGTCGGGCATCACGTCTACTACCCCAGTCGCAGAAAATCATCCCGCGCAGTGGAGCTTGTAGTCGAGGCATTGAAGAGCGGCTATAAGAGTCGAGCGCGGTGACCGGCGAACGGCACCTCAGCTCATATGCGATCCGCTGAATGTGGCGTAAGCGAGCAAGCAATTCATCGTTGCAGGCCCGATGTGCCGCACGTCGATACCGTCGAGTGGCCGATGTCAATTGCTAATGAGACGAACTGTCGTGGAGGTGCCGAATGACAGAGAAGGGATCGATAGCTGTCGATCCACAAAACCGTGGAAGTAGGCGACGATGAAACAGGTTCTTCGCGCCGGACTGAAACTCGCCTGCGACGTCCGATCGCCATACGACCGTTCGACGAACCGATTGTCAGCCGCTGCGGTACCACGCCCACAGCACCTGCCCACCCATACCACCGCCATTCGACATGAACCCGATCGCGATCGTATTGCATGGCCCGACCAGCGCGGGAAAGAGCAGCCTGGCGAGGGCGCTCCAGGACAGTGCCGACATACCCATGTTTCACATTTCGCTGGACGCGTTCGTCGAAATGTCGCGCAGGCGTGACATGCGGTCGGCCGAGGAACTCGACGAGGCGCTCAGGCTTCATCATCTGAACCTGCAGTCGACGCTCAGCCGCGTCGCGGCCAGTCATTTCGACATCGTCCTCGATCTCGTACTTCGGGATACGTCCGCGCTGGACGCGTGCATCGCTGCACTATCTCCTCGTCGCGCCATCGTCGTGGGCGTTTCGTGTCCGTTGGCCGTCCTCGAGCAGCGCGAACGTGCGAGGCCGGACCGAGGCGAGGGAATGGCCAGATCCCAGTTCGGGCATCCCGCCTATTCACGGCCGTACGCGATGCGCATCGATACGTCGACATGCAGCCCGGAGGAAGGCGCCCGTCGTATCCGTGCGCACATCGACGAACAGCGCGCGTGACTGCGCGTGAAGTGCGACGCGGATGCGCTCAAGCACCGTCGCAGCCATTCCGGAACACCCTATGACGTATCAGCCAACCTTTCCGGTTGAAGGCTCCAGATCAGAAGATGCCGCAGCCTGCGTCGGCTGTACGACCTCACCGCGCTCGGCCGACGATTCCGCGTGTTCCGCCGAACCGTGCGCAGCCGGCAACGCAACCCGTACATAAAGAAACGCGCGCCGTTCGCGATCGGGCAGCACTTGAGGCCCGTAACTGAGCGTGACCGCGCCGTCGTTCAGTTCGCCGGCCTGCGCGAAGCGCCACGCGCTCGGATCGCTGTCGAGCAGGAATTCGGCGCGTGCATACGCGTGCGGCTCGAACAGCTCGGGGATCGTCACCGCACGCCCGTCGAGCTTGTCGAGCAGTGCTTCGACGACGTTGAAGCCGTACCCGTCGCGCACGATGTCGCAGATGAAGCTGCCCGCGATGCGCGGATTCAGCTCGATCACGTGCGGCACGCCGTCGTGCACGATGCAGTCGAGGTGCACGGGCCCCCACGTGAGCCCGGCCGCCGCGGTCGCGCGCGTGCCGACGTCGATCAGCGCGCGCAGCGTGTCGCCATCGAGATCGAGTTCGGACGTATAGCCGCGTTCGAGAAAACCGGCGCCATGCCGCTTCAGCTTGCGCAGCGCGCCGACATAGCGGCCGTCGAAATACTCGACGCAGTATTCGCTGCCGCTCAGGAATTCCTCGATCACGACGCGTTCGTTTGCGAGCGACTGCGCGTCGGCTTGCGCGGCCGCGACCGCGAGCGCGTCGAGCTGCGCTCGTACGTCGGCGATGTCCTCGCAGCGCCGCACACCATCGCTCGCCGAGCCTTCCGACGGCTTGACGACGACCGGAAGGCGCAGCGGATCGGCCGCGGCCGCAAGCGCTGCCGGCGCGGCCAGCGTGCCCGTGACGAACCGGGCGGCCGGGATGCCGTGCGCGGCGAGCAGCGCCTTCTGGTTCGATTTCGATACCGCGTGCGCGACGTGCCGCGCGTCGGGGCCGGGCAGGCCGAGCGCGTCGGCAACCCACGCGGCGGTGCGCGCATAGGTGTCGTGGGCGGTCGTCACGCGCAGCGTATCGAGTTCGCCGGGAAAGCGCGTGCGCAGCCAGCCGGCGAGCCGGCCGGCATCGGGCTCGAGGTTGACGGTCTCGACGGCGTCGGGAAACACGCCGTCGAGACGATGGCCGGGCGCGGTGATGACGGTGACGGCCAGCTGGCGTGCCAGCGCGGCGCGGACCAGCGCAACGCTGCTGCCGGTGGCGCGCGCGCCGATCACGATGAGTCGCTTCATGTCGGGTCCTTGATCGGGAACGGAGGAGTAGGGCCGGTCAGCGCGCGCGCCGGCGCAGGCGCTGCGCTTCGAGGCGCGGCAGCAGGTGCTGGACGACGCGCGGCAGCGTATAGATCGGCAACTGCGCGCACGTGAACACGAGTGCCATGGTCGGCGTCGCGGCCAGCCCGAGCGCGGCCCACATCAGGCCGACGTTGCGATTGGCGACGATCAGCGCGACGTTGAGCCGCGTGCGGACGTCGCCGGGCGTGAGCCCGTACGCGAGGACCTGGAAGCCGGCATTGACCGCGAACGCGAGCACGATCGCGCTCAGCGCGCGGTGCGGCGCATCGATGATCGATTGCTGCATGCCGGCCATCGTGCCGAGCGCGAACACCAGCAGCGCGACCACGACGGTCGCGTCGATCGGCGTCGCATGGCGGTCGAGTCGCGAACCGGCAAAGCGTCGCACGAGCAGCGCGACACCCTCGGCACTGCCGATCAGCAGCGCGAGCCGCAACGCGAGACTCAATGGCGAGATCGACACCGCGGCATCGTGGCTGAACCAGGCCGTCAGCAGCGGCGCGGTGAGCGGCACGAACACCATCGACGCGAGGGTCGCGACGAGGGCGACGCTCGCGTCGAGCGACAACATCCGCGCGATCGTCGACGTGCCGCTCGACGGCGGCGCGCAGTACGCGATCACCAGCGCGACGACCCAGTCGTACGGCATGCCGGCGAGCCGCGCGGCGATACCGAGCGCGACCGGGCACACGATCATCGTCGCGGCCGGCAGCAGCAGCGACACGGCCGGCCGGCGCGCAACCGCGCGCACGGCGCTGGGCTCGACGCGCAGCAGCGTGCCGAGCACGAACAGGAACACGGTGACAGGCATCAACGGCCGCGCGAGACCCGCGAGCGGCGGCACCAGCAGCCCGAGGACGACGCCGCACGCGAGCACGGTAGGCCCGCGCCGCACCGTCGCGGCGATCAGTGCGCGCACGGGCGAACCTCGGGCCGGCGGCGAACGTTGGTGAAGCCGGAGCAGACAGCGGATGGCATGCGGATTCCTCGGAAAGAGCGGCCGGCACCGAATATCCGCTAGGCTAATCCGGATGATTGGCGAAGTAAAATGATATAAACTGAATCGGTAACAAGAGAAAATGATATGAACATCCCTCTGCTCGAAACCTTTCGTGCCGTTGTTCAGGAAGGCAGCGCGTTGCGCGCGGCCGAGCGGCTCGGCTGCACGCAATCGAACGTCACCGCGAGGCTGCGCCAGCTCGAAGAGTCGCTCGACGCGCCGCTGTTCGACCGGCACGGCAAGCGGCTGGTGCTGAACGATGCGGGACGCCGGCTGATGCCGTATTGCGACCGCATCCTGCGCCTTGTCGACGAAGCGACGCAGGTGGTGCGCGATACGCCGGTCGCACGCAGCTTCCGGCTCGGTTCGATGGAAAGCACGGCGGCCACGCGGCTGCCGGCGCTGGCCGCCGCGTTGAAGGAGCGCGAGCCGGCGCTCGGTCTCGCGGTCCAGATCGGCAGCGAGCCGGAGCTGGCCGACGCACTGCTGCGCGGCCGGATCGATACCGCGCTCACCGCGCGCGCGGTCGTCCGGCCAGGGTTGCGTTACGAGCCCGCGTTTGCCGAAGAGATGGTGCTGGTCGGCGCGGCCACGGTCACGCGCCGGCAACTGCTGGCCGACAACTCGGTGCGGCTGCTCGCGTTTCACGACGGCTGCCCGTACCGCGCGGTCGCGGAGCACTGGCTGAAGGCGCGCGGCGTCGCGATCGAATCGGTGTCGTCGTTCGGCACGTTCGGCGCGATCCTCGGCTGCGTGGCGGCCGGGATGGGCGTCGCGATCCTGCCGAAGCGGATCACGACCGAGTACGTCGCGCGCAAGGAATTGCGCGCGCATGCATTCGACGACCTCGACAGCGTGACGACCTACCTCGTCACGCCCGACGAAGCGCCCGCGCTGCCCGAACTCGATGCGCTGCGCGCGGTGCTCGGCCGGCAGGCGGGTGCGCTGCTCGCGCGCTAGGCCGGCACAACCGCGCGTTCGTCCGCGAAGAAATCGGCTTCGATCTCGCGGATGCGCCGGCAATCCTCGAGCAGCCGCTCGAACGTCGGACTGTAGAGGCCGACGGTGCCGAGCGCCGTCTGCAGGTCGGTGGTCACGCGCAGCGTATCGCCTACCTTGATCCACTGCTTGAGCCCGACGAACGACGGCAGCGCCTGGATCGCCTGCCACGTGAAGTCCTGCCGCAGCACGCCGTTACGTGACGACAGCAGCAGCACGTGCCCGCAATAGCCGCGGAAATCCGTCGGCGCGGCCGCTTCGCCGAACAGCCGCTCCGGATGCAGCACGGCTTCGACGGCGGCCGATACGTGATTCTCGCCGCTGACCGCACTCGTCAGGCGCGGGTCCAGGCTACCGTGCAGTCGCGCGTTCAGCTCGACGATCGTCGGGCCGTCAGCCGTATCGAACAGCTCGAGGTGGGTCGGCCCGAAGCGCACGTCGAGCGCGTCGAGTACGTCGGCCGCGTAGTCGAGCAGCGGCGCGTAGCGCGGGTCCGCGTGATTCAGCACCAGCATCTTGTCGAGCCGCGGCGCGTGCGTACGGTCGCGATGCACTTCCCACAGGCTGACCACGCGATGACGGCCCTCGAACGACACCGAATCGACGATGTATTCCTGCCCCTCGGAATAGCTCTGGATCACGATGTCGTCGTTCGGCTGGTTGTACAGCGAACGGGTGGCCAGCACGTCGCGCGCGGCAGCCTCGACCTGCGCGAGCGTCCGGCAGATCTTCACGCCGGTGACGCCCGCGCTGCGCGCCGGCTTCACGACGAGCGGCAGCGTGCGCTGCGCGCGCGCCCATTCGAGCGCTTCATCGACCGACGTGCTGTGAAAGTGTGCCGGTGCGCGCAGGCCGGCCTGGCGGATGCGTTCGTTCATCGCGAACTTGTCGCGCCGCGCGGCCGACGTCGCGAGCGGGTTGCGGTAAGGCACGTCGAGCCGCTCGGCCAGCGTGTCGGCCAGCTCCAGCGCCGCATCGAGGCCGTGCAGCACCGCGCCGATCCGCAGGTCGCCCAGCTGCGCGAGCGTCGCGTCGATGTCGCCGCGGTGCTGGACCTGGCGGATGTAGTCGGACGCCACGAACTGGTTCCGGTAGATTTCCGGCAGGTCGGGATCGCTGATCACGTGCGCGCAACGGATGCCGTACGCACGAAACGCGGGCGCCAGGTAGGCGGCGGTCGACGCGCCGTCGACGATCAGGACGGTATCGATGAAGCGATGCTGCATGGGTTCCTCGCTCGGCTGTGGGATCGGTTGAAGGGTGTCGGTCGGCGACGGCTCAGGCCCGCGCGCCGGTATCGGGTGCGTCGCCGGGCCAGCGCAAGGCCACCACGATGCAGACCGCGACGAGCACGGCCGCGACGGCGAACGCGTGCGCCGCGCCGGCCACGATCGCCGCGCCCTGGCCCGCGACCAGCGCGCCGAGTGCCGCGACGCCGATCGCGGCGCCCACCTGGCGCGCGGTATTGAGGATCGCGGAAGCTGTTGCCGAGCGGCCGGCCTCGACGCTGCCGAGCATCGTCGACGTCAGCGCGGGAATCGCGATGCCGCCGCCGATCGCCATCGCCGCGAGCCCCGGCGCCAGCAGGACGTACGGCGTATGCGCGGCGAGCGTGCGCCACAGCCACAGGTAGCCCGCGAGCGTCACGGCGAGGCCGATGACGACGGTCGCGCGGAATCCGTACCGTACCGCGAGCCGCGCGCTCGCGATGTTGGCGAGCATGATGATCGTGAGCGGCGCGAGCGCGAGCCCCGATTCGGTCGCCGTGAAGCCGCGCGCGTTCTGGAAATAGAGGCTGAGCGAGAAGATCAGCCCGTAGAACGCGGCGTTCGTGACCGCGCCGATCGCCAGCACGCCCGGCACGCGCGCGATCCGGAAGAACGCAAGCTGCAGCATCGGCGCGGCCACGCGCCGTTCGATCGCGACGAACAGCGTGCCGAGCACGGCCGACGCGATCAGCGCGCCGGCCGCATACGGATCGCCGACACCTTGCGCGCCCGCCCGGATGATCCCGCCCGTCAGCAGACCGAGTACCAGCACCGCGACGATCTGGCCGGCCGGATCGAACAGCCGCGTGCGCGCGGCAGCCGAATCCTGCACGTGGCGCAGCGTGAGCCACAGCCCGATCGCGCAGATCGGCAGGTTGATGAAGAAGATCGCGCGCCAGCCGAGCGAATCGATCAGCAGGCCGCCGAGCGTCGGCCCGGCCGCGCTGATCGCACCGCCGGTCGCGCTCCACCACGCGACGGCTTTCACGCGCGCGGCAGTGTCGTTCGCGCACGCATGCGTGATGAGCGCGAGCGACGTGGGCAGGATCATCGCGGCGCCGACGCCTTGTGCGACCCGCGCGGCGATCAGCGCGACGAGCGACGGCGCGAGCGCGCAGCCGAGCGACGCGAGCAGGAACAGCGCGAGGCCGTATGCGAACAGCCGGCGGCTGCCGAAGCGGTCGGCCAGCGTGCCGGACGTCAGCAGCAACGCGGCGAACGACAGTGTGTACGCATCGACGATCCACTGCAGCCCGTGAACGCGCGAGCCGAAGGAGTGGCCGAGGCTCGGAATGGCGACGTTGACGACGGTCACGTCGAGCTGGACGATCGCGAAGCCGAGGCTCGCGGCCGCGACGGTCGGGAGGATCGCACGCAGCGACGTGCGCGATGCCGGCGCGGCGGCGGCCGGTGCGCTGTCGAGCGCCGCGGCACGGTCGCTCATTGCGGCTCCCTGGCCGGATGGTCGGGGCGGCGGTACACCGGCAACGTCACGTCGTATCCGGCGTCCTCGAAGAAGCAGCAGCGCGGCAGGCGGCATCGATTCATCTGGCGGGTTCCCGTAGGGCGGATGAGGGGAGGCGGCTGCGCGTCGGGCGCCGGCCGCGTCGTCGAATCCGACAGAAAACTAGCATCGACCCGCTAGCGAATACAAATAATAACCAGCGATTTTTTAACAAGTATTCGTGTTAAAGGCCGGCTCGATCGGTGCGGCCGAGCGCGGCTGCGTTGCTGAACTTATATCGATAATTTTTGTTTGCAATCGAATTAATATCATTTCGCAATGCAATGACGGTCTCCTAGTCTTGTCGAGCGCTTCGCACCGAGGACGGCCGAGCGCGGCGGTGGTGCGCTACCGCTCTTCGACCCAGAATCTTTATACGAGAGACCTATGACCTATCTCGCAGATGAACGCGTCGCCTTGACGGCAGTGGAATCCGCTCACATCCGCAGGACACTCGGCGCGCTGGCCTACGATCCGGCCGGCGGCGCCGGCTATATCAGTGCGGTGCGCAAGCTCGCGTACAACGCGTTTCCCGACCGCATCGTCGACGCGTTCGACCGCGCGAAGGCGCCGACCGCGGACGCGCACGGTTCGATCGAGATCGACAACCTGCCGATCGACGACGACGTGAAGGGCAGCCCACGGTTCGAGGAAACCGGCCGCTCGTTCAAGGCCGGCGTGCTGAGCGAGAACGTGCTGGTCGCGCTGAGCACGCTGGCCGGCGAGCCGTATTCGATCGCGCACGAAGGCCGCGAGCTCGTGAACAACCTGACGCCGCACAAGGCAACCGCACGCGAGTACACGGGCCTCGGCTCCGAGGTCGAGCTGGATTTCCATATCGAGAACGCCGCGCAGGCGCACATGCCGGAAGGCGATACGTCACCGTTCGCGCTGCTGCTGCTCGGCGTACGCAGCGAAGCCGGCGGCGGCCCGTACACGCGGCTCGCCGATGCGCGCCGCGCGCTGGAACGGCTGTCGCCGGACGACATCGCGCAACTGTACGGCGAGCACTACATCATCCGTGTGCCGTACCGGTGGCGCGGGGCCGCGCCGACGCCGCGCGACAACACCGACCTGAGCGCCGTGCTGTCGGGGCCGCTCGACGCGCCGCGCGTGACGGTCGCGTTCTATCCGGACATGGTGCTGGCCGTCAACACGCGCGCGCAGGAGGCGCTGGCGAACCTGTACCGCGCGGTGCGCGAGGTGTCGTTCGGCGTCCAGGTGTCGCCGGGCAAGCTGGTGCTGATCAACAACCATTTCACGCTGCATTCGCGCGACCGTTTCGATCCGCAGTACGACGAGAACGATCGTGCATACCGCTGGGTGCAGCGCGTGTTCGTCGCGCGCAGCCTGTGGAATTTCCGCTCGTTCACGCCGCTGCAGGCGCGCGTGTTCGATCCGAAAGCGCTGTACGCGGGTGACCCGGCGCAAGCGAGGCAGCCGTCGCGCGTCGTGCAGCCGGCGCCGCAGCGCGCGGCCGCGGCCGAACTCGAGGCGACGCCCGCGTGAAAGACCGGACGAGGCGGCGACACGCGCGACACGTCGCCTGCCCCACTCGAGAATGCCCGACACATCGTCGAATTACAAAGGATTGCAAAAGACATGAGAAGAACGACTTTCCCCGTTGCGCGCATCGCTCGCATGCTGGCCGCGATCGCGATCGGCGGCAGTGTCGCCGCGCAGGCCGCGACGTTCGACCTGAGCCCCGAGCAGCCGGGCCGGCAGCGCGGCACCGTGAACCCGGCGGTCGAGCGGGCGGTGCCGGGCGGCTTCAAGTTTGCCGAAGCGGACACGCTGACGATCGGCATCGCGCCGAACCTGCCGCCGCTCAGCACGTATGCGACGGATGCGCGGACGGTGGTCGGCTTCGATCCCGATCTCGCGCAACTGATCGCGGACAGTATCGGCCGCAAGTTGAAGATCGTGGCGCTCGCGTGGGCCGACTGGCCGCTCGCGCTGCAGTCCGGCAAGGTCGACGCGGTGATCTCGAACGTGACGGTCACCGAGCAGCGCAAGGAGAAGTTCGACTTCTCGACCTACCGGAAGGATCAGGTCGGCTTCTACGTGAAGAACGGCAGCAAGCTTGCCGCGATCCGCGAACCGAAGGATGTCGCCGGGCTGCGCGTCGTGACCGATTCGGGCACGAACCAGGAAAAGATCCTGCTCGAATGGAATCGCCAGAATGTCGCACGCGGCCTCGCGCCGGTCGAGATCCAGTACTACCCCGACGCGGCGGAGCGCTGGGTCGCGCTGCAGTCGGGCCGCGTCGACACGATCTTCAGCGTGAACTCGATGCTCGCGTACCAGGCGTCGCTGCGCGGCGACGCGAAGCTGATCGGCACCGTGAGCGGAGGCTGGCCGCGTACCGCGGACATCGCGATCACGACGCGCAAGGGCAGCGGGCTCGCCGATCCGCTGACGCTCGCGATCAATGCGCTGATCGCGAACGGCAGCTACCGGAAGGTGCTTGGACGCTGGAGCCTCGATGCCGAAGCGATCGACCAGTCGCAGACCAATCCACCGGGATTGCCGCGCACCTGAGTGCCGCACGCGGCGCCGCTCACGTGATCGGCCACTGCAGGATCACGATCCCGTCGTTGTAGTCGCGGTCGGCGCCGTCTTCGGCGCCGAGCCAGCCGAGCCAGACCGTATCGCCGGCGGACAGCGGCGCGAGCCGCGCATCGGTCGCGGATGGTTTGCCATTGGCCGACGCGTCGATCCGGATCCTGCCGCCCCGCGAGTTCAGCGTGAACTGCCTGACGCCGTCGTCGCCGTTGCCGGCGAACGACGCGGCCGGTTCCGTCGCGTCGTCGATGAACAGCTTCAGGTCCTGCCGGTCGGCGGCATTCGCGTAGAAGGTCGCTTTGAAATCGGTATTCGGCGGCAGCGTGAAGTGGCCGTTGCGGTCGGACGACGGCTTGAAACCGGGCTGCTTCGTGTCCGGATGGCTGCCGGCGATCTCGATGGTCGTTTCCCAGCGGAAGTAGCCCGACACGGCGCCGTCGCGGTCGAGCACCGCGAAATCGGCCGTGCAGGCGGTGGTGCCGGCAGCGAGCACCTCGCTGCGCCAGAAATGGTCTTTCATCGGCCGGCACGACGGCTGAAGCAGGTCGTCGCCGTCCGGCACCGGCGTGGCGGCATCGCGGACTTCCGCTTCGATCGGCGCGACGATGCCGGCGTCCTTCAAGACGAACCGGACGAACAGCACGCTCACCTCGGCGCGCAGCGCCAGTGCGGTCTCGCGCAGGTGAAGCTGGTCGCCCGGCGACAAGCCGGCAAACAACCGGTTGTCGTTGTGGCCGACCTGCCCGGCGTCGCCGGGGCTCAGCACGTAGATGTGCCGGCCGTCGATCACGGTCGGCGCATCGGCGTCCCGGCTTGCATCGGGGTAGGTCGACAGCAGCGTGACGGCGTCGATGACTGCGAGCACATCGCAACGAAGACCAGACATGGGCACCTCCTCCGCAACAAGGGGGCGGCGCGGACGGCCGTCGCGCGGCCGCCCGCCTGCCGCGATCAGTTATGGATCGAGATGAACGGATCCCACGAGAAGCAGCCCTGGCTCTGACAGTTGCGATCGATGATCTGGAACTGGAAGTGGTAGGTCACGCGGCCGACCTTCAGGCATTCCGACGACCAGTAGTAGTTCGCGACTTTCTGGCACGTCGGCACTTCCGGCTTGCTGGTGTTCGGCACCGGGATCGACGCTTCCGCGACGCGCGGCGTCGGCGTCGAGATCAGGTCGTTGCCGACGTTGCCGATGAACTTGTAGAACACCACCTGGTTCTCGAAGCCCAGCGACAGGCTCGTTTCGCGCCAGCGGATCAGGTCGCCGACCTGCGCTTTCAGATCGAGCTCGCCGCCCGCCTGCCCGGAGATCACGTTGTCCTGGTTGGTCACCATATAGACGTAATGCCAGTCGATCAGCGTCGGTGCGGCCGGGTTCCTGCTGGGATTCGGATATTTTTTGAGAATGGTTTCGGTATCGAACGAAACGAGCACATCGGTAACGCGTGACATAGAAGCTCCCGTTTTAAGTAATGGGACTTATCGTTGCGCGAATTGCTTCGTGCGGCCGCCATCGCCTTGTGCCGCAAGGCTTCGCTGCGGAATCGGCAGGTGCTGAAGCGACGGCGAATGCAGGTTATCCCGTTTGGTTAATCGTGGAAGCTGTAAAAGTAAACAGGTCGCCAATATTATCTGTATTATTAATTTTGAAATCGGAATCAATCGAATCGATACGCTACATAAATATAGCGACATTGAATCTGTTAATCGATTGGCCGATTATCTGCGGGGGAGAGGAAAGGCGGGGAAGCCGCTTACCGGTACGTCCACAGCCGGTGCAGCACGAACGTCGTCGGCGGGATCAGCAGCGCGATCGCGGCGATGCTCGTCCCGCGCGACAGGTCGAGCGCTTCGGCGCCGCGCGCCAGCAGCATCGTCTCGACGAAGCCGGCCAGCGTGACCGCGAGAAAGCGCACCACGTTGCGCGTGTGCACCGTCGACGAGAAGCTCCACAGCGTGTTCGCGAGATACGAGAACGCCGTCGCGCACAGGAAGGCGACCGCGTTCGCGGTCACCAGCGTCGCATCGAACAGCGTGAACAGCGCCGCGGCGACCAGCGTGTGGATCGCGGTCGAGAAAAGTCCGGACACGCCGAAGCGCACGAGCCGCGTGCGTTCGGCGCAGAGCAGGTCGATCATGGCGGCACGTGTGCGTCAGCGGGCGCCGATCCGCGCGCGGGTCGGCTGCGCGCGGCGGCGGGGGGCCAGGCGGCGCGCATCGCGCGCAACCGGAAGCTCGATCACCTTGCCGTGCGCCTGGTAGCGGCGGCGAATCAGGTAGACGGGCCGTTGCTTCGACTCGTCGTAGATTCGTCCGACGTATTCGCCGACGACACCGATCCCGATCAGCTCGATGCCGCCGATGAACAGCGTGACCGAGATCAGCGACGCGTAGCCGAGCACCGGATTGCCGAACAGCAGCGTGCGGAAGATGATGAACGAGCCGTACAGGAACGCGAGCGCGGCGATGCCGAGGCCGATGTAGGTCCAGCTGCGCAGCGGCACGGTGCTGAAGCTGGTGATGCCTTCCAGCGCGAAATTCCACAGCTTCCAGCCGGAGAACTTCGAGTGCCCGGCGCTGCGCGGATCGCGCTGGTATTCGACGATCACGGTCTTGTAGCCGACCCACGCGAACAACCCCTTCATGAAGCGGTGCCGCTCGGGCAGGCTGCGCAGCGCATTCACGACCTTGCGGTCCATCAACCGGAAATCGCCGACGTTCTCCGGCAGCTTCACGTCCGACAGGATGTTGTGCACGCGGTAGTAGATCGCGGCGGCGGTGCGCTTCGCGAACGAATCGCACGCGCGGCTGCTGCGTTTCGCGGCCACGACTTCCGCACCGTCGCGCCAGTGTTCGATCATCACGGGGATCAGGCTCGGCGGATCCTGCAGGTCGGCGTCGAGCGGAATCACCGCGTCGCCGGACGCTTCGTCGAGGCCGGCCGTCAGCGCCGCTTCCTTGCCGAAGTTGCGCGTAAGGTCGATCACGCGCACGCGCCGTTCGGCGGCGCTGATCCGGACCAGGCGCTCGAGCGTGTCGTCGCGGCTGCCGTCGTTCACGCAGACGATCTCGAAGCGGATCGCGTCGATGGCCGTCAGCAACGGAATCACGACGTCGAAGAAGCGCTCGACGGCCTCGCCTTCGTTGTAGAACGGCACGACCAGCGAAACGAGCGGTGTATAGAGTGGTTCCCGCATGATGATTCCCCTTGTAATGACGCGTCACCGGTCGGCGCCGATGGTCGGGCGGCCGGTGCGGCGCATTCCGTACGCCGGGCGGTGGTGCGGCCGGACCGGATGAGCAAACCCGGTGTCGGTCGAGTGGTCGCGCGCGTCGGGCATCGACGGCACGTCGTGTCTTTCCTGCGCGATCCGGCTGACGAGCAGCGCGAGCGACGCCAGCGTGACGAGCGGCATGAACTGGAACGGCAGGTGCGGCATGACCGTGAGGCCGGCGAGCGGCATCAGCCACAGCAGCATCAGCCATTCGCGATCGAAGCGCCGCCAGCCGTGGGTCCATGCATAGCGGGCGTACCACGCGATCACGAGGCCGTACCAGGTCAGGTCGTAGTCGTACAGGTACGGGCTGACGAGCAGGCATGCGCATGCGAGGGTTGCGGCGCGTAGAGCGTAGGAGCACGCGCCGCGCCACGCGTAGACGGTGGCGAATGCGGCGGCGGTGGCGGACAGCAGTTGCAGGACGTGGGCAACGAGCACGGGCCAGCCGGCCATCGTCGCGAACGCGAACACGGACGGCATGCGCGAGAGCTTCGCGTGCCCGGTGCCGACGGCCGCGTAGACGTTGCCTATCACATGCGCGAACGTGACCCACGGGCCGACGCCGAACGCGAGCGTCGCGAGCGCGGCGCTACCGGCGATCGTCGCGGCCCACGCGGCCAGCGCGCGCCACTGGCCCGCGCACAGCAGCGCGAGCGGGAACAGCACCGCGAGTTGCGGCTTCATCGTCAGCAAGCCGAAGCAGATGCCTGCGACGACGGGGCGGCGGTTCAGCGCGAGCAGGCCGGCGCCGGCGAGCATCGCAGTGAAAAGGCTGCTCTGGCCGACGATCACGGTCAGGAATGCGCCAGGGAACGCGAGTGCGCACAGCCAGGCGGTATCGCGTTGCACCGTCGCGCGGATCGTCACGGCGAACAGCGCGTATGAGGTGGCGAGCCACAGCACGAGCGCCAGCGTGTACGGCAGCCAGCCGAGCGGCAGCACGAGCAGCAGCATCGTCGGCGGATAGAGCCAGGGCTGCGTGCCGTCCGTGAGCGTCATCGTCGGGACAGCAAGCTTCTGGACCGCGAACAGCGTGGGGAAATGCCACGCGTCGGCGCCGTGACCGTGCGCGGCGAGCCACGCGGCGCTCCAGATCGGCGAGAAATCCGGCGACAGCGGCTCCGGCGCGCCGTGGTTCGACAGGATCACGCGGATCAAGTAAATGCCGATGAACAGCAGCTCGGTCAGCAGCGCGGCGGCCGCATAGAGGCGTACGCGGTCGCGATTGAGCCAGTGCGGGTAGCGGCGCGGGCCCGCGATCGGGAGTTCCGGATGTGCGTCGATGGCGGAATGCGCATGGCGGGCGAACGAAGGCGCTTTCATTGCGCGCTCCGTGACGTCAGTGCCGTGCGACGCACCACGACGAACAGCACCGCGAGCAGCACGACCGGCCCGATCTGCGGCAGCTTCGCCAACCGGTTGAACATCTCGAAGAGCGGCAGCAGCCACGCGAGCACGAGGATGCCCTGGTCGCCGGGAAGCCAGCCTTCGTCGAGACCGTGCGCAATCAGGCAGAAGACCGCGATGCCGAGCCACGTCAGTTCGTAGTGCCACAGATACGGCGTCGTCAGCAGCGTGGCGACCGCCAGCACCGCGCCGCGCAGGCGCATGTCGTTCGTGCGGCGCCACACGCTGACGGCCGCGGCGATCGCGAGCAGCGCGACCGCCGCCTGTGCGGCCAGCGCGGCGGCAACCGGTGCGCCCGCGAGCCGCAACGCGGCGAACGGCGTCGGCGACGCGAGCCAGTACGACGCGAGCATGAAATGCTGCGCGCGTACTGTCGACATTGCGTGAGTCAACCCGTGCAGCGCGGCCGGGCCGGTCAGTGCGACACCGGCTGCCGCGAACAGCGTCGCGCTGATCGCCGCCGCCGCGAACGTACGCCACGCACGCGTGGCAACCAGGACGATCGGGAACAGCACGGCCAGTTGCGGCTTGATCGCGAGCAGGCCGATCAGCACGCCGGCCACGACGGGGCGCTTGCCAAGCAGATGCAGCGCAAGCGCGGCGAGGCCGGCGGTCAGGATGCTGTTCTGCCCGAACAGCGCGGACATGCACACGCCCGAGTACGCGACCACGACGAGCGCCGCGGCGCGCGGCACGGGAAGATGCGCACGCAATCCCGACAACCGCGAGACGGCGAGCGCGTAGCATAAAAGACTGCCCGCGAAAAAGAGGAAATAAGCGGGCAGGAAAGGCACGAGGGCAACCGGCGCGATGAGCAGCAGCATCGTCGGCGGATAGAGCCAGGGAAGCGGCCGGTGTTGCAGAAACGCACCGAAGTGCGCGAACTCGGCCTGCGTGAATGACGAAGTGTCGTAGGCCGATGCGGCATGGCCTTGCAACACGAGATGCGATGCAGTCCAGAAGACCGAGAAGTCGGTGCCTGGACGGGCAGTGGCGTTCGACGTGAAGCCGTCGGTCACGACGCCCCACACGACCACCAGTGCGACGAAGAGCATCAGCATGATGCAGCTGTACGGAATGATCCGGTCCGCTGTCAGCCATTGAGCACAGCGTATGGCGCGATCGCGCGTTTCACGATTGGCTGTGTACATGATGCCCCGTCTGTCGTAGTGGCTGCGTGGTCTGTCACAGCCGTTTGATGTGGTCGTGCCCGCGGATCGAATCGCGTTGAAACGGCGTTGTCCGGTGAATTCATTGTTGAAGAAAAAATCGCGTGATGCAAATCACGCACTGGCTGCCGGAATTTCGATCGCCGAGTGACGGCCTTGAAAACCGTGTTTTCAAGTATGAAAAATCGAGGTAATCGGGTTTCGTGTTTCTGGCTTGAAACATTCGGTGAATTTCGCCGGGTTCGCACGCCGCCGAACGCGCGGCACGCGACCGGCGTTGCGCATCCGGGAAAGTCCCGACGAAATTTTTTCTGCCCTTTGTGCAGCGCGGCGGCGGGCATTCGGGCGGGCCGCGCCGGCCGCCGCGGGTCGTTCAAGTTTGAAACATTTCGGGCATCGCGCCGTGGGCCGGGGAGGGGGGAAATCGCCGGAACCCTTGATACGCAGAGATTCCACTCGGGATGGCCTGCTCTTTGCGTAAGCGTTGGCACGGCAGTCGGGCGACGTGACGACCGGGCGGTTCCGAAAAGACACACGGAACCGGCTGCGGAGTCACCTGCGGAAGAGATGACCGGAGCGCGTCGGGGAACACGCAGCGCCAGGTCGACGAACCGCGAAACGTGTCGTCGATCGACCCAGCAGACCCGGAATCTTCAGGGCAATAAGAATTCGGCATGGCAGCACATGGGGAATAAAAATGAAAGACCACAGCACATCGCGGATCGCAAGCCGCGTTAAAGACACATTGCGGATGTGCCGGGAGCTCGTCTCCCGTTCAACTGGATTCCATGCGTCGAGCGGCCGTCGTGCCGTTCCGGTCGGTCGGCATGCCCGGTTCGTCCGGCTGGTCGCCCCGTATACGCCTCTCTCGCGTTCCGCTTCACTGATACCCGTTCGCACGGACAGGGGTGTGCATCCCCGTTCCCGCAGCTGAACGTCGCGTTCCGTTTTTTCGTGTAGTGCCGGTGGTGCCCACCCCGACGTCTTGATCGACGAAGGGTATTTAATAGCAGTCCGAAAGGAGAGTGCTCATGTCGAGAATCATCGAAAAGATCGCCTGGTTCGCCGAGGATCAGGACGGTGTGACGGCCATTGAATACGGTCTGATCGCCGCGCTGATCGCTATCGGCATCGCCGCCGCGCTGACGACGGTCGGTACGGATCTGAAGACCGTGTTCAGTACGGTCGCCGACGATCTGGACTCTGTAGTAGCAGCAATTTGATGAGCGGTACGGCGGACGGCTCCTCCGAACTGTTCGTCGGCACCACACGGCATCAACAACCTGCCTCGACGTATCGATGCCGGATCATTCGATCCAGCCGGCACGCGAGGGCTTCGAAAGTGACTACGCAAGGAGAACGCCATGTCCAAGTTCATTCAACAAGTCAGCCGTTTCGTTCGCGATGAAGACGGCGTCACGGCCATCGAATACGGCCTGATCGCCGCCCTGATCGCCATCGGCATCATCGCCGCGCTGTCGACGGTCGGCAAGGACCTCAAAACCGTGTTCACCACGATCGCGGACGACCTCGATTCGGCGGTCGCAGCGATCTGATGGACCGTGCCGCGGACGGCTCGGCTGGTGCAGTGCTCGAGCCGTCCCCGGCCATCCGATCAACCAGGAACCGGAGACCATCATGCAAGCCACGATGCGTGCCGTCTGTCGCTGGATCGCCGACGAGCAAGGCGTGACGTCGATCGAATATGCGTTGCTCGCGGCGATGTTCGCCACCGCGGTACTGGGCAGCGTCGTCACGCTGAGAGGCTCGCTTGTCGACACGTACGAGGTGATTGCCACGGCCGTGACGTCCGCGGTAACCAACGCGCTGGCAATGGTTTCCTGATCCATCGATTCGATCCGAGAGGTCCGCCATGTTACCTGTTGCGCCGCCTTACCCGGTCCCGTTGTGCGTGACGCTGCTCGCCGTCGCCGCGGCCAGCACGGACATTGCAAGCCGCCGCATTCCGAACCGCCTCGTCGCGGTCGGGCTCGTCGGTGCGCTGGTCGCGCAGTGCATGCTGCACGGCGTCCTGGCCGGCGCACTCGAGTGGCTCGCAGGTGCGGCGACCGGCTTCGGCCTGCTGCTGCCGTTCTACCTGTTGCGCGGGATGGCGGCCGGCGACGTGAAGCTGATGCTCGCGATCGGCGCATGGGTCGGGGCGGAAATGACGTTCTACATCGTGCTGGCCACGTTCCTGGCCGGCGGGATCGGCGCCATCGCGTTCGCGCTGCTGCGCGGCCGGATGCGCCAGATGTGGGTGAACGTTCGCGTGCTGATCGCGCGTCGTTTGCAAGGGGCGCACGGAGAAGCCGCCGGCGGCCCCGTGGAAATCGCATCGGTCGGCACGCTGCCGTATGGCGTGGCGATCGCGGCCGGCACGCTGGGCATGTTGTTCGTGTCGTGTGCATAGCGCGACGAACACGCAACGAGGACGGAGCGACCATGAACACGAATCACACCGAACCGAGACGCGACGCGCAGGTGGCGCACCTGCCCGATCCGCTGCCGTCTCGGGAAGCCCATACCAAACTGGGCACGCAGTTGCCGACGGCGCCGCGCACGCTCGAGGAAACCGGGCTGAGCATGGCGTTCGTCGCCGGGCTCGTGCTGAAGTCGACGCTGGTGCTTGGCCGCCCGTCGTACGGCGACCTGGTCGAGCGGCACTGCCTGCCGCTCGCGGTGCTCGACGACGTCTTCGCGTTCCTGGTGCGCGAGCATCTCGTCGAGCTCACCCATCGCGGCGCGACCGATCTCGACGTGTCGTTCCGCCTGACCGACGCGGGCCGCGTGCTGGCGCTCGAGGAACGGGCGCGCAGCGGCTACAGCGGGCCCGCGCCGGTGACGCTCGACGCGTATCTCGCGTGCCTGGACAAGCATTCGGTACGCAAGCTGCAGATCAACCAGAGCGACGTGTGGACCGCGTTCGAAGGCATCGTGATCGACACGTCGATCCTCGATGCGGCGGCCGCGGCGCTGAATTCAGGCCGGCCGCTGCTGATCTACGGTCCGGCCGGCAGCGGCAAGACCTTCCTCGCCGAGCGGCTCGGCTCGCTGATGCGCGGCCACGTGCCGGTGCCGTACGCGATCCACGCGGCCGGCGAAGTGATCCAGATCTACGACCCGCTCGTGCATGTCGACGCGGGATCGCGGGCCGGCGGCCAGTCGGTCGACCGCCGCTGGCGCCTGTGCGAACGGCCGATCGTGATGTCCGGCGGCGAGTTGACGCTCGGCGAGCTCGATCTCCGTCGCGACGAAGCCGCCGGTTTCTACCAGGCGCCGCCGCACATGAAGGCCAACATGGGCATGTACGTCGTCGACGATCTCGGCCGCCAGCGCGTCGAGCCGCGCGACCTGCTCAATCGCTGGCTGCGCCCGCTCGATCGCGGCGTCGATTTCCTGACGCTCGAATCCGGCAATCGCTTCGTGATGCCGTTCGATGTGTGGCCGGTGTTCTCGAGCAACCTGTCGCCGGAGCAGATCTGCGACGACGCGTTCCTGCGCCGCCTCGGGTCGAAGCTGCACGTGGGCGCGATGTCGGTCGAAGACTACCGTGCCGTGTACGACGCGGCCTGCGCATCGCTGGGGCTCGTCTCCGCGAGCGATGCCTTCGACTACCTGCTGCATCGGCTGCATCTGCCGACCGGCAAGGCGTTTCTCGCCTGTTTTCCGTCGGACCTGCTGCGTCTCGTGGCGGCCGGCGCGCGGTATCGCGGCGATCCGCTCGAAGTGACGCACGACGCGCTGTACGACGCATGGGCGAGCTATTTCGGTTCGGCGCCCGAACGTGACGGCGGTCATCCACCGACCGTCGAACGCGGTGGCCGTACGTTCATCACCGGTTGAGCCGTTTCTTTCACGAATCGTCGAGGAGCATTGCCATGAAAAACAGTCGAGCGGTCATGATGCTGGTCGTCGCGATGGTCGCGGGTCTTGCCGCGGTCGTGTTCGCGTCCCACTGGCTGGTGCAGACATCCACGAATTCGGTCACGCCGGTCGCGGTGGCCACCACCGACCTGAACCTGGGCGAACCGCTCGGGCCGAACCAGATCCACATGGTCAACTGGCCGTCGGGCAGCGTGCCGACAGGCGCGTTCACCGATACGAAAGCGCTCGAAGGGCGCGTCGTGCGCACCAGCCTGTCGCGCGACGAGCCGGTGATCGAGTCGAAGCTCGCGCCGGTTGGCACCAAGGGCGGGCTGTCCGCGGTGATCGCCGACGGCAGCCGCGCGATCACGGTGCGCGTGAACGACGTGGTCGGCGTCGCGGGTTTCGCGCTGCCGGGCAATTACGTCGACGTGATCGTCAACACGCAGGAACAGCAGGGCAAGACCGACGGGCAGAGCATCTCCAAGATCGTGCTCGAGCACATCCTCGTGCTGGCCGTCGCGCAGCAGGTGAGCCGCGACGACACCGCACCGAAGGTCGTCAACGCGGTGACGCTGGAAGTCACGCCCGACCAGGCCGAACGGCTCGACCTCGCACGCAGCGTCGGCACGCTGTCGCTCGTGCTGCGCAACCAGATCGACCAGAAGACGCTGAACACCGGCGGCGCGACCAAGCTGACGCTGCTCGGCAAGGAACCCGCACCCGAAGCGCCGCCGGCTCCCGCCCGCGTGCGGCCGGTACGCATGCACGTCGCATCGCACGCTGGGCCGGAAGTACGGCGCGACTGCGTCGGCGTACTGACGGGTGTGAAGGGCAGCGTCGAGTGTTTCTGAAACAGATCAAACCAGCCATATAAACAGATCGGCCGCCGGCAACGTGCGGCGGCCTTGGAAGTCGAAAACCGGCACGGCGCCGGTCTCTCGGGGGATCAGACGAAATGAAGATCAAACCGCAATGCACAGGTACCGGCCCGCTGCGGACGCGCGTCGCACGGGGCACGATGATGGCCGCGATCCTCTGTACGGGATGGCTGACCGTTTATGGCGCACTCGCGCAGGAAGGCGTCGAGTCGGCCGTGCTGACGAAGGGCGGCGCCAGCGCGCCGGCCGCGGTCGGCAAGGGGCCGATGCAGATGACGATCAGCATGGCGCCGGTGCCGGCCGCCGCGCCCGCCGCCTCGGCGGGGCCGTTGCGCGGGCCGAACTGCGTCGGCGCCGTGCGCGAGTCGACCAGCGTCAGCGTGCCGCTCGGCAAGTCGCTGCTGGTGCCGATGCCGGAGCCGGTCCGCAATCGGACGATCGGCAACCCGGCCGTCGCCCAGGCCACGATGGTGTCGCCGCAGACGCTGTACATCCTCGGGCTTGCCGTCGGCACGACCAACATGATCGTGCAGGGCAAGAGCGGTGCCTGTCGCGTGATCGACGTCGCGGTCGGCGCGGACGCCGGCGGTTTGCAGGCGTCGCTGCTGCAGCTGATGCCGACCGAGCGCGACATCCACGTATCGACCGCGGCCGGCACGATCGTGCTGGCGGGCACCGTGTCGAGCTCGCAGGCCGCGCAGCAGGCCGTGCAGATCGCCCATGCGTACGGCGACAGCGCCGGCGACCCGGCCGCGGGCGGCAAGGGCGGCGGCGGTGTGTTGAACATGCTGAACGTCACGTCGCCGCAGCAGGTGATGCTCGAGGTGAAGGTGGCCGAGGTGTCGAAGACGCTGATCAACCAGATGGGCAGCGCGTTCAACATCCAGGGCGGGTTCGGTTCGTGGAGCGGCGCGCTGGTCAGCAACCTGCTGGCGGGCGTGGCGAGCGGCGCCGTCTTCAACAAGGCGAACAACAAGCCGTTCAGCATCGCGGCCGACGCGCAGAACACCGACAACCTCGTCAAGATCCTCGCGGAGCCGAATCTCGTGACGATCAGCGGCCAGGAAGCGACGTTCCTCGCCGGCGGCAAGATCTTCATCCCGATCCCGCAGAGCGGCAGCAACGGCGTCTCGTCGATCACGCTGCAGGAAGAGGAATTCGGCGTCGCGCTGAAGTTCACGCCGACGGTGCTGGCCAACGGCCGGATCAGCCTGAAGGTCGCGCCGGAAGTGTCGGAGCTGTCGCAGACGGGCGTCACGCTGAGCGCGTCCAACATCGGCGGCACGTCGATCCTGCCGCTGATCACGACGCGGCGCGCGTCGACGACGGTGCAGATGGGTGACGGCGAATCGTTCGCGATCGGCGGGCTGATCAAGGACAACGCGAGCGGTGCGCTGAAGGCGATCCCCGGCGTCGGCGAAGTGCCCGTGCTCGGCGCGCTGTTCCGCAGCACATCGTTTCAGCAGGACCGCACCGAGCTGATCTTCCTGATCACGCCGCACCTGGTGAAACCGCTGCAGACCGCGGACGTGCCGCTGCCGACCGACAGCTTCTCCAAGCCGAACGAAGCCGACGTGTACGCGACCGGCAACATGGAAGGCCGTGGCGGGGTTCGCAAGGCAGGCGCGCAACCCGCGAACGGCGCAGCCGCGGCACCGCAGGCACCGGCCCAGGCGCCGGCTCCGGCACCGGCTCCGCAATCGGAAGTGCCCACCGGTCCGACCGCCGCGCTGCCCGCGCCGCGCGCACCGCAAGGCGCCGATGCGCAGTCGCCGGTGCTGGCCGAGCCGCAGAAGGTGCCCGCGCCGGTGGTCGCCGCCGCACCGCTGTCCGACACGTCGAACGCGGCCCGCATCGCGCGCATCGAAGCCACCGCCGCACGCCTCGCGGCGGCCGGCCCCGACACGCCGGCCCAGCCGGCGGCGCGGCTCAAGCACCGGATCCCGGCAGCCGCGCGGGCGCAGGTTGCGCACGTGAGCGCGGCCCCCGAGTCCACCGATCGTTGAAACCAGTCAAGGGGACACTCATGAAATCCGCCTACCTCGTATTCGTGCGCCGCGCGGCGCTCGCCGTCCCGCTCGCGTTCGCGCTTGCCGGCTGCATGTCGTCGACCCCGGTGTGGGACAGCCGCTTCGGCGATTCGGTCCGCACCGTGATGCAGGCCCAGATCATCGATCCGCATGCCGGCGAACACCCGGCATCGGCATCGGGGGTCGACGGCGCCGCCGCCGCGGCCGCGCTCGACAACTACGACAAGTCGTTCAAGCAAGCCGTGCCGCCTGCCAATGCCTTCGTGATCGGCATCGGCAAGTCCACCCAGTAACGACAGGACGCTCAGGGAGAACGCCATGAACAGCGCAGCCCGCTATCCGAAAGTCACGCGTCGCAACCTGCATCGCCAGCGCGGTGCCGTCGCGATCATCGTTGGTCTCGCACTGGCGGTGATGATCGGGTTCGTCGGGCTCGCGCTGGATCTCGGCAAGCTGTACGTCACGCGCAGCGAACTGCAGAACAGCGCCGATGCGTGCGCGCTGTCGGCTGCGCGCGACCTGACCTCGGCCATCAGCCTGTCGGTGGCCGAGGCCGACGGCATCGCCGCCGGCCATCTGAACTTCGTGTTTTTCCAGAACAAGTCGGTGCAGTTGTCGACGAATTCGAACGTCACGTTCAGCGATTCGCTGACCAACCCGTTCCTGACCAAGAACTCGGTCACGACACCGGCGAACATCAAGTACGTGCAGTGCGCGACGAAGCTGAGCAACATCGCGCACTGGTTCATCGAGGTGCTGAACGTGCTGCCGGGCACGAAGCTCGCGAGCGCCGCGGAAGTGTCGGCGAGCGCGATCGCGACCGTCGGCGGCGGGCAGACGGCCTGCGCGATTCCCGTGTTCGTGTGCCGCGGCCCGTCCGATCCGGCCTACAAGGTCGGCGACTGGCTCACGTCGCCGTCCGGTTCATCCTACGGACCCGGCAATTTCGGCTGGGCGGCGCTCGACGGCACGACGAACGAGCCGACGCTCGCGGGCGAGCTGTCGGGCAATAGCTGCAATATCAAGAGCCCGCCCGACCTCGGCACCACCGGCTTGAAGTCGGCGTCGCTGCGCGCCTGGAATACGCGCTTCGGCATCTATACGAACGGCGCGAACGGCTCGAGCGGCCAGCCCGACTTCACCGGCTACGCGTATGTCGGCCCGAACTACGGGCCGCCCGGAACGGCGGGCATCAAGGGCGACGCCTACACGCAGTTCGTAGCCGACCGCGCTGCTTTCAAGTCCTACCAGGGCGATGGCGCGCCGCCGACGGGCAGCGGGATCGCCACCAACGGCACCGCGACCGCGAGCAACTACCAGAGTTACGGCGGCGACCGCCGGGTCGCGCTCGCGCCGGAAGGCGACTGCTCGACACTGAACGGCAGCAGCGGCAAGGTGCACGTCACGCAATGGGACTGCGTGCTGATGCTCGATCCGTTGCCCTTCAGCGCCGGCAGCGGCAACGTCATCGCCCACCTCGAATACCTCGGGTCGTCCGTCTCCGGCAACAATCCGTGCGCGACGCACGGATTGCCTGGTGACGGCAGCGCGTCCGGGGTCCAGGTGCCGATGCTGGTCCAATAGGGAGTGACGATCATGAAAATGCCCCCGATTCGTCGTTCGCGCACCCGTGGCGCCGTTGCCGTCGAGTTCGCACTCGTGCTGATGCCGATGATCATGCTCGCGACCGGCGTGGCGGAGTTCGGCCGTGCGATCTACCAGTTCGAGACGCTGACCAAGGCGACCCGCGACGCGGCGCGCTACCTGTCGATCTGGCTGCCGACCGACAGCGCATATCCGGTGTCGCAGGCGCAGTGTCTCGTCGTCTACGGCAGCACGACGTGCGGTGCTTCCGGCACCGAGCTGGTGCCGGGGCTCACGACGTCGATGGTGACGATCTGCGACGCGCAGCACACGACCGGCTGCAGCGACGCGTCCGATCCGTCGCAGTTCGCGAACCTGCCGACCTACGACTCGAACAACAACGCGGCGGGCGGCACGGCGATGGGCGCGATCAACGTCGTCGAAGTGAAGATCACGGGCTACAAGTACCAGCCGATCCCCGCGTTCCCGGGGCTGCCGTCGATCACCTTCAACAACATCGTCACCGTGATGAGGCAAGTGTCATGAGCGCGCGCCATGCCCTCCCGTCACGCCGGCGCACCCAGCGCGGTGCGGCAATCGTCGAGTTCGCGTTGATCGCGTCGGTGCTGATCATGCTGCTGATCGGCATCTTCGAGTTCGGCCGCGTGCTGTTCTACTGGAGCACCGCGAGCGAGGCCGTGCGCCTGGGCGCGCGCACGGCGGTGGTCTGCGACGTGAACGCGGCCGGCGTCGTGAAGCGCGTGAGATCGCTGCTGCCGCTGCTGTCGAACGCGAACGTGTCGGTGAACTACTCGCCCTCAAGCTGTGACGTGAATTCTTGCGCGTTCGTGACCGTCAGCGTCACGAACGTCACCGTCAAGACGATGATCCCTTTCGTGAACGTCACGGTGACGATGCCGCCGTTCACGACGACACTGCCGCGCGAAAGCCTGACTTCCGCGACGGGCGGCACCGCCTGCAACTAATCGAACAGACGAGGCACACGACATGATCAACCTCCTCGTAGCTTCCGACGACACCGCGCGCCTCTCGCAGATCGCGCGCCTCGTGGCCGACTGCGGACGCTATCGCGCGACACGCGCGACCGGCCGCCCGTCGCAGATCGAGCATCGCACCGACGGGCTCGACGCGTTCGATGTCCTGCTGGTCGACGGCACGTCGCTCGACCCGTCCGAGCTGTCGGCAATCGAGCGCATCTGCCGTGCACATGCGAACCTGACCTGCATTCTCGTGACGGCGGACGCATCGCCGCACGTGCTGCTCGACGCGATGCGCGCAGGCGCGCGCGACGTGCTGCAGTGGCCGCTCGAGCCGCAGGCGCTCGCCAACGCGCTCGAACGGGCGGCCGCGCAAAGCACGCGGCGCGACACCGACGATACGCGGATCGTGTCGTTCATGTCGTGCAAGGGCGGGGTCGGCACGAGCTTCGCGGCCAGCAACGTCGCATTCGAGATCGCCGAAGGCTTCAAGCGCCGCGTGCTGCTGATCGACCTGAACCAGCAGTTCGCGGATGCGGCGTTCCTCGTCAGCGACGAAACCCCGCCGTCGACGCTGCCGCAGCTTTGCGCGCAGATCGAGCGGCTGGACAGCGCGTTTCTCGACGCGAGCGTCGCGCACGTGACGGAAAACTTCCACGTGCTCGCGGGCGCCGGCGACCCGGTCAAGGCCGCGGAGATGCGCGAGGACGCGCTCGAATGGATCCTGGGCGTCGCCGCGCCGCGCTACGACTTCGTGATCTTCGACGTCGGCGTCGGCATCAATCCGCTGACGATGGTCGCGCTGGATCGCAGCGACCAGATCCAGATCGTGCTGCAGCCCGCGATGCCGCACGTGCGCGCCGGCCGCCGGCTGCTGGAGATCCTCGTGTCGCTCGGCTACTCGACTGATCAGATGCGGCTGATCGTGAACCGCACGACACGCGCCAGCGAGCGAACCCGCACCGCGCTCGAGGAAGTGCTGGGCCTGCAGGCGGCCTGCACGATTCCCGACGATGCCGATACCGTGCTCGAGGCGATCAACCAGGGTCATCCGGTGTCGCGGCTCGCGCGCGGCACGGCGGTCGTGCGTGCGTTGCAGGGGTATGCAAAAAAGCTCGTCGACGGGGAGGTGCGCACCGGGCATAGCGCGGTGAACAGCGAACCGTTGATGTCCAGGCTCTTTGGCCGCAAGGCCACGCCGAAGCTCAAGTCCATGTAACTCTTTTGGGGAACCATCATGTCATTGCGCGAACAGATGTCGTTGCACCGGGCCCAGCCGCTGGTGGCGGGCAACGAGCCGGCCGGCCCGGCCCATTCGTCGGTGCGCGACGCCTACCAGAAGCTGCGCCGCGAGATCCACCTGGCCGTACTCGAACGCGTCGAACTCGAGCGCCTGTCGCGGCTGCCGCAGGATACGGTCCGCATGGAAATCGGCGCGCTGATCGCGCGCATCCTCGACGAGGGGCGGCTCCCGGCGAACGACATCGAGCGCCGGCAGCTCGCGGTCGACGTGTATGACGAGATGTTCGGCTTCGGCCCGCTCGAAGCGCTGCTGCGCGACCCCGGCATTTCCGACATCCTCGTGAATACGTACCAGCAGGTCTACGTCGAACGTTGCGGCCAGCTCGAACTGACCGACGTGACGTTCTACGATGACGCGCACCTGATGAAGGTGATCGAGAAGATCGTGTCGCGCGTCGGGCGCCGCATCGACGAATCGAGCCCGATGGTCGACGCGCGCCTGCCCGACGGCTCGCGCGTGAACGCGATCATCCCGCCGTCCGCGATCGACGGGCCGCTGATGTCGATCCGGCGCTTCGCGGTCAACCCGCTGAAGATGGACGACCTGGTGCGCTACCACAGCCTGACGCCGCCGATGGCCGAGCTGCTCGACGCGCTGTCGCGCGCGAAGGTGAACGTGCTGGTGTCGGGCGGCACCGGCAGCGGCAAGACGACGCTGCTCAACATCCTGTCCGGCTTCATTCCGCGCAACGAGCGGATCGTGACGATCGAGGATGCGGCCGAGCTGCAACTCCAGCAGCCGCACGTGCTGCGCCTCGAAACGCGCCCGCCGAACATCGAGGGCAAGGGCGAGATCACGCAGCGCACGCTGGTGCGCAATGCGCTGCGGATGCGCCCGGACCGGATCATCCTCGGCGAAGTGCGCGGCGCCGAAGCGCTCGACATGCTCAACGCGATGAACACCGGCCACGAAGGCTCGCTCGCGACGATCCACGCGAACACGCCGCGCGACGCGCTGACGCGGCTCGAGAACATGATCAGCGTCGCCGGCCTGACGCTGCCGCCGAAGACGATGCGCCAGCAGATCGCGTCGGCGATCTCGGTGGTCGTGCAGGCGGCGCGGCTGACGGACGGCAAGCGCAAGATCGTCAGCATCCAGGAACTGACCGGGATGGAAGGCGACATCATCAACATGCAGGAGATCTTCACGTTCAAGCGCACGGGCGTGGACCGCGACGGCTCGGTGCGCGGCCACTTCTGCGCGACCGGCGTGCGGCCGAAGTTCGTCGAGCGGCTGCAGGCGTTCGGCATCAACCTGCCGGATTCGCTTTACGACCCGTCCCAGCGGTACGAGACGAACTGACGACAGGCACCGTTCGCTGCCGGGGAGGCTTCATGAACACGATCTTTTACGGTTTTGTGATTCTCACCTTCGTCGCGGTGGTGCTCGCGATCGAAGGCGCCTATCAATGGTGGAACGCGCGGCACGGCAGCGCCGCGCGCCGGATCGAAGCGCGCATCCGCGCGATGTCGGCCGGCGGCAACGTGCAGCAGGAGCGGCTGTCGATCCTGAAGAAGCGGATGCTCGACGAGTCGAAGCCGTTTGACCGGATGCTGCTGCGCATGCCGCGCGTGCAGGCGCTCGATCTCATGATCCAGCAATCGGGCCTCGACTGGACGCTGCCGAAGCTGATCATGCTCAGCGTGGTGTTCGCGGCATTCGCGTGGATCGTGACGAGCTTCGCCTCGCGCATGCAGCTCGCCGCGCTGCCGGTCGCGCTGTTCGCCGGCTGCCTGCCGCTGATGTACGTGATGCGGTGCCGTGGGCGCCGGTTGCGCAGGCTCGAGCGGCAGTTGCCGGAGATCTGCGACATGATCGCGCGAGCGCTGCGTTCCGGTCACTCGTTCACGAGCACGCTCGGGATGGTCGGCGACGAGTTTCCCGATCCGATGGGCGGCGAATTCCGCGTCACGTTCGACGAGGTCAACTACGGCGTGTCGCTGCACGATGCGCTGATGAACCTCACGACGCGCGTGCCGGTGCAGGACCTGCGCTACTTCGTGATCGCGGTGCTGATCCAGCGCGAGACGGGCGGCAACCTGGCCGAGCTGCTCGACAGCATCGCCGCGCTGATCCGTGAGCGCTTCAAGCTGTTCGACAAGGTGCGCGTGCTGTCGGCGGAGGGGCGGCTGTCGGCATGGATTCTCGGGCTGCTGCCGTTCGGTACCGCCGCGGTCATGGCGCTGCTGAACCGCGAATTCCTGTCCGTGCTCTGGGAGGATCCGGCCGGGATCAGGATGGTCGGCACGATGCTGGTGTCGATGCTGTTCGGCCTGTTCTGGATCCGTCGTATTGTCCGCATTCGCGTCTGACGTGAGTGCCGAATAACGAACCGTTGCGAGGTTGTCATGCAAAACCTGAGCGTGATCCAGGCCGTGATGCTGGGCGGCTTGTTCATCTTCGTGGCCGGCGGCGTGCTCATCGCGATGCTGCTGTTCGCGCCGCGCAGCATCCAGCGCCGGCTCCAGCAGGCTGGCGCGGCCGGGGCGGGCGGGACCGTCGTCGGAGGGGCGGGCGCGGGCGACGACATGGCGTCGCGCTGGGTCGCGAAGCTGGTCGAGCTGTCCACGCCGATCTCGAAGCTGTCGGTGCCGAAGGAGGGCTGGGAGAATTCGCCGCTGCGCATCCGGATGATGAACGCCGGCTGGCGCAACCAGAGCGCGGCCGCGCTGTATTTCACGGCGAAGACGGGGCTTGCGCTCGGGTTGCCGTGCGCAGCGCTGCTGGTACTGATCACGACGTCGCTCGGCAACGAGCGCGCGCTGCTGTCGGTCATCCTCGTCGCGCTCGCCGGGATCGGCTACTACATCCCGAACATCGTGCTGTCGCAGCGGGTCAAGGTGCGCCAGCGGACGATCTTCGAGGATTTCCCGGATGCGCTCGACCTGCTGACCGTGTGCGTCGAAGCGGGGCTCGGGCTCGACGCGGCGCTGATGAAGGTGAGCGAGGAACTGCGCTTCAGCAGCGACGTGGTCGCAAGCGAACTCGACCTGCTGCTGCTCGAGATGCGCTCGGGTTTCACGAAAGAGACGGCGCTGCGCAATCTCGCACTGCGGACCGGCGTCGAGGACATCGAGTCGTTCTGCGCGATGCTGATCCAGGCCGACCGCTTCGGCACGAGCATCAGCGAATCGCTGCGCGTGCTGTCGGACATGCTGCGCACGCGGCGCCGGATGCGTGCGGAGGAGCGGGCAGCGAAGATCGCGCTGAAGCTGCTGTTCCCGCTGATCTTCTGCATCTTCCCCGCGCTGATGATGGTGCTGCTCGGCCCGGCAATGATCCACGTGTATCGCGTGCTGCTGCCGACGTTCGTTGGCGTCACGCAGTGAGCGGCGAACCGGCGTTGCGCCGGGACGGCCGATAAAGGATGAACGTGCAGCGCGGCCTACCCGCCGGCCGGCACGGCAACAGGCTTCATGGAGGCTCCCTCCCCAGGCGGCGCCGCGAGACAGGTCGACCATAGCGGCGTCAATGCATCCTGGACCCATGGTCGGCCATGGAACAAGCCGTAGTCCACCGCCTTGCCGGCTGCCCCCTACTGCTAACCCGTGAAGCGGCGCTGCCGGCATCGCGCGGCACGATCGAACGCGATGTCGCAGGGATGAGCCCGCCGCCGTCGAGTCAATGCATCTTCGAATACCGGTTCGGACGTCTGCGTGCGCTATCCGGCGCGACGCAAAGACGATCCGATAGCCACGTTCGCGCCGGTGGCGCGGCAGGTCGCGATCCCCGAACCCGATCGCGCCCGGTTTTCCCTCCGCGAATCGCGGATACCCATCACCTTGACGACAGGACCGACGCGCCGCCGGCTCCGACATTGCGACGCGCGCGGCCCATCCGGTCCGCGCGACCGTTTCCTCCCTCGCGTCAATCGCATCGATGCCTTGAGTTTCATCATCCGCCGCGCTACATTGCCGCTCGCAGAATTCCGCGCGGGCACCTGCGCATCCTGTAACGCGTACGTAAGGAACCCCGATGGGGCAACAGCCGGAAGGCCACGACGACATTCCCGACAGCCCGGCCGGCAGTGACGCCCTCGCGCCGGTTGCAGGGGCCGCCGCGTTGCTGGCCGTCACGCTCGGCACGCTGAGCGCAGTCGACTTCCTGCCGGTCGACCTGCGCTGGTGCGCACCGCTCGCCAGCGCATGGTGCAACGTGCTCGTCGTCGCGATCGGCGTGCTGCTCGCCGGTCGCGCGCGCCGCGACCTGCCGCAGGGCCTGCTCGCCGACTGGCTGCGCAGCGCATTCCGTCGCAAGCAGGAGCAGGAGCCGGAGCAAGCCGACAATCCTTGGCCGGCCATTGCCGCCGCGATCGACTGGCGGCCGTGGGCCGTCACCGCGGGTGCCATGCTTTCCGTCGCGATGGCCGCGCTCGCGTGGCAACCGCCGTCGCCGGTGATGCTGATCCGCGCGATGGCCGCACCCGAACCCACGCTCGCGGTCGGCGCCGCCTGCCTGGTGCTCGCGTTTCTTACACTCGTCACCGAACGTCACCACGCGGCCGCCGCGGATCGCTCGGCCGTGTCCGCATCGCTCACGCGGATGCTGCGCGTGGCGCTCGTCACCGCGCTCGCGGGCGTGCTGGCCGCCGCATGGTTCGCATTCCGGCATCGCACGGCCGATTGGCTCGTGCATGCGGCCGCGCTGCTCAACGCCGCCGTAGCGGCCGAATTGGCCGTTCGCGGCGTGCTGTCGTGGTTTGCGGGGCCGCGCGGCGCCGTCGTGCCGACCAGCGCGATTGCCGGCCTGCTGAGCCGGCGCCCGTCGCCGTTCGCGTCGCTCGGCGCCGAGCTGCGGCATCGCTACGGCATCGATTTACGGCAGAGCTGGGGATGGCGCAGCTTTGTGCGGCTGCTGCCGGGTGCGCTCGGCGCGACCGTCGCCGCTGCGTGGCTGCTCACGGCCGTCGTCGTGCTGAGCCCCGAACAGCGCGCGGTCTATGAACGTTTCGGCGCGCCGGTCGCCGTCTGGCAGCCGGGGCTGCACATCGGGCTGCCCTGGCCGTTCGGGCGCGCGCGCATCGTCGACAACGGCGCCGTGCACCAGGTCGCGATCGCGGGCAACGCGAACGACGGCGGCGCCGACACGCGTGCCGCGCCGGCCGACGGCCCGACACCCGAAGCCATCAACCGCCTGTGGGATACCCCGCATCCGCAGGAAACCACCCAGGTGATCGCCGGCGCGAACGGCGATCGCCAGAACTTCCAGATCGTCAACGCCGACGTGCGGGTCGATTATCGTCTCGGGCCGACCGACGCCGACGCCCGCGCGGCGCTCTATCGCACGATCGATCCGGAAAGCACGGTGCGCGTGAACGCGAATCGCGAACTGGTCCACTACCTCGCGTCGCATACGCTCGAATCGCTGCTCGAAACCGATCAGGCCGCGATGGCCGATCAGTTGAAGCGCGCCATCCAGCAGCAGCTCGACCGCCTGCAGAGCGGGGTCGACGTGATCGCGGTCGTGATCGAGAGCGTGCACCCGCCGACCGGCGCGGCGGCCGCCTTTCACGACGTGCAGGCCGCGCAGATCCGCGCGCAGGGCAGTGTCGCGCAGGCGCGCGGCTTCGCGGCCGGCCTGCTCGGCAACGCACGGCAGCAGGCGCTCGCGCGGATCGCACAGGCCGAAGCGCAGGCGGGCGACACGCTGTCGTCGGCACGCGTGCAACAGATCGATTTCGATGCCGACCTGGTCGCGTACCGGCTCGGCGGCCCCGCGTTTCCATTCGAGTATTACCTTGACCGGCTGCAACGCGGGCTGCGCAACGCACGCATGACGATCATCGACGACCGGCTGGCCGACGGCACGCGGGCAACCGTCGATCTGCGCAACACTCCCGCCGGCGATCTGGCCGGCATTCATTGACATGACGCGGCGCGTTCCGCGCGGGCGGCGCACCACGGCGGCAGCGCGTGCCGCCGCGCCGCACGCGGGCGACACCGCATCCGGGGCGACATCGTGAGTCTGTTTCATTCGCACGCGCATGATCATGCGCACCACGGCCATGGCCACGACCACCATGCGCATCACGGCACACCGCAGCCGTCCGGCGCCTTCCGCCTGCGCGTCGCCGTCGCGCTGCTGTGCGTGCTCGTCGCGCTCGCGGTCGCGAGCTTCGTGCAGGTGCGCGCCGGCGAGGCCTCGGTGATCACGCGTTTCGGGCGTCCCGTGCGCGTGCTGCTCGAACCGGGGCTCGCGTGGCGCCTGCCGGCGCCGATCGACGCGGTGACGCCGGTCGACCTGCGCCTGCACACGACGTCGAGCGGCCTGCAGGACGTCGGCACGCGCGACGGGCTGCGCATCATCGTCGAGGCGTACGTCGCGTGGCGCGTGCCGGCCGACGCGCGCGACATCGGGCGCTTCATGCGCGCGGTCGGCAACGAGCCGGACGAAGCGGCGCGGCAGATCCGCTCGCTCGTCGGTTCCGCGCTGCAGACGACGTCCGCCGGGTACGACCTCGCGTCGCTGGTCAACACCGATCCGTCCCGGGTGAAGACCGGCGAATTCGAGGACACGCTGCGCCGGCAGATCGATGCGCAGCTCTATGCGGCCTATGGCGTGCGCGTGGCCCAGGTCGGGCTCGAGCGGCTCACGCTGCCGGCCGTCACGCTCGCCGCGACCGTCGAGCGAATGAGCGCGGAACGCGAAACGGTGGCCGCGCAGCGCACCGCGGACGGCAATCGCGAAGCCGCGCAGATCCGCTCGGACGCCGAGCGCGACGCGCGCATCGCGCTGGCCGATGCGAACGTCAAGGCGGCCGGCATCGAGGCGCAATCGCGCAAGGACGCGGCCGACATCTACGGCAAGAGCTATGCGGGCAACCCGCACCTGTACACGATGCTGCGCTCGCTCGACACGCTGAACACGGTGGTCGGCACCAATACGAACCTGATCCTGCGCACCGATGCCGCGCCGTTCCGCGTGCTCGTGCAGGGCCCGGCCGATGCGGCGGCGCAGGCTGCGCCGGCGTCGAAGCCGCGCAAGGCGGCCCGATGAGTGCACAGCCTGTCCCGCCGCTCGGGCCCGGCGCACAGGCCGTGCGCCTGTCGTTCTGGTTCGTCGCCGCGGTCGCGGTGCTGGCCGCGTGCGCATGGGCCGGCTCGAACATCCGGCGGATTCCGGCGGACAGCCGCGCGGTCGTGATGCGCTTCGGCGCACTCGTGCGCACGCAGGACGCCGGGCTCGTGATCGCGTGGCCGCAGCCGTTCGAATCGGTCCTGCTCGTGCCGGGCGCCGCGCGCGTGCTCGAACGGCGGATCCGCTCGCTCGATCGCGATCCGCGGGCGCTCGCGCCGTCCGCGCAGGGCGTCGCGCGGCTGCCCGACGCGCTGGCCGGTTCCGGCTACGTGATGACCGGCGATGGCGGTGCCGTCGCGTTGAGCGCGGTGCTCTATTACCGGGTCAGCGATCCGTATGCCTACGTGCTGCAGCAGGACCGCCTCGACGCCGCGCTCGAGCGGATCGTGTCCGCGTCGGCCGTCGAGGTCGCGGCGACCCGCGATCTCGATGCGATCCTGGTCGCGCGCCCCGAGCAACTGGCCGCGGACCGGCAGATGGCGGCCCGCCGGGAACGGCTGCGCGGCGACCTCGCCGACGCCGTCGCACGGCACCTGCGCGCGCTGGACGCGGCGCACGCGGGGCTCGGCGTCGAAGTCGCCCGCGTCGACGTGCAGCCGGCGTTTCCCGGCGCGGCGGCCGATGCGTTCAACGCGGTGCTGACGTCGCTGCAACTCGTCGAACGGACCATCGCGGAAGCACGCACCGCCGCCGAACAGCGGCGGCAGGACGCGCAGCAGGACGCCGACCGGATCGTCCAGGACGCGCAGGCACGCGCGACCGAACGCGTCGCGACCGCGCAGACCGACACGCTGGAAATCCGGCAGCTCGACGCGACGGCGCGCGAGAACGGCGACCCGGGGCTGCTGGCGCGGCTCTATCGCGATCGCGTGCAGCGTGTGCTGTCGAAAGCCGGGCGCGTGACGACGATCGATCCGCACGACACCTCGAACCTGATCCTGCCCGGGAGCGCCCGATGAATACGCTCGCCGAACCGGCTGCCGCGCCGGAACCCGCGCCGTCGGCGACGGCTTACGCGCTGTCCGCCGACGAACGTCGCACGATCACGCGGCAGATCGCGCTGGCGCTGCTCGCAGGCGGGCTGCTGGTGCTGTCGTTCGCGTGGCGCGCGCTGTCGCCCGGCGGCGACACGCTCGCGCAGCTGCTGGCCGCGCTCGCGTCGCTGATCGTCGCAGGGCCCGTGTTCGCGAGCGCGTGGCACAGCCTGCGCGCGCCGAGCCTGCACGGCGTGACCGACCGCCTGATCGCGCTCGCGATGCTGGCGGCGTGGGCCATCGGCGACATGACGACGGCCGCGCTGCTGCCGATCGTGATGACGTTCGGCCATGCGCTCGAGGAGCGCAGCGTGCTCGGCTCGCAGGAAGCGATCCGCGCGCTCGGTCGCCTGACGGCCGGCCGCGTGCGCCGCATCGGCGCCGACGGCAGCGTCGCCGAAGTCGCGTACGACGCGCTGCACGCGGGCGACTGCATCGAGGTGGTCGCCGGCGCGCGCATTCCGGTCGACGGCATCGTGACGGCCGGTGCGTCGAGCGTCGACAACGGACCGATCACCGGCGAATCCGTGCCGCTCGACGTCGACGCCGGCAGCGCTGTCTACGGCGGCGCGCTGAATCTCGACGGCGTGTTGCGGATCGAGGTCACGCACACCGGCAAGGATTCGACGCTCGGCAAGATCATCGCGCTGATGCAGCACGCGGAACAGGCGAAGCCGCCCGTCACGCAGGTGCTCGAGCGGCACATGGGCGCGTATCTCGCGCTCGTGCTGCTGATCGCGGCGATCGTGTGGTTCACGTCGGCGAACGCAGCGGCGATGCTCGCGGTGATCGTGGCCGCATGCCCGTGCGCGCTGGTGCTCGCCGCGCCGTCCACGGCCATCGCCGGCATCGCCGTCGGCGCGCGGCACGGGATCCTGTTTCGCAATGCCGCGTTCCTCGACAAGATCGCCGAGGTCGACGCGCTCGTGATCGACAAGACGGGCACGCTCACCCGCGGCGAACTGCAGGTCCGGCAGGTGTGGCTGCAACCGGGTGTCGACGGAACGCACGCGCGCACGCTGGCCGCCCGGCTCGGCGAGGGCAGCGCGCATCCGGCGAGCCGCGCGCTCGTACGCGATGCCGTCGCATCCGGCCTCGTGGGCGCGGCCGTTGCACCGTTCGAACGCACGCGGGAGTTGCGCGGGCTCGGCGTCGTCGCCGATACGCCGGACGGCACGGCCGTACTCGGCCGGCCCGCGCTGCTGGCCGATCATGCCGGCGCGTTGCCGCCGCCGCCCGAGGGTTTCGACGGGCCGCTCGTCGGCCTCGTGCTCGACGGGCGGCTGCTCGCCTGGTTCGGTTTCGCCGACACGCTGCGGCCCGACGCGCACGAGGCGCTCGCGGAGCTGCGTGCGCTCGGCCTCGCGCGCCAGACGCTGCTGACGGGCGACCGCGAGCCCGTCGCGCGCAAGGTCGCCGCCGAGACCGGCATCGATACGGTGGTCGCGCAGGCGCTCCCGCACGACAAGCTCGATTACGTGATGCGCGAGATTGGCGCCGGCCTGCATCCGCTCGTCGTCGGCGACGGGCTCAATGACGTGCTGGCGATCAAGGCCGGCTCGACCAGCATCGCGATGGGCGAACGCGGTGTCGACATCGCGATCGCGTCGGCCGACGTCGTGCTGCTCGGTGACGACCTGAAGCGGATTCCGACCTGCATCCGCCTCGGCCGCCATTGCCGGCGCACGGCGACGACCAACGCGGCGATCGGGCTCGCGTGGACGCTCGCGGTGATCGCGCTGGCCGCGACCGGTGTGCTTGGCGCGGTGTGGGCCGCGATCCTGCACAACGTCGGCACGTTCATCGTGATCGCCAACGCGGGCCGGCTGCTGCGGATCGACGAACCTGTTCGCGCCGCGTGAGCGAACGCGGCGCGCGCCGCCCCCGCATCACTGGAAGTGATGCACGTAGCGCAGCACCATCCGCGTCCCCTGCGGCCGGTTGCGCGCATGGGTCTCGAAGTACGTGTTGAACAACAGGTGGTCGTGCGGCGAGAAGCTATACATGGCGCCCGGCCCGATCGCGAACACGGCCTCCCGCGTGCCGGGCACGTCCTGCCCGTTCTCCTTCATGTCGGTGGTCTGGCGCAGCCAGTAGCCGTTGAGCCCCAGGCGCAGGCCCGGGCGCACTTCGTACTCGGTCGCGAAGTTCACGTGGATCGCCTGGCCGGCCTGCGTCGACGTCACGTCGGGGCCGAGCGACGTGGCCGGCCGATGGTTGGTCGCGTTCCACAGATAGTGCAGCCTCCACGACACGGTCCATTTCGGCGTGAGCCACAGCGTCGCCGCCCAGTACGGGTCGAACGACCAGAAATGACTGCCCGGATTGATCGCGCGCGACGGATCGTACGCGCCGGTCGGCGCGATGAACTGGAATTCCACGCGCTGCGCGAAGCGCGGGCCCTGCGCACCCATCACCGGGTCGAACTGGATGAACGGGCCGATCAACAGGTCGCCGAACCCGGCGCGCGCATTCAGCGCGACGTTGCCGATGCCGTCGTCGGTCCGCGCGGACGCGATCCACGGCAGGATCACGTCGAGGCCCGGATGCATGCCCGCGAACGTCAGCGGCGACTGATAGACGAGCTGGCTCAGCCCCGCGAACAGGTCGATGTCCTGCTTCGGCAGCCCGACCTTGTTGCCCGCATTGTCGTTGACGCGGCCGGCCGTGTAGTACTGCAGGTACTGCGTGCCGTACCAGCCGGAGCCGGCCGGCGGCATCCCGTCGAGGAAACTGGTCATGCCGAGGTTGACCGGCGGCAGGTCGGCCGCATGGGCCGGCGCGCTTCCGGCGATGCCGGCGAGCGCGAGGCCTGCGACGACGAGCAGGCGAGAGCCGAGTTTCATGTTCACCACCTCCTGGTTATTTATCTGTATAACTAATCAAATGGCACGTAAAAGATCGGGATGATCGGCGATCGCACGATACTGGCCGGCATGGAACACGAGCGGCGCCTTGTCGTAGGTGTCGAACTGCTCGATCTCGCCGATGAAGAGCAGGTGATCGCCGCCTTCGTAGTGACCGACGTTGCGGCACACGAAGCGCGCGCTCGCGCCGTCGAGGCAGGGCACGCCGCCGCGATCCGATTCGACGTGCAGCACGCCGTCGAACTTGTCGGCGCTGGGCGTCGCGAAGCGGCGCGACAGGTCGATCTGGTCGTGCGCGAGGATGTTGATCGCGAAGTGGGTGGCCGCGATGAAATCCGGCCGGCTCGGCGCGACCTTGCGAAGACTCCACAGCACGAGCGGCGGGTCGAGCGACAGCGACGAGAACGAATTGGCGGTGAGGCCCACCTTGCGACCGTCGGCCGCGCAGGTGGTGATCACGGTGACGCCGGTCGGGAACTGCCCGAACGCGTCGCGCAATTGCATCGGGTCGATGGCAGGACGGTCGGTCATGATCGTTTCCATGTCGGTCACGCCGCCCGCACGCTGTGCTCGCGGATCATCGCCGCGCAGGCCGACGGCTCGAACCACCACGGCGAGAACCGGCGCGGATCGTCGAAGCCGTCGACGATCGCCGCGGCGAGCGACGGCAGCTGGCCGGCCGCGCCGAGCAGTTCGAGGATGTGCGGCGGCGGCGGCGTGAGCAGCGAGTTGGTCCAGCGCACCACATGCTGCGCGTAGGCCCAGTAGCCTTCGAACGTCTGCTGCATCCAGTCTTCGCCGAAGGGCGCGGTTTCGCGCGCGACGATCGCGTCGAAATACGCCTTCGCGCACTTCGCGGCGTTGTTCGATCCCTGGCCCGTGATCGGATCGTTGACGACCACCGCATCGGCCATCCCGAACACCGTGCGGCCCGACGGCAACCGGAAGAACGGCTTGCGCACCGTCGGCGCGAAGCGCCCGGCCAGCGTGCCGTTCGAATCGGTCAGCTCGACGTCGCGGCAGCGCTCGAATTCCCACGGCACGTATTGCCGCAGGAACGACAGGCTGCGGTCCAGATGCTGCTCGGGCGTCTTCACGTCGGCCCAGCAGTCGAGCGGGCCGCCCGGAATGCCTTCGAACACCATGATTTCGCACGGGCCCGTCGTGGTCAGCGCGGGGAACACGAAGTATTCGCCGATGCCGGGCAGCAGGTTGAAGCGCACGCGCGAATACGGCTGGCTCGGCGTCATGCCCTTCACGTAGGTGAGCGCCAGCGCGCGTTGCGGGCGGTCGAACGCGCTGCGCGCGTCGTCGCGGCCGAGCAGGTTGACGATGTCGCCCTTGCCGGCCGCGAGCAGCACGAGATCGTGACTGCGCGCCAGTTCCTCGAGCTCGGGTACGCCGACATCGCCGATGCGCACGTCCGCGCCGCGGCGCCGGACGCCGTCGAGCCAGTCGGCCATCTTCACGCGCTGATCGACCGATTGCGCATAGCGCGTCAGCCGCGACGACCAGTCGATCGCCTTGCGGCCGTTGCCGTCCGGATGCGGCACCGCGACGCCGATCCCCTCGACGGACGGGCACGCTTCCTCCCATGCATTCAGGCCGAGGTCGCGCTCGATCTGCAGCGCGGTATGGAACATGCACTGGCTCGACATGACCTTGCCCGTGCGGATCTGCTCCGCGTCGCGGTTGGTCGAGAGCGTGACGTGATAGCCCTGGTCGAGCAGGGCGAAGGCGAGTTGCAGGCCGGACTGGCCGGCGCCGACGATAGCGATGCGTCTCATGGAAATGTCCTTGGTTGGCCGCGTGGCGGCCGGAATGATTGCGTGAAGGGGCGACGCGAAACGGTCACTCCGCCAGACGCGGAATGGCCGGCAGCGCCTGTTCGGGGCCCATCGCGGCGTAGCCGCCGTCCACTGCGTAATCGGCGCCGGTCACGAAGCTCGCAGCGTCGCTGCACAGGAACGTCACGACCTGCGCGACCTCGGACGGATCGCCGACGCGGCCGAGCAGGTGGAACGGCGCGGCGACCCGGTCGGTCTTCGCACGGTCGCCGTGCGTCATCTCGTCCATCACGCGCGACCACGTCCACCCCGGCGACACCGAGTTGACGCGAATGCGATCGGGCGCGAGATCCATCGCCATGCTGCGCGTGAGCTGGCGGATCGCGGCCTTGGACGTCGGATACAGCCAGCGGCCGGTTTGCGCGCACTGCGCGGAGATCGAGCTGAAGTTCACGATCGCGCCGCCGCCGCGCCGTGCCATGTGCGGATGCACGGCCTTCGCGAGCATCGCGGCGGACACAACGTTGACGTCCATCGCGGCGAGCCAGTCGTTGCGGGTTGCGTGGATGCCGTTGTCGACGTAGCTGCACGCGAGGTTGACGAGCACGTCGATCGCAGCGAAGCGTTCGACGATCGCCGCGATCGCGCGCTCGATCGCGCGGTCGTCTGTGATGTCGAGCGCGACGAACAGCGCACGTTCGCCGAGCGAATCGGCCACGCGTGCGCCGTTCTGCGCATCGAGATCGAGGATCGCGACGTGCGCGCCGGCGCGGATCAGGTCCTGCGCGACCGCGGCGCCGATCAGCGTGGCGCCGCCGGTGACGATCGCGACTTTGCCTGCAAGGGCGGTCATGGGGTGTCTCCCGGAATCGTTGAGTGAGGGAAGGGGCGCGTCAGCGCGCACCCGGCGACGGCTCGCTGTCGTGCCAGCGGCGCATCAGGCCGTTCGACGGCACGGTTTCGTCGAGCAGCTTGCGGGCCGTGTCGACGCCGGCTACCGGCAGCCCGGCCGGATCGAGCAGGCCGACCTGCACGAGCACGCTCGCCTGGTCCCAGTAGATATGCTCGTGATACAGCTTGTCGCCGCGAAACTTGACGATCGCGACGAGCGGGATCTCGACCCGCTTGCCGGTCGGCGCGACGCCCGGCAGCATCCAGTCGATCTCGGTGGTGTGCGTGAAGCAGAACAGCAGTTCGTCGACGATCTGGCTCGCACCGATCGTGCGCGAGATCGGCGTGATCGTCGTGTCGGGCGGGTTCGCATGCACGAAGTGATGCGTATAGAAGCGCTTCAGCTCGTCGTGGCCGACGCCGCCCGTCAGCGTCGGAATATGGTTGACGTACGGCTCGGCGACCATCGTGGCCATCGTCGCGTCGACGTTGCGCGTGTCGAATTCGTGCTTCAGATGGGCTTCCCACAGTGCGGACAGGTCGTAGTGCGGGCCGAGCGCGGCGCGGAATGCGGCGATCGCGCGCTGGTGCGCCATGATCGCGGCGGCCTTGTCGAAATGATCGCCGCCGGCGCGGGCGAATGCGTGATCGACGCCCGGATACACGTATACCTCGACGCCGTCGCGCGCGGACAGCGCGTCGGCGATGCGCTGCTGCGCGTCGGGCGGGCAGAAGCGGTCTTGCCCCGCGATCTGCAGCACGAGCCGCCCGCGCAAGTGGGCCGCCTCGTCCAGCGCGTGCTCGATGCCGACGCCGTAGTAGCTGACCGCCGCGGCCACGTCCGGCAGCCGGCACGCGGCGAGATACGCGAGCTTGCCGCCGAGGCAGTAGCCGAGCACGCCGGCTTCGCCCGTGCATTCCGGCCGCTGCCTGAGCGCGTTCAGCGCGACGCGGACGTCCTCGACGCCCTTGTCCTCGTCGTATTCGCGATAAAGGGCCATCGCGCGCTCGGAATCGGCGGCCGTATAGCCCAGCTCGACTCCCGGCGACTGACGCCAGAACAGGTCGGGCACGAGCACCGTATAGCCTTCCTCCGCGTAGTAGTCGGCCGTTTCGCGCATCGTCGCATTCGCGCCGAAGATCTCGTGACAGAGCACGATGCCCGGCCCCGTGCCGCCGGCCGGCGTGCTCAGGTACGCGCGGAACGCGCCGCCGTCCGGCGACGGAATCTCGATGTGACGTCCTTTCATGTGTCCCTCCAGTCGGTTCATCTCTGTGACGGGCCCAGTATTGGCAGCCGAAAAGCACGCTTCTATCCGCTTTCTTCGGCCGGTATCCGCGAATTCCGGAAACCTGTTGCACCGGCCGCCGCGCGTGGGCAGGCGCGCGGCTGACTGCGGGTATGTGCGGATGCGGAAGGCCCGCACAGTTTTCTACGATGCGCGAACGGTCCGCTTCTTGCGTCGTTTGCGCGGGACTTGCGTGTTTTGAGGGGCAGACTGTCCGGATACTCCGGGCGCTGTCCGGATCGTGCAGAGGATTCCCCAATACCGGGAACGCATGCACGGCGCGAGTGCGATCGAGCATGACGGGAGAACTTCGATGGCGCAATTTTCCGAAACCGGCTGGCTGGCCGACGCCGCCTGTTTCAATCACGACACGCTGCTGCTGGAGTCGAACGACGTCGACGAGGTGCGCGCGCGCGTTGCCGACGTGTTCAAGCCGCACCGCCTGACGCCGACCGGCGAATCGCGTGCGCTGCACAGCTGCATGCATCACGCGCGCTGGGGCAACCTGTCGCTGAACCTGCTCGATTACGGCGGCGGCGTCAGCATCGAGCCGGGGCCGCTCGAACACTTCTTCCTGTTGCAGATCCCGCTGCGCGGCGACGCCGAGATCGAATGCGGCTCGACGCGCTTCGTGTCGTCGCCCGGCACCGCGTCGCTGATCTCGCCGACGCTGCCGCTGAAGATGCAGTGGGGCGATGCATGCCCGCAGGTGATCCTGCGCATCGAGCGCGAAATGATGGAGCGGCATGCGCAACGGCATTTCGGCGATGACCGGCGTGCGCCGGTCGAATTCGAGCCGGCGTTCAGCCTGTCGTCGCCGCAAGGGACGTGTCTGGCGCAGCTGTTGCCGGTCCTCGCCGGCGCGATCTCGACGGATGCGCATCCGCTGCGCCATCCGCTCGCATTCGAGCAGCTCGAATCGACGCTGCTCAACCTGCTGCTGCACGGCCACCCGAACAGCGCGCGCAACGGCACGCGGCACTTGCCGGTGGTGCTCGCGCCGTTCTACGTGCGACGCGTCGAGGAATACATCCGCGCGCATCTCGACGAGCCGCTGACGATCGAACGGCTTGCCGAACTCGCCGGCGTCAGCCCGAGTACGCTGTTCGCCGGTTTTCGCAATCGTCACGGGATCACGCCGATGGGCTTCGTGCGGCAGTTGCGGCTGCAACATGTGCGCGAGGAATTGCTGGCCGACGCGACGCCGGGGCTCGCGTCGGTGACGGATGTCGCGCTGAAATGGGGTTTCGCGCACCTCGGGCGGTTCGCGATCGAGTACAAGCGGGCGTTCGGCGAATCGCCGTCGGCGACGCTGAGGATGCGGCGCGGGCGGGGGTGAACGCCACGGCGGGACATCGTGCCCGCCGTGGCGATGGTCGCCGGCCCGTGCCGGCGGCCGACGCTTGCCGGATCGTCTACGTCACACCGTGCCTTTCTTCAGATCATCGATGCACGGGATGCCGGCGCGCCGTTTCGGCCGCAGGAATTTCGGCACCGCGCTCGCCTGGCCGACGCCTGCGTGGCTCTGGTCGGCCCTGGGCTTCAACGCGGCCCGCTTGACCTTGTGCGGAATCCGGCAGCCGCCGGCCGGCAGGTCGCCGTACGGATCCTCGTCGGCAGCGGCTGCGGGGGCCGGCGACATCGCGGGGGCGGCCGCTGCGACCAGCATCGGCGCGAACGGCAACGCATGCAGCCGCTCGCCGGTCAGGACGAACGCACCGTTGGCCACCGCCGGCGCGATCGGCGGCACGCCGGCGTCGCTCAAGCCGGTCGGCTGGGCATCCGACGGAACGAAGAAGACATCCACCGGCGGCGCTTCATGCATGCGCACGGGCGGATAGTCGGCGAAACCGGCGTTGCGGACCGCGCCGTGGTCAATGTCGATCGCGAAGCCCGGCTTCGTCGTCGCGAGGCCGAACAGCGCGCCGCCCTGGATCTGCGCTTCCGCGCCGGTCGGGTTGACGATGCGGCCCGCATACACGCCGGCCGTCACGCGATGCACGCGCGGCTGCTGCGCGTCGATCGACACTTCCGTCACGTACGCGACGACCGAGCCGGCCGTTTCGTGCATCGCGACGCCCCACGCGTGCCCGGCCGGCAGCGTGCGCGTGCCGTAGCCCGACTTGTCGACGGCCAGCGCGAGCGCCTGGCGATGGGGCGTGTGCTCGGGCCCGGCCAGCCGCGCCATCCGGTAGGCGACCGGATCCTGCCGCGCCGAGTGCGCGAGTTCGTCGACCAGCGTTTCCATCACGAACGCCGTATGCGTATGGCCGCCCGAGCGCCACGACTGGACCGGCACGTCGGCGTCGGTCTGATGGACCGATACCTGCATCGGGAAGCCGTACGGGCTGTTCGCCACGCCTTCGGTCAGGCCGGGATCGGTGCCGCGCTTGAGCATCGTCGTGCGCTCGAGCGGCGCGCCCTTCAGCACGGACTGGCCGACGACCACATGCTGCCAGTCGCGCACGGCGCCGCTGCCGTCCACGCCGATGTCGACGCGATGCAGCACCATCGGGCGGTAATAGCCGCCGCGCAGATCGTCCTCGCGCGTCCAGATCGTCTTGACCGGGCCGAGGTGGCCGGCCGCGAGATACGCGGCGGATACGTGGGCGGCTTCGACCACGTAGTCCGACGTCGGCGTCGAGCGCCGGCCATAGTCGCCGCCCGACGTCAGCGTGAAGATCTGGACTTTCTCCGGCGCGACGCCGAGCGCCTTCGCGACCGCCGCGCGGTCGGTCGTCTGCAGCGACGAGCCGCCCCAGATCTTGATCCCGCACGCGCAGCTCGCCGGGCCGACGTCGACCGTGCAGCTGAGCGGCTCCATCGCCGCGTGCGCGAGATACGGAAATTCGTAATCCTTCTTAATTCGCGTGGAAGCCGGCGGCGCGTTGCCGGCGTCGGCCGTGCGCACCACGGTGCCCGGCGTGTCGGCGAGCTGCTTGTACGCCTGCATCTGTTCGGCGGACGTGACGGTCGAGCCGGCGTCCTTCCATGTGACCTTCAACGCATCGCGGCCGAGCTTGGCCGGCCAGTAGCCCTCGGCGATGACCGCGACGCCGGTGCCGCCGCGATCGGTCGGGATCTCGACGACCTCGACCACGCCCTTGACGGCCCGCGCCGCCGCCGCATCGTAGCTCGCGACCTTGCCGCCGAAGCGCGGCGGGCGCGCGACCACGGCCACCATCGTGTCCGGCAGACGCCAGTCCATCCCGTACTTGAGCGTGCCATCGAGCATCGCGCGTGAGTCGAGGCGCGGTGTCGGCTTGCCGATGATGCGGAACTGGTCCGGCGACTTCAACGGCACCTGCTGCGGTACCGGCATCGCCATCGCGTCCGGTGCGAGTTCGCCGTACGTGGCGCGGTAGCTGCCGGACGTCACGACGCCGTTCGCCGTCCGGCACGTGGCGGGATCGACGTTCCAGCGCTGCGCGGCGGCGGCGACGAGCATCGCGCGAGCGGCCGCGCCGAGTTCGCGGTATTGCGCGAACGAATGATTGACCGACGTCGAGCCGGCCGTCATCTGGATGCCCGTCACCGGATCCTTGTACGGCTCGCCGGCCGGCGCGAGCACGGTGCGTACGTTGCGCCAGTCGGCATCGAGTTCGTCGGCCAGCGCCATCGGCAGCGCGGTGCTGACGCCCTGGCCGGATTCCGTCCGGTTGACGGCGACCGTTACGGTGTTGTCCGGCGCAATGATCAGGAATGCTTGAGGAGGAGAGGTCCGGAGGGCCGTGCCGGCTTCGGCCCGGACTCGCGTCGGCGCGATCCCCAGCACGAGGCAGCCGCCCGCTGCGATCGTGAGCTTCAGGAAGCCGCGCCGGCCGGGCATCGGGGCATCGGCTCCGGTGACGGGCAGCGCGTCGCGGTGGGCGGTGTCGGCGCTTGCCGGGCGCCCGAAAGTGCGGATACGCATGGTCGATGTCTCCCGGCAGGCTCAGGCAAGCGCGTGGGCCGCGTCGTGAATCGCGGCACGAATGCGCTGGTAGGTTGCGCAACGGCACAGGTTGCCGGCCATCGCGCGATCGATGTCGGCATCGGTCGGCGCCTTGTTGCCGTGCAGCAGGCCGGCAGCGCTCATCATCTGGCCGCTCTGGCAGTAGCCGCATTGGGCGACGTCGTGCCGGATCCACGCGTCGAGGACGGCCTTGCCGACCGCATCGTCGGCGAGATGTTCGGACGTCGTGATGCGCGCACTCCCGACCGCCGACAGCGCCAGCGTGCAGCTTCGGGCCGGCTGCCCGTCGACATGAACGGTGCAGGCGCCGCAGTCGCCGGTGCCGCATCCGAACTTGGTGCCGGTCAGGCCGAGGTTGTCGCGCAGTACCCAGAGCACCGGTGTCGACGGATCGGCGTCGATCTCGGCCGGCCGGTTGTTGATATTCAGCGTCACCATCGTGAAAGTCTCCCTTGGACACCTCGTTATTGCCCGCGAAGCAGAAAGGCAATGCAGCGGATCTGAATCAATTAAAGCAGATTCCTGAAAAATTCTGCATGGGCGAATTTTAATTTTTTGCCTTTCTTAATGATTTTCGTGATTGATTTAAAGTGAATCGCCTTCATCGTGAACTCGAAGGAATTAATGAAAACGAAAGAATGTTGATATTTGACAAAAGCGTGTCGGACCCATGGAAAACGTTTGCGAGTCAGGCCTATATTTGACTCGCGATCACCCCTGGAGACATGTGGATCGAACGACAGGCGCTGACGAATCGATACCCGGAGCGACTGGCACACGGTTTTTCGGCCGGTCCGGAATCGGTGCTCGATCGTCGTGAAAGCGGGCCCGTGTGGACATCGATTCGGCACGCATGCCGAGCGGCCTGTATAGACAGACGCACCATGACCCGCGGTCGCCGGGGTAATGCCTTTCATTTTAAAAAAACAGCATCTTCCTATCAGGGAGAGATTTACCGGGCAAGGGGGCTTAAAAGTAAAATATGCCGATCACGTAATTCTCGCCAATTAATTTCCGTTTTCCTTCAATCAAGCCGATCAGTTTCTGGCCGGCGACGGGACGATATTTTTCAAAAGCATCGAATAACGCATTCCGGTATTCACGCCCGGCATTCTGATGTGCCGTGGCGAGGCCCGGTGTCGTCGATTTTCTTATGGGAAGGTGTGATCATGCGTACGGGTTCGAATAAAAAGCGCGCGGAAGCACGTCCGAAACTCCTTGTCCCGACCGGCATGCTGGTCGCGCTGGTCGGCGCGGGGATCGTTCCCGTCGATGCATTGGCCGCCTGCACCGGAACGACGACCATCACCTGTACCGGGGCCAACACCACCTATTCGAACGGCACGAACAATCTCAACCTGACCGTTGCGCCCGGCGCGACCGTATCCGTGGTGCCGCTGATCGGCGGCACCGCGTTGTCGCTGACAGGCAGCGGCGTCACGCTGACCAACAACGGCAGAATCGACCCGGCGTTGTCCGGCCTGAGTTTCGTATCGAACGGCACCGTCGTCGGCAATATCGCATCGGCGAGCACCGTCAACGTCACGAACGCGAGCACGGGCGTGATGATGGGGTCGACGAGTTCGCTGCTGAACGGCCCGGCATTGACCGTATACAACGGCACGGGCGGCACGACGAACATCACGAATGCCGGCACGATCGGCACGACGGGGCTGCTCGGCTTTTCCGCCGGGCCTACGGCGCAGGTCGTCACCACGTCGGGGGGCGCGCAAGTCAACTTCACGAACGTGAGCGGCGGCGCGATCAACGGCTCCATCGTGCTTGCGCCCAGCACCCTGGCCGGCACCGGCAATACGTTTACCAACGGCGGAACCGTGACGGGCAACGTGTCGCTGGGCGCGGCGCTCGGCACGGCCAACACGTTCAACGCGATGACCGGGTCATCGGTCGGGCTCGGTGTCGATGCGGGCCTGGGCGGCAACAACACGCTCAATCTGCAGCAGAACACCGCGACCGGCAGCCCCACGAGCGGCACCATTGCGGTCGATACGTACGGCAATTTCACGAATCTCGCGGTGCAGGGCGGCACCTGGAACATCACCGGCACGTCGAGCGCATCGAACGCGTCGCTGACCGGCGGCACCGCGATCGTCAACGGCACCGGCGCGCTGGGCACGGGCACGATCGTCGGTGGCGGGGGCACGCTCGAGGCAGGCACGGCCGGCGTGAATCTCCTCAACGACGTGACGCTCGACGCGGGCCTGACGGTCGACGGTGCGACCGGTCTCGCGCTGTCGGGCTCGATCAGCGGCAGCGGCGCGCTGAACGCGAGCGGCACCGGCACGCTGACACTCAACGGCGCCAATGCGTTCACGGGGGGGACGAACCTGTCGGGCGGCGGCGGGCTCGTCGTCGGCACCGGCGTGGCGCTCGGCACGGGCGCGCTGCACGTGAGCGGCGCGGGCGGCACGCTCGGCACCAGCGTCAGCGGCACGCTACTCGGCAATGCAGTGAATCTCGATACCGGCGTGACGCTGGGCCTGAACGGTTCGGCCAATCTCGGCCTGATCGGCACGATCGCAGGCAATGGCGGCCTTGCGCAAACCGGGACGGGGGCGACGACGCTGTTCGGCGCGAACACGTTCACCGGCGGCACGGCGCTGAGCGGCGGCGGCCTGATCGCGGGCAACGGTTCGGCGCTCGGCACCGGCGCGCTGCACGTGACCGGTGCGGGCGGCTCGCTTGCGGCGAATGCGACCGGCATGGTGCTCGGCAATGCGGTGAATCTCGATGCAGGGGCCACGCTGGGCCTGAACGGTGCGGCAGGCCTGAGCCTCGGCGGATCGATCGCCGGTAACGGCGGCCTCGCGCAAAGCGGCACGGGCACGACGACGCTGCTCGGCGTGAACACGTTCTCGGGCGGCACCGCACTGAGCGGCGGCGGGTTGATCGCCGGCAATGGCGCGGCGCTCGGCACGGGCGCGCTGAGCGTGACCGGCACGGGCGGCACGCTCGCGACAAGCGTCGGCGGCACGGTGCTCGACAATCTGGTGAACCTGGGCGCGGGCGCCACGCTCAGCCTGAACGGCTCGGCCGACCTGAGCCTGCGCGGCGCGATCGGCGGGAACGGCCAACTGGCGCAAACCGGGGCCGGCACGACGACGCTGCTCGGCCCGAACACCTTCACGGGCGGCACGGTGCTGAGCGGCGGCGGCCTCATCGCCGGCAACGTCGTGGCATTGGGCACGGGCGCACTGAACGTGACCGGCGCGGGCGGCTCGCTGGCCACGAATGCCAGCGGCACGGTGCTCGACAATACCGTGAACCTCGGTGCGGGCGCGACGCTCGGCCTGAACGGCGCGGCCGATCTGGGCCTGAGCGGCGTGATTTCCGGGGCAGGCGGCCTCGCGCTCGGCGGTACCGGCGCCACGACGCTGTCCGGCGCGAACACCTTCACCGGCGGCGCGAGCCTGACGGGTGGCGGCAGCCTGATCGTCGAAGGCGGCACGGCGCTCGGCATTGGCGGCGCTTTGAACGTGAGCGGCCTGGGCGGGTCGCTGAGCGCGGATCTGGCCGCCGGTGCGACACTGGCGAACACGATCAACCTGAACGGCGCGGCGCTCACGCTGAACGGCGCGCACGACCTCGGCCTGAGCGGCGCGATCGGCGGTAGCGGCGGTCTCGTGCTGAGCGGCAACGGGACGACGACGCTGTCCGGCGCGAACTCCTTCGGCGGCGGCACGACGCTGAGCGCCGGCACGCTGCTCGCAGGCAACAACTCGGCGCTGGGCAGCGGCGCGCTGAACGTCGCCGGTACGGGCGGCGCGCTCGGCGCGAGCGTGAACGGCATCGCGCTGGGCAACGCGGTGAACCTGAACGCGGGCGCGACGCTCGGGTTGACCGGCGCGAACGATCTCGGCCTGAGCGGCACGATTGCCGGTAACGGCGGGCTCGCGCAAATCGGCTCGGGTATCACGACGTTGACCGGGACGAACACGTTCTCGGGCGGCACGACGCTGAGCGGCGGCGGCATCCTCGCGGGCAACGGCGCCGCGCTGGGTACGGGCGCGCTGAACGTGACCGGCGCGGGCGGCTCGCTCGGCACGACCGTCGGCGGCACGGTACTCGGCAACGCGATCCAGCTCGGCGCGGGCGCGGCCCTGACGGTTGGGGGTGCGAACGATCTCGGGCTGGGCGGGATCATTTCCGGTACCGGCGGCTTGTCCGTGAACGGCCCGGGCACGACGACGCTCACCGCGGCCGAGACGTTCACCGGCGGCACCACGATCGGCAGCGGCACGCTCGCGATCGGCGCAGGCGGCAGCCTCGCCGCGTCGAGCCCGGTCAACCTGACCGGCGCCGGGGCGCAGTTCAACATCGCCGGTGCGACCACGCCGCAGTCGATCGGCACGCTTTCGGGTGTCGCGGGTTCGGCGATCGATCTCGGTTCGAATCACCTGACGCTGGCTGGCAGCGGCAGCGGCGTCTTCGCCGGCAACATCGGCGGTGCGGGCGGGCTGACGCTGTCCGGCACCGGTTCGCAGGCGCTGACCGGCAACAACACGTATGCGGGCGGCACCGCGCTGACGGGCGGCAGCCTGGTCGTCGGCAGCGGCGCGGCGCTCGGCCTGGGTGCACTCGATGTCAACGGCTCGGCGTCGCTCGGCGCGAGCGTGCCGGGCGTGACGCTCGGCAACGCGGTCAATCTCGGTGCTGGTGTCACGCTGGGGCTGAACGGCGCGAACGATCTCGGCCTGAGCGGCACGATCGCCGGAACCGGCAGCCTCGCGCAAACCGGAGCCGGCACGACGACGCTGCTCGGGGCGAACACGTTCTCGGGCGGCACCACACTGAGCGGCGGCGGGCTGATCGCCGGCAATGGCGCGGCGCTCGGCACGGGCGCGCTGAGCGTCGCGGGCACGGGCGGCACGCTTGCCACGAACGTCGCCGGCACGGTGCTCGGCAACGCGGTGAACCTTGGTGCGGGCGCGACGCTCGGCCTGAACGGCGCGGCCGATCTGAGCCTGGGCGGTACGATCTCCGGCAACGGCGGCCTTGCGCAAACCGGCAGCGGCACGACGACGCTGCTCGGCGCGAACACGTTTACCGGCGGCACGACACTGAGCGGCGGCGGGCTCATCGCCGGCAACGCCTCGGCGCTCGGCACGGGCGCGTTGAACGTCGCCGGCGCGGGCGGCTCGCTCGGCACGAGCGTCGGCGGCACGGTGCTCGGCAACGCTGTGAATCTCGGCACGGGCGCGACGTTGACGGTCGGCGGCGCGAACAACATCGGTCTCGGCGGCGCGATTTCGGGCGGCGGCAATCTCGCGGTGAGCGGCCCGTCGACAACGATGCTGACCGGCGCCGGGTCGTACACCGGCGGCACGACGATCGGCATCGGCAGCACGCTGGCGGTCGGCGCGGGCGGGAGCCTGTCGGGCGGCAGCCTGTTCGATCTGGCCGGCGCGGGCGCGACGCTCGACCTGAGCGCGGCCACGTCGCCGCAGACGACGGGCGGGCTGGTCGGTACCGCCGGCTCGGCGGTGAATCTCGGCGGCAATACGTTGACGCTCGGCGGTTCCGGCAGCGGCACGTTCGGCGGCACGATCGGCGGGGCCGGCGGGCTGACGCTGGCAGGCACCGGCACGGAGACGCTGACCGGCGCGAACACGTACACGGGCGGCACGACGATCAACGGCGGCACGCTGGCGATCGGCGCCGGCGGCAGCCTCGCAGCCAGCGGCGCAGTGAATCTGGGCGGCGCCGGCGCGACCTTCGACCTGAGCGGTGCAGGGTTGCCGCAGGCGATCGGCACGCTGTCGGGCGTGGCCGGTTCGACGGTGAACCTCGGCGGCAACGGCCTGACGCTGGGCGGTGCCGGCAGCGGCACGTTCGGCGGCACGCTCGCGGGGGCAGGCGGCAGCCTCACGCTGTCGGGCACGGGCACCGAAACGCTGAACGGGGTCAACACGTACACGGGCGGCACGAACCTCACCGGTGGCGGCACGCTGCTCGCCGGCAACGGTGCGGCACTCGGCACGGGCGCGTTGAACGTCGCCGGCGCAGGCGGCTCGCTCGGCACGAGCATCGCCGGCACGACCCTGAACAACGCGGTGAATCTCGGCACCGCTTCGGCACTGACGCTCGGCGGCACGAACGACCTGGGCCTCGGCGGCGTCATCGCCGGCGGCGGCAGTCTCGCGCAAACCGGCAGCGGAACGACCACGCTCACCGGCGCGAACACCTACACAGGCGGCACGACGCTGAGTGCCGGCGGCCTGTCGATCGGCAGCAACACGGCGCTCGGCACGGGCGCGCTCAGCGTCACCGGCGCCGGCGGGACAGTCAGCGCGAGCACCGCGAACCTGCTGCTGGCGAATGCCATCGGCCTGGGCGCCGGTTCGTCGCTGAATCTCGGCGGCGCGTTCGACTTCGGCCTGAGCGGCGTCATTTCCGGTGCAGGCGGCGTGGTGCAGTCCGGCACGGGCACGACCACGCTCGGCGGCGCGAACACGTACGGCGGCGGAACGACGCTGAACAGCGGCGGGCTGAGCGTCGGCAGCAACACCGCGCTCGGCTCCGGCGCATTGAACGTGACCGGCAACGGCACGTTGAACGCGAGCGTGAGCGGCACGACGCTCGGCAATGCGGTCACGCTCGGCGCGGGCGCGACGCTCGGGCTGAACGGCGCGAACGATCTCGGCCTGAGCGGCACGATTTCTGGCAGCGGCGGGCTTGCACAGACTGGCACGGGCACGACGACGCTCACGGGCACGAACACCTATGGCGGCGGCACCACGCTGAGTGGCGGCGGGCTCATTGCAGGCAACGGCAGCGCACTGGGCTCCGGTGCACTGAACGTGACGGGCGCGGGCGGTTCGCTCGGCACGAACGTCGGCGGCACGACGCTCGGCAATGCGGTGAATCTCGGTGCAGGGTCGACGCTGACCGTTGGGGGTGCGAACGATCTCGGGCTGGGTGGCGCGATCTCGGGCAGCGGTGGCCTGTCGGTCAGCGGCCCATCGACGACGACGCTCACGGGCGTGAACACCTATACCGGCAATACGACGATCGGCGGCGGCAGCACGCTGGCGGTCGGCGCGGGCGGCAGCCTGTCGGCGGGCAGCGCGCTCGACCTCGCGGGCACGGGCGCGAAGCTCGACATCAGCGCGGCGACCACGCCGCAAACGAGCGGGATGCTGTCCGGCGTAGCGGGCACGAACGTGAATCTCGGCGGCAACACGCTGACGCTGGCCGGCACGGGCAACGGCAGCTACGCGGGGACGATCGGCGGCACCGGCGGGCTGACGATGTCCGGTACGGGCACGGAAACGCTGACGGGGACCAACACGTACACGGGCGCGACGACGATCAACAGCGGCACGCTGGCGATTGGCGCAGGCGGCAGCCTGTCGGGCAGCAGCGCGGTGAATCTGGCCGGTGCGGGCGCAACCTTCGACGTCAGCGGCGCGACCACGCCGCAGACGACGGGCACGCTGTCGGGCGTGGCCGGTTCGACGGTGAACCTCGGCGGCAACAACTTGACGCTCGGAGGTTCCGGCAGCGGCACGTACGGCGGCACGATTGCCGGCACGGGCGGCAGCCTCACGTTGTCGGGCACGGGTACCGAAACGCTGACGGGCAACAACACGTACACGGGCGGCACGACCCTGAGCGGCGGCGGCACGTTGCTCGCAGGCAGCGGTTCCGCGCTCGGCACAGGCGCGCTGCATACCAGCGGCGCGGGCGGCACGCTCGGTACGAGCGTGGCCGGTACGACGCTGACCAACGCGATCGATCTCGGCGCGAGCTCGACGCTGACGGTTGGCGGTGCGAACAATCTGGGCCTCGGCGGCGCGATCGCGGGCAGCGGCAACCTCGCGGTGAACGGCCCGTCGACGACGACGCTGACCGGCGCCGGCACGTACACCGGCAACACGACGATCGGCGGCGGCAGCACGCTGGCGGTCGGCGCGGGCGGCAGCCTGTCGGGCGGCAGCGCGATCAACCTGGCCGGCGCGGGCTCGACGCTGGACGTGAGCGCGGCCACGTCGCCGCAGACGACCGGCACGCTGTCGGGCGCAGCGGGTTCGGCGGTGAATCTCGGCGGCAATACGCTGACGCTCGGCGGTTCCGGCAGCGGCACGTTCGGCGGAACGGTCGGCGGCACGGGTGGCCTGACGCTGTCGGGCACCGGCACGGAAACGCTGACGGGCACCAACACGTACACCGGCGCGACGACGATCAACAGCGGCACGCTGGCGATTGGCGCAGGCGGCAGCCTGTCGGCCAGCAGCCCGGTGAATCTGGCCGGTGCGGGCGCAACCTTCGACGTCAGCGGCGCGACCACGCCGCTGACGACGGGCACGCTGTCGGGCGTCGCCGGTTCGACGGTGAACCTCGGCGGCAATAACCTGACGCTCGGCGGCACGGGCAACGGCACGTACGGCGGCACGATCGCCGGTACGGGCGGCAGCCTGACGTTGTCGGGCACCGGTACCGAAACGCTGACGGGCAACAACACCTATACGGGTGGTACGAGCCTGACGGGTGGCGGCACGTTGATCGCGGGCAGCGGCTCGGCGCTCGGCACGGGCGCGCTGAACACGAGCGGCGCAGGCGGCACGCTGGCCGCGGGCACGCCCGGCACGACGCTCGGCAACGCCGTGAATCTCGGCGCGGGTTCGACGCTGACAGTTGGCGGTGCGAACAACCTGGGCCTGGGCGGCGGAATCTCGGGCAGCGGCAACCTCGCGGTGAACGGCCCGTCGACGACGACGCTCACGGGTGCCAGCTCGTACACCGGCAGCACGACGATCGGCAACGGCAGCACGCTGGCGGTCGGCGCGGGCGGCAGCCTGTCGGGCGGCAGCGCGATCGACCTCGCCGGCACTGGCGCCACGCTCGACCTGAGCGCGGCCACCTCCGCGCAGACGACGGGCGCGCTGTCCGGCGGCGCGGGCACGAACGTCAACCTGGGCGGCAATACGCTCACGCTCGGCGGCGCAGGCAGCGGCACATACGGGGGCGTGATCGGCGGCACGGGCGGGTTGACGCTGTCGGGTACCGGCACCGAAACGCTGACGGGGACCAACACGTACACCGGCGCGACGACGATCAACAGCGGCACGCTGGCGATCAGCGGCAACGGCAGCCTGTCGTCGAGCAGCCCGGTCAGCCTGACGGCGTCGGGCGCGACGCTCGACCTGAGCGGCGCGTCGTCGCCGCAATCGACCGGCGCGATCTCGGGCGTGGCCGGCTCGACGGTGAACCTGGGCAACAACAACCTGACGCTCGGCGGCACGAGCAGCGGCACCTATGCGGGCAACATCGCCGGCACCGGTGGCGTGACGATGAACGGCACGGGCACCGAAACGCTGACGGGCGCGAACTCCTATACGGGGGCGACGACGATCAACAGCGGCACGCTCGCGATCGGCGCGGGTGGCAGCCTGTCGGGGACGACGCCTGTGAGCCTGACGGGTGCGGGCGCAACCTTCGACCTGAGCGGCGCGACCACGCCTCAGACGACCGGCACGCTGTCGGGCGTCGCGGGTTCGACGGTGAACCTCGGCGGCAACAGCCTGACGCTCGGCGGCACGGGTAGCGGCACGTACGACGGCACGATCGCGGGCGCGGGCGGCAGCCTCACGCTGGCGGGCACGGGCACCGAAACGTTGACGGGCATCAACACCTATACGGGTGGTACGAGCCTGACGGGCGGAGGCACGCTGATCGCCGGCAACGGCGCGGCGCTCGGCACCGGCGCGTTGAACACGAGCGGCGCAGGCGGCACGCTCGGCACCAGCGTGGCCGGCACGACGCTCGGCAACGCGATGAATCTCGGCGCAGGCTCGACGCTGACGGTCGGCGGCGCGAACAACCTCGGCCTCGGCGGCGCGATCACCGGCAGCGGCAATCTCGCGGTGAACGGTCCGTCGACGACGACGCTGACCGGCGCGAGCGCGTACACCGGCAACACGACGATCGGCAACGGCAGCACGCTGGCGGTCGGCGCGGGCGGCAGCCTGTCGGGCGGCAGCGCGGTCAATCTGGCCGGCGCAGGGGCAACGCTCGATCTGAGCAGCGCCACGACGCCGCAGTCGACCGGCGCGTTGTCGGGCGTGTCGGGTTCGACGGTGAACCTCGGCGGCAACGCGCTGACGCTCGGCGGTTCCGGCAGCGGCACGTACGGCGGCACGATCGCCGGCACGGGCGGCAGCCTGACGCTGGCGGGCACGGGCACCGAAACGCTGAACGGGACGAACACGTACACGGGCGGCACGACCCTGAGCGGCGGCGGCATGCTGCTCGCCGGCAACGGTTCGGCGCTCGGCACCGGCGCGTTGAACACCAGCGGCGCGGGCGGCACGCTCGGCACCAGCGTGGCCGGCACGACGCTGACCAACACGATCAATCTCGGCGCGGGGTCGACGCTCACCGTTGGCGGTGCGAACAATCTTGGCCTGGGCGGCGCGATCGGCGGCAGCGGCAACCTCGCGGTGAACGGTCCGTCGACGACGACGCTCACGGGCGCTAGCTCGTACACCGGCAGCACGACGATCGGCAACGGCAGCACGCTGGCGGTCGGCGCGGGCGGCAGCCTGTCGGCGGGCAGCGCGGTCGATTTGTCCGGGACGGGCGCCACGCTGGACCTGAGCGCTGCGACGACGCCGCAGACCACGGGCGCGGTGTCGGGCGTGTCGGGTTCGACCGTGAATCTGGGCAGCAACACGCTGACGCTGGGTGGTTCCGGTAACGGCACGTACGGCGGCACCGTCGCCGGCACGGGCGGCTTGACGTTGTCGGGCAGCGGCACGCAAACGCTGACGGGGGCCAACACGTACACCGGCGCGACGACGATCAACAGCGGCACGCTCGCGATCGGCGCGGGCGGCAGCCTCTCCGGCAGCAGCCCGCTGAACCTGGCCGGTGCGGGCGCAACCTTCGACGTCAGCGGGGCGACGACGCCGCAAACGACGACCGCGCTGTCAGGCGTGACCGGTTCGACGGTGAACCTCGGTGCGAACAACCTGACGCTCGGCGGGTCGGGCAGCGGCACGTTCGGCGGCACGATCGCCGGCACGGGCGGCAGCCTGACGCTGGGCGGCACGGGCACCGAGACGCTGACCGGTCCGAACACGTATTCGGGCGGCACGAACCTGACCGGTGGCGGCACGCTGGTCGCGGGCAGCAACACGGCGCTCGGTACCGGCGCGCTGAACGCGGGCGGCGCAGGCGGCACGCTGGCGGCCGGCACGCCGGGCACGACGCTGGCCAATGCGGTGAACCTCGGGACGGGTTCGACGCTGACGGTGGGCGGCCCGAACAGCCTCGGCCTGACCGGTGCGATTTCCGGCAACGGCAATCTGTCGATCGCCGGCCCGGCGACGACGACGCTGTCGGGTGCGAACACCTACACCGGCGGCACGAGCGTCACCGGCGGCGGCACGCTGGTCGCCGGCACGCCGACCGCGCTCGGCAGCGGCACGCTGAGCGTTGGTGGCAACGGCGGCACGCTCGGCACCAGCGTCGCGGGCACGACGCTCGGCAATGCGGTGAACCTCGGCACGGGCTCGACGCTGACGGTCGGCGGCGCCAACAACCTCGGGTTGAGCGGCGCGATCTCGGGCGGCGGCAACCTGGCGGTGAGCGGCCCGTCTACGACGACCCTCAGCGGTGCGAACTCGTACACGGGCGGCACGACGATCGGCAACGGCAGCACGCTGGCGGTCGGCGGCAACGGCAGCCTGTCGGCGGGCAGCGCACTGACGCTGGCCGGCAACGGCGCGACGCTCGATGTCGGCGCGGCCAGGACGCCGCAGGCGGCGAGCGCGCTGTCGGGCGCCGCCGGTTCGACCGTGAATCTCGGCGGCAACACGCTGACCGTGGCCGGACCGACGGGCGGCTCCTTCGGCGGCACGATCGCGGGCACCGGCGGCTTCGCGGTGCAGGGCGGTGGCACGCAGACGCTGACGGGCGCTAACACATACACCGGCAGCACGACGATCGGCAGCGGCAGCATGCTCGCGCTCGCCGGCGCAGGCAGCCTCGCGCCGACGAGCCCGGTGATGCTCGCGGGCAGCGGCGCGACGCTGAACCTGGCGGCTGCGGCCGTGCCGCAGTCGATCGGCACGCTGTCGGGTACGACGGGCTCGAACGTGAATCTCGGCAGCACGCCGCTGACGGTCAATACCGCGGGCACCAGCTCGTTCGCGGGCACGCTGTCGGGTACCGGCCCGCTGACGCTGGCCGGCACGGGTGCGCAGGTGCTGAGCGGGACGAACACGCTGTCCGGGCCGACGACCGTGACCGGCGGCACGCTCGCCGTCACGGGTTCGCTGGCCGGCTCGCCGGTGACCGTCGGCAGCGGCGCGACCGTCACGGGCACGGGCACGATCGGCGGCCTGGCCGTGTCGGGCGGCGGCACCGCATCGGTCCTCCAGCCCGGGCAGACGCTGAAGGTCGCGGGCAACGCGACGTTCCAGCCGGGTTCGACGCTGCAGGTCGGCGCCACGCCGCAGCAGAGCGGCGGCCTCGACGTGACCGGCTCCGCCACGCTCAACGGCGGGTCGGTACAGGTCGTCGCGGCGGCCGGGCAATACCAGCCGGGCAAGCTCTACACCATCGTGAATGCCGGCGCGGGCGTGCAAGGGCAGTTCAGCGCGGTGAACTCGACCTATGCGTTCCTCACGCCGACGCTCACGTACAACCCGGCGCAGGTGCTGATGTCGCTGGCCCCGAACGGCACGCCGTTCGCGTCGGTTGCGACGACGCCCGACGGGCGAGCGGCGGCGGGCGCGGTCGGCACGCTCGGCGCCGGCAATCCGCTGTTCGATACGGTGCTGACGTCGGATTCGAAGACCGCGAACCGCGCATTCACGCAACTCGCCGGCGATCTGTATCCGAGTACGCGAAGCGTGCTGCTGTCGGATAGCCGCTACGTGCGCGACGCGGTGCTCGATCGTGCGCGGCTCGGTTCGCAGCCGGGCGGGGCGCTGTGCGGATGCGAGGCGCCGGTGTCGGCGGACGATCACGCGGCGGCGCTCGACCGGCGCATGGCCGCGGAGAACGGCTGCACGCCCGCCAGGTCGTACAAGCCGGCGGTGTGGGGCCGGCTGTACGGCTCGCATAGCCGGTTCGACGGCGATAGCGTCGCTTCGATCGATCGCAACCTGTACGGCTTCGTCGTCGGGACGGATGCGGAAGTCAGCAGCCACTGGCGCGTCGGTATCGCGGGCGGTGCATCGCGCAGCCAGCTCAATACCGACCAGAACGAGTCGGCGAAGGTCAACGGCGAGACGATCGCGCTGTACGCCAGCGGCCGGTACGATGCGTGGAACGTGCGCGGTGGCGTGTCGCAGTCGTGGTACCGCGTGCATAGCGAACGCAATCCGTCGTTCGGCAGTTTCGCCGATCACGACACGGCCAGCTACGACGCGAACGCGACGCAGGTGTTCACGGAAATCGGCTACTCGACGGCGATTCGCAACATCGCGCTCGAACCGTTTGTCGGGCTCGCGTATGCGAGCCTGCACACCGGCGGTTTCAAGGAGAACGGCGGCGCGGCGGCCCTGCAGGGCGATTCCGACACGACGAGCCTCGGCTTCTCGACACTCGGCGTGCGGGCCTCGACGGACCTCGCGGTCACGACGAAGGGCAAGGTCACGGCCTTCGGCACGATCGGCTGGCGGCATGCATTCGGCAATACGCAACCGGCGTCGACGTTGTCGTTCGCGAGTGGCGGGTCGCCGTTCAGCGTGGTCGGCGTGCCGATCGCACGCGATGCGGCGGTGCTCGAGGTCGGCGTCGATGCAGCCGTGACGAAGAACCTGTCGCTCGGCCTGTCGTACAGCGGCCAGCTTGGCGGGCACGTCAGCGATCACGCGCTGTACGGCAATCTGTTGTGGAAGTTCTAAGGGGGTGGCCGCTCGCGATGGGGGGCGTGAGCGGCCGATCGATCGTTGGTCGATGGTTCGGTGATGGCTGGTTTTCAGATTCGAGAAAACAGCACCCGCGCGACCCACGCCACGCCGTTCATTCCCGACGCATACGCTGCACGCCACGCGCGCAAGCGGGCGCATATCGAACCGTCAGTCCGGCGCCGTTCCGGTCGACTCTCGCACGACGAGCTCGGGCGAGCCGATCGTATGCACGGCCGCGGCCGGCTCGATCCCGTCGATCATATCGAGCGTCAGCGCGATCGCCCGCGCGGCGATCTGCGCCGTCGGGAACCGCACGGTCGTCAGCGCGGGGCGGAACTGGTGCGCGAGCTGGATATCGGTCATGCCGACCACCGACAGATCGGCCGGCACGCGCAGCCCGAGATCGGCGGCCGCCTGCATCGCGCCGATCGCCATCAGGTCGTTGGTCGCGAATAGCGCGGTGAGGCCGGGTTTCTCGCGCAGCAGCGCGGCGGCCGCTTCGTAGCCGCCTTCGATCGAATCGTGCGTCGACACGGTCGTCAGCGCGTCGGCCGGATGGCCGCGGGCCGCGAGTTCGTCGGCGAAACCGCGCAGCCGCACCGACTGCGGACCGCCCGACCCCTTGCCGACGAGCGCGCCGAACGCGCGATGCCGCAGTCCGGACAGATGCGCGGCCGCCAGCGCGCCCGCCGCCGCGAAATCGACGGTCACGCACGGCAACGTACGCGATGCATGCACGTGTTCCCACATGCAGAGCACGATCGATGCGCCGTGCCGCGCGATGTCGGCGAGCTCCGCTTCGGCGAGATCGGTGTTCATCACGATCGCGCCGGCCGCGAGCGTCCCCGCGATCCGCTCGAGGTAGTTGCGCGTGATCGCCGGATCGTCGTCGGTATTGGAGACGAGCAGGTAATGGCCGCGCTTGCGCGCCTCGCGTTCGGCGGCCAGCACGAACTCCGGGTAGAACGGGTTCGTGATGTTCGACAGCATCAGCGCGAGCGTCGACGTACGGCCCTCCGCGAGTGCGCGTGCGGTCAGGTTCGGCCGATAGCCGAGTTCGCGGATCGCCGCCATCACGCGTTCGACGGTCGCCGGCTTCACCTTCTGAGGATTGCGCAGCACATTCGAGACGGTCGCCGCCGTGACGTTCGCGCGCTGTGCGACTTGCGCGAGCGTCACCATGCGCGGCCTCCGAGCGGCCTGTTGGCAGGGGGCAGCGGAAGGGAAGCGGGAGGGTGTCTGCTCATATTCTGGGAGTGTGTCCCACAAGTTGCACAGGGACAGCCGATACGCTAATTTCTCGACACATCAGAGGAAGGAGACGACATGGTACGGCGAACCGGGCGAATTGCGCCATCAAAATTTAAGCGTTTAAATTTTCCGCTCCGATGCGTGTGACAGGCGAGAGGAGAGCGCGATGACCGCCATTTCATTGAAGGAAGTATCGAAGCGCTACGGCGACCATGCGCCGGTGCTGCGCGACGTGAATCTCGAGATCGCGTCGCACGAATTCTGCGTGTTTCTCGGTCCGTCGGGCTGCGGAAAATCCACGCTGTTGCGGATGATCGCCGGTCTCGAGGACGTGACCGAGGGCGAGCTGCGGATCGGCGGCGCGCGGATGAACGACACACCGCCCGCGGAGCGCGGCGTCGCGATGGTGTTCCAGAGCTACGCGCTGTTTCCGCACATGACCGTGTTCGACAACATCGGTTTCGGGCTGCGGATCGCCGGCACGCCGAAGGACGAGGTCCGCCGCCGCGTGACCGAGGCCGCGCGCGTGCTGCAGCTTGAAGCGCTGCTCGATCGCAAGCCGAAGGCACTGTCCGGCGGGCAGCGCCAGCGCGTCGCGATCGGCCGCGCGATCGTGCGCGAGCCGCGCGTGTTCCTGTTCGACGAGCCGCTGTCGAACCTCGACGCGACGCTGCGCGGCCAGACGCGCGTCGAAATCGCGCGGCTGCACGCGCGCTTCACGCAATCGAGTTCGGTCTACGTCACGCACGACCAGATCGAGGCGATGACGCTCGCCGACCGGATCGTGCTGCTGCATGCGGGCGACGACGTCGCGCGTTTCGGCAGCATCGCGCAGGCCGGTGCGCCGCTCGAGCTGTATCACCGGCCGGCCAACCGCTTCGTCGCCGGCTTCATCGGCTCGCCGCGGATGAACTTTCTGCCAGCCGTCGTCGACGCGAGCGATGCTGATGGCTGCCGGCTGACGCTGGAAGGCACCGGCGAAACGCTGACGCTGCGCGATCGACCGTTGCCGCGCCACGTCGGTCGCGGGGCGCGCGTGACGCTGGGGATTCGTCCCGAGCACCTGACGGTCGCGACGTCCGGCGATGCCGGCTTGCCGTCGATCGTCCGCGACATCGCGCTCGTCGAGCAGCTCGGCGAAGCCGCGTACGTGCATCTCGACCAGCCCGCCGGTGCGTCGCTGCTCGCGAAACTGCCGGGGCAGGCCGCGTTGCGGCGCGGCGAGCGCCACGCGTTTTGCGTGCAGCCGTCGAGCTGCCACCTGTTCGACGAAGCCGGCATCGCGTTGCCGGCCGTTCACGCCGAAGCGGCGTTCGCGTAGCGGCGCCATGCCGACCCGCCGCGTGCGACGCGGCATTCAACACACCAATACCAGGAGACAACGATGAGACTTCGTGCGAGCCGACTGCTGCTTGCCCTGACGACTGCCGCGGCGTGCGCCGCGGGCACGGCCGATGCGGGCACGCTGAAAGTGAACGTCGCCGCGCGCGGCAACCAGCGCGCGACGTGGCAGGCAGCGTTCGACCAGTTCCACAAGGCGAATCCGGACATCGACCTGAAGGTCAGCTACGTCGGCGAGGAGGCGTACAAGGTGCAGATGTCCGGCTGGCTCGCGACCGATCCGCCCGACGTGCTGAGCTGGAACAACGGCGAGCGGCTCGCGTATTTCGCGAAGCGCGGGCTGATCGAGGACCTGAGCGCGGACTGGCAGAAGAACGGCTGGACCGATACGTATGCGTCCGTCAAGCAGTCGTCGACTTACGGCGGCAAGCTCTATAGTCTGCCGCTCGGCTATGACGCGTACGGGTTGTTCTATCGCAAGGACCTGTTCGAGAAGGCCGGCATTCACGGCGAGCCGGCCGACTGGCCGCAGTTTCTGGATGCGTGCCGCAAGCTGAAGGCGGCCGGCATCGCGCCGATCGCGGTGGCCGCGCGCGATGCGTGGACGCTCGCTGCGTGGTTCGACTACCTCGACCTGCGGATCAACGGCTATGCGTTCCACCAGAAGCTGATGGCCGGCGACGTCGCCTATACCGATCCGCGCGTGCGGGCCGTGTATGCGGCATGGAAGAAGCTGATCGACGACAAGTATTTCATCGACAACGCGCTGTCCTACGACGTCGATTCGCTGAGCCCGCTGATCGTCAACGGTCAGGCCGCGATGACGCTGATGGGCACCTGGTATTCGGCAGGACTGCTGAGCGCGACGCGCAACCCGATCAGCTTCTTCCGCTTCCCGGTGATCGACGCGTCGGTGCCGCTCGCCGAGGACGGACCGGTCAACGTGCTGATCGTCCCCGCGAAGGCACACAACAAGGCCGATGCGCGACGCTTCCTCGCATTCATGGGGCAACCGGCGATCAGCGGCGAGTTCGCGAAGGGAATGGGGCAGCTGCCGTCGAACAACAAGGCGCCCGAGCCGCAGGATCCGATCTCGAAGATCGGCTTCCATACGCTGGCGACGACGCCGGGCGGGATCGCGCAGTTCTACGACCGCGACATGACGAAGGAAATGGCCGATGAGGGGATGAAGGCGATGCAGCAGTTCCTGTCCGACCCGACGCAGCTCGATGAGATCCTGCAGCGCCTCGAGCAGACCCGCAAGCGCATCTACCGCAAGTAATGCGCCGCGCGCCCGGGCCGGCGAGGATGTCGGTCCGGCGCTGCGTCGTCACCGTCACGTTCGTTTCATCGAAGGCCATCTCATGTCAACCAGCCTGTCCGAAAGCGCCGCGCGCCGCGATGCCGGCCCACGGCGGCCCGTGCGCGCGTCGCTCGCGCGGCGGCGCAACCGCGCGGCCCTGTGGTTCGTGCTGCCGGGTTTCACGCTATTCACCGTGTTCGTGCTGTATCCGATCGTCAGCAGCATCTGGCTGAGCTTCCATCAGTGGGACGGCATGACGCCGATGACGTTCGCCGGGCTCGACAACTATCGCGAGCTGCTGCAGTCCGACACGTTCTACGTCGCGCTGAAGAACAACGTGCTGTGGCTCGTGCTGTTCCTCGCCGCGCCGCCGCTCGGCCTCGCGCTCGCGCTGTACCTGAACCAGAACGTGTTCGGCATCCGGCTCGTGAAGTCGCTGTTCTTCGCACCGTTCGTGCTGCCGGGCGTCGTGGTCGGTCTCGTGTTCTCGTGGTTCTACGACCCGACGTTCGGGCTGCTGAAGCTGATCGTCGGGCACGGGATCCCGGTGCTCGGCGATCCGCGCTATGCGACCTACGGCGTGATCGCCGCCGCGCTGTGGCCGCAGATCCCGTTCTGCATGATCCTGTACCTGACCGGGCTCACCGGCATCAACGGCGAGATCGTCGAAGCGGCACGGATGGAAGGCGCGCGCGGCTTCACGCTGCTGTGGCACGTGATCCTGCCGCAACTGCGGCCCGCGACCTTCATGGCGGTGGTGCTGACCGTGATCGGCGCGCTGCGCAGCTTCGACCTGATTTCGGTGATGACGGGCGGCGGCCCGTTCGACAGCTCGACCGTGCTCGCGTACTTCATGGTCGACCAGGCGATCAAGTACTACCGCGAAGGCTATTCGGCCGCGATCGCCGTCGTGCTGTTCGCGATCATGCTCGTCTATATCGTGTGGCAGCTGCGCAAGCTGGTGCGCGTCGAGTCGTAAGGATAACCAACATGTACCCGATGCCCGTGTCCCGCTGGGGACGTCCCGCCCGCCTGCTGTACCGGCTGTCGCTGCCGTGCGCGCTCGCGCTGTGGCTCGTGCCGCTGCTCGCGGTGCTCGTCACGTCGATCCGCTCGACCGACGAGATCATGGCCGGTCATTACTGGAGCTGGCCGAAGCAGTTCGCGCTGCTCGACAACTATGGCGCCGCGCTCACGCAGACGCCGATGCTGCATTACTTCGCGAACAGCCTCCTGATCACGGTGCCGTCGGTCGCCGCGTCGATCCTGCTCGCGTCGCTCGCCGGGCACGCGCTCGCGAACTACCGGTTCCGCGGCAACCTCGCGCTGCTCGGGCTGTTCGTCGCCGGCAACTTCGTGCCGATCCAGATCCTGATGATTCCGGTGCGGCAGATCATGCTCGGCGTCGGCCTGTACAACACCGTGTGGGCGCTCGTGCTGTTCCATACCGCGTTCCAGACCGGCTTCTGCACGCTGTTCCTGCGCAATTTCATCCGCGAACTGCCGTTCGAGCTGATCGAGGCCGCGCGCGTCGAAGGCGCGTCCGAGTGGGCGATCTACTGGCGCGTCGTGCTGCCGCTCGTGCGGCCCGCGCTGGCGGCGCTCGCGATCCTCGTGTTCACGTTCGTGTGGAACGACTACTTCTGGGCACTGTGCCTCACGCAAGGCGACGACGCGGCGCCGATCACCGTCGGCGTCGCCGCGCTCAAAGGGCAGTGGACGACCGCCTGGAACTTCGTGTCGGCCGGCTCGGTGCTCGCCGCGCTGCCGTCGGTCGCGATGTTCTTCGCGATGCAGAAGCACTTCGTCGCGGGGCTCACGTTCGGCGCGACGAAGGGCTGATCTGTCCCATCCTCTTTCTTCAGCAAGGAATCCACGATGCACCTCGGCGTTTGCTACTACCCCGAACACTGGCCGCGCGAACAATGGGAGCGCGATGCACAGCGCATGGCCGAACTGGGCCTGACGCGCGTGCGGATCGCCGAATTCGCGTGGAGCCGGATGGAGCCGGAGCCCGGCCGTTACGACTGGGCCTGGCTCGACGACGCGATCGACACGCTCGCGCGCCAGCAGTTGAAGATCGTGCTCGGCACGCCGACCGCCGCGCCGCCGAAGTGGCTCGTCGATCGTCATCCTGAGATTCTGCCGGTGGGCGCGGACGGCGCGGTATGGCAATTCGGCTCGCGCCGCCATTACGACATCGCGAGCCCCGTGTATCGCGAGCACTGCGTGCGCATTGCCGACGCGATGGCGCGGCGCTACGGCGCGCATCCGGCGGTAATCGCGTGGCAGACCGACAACGAACTCGGCTGCCACAACACGCTGCCGAGCTATACGCGGGCCGCGCTCGAAGGCTTCCGTGCATGGCTCGCCGCGCGTTATGGCGACATCGGTGCGCTGAACCGCGCATGGGGCAACGTATTCTGGAGCATGGAATATCGCGGCTTCGACGAGATCGAACTGCCGCGTCATACGCCGACCGACGCGAATCCCGCGCACCTGCTCGACTTCCGGCGCTATCAGTCGGACGAGGTCGCGCGGTTTCATGCCGCGCAGGTCGACGCGATCCGTCCGCACGCGCCGGGCCGCGACGTGCTGCACAACTTCATGGGTTTTTTCACGGAGTTCGATCACTACGTGTTCGCGCGCGGCGGCCTCGATGTCGCCGCGTGGGACAGCTATCCGGTGCCGCGTACCGAAGTGCTGCCGTTCGACGAAGCGGACAAGCGACGCTGGGCCCGCACCGGGCATCCTGACGTATCGGCGTTCTCGCACGACCTGTATCGCGGGGTCGGCAACGGCCGCATGTGGGTGATGGAGCAACAGGCGGGGCCCGTCAACTGGGGGCCGTACAACCCGGTGCCGCACGCGGGCGCGGTGCGGCTGTGGACGTGGGAGGCGTTCGCGCACGGCGCGGAGCTCGTGTCGTACTTCCGCTGGCGGCAGTATCCGCATGCGCAGGAGCAACTGCATTCGGGGCTCAACGCGCCGGACGACCGGCTGGCGCCGGGCGGTCATGAAGTCGCGCGCGTCGCACGCGAAATCGCCGCGCTCGATCCGGCGCTCGTCGTCAGCGAGCGCGACACGGCCCGCGTGGCGCTGCTGTTCGACTACGAGGCCGACTGGATGATCCGGATCCAGCCGCACGGTGCCGATTTCGACTATCAGCAGCACGCGTTCGACTGGTATCGCGCGCTGCGCGAGTTGGGCCTCGACGTCGACATCGTCGCGGCGGGCGCCGACCTGTCGCGTTATGCGCTCGTCGTCGCGCCGACGCTGCCGGTCGTCACGGATCGGATCGTGGAGCAGGCTGGAAGCGGACGCGCGCACTGGCTGTTCGGGCCGCGCACGGGTTCGCGTACCGCGGAATTCGCAATCGCGCCGGGTCTCGCACCGGGCAAACTGCGCGACGTGCTGCCGGTGCGGATCGGTCAGGTCGAGTCGTTGCGGCCGTCGCTCGCGCCGCGTGTCTCGTTCGATGGCGTCGACGGCCATGCGCTGAAATGGCGCGATCACATCGACAGGGAAGCGGCACCGGGCGTCGACGTGCTCGCCGCGTGCGACGATGGTGTGCCGGCAGTCGTGCGGCGCGGTCATGTGACGATGGCGACTGCCTGTTTCGACCGCGCGCTGTTGCGCGCGATCATTGCCCGCTGCGCACACGATGCCGGGTTGCAGGTGCGCGCGCTGCCGGACGGCGTACGGTTGCGTCGGCGCGGGCGCGTCACGTTCGCGTTCAACTATGGTGACACGCCGTGCATGCTGCCCGCGCCGGGCGGCGCGCGCTTCGTGCTGGGCAGCCGCGACCTCGGCGCGGTGGATGTCGCCGCCTGGGTCGAACCGGACTGACGTGATGCAATCGTTGCGGTCGCTGCGCCTGCATTTCGCGCGCCTGGCCGGGATCGAGCACTTCGTGCCGCTGTCCGCGGCGGCGCTGATGCTCGGCATCGTGATGTCGTTTACGGCGCCGTACCTGTCGCTGTTCGGTGTGGAAGCGGCGGGGATGTCGCCGTTTCTCGCCGGCATCTTCATGACGCTGATCGCGGCGAGCGGCGTCGTCGCGAGCACGTGGGCCGGGCGCTGGTCGGACCGACGCGAGCGGCACCGGCCGCTGCTCGTGTTGTCGCTCGCGGCTGCCGCGTTCGGCTTCGCGCTGCTGTGCGTGCTGCGCGCGCATGGGCCGATGATCGCCGCCGGCACGATCCTGCTCGGCGCGGGCGCCGTGTCGCTGTCGCAGATCTTCTCGTTCGCGCGCGCGGTGCTGCCCGTCGCCGACGATGCGCAGCGCGAGCTTGCATCGGCCGCGCTGCGCACGATGCTGTCGATCGCGTGGGTGTTCGGTCCCGCGCTCGGTGCGCTGATTCTCGCGCAGACGGCCTTTACCGGGCTATTTCTTGCGGCTTCCGCGGGCTTCGTCGCCTGCGCGGCGATCGTCGCGCGGATTCCGGAGCAGGGGCGGTGGCACGCGGCCGTTCACGTGCGAGCCATTGACCGCGCCGCGCCGCCGCCTGACGAAGTGCGTGCGGAGATCGTCGTCGCGCCGCGCGCCAGCGTGCTGCGCACCCTCGTCGCGCTCACGCTGATCGGCCTCGCGGCGAACGCGACGATGATCGTGCTGCCGCTCTATATCGTGCGTGCGCTCGGCGGCACGCCGGCGAACGTATCGGCCGCGCTCGGGCTGGCCGCGCTGCTCGAGATTCCGATGATGCTGTGGCTCGGCATCCGCTCGACGCGCCTCGACAAGGCGCGCTGGCTGACCGCGTGCGCGCTCGTGCATGCGACGTATTTCATCGGCCTCGCGGCGGTGACGCGCGTGAACCTGATCCTGCCGCTGCAACTGCTGAGCGCATGCGTGGTCGCGATCACGTCGTGCCTCGGGATGACGCGCGTCTGCGACCTGATGCCGACGCGCCCTGGCACCGCGACCGCGATGTTCTTCAGTACCGCGCGGGTCGGCTCGATCGCATCGGGTGTGCTGTCGGGCGCGTGCGTCGACCTGTTCGGCTATCGCACGACGTTCGCCGGATGCTGCGGGCTCGCGCTCGTGGCGTGCGTGCTGCTCGCCGTGGATGCGTACGGCGGGCGGGGCGACGCAGGCGGTGGGAGCGGCACGCGTGGCGCGCGCCGCGGCTTCGATTCACCGCACTGACGCGGCATGCGCCGGTGCGGTAAAGCGGCGCATGCCGTGACGCGTCAGCGCTGCCGGAAGGCGTCGAGCGACGGCAACGCGTGACCGTGGAAATCGAACAGTGTGTTGTTGTCCCACTGGTCGCCCGCGCCGAGCTTCCAGCCGACCCCCGGCGTCGGGATCCATTCCGGTTCCCACCAGAACACGCCCTTGCCTCGATTGCCCGGCACGCCCTTCACGATATCGACGACCGCCCCGAGGAATTGCGCCTGGCCGGCCGGCGACGGTGGAAAGGTCGTCGATCCGGTGTTGGTCATCGAGTTCGGCTCCGAATCGCCGTCGCTGGTGGTCCACGGATACGCGGTTTCGACGACGATCAGCTCCTTGTCGTAGCGCACCGCGAGATCGTTCGCATTGCTGCGCAAATCGTCGAGCGAGCCTTGCCATTGCGGGTAATACGACAGGCCGATCACGTCGAACGCGACGCCGCGCTGCGTCGCGCTGTCGAACCACCAGCGGCTCTTGCCGTTGTCGCCGCCGCTGTCGATGTGCAGCATCACCTTGATGCGCGGATCGACGGCCTTCACCGCGTCATGACCGGTCTTCAGCAACTGCGCGAGGTTGTCCCACTGGTCGTAGCGGCCGAGCGGCCACAGCATGCCGCCCGTGATCTCGTTGCCGATCTGCACCCACTCGGGGTGCACGCCGGCGCGCTGCAGCCGGCGCAGCACGTCGGTCGTGTACGCCGACAGCAGCGCGCAGGTTTCGGCCAGGCTCTTGCCGGCCCATGCATGCGGAGGATATTGCTTGCCGGGGTCGGCCCACCAGTCGCTGTAGTGGAAGTCGATCAGGATGCGCATCCCGAGCGCGGCCGCGCGCTGCGCGAGTGCGACGACGTGCGCGGTATTGTTGTAGCCCGCCGCGGCGCTCTGGTTCGCCGGGAAGAAATCCGGATTGCCGGGATCGTTCCAGACCTTGATCCGGATCGAATCGACGCCGTGCGCGCGGAGAATCTTCAGGCAGTCGCGCGGCGCGCCGTCCCGGTCGAAGAAGGTCGCGCCATGCGCTTCGAGTTCCGGCAACGTCGAGATGTCGGCCCCCATCGCGAGCGCGCCGGCCGCCGCATCGCGCGGCGCGGGTCGTGCGAAGGCGGCCAGCGGGCCGGCCAGGTCGAGGCAGGCAAGCGCCGCGCTCGCGATGCTCCAGCGCAGCATCGATCGTCTGTTCATCGTCTTCCTCCATGTCATGGACCCCGTCGGACACGGGGTCGGCTTCAGTGTGTTTAAGCGCTTAAATTTTGGCCCACGAGACAGGGCCGAATCGAGCGTAGCGCACCTGTCGCCACTCATGCAAAGAACGCGCGCGTTGCCTACTATCTGGCGAGCGCCGTCACGCGCCGCGTCGCGCTACGACCGGTCGCGATTCCGGGCGCGCGTCGCACCCGTGATGACCGCGATGCCGAACAGGATGACGGCCACGATCTCGATGATGTGCTGAGAGACGTGCAGCGTCATCAAACCCCAGGCGACGCCGCCGATGAAAATGATCCATCCGACCAGATAGATAAGCAGGGTCATCGTTCTTCTCCTTGTCGTGTTGGCGCCATGGCGCCGACTGCCGGTCGTGCAAAATTTACCGCTTACGCGGCGAGGCGCGACGAATGGCACGATCCGCGAGGGCAGGAGCATATTGCGCGCCTGGCCTTACGGAACCTGACGGCGTTCCCGAGGCGTCGCTCGTCGGGTATTTCATTCCGGCGCCGCAGCGTGCGCGTGCAGCCCGAGCCGCGCCATCAGCCGCCCGGCGTCGAACGGCGCCTGCGTTTTCGTGTCGTTGTCGAAATAGCAGTACACGTCGCGCGTCCTTGCACGCGGCGGTTGCAGGCCCGGTGCGGCGAGACGCGCGTCGTCGGGCTGCGCGCCCCGGCTCCACGCTTCGATTCTGCGCGCCCATCGTTCGAGCGCCGCATCGGCGTATTCGCCCGAATACTTCGTTTCGGTGCCGTGCAGCCGCATGTAGACGAACCGCGCGCTCAGATCCTCGAACTGCGGCCACGCCTCGGTCGAATCCGACACGACGAGCGCGACCTTGTAGCGGCGCAGCAGCTTTACGAACGCCGGGTCCACGAAGCTGTCGTGCCGTACTTCCACCGCGTGGCGCAACGCTCGCTTGCGGTCGATCTGCAGATACGGCTCGCGCACGCGCGCATCGTGCCGCCGGGCGAGCGCGAGCGCCGCTTCCGTGTCGGGCGGAAGCAAGCTCAGGAAGCGTTCCATGTGCGCCGGATCGAAACGCAGCGACGGCGGGAATTGCCACAGCAGCGGCCCGAGCTTGTCCTTCAGCGCGAACAGCCCCTGAGCGAAAAAATTCGCGCACGCGATCGTGGCCGTTTCGCCGTGAAAGCGCAGCATGTGCGTCAGGTAGCGCGAGCCTTTCACGCTGAACACGAACCCGGGCGGCGTGTCGGCATACCAGCGCCGCCAGCTGTCAGGTGCCTGCAAGCTGTAGTGCGTGCCGTTGATTTCGATCGTCTGCAGTCGACCCGATGCATAGCGCAGCTCGCCGGCCTGCTTCAGGCCGGCCGGGTAGAACGTGCGTCGCCAGCCTGGGTAGCGCCAGCCCGAAATGCCGATGCGAATCCTGCCGGATATGCGTGTCACGTCGATGCCCGGCTGTGCCGGGTTCCTGATGCGGTTCCGGTGACGAGCAATCTGCATGCCGCGGCGGTCGTCGATCCGAATTCTTTTTTAAAGACCGCGCCACGTTCGGCCGGTATGATCGCTGCGCTCGCGAACGATGCAGTCGGCCAGTGCGGTCCGATCCACGCGTCACCGCCTTCGCCGGCACGGCAATCACGACACCATCGGACGGACGCGGCGGCACGCGGCCCGTCGATTCGGCCGAACCGGCCAACCCAGCACGACGGAGTATCGAGACAATGTGGACCGACAGGGGAGCGGGGCGGCACGCGACGATGATCGCGGCGGGCGGCGCGTTGTGCGTGGCCGCCGCGGGCGCTGCGCATGCGCAGGCATCGGCGCCGGGCACGGCGGTGGCCGTGCTGCCGGCCATCGACGTGCGAGGGCCGGCCCACGCCTCGTCCGTCGGGCTCGTCGGGCAGCGTACCGCAACCGGCACCAAGACCGACACGCCGATCGACGAGATCCCGCAAACGATCAACATCGTGACCGTGCAGCAGATCGAGATGACCGGCGCGGCCGACCTGAACCAGGCGCTGCGCTACGTGCCCGGCTTCTCGACGTTCGGCGCCGACAGCCGGACCGACTGGTATGCGGCGCTGCGCGGCTTTACGCCGACGTTGTACGTCGACGGCCTCGCCGCGCCGAATACGGCCGTGATCGCGAACTGGCGCGTCGATCCGTACACGATCGACTCGATCGCGGTGCTGCGCGGGCCGACGTCGGTGCTGTACGGCGCGGGCGAGCCCGGCGCGATCGTCGACGCACATACGAAGCTCGCCGACGGCGAACGCGTGCGCGAGGCCGGCGTGCAGATCGGCAACGATGCGCGCAAGCAGGCCATGCTCGATGTCGGTGACACACTCGACCCGGCCGGCCGGTACGCGTACCGGTTCGTCGGCATCGGGCGCGACGGCAACGCGGTGACGGGCCCGAACGGCGACCGGCGCGTCGCGCTGGCGCCGTCGTTCCGCTGGCGGCCGAATGCCGACACGTCGCTGACGGTCTCCGCGACGTTCCTGCAGGACAGCGGCGACATCTCGTCGAACTTCCTGCCGGCGTCGGGCACCGTATTGCCGAACCCGAACGGACGCCTGTCGCAGGACATCTACATGGGCGACCCGTCGTTCAACGACTACCGCAAGAAGCAATGGTCGCTCGGCTACGCGCTGGAGCATCGCGTGAATGCGATCTGGACATTGCATCAGGACGTGCGCTGGTCGCACCTGTCGCTCGACGATGCAACGGTGTTCGGCAATGGCTTCGCGCCGCGCAGCACGACGAACATGATGCGGTTCGCGGGGCTGTTCCAGCTCAACTACAGCCGGCTCGACATCGACAATCACGCGCAGGCGCGCTTCGGCACGGGGCCGCTCGAGCACACGCTGCTGTTCGGCCTGCAGTTCGACCGGCAGACGACGACCGACAGCGTGTGGCTGGCGCTGGCGCCGTCGCTCAACTTGTACCACCCCGTGTACCGGCCCGTGACGGCCGCGATCTTCTCCGGGCCGACGTCGCTCGGCCATATCGACCAGTACACGGCGATGAACGCGTTCGGTGTCTACGCGCAGGACCAGATCCGCTGGCGGCGCTGGACGCTGACACTCGGCGGACGCGAAGACTTCGTGAATGCCCGCTTCGACGACCGGACGGCCGGCACACAGGCGCAGCAGGACGTCAGTGCGTTCTCCGGGCGCGTCGGGCTGACCTATCAGGGCGATGCCGGGTTGTCGCCGTACGTGAGCTATTCGACGTCGTTCGATCCGGTCGTCGGCGTGCGGATGTTCGGCGGCGGCCTGGCGAAACCGACGCGCGGCGCGCAGACCGAAGCGGGGCTGCGCTGGCAGCCGCCCGGCAAAAACCTGATGCTGAGCGCGGCCGTCTACCGGATCGACCAGACCAACGTCGTGACGCCGACGCCGGTGAATCTCGACCCGACCGGCACGACGTCCGTGCAGACCGGCAAGGTGCGCTCGCGCGGCATCGAGCTGAGCGCGGTCGGCAAGGTGACGCGCGAACTGTCGATCGTCGCGTCGTATGCGTACCAGGACGTCAAGAACGTGCAGGCGAACGATGCGTCGCTGAACAACTGGCCCGTCTCCGTGCCGCTGCCGCGGCAGATGGCGTCGATGTGGGCCGACTGGACCTGGCGCACGGGCGCGCTGACGGGGCTCGGAATCGGCGGCGGCGTGCGGTACCAGAGCGCATCGGCCGGTGCGCCCGACAACTCGCTGACGGTGCCGAGCGCGACGTTGTATGACCTGGCGCTGCATTACGACATGCCGCACTGGCGCTTCGCGCTGAACGTCGCGAACCTGTTCGACCGGCGCTACGTCAGCGGCTGCCAGTCGTACGCCGTATGCGTGTTCGGCAACGAGCGGACCGTGCTCGGCAGCGCAAAATACAACTGGTGAGCGCGAGCGTGCCGGCCGTGCCTACGCGCCGCGTTGCGGCTCGCGGGTCGCGGCGCGCGAGCGCGCCTGGTGCTGGCGCCGCCACTCGGTCGGCGTGACGCCGAAGCGTTCGCGAAAGGCCGTCGCGAAATTGGCCGGCGTGGAAAAGCCGATTTCCTTCGCGATGCTTGCAATGCTGAGCGACGTCGAATCCAGCAGATCCTGCGCGATCCGCAGCCGTTCGTGCCGCAGGTACTCGAACACCGTCTGCCCGAGATTGTCGCGAAACGCGCGCGACAGCCGCTTTTCATGCGTGCCGACCGCGCGCGCCAGTTGCTCCACGGTCGGCGGATCGTTCAAGGTGCGCGACAGGTGCCGGATCGCCGCGCGCACGATGATGTCGTCGTCCTTGCCGGCCGCGAACGGGCTGTGTGCCGGCTCCGTGCCGGCGGGCTGTTCACGGGTGGTCCGCGCGAGCTGCACGCGAATCCGGGCGACCACTTCCGCCGGCTCGAACGGCTTCACCACATAGTCGACGCCGCCGATTTCCAGCCCTTCGAGGCGTTCGTGCAATTCGCCGGCCACGGTCAGGAAAATCACCGGAATCGCGCGCGTGGCGGGATCCGCGGCGAGCAGCCGGCACGCGGTGAAACCGTCCATCCGCGGCATGCGGACATCCATCAGGATCAGGTCGGGCAACAGCGCCTGCGCACGCTGGCACGCCTGCATGCCGTCGGACGCGATGCTGATCCGGCAACCCGTGCCGCGCAGGATGTCGATCAGCAAACGCAACTGGTCGGGTTGATCGTCGACGACCAGGATATGGACATCGCTCAATGTGGAGATCGATGAAGGCATCGTGCACCTGTTCTGGAAAGGCGGTTGGCGACGGTTCCGCGGGTGGCCTGCCCGGTTCGGGGGAAACGTCGTGAGCCGCTCTATGACGACGCAACCACGCATCGCACGCACGCATCGATTCCGGAGGATGCCGGCACTGCGCGGCAGGCAGCCGGTCGCCGCATGACACGGCGTTCGTTTTTTTGATCGCCGCGCCGGCAAGGACGCGGACGATTGCCGTGCCCGCGTCGTGAAGATCGCGACTGCGGAAATCAATGCGAGCGGAATTGTAGGAGCTTATTTCGAATCCCGCCAGACGCGACGATGCTATTCGAGTCATGCTGCTTTCCCGATTTTAAAAATGGCGGTTTTCGACAGGAACTCGCGCGTTGATATGTGCCCATACTAATGGTTTACGCGAGTATCAGGTGTGCGGTCGAGCGGTCGGCCAGTTTTTTATGGACGCTTAATAATCCTTTTTAATTCAAATCTGCTTTGGCAAAGCATTTGTCCGCCCGGCAAAACATCCTGATTAATTTTGGTGGCGCGAAATCGTTTGCGAGATGCCTGTATTTAACGTAACTCATTGAATATATAGGATTTCACAATCTATAAAGAATGTCGCCTTTAATAATTTAATGTCGTGTCCCATAATTCGTCCGAACTTTGAATGCCGGATAGCACAGCGTAACGAACGGCGCCGCAAGTTGTGACGGACGTTGTGCGATTCGAATCCGATGCATCGATTGATGCGCGTCCGGGCGAATGCTCGTGGTGCGGAAGCGAAACGCCGGCTGCCGAAGACGAAATAAAAGAAGCGGGGTTGGTCGCGGTCGGCGCGACATCACACCAGAGGTATTTGTAACGGCAGGTTGAATCTCCGGATTCAGTCGAGGGCCGACTCGCCCATGAAAAGTAGTACGCATTCCTAATGCAGTTTCCTGATTGACGGAACGGGCCGTGAGAAGACGGCGTGCTCGGAGGCTTCGATCGTCCTGTCGAAACGGACGTCGATGCAGGCCGCTTCCGACAAGGCCACGCCGGATCCAGGAATCGGGTTCCGCACCGAAGTCGCAATCGAAATCGAAGTCGAAGCTGTCGAAGAAAGTAAGTAGTCCATATTCAAACCAGACGCTACACAACGGAGCAGAAGACCATGAAGAGGAAGCAGATTTCGGCGCTTGCCGCCGCGATGTTCACGGGCGCAGGTGTGCTGATCGCAGGTGCCGCGCACGCCGACAATTTCGTCGACCGCGGCAACCCGGACAACGCGCTGAACGGGCAGTGCATCGACGGCACCAACCCGCTGTGCGTTGCCACGAAGAGCGGCAATTTCGTGGCGGTGAGTACCACGAACGTGACGCAGGGTACGAACGCGAAGGCCGGCACCAGCGGCATCGCGATCGGCGACCAGTCGAACGCGAGCAGCAACGGCGGCAGCAGCAGCGGCGGCGCGATCGCGATTGGTGTCGGCTCGCAGGCGCTGGCGAACTCGTCCACCGCGATCGGCACGGTGGCCGTCGCGCAGGGCAACACGGCGCTGGCGATCGGTCGGCAGTCGGCCGCGATCGGCGATTTCTCGATGGCGCTCGGCAACGTCGCGGATGCGCACGGCACGAGCTCGATCGCGCTCGGCCACTCGGCGCTCGCCAGCGGCGACCGCTCGGTCGCGATCGGCGGCGCGAACCCGACGTCGAGCGACGGCGTATCGGCCGGTGCGTCGTACGACGCGGCGACGCAGACGCGTGCCGCCGGCACGCAGGCGGTGGCGATCGGCGCGGGCGCGCAGACGAACGGCAACAACCAGGTCGCGATCGGTTCGGGCGCCATCGGCGCCAACAACGGCGGCACGCCGGTCTTCGGCGGCACGGCCGCGCCGGTCGGCGGCGCGGTGTCGTTCGGCGCAATCGGCAGCGAGCGCCAGCTCAAGAACGTCGCGGCGGGCGCGGCCGATACGGACGCCGTCAACGTCCAGCAGTTGAAGAACGTGAACAGCACGCTCAGCACGGGTATCGGCAATGTCGACGCACGCGTGACGTCGGTCGGCAATTCGCTGTCGACCACGATCTCGAACGTCGACCAGCGCGTGACCAACGTCGGCAACAGCCTCAGCACCAGCATCGTCACCGCCACGCAGGACGTCGTGAAGTACACCGACAACACGCATGCGGCGATCGCGCTCGACGGCGCCGGCGGCACCACGATCGGCGGCGTCGCGGCGGGCGTGGCCGATACCGACGCCGTCAACGTCGGGCAATTGAAGGGCAGCGTTACACCGCTGCAGACGTCCATCTCGACGGCAACCTCGAACATCGCGAACCTGCAGAGCAGCGTGACCGGCATCAACACGTCGCTGAGCACGGCCGCGTCGAACATCGGCGGCCTGCAGGCGGCCGATGCGCGCAACGTCAAGTACGACGGCGCAAGCGGCTTCGACTCGGTGACGTTCGCGGGCACGAACGGCACGACGCTGCACAACGTCGCCGACGGCAAGGGCGTGCACGATGCGGTCAACCTCGGGCAATTGAGCGGCGGCCTCGCGTCGCTCAGCACGAGCGTGACGAACAACCTCAGCACGACGCTCGGCAACCTGAGCACGTCGATCACGAGCCAGATCGGCGACGCGACGAAGAACGCCGTGCAGTACGACAGCGACGCACACAGCGGCGTCACGCTCGGCGGAACGGGCGCGGCGGCACCGGTCGGCCTGCACAATGTCGCGGACGGGGTTGCCGCGAACGACGCCGTGAACGTGGGCCAGCTGGGCAAGGCGACCGACACGCTCAACCAGTCGATCACGACCGTCGGCAACCAGGTGACGACGAATACGGGCAACATCGCGGCGCTCCAGCAGGATGCGCTCCAGTGGAACCCGGGCCTCGGCGCCTACGATGCCAGCCACGGCGGCCACGGCCCGCAGCTCATCAGCAACGTTGCGGCCGGCAAGGCAGGCACCGACGCGGTCAACGTCGACCAGCTGACCGCGGCGATTCATGACGGTACGAGCCAGCTCGACGCGCTGGCCGTGAAATACGACGATGCGAGCAAGCAGCAGATTTCGCTCGGCGCGGGCAACGGCGGCAGCCCGGTGCGCGTGACCAACGTCGCCGCCGGCAACGTGGCGGCCGGCAGCACCGATGCGGTGAACGGCGCGCAACTGCGCAGCGCGATCGACGGTACCGCGGCCGCACTCGGCGGCGGCGCGACGTCGAACCCCGACGGCTCGATCAGCGCACCGAACTACAAGATCGGCGGCAGCGCGTTCAACAATGTCGGCGACGCGCTGACGAATCTCGACGGCCGCGTCGGCAGCAACACGACGACGCTCGCGAATCACGAAACGCGCCTCGGCAATGCCGAAACGAACATCGCCGGCAACACGGCCGCGATCGCCGGGCTGCAGCAGGACGCGCTGCAGTTCGACCCGACGCTCGGCGCATACAGCGCGGCGCGCGGCGGTGCGCCGACGAAGCTGACGAACGTGGCCGACGGCAACGTCGCCGCGGGCAGCACGGACGCGGTGAACGGCGGCCAGCTGTCGGGCGTGAAATCCGCGCTCGAGCAGCAGATCACGAACGTATCGAACCAGGCCGGCGAAGCCGTGAAGAACGTCGTCAAATACGACGTCGACACGAACGGCAACCGGCTGAATTCGGTGTCGCTCGTCGGCGGCGACGTCAATTCGTCCGTCGTGCTCAAGAACGTCGCCGCGGGCACCAGCGATACGGACGCGGTGAACGTGAAGCAGCTGAAGGACGTGCAGTCGAACCTCAACCAGCTCGGCGCGCTCGCCGTGCAGTACGACGACAGCTCGAAGAGCACGATCACGCTCGGCGGCGCCGGCGGCACGCGCATCACCAACGTGCAGGCAGGCACGCTCAGCGCTGCCAGCACGGATGCGGTGAACGGCTCGCAGCTGTATGCGACCAACCAGCAGGTGTCGAGGAACACCACCGACATCTCGAACCTGCAAGGGAGCGTGACCAACATCGCGAACGGCAAGGCCGGCCTCGTGCAGCAGCAGGATCCGAACGGCGCGATCACGGTCGGGAAGGACACGGGCGGCACCAGCGTGAACTTCTCCGGCACGGCGGGCGACCGCGTGCTGACCGGCGTCGCGGCCGGCGTGAACGCCAACGACGCGGTGAACGTGGGCCAGTTCAACACCGCGCTGCAGAATGTCGCGGCCAACGACAAGATCCGCGCGGCCGCGACCGACGCGAACACCACGTGGATCGCGCGTGCCGATGCGGGTGCGATCGGCTCGACGGCGACCGCGACCGGCAAGAACGCGGTGGCGGTCGGCCAGGGCTCGGTCGCCGATCGCGACAACTCGTTCTCGGTCGGTGCGAAGGGCAGCGAGCGTCAGGTCACGAACGTCGCGGCCGGCACGGCGCCGACCGACGCGGTGAACGTGCAGCAGTTGAACGACAATCTCGCGACGGCGTCGACGCAGGCGAAGGGCTACACCGACCAGCGCATCGGCCAGGTGTACAACTCGTTCAACGACCTGAAGAAGGACATGTACGGCGGTGTCGCGTCGGCGATGGCGGTAGCGGGCTTGCCGCAGCCGACCGGTGCGGGGCGCTCGATGGTGTCGGCGGCGACGTCGAACTATCACGGCCAGCAGGGCTTTGCGGCGGGGTACTCGTACGTGACGGAAAGCAACCGCTGGGTCGTCAAGGCATCGGTGACGGGCAACACGCGGTCGGACTTCGGCGCGGTGGTCGGCGCGGGTTATCAGTTCTAGCCGGCACGTTTGACGTGATGCAATCAACAGTCCCGTGCCGATGCTCGGGATTGCGGAACATCCCGATGTAATCGAACGCGGTCGGCACGTTTCTGGCAACGTGCCGACCCGATTTCTCCGTATCATACGGCTTCGCATCAAGCATTCACACCCTGCGGAGTTGCATCTTGAATGAAGCCAGCAAAGCAATAGCACGCCGTCTGCACGATGTCCGATTCGCTACGCGGTACTTCGTCGGCGACGGAATCGACGTGGGTGCGGGAGAGGATTCGATTGCGCAATATCATGAATTTTTCCCCGGCATGCGCTCGGTCCGTGCCTGGGACATGCCGGATGGCGACGCGCAACTCCTTGCCGGCGTGCCGGACGAAAGCTTGGATTTCGTGCACTCCTCGCATTGCCTCGAGCACATGCGCGACCCCGTGGAGGCGCTGCACAACTGGTTCCGGGTGCTGAAACCCAGCGGTCATCTGGTCTGCATGGTGCCCGATGAAGATCTGTACGAACAAGGCCAGTTCCCGTCCACGTTCAATGACGACCACAAATGGACGTTTACGTTATGGAAGGCACGGTCGTGGAGTTCCCGCTCGCTCAATCTGTTTGACTTGCTTCAGACGTTGGGACCGTGCGCGCAGCCGCTCAAGGCGGAGCTGCTCGATGCCACGTTCCGGTTCCGCCTGCCTCGAGCGGACCAGACATTGACGGCGGTCGGTGAAGCAGGCATCGAATTCGTGATCCGAAAGCGTCCCCCACCGGAAATGGTCATGCACGGGCGCCTCCCGGAAGCCGCCTGATCCGGCCGCGCGGCGCGGTACACGTGTCGTGCGTGGCCGGCCAGCCCGTCCCGAATGCGAGTAGCGCGTTCCGCCGCGATCGCCTCCACACGTCAACCGACGGCCCCGCACGGGTTTCACGCGCGGTCCGGACGCCTGTCCAATGCGAGTTGTTGAATGTGAGCCTTCGCTCGTATTCTGAAGTCGTCGGGCGGAACGGCATGGGGTCTCCGCCCATCACCGCATGCGAGAACACGACGATGACCGGCACCACACACACGATGAAGCTCAATCACCTGAGCTTCCCTTCGGCCGATACGCTGGCGACGGCCCGATTCTTCGAGCGCTACCTCGGCTTCACGATCGCGGGAAGCTGGGACCGATCCTGGATCCTGAAGCGCCCGGGCTTCGACGTCGTGATCGATCACGTCGGCGACGGCGTACCCGCATGGCCGGCGAATTTCCACGTCGGGTTCGAACTGCCGAGCCTCGATGCCGTGCGCGCGCTGTACGAGCGCTTCAGGGGAGAGGGCGTCGCGATGGAAACGGACATCTTCAACAACGGGCGCGGTTCGCGATTCTTTTGCCGGGAGCCCGGTGGCGTGATGTTCGAGCTGAACACGCGCGCGGATGCCGCGCCGGAATACCAAGGCACGTTCGACGACTGACGCGGGGCGCCGCTCACGCCGTGCTCAACTGCCGGCGCGGGCATGCCTGTCGATGAACGCGCGAGTATGCGAGGGCACGGTGATTTCCGTCCATTGCAGATGCGCGTATTTCGGGTCGTCGCGCAGTTTCGCGAACTTGATGCGGTTCGTGTCGAACGTGGTGTACGACCACAGCAGCACCGAGTCGCGCGAGCAGAACGCCATTCGCAGCGATTCCCGGTTGCCGTGGGAAAGCTCGGTACGCGTCAGTCCGCGGCCGATCGTGCGCCGGAGCACGCGGGAGAACACCGTCCAGCGCCCGAAGTTGAGCCAGACGACATGCGTGGCGCGCGACCACAGTACGTCGCGCACGGCGCTGTAGTTTCCGTCGGCGACCCAGCGGTCGCCGGTCGTCGCCGCCAGCACGGCTTGCTCGAACTGTTCGGGCGGCACGGCGGTCCAGCCGGGCCCCCAGTACAGTCGGTCGAGTTCGATGTACGGGCAGCCCGCGGCAGTGGCCAGCGCGCTGGAGAAGGTGGATTTCCCGGCACCGCTTGTTCCGACGACGACGAAGCGCATGGTTTGACCGCGGTCGAATGTTCAGGCCGCGTATTGTGCCTTATTGCGTGCCGTCCACACGATCGTGAAAGCGCTGGAACGCACCGAGCAGCCGCGCGCGCAGCGCGGCCAGCGCAGGATCGCGGCGATCGCGCGGCCGCGCGACCTCGACGCGAATCTCGTCGTCGACGCGGCCGGGGTTCGGCGCGAGCATCAGCACGCGATCGCCGAGATACAGCGCCTCGTCGAGATCGTGCGTGACGACGATCGCGGCCATCCGGTGCCGGTGGACGACATCGAGCAGCAGCGTCTGCAAGCGCATCCGCGTGATCGCGTCGACCGCGCTGAACGGTTCGTCGAGCAGCAACAGATCCGGCTCGCCGAACAGCCCGCGCGCGATCGCGGCGCGCTGGGCCATCCCGCCCGACAGCGTGGCCGGCAGTTGCCGCGCGACGCCGGCCAGGCCGACTTCGTCGAGCAGGCGCATGACACTCGGGTCGCGACCGCCGCGCGGGCCGGCCGGGAAGCCGACGTTGTCGGCGATCGACAGCCACGGCAGCAGCCGCGGTTCCTGGAAAATCACGCCGACGCGCGCGGACGGCCCGTCGAGCGCGATGCCGTCGATGCTCACATTGCCACGGAAATGCGCGTCGAGACCGGCGACGATCCGCAGCAGCGTGCTTTTCCCGCAGCCGCTCGGACCGACCACGCAGACGATCTCGCCGCGCGTCACCTGCAACGCGATGTCGGCGAGGATCGTGCGATCCCCGTATTGCTTGCGGGCGATCCGCAGGTCGAGCAGCGGCGTATCGGTATCCGCCATCGTGCGCGCAGAAGCCGCCGTACTCATGCCGAACCCTCGCGGGACGCGCCGTCGAATGCGTCGCGCCAGCCGAGCCAGCGCAATTCGATGCGCCGCATCGCGCCGTCGGTCAGCTTGCCGAGCAACGCGAGCAGCAGGATCGCGCCGAACACGAGATCGGGGCGCCCGGTTTCCCGGCCGTCGCTCAACAGGAAGCCGAGGCCGCGCGTCGCCGCGATCAGCTCCGCGGCAACCATGAACATCCACGCGAGACTGAGGCCGGTACGCAAGCCGGTGAAGATCTGCGGCAGCGCGGCCGGCAGCAGGATGCGGCGGAACAGCGCGAGCGGGCCGAGCCGATAAACCGCGCCGAGCTCGACGAGCTTGCGGTCGACGTCGCGAATGCCGGCGACGACCGCGAGGTGAACCGGGAAGAATGCGCCGATCGCGATCAGCGTGATCTTCGGCGCTTCGTCGATGCCGAGCCACAGCAACAGCACGGGCACCCACGCGAGCGACGGAATCGCGCGCAGCGCCTGGAACGTCGGCTCGAGCAGCGCGTCGATCCGGCGGCTCAGGCCCATCGCCGCGCCGACGGCGAGCGCGAGCCCGGCGCCGGCCGCAAAGCCGGCCGCGACCCGCAGCGTGCTCGCGCCGACATGGCGTGCGACACGCGTGACGCCCAGATGCGCGAGCGCATCGAGAATTTCGCTCGGCGCCGGGACGAGGTGGTCGGGCAGCCAGCCGCGCCGCACGACGCACTCCAGCAGCACGAGCGCAGCGAACGGCAGCGCGACGCCTGCGATGCGCCACGCGCGAAGCGGGTCGCGGCGGCCTGCACGGGCCGATGCCGCGTGACGCGTCGCGAGTGCGTCGCCGCGGGCAGCGGTGTCCGTCATCGCGATACCCTCACTTCGACGCGGCGACGAGCGGGCGCGCGAACGACGGATCGATCAACGTATCGACGATCTTCGCGGGATCGACACCCGGCTTGGTCAGTTGCTCGGCCGTCAGCACCGGCGCCGCAGCCTTCAGCGCCGCGCGCTGGGTGTCGCCCGGCACCGGGTCGCTGAAGTCGTTGCGCTGCAGCTGCAGCTTCGCGACCGGCAGCGACACCTTCGATTCGTCGGCCACGATCTGCGCGGTGTCGGCCGGATGCGCAACGATCCACTGGCGCGCGCGGTCGTAGACTTTCAGCACACGTGTGACCGCCTGCGGATACTGGCCGGCGAACGCATCGCGGACGTTCAGAAATCCATACGTATTGAACGCGACGTTGCGGTACAGGAGTCGCGCGCCGTCGTCGAGCTGCGCCGCGGCCATGTGCGGATCGAGCCCGGCCCATGCATCGACCTGACCGTTCGCGAGGGCCGTGCGGCCGTCCGGATGCTGCAGGTTGACGATCTCGACGTCGTCGCGCGTCAGGTCGGCCGTGTGCAGTGCGCGCAGCGTGAACAGGAACGGATCGGTGCCGCGCGTCGCGGCGATTTTCTTGCCCTTCAGGTCGGCGAGCGTGCGGATCGGCGAATCCTTGCGTACCACGAGCGCCGTCCACTCGGGGCGGGAGAACACGTAGACCGCGTGGATCGGGTTGCCGTTCGCGCGTGCGAGCACCGACGCCAGCCCGGCAGCCGAGCCGAAATCGACCGCGCCGCTGTTCAGGTATTCGAGCGCGCGATTGCTGCCGAGGCTCAGCACCCAGCGAATCGACGTGCGATCGGCCTTGAACTCGTCGTCGAGCCAGCCGAAGTGGCGGATCACGAGGCTCTCGGGCGAGTAGTACGCATAGTCGACGCGGATTTCCGCGGGTGTCGCCGCGTGCGCCTCTATCGATACGAGGCCGGCAAGTGCGGCAACGACGAGGGCCGCGGATTGCCACGCGCGGGACCAGAACGGCTTCATCGGGGAATCTCCGGAAGAGCGGCAACGCGCCGCGAACAGGCAGGTGATCGACTAATGTAACGAAGCGCGCGCGATCCGGTAACGAAGAAATCCGCGATTGAACATGCACGCTGCTGCTAAGCGTGCCGGTCGGGCAACTTTATGACGCAGGCCGATTAATTTATCGCTTTATATCGGTTGGGATACCCGGATCGGGGGAACAGAATGCCCGCTGCCGGAACGCAATGACGGCGCCTGTCGACGCGCCCGCGTTCCGTCGAGATCCCGCCTGTCGCGAATGCACGAGCCCGGTTCCCGGCTTCACGCCGAACTCGGCGTGCATTCCGCCAAACACTAAGGAATGCGATGAGTTCGATCGATCTAAGCCCCGCCACACCCATTTCTTCCCCCATCCGCTCGGCCAGCGATGTCGCGCGCCTGATCAATACGGTCGACAGTTCGGTCAGCCATGCGCGGATGATCGTGCTGCTGGCGCTCGGCGGCGTGTTTCTCGATGCGTACGACCTGACGACGCTGTCCTACGGCATCGACGACGTCGCGCGCGAATTCGGGCTGACTCCCGCGCTGACCGGGCTCGTCGGTTCGGCGATCATGATCGGCACGATCTTCGGCAGCCTGATCGGCGGCTGGCTGACCGACCGGATCGGCCGCTACCAGGTGTTCATGGCCGACATGCTGTTCTTCGTGGTCGCGGCGATCGCGGCGGGGCTGGCGCCGAACGTCTGGGTGCTGATCGGCGCCCGCTTCGTGATGGGCCTCGGCGTCGGCATCGACCTGCCCGTCGCGATGGCGTTTCTCGCGGAATTCTCGAAGTTCAACGGGCGCGGCAACAAGGCGTCGCGGCTCGCGGCGTGGTGCCCGATGTGGTACGTCGCGTCGTCGGTCTGCTTCCTGCTGATCTTCGGCCTGTATTTCCTGCTGCCGGCCGAACATGCGGGATGGCTGTGGCGCGCGTCGCTGATCTTCGGCGCGGTGCCGGCGCTCGTCATCATCCTGTTCCGGAACCGGTTCATGAACGAATCGCCGCTGTGGGCCGCGAACCAGGGCGACCTGGCGAATGCCGCGCGCATCCTGCGCGAGTCGTACGGCATTCACGCGCACGAAGCCGAGGATGCGCCGCGCGAGCCGAGCCCGCCGCCCGTACGGATTCGCGTGCTGTTCCAGCGCCCGTATCTCGGGCGCACGATCGTCGCCAGCGTGATGAACCTGTGCATCCCGTTCGAGTACACGGCGATTGCGTTCTTCCTGCCGTCGATCCTGTCGCAGTTTCTCGGCGCGGGCGTGTTCGAGACGATCGCGGCCTCGCTCGCGCTGAACGTGCTGTTCGCATTCACCGGCGGGCTGCTGGGCATGCGCCTCGCGTATCGCTATCCGTCGCGCCATGTCGCGATCGCGGGCTTCGCACTGCAAACGGTCGCGCTCGTCGCGCTGGCGCTGGCGGGCCATCCGCACGGTGCGCTCGCGGTCGGCATCGTGCTGCTGATGCTCGGGACCTGGCTGTTCGCCGAGGGCTTCGGGCCCGGTGCGCAGATGATGATCTATCCGACGCTGTCGTATCCGGCCGCGATCCGCGGCACCGGCGTCGGGTTCGGGCGTTCGCTGTGCGGCATCGGCCAGGCGCTCGCGCTGTTCGTGCTGCCGATCCTGCAGGCGCGTCTCGGCACCGACATGTTCTGGGTCGTCGCGATCAGTGCGGTCACGCCGATCGTGTTCCTGCTGATCGTGCGTTACGAACCGACGGCGTACGACGTCGATGACGAACGCGTTGCGTAGGCGCGACGGGGACGCTCGCCGTCCCCGGAAAACACCAACGGCTTCGTCGGACCGCACGAAGCCGTTTGCACTGCAGCCGGTCGCCGCGCGAATGCGGGCAGACCGGCCTCGACGTCCCGCTATGCGCTGACGGCCTCCCGCTCGGCTTCACGCTTGACCTGCTCGATATCGCGAAACTGCGCGGCAGGATGCTCGTCCGGCAGTCGTGCCGTGCCGCCGAACAGCTTCTCGCGCAGCGTGCCCGGCGCATACGCGGTCGGGTACACGCCACGCCGCTGCAGTTCCGGAACGAGGTGACGCACGACGTCCTCGAAGGTTTCGTGCGCGACCGCATACGCGAGATTGAAGCCGTCGACGTCGGTCGCCGCGACCCATTCCTGCAGGATATCCGCGACGGTCGCGGCGGAGCCGACGAACACCGGGCCCAGCCCGCCGATGCCGCCCCATGCGGCCAGCGCCTCGATCGTCCACGCCGTGTCGCCGCCCGACAGGTGCTCGACGGCCGACACGATGGCATTCGTTTCGACGCGCCGGACGGGATCGGTCGGCGCATACTGGCCGAAGTCGATGCCGGTCCAGCCCGACATGAATACCAGCGAGCCGTCGTACGACACGTAGCGGCGGTATTCGTCGAACTTGGCCTGCGCCTTTTCGTCGGTTTCGTCGACGATCACCGTGACGAGGTTGTAGATCAGCACCTTGGCCGGATCGCGGCCCGCCGCGGCAGCCTGCGCACGCACGTCGGCCACGTAGCGCGCGAGCTGCTCGCGGGTCGGTGCCGCGACGAACACGCATTCCGCGTGCTGCGCGGCGAACGCCTTGCCGGGGCCGGACGCGCCGGCCTGGAACAGCACCGGCGTGCGCTGCGGCGACGGTTCGCACAGATGGTAGCCGGGCACGTCGAAGAAGCGCCCCTTGTGGCCGATCTCGTGCACTTTCTCGGGATGCGTGAACACGCGGCCGTCGCGATCGCGCACCACCGCGCCATCCTCCCAGCTGCCCTCGAACAGCTTGTACAGCACCTCGACGTATTCGGCTGCGACCGCATAGCGGTCGTCGTGCGTGCGCAGGCCATGGTCGCCGACATTCTTCGCGCCGCTCTCGAGGTACGACGTGACGATATTCCACGCGAGCCGGCCCTTCGTGTGATGGTCGGCCGTCGACAGCCGGCGCGCGAACGTGTACGGGTGCTCGAACGTCGTCGACGCGGTGATGCCGATGCCGAGATGCTCGGTCGCCATCGCGATCGGCGCGGCGAGCTGAATCGGATCGTTGACCGGGATCTGCGCGGCCTGGTGCAGCGCGTGATAGTTGCTGCCCTTGTAGACGTCGTAATAGCCGATCACGTCCGCGATGAAGATCGCATCGAAGATCCCGCGTTCGAGCACGCGGGCGAGGTCGGTCCAGTAGTCGAGATCCTTGTACTGCCACGAGCGGTCGCGCGGATGCGCCCACAGGCCCGGCGACTGGTGGCCGACGCAGTTCATCTCGAACGCGTTGAAGCGAATCGTCTTGCTCATCGTGCGGCCCCCGTTTCCGCGCCGGCGCCCGCACCGTTGCCGACGCGCCAGACGAACGGCGGCGTACGGCCGTTGATGACCCAGTCGCCGACGATCCGCGCCTTGTAGACGAGCGGATTGTGCGACGACACCGTGCGTGCGTTGCGCCAGTGGCGGTCGAGCGCGGTCGTGGTGCGCGTCGCGGACGCGCCGAGCGCGTCGAACAGGCGCGTCGCCGCGCGCAGCACGAGTTCGGACACGACGAGCTGGCTCTGCGCGGATTCGATCTCGGCCGCGACGTTCGCCGCGTGCTCGGCCACTTCGTCGTCGCCGAAGTGCGCTTCATAGGCCTGCTGAAGCGGCTGCGCGGCGCGCAGCGCGAGCGCGTCGGCCGCGTACGCCCACGAAGCAATTTCGCCGATTACCTGCTGCAGTTGCGCGTCGTCGCCCGCGCGTGGTGCGTTGCCGTGGCTGTACACGCGCGTCCGGTTGCGCACGAGCTCGCCCGCGTCGCGCACGATCGCATGACCGATGCCGGCCAGCGTCGCGACGTGGAACAACTGGTAGAACGCGGTCTGGTATTTGAAGCGGCGCGCGAAGTCGATCACGTTGTCGGCGTCGACGGCCGCATCCTCGAAGCGCGTGGTGCCGCTGCCGGTCGTCGTCTGGCCGAAGCCGTCCCAGTCGTCCTCGCGGATCACGCCGGGCTGCGCGGTCGCGACGGCCACGATCACGTCGCTGCCGTCGTGTGCGCGCTGCGCGAACACGTCGATCCAGTCGGCGAACAGGCTGCCCGTGCTGTAGAACTTCCGGCCGTTCAGCACGAGCCGGCCGTTGCGTTCCGACACCTTGGTGACGGTCTGGCCGAGCGGCACGTCGCCGGCCTCCGACCACGCATTGCCGACGAGCTGGCCGCTGGCGAAGCGGTCGAACCAGGTCGTGCGCTGCGGCCCGGGCGGGGCGTTCAGCCAGTCTTCGACGAACGCGAAATGCCCGCGCAACGCCTGCGGCAGATTGGAATCGGCGGCCGCCAGCTCGGTCAGCAGCCGGAACAGCTGCGGCAGCGATGCACCGGCGCCCCCTGCGCTCGCCGGCAACCGTATCGCGCCGAAACCCGCGGCCTTCAGCCAGCCGATCGCCTCGTGCGGCAGTTCGCGGCGGCGTTCGCGCTCGGCGGTGCCGGCGGCGATGCGCTCGAAGATCGGCCTGAACCGGCTCGCGAGCGCGTCGTAGTCGGTGCCGGTGGAAAGGTCGTGGGCTGCGTGCGTCGAAGTCATGCGGTGTTCCTCGAAGAGCGGGGCCGATTGCGCCGGGAGGCCAGTATAGGAAGCGCGACGCGAGCGTTCCAATAACGGATTCGCAGATCGTTATCGTCGATGCGTATTACCGTTGCCGGACGGAGATGCACCGACGTTGACGCGTCGATTTCGATGCCGAAGCGTGTCGTCGCTGGCGCTCATCGCCAGGTCGTTTGTTATCCAAAGGAATATCGTTTCGAGAATCGCTCGTTTTTCCGGCCCGCGCTGCGCTGCTAGATTGAATGCTTTCGCCACTCGACAGGAGAATCCGATGTCAGACACGAGCGCCACGATCCAGGAGCAGCCGGCCGATGCGCAAACGCACGCGGCCCGCGTGATCGCCGACGATGCGCAGGCGATCACGGCCGCGCACGCGCTGGCGAAGCGGCTCGCGGAAGGTGCGGCCGAGCGCGATCGCACGCGCCGCCTGCCGCGCGACGAAATCGAATGGTTCTCGCAGTCGGGGCTGTGGGCGATCACGGTGCCGAAGGCATACGGCGGCGCAGGCGTATCGCATGTCACGCTGACCGAAGTCATCAAGATCGTCGCAGCGGCCGATCCGTCGCTCGGGCAGCTGCCGCAGAATCATTTCGGGCTGGTCGACGTGATCACGCTGACCGGCACCGACGCGCAGAAGCGTCATTTCTTCGCGGAAGTGCTGAGCGGCAAGCGCTTCGGCAACGGGTTCTCGGAGAAGGGCACGAAGCACGTGCTCGACCTGAAGACGCGCGTGCGGCAAGACGGCGACCACTATGTCGTCGACGGCACGAAGTTCTACTCGACCGGCGCGCTGTTCGCGCACTACGTACCGGTGCTCGGCCTCGACGATGCGCATCAGGCGTGGCTCGCGTACGTGCCGCAGCCGACGCCGGGGCTGACGGTGATCGACGACTGGTCGGGATTCGGGCAACGCACGACCGCGAGCGGCACGGTCGTGCTCGATGCGGTGCGCGTGCCGGCGTCGCACGTGCTGCCCGCGCAGCGCGTGTCGGACGTGCCGACGCTCAACGGTCCGCTGTCGCAGATCATCCAGGCAGCGATCGACGCGGGCATCGCGAAGGCGGCCATCGACGATACGCTGGCGTTCGTGCGGACCCGCACGCGCCCGTGGGTCGACAGCGGTGTCGAGCGCGCTGCCGACGATCCGCTGACGATTCGCGAGATCGGCCATCTGCACATCCAGCTGCACGCGGCCGAGGCATTGCTCGAACGTGCGGCACGCACGCTCGACGAGATCACGGCGCGCGGCGACGTGACCGAGGACGACGTCGCGCGCGCATCGGTCGCGGTCGGCGAAGCCAAGGTGCTGACGACCGAGGTTGCGCTGCTCGCGGGCGAGAAGCTGTTCGAGCTGGCCGGCACGCAGTCGACGCTCGCCGAGCACAATCTCGACCGGCATTGGCGCAACGCGCGCACGCATACGCTGCATGACCCGGTGCGCTGGAAATATCACCTCGTCGGCAACTACTACCTGAACGGCGTGCGTCCGGCGCGCCATGCGTGGAACTGAGCGGCTCGCGGGCCGGCCGATCGCCAGCCCGATCGATCGCGGCCCGATCGTCGCGCTAGCGATCGGCCGCCAGCACGGCGCGCGCCAATAGCCGCGCGATACCGTCGAGCGCGAACCCCAGTGCGCCGATGACGAGAATCACCGCCGTCAGTTCGGAATACGCGAGCCGGTCGCGCGTGTCGAGGATCAGATAACCGAGCCCCGCGCTGACGCCGAGCATCTCGGCGGGCACCAGCACGATCCACAGGATGCCGATCGCGAGCCGGATCCCGTTGAGCAGCGGCCCCGCGATGGCCGGCAGCACGATGTGGATCAGCAGTTCGCGGCGGGTGGCCGACAGGCTTGCGCCGAGTTGCAGCCAGCGCCGGTCGATCTGCGCAACCCCGGCGGCCGTGCTCATCAGCACGGGCCACAACGCGGCGAAACCGAGCAGGAAGTAGATCGCGCGGTCGCCGATGCCGAACGACATCACGGCGAGCGGCATCCACGACAACGGCGACACCATCCGCAGGAACTGGAAGGTCGGCGACAGCATGCGCTCGACCCATTGCACGCGGCCGATCAGCAACCCGAGCGGGACGCCGGCCAGCAGCGCCGCGCCAAGCCCGACGCCGATGCGCCGCAGGCTGACGAGCGCATGCTCGACCAGAAGATCGTCCGAACACAGCGCCCGCAGGCTGGCGAACGCGCTGTCCGGCGCGAACTGCCGGCCGAGCGAGCCGGGCGCGGTCAACACGTGAATCGCGGCCCACCAGACGACGACGGTCGCGACGAGGCCGGCCACGCCGAGCCATCCGGCGGTAGCGCGCACCGCGTAACGGGCGCCGCGGGTCCGGTGCGTTTCGCGAGCGGACGAGCGGTGGCTGGCAAGCGCGTCAGACAACGATGATCTCCTCACGCTTGAAGGCGCCGGGCAGGCCGAACGCGGCCATCCCGCCGACCGCGTCGATGCTCTTGCGCACGAACCGGTCGTCGACGAGATCGCGGGCCGCGAACGCGGGGTCGAGCGACGCCAGGAATGCACTGTCGCCGTCGACCACCGTGCGCTTCAGCCGCTGAACCAGCGCCTCGGTATAGCTCGGAAACGGATACGGCTGGAAATCGATCCGTTTTCCGTTCCAGTCGGCATGGCGGATCGCGCCGCTCGCACGATAGGTATCGGCAAGCGACGCCGACGGCACCAGCACGCGATCCAGCGCCGCGGCCGTATGCGGCGAATAGCGGTGAGCGCCGTCCTTCGACATCAACTGCGCGGTTTCCTGCGGATGCGCGCGCGCCCACACCTGCGCCTTCACGATCGCGTCGACAACCTTCTGCGACCACGCGGGGCGCCGCGTCAGATCGTTCTCGTGCATGAAAACGACGCAGCACGCGTGGTTCTTCCAGACATCGCCGGTGAAGCGCAGGATCTTGCCGATCTTCATCAATTCCGCCGTCGCGTTGAACGGCTCCGCGACGATATACCCGGCGATCTGGCGCGCGGCGAGCGCGGGCAGCATGTCGGACGGCGCCATGACGACCAGATTCACCTCGTTCGGCGCGGGCGTGCCGCGCCGCTTGAGCACGGGCACGAGCCCCTGCTGGCGCAGCATGTCCTGCAGCACGACGTTGTGGATCGAGTACCAGAACGGAATCGCGACGGTCTTGCCGCCGAGATCGCGCAGCGAATCGACGTCGGGCGCGACCGTCAGCCCCGAGCCGTTCACGTGATTCCACGCGACCACCTTCGCCGGCGCGCGGCTGCCGTAGCGCGCCCAGAGCGTCATCGGCGACAGCAGGTGCACGACGTTGACCTGGCCGGACAGGAACGCTTCGACGAGCTGCGCCCAGCTGCGCAGCAGCTTCGGTGGCTCGACGTTCAACCCTGCGGACGCGAAGTAGCCGTTGTTGTGGGCCACCAGCAGCGGCGCCGCGTCGGTAATCGGCAGATAGCCGATGCGAACGGGCGCGTCGGGGTCCGCCGCGGCGTGCGCGTTCGCCGTGGACAGCAGCGGGGCGGCCCCCGTCGCGGTGAACAGGGCCGCAAGCTTCAGCCATTCGCGGCGCGACATCGGAATCTGGCACATGGGTAGTCAGGTCAGGGAGGAGGGTTCGGTGACGTGCGGGCGCTTCATGCCGGCCTGCAATGCTTTCAGGATGTCGATGCGCATCGTGCCGAGTTCGCTGACGAACGCGTCGCGCGGATGCGGGAAATCGACCTGCCATGCATCGATGAAGCGGCCTTGCGTACCGAGCAGCACGATGCGGTCGGCCACGAGCAGCGCTTCGTCGATGTCGTGGGTCACGAGCACCGTCGCGCATCGTGTGGTCGAGACGATGTTCACCAGCAGCCGTTGCATCGCGGCGCGCGTGACTTCGTCGAGCGCCGAGAACGGCTCGTCGAGCAGCAGGGCCTGCGGTTGACGCGCCAACGCCCGCGCGAGCGCCGCGCGCTGCGCCATGCCGCCGGAGAGCTGGGCCGGACGCAGCGCCGCGGCGGCTTCGAGCCCGACCGCACGCAGCGCCGATTGGACGCGCTCGCGTTGCTGGTCGCGCGTGAGGCGGTCCTGATGCTTGAACGCGAGCCCGAACGCGACGTTGCTTTCGGCCGACAGCCACGGCAACAGGCACGGATCCTGAAACGCGATCGCAATCCTCGGATGCGGTCCCTGCAGCGTCGCGCCATTGACGGACACGGTGCCCGATTGCGGCCGCTCCAGGCCGGCCAGTGCGCGCAGCAGGCTCGACTTGCCGGTGCCGCTCGGGCCGATCAACGCGACGATTTCGCCCGCATCGACCGACAGCGAGACATCGGCGATCACGATGTTGCGCGGCGGTTCGCCATAGCCGAGCGTCACGTTGCGGGCATCCAGCAGCGCGGGCGTCATGCGGCGATGCTCCGCGTCCGTGCCGCGAGTTGCGCCTTCAACTGCACCACGCTCGGCGTGACGATCGGAATGAACGCCGCTTCGCGCCAGCGCCGATCGAAGCCGAGCCCGGCATCGCGCAGATAGCCGCGGCCGCCGCTCGCTTCGAGTTCGAGGTTCACGGCGGTCGCCACCAGCGTCGCGAGCGTGATGCGCAGCTCGAACAGGCGATCGGGGTGCATGCGCAGGCTGCCGTCGACCATGCCGGACGACAGCAGCGCACATGCGGCGCTCAGTTCGGCCGCGCAGGATTCGACTTCGGGGCCGAGAATACCGCGCGTCGTTTCTGCCGCGCGGCGCGCTTCGGCCAGCGACCGGCGCGCGAGCCCGATCGAAAGCCCGCACTGCAAGCCGAGGAACGCCGGTCGCACCGCGGGCAGGAAAGCCTGTGCGTCCGCATGGATCAGCCACGCGGCACCGGTCGGGACGTCGGCGAGATGCAATGCGGCGGTGTTGCTGCCGCGCAGCGCGATCAAGTCGAGATCGGTACTCCGTGTCAGGCCGGATGCGTCATGCGGGATGGCGACGATCGCGGACGGCCGACCGTCGCGAAACGACACGGCTGCCGCGACCACGAACTGCTCCGCGCGCAGGTTCGTCACCCAGGCCATCCTGCCGGTCAGGCGCCAGTCGTCGGTCGCTTCGATCTGAAGCGACTCGATTCCGCACAGATATTTCATCGCGTTCGACAGGCCGCTTGCACCCGCGCAGGTGCCGTCGAGCAGTGCCGGCAGCCAGCGCTCGCGCAGCGCGGCATTGGGGCTTTGCAGCAGATACTCGATGAAGCTGCGCTGGCCCCAGAGCACGAATGCCGCCGCCAGCGAATGCTCGGCCACCGCGGCGATGCTCGCGATCGCATCCGTGGTCGTGCCGCCCGCGCCGCCGAGGCTCGCCGGCACGCCGATCCGGAACAGCCCGGCGGCCGCGAGGCGCGGCACGACCTCGGCTTTCAGATCGGCGCTCGTGTCGAGCTGCGTCGCGTGCGAGTCGAGCCAGTCGACGAGCGATGCGTCGAGTGCGGGCGCCGTCAGGCGGCCTGTGTCCGGGGTTCCCATCGGTATGCCGCCAGTTCGGGGTTGAGTTCGTTGCGCGCCAGGTTGTTCGCGAAGTTGCACAACGTCGCGAGGCTCACGCCCAGCACCACCTCGAGCGCGTTTGCTTCGGTGAAACCGGCCGCGACGAACGCGTCGAGCGCGTCGTCGGCCACGGCGCCGCGGGTCGCGATCACGGCGCGCGTGAATTCGGCGACGGCGTCCAGCCGCGCATCGGCCACCGGCTCGCCGTCGCGCAACGCGTCGACGTCGGCGCGATCGACGTGCGCCTTTTTCAAGGCGGCCGCGGTGTGTCCGGCCACGCAGAACGCGCAGCCGTGAACGGCCGCGGCGGTGATCTGCACGGCTTCGCGCTCGGCGAACGTGAGGCCCGCGCGGCTGTTGATCTCGGCGACGGTCAGATAGGTTTCGAGGGCGACCGGCGCATTCGCGAGCGAGCGCACGAGATTCGGCAGGAAGCCGTTCGCGCGCTGCGATTTCTCGAGGAATGGCTGGCTGGGCGCGGGCGCCGTTTCGACGGTGGGCAAGGGCAGACGGCTCACAGGATTCTCCGGAAGGGCAGTGAGATCATTGTCGAGCCGGCACCGCCGCCGGACAATGCGCGAACATCCGCGATTCCTGTGCATTCGTCCCGCGAAGCGCCGTCGCGCCGTCCGGCTAGTGCAGGCGGGCGGCCGATTGCGAAGCGCCGTCGCGGTCGCGACGCCATGCGCCGGGCTGCATGCCCATCGTGCGCTTGAATGCGTGCGCGAATGCGGACTCCGACTGATAGCCGACGCGCTCGCCCGCGCGCGAAATCGGCAAGCCCTGCTGCAACAGGTCCGCCGCGAGCCGCATGCGCACCAGCGTGACGAATTGCATCGGCGAATGGCCCGACGCTTCGCTGAAGTGCTTGCAGAAGGCGGTGCGCGACATGTTGGCGAACGCGGCCATCGACCCGGTGGTCCACGCGTCGCCCGGCGCGTCGATGATCGCGGCCACCAGCGTGCCGAAGCCGGTCCGCTGCATCAGCGACGCGAGCCCGCTGGCCACGGAATCGTGCCCTGCGGCGTCACGGACTGCGTAGAACAGCAGCAGTTCGACCAGTTTGTCGATCAGCGGCGAAGGTTCGTCGACGCCATGCCGGCCCTCGGCGCGAATCAGGTCGAACAACCCATGGATGCCGCGATGGGCGCCGTCGCCGCGCCGCACGATCAGGCACGCCGGAAACAGCGACACGATCGCGCGTGAGAGGGTGGAGTGGAATTCGATGACGCCGCACGCGAGCCCGACGCTGCCGTCGACCGCCGGGTCGAGCGGTTGCATCGATCCGCGCCGCTCGACGGGCAGACCGCCGGCGACAGTGCCGGCCATCGGATTCACCGCGCTCGGCGACAGCCAGTGCGGGACGTCGCGCAGCAGGAAGACCGCTTCACCCTCGGAGACGAGGATGCTGTCGCGCCCGTCGGCAAAGTGAAGCCATGCGGTACCGTGCAGGATGATGTGGAAGCTCGCCTTGGCGCGGCCGGCGGTCGACGCCTGCCAGTCGCCGCAATACTGGCCGACGTGAAAGAGCTGGCTTCTGGGCTCCAGGCTGGAGAGCAGCCAATGGACGACCTTGTCTGTTTGCGCGGACATTCCGATGCTGGAGGGAGGGTGACGCGCCCATGCTACGGGCAGCGCCGCGCCGCTCAAACCAACGATTCGTAGAAAGCATTTTCCTGGCGCGGCGAAGGCGGGGCCGCCGTACGCCTACGACTCTCGTCGAACGCGTTCGAGCCCTTCAAAGAACTTCGTTATGGTCCAGGATGGCAAGCGCGTAGAACGCCACCTCGAAGCCTATCGCTTCGCAAGCGCTGGTCGGGTTCGATGCAATGATTGAGACGCTCCTTCTCGGGCACCGCGCAAAACAAGGCTCGCCTCATGGCATGCTCACGCCGTAAACCCGCGACCGGTGCGCCAGCGAGCAAGCCCGAAACATTACCGCCCGCTCGTGCTCGTTCTGCGGGGACGGATCGGCGCAGCGGCGCTGCAGCCGCGGTACGTCGAGCAAGCCGGCGATGCGGTCGGCGTCCGTTGCGAGTATTTCGCGCGTGTGCTGGCGCAATGACTCGCCGTTGCCTTGATCCTTGGGTAAGGCCGACTTCCTGCGCAGGCGCACGGCTTCCGGCAACGCACCGCGCGACGCTTCACGCAGCATGGCCTTTTCCACGCCATCACGTAGCGCCAGCTCGGCCGGAATGGTGGCAGCCAGGTTCAGAACTTCGGTATCGCTGAAGGGTACGCGCGCTTCCAGTCCATGTGCCATGCTCAACGAGCCCCGCACCGGGCTGCTCCGCACCGAGTTCGCCGCGGCGACCACCGGCGCGCTCAAGCGCGCGTTGCCGCTCACGCTTGAGACCGCCCGCGCGAGCCCCCTGATCTTGCATCTCTTGGTGAGCGTGTCCGGCATGCACCTTCGTCATGCCCTCCGACGGAAATGTGACGGCTTCAGGCCCTTGGCGCCGGCGCAGGAACGGATGCTGCATCCCGCCTTTTACCGGGCCCGGCTGGACGATCTCGGCCGCGCTCAAGCTCACGCATCAACTCGTGCATCTCGTGTTGTCGCCCGAGATGCCAGTCGGTCACGATGTTGAAGAACCCTCGCATCCACGAAAGCGGTGCCCACCGGAACGGGGCGACGATGCGCGGTTGGCGGGCTCGCAGCCCTTTGATGACGGCCTTGGCGACGTCATCCGGTTGTATCGGTCGCCGCAACGGTGCAGGAAACCCTTTTTCAATCAATTTCGTCGCTAGCGCATTTCCGCCAAAGCCGACCTTGGCAATTGCTGTAGCCACCCATCCCGGATAGAGCACGCTCGCGGTGGACCCGGTGCCGCCTAGCTCGGCGCGCAGCGAACGCGCGAGCATCTCGACTCCGGCTTTGGACGCTGCGTAAGGCGCATTGACCATGCCATTCACGAACGCATAGACCGACGCGGTGACCAGGACCTGGCCTCGATTGCGCACGATCTCCGGCAAGGCAGCCTTGATCGTGCGCCAGACGCCGAGCAGGTCGACCTCGACGATTCGTTCGAACTCCTGTTCATCGCAGCTGTACACGGTGGCGGGCACATCGTGCCATGAAATGCCCGCATTGGCGAACGCAATGTCGAGGCGACCGAATCGGTCGACGGCGTGTTGCACGACCGCCTTGGTGGCGGCAGCATCGGTAACATCGAGCGCCAGGGCGAGCGTGCGCTCGGAGTCAAACTCCGCGGCGAGGCGGTCCACTGAAGCCTGCGTCACATCGGTTAGAACGAGGCGTGCACCACATGCATGCAACGCACGCGCGGTCGCAGCGCCGATGCCGCCTGCAGCACCCGTGATAAGCACGACTTTTTCCTGAAGATCGTAAGCCACTTTGTACTGCTCCTCTGCCATTGGATTTCCATTGCTGCGCAAACAAGGGGCGATGGATGCCGGGCCATCGGCTCCGCTTATCTTGCGGAGCCGATCGGTTACCGCGGCCACCGGATTGCCATTCATTTCGCCGGGGCGTGCGCGGTCGAATCGTTCCAGCCAGTTGCCGACGCGAGACTGATGGCGCGTTCGATGTCCTCGCCGCGAAAGCCAGTGCGTTCGACGAAGCGCCTGAAGAAGCCGGGTGCCTTGGCCACGATCGTGTTGATCTTCGGGACGACGATCATGTCCGCGCGGCGCTCGATGCCTGCCACGATGTTCTGCACGACCTGCTCGCGCGGGATCATCTTCCAGAAGCCTCGATCGTTGCCTCCCCACAATGCCCGGCCGGCAGGATCGGCAACGACATCGTCCATCAGCGGCGTCGGGAAGAACGTCGGATGCGCGCTGCCGACCCCGATACCCAGATGACGAAGCTCCAGACGGATGCTGTCGCACATCGCCCAGACGCCCGCTTTGCTGGCCGTATAGGACGCCTGTAGCGGCGAATGCACAAACGCGGCCATTGACGAAATCGCCAGCATGTAGCCGCGCTGTTGCTGGACGAATGGCAAGCCGGCACGGAACGTACGCCACACGCCGTTGAGGTTGATGTCGATGACACGATCAAACGCGGCCGGGTCGATGGTGGCCATCGGGGCCATGGTGTCGATGCCCGCGTTTGCGATGACCACATCGATCCGGCCGAAGTGATGCGCCGCATTGGCCATGGCGGCTTCGAGGCTTTCGAAATCGCGGACGTCGGCAGTCCAGCCAAGAACGTCGGAAGGGTGGCCGAAGCCGCGAGTTTGCGCCGTGAGCCTGTCTGCCTCCAGATCGAAAAGTGCGAGACGCGCGCCCCGTGCATGCAGCGCTTCGGCCAGGGCCGATCCCAGGCCTCCGGTGGAACCGGTAATGGCCACCACCTTGTTCGCCAACTTATAAGTCGACATGCGTGCCTCCTTGCTTCGTAGGAACGTGACGGTGGAGAAATGCCAGCTGGTCGGCGACCACCTGTTCGAAGTCCTTGCCTACATAGATGTCGAAGTGGCCGGCCCGATACATGCGCACTTCCCCTTGGGGCGCGCGCCGGGCGTACCGTTTCGTCGGCCCCGCCGGAGCGACGGAGTCGGCTTCGCAAACGCAAAACAGAATCGGACAGGAAATGTCGCCTGCTTTGCGACCGGGTCGGTGCCGAACGATGTTCAGGCCGAAGCGTGCTGCGACCTGATTGCGAAATGCAGTACCGTCAGGTACCAGCGCGAGATAACCATCCAGGGCATCCGGTGCGGTCATCAACGCGGCAGAACCGGGCCGACCCGCCGTCGGCACCATCACCGGCGCCCCGCCGACGAGGGATAGCACTGCATCGCACAGAGCGAGCGCGGTGACCTTGAGCGCGCTACGCCAGTTCAACGCGAACAACGACGCGACCCCGTCCGTGAACGGGCATTGCGCGATGGCACCAGCAATCGTCCGGTCGCGTGCTGCGGAAAGAATCACATGACCGCCGCCGAAGGATGTTCCCCACAGGACCACCTGATCCGGACGGAGATTGCTGTGTCCGCGTGCAAAAGCGATCGCACCCGACCAGTCCTCCAGTTGACGATCGATATCTAGCAGTTGGCGAGGGGAGCCGTCGCTCGCGCCGAAATGTCGATAGTCGAACACGACGCACGCGTAGCCGTCCGCGCAAAAGCGCTGCGCATAGGCGTCGAGCCGCATTTCCTTGATTCCGCCCAGCCCGTGCGCCATCACGATGACAGGAAACGGGCCTGTCCCGCGAGGTTCGTACAGCCAGCCACGGCAATGTTCTCCGCGGCCGCCAGCCACGAACTCGATACTTGTCCGCCCGGCCATGTGTCCCTCCAAGATGTAAAATGCTAGATCGAAATCCAATGTTGGAATGCATTCTAAGATTGCAATACGTTCCAATTAATGAGGGAAAACCCCGTATGGAATCCAGAACTCAGCGCCGGGCAGCCGCGACCCGCCTGGCGATCGTGCAAGCCGCCGAGACTTTGCTGACGGAGGGCGGACTGGACGCGGTTACGCCTGAAGCGGTTGCGACCCGGGCGGATGTTGCAGTGCAGACGCTCTATAACCGTGTAGGTGGCCGTTCCGCGTTGCTCATTGCCGTGGCGGAGCGCGCGCTGGAGGAAAACCGCGAGTACATGGACGCGGCCTATGCATCCGATGGCGATGTGGAGACGAAACTACGTTGTGTGGCAGCTGCGTACGCGCGGTTCGCCAAGGAGCGCCCGCACCAGTTCCGTATCCTTGTCGAACCACCGAATGAGCCGGAAGCGCTCGCGCGCATTGCTGCCCTGATCAGGCAGCAAAACGCCAAATTGGCCGCATTGATCAGCCGAGGTATCGACGAAGGGTGGGTGCATGCAGACATCGAGCCGGAGCATGCGTCGACGGCGCTGTGGGCAATGATGAATGGCGTGATCAGCCTGATGTGGCGCCCCGACAGCCTTCGACTGGATGTCGATCACATCGACGATCTACTGGGTACCGCGATCTCGTTGTTGACCGGCGGTATCAAGAGGCGGGGCGATTGACGCGTTGAGTCCGGACAACTCGGCGCCTGCAGAAACCCTGCGTCACTCCGTCCAGGACGGACGTTCAACTTGGCTGCCTTTGCCAAGCACGGCATCTCGGCCGAGCGGCTACATGACGCCGAAAGGCCGCGCTGACCGATCGATTCGGTTTGGCTATCGCTTCATGCGAATTTCGGATTGTTCCGCTATTGCCGGGGCTTCAACATGGGCCCTGCAGAGGACATTCAATTCACATGAGGAGACGTTGCATGAAGTTGGTGCGCTTTGGTGTGCCGGGCGATGAGCGACCCGGCGTCATTGACGGGGACGGTCGAATTCGCGATCTGTCGGGTCACGTGGAAGACATCGCGTTGGACGCACTTTCCGACGAGAACTTGCGCCGCCTCGCGGCGCTCGATGCGGCGTCGCTTCCGCTCGCACCGGCCAACGTCCGGATCGGCCCGTGTGTCGGCCGGGTCGGCAAGATGATTTGCGTCGGCCTGAACTATTCGGATCACGCCGCGGAGTCGAACATGGCCGTCCCGACGGAGCCGGTACTGTTCATGAAGGCGACGAGCGCGATCGTCGGCGCGCACGACGACGTCGAGATCCCCCCTGGCGCGGAGAAGGTCGACTGGGAAGTCGAACTGGGTGTCGTCATCGGTCGCGAGGCTCGCTATGTGTCGCGCGAACGCGCACTGGAATACGTCGCCGGCTACTGCGTCGTCAATGACGTATCCGAGCGCGCGTACCAGCTGGAGCGCGGCGGGCAGTGGGACAAGGGCAAGGGATGCGACACGTTCGGCCCGCTCGGCCCGTGGCTCGTCACGCGCGACGAGATCCCCGATCCCCAGTCGCTGCGCCTGTGGCTCGAGGTCGATGGCAAGTGCTACCAGGATGGCAGCACGCGGACGATGATCTTCGACGTCGCCACGCTCGTTTCCTATATCAGCCAGTTCATGAGCCTGCAGCCGGGGGATGTGATTTCCACCGGTACGCCGCCCGGCGTCGGGTTGGGCCAGAAGCCGGAGCCGGTCTTTCTTCGCGCGGGCCAGACCATGCGGCTCGGTATCGACGGACTTGGCGAGCAGCAGCAACGCACGGTTGCCGCACGTATCCCGGAGGCGCGATGAACCAGATCGAATTGAGCGGCCGTGTGGTCGTGATCACGGGCGGCGCGCGCGGCATCGGCTATGCGGTCGCGCAGCGCGCGCTGCGCTCCGGTGCGGCGGTGTCGTTGTGGGACGTCGACGGGGATCGGCTCGCACGCAGCCAGCGCGAACTGTCGGAACTCGGCACCGTGTCGACCGTGATCGTCGAACTGACCGACGAAGCGTCCGTCGACGCCGCGGCCACGGCCACGTTCGAGCGGCACGGTGCGATCGACGTGCTGATCAACAGCGCCGGTATCACGGGGGGCAACGGTCTGACGTGGGAACTGCCGCCCGAGGTCTGGCGCCGCGTGATCGACGTGAACCTGATCGGCTCGTATCTGACCTGCCGCGCCGTGGTGCCGCGAATGCTCGAGAAGGGCTACGGCCGCATCGTCAACATCGCATCGGTGGCCGGCAAGGAAGGCAATCCGAACGCATCGCACTACAGCGCCTCGAAGGCCGGCCTGATCGGCCTCACGAAATCGCTCGGCAAGGAGCTGGCGACCCGCGGCATCCTCGTGAATGCAGTCACGCCCGCGGCAGCGAAGACCGAGATCTTCGACTCGATGTCGCAGCAGCATATCGACTACATGCTGTCGAAGATACCGATGAACCGCTTCCTGATGCCGGAAGAGGCTGCTTCGCTGATCCTGTGGCTCGCGTCCGAGGATTGCGCATTCAGCACCGGGGCCGTATTCGACCTGTCGGGCGGTCGCGCCACCTATTGATCGACGGTAGTCGACCCGCGCCAAGCGGGTCGCACGATACAGGGCGGAGCGACCGCCCGGACAAGGAGACACCACGATGCACGCGACGCAACCCACTGTCGAGCAGACGGTCGGCAGGGTCATGCGGAGGTTGCTGCCGTTCCTGTTGCTGATGTATGTCCTCGCATTTCTCGACCGGACGAATGTCGGCTTTGCCCAGCACGCACTGCAACGCGATGCCGGCCTGTCCGATGCGGCATTCGCTTTTGGCGCAGGCGTGTTCTTCGTCGGCTACGCGCTGCTCGAGGTACCGAGCAACCTGATCATGCATCGGGTCGGGGCGCGAATCTGGATGTGCCGGATCATGGTCACATGGGGGCTCGTGTCGGCGGGAATGGCGTTCACGAACAGCGCAACCACCTTTTACGTATTGCGTTTTCTGCTGGGCGTTGCCGAAGCAGGGTTCTTCCCGGGGATCATTTATTACCTGACGAACTGGTTTCCGCAATCGGCACGTGCCCGCGCGATCGGCGTGTTCTATTTCGGCGCGCCGTTGGCGTTCATCTTCGGCGCGCCCTTGTCGGGGTTGTTGCTGGATCTCCATGGCGCATTCGGCCTGGCCGGCTGGCGCTGGATGTTCATCGTGGAGGGCGGGCTGGCGTCGCTGGTCGGGGTATGGGCGCTTCGCTATCTCGACGATGCGCCGGCCGACGCGCAATGGCTCGGTGTGCCGGCTCGCCGCGTGCTGGTCGACGCGATCGAGCAGGATGCGAAGATCGCGACGCAACATGGCCCACGCAGCGTGATGGCTGCCATGACGAACGCGCGTGTGCTGGCTTATGCGGCCATCTATGCGTTGATCCAGATGAGCGTGTATGGCGTCATCTTCTTTCTGCCGCAACAAGTCGGTGCATTGCTCGGCCGACGTGTCGGCTTCGAAGTCGGGCTGGTCACCGCAGTGCCGTGGTTATGCGCGCTGGGCGCCGCATGGTGGGTACCGCGCCTGGCGGAGCGCTCGAGCGGACATCGGCGCTGGGCGATCGTCATGCTCGTGTGTGCCGCCGCCGGCATTGCGCTGTCGGGCATTGCGCCTGCGCCACTCGTCGCGCTCGCCGGGCTGTGCGCGGCCGCGAGCGGCTTCATTGCCGCCCAGCCGCTGTTCTGGACGTTTCCCGCGCGAGACCTGACCGGGGCGGCCGCCGCGGGCGGGATCGCGCTCATCAATTCACTCGGCAGCCTGGGCGGATTCATCGCACCGACGCTGCGCGCATCGGCCGATCGTTGGTTCGGTGCAGGGGCGGCCGGGCTGCAGGTTCTCGCGCTTGCCAGCTTGCTGGCGGCGTTGCTGATTGCGGTCATCGTGCCGCGTCGATCCGTCGGCATTGCCGCCGATCCATTCAAACCGCCTGTCCAGCGCATGCGGTAACCCAGCCAAAACATTCGGAGCTTATTCTTCATGGCCATGCCCACCATCAAGCATGTGCGTGCGTTCACCGTTCGCGGCGGCGGCGCGGATTATCACGATCAGGACGACGGACACTGGATCGACGACCACATCGCCACGCCGATGTCGCGTTACCCGGAATACCGTCAGAGCCGGCGGTCGTTCGGCATCAACGTCCTCGGTACGCTCGTGGTCGAGATCGAAGCGAGCGACGGCAGTGTGGGCTTCGCGGTCACGACGGGCGGCGAAATCGGCGCGTTCATCGTCGAAAGGCATCTCGCGCGTTTCCTCGAGGGCCGGTGTGTGACCGACATCGAGACGATGTGGGACCAGATGTATTACGCGACGCTCTACTATGGGCGCAAGGGCGTCGTGCTCAACACGATCTCCGGCGTCGATCTCGCGTTGTGGGATCTGCTCGGCAAGGTGCGTGGCGAACCCGTCTATCAGCTGCTCGGCGGCCCGGTACGCGACGAGCTGATGTTCTACGCCACCGGCGCTCGCCCGGATCTCGCGAAGCAGATGGGCTTCATCGGCGGCAAGATGCCGTTGCAGCACGGTCCGGCCGAGAACGAGGAAGGACTCAGGAAGAACCTGGAGAAACTCGCCGACATGCGCAACCGCGTCGGCGACGACTTCTGGCTGATGTTCGACTGCTGGATGAGCCTCGACGTGCGCTATGCGACGCGCCTCGCCAACGCCGCCCATGAATACGGTCTGAAGTGGATCGAAGAATGCCTGCCGCCCGACGACTACTGGGGCTATGCGGAACTGCGGCGCAACGTTCCGCGCGGCATGATGGTGTCGACGGGCGAGCATGAGGCGACCCGGTGGGGCTTCCGCATGCTGCTCGAAATGGGATGTTGCGACCTGATCCAGCCGGACGTCGGCTGGTGCGGCGGGATTACCGAGCTCATCAAGATTTCGGCGCTGGCGGACGCGCACAACGTGATGGTGGTACCGCACGGCTCATCGGTGTACAGCTACCATTTCGTCGTGACGCGCCACAATTCGCCGTTCGCGGAGTTCCTGATGATGGCACCGAACGCGGACGAAGTCGTACCGATGTTCACGCCGCTGTTGCTCGACGAACCGGTTCCGGTCAACGGGCGGATGAAGGTGCCGGACCGGCCGGGATTCGGCGTGCGGCTCAATCCGGAGTGCGCGCTGGTTCGTCCATACACGCATTGAACGCAACGAGGAGAAACAAGGTGCTGCTCGAAGACAAGGTCGTCATCGTCACTGGGGGCTCGCGGGGCATCGGCCGGGCTATCGCCGTCGCCAGCGCGCGTGAAGGCGCGGACGTGGTCGTCAATTACTGGGGCGACAACGACGCGTCGTATGGGCGGCGCTCCGCCATTGCCGAAGTCGTCGCCGAAGTCGAGCGCGCAGGTCGTCGCGCGATCGCGATCGAGGGCAACGTCGCGCTGCCGCAAACCGGCATCGACCTGGTTCGCCACGCGGTCGACGCGTTCGGCAAGGTCGACGTGCTGGCCAGCAACGCCGGCATCTGTCCGTTTCACGCGTTTCTCGACATGCCTCCGTCGGTCCTGGAGCGCACGATCGGCGTCAACCTGAACGGTGCGTTCTATGTGACGCAGGCGGTCGCACGTCAGATGAAGGAGCAGGGAACCGGCGGCGCGATCGTCGCAACCAGTTCGATCAGCGCACTCGTGGGCGGCGGCATGCAGACGCATTACACGCCGACGAAGGCGGGCGTGCACTCGTTGATGCAGTCGTGCGCGATCGCGCTCGGCCCGTACGGTATTCGCTGCAATTCCGTGATGCCGGGGACGATCGCGACCGATCTGAACGCAGCGGATCTCGAGGACGAAGACAAGCGGCGCTATTTCGAGAAACGCATCCCGCTCGGCAGGCTGGGGCAGCCCGAGGACGTTGCCGATTGCGTGGTGTTCCTCGCGTCCGACCGTGCACGCTATGTGACGGGTGCCGCGCTACTGGTCGATGGCGGGATGTTCGTGAACCTGCAGTGAGCGAAGGGCCGCCTTCGGGGCCCGCGTGATCAGTTCGCGATCGGCTGCGAGAAGCGGCGAAGCAGGGCAATGAAGTGAACCGCCGGCTCGGACAGCGGTTCCTCCTTGCGTGTGAGGATCCCGTAGCCGGGCAGGCTCTTGCCGATCTCGATCGGCAGTGCGACGAGCAGCTTTGCGCGCACGTGGTCGCGGACGACCGATTCGGGAAGCATTGCGACGGCATCGTACGTGCCGACGAGCTGCAGGGTGGCGAAGATCGAGCCGCATTCCGTGATGTTGGCCGGCGTCGACAGATTCGCGCGGGCAAGCTCCTCTTCCAGGATGGCGCGCGCGGGGCTCGTGACCGGCTGCGCGATCCAGGGCCATGCGACGAGCTCGTCGAGCGACACGCGGGACACGTCGGCGAGCGGGTGTCGGGGGCGCACGACGAGCACGAGCGTCTCGCGTGCGAGCGGCTCGAAGCTGAAGTCGTTGTGCTGGAGCGATGCGGTCAGTCGGCCAAGTGCAAGGTCGACATCGCGTCGGTAGAGGAGCTGAACGATCTGATCGCTGGTTTCGCCCAGGATCCGCATGTTGAGGAGCGGGCGCTCGGTTTTCAGCGTGGCGACGGCGAGTGCCAGTACGTCGGGTGCGGCGCCCATGATCGCGCCGACCGTGAGCTGGCCGTGCCCGCCGCGGCGCTTTGCGTCCAGATCCTCGGCGAAGCGGGTCAGGTCGGACAGTGCGCGGCGAGCGTAGGTGAGCACGACCTCTCCCAGCGCGGTAGGAGACATGCCGCGGGCGTTGCGCTCGAACAGCCGGAAACCGAATGCGTCCTCGATATCGCCCAGCATGCGGCTCGCGCTCGGTTGCGCGACGTTGATCTCGTCCGCAGCCTGATGGAGGTTGCGCGTGTCGTCGAGCGCCACGAGGAGCGCGAGGTGCTTGAACTTCAGGCGGTTGATGAGAGAGACGGTGGCGTCGTGCGGACTCATGTGAGGAATGCGATTCGGTTTGTGGATCGCCCAATCACGAATACGGATTGGTTTGTTATCGGTGGCGGAATTATAGTCGCTGCCATACGCCGCTGGCGCACGAAAAACGGCATGACACGACGGAGATTCAAACATGGAGACGATCGCCTTCCGGATGGTGCTGAACCCCGGGCAGAGCGAGGAGTACAGGCGACGCCACCGGGAGATCTGGCCCGAGCTGGTCGACACGCTTCACGAGGCCGGCATTCGCGACTACTGGATTTTTCTCGACGATGCGACGAACCATCTGTTTGCCGTGCTGAAGCGCGAGCGCGATCACCGGATGGACCAGCTCGTGACCGACGACGTGATGCGCAAATGGTGGGGCTTCATGTCCGACATCATGGCCACCGGTTCGGACGGCGCACCGGCACAGAAACCGCTGGTCCCGATGTTCTATCTTCCCTGACCCGCACACGGAGAAGCAGCATGCAAGTTATCGATCCCCATGTGCATTTCTGGTCGCCCGGTACGCACCACTACCCGTGGCTCGAGAATCCGGAAACGTCGTTCGTCGGCGATGCGCTGCTGTTGAAGCACGATTACCTGCCCGATGATCTGTTGAGCGAGGCGGGCGAGATCGAGATCGTGAAGATCGTGCACGTCGAGGCCAATCACGATCCGGCCGACCCGGTCGAGGAGACGCGCTGGCTGCAGGCGCTCGCCGATGCAGGCGACGGCCGTGCTGCCGGATGGCCGAACGGCATCGTCGCTGCGGCGGATCTGAGCGCATCCGACGTAGAGGCAACGCTGGCCGGACATGCTGCGTTCGCAAACATACGCGGTATTCGCCAGATCCTCAACGTGCATGACAACCCGCTGTACGGCTATGTTCAACGGCATTACCTGCGTGATCCGGTCTGGCGGAAAAACTTCGGACTGCTTGCGCGATACGGCCTGTCGTTCGACTTGCAGCTCTACCCATCGCAGATGGACGAGGCGGCGCAGCTGGCGCGGATGTACCCGGACATCCAGATCGTGCTGAATCACGCCGGAATGTTCGTCGACCGTGACAGCCCCGCCGGCTATCGCGCATGGCGCGAGGGTCTGAAAACGCTGGCCGCGTGCCCGAACGTGGCTGTCAAGGTCAGCGGGCTGGCGATGTTCGATCATCACTGGACCGTGGAAAGCCTGCGTCCGTATGTGCTCGAGACGCTGGATACCTTCGGCATCGAGCGTGCGATGTTCGCGTCGAACTTTCCGGTCGACAGGCTGTTCGGCTCGTACGACGCGTTGTGGCAAGCCTACGCGCGCATCGTCGCAGGCGCGAGCGATGACGAGCGCCGGCAATTGTTCGTCGCCAACGCCGAGCGCATCTATCGAATCTAGCGGTGACGGCGGCCGCCGCAACACGTGACGGCCGCACAACGACAATATCGACGGAGACAACAGTGCAGACATCCTCAAGCGGCACGGCCGTGCCGCGGCTGGCGCTCAGCGGCGCCAGCAAGTCGTTCGGCGCGGTGCGCGCGCTGATCGACGGCAACCTCGCGATGATGCCGGGCGAAGTGCACGCGCTGCTCGGCGAAAACGGCGCAGGCAAATCGACCCTCGTGAAGATTCTCGCGGGCGTCCATGCGCCCGACACGGGCACGCTGACCATCGACGGAGCCGAGCGGCGATTTTCGTCGCCGGCCGATGCGCGCGATGCCGGCATCGCGGTGATTTATCAGGAGCCGACGCTTTTCTTCGATCTGTCGATCGCGGAAAACATCTACATGGGACGGCAGCCCGTCGACCGGTTCGGGCGCATCGATTACGACACGATGCACCGGGAAGTGGCCGAGTTGCTCGTATCGCTGGGCGTGAACCTGAAACCGCAGCAGCTGGTGCGCGGCCTGTCGATTGCGGACCAGCAGGTCATCGAGATCGCGAAGGCGCTGTCGGTCGACGCAAACGTGCTGATCATGGACGAGCCCACCGCGGCGCTGTCGCTTCCCGAAGTCGAGCGACTGTTCGCGATCGTGCGGACGCTGCGCGAGCGGGGCGCGGCGATCCTGTTCATCACGCACCGTCTGGAGGAAGTGTTCGCGTTGACGCAGCACCTGACGATCATGCGGGACGGCGCGAAGGTTTTCGACGCGCGCACGTCGGACATGACCACGGCCGACATCGTCGCGAAGATGGTGGGGCGCGATCTGGAGACGTTCTATCCGAAAGCGCAGGTCGAGCCGGGCGACGTGAAGCTGGCGGTGCGGGGACTCACGCGCACCGGCGTGTTCAAGGACGTGTCGTTCGATGTGCGCGCCGGTGAAATCGTCGCGCTGGCCGGCCTGGTGGGTGCCGGCCGCAGCGAGGTGGCGCGCGCGATCTTCGGCATCGACCCGCTCGATTCGGGCGAGATCCGCGTGGCGGGCAAGGTGCTCGCGCCCGGTCAACCCGGGCGGGCGATCAAGGCCGGGCTCGCGATGGTTCCGGAAGACCGGCGTCAGCAAGGACTCGCACTGGAACTCAGCATCGCGCGCAACGCATCGATGACGGTGCTCGGCCGCCTGACACGGTACGGTTTGATCTCCGCTGCGCGTGAAGTGGTGCTCGCGCATGAGTGGGGAGCGCGCTTGCGCCTGAAGGCGAGCGACCTGACGTTGCCGGTCGGCACATTGTCTGGCGGCAATCAGCAGAAGGTGGTGCTCGGCAAGTGGCTGGCGACGGGGCCGAAGGTGCTGATCATCGACGAGCCGACGCGAGGCATCGATGTCGGCGCGAAGGCGGAAGTGTATGGGGCGCTGTCGGAGCTGGTCAGGGACGGCATGGCGGTACTGATGATTTCGAGCGAACTGCCGGAAGTGCTCGGCATGGCCGACCGCGTGCTCGTGATGCACGAAGGTCGCATCAGCGCGGAGATTCCGCGTGCGTTCGCGACCGAAGAGCGAATCATGCGGGCCGCGCTCGGGCAAGACGATATCGAACTGGGACGGGCGGCATGACAAGCGGAACGAATACGATGAATCGAACAGGGCGCCTCCCGAGGCGTGGGACACTGGCTGGCGGATTGTCTGCGGTCATGAGGCGCCGCGAGGCGACATTGTTCGTCGTCCTGGTGGCGCTGGTCGCATGCACGGCACTTGCCCGGCCGCAGTTTCTCAGCATGCAGAACCTGCGGGACGTGCTGCTGAACGTGTCGATCGTCGGTCTGCTGACCGCAGGCATGACGGTCGTGATGCTGATGCGGCACATCGACCTGTCGATCGGCTCGGTGGTCGGCATCAGCGCGTATGGCGTCGGTGCCCTTTATGTCGCGTATCCGGCCATGCCGGTACCGGTCGCGCTGGCGGCGGGGCTCGCCATCGGACTGGCGGCAGGTGCGATCAATGCCGGTCTGGTCGCCATCGGCCGCGTCCCGTCATTGGTCGCGACGCTGTCGACGCTCTACATCTTTCGTGGTGCAGACTATGCGTGGGTCCACGGCGGTCAGATCAACGCCACGAGCCTGCCCGATGCGTTCTCGCGGCTTGCAACCGGCTCGGTCCTGGGCATTCCGGTCCTGGCGCTGGTTGCCGCCGCCGTCCTTGCCGGATTGTCGATCTATCTGAAGCAGTTTCGCGGCGGGCGCGAGCATTACGCGATCGGTTCCAATCCGGAGGCGGCGCGGCTGGCCGGCATACGGGTCGATCGGCGAGTCATGACCGGCTTCATGATCTCCGGCGCGATCGCGGGCTTCGCCGGCGCACTTTGGCTCGCACGCTTCGGCACGGTCGATGCCAGTACGGGCAAGGGCATCGAACTCCAGGTGGTCGCGGCAGCTGTGGTCGGCAGCGTGGCCATCAATGGCGGCGTCGGCACGATCCTGGGCGCGACGCTTGGCGCGGTCGTGCTCGGTGTCATCAGCATCGCGCTCGCGGTGCTTCACGTCTCGCCGTTCTGGGAGCAGGCGATCCAGGGCGCACTGATCGTGGTGGCCGTCGCCGCCGATACGCTGCTCGCCCGCTCCATTGCAAAACGCATGATGAGGAAACGCGACCATGGTTAATCGATCCACGGCGGTTTCGGCCCGCCGATCCGCCACTGCCCTGAGCTGGGAAGTCCTGCTGGCCGTCATACTCGCAGCGTCGCTGGTGATGGCACGCGTGCTGTCGCCGGTCTTTCTCGACGTGGCCAACTTGACCAACATCCTGCTCGACATCACCGAAATCTCGCTGATGGCGCTGACGATGACGCTGATTGTCGTGACGGGCGAGATCGACCTGTCGGTCGCGTCGATCCTCGGTGCATCGAGCGCGCTGATGGGTGGGCTCTGGCATCTCGGCCTGCCGATGCCGGTCGTCATCATTCTGGTGCTCGCTGGCGGTGCGCTTGCCGGGTTCTTCAATGGCTGGGTGATCGTCCGCTTCGGGCTGCCATCGCTGGCGGTGACCATCGGTACGCTCGCGCTGTTTCGCGGCCTTGCATACGTGCTGCTCGGCGACCAGGCGATTGCGGATTTCCCGGCGGCTTACACGTCGTTCGGGATGAGCACGATAGGCGCGACATTCATTCCCGACCCATTCGTCATCGTCATCGTCGCTGCCGTGCTGTTTACCGTTTTGCTGCAGGCGACGGCATTGGGTCGCAGCCTGTATGCGATTGGATCCAACAACCAGGCGGCCGCTTTTTCGGGCATCGATGTCAAGAAGACGAAGCTGAAGCTGTTCGTGTTGTCGGGGGTGATGAGCGCGATCGCGGGCATCGTCTACACGCTCCGCTTTACGAGCGCGCGCGGCGACAACGGCGAGGGGTTCGAATTGGCTGTCATCGCTGCCGTGTTGTTCGGCGGCGTGAGTATCTTCGGCGGACGCGGCTCGTTGTACGGCGTGTTGCTGTCGCTGCTGATTATCGGTGTCCTGAAGAACGCGCTCACGCTCGTCGACGTCTCGAGCGAGACCTTGACGATCGTCACCGGCGTGTTGCTGCTGTCTTCCGTTCTGATTCCGAATCTCGTCGCAGGCTGGCGGGCACGCAGAGCGCGACGCGCGATCGCACATTGAACGGCACCGTGTGCCGAGTGTGAACCCAACGCATATCAACAACGCCGGGCGGGCGGCCCGGCGATTCATAGGAGACGTAGCATGATCAAGACACTGCGCATTGCGACGACCGTCGCGGTTTGCGGCCTGTTGTTCGGAGTCGGGGGTGTCGCCGGTGCAACCGGCGTGAAGGACGGCCTGAAGATCGCGTTCGTGCCGAAGCAGATCAACAACCCGTACGAGGTCATTGCCGACGAAGGCGGGATGGCGGCCATCAAGGAGTTCAAGGGTGACGGAAAGGTGGTCGGCCCTTCGGACGCGGGCGCGTCGTCGCAGGTTCAGTATGTCAATACGCTGATTACGCAGCGACAGAATGCGATCGTGATCGCGGCAAACGATCCCAATGCGGTCGTGCCGTATCTGAAGCGCGCGATGTCGCAGGGCATCAAGGTCGTCACGTTCGATTCCGACACGGCGGCGGATGGCCGCAATGTTTTCGTCAACCAGGCCAACGCCGAGAGTATCGGCCGCGGGCAGATCCAGCTCGTCGCGAAGCTGATGGGCGGGGAGGGCGAGTTCGCGATTCTGTCGGCAACGCCGAATGCCACCAACCAGAACACCTGGATCAAATGGATGCAGGAGGAATTGAAGAAGCCGGAATACGCGAAGATGAAGCTCGTCAAGATCGCATATGGCAATGACGACGACCAGAAGTCGTTTGTCGAAACCCAGGGCTTGCTGCAGGCCTACCCGAACCTGAAGGCGATCGTGTCGCCGACCTCGGTCGGTATCGCCGCCGCCGCACGCTATATCTCGACGTCGTCGAGCAAGGGCAAGGTGGCGGTGACGGGGCTCGGCACGCCGAACCAGATGCGAGCCTTCGTGAAGAACGGCACGGTCAAGGCGTTCCAGCTCTGGGATCCGGGCCAATTGGGCTACCTCGCCGCCTATGCTGCCGCCAATCTCGCATCGGGTGCGATCTCCGGCAAGGAAGGCGAGAGTTTCGAGGCCGGCAAGCTTGGCAAGCGCACGATCGGCAAGAGCGGAGAAGTGATCCTCGGGCCGCCCACGACGTTCGATGCGTCCAACATCGATCAATTCAACTTCTGATCCCAAGCTCCGCGACCCCGCCTGATGTCGGGCGGGGTGTCCCGCGGGACACGGCTCACGCATCCCGTGTTGCGCATTCGCGGCCACGCCGCGCACGTCGCGACCCGGTCCCGCGCATTCAACGCAGCATCTTCGAACTATCAATCAAATATGAACAGACAGGCGCTGTTTCAAGGCATGCGCGGATGGGTCGTTGCCGTGTCGGTCTGGGTATTCGGACCCGCGTGCGTGATGGCGCAAACCACCGATGGCGAGTTGATTCGTCCGGTTCGCGTCATCAGCACGGCGGGTAACGTGGCCAACGCCGACGCGTTGACCACGGGCGGCTCGACGACATTGACGATGGCGCCGGGCGGTCCGTCTCCGACCATCACGCTGGACTACGGGCGAGTGGTCGGTGGTCTGCCGGTGTTCCTGGTGAACTCGGTGTCCGGGCGTCCCGCGCTGCAGGCGGTCTATGCGGAAGCCCAACAGTACCTCGGCGCGAATGGAGACGGCTCCTATCCGGACGGCGCCGAGTTCAACGTATCTTTCGTCGGCAATGGCGGGGCGGTGAGCCTGTCGCGCGTGAACACGTATCGACCGAGCGGCCCAGGGCTGATCGTGAGTCGCCTGGTTCAGGGCGGAGAGCGCTTTCAGGTCATCCGGCTGACCCAGCCGGGCAGCGTGACGCTGTCTCGCGTGGGTATCCGTCCGCTCGTCCCCGCACCCCAAAAGCGCGCCGGCTATTTCACGTCCAGCGATCCGGCGTTGAACGAGATTTGGGATCTGGGGGCGCGCACGGTCGAGCTGGGTACGGTTCCGGCACGCAGCTTGCCGCCTACCTGGACCGTGACGCCCCAAGGTCTGGTCGTCAGGGACAGCACATTCTCGATCTACCAGGCCGGGACGAAATGGACCGGCTACACCGCGGAGTTCGACGTCCAGGTGCTGGAGAACGAGGCTGGCTGGATGGTCGGCGCGAGTCCGAGCGGCGGATTCAGGCTGGTACTTGCCGCGAGCGACGATGCTATCGGGACCCCGAATACGCTTCGGCTCACGCATCCTTTCGTGGCGGGCACGCTGGCCCAGGTCGCGTTGCCGTTCGAACTCAAGCGTGGCACGTGGCATCACGTGAAGACCGTGGCAGGAAGCGCCGTGCAGGTTTATGTGGACGACCGGCTCGTGCTCGACGCACCCATACCTTCACCGGGCTCATTCGGCTTCGCGGGATACGACGGCAGCGCAGGGCTGTTCCGCAACCTGAAGATTACCGGCGCAGGCGGTACGTTGCTCGATGCGAAGCTGACGGATCCGGCTGTCCTCGACGCCTTCGCCGCGGGAACGAACCGCTTTGCCGCGATTCTCGACGGTGCGAAGCGTGACCGGTACGTGTGGAGTGGCGACCTGGCCGTGAGCGCGCCCACGATTTACTACTCGACCGGTGCGACCGACGCCGTTGCCGGCTCCCTGGGGCTGGCTGCCGCCTATCAGCGATCGAACGGCATGTTCCCCGGCGATCTTCCGCCGCAACTGGCAGCCGGCGTGGCGCGCGCGGATGCAATGCCCGATGCGTACTATTACTCGCTGTCCTATTCGATCTATTTCCTGACGACCTTGTACGACTATTACCTGTACACGGGCGATCTCGACTTCGTGCGTTCGAATTGGGCAGCAGTGCGCCGTTCGTTCGACTATTTGCGCGGTCTGACCAATGCGAATGGCCTGATCGTGACGGATGCGTCGAATTCAGCGGACTGGCACCCGCACGATGCGTCGAAGTTGACCGGGACGGTGACGGAGTTCAACACCCTGTATTACGGTGCGCTGCGTGGCGGGGCGAAGCTCGCCGCGGCCGTGGCCGACCTTGGCGCCCAGCGCGACTACGATGCGCAGGCAGCCCGCGTGCGTGGGGCGGTCAACACGACGCTCTACGATTCCGGTAGCGGTCTGTACGTCATCAGCGACCAGATTCGCGGTCCGGTCGCCCAGGATGCAAATGCATTGGCGGTGCTTTACGGTATTGCGCCGCGGGACAGGTGGGCGACGATTCTCGGCAAGATGCGCACTGCGCTTTCCACCGTCAACGGTCCGCTCGCATTTTCGCCTGATTACCGGACGCCGCCGCTTCTCAGCCAGATCATCAGCCCGTTCGTTTCCAGTTTCGACGTTGCCGCGCGGTTTGAAGCCGGCGATGCGGGAGGCGCACTGTCGATCATTCGCACCGTATGGGGGCATATGCGAGCCGGCAGTCCTTACTACAGCGGTGCGACCTGGGAAGCGATCGCGCCTGACGGCACGCCCGTTCCGCCTGCCGACGCCGGCAACACCTACGCAAGCCTCGCGCACGGCTGGTCGTCAGGGCCGACGTCGGCATTGTCGAAATACGTACTCGGTGTGCGGCCACTCTCGGCCGGCTATCGATCGTGGCTCGTCGAACCCCAGCCGGGCGATGTGCGCTGGGCGCGGGGGAGGGTGCCGACGCCTTACGGCGGGATCGAAGTCGAGTGGCGGACTTCGGGAGTCGACTTCGAACTGACGGTCGTCGTGCCGCCTGGCACGACCGGGGCGGTTGGCGTTCCTGTTGGAGAGGGGCGTCGCACGATGGTCGTCAACGGGCGCACCGTGCAAGCCGACGTGTCGTCTGGCGGCCCGCAAGGCGTCAATCGTCGGAGCGGCTATGCTTATCTCGGCAATTTACGGGCTGGACGCTACCGAATTTTGGTGGGCAAACCTGGCTGAACCAGGATCGGCTCCGGGACGCGTGACGCCTCGCAAAAGTGCCGTGCGTCCGAAGTGAGGTCGCTTGCCTGGTCGATGGATCGATACGGTGACGTTGCAACATGCCGCTCGGCGGAGGATGCCCGGTTGGGCACCTCCACATTCCCGAAGGCGTAGATCGGATTTCTAGAATGCTGGCGAGTCGCCCAAACAGGGGCTTACTGGTGAGCAGCAACCGTGCGGTACTACCTCACTCTCCCTGCACCCGAAAATCAAGGCGATCACTCGGAGCATGTGTTCTTGCCGACGATTTTTTATCCAGAGCCCGCAGGTGCTCTGGCGCTTCTTTCCCAGCTTCAGATGACGCGGCCGGCCGTCTGCCAGGGCGGTTCAGACGAAAGCGGAGCGGCGGTCAGCGGGCATCGATGGATGACGGCCGTCATCCATCGTTCGGAAAATTGCACTTACTTCCGCATGCTCGCGACAATGGCCTCGGCCGCCCGGATCACCGGAAGATCGACCATGCGGCCGTCCAGGTTGAACACCGCTCCGCCGTGCTTCCCGGCTTCGTCGATCACGCGGCGTGCCCACGCCTGTTCGGTGTCCGAATAACCCATCGCGTCGTTCACGACGGCGACCTGCGTCGGGTGAATGCACAGCTTGCCGCCGAAGCCGAACGCGCGTGCGCGCCGGGCGTCGGCCGCGAGCTGCACGGCATCGTCGGTGCGAACGGTCACGCCGTCGATCGGCGCGGGTAGCCGGGCACGGCGCGACGCGGCCACGAGCGCATTGCGTGCAAAGGCCAGTTCCGGCTCGTCGGGCGACGCGCGCATGCCGAGGTCGAGCTGGAAATCCAGGTGGCCGAATGCCAGGCGCACGACCTGCGGATCGCGCGCCAGCGCATCCGCTGCATCGAGCCCGGCCAGCGACTCGATCAGCGCGACGATGCACGCTTCATCACCGAGCTGCGCGGCGACGGCGCGCAGCGCGTCCGGGTCTTCCGACTTCGGCAGCATCACGGCAACGCGTTGCGGCATCCAGTCGCGCAGCAGCGCGATATCCGCGTCGTGCCACGGCGTACCGACGGCGTTCACGCGCACGACGGTGCGCGAGCGCTGTGCCGAAGTCAGCCGCGGCAGGTGCTGCGCGAGTCGCGCGCGTGCGTCGTCCTTGCTGTCGATGCCGACCGCATCCTCGAGGTCGACGACGATGCAGTCGGCGCCCGAATCGAGCGCCTTCGCAAAGCGTTCGGGCCGGGTGGCCGGCACGAACAGGAGACTGCGGGCGTGCTGGACGGGGAGAGAGACCGTGGACATGGCTCAGATCGCGCCGGCGGCACGCAATTGTTCGATATCGGCATCGGTGCGCCCGAGCGCGCGGAGAATGGTCGTGGTGTGTTCGCCGAGCGCCGGCACCGGGGCCATGCGCACGTCGAAGCTGTCGAGCGTGGCGGGCGGCAGCAGCGCCTGCAGTTCGCCGGCGGGCGAATCGACGGTGCGAAACCGCTGGCGCGCATGCAGTTGCGGGTGCGCCCACAGATCGCCCACCTGGTTGACGGCTGCATTGGCGATCTGCGCGTCGTCCAGGCGTGCAATGACTTCCTGCGCGGTGAGGCCGGCAAATGCCGCTTCGATCACGGCCTTCAGTTCGGTGCGGTGTTCCGAGCGGCGCACGTTGGCGTCGAAGCGCGGGTCGGTCGCCAGCGCCGGGTCGCGCAGCACGGCATCGCAGAACACCTTCCACTCGCGCTCGTTCTGCAGGCCCAGCATCACCACGCGGCCGTCGCCGGCCGTGAACGGGCCGTACGGATAGATGGTCGCGTGCGCCGCGCCGCTGCGGCCCGGCTGCTGCTGGCCGTCATACGCGTAGTACATCGGGAAGCCCATCCACTCGCCGAGCGCTTCGAGCATCGAGATTTCGACGTGCGAGCCTTCGCCCGTGAGGCCGCGCTGCAGCAGCGCGCTGAGTATGCCCGTGTACGCATACATGCCGGCCGCGATGTCCGCGATCGACACGCCGGCCTTGCAGGGCTCGTCGGGCGTACCGGTAATCGACAGGAACGCGGCCTCGCTCTGGATCAGCAGGTCGTAGGCTTTCTTGTCGCGATAGGGGCCGTCGCTGCCATAGCCGGAGATGTCGCAGACGACGAGGCGCGGGTATCGCGCGTGCAGCGCGTCGAACGACAGGCCCATGCGCGCGGCCGCGCCGGGCGCCAGGTTCTGCACGAGCACGTCGGCCTGGGCCACGAGTTCGCCGAGCACGTCCTGCGCGGCGGGCTGCTTCAGGTTGAGCGTCAGGCTTTCCTTCGACCGGTTGGTCCAGACGAAATGCGACGCGAGGCCGCGGGTCCGTTGATCGTAGGCGCGCGCGAAATCGCCGACACCCGGGCGCTCCACCTTGATCACGCGCGCGCCGAGGTCGGCGAGCTGGCGCGTGCAGAAGGGGGCGGCGATCGCATGTTCGAGCGCGACGACGGTCATTCCGCTCAGGGGGCCTTTGCGTGCTTGCATGGTCAGTAGGAACGGGGAAGTTCCAGCACGTGCTCGGCCACATGCCCGAGAATCATGTTGGTGGAGATCGGTGCGACCTGGTACAGGCGTGTTTCGCGGAACTTGCGCTCCACGTCGTATTCGCATGCGAAGCCGAAGCCGCCATGCGTCTGCAGGCACGCGTTGGCGGCCTCCCAGCTCGCCTTCGCGGCCAGGTACTTGGCCATGTTGGCCTCGACCGCCGCGTTCCGGCGCGCATCGATCTTCTCGCACGCGCGCCAGCGCATCAGGTTCGCCGCTTCCAGCTCGATGAACGACTCGGCCAGCGGAAACTGGATCCCCTGGTTCTGCCCGATCGGGCGGCCGAACACCTTGCGCTCGACCGCGTAGTCGCGCGCCTTCTCCAGGAACCAGTAGCCGTCGCCGATGCACTCGGCCGCGATCAGCGTGCGCTCTGCGTTCAGGCCGTCGAAGATCACCTTCAGCCCCTTGCCTTCGGTGCCCAGCAACGCGTCTTCCGGCAGCTCCATGTCGTCGAAGAACAATTCGTTGGTCTCGTGATTGACCATGTTGGGGATCGGCCGCACCGTGAGGCCGTTGCCGATTGCCTGGTCCAGCTCGACGATGAAACACGACAGGCCCTCGCTCTTCTTCTGCACCCGGTCCAGCGGCGTGGTGCGCGCGAGCAGGATCAGCAGGTCGCTGTGCTGGACGCGCGAGATCCATACCTTCTGGCCGTTGACGACCCAACGGCCGTCTTTCTTCACGGCCGTGGTCTGGAGCCTGGTCGTGTCGCTGCCGGTGGTCGGCTCGGTCACGCCCATCGACTGCACACGCAGTTCGCCCGACGCGATGCGCGGCAGATAGCGCTGCTTCTGCGCATCCGTACCGCTGAACACGATCGTGTTCATCACGTACATCTGGCCGTGGCACGCGCCCGAGTTGCCGCCGGAGCGGTTGATCTCCTCCATGATGACGGATGCCTCGGCCATCGACAGGCCGGGGCCGCCGTATTCCTGCGGAATCAGCGCGGCGAGCCAGCCGGCCCGCGTGAGGGCGTCGACGAATGCCTCGGGATACCCGCGGGCCTCGTCGATCCTGCGGTGGTATTCGGCCGGAAACTGGTTGCACAGGCCGCGCACCGCGTCGCGGATGGCCTGGTGCTGGTCGGGGGCGGAAAAAACGGAAGCGCTCATCAATCCTGTCTCGTCACTGGCATCGTCGCGGTCCATAATAAGTTTTGATGGATTCGCCAAAAAATAGAATTTTTTGATCGATGGATCAGTTTTCGGTATCGAGGACCCTGCGATGGATCTGAAGCAACTGCGCGCGTTCGTCACCGTCGCGGAAACCGGCAACGTCACGCGCGCGTCGAGCCTGCTGAATCTCGTGCAGCCCGCTGTGTCGCGCCAGTTGCGCCTGCTCGAGGAAGACATGGGCACCGAGCTGTTCGACCGCAGCCGTAACGGGATGCAGCTCACGCCGTCGGGCAAGACGATGCTCGAATACGCGCGGCGCATCCTCAACGAAGTGGCGCGCGCCAAGGCCGAGATCCAGCCGACCGACGGTCCCGTCGCGGGCATCGTGAGCATCGGTCTGCTGGCCAGCACGTCGGATCTGCTGGCCACGCGGCTGGCGGGCGAGGTCGCGCGACGCTATCCGCACATCCGCCTGCGGCTCACGATCGGCTACGCGGGGCACCTGCAGGACTGGCTCGAAGCCGGCGACGTGGATGCCGCGCTGCTGTACGGGCAGAAGGAAACGCCTGCGCTGCACGTCAAGGCGCTGATCGAGGAAAGCCTGTGGGCCGTGGCAGCACCGTCGGCGCGTCTGGCGCGCAAGCGGCCAGTCGCGCTGTCGCGCGTCGCGAACGAGGCGTTCATCCTGCCGTCCGCGCCGCAGGGCCTGCGTGCGGCGATCGAGCACGCGGCGGCCGAGGCCGACGTGACGTTGCGGGTGGTGGCCGAAACCAATGCGCTGAGCGTGCAGAAGGAACTGGTCGCGCAAGGTCACGGGTGGACGATCCTGCCGGCCGTCGCCGTCACGCAGGAGATCGAGCAGCGCACGCTGAGCGCGGCGCCGCTCGCGCCGCCGGGGCTGCGGCGCACGATCGTGCTGGCGGCGCCCAGCAGCCGGCAGGCCACCGCGCCGGTTCGTTGCGTGGTCGGCGTGCTGCTCGACTGCGTGAAGACCACGTTCGAACAGGGCCACTGGCCCGACGCGCGCTGGCTCGGCTAGGGCTGCCGGACACACCGCGGCGGGCGTGTCCGGCAACTTTTTACGCGTCTTTCAGCCAGGGCATTTCCACGGGCGACACGACCAGTTGCCGGAATTCGCGCTTCAGGTCGAAGATGAACCCGACCAGGATCATCGAGTCGGCGTAAGGAATCGGAAAGACATGCGGATTTTCCGGCGTACGCAGCGGGCGCTCGGCGGTATCCGCCGTCGCCGCGGCATTCTCGCGAACGCTTTCCAGTTCGTCTGCCATGGCCGGGCCGGCACCTTTCAGCACACGGCTGCGCAGGTCGCTATAGGGCTCGATGCGCGCAGCGTCTTCGTGGTATTCGGGCACTTCGTATACGAACCAGGACATTTTCGTCTCCCATCACAAGGGGCGCTATTCTAACGCCGCGCGAGGGTTCACCGAAAATCGGCCGCGTCGTGCGATGGCCGCGGTCGCTGCGATGGAGTGCTAATCGTTCGCCATGAGATGGCTGATGATCAGCGCCGGATCCGCGATGTCCAGGATCAGCCGGCGAAAGATGCGCTTTCGCATGTGTTCTTCGTCGAGCATCCAGGGTTCGCCCTTTTTGCCGAGATAGTGTGCGAGCGCATCCTCGCTGGCCGCGTTGGCGGGAAGATCGAGGCGGGCGCACAGCAGCCCTGCCACGACATCGTCGATCTCGATGTCGAGCGGCTTCGAATCAATGTGAAGGACGAGTTTCATGTCGATTCCGGGCAAAAAGCGGCGCCGCATGCCGTATGCGTGCGTGCGGCGCCGAACGTGTCGCGCCGGCCGCGACTGTTTGGCCGGCGCATGCACGAACCGCTGCGAGGTCAGTACTCGAGCTCCGGTGTCGCAGGTTGCGCGGCCTTCTCGTCCTTGGGCGCATCGGCAACCGACGCGTCGGTCGTGAGGACCAGGCCGGCGATCGACGCGGCGTTTTGCAGTGCGGTGCGCGTCACCTTGGTGGGATCGACGACGCCGGCTTCGACGAGATCGCCGAACTCGCCGGTGGCGGCGTTGTAGCCGAAGTTGCCCGTGCCTTCCAGTACCTTCGCGATGACGACCGAGGGCTCGTCTCCGGCATTCGACGCGATCACGCGCAGCGGTGCCTCGAGCGCGCGCAGCACGATACGGATACCTGCGTCCTGGTCGCTGTTGGCGCCTTTCAGGCCCGTTATCGTCGAACGTGCGCGCAGCAGTGCCACGCCGCCGCCCGGCACGATGCCTTCCTCGACCGCCGCGCGCGTGGCGTGCAGCGCGTCGTCCACGCGGTCCTTCTTCTCTTTCATCTCGACCTCGGTCGCTGCCCCGACCTTGATGACGGCCACACCGCCCGCGAGTTTCGCGACGCGTTCCTGCAGCTTCTCGCGATCGTAGTCGCTCGTGGCTTCGTCGATCTGCGTGCGGATGGACTTCACGCGTGCTTCGATGCGCTGCGCGTCGCCCGCGCCGTCGATGATGATCGTGTCGTCCTTGCGCACCTCGACGCGCTTGGCCTGCCCCAGATCCTCGAGCGTGGCCTTTTGCAGCTGCTTGCCGGTCTCTTCCGAGATGACGGTTGCGCCGGTCAGGATGGCGATATCCTCCAGCGTCGCCTTGCGGCGGTCGCCGAAACCGGGTGCCTTGACGGCCGCGACCTTCAGGATGCCGCGCATCGCGTTCACCACGAGCGTGGCCAGCGCTTCGCCGTCGATGTCTTCCGCCACGATCAGCAGCGGCTTGCCTGCCTTGGAGGTCGCTTCGAGGACCGGCAGCAGATCCCGGATGTTCGAGATCTTCTTGTCGTGCAGCAGGATCAGCGCGTCATCCAGATACGCGGCCTGCTTCTCGGGATCGTTGATGAAGTAGGGGCTGACGTAACCGCGGTCGAACTGCATCCCCTCGACGACATCCAGTTCGTTGTCGAGCGACTTGCCGTCCTCGACCGTGATGACCCCTTCCTTGCCGACCTTCTCCATCGCATCCGCGATGATCTTGCCGATCGCTTCGTCGGCGTTCGCCGAGATCGAACCGACCTGCGCGATCTCCCTGTTCGTGGAAATCGGCTTCGACAGTTTGCGAAGCTCCTCGAGCACGGCGGCCACGGCCTTGTCGATGCCGCGCTTGAGGTCCATCGGATTCACGCCGGCGGCGACGTGCTTCATGCCTTCCTGCACGATCGCCTGCGCGAGCACGGTGGCCGTGGTGGTGCCGTCGCCTGCCACGTCCGCGGTCTTCGACGCGACCTGCTTGACGATCTGCGCGCCCATGTTTTCAAAGCGGTCCTTCAGCTCGATTTCCTTCGCGACCGACACGCCGTCCTTCGTAATGGTCGGCGCGCCAAAGCTGCGCTCGATCAACACGTTGCGGCCTTTCGGCCCGAGCGTGACCTTCACGGCATCGGCGAGCAGGTTCACGCCCTTGACGATATGGGCACGGGCGCCGTCGTGGAATTTGACGTCTTTTGCACTCATGGTGTTGCTCCGGATAGTAGTCGTTGACTCGGCGCGTCGCGAACGACCGGCAGGTGTTCGCGACCGGCTCGGGATCTCAGGCGGCCTTGCGGGCGGCGCCGGTATCGGCTTCGAGCACGCCCATCACGTCTTCTTCGCGCATGACGAGCAGTTCCTCGCCATCGACCTTGACGGTCTGGCCCGCGTACTTGCCGAAGAGAACCTGGTCACCGACTTTCAACTGGAGCGCGCGCTGTGTTCCATCCTGGAGCAGCCGGCCGCTGCCGACCGCGACGACTTCGCCTTGTTCGGGTTTTTCTGCGGCCGAGTCGGGAATCACGATGCCCGAGGCCGTCGTCCGCTGCGTCTCGATTCGCTTGACGATAACCCGGTCGTAGAGGGGACGAATCTGCATTCTCATCTCCTGAGCGATTGAAGGTTCACGAAAAAGGAATCCGGCTGCCGGCCGTCGCGACGTGAGTGTCGCCGCCGGGCAGCCGCACCACTGTCTGGCGGAAACCGAAATAGAGGCGTCCGCCGCGCGCTTCAAGAGGGCGTAAAAACACCAATATGTAACAAAATGTTTCAGCTTGAGGCCTATCGAAAAGGATCATGAGGACTCCCCGGCGACATGCCGAACGGCATCTTGAAATTTTCGTTTCTTGCGCTATGTTAGGGATCGCCAAGGCAGTCGCATCAAGCGCTGCGTGTTTCGATTTGTTTGTCGGCGGGGCTTCCCCACGGGCAGGCGGACTGGAGCGCGTGGTTCCGTTCGTCTCTCGTGAAGGGCCCCGGTTTCAAGGAGCCAGTCATGAGCGAACTCTTCTTCGGCACCGATCTGCTGGGCGAATTCGATCGCTTGCAACGGCAGATGGCCAGCCTCTTTGCGGCGTATCCCGCCAGTCTGCGCGCCACGCGCAGCGAAACTTTTCCTGCGGTGAACATCGGCAGCACCGACGAAAGCATCGAGATCGTCGCGTTCGCGCCGGGGCTCGATCCGGCCGCGATCGACGTCTCGATCGACAAGGGGCTGCTGACGATCAGCGGCGAGCGCAAGCCGCCCGAGTCGAACGAGGACGACGAAGCGCGCATCTACGCGAGCGAACGCTTCATGGGCGCGTTCCGGCGGGTGATCGAATTGCCGCAGCATGCCGATCCGGACAAGGTCGATGCGCGCTATGTGAACGGTTGCCTGACCATCAGCGTCGGGCGCTCCGAGGCATCGAAGCCGCGCGCCATTGCCGTCCAGTGAAAGTCGATCCAGGCACGAAACGAACGGAGGACATCATGAACGACAGCACCGAACTGACGAAGCGCGGGGCCGCCACCGGCGTGGCCGGCCGCGCCGAAGGGACGCCCGCGAAGCAAGTCACGCGGGTCGCGCCCGCCGTCGACGTATTCGAGGACAACCGCGGCATCACGCTGTATGCGGACCTGCCGGGCGTACCGCGCGAAAAGCTCGACGTGCGGGTGCAGGACGGCAACCTGACGGTGGAAGCCGAAGCGGTCATTCCGACACCTTCCGGACTGCGGCTTCAGCATGGGGAAGTTCGCCATCCTCACTTCTGGCGTGCGTTCAGCATCAGCCCGGACTTCGACGTCTCGCGCATCGATGCGCAGTTGCGCGACGGGGTCCTCAAGCTGACCGTTCCGCGCCGCGAGGAGGCGAAGCCGCGCCGCATCCAGGTGAACGTTGAATAGACGGCCGGCGCGGTGGGGGGCGGGGAAAACGATGCGCCAGGTGCGACCCGCGCTGTTTCGGTTCCATTGCTGACAGGAGGTGGACATGCTCAGTCCGCACGAATTTGCGACCCTGATGCTGGTCCGCCAGGCGCCGGACCAGATCGACATGAAGCGCGCCGAACTCGATGCGCTGCTCGAGCGCCAACTGGTCATGCTCGAGCATGGCGCGTCGGGCCGGCGCCAGGCCCACCTGACGCACAAGGGACGATTGCTGCTCGACGCACTCGATCCGGACAGCGCGCTTTACCAGGCGAGAATGCGCAAGGCGGGCGGGGACGTGGGCTGCAGCGTTCCGCTCGCCGGGGCGGTTACCCGCACGGTGGAGGGCTTCGCGCCGGAATGAGCTGTGCCGAATCCTGCGATCAGGGCGCCGGGCGTCAAAGGTAGATTGCGCTGCGGCGACGAGCGCGATTTTTCGTGAATGGACGCCCGGCGCCCGTGTGCATCCGCGTCTCCACCGTTTCTCCATTCGTCGTTCGACGGGTTCTCGAGGGCGTCGTATCGCCGTCTTTGAGGGGCATAGAAATCATAAGTGATGACTTTGTCAATGTAGACGTTTAAATCTATACTTGGGCACGAACCAGGATCGAACACGTCATGACGAATACACCGAGTCGCCGCACGCCCAAGCGCTCCGCTCCGGAAGCATCCAGTCCGGTGGCCGCCGCCACCGAAGAGCGCGAGCCCCGTGGCGCGCGCCGCAAGCGGGAGACCCGTGGCCGCCTGCTGGACGCCGCGCTCAGACTGATGGCCGCGAAGGGCATGGAAGGCGTCGCCATCAACGAAATCACCGAAGCCGCCGACGTAGGCTTTGGCTCGTTCTACAACCACTTCGAATCGAAGGAGGCGATCTACGCCACCCTGATGGAATCGGTATTCGAGGAGTTCGCGGATTCACTGGATCGCCTGGCCAGCGGCCTGTCCGACCCGGCGGAGATCATTTCCGTCTCGGTGCGGCATACGTTGATGCGCGCGCGGCGCGAGCCGGTCTGGGGACATTTCCTGATCCGCGAGGGCTTTTCGGCGCGCGTGCTGACGCTTGGCCTGGGGCAGCGGCTGCTGCGGGATATCGAACGCGGCATCGCCGAGAAACGCTTCGTGGTCGCCGATCCGTTCATCGGCTTCCTTTCGGTTGGCGGTACGGTGCTGACCGCCATTGCCGCCGAGCTCAACTTCGTCGCGCCGGGCGCACCGGCGTCCGGTGTGCTCAAGGAACTCGGCTTCAGCGGCGAGCATTTTCCGGAACGCACGGCGGCGACGCTCCTGCATATGCTGGGGCTCAAACGTGCGGAAGCGGAGAAGATCGCAAGCCGGCCGCTGCCGGTCGTGGAAACGGCCGAAACCGCACGGTGATGCAACAGGGTGATGCGGGCGCCGGCCGGGTCACCCGCACGGGTCGGGCCGGCTGAAACGATCGCCCGGGGCGATCGCCCGACCAGGCGTGAGCATCGCGGCATCCTAGGTTGGCTTGTCGTGCCGCGGCGAACCGGCCTTTGCCGCCCGGCGACTTCACCGCTGCGGAGTGCGGTTGACGGCAGGCTTCCGCGCCGGGGTTCCCGATAACGCGCATCGCCGGCTCACGTTCGCATCGGCACGACCAGCAAGCTCGCGAAGCGAAAGGCGTTTTCACCGAGATCCGCGCCGCGCGCGATTTGCACATGGTTCACGCCGGGCGCGAACGGGAAGACGTCGTTCGTTTCGTAATGGAAGAATTCCCGGCCGTCCTCGCCAAGAAGTGCGGGGCCGCTTCCGTGCGCCGCAAGCGTGGCCGACGCGAGCGTGCGCTGCGTGTCGGGCGTCATGAGCGTCAGGTTGACGAACGTGTCCGAGGTTGTCCGCACGTCTGCCAGAAGCGGGACAAGGCGGCAGGCGACAGGTGCCGCGGTCCGGTTCGTCACGACGAAGGTCAGGTGCTTGCCGACCAGGATCGACTTGCCGATCATCACGTCCGGATAGCCGGTCGGTGCGCCGAGCATCGACGAATCGGCAAGGCTGAAGCCGCAGGTCAGGTCGAGTTCGAGGCCGACGTCGGTGCCGTGCAATTCCGCGAGCTGCGAGGCGGACGAGTAGTGTCGCAGTGCCATGCCGGCATACGGAACGCTGCTGCCCGAATCTTCGCGACACGTCTTGCCGGAATAGGTACCCGGGGCCGTCAGGAACGCCGAGACGAAGTAACCCGGCTCAAGCTTCGCCGCGTTGCCGGGCGCATACGACTGTATGTAATCCGGATTGTCGACCAGATCGAGGACGTTGCCGTAGCCGTCGACTGCCGCCGAATAGCGTGTGCCGGTGCCGTCCTGCACCTGCAGCGCGTAGAGATACTGGTTTCCGTTGCGGCTGAAGATCGCTCCCCGCACGGATGCTTTCCAGATGCAGCCGAGGCCATCCGTCAACTCGCCCGCCGACTGATTCGCGGCGAACGAGTGCTGAATCGCAAGCAGGCTGCCCGACACACCGTCGAAGTCGCCGGTGCAACCTTGCGAGTCGATGTGTGACGATCGGCCCGCGCCGTCGACGAATGTCTGATTCATGCGGACGACGCACGGATCGCCGCCGTAACCGCAATGGCAGATGGCGAGCAGGTCCGTCACGTACGACGTGCGGGACGGGAGCGTGGCGTCGGCCGTGCTGCGCAAGACGTCGTGCGTGTAGATCTCCATCGAGTTGCGGAAGTCGATCTTCGTCTGATGCAATGCCGTGAAGTAGCTCTTCGCCGACTCGAGAAACTTCGCATAACCAAGGGTATAGAAGTTGCGGACGTACTCGTTCTTCTTGTCCGGATCGGAAAGCGAGTTCAAGTGCGCGGCGAGCACTTTCTGCATGGCATTCTGGTACCGGTAGATCTTCTCGCGCATCTCGCCCAGCGTCGCGGCGACCGTGTCGGGTGCGAGCGCGAGTGCGTCGCGCATCGACAGGTATGCGCCATACATCGACAACTGCGCGCCGCAGGCGAGCGCATGCATCGTCAGCCCCTGATATTCGGAACCCTTGATCAGGAACAGCGGCGTGAGCATCGTGCAACCGCTCCAGAACGCCACGAACTTCGCGACGATGGTGTCGCGCATCGACGCCGAATAGGGCGGTGCGTTGTTTCGCACGAATTCGACGAGGAAGTGCAGGTCGTCGTTGATGCCCGCCAGCGTCTGACGCATGATCTCGACGTTGTTTTTCGAAATCTCGTCCGTCGCAATGCGCCGGATCACCGATTCTTCATCCGGCCCGCGCTCGAACAGCGTATTCAGGTGGCTGAACAGCAGGTTCAGCACTTCGCCGACGAGCGGCCCGGCGCCCGGAATGAACGATGCGAGTGCCTTGATCGTGACTTCGCCGAATGCGATGAGCCCCGGCAGCGTATCGGCCGACAACGCCGCATTGACGACATCCGCAATCGCGATGGCCGCCGGCTGGTATTGCTCGATTTGCGTCCTGATGTCGCCGAGCTTCATTTTGAAACCGGGAACCAGCAAGTCGTTTTCGTCGAACGCATGGACGGGCAGAGCGGCTTTTTCCCCGAGACCCGATGCGATGGCGCGCGACCGGGTCAGTGGCGTGCCGTCGTCGCCGCCGCACGCGGCGAGAAGCGGCAGTACTGCGCTGCAGGCGCCATACATCAGGAAGGCTCGTCGGTCGATTCGAGTTGTCATCGCGTCTCCGTAGGAAAGTGACGGTGCAACGTACGGCCGGCGCAATCGGTGGTGAATCGGCTGGCTGACGTGCGGATGCCCGGTTTTGCCGGGCAACGGGAACGGATGTGGGGAGGGGCGGTTCGGGTGCCGCGAGTGTCCTGGACGAGGTGGCGTTTTGCTTGCTCGCCTTCTGCCTTATGGTCGAAAGGATAGCACTTCCGGATATCGGATCGGATGCAGAAGCGCGTCGCGCCATGCTGCGAGGGCGGCGCGCCGCCCGCGAATGCGACGCGCGTTGCGCTGCATCGAACGGGAATTTGACGCCTCGTCGGCGCCACGGCGGGCATGAGTCACGGATCGGCGCGTGGCCGCCGGCCGGTCACCCGCGCCCCATGATCCGCGTGCCGAGCGAGATGCCGAGTTCGGACAAAGACGCATTGGTCGCGAGCTGGAGGGCTTCCCAGCGCGACAGCGCGGCGTCGAAAGCGGGGCCGCGCGCGACGCCGCGCAGCGCCTCGGCGAGACCGACCGCATTCTCGGCCGCTTTCGCGACGCCAGCGGCCGTGTGCGGCCGGACGAGGCAGGCCGCATCGCCGAGCAACACCGCGCGGCCGAACACCATGCGGTCGACCGCGAGATCACGGATCGCCTGCGCGAACGGCGCGTGCGTCGCATCGACGAGTGCGGCGAGCGTCGGTGCCAGCATGCGGCAACCGGCGTCCACGAGTTCGAGCCGGTTGTCGTCCCGCATCGCGCCGGGCGGCAGCGAGCCGTCGCGCTGCGTGCCGTCCCGCGCGAGGAACAGCGACGGCATGCGGTCCTGCGCGAGCCGCCGGTACCAGACCCAGTTCACGCGCCGTTTGCCCGGTTCGATCGCACCGTCGCGGCCGGGCACCAGATAAGTCAGGAACAGATGCGTGTCGCCTTGCTGAAACGTGAAGCGGTTGCGCAGTACCCGCAGCACCGTGTCGGGAAGCAGGTACTCGTCGACGAGCCCGCGCCATGCGACATAGCCCGCGTACGCGGGCTGCGCGTCGGGAAGCAGTTGCGCGCGGACGGTCGAGCGGCCGCCGTCGGCGCCGACCAGCAAGTCGGCGTGCTCGACGCGGCCGTCCGCGAAATGCGCGATCACGCCGTCGCCTTCCTGCTCGAACCGCTCGAACGACACGCCGGCGTGCACGACACCGGCGGGCAGCGTGCGTTTCAGGTCCCTGTAGATCACGTTCCACGCGGTCTGCGTTTGCGGCCTGTGGAGACGTTGCACGATTCGGTCGTGCTCGTCGAGATAGATCCGGTCGATGGAATCGACGCGCGCCTCGCGCGGCACGGGCACGCCGCCGAACGTGAATGCGCGTTCGATCGGCGCTTGCAGCACGATGCCGCCGCCGCGGCTGTCGAGGTCGCTCGGCGATTGCTCGAACACCTTGACGCGCCATCCGGCCGCCCGCAGTGCGGTGGCCGTGAAAAGTCCGCCCACCGATCCGCCGACGACGATCGCCAGCGGGCCCGAAACGTCGCTCATGATTGCTTCCTCCCGATGATCTTGCGCGTGCGCGGCGATTCAACCTTCCCAGTGCTTGAGGAAGCCGTGCAGCAGGACGACGACGGGCCCGCTGCCGGCATCGATGCAGTGCTGGCGGATGCCGTTCGCGGTGCCGGTGTGATGGGTGATCGAAGGCGTGGTGTCGGTCATGCGGCGGTCCCGGTTCGGTTCGGCCTGCGCGCAACGGGCGCGGCTGCGAATGCCTGTCGAGGATAGGTGAAGCGGGCCGCGCGCCGGATAAATTGTTCTGAATTCGTCTGGTTACGCGCGCCGGCGGCGCCGGGCGGTCGCACCCGACCTGAGCTGCTGCAGCGCGGCGGGCGTGCCGTTCAGGAACGCGTCGACCAGCCGCTCGATTTCGGTGTCGAGATCGTCGGGCACCGTCAGGCCGTAGACCCATTTGCGAACGCCGAGATAGAAGATGCTCGCGTGCAGGCTCCAGACCAGTTCGATTTCCGCATTGCGCTGCGCGTCGGTCGCCGGCGTGGCGATCTCGTATTCGTGCCGCAGCTCGCGCAGCACCGGCAGGAATACGCGTTCGCGCAGCCGCGACAGGTAGCGCGTGTTGAAACCCTCGCGGCTGAGCCCCGCGAAGATGAAGGTACGGATCCATTCGCGCCGCAGGATGGTTTGCGCGTAGTCGCGGTAGAACGCGACGAGCCGCTCCTGCAGCGGGACCTTGCGATCGGCGATCATTTTTTCCCAGTCGGGATTCCACGTGTAGATCTCGTCGTAGACGCGATCGATCAGCGCTTCCTTGCTCGGAAAGTACCGGTACAGCAGCGGCTGGGTGACGCCGATCTGCCGCGCGAGCTCGCGCGTGCTGCCGGAAAAGCCGTGCGTCGCGAAGTGCTCGATCGCCTTCTCGACGATCTGCCGCTCGCGCGCTTCCGGCGTGAGCCTGCGGCCTCGCGTGACGGCGTTGCCGTCGGCGTCGGTCCCGGGTTCGCGGGTCGGCGTGCTGCGTTTTCTTTCGGTCATTCATCGGCTCCTGACGGCGCGCGTGCCTAAACTATCGATCGAAAAATAACACGATCGCGGCCAGCGAATCCGGCTGGCGGCGCGGTTTGGGCGGCCGCGCGGGACGTCCTGCGTCGAATCGGGCCGGCCGCACCGTCCCGCGCGCGAGCGGCGCATTCAGAAAAATTCAGGCCGCCGCCATGACATTAAGGCTGCCCTTGTCTAGTCTGGCTGACGAGCCGTTGCATGGGCCGGACGCCAGTCGGCAAGCCGGACCGGCCGGCGAAACCGGAGCGGAACATGCGTTATCTGATCTCGCCGGGCGCACGCATTGCGGTCGCCGGCGCAATCGACACCTTCAAGGAAGCCGCGTCATGCCGTCGCAGCCCGTAACCGCCGGCACTGCAGCGCCCGATCGCGTGCGCGGCGAGGACGTGTTTCTCGCGTCGATCGCGGGTTACGTCGACACGCTCGGCTTCGTCGCGCTGTTCGGCCTGTTCACCGCGCACGTCACGGGCAACTTCATCCTGATCGGCTCCGGGCTGGCCGGCGTCGGGCAAGGGCTCATGATCAAGTGGCTCGCGTTTCCGGCCTTCATCGCCGGCATCGTCGGCGCGCGCGTGCTCGATCATCGGATGCGTTCGCTGGGCCATGGCGTGCGCGCACGTTCGCTGTATGCGCTGCAGGCCGTGCTGCTGGCCGGGTTCATGCTGGCCGGCGTGATGGCGTCGCCGATCGCTGACGCCGATGCGCCGAGGACGATCCTGTGCGGCCTGCTCGGCGCCGCGGCGATGGGCGTCCAGAACGCGCACGGCCGGCTGACGGCCCGCTCGGTCGTTGCCAACACGGTGATGACGGGCAACGTCACGCAGGCGGTGATCGATGCGTTCGACTGGCTCGTGCCGCTCGCGGCGCCTGCCGAACGGGAGGCCGCGCGTGTGCGGCTGCGGCGCATGCTGCCGCCGATCGTGGGCTTTGCGCTCGGGGCGGGCGCGGGGGCCGCGGCCTATCTGTTCGCCGCCTTCTGGGCGCTGGCGTTGCCACTCGCGGCGCTGGGCTTCCTCACCTACCAATCCGGTCGGCCCGACGTGCGGCCGACATCACGCTGAATGCGCGCGCGCAGCGGGCTGCTGCGCTTGCCACTATCAAGGAGAACACGATGATTGCACTCAAATTGCGGCAGGTATTGGGGATGACGGCCGCGTCGACGGTCGTGCTCGGCGCGTTGCTGGCAACCGCGCCGGCCCATGCCGACGAGACGCGTCTGCTCGAGACCTCGTCCGCGCGTGTGCCGGCCGTCGCGGTCGGCCCGCAGTACGACACGACGCACGTGTGTGTCGCGCCCGAAGACTTCGACCGCTTCACCGACAGCTTCGTCGCGACCTTCGGCGGCAAGAAGTCGCAGCAGGGCGTGTTCCAGGTCACGCCGACGCCGAGCCAGACGATGTCGCAGCTCGTGCTGACGCCGGTCGGCACGATCTCGGTGTTCGGCTTCAAGACGCCGATCCCGTATCCGTTCTGCGAGGAGCGCACCGGCTATCTCGTCACCGACATGGACGTCGCGGTGAAGTCGGCGCGCGCGCACGGTGCCGATGTGATCGTCGACACGTTCCCCGACCCGATCGGCCGCGACGCGATCGTCCGCTGGCCGGGCGGCGTGAACATGCAGCTTTACTGGCACACCCAGGCGCCGCACTACGATCCGCTGCAGACGGTGCCGGAAAACCGCGTGTACGTGTCGCCGGAAAGCGCGAGCAAGCTGGTGCGCAACTTCGTCGCGTTCTCGCGCGGCAAGGTCGTGTCCGACGTGCGCAAGGCGCCGGGCATCGAGATCGGCCGGCCGAACGACACGTACCGCCGTATCCGCATCGAGTCGGGTTTCGGCAAGATGACGGTGCTCGCCACCGACGGCCACCTGCCTTACCCGTTCGGCCGCGAGATGACCGGCTACGAAGTGCCGGACCTGGCCGCGACGCTGAAGCAGGCGCAGGCCGCGGGCGTGACCGTGCTGGTGCCGACGTTCACGTCGGACGGGCGCGACGCCGCGCTCGTGCAGTTCCCGGGCGGCTACGTCGCCGAGATCCACTCGCGGTCGAAATGATGGGCCGCCGGCCGATGAAACGGGCGTGGCGGCGCGTGCTGCCCGCCGCCGTGCTGGCGGGCGGCGTCGCGACGTACGCCGGTACGGCGGCCGGCGCCGAGGAATCCGCGGCGCCGGCATCGACCGCCGGCGCCGCGTGCACCGCGAAGCGCCCCGCGGTGCTGTTCAATCGCTGGCAGGAAGACTGGTCGGTGCTCGCGAATCCATGCGTGCCGCGCAAGCCGCTCGATTCGCTGAAGTACATCCCGCTGGGCGCCGACCCGTCGACCTATCTGTCGCTCGGCGCGAACCTGCGCGAGCGCTTCGAGCTGAACAACGCGCCGCTGTTCGGGCTCGGCGCCGCGCATGACGACAATTACGTGATCCAGCGTGCGACGGTGCATGCGGACCTGCGTTATGCCGGGCATTTTCAGGCGTTCGTCCAGTTCGTCGATGCGCGGCCGTTTGGCAAGGACACGGTCGGCACGGTGGACAAGGACCAGCTTGATGTCGAGCAGGCGTTCGTCGCGTACGTCGACCAGATCGGCGGCGGCACGTTCAAGGCCCGCATCGGCCGGCAGGAGATGGCCTACGACTTGCAGCGCTTCGTGTCGGTGCGGGACGGCCCGAACGTGCGCCAGGCGTTCGACGCGCTGTGGGCGGATTACGAGATCGGCAAATGGCGGCTGATCGGCTATATGACGCGCCCGGTGCAGTATCGCAACGACGCGGCGTTCGACGACGTGTCGAACCGGCACCTGAGATTCGACGGCGTGCGCATCGAGCGCAACGGCACGGGCCCCGGCGACCTGTCGGGCTACTGGTCGCGCTATACGCGCGACAACGCACGCTATCTCGCCGGGGCCGGGAACGAGCGGCGCGACGTATTCGACATGCGCTACGCGGGCAAATCCGGCCGGCTCGACTGGGACGTCGAGGCGATGCTCCAGACGGGGCACATCGGGCAGGACACGATCGGTGCGTGGGCGTTCGGCGCGCTGGGCGGCTACACGTTCACGAAGACGGCCGGCACGCCGCGCATCGGCCTCCAGGTCGACGGCGCATCGGGCGACCGGCATCCCGGCGACGGGCGCATGGGCACCTTCAACCCGCTGTTCCCGAACGGCTATTACTTCACGCTCGCCGGCTACACCGGCTACAGCAACCTGATTCACGTGAAGCCTTCGCTGACGTTCAAGCCGGCGAGCAACGTGACGGTGCTGACCGCGGTCGGTTTCCAGTGGCGCGAGACGACGGCCGACGCGATCTACGGGCAAGGGATGTCGGCGGTGCCCGGCACGGCCGGCAAGGGCGGTTCGTGGACGGGCATGTATGCGCAGGCGCGCGTCGACTGGCTCGTCAATGCGAACGTGGCGCTGGCCGTCGAGGCCGTGCACTTCCAGATCGCCGACTCGATTCGCGCGCTCGGTGCGCGCAATGCCGACTATGTCGGCATGGAAGCGAAGTTCGGCTGGTAGCGCGGCGCACCCGGCGCGATAGGCTGAAGCGCGTGGCGGACAAGCGTTATCTGGTCGGTGCCGCGCACATCGCGTTTCACGGGCGCGGGCATTTGCGCCGGGACGGGGCGCAGTACGACTGGGTGCCGGTCGACTACGACACGACGCCGCTTCGATAGCGAGCATGGCGCGCGGGAGCCGTCGCCGCGCGTGACGGAATCAGCGCGACAGTTCGCGCCGCCATGCGCCGGGCGGATGGCCGACGATGCGTGCGAACACGCGGTTCAGATGGCTCTGGTCCGCGAAGCCGCAGACGGCCGCGATTTCCGCGAGCGTCATGTCGGTCGTTTCGATCAGTTGCCGGGCGCGGATCACGCGCTGCTCGAGCAGCCATTGATGCGGCGTGCGTCCCGTCGTGCGCGAGAACGCACGGATGAAATAGCCGCGCGACAGGTCGCATTCGCTCGCGACCTCCTCGATCGACACGCCGAGATCCGCCTTTTCCATCAGCAGTTCCTTGGCGCGCGCGGCCTTGGCCGGCGACAGCACGCCCTTGCGTTGCAGGTCGCGCGCGCGCGTATTGCCGTATTGGCGCGCCAGATGCGTGCCGATCGCCAGCCCCATCTGCTCGACGAACAGCGTGTTCAGCGCGCCGGGCCCGTCGAGGCTGTCGGCGACCGCGTGCGCGAGATGGCCGAGCACCGCGTCCTGCGCGTCGGGCGCGCAGGTCAGGCCGCCGATTTCCGTTCCGTCGTGCTCGCGACTCAAGTCGTCGAGGTAGCCGTGCGACAACTCGATGAGCACGAAGTCGAACTTGCCGTGCAGGTCCGCGCGGAAATTCCGGGAAAAGTCGCGGATGTAGATCGAGTTGTGCTGAAACCACCGCTCGGATTTGCCGGCCCCGCCGTAGATCGTGCGCCGGTGCCCGCCATTGAGCGACACGCCGATCAGGAAGCCGCGATCGCTGGGCGCCATTTCGATGCGCTCGAATTGCTCGTCACGCATGCATTTGCGATGGAGCTTCAGGCCGCCGACCGACCTTTCAATATCCTTCGACAGCAGGCTCGACAGGCATCCGAGCGTGTCTTTCGGTTTCGCGACAGGTGGCGCGGCGAGGGGATCTGGCATGGCGGAACTATCCTTCGATGGGGTGCGGCGCGCGAGCATTTTTACGTGCAGTTTATATAGCACGTCTGACAGGCCCAAGATAACTTGAATAAATGTCCACTGGCTGACGGAATGCCGGATTCGGCTCGATCCATGCCGCGCCAGGCCCGGACGGCACGCGAAGGCGCCATTCTGCTCGATATCGCCCCATTTGCAATCGCGCGACGCGGGTACGGCGGCGTGCCCGCGCGGTGGTCGCCAGCGCATTTTCCTTCAAGATTTTTGTATTTCCGGCGTTTACACTCGGCCCACTTTTTTGAGATTTGCACCCGGCCTGCAGGGCTGGCCGGGTGCGCACTCCCGCCCCGGTGAACGGCCGTGTTCACATGGCGGTCATCGTGGGGAACCTGGAGGCGGCCATGATCCAGATCGGGACGTTGTCGGTGGATTTCGAGCAGCGGGACATTCGCTGCCGCGGCGCGTCGCTGCGTATCGGCGCACGCGCGCTTGACATACTGGAAGTACTGCATCGCGCCAACGGTTCCGTCGTGTCGAAGGACGACATCATGGATGCCGTCTGGCCGGGCCTGATCGTCGAGGAGAACCGGCTGCAGGTCCATGTCGCGACGTTGCGCAAGGCACTGGGCGCGAGCCGCGACCTGATCAAGACGGTGCCGGGCCGCGGCTACGTGCTGATCGCGAATCCCGCCGTCGCGCACGAGCCGGCGCCGCGCGCGACCGCGTTGCCGCCCGACGCCGTCGCGGCTGCCAGCCCGGTGCCGCTCGTCGGGCGCCAGGCCGAGATCGAGCAGATCGTCGACATGATCGAACGTGCGCCGGTCGTCACGCTGGTCGGTGCGGGCGGCATCGGCAAGACGAGCCTGGCCGAACGGGTCGCGCACGAACTGCGCAGCCGCTCCGGCGAGCGCGTCCGGTTCGTGGAGCTGGCGAGTGCCGCGACGCGCGACGACGTGCTGCTCGCGATGGCCGCGGAACTCGGGCCCGAGATGGATGGCTCGCCGGACATCGACCGGATCGGCGATGCGTTCGCCGCGTCACGCGGCCTGATCGTGCTCGACAACGCGGAGCACGTCGTCGACCTGGTTGCCGACCTCGTCGATACGCTGACGTCGCGCGCCGCATCGCTGCGCGTGCTCGTGACGAGTCGCGAACCGTTGCATATCTCGGTCGAGGCCGTGTTTCGCGTGAGTCCGCTGGCGGTGCCGGACGGCAGTGCATCCGTCGACGAGATGGTGCGCCATTCGGCCGTCGAACTGTTCCTGGCGCGGATCCGCGCCGCCACGCCCGACTGCGCGATCGATGCGGCCGGCATCAGGCTGATCGGCGACATTTGCCGGCGTCTCGACGGGCTCCCGCTTGCCATCGAACTGGCTGCCGCGCGCGTCGCGACGCTCGGGCTCGAGATCGTCGCGTCACGTCTCGACGACCGGTTGAACCTCCTGACGGGCGGGCTGCGCTCGGCGCTGCCGCGGCACCAGACGTTGCGGGCGACGTTCGACTGGAGCTACGTGCTGCTGGATGCGGCCGCGCGCGCGCTGTTTCGTCGGATGGCGTGCTTCATCGGCCCGTTCACGTTCGATGCCGCCCGCGAGGTTGCGATGGAACCCGGCATGTCGGCCGCCGAGATGATCGCGGTGCTCGGCGAACTGGTCGCGAAGTCGCTGGTGACCGTCGAGTTCGACGGCGCGCAGGCGCGCTACCGGTTGACGGAGTCGACGCGCGCGTATGCGCTGGAGAAGCTGCGCAACGAGGGCGAATTCGACGCCGTCGCCGAGCGTCATGCGTGCTACGAACGCGGGCAGGAGGAAGCGCGGATGCAGACGCAGGCACCCGCGCCGGATCTCGCGAGCCTGCGTCTCGCCGCGCATGCGCAGGCGCCGCACGCGCCCGTGGCGGCCGGGCCGCAGGCGCTGGACGCGGACGCGCTGGCGCGCGCCTTGCTGGAGCCGGCGCGAATGCGCGAATGTTCGACTCTGGCGAGACGGGCGCTCGACGCGATCGAGGCCGAGGGCGCCGCGTCCGTCGAAGCGGCGCGCGAGATGCGCTTGCGCGCGGCCTATGCGGCGGCGCTGCTGCATACCGACGGCGATTCGCATACGGCCGCCGCGATGTGGGACAGGACGCTCGGTCTTGCGGGCCGGATCGGCGACGAGGCGTTCGATGCGCGCGCGCTGGTCGGGTTGTGGAACACGATGCTGACGCGCTCCGACATCCACGAATCGCTGCGCTACGCGACGCGCTTCGAGCGCGCCGCCGAGCGGCGGGGCGACCGGTCGCAGCGACTGCTGGCGAACGCGATGGTCGCGACCTCGCTGCATTACTTCGGCGAGCATGCGCAGGCGCGCGAGCGGCTGGAGGCGGCGACGGACGAGCTGGCCGAGGTCGGCGAACCGTCGTGCGCGGCGGCGGCGCTGGGCATCGACGTCGCGACGCTCGGCAGCACGATGCTCACGCGGCTCGTGTGGATGCAGGGCGACCCGGAACATGCGATGCGACTGGCTGCACAGGCGGTCGAATGCGCGCGCCACGCCAGCGCGGGGCTGGCGTTGTGCGTCGTGCTCGGCGCAGCGGCCGTGCCGATTGCATTGCGCTATGGCGACCACGACGTGATTTCCGACTATCTCGGCACGCTGCGCTCGACCGCCGAGGCGAACGGGTTCGACATCTGGCTCAGCCATGCGGAATGCCTGGCCGGGCAGTTCGACATGCAGAGCGGGCACCCCGGTGCCGGTCTCGCGCGGCTCGAGCCTGCGCTGCGGCGCATCGAAGCGAGCGGATTCCGGCGCGTGCTCGCGCCGTTGATCGTCGCGTACGCGGAGGGACTGACGCGTACGGGCCGCGCGGCCGAGGCATGCGGCAAGCTCGATGCGACGCTCGTGCGCTGCCGCGCGCACGGCGAGCACCTGTTCGTGCCCGAACTGTTGCGCGCCCGCGGGCTGGCGATGCTCGAACAGGCGCGCACCGCCGATGCGGACCTTGCGATCGCCTGCGAAGCCGACGGGCACCGTCATCTCCTGATGGGGATCCATGCCGCGAACGGGCAAGGAGCCGCGATGTGGGCACTGCGCGGCACGCTCGATCTCGCCGATCACCTGATCGAGCGCGGGCGGACCGGGCAGGCCTCGTCGCTGGTGGCCGGTCTGTCGGGGCATTTCGATCCGCAATCGCGTGCGTTCGACGTTCGCCGGCTGGCGCGCTTGCAGAACTTCGTGCGGCCGGAGACGGCGCCGTCGACGGGCCGTACCCGCATGCGGCACGAGGCGGCGGATGCGATGCAGCAGATGGCGTAGCGGCGCGCCCGGCCCGCGCAGGACGCAGCCGCGCCATCGCGCCGCGGCCCGTCGGTCCGATCGATCAATGTTTAAGGGGAAGTGGATGGTCCGTGTATCGTCAATCCGGGTGCGTGCCGTGTGCGGCCGCATGCCGGCGTTCGGCGCAAGCGGGAGGCACGACGGTGCTTAAGGCGACGGAATCCGCCGAAGCGGCGGACCTCATCGTATGCAACGGCAAGATCGCGACGCAGGACGACCGGCAGTCGTTCGTGACCGCGCTCGCGGTGAAGGACGGCCGGATCCTCGCGACCGGCAGCGGGCACGAAGTGATGCGCCACGCGCGCGCCGACACGCTTCGCATCGACCTGAGGGGCCGCACCGTGATCCCGGGGCTGAACGATTCGCACCTGCACATGATCCGCGGCGGCCTGAATTTCAACCTGGAACTGCGCTGGGACGGCGTGCCGACCCTGGCCGATGCGCTGGCCATGCTGCGTCGCCAGGTGCTGCGCACGCCCGCGCAGCAGTGGGTGCGCGTCGTCGGCGGCTGGACCGAATTCCAGTTCGCGGAAAAGCGCGGGCCGACGGTGGCCGAACTCAACGCGATCGCGCCCGACACGCCGGTCTTCATCATGCATCTGGGCGACAGCGCACTCTTGAACGCGGCCGCGCTGCGCGCGATCGGCTATGGCCGCGACACGTCCGATCCGCCCGGCGGCGAGATCCAGCGCGATCGTCTCGGCAGGCCGACCGGCATGCTGATCGCGCGCCCGGACATGGCCGTCCTGCACGCGGCGCTCGAGAAGGGCCCGAAGCTCGGCCACGACGACCAGATGAATTCGATGCGGCACTTCATGCGCGAACTGAACCGCCTCGGCGTGACGAGCGCGATCGACGCAGGCGGCGATTTCCAGTCCTATCCGGACGACTATCGCGTGATCCTGTCGCTCGCGCAGCGCGCCGAGATGACGGTGCGCGTCGCGTACAGCCTGTTCGTGCAGCATGCCGGACGGGAACTCGACGACTACGCGCGATGGGTGACGCTGGCGAAGCCCGGCGACGGCGACGCGTTCCTGCGGATGAACGGCGCCGGCGAACTGCTGGTGGTTTCGGCCGCCGACTTCGGGAATTTTCTCGAACCGCGCCCCGATCTGCCCGAAGCGCTCGAGGCCGAACTGGCCGCGGTGGTCCGGCTGCTGGTGCGACACCGCTGGCCGTTCCGGCTGCACGCGACGTACGACGAATCGATCGGCCGCTTCCTGAACGTGCTCGAGGCCGTGAACCGCGACATGCCGTTCGACGGGCTGCGCTGGTTCTTCGATCATTGCGAGACGATTTCGGATGCGAACATCGCGCGCATCGCCGCGCTCGGCGGCGGCGTGACGGTCCAGCACCGGATGGCGTTCCAGGGCGAGTACTTCATTGCGCGCTACGGCGCCGAAGCGGCCACACGCACGCCGCCGATCCGCGCGATGCTGGCGGCCGGGCTGCCGGTCGGCGCGGGCACCGATGCGACGCGCGTCGCGAGCTACAACCCGTTCGTGTCGCTGTACTGGATGGTGTCCGGGCGCACGGTCGGCGGCACGGCGCTCTATCCCGAACGCAACCGGCTCAGCCGGATGGAAGCGCTGCGCCGCTACACGGTCGGCAGTGCATGGTTCTCGAACGAGGACGACCGCAAGGGCGCGCTGGTGCCCGGCCAGTATGCGGATTTCGCGGTACTGACGGACGATTACTTCACGATCGACGAAGCGCGGATCAAGTCGCTGTCGTCGGTGCTGACAGTCGTCGGCGGCAAGGTCGTGCATGCGGACGACGAGTTCGCGCCGCTTGCGCCGCCGCCGCTGCCGGTCAGCCCCGCGTGGTCGCCGGTGGCCGAATTCGGCGGTGCCGTCCTGCGTCGTCCGGCCGCGTCGGCGCAGCCGTGCTCGGCGGCCGACGCCGGCCCGGATGGCGGTTCCGCGCGCGCGCGCGGCCGTCGTTTCGCGCAGCGCCTTCGCGCGGCCGCGACGGAGGTTGTCGAGCAGTGCGAAGCATTCGGCCAACCCGGCGTCGTCTTGTAGGATGGCGTCGATCAGCGGGCAGGCCGGCTACCCCGGCGCGTGCCGCGCGAAGAACGAACGATTTTTCGCCCCGGTGCGGGGCAGAAGGAGACGAGATGAGTTCTGCGCACCCCTGCGCATCGGCCGATGACGAAGTCGCCGGCGTCCGCATTCCCCGGACACCGATGGCGATCGAAGCCGCCGAAGCGGCACGCGCGTCGCTGCCGCGGGTGATCACCGATCACGCGTGCCGGGTGTTCGTCCTCGCGTCGCTTGCCGCGCGCCGTGCGGGCGAGCGCTGCGATGCCGAGGCGCTGTACGTGGCCGCGATGTACGCGAACATGGGATTGAGCCCCGCGTATGGCCGCTCGACCGAGCGCTACGAGCTCGACAGCGCCGACGCCGCGCAGGCGTTCCTGCTGCGCCATCAGACGCCGCAGCACGTGCGCGACGACGTGTGGCGCGCGATCGCGCTGCATACGACGCCCAGCGTGGCCGCCCGCATGTCGCCGCTCGCACGTGCGCTGGCGTCCGCCGTAGCGACGGACCTGATGGCAACCGACATCGACGCGTATTCGGCCGACGAGCGCCGCGCGCTGCTCGCCGCGTACCCGCGCGGCGACGGGTTCGGCAACGCGTTCCTCGACGCGATCGCGCGCGGGGTCGCGCATCGGTCGGCGTCGACGTTCGGCACGTGGAGTGCCGACGTACTCGAGCGCGCCGATCCGGATTTTCACCGGCCGAATTTCTGTGGGCGCGTGCTGGGCGCACGCTGGAAAGACGCCTGAAGGCGTCGTTTCGGAGGATCCGGGCGGCTTCGCCGGCAATCGCCGGTGCGGCGTTCAGACAGTCCGGCCCGTCGCTTCGCGACGCGCAGGGTCGACCTAGCCCGCGCGGTCGCCGCTCTACCAGCCGACCGCCTTCGGTGAGGCGAGCGGCATCAGGCCGCCGCCCCCGCATCACCTGCGGACATCAACCGCGTTTGCCCTGCAGCGTCGGAATCTGCGCGAACAGCCCCGCGAGCCAGTCGACGAAGACCTTGAGTTTGACGGGCGTATGCCGATTGGGCGGATACAGGATCGAGATCGGCCGGGGCGGCGTGTTGAAATCGGTCAGCACCTCGCGCAGGCGCCCGGACTTGAGATACGGCTCGACCAGGTACAGCGAGGTCTTGATCAGGCCGATCCCCGCGACGCCGCACTCGATGTAGGTATCGGCGTCGTTGACCGCGACCGTGCCGCACATCTGCACGATGCGCGTTTCGCCGTCGACGACGTAGTCCCAGGGCCGCGGCCGGCCCGTATCGGCCGACATGTGGCTGACCGCGACGTGCTGGGCGAGGTCGTCCACCGTTTCGGGCGCGCCGCATCTGTCGAGATAGGTGGGCGACGCGCAGGTGCAGGTCGTCAGGCTGCCGATCCGTTTCGCGACCATCCCCGAATCGTCGAGTGCACCGATCCGCACCACGCAGTCGACGCCTTCGCCGACGAGGTCGATCTGGCGATCGGTCACGCCGAGCTCGACCATGATGCCCGGATGGGCGGCGAGAAATTCGGGCAGGGCGGGCACCATGATCTGCTTCGCCATCGCCGGCGGCAGGTTCACTTTCAGACGGCCGCGCGGCACATTGCGTGCCTGCGAGACGGCCGCTTCCATGTCGTCGATTTCGCGCAGCACGCCGACACAGCGTTCGTAATAGGCCTGCCCGTCCTCGGTCAGCGAGATCCGGCGCGTCGTCCGGTTCAGCAGCCGGCAGCCGAGATGCTGCTCGAGCGTGCTCAGCAGCGCGGACACGCGCGGCGTCGTGAGCCCGGTCGTGTCCGACGCGCGCGTGAAGCTGCCCGTCTCGACGATGCGCGTAAACACGCGCATCGAAAGCAAGGTATCCATCGTCGAAAAATCTCCAGCCTGTGTGTTGCCCGCGCCGGTTCGTGCCGGCGCGATTTGTCGTGGTCGAGTCGTGCCGCTATGCGTCGATGCGCTTCCTGAGCGCGTCGCCCGCAAACGGCATTTCGCGCAGGCGCTGGCCGGTCGCGTCGAAGATCGCGTTGGCGAGCGCACCGGCGGTCGGTCCCATCGACGCCTCGGCCGCACCGAGGAACGGCGCGCCGGGACGATTGACCAGATGCACTTTTACGGTTTGCGGCGCAGCGTCGAAGCGGAGAATCGGATAGCTGCTCCAGTCGAAGCTGCGGATGCGCTGCGTGTCGTATTTCAGCGCCTCGTACAGCGTCCAGCTCGCGGCCTGCACGATGCCGCCTTCGATCTGGTTGCGAATGCCGTCCGGCGACACGATCTGGCCCGCGTCGACGGCCGCTTCCGCATGTTCGAGCGTCACCTGGCCGGTTTCCGGAACGACCGATACCTCCACCGCGATCGCGACGTAGGCCATCAGGTTCTTGTATTTGCCGAAGGCGAAGCCGACGCCGCGGTTGCGTGCGCGCGGCGGCCGCGGCCAGCCGAATTTCGTCGCGGCGAGCTTGATCACCTGGCTCGCGCGGTGATCCTGCATGTGACGCAGCCTGAATTCGACCGGGTCGACGCCGGCGGCATGCGCCAGTTCGTCCATGAAGCTTTCGATCGCCCAGACGTTGGTGTGCGCGCCGAGCGAGCGCATCGCCGACGTCTGCAGCGGCATCGTCGGCGAGAAGTTGTTGACGATGTGCATGTTCGGCAGTGCGTACAGCGGGATCGCGTTGCGATCGCCGCCGCCCTCGGGCTGCAACATCGGCGTCGACGGCGCGGGGACGAACGGCGGCTCGAGCATCCGCGCGGGCAGCAGCCGGCCGGCGTTGACGATGCGCTCGTTGTGCGAGCTGCTCCACAGCGCGTAGTTCCAGTCGACGATGCGGCCGCTTGCGTCGAGCGACGCGCTGAGCTCGGTGACCATCGCCGGCGTGAAGTGGTCCCACGTATGCTCCTGTTCGCGCATCCACTGGACGCGGATCGGCTTGCCGGGCATCGCGGCCGCGATCAGCGCCGCATGCGCGGCCGCGTCGTCCGCGCCGTTGTGTCCGTAGCAGCCGGAACCCTCGGTGTGAATGCAGCGGACGCTCGGCTTCGGCATCGACAGCATCTCGGCGAGCGCATCGCGCAGCGGGTACACGCCCTGCGAGTGGGTCCACACGGTCAGCGTGCCGTTCTCGAGATGCGCGACCGAGCAGGACGGCCCGATCGAGCCGTGCATCAGGTAGTTCTTCAGGAACGTGGCGCTCAGCGTCTTCGCGGCCGGCAGGGTTTGCGCATGCGTATTGGCGATCTCGATGCGCTGCGTCGCGATCCGCTTCAGGTCCTGATGCACCGTATCGCGATCGGGCAGCGTACGGCCGGGCGACCAGCGGCAGCCGGCGGACAGCGCGCGCTGCGCAACGACCGCCTGCCATTCGCCCTGCGCGACGACCGCGATCATGCTGCCGTTGCGCACGATCCGCACGACACCCGGCATCTTCAGGATCGCGGCTTCGTCGAACGACAGCAGTTTCGCGTCGTACACGGGCGGCATCACGACGCGCGCATGCAGCATGCCGGGCAATTCCAGGTCCTGCACGTAGCTGACGCCGCCCGTGACCTTGTTCGGAATGTCGACGCGCGGCAGCGACGTGCCGATCACGGCGAACGTGGCAGGACTCTTCAACGGGGACGTCGGTGCCGCGTTGCGATGCAGGTCGACGGTCCGGACCGCGTCCCCGTAGCGCATCGTGCGGCCGTCCGGCGCCTTGATGACCGCGTCGGCGACGGTGAGCAGGCGCGGATCGACGCCGAACTGCTTCGCCGCGCCGTCGACCAGCAGCCCGCGCACCTGCGCGGCGGCGTTCAGCAACGCGGAGCCGCTGTCCGCCATCGTGTGGCTGCCGGCCGTCAAGCCCTCGTCCGGCGACGCGTGGGTGTCGGCGGTCAGGAACGTGATCAGCGAGGGCTTCATGTCCAGCTCCTCGGCGGCCACCTGCAGCAACGCGGTGCGCACGCCGGTGCCGAGCTCGACCTTGCCCGTGAACACGGTGACCTTGCCCTCGGGCGTGATCTTGATCCACGCGTCCAGCAGCGGATTGGTCTTCAGGCTGCCGGCCAGCGTCTCGGTGGCCGTGGCCACGTGGACGGCGGCGCCTTCGTCCGCGATCACGACCTCGGCGGCGGCGCGCGCGGCCGGTGCGAGGCTGAACGCGACGAACAGCGCGCCGGAAACCATGAAGTGCCGGCGGCCTTCGTCGATGTCGTCGGGTGGGTTCATCAGAGCCCCTTTCTGATCATGACCGGAGCGGCTGCCGGTTCCGGTTCCGGCAAGCCCGCGACCTGGCGCACGGCCGCCAGGATCCGCATGTGCGTGCCGCAGCGGCACAGATTCGGTTCCATGTGCGTGCGCAGCTCGCGTTCGGTGGGTTTCGGGTTGCGTTCGAGCAGCGCCTGCGCGCGCATGATCATGCCGGCGATGCAATAACCGCATTGCGCCGCCTGGTGATCGATGAACGCTTGCTGAAGCTTGCCCGGATGCTCGGCGGTGCCGAGGCTCTCGAGGGTCCTGACGCGGCGCTCGCCGATCGCGGCGACCGGGATCAGGCACGAGAACATCGGCTTGTCGTCGACGATCACGGTGCACGCGCCGCATTGTCCGAGGCCGCAGCCGAACTTCGCGCCGTGCAGGTGCAGGTCGTTGCGCAGCGCATAAAGGAGCGGCGTGGACGGATCGATGTCGAGCGTGTGCCGCACGCCATTCACGGTGAGGGTGATCATCGCGCGCTGTCCTCCTTTCTGAGCTTCGCGGCCAGGGTGTCGATGCCGCTCCATGCGGGGCGATCGGAGTACGTTTCGCGGAGGTAGGCGGCGAGGTCCGCGATCTGCGCGTCGTCGTACTGGTCGAGATAGGACGGCATGTAGTTCAGCGTGTCCTCGCCATGCCAACCGATCCCGTTGAACATCATCTGGATCGCGTTGCGCGGCGTGTCGGCGGCGACCGCGGTGCTGAACGCGAGCGTCGGACGCTCGCCGATCGACTGCATCGGCGCTGCCGGCCCGTGGCACTGCGCGCACGACGCCTGGAACAGCACCGCGCCGCGCCGGCCGGCAGGCGTCGTCGCTTCGCGTCCGGCGGCGGCCGTCGCGGGCCGTGGCGCGGCAGGCTTCTGGATCGACAGGAGATAGGCCGCGATGGCCTCGACATCCTCCACCGGCACCGTCGCGAGATCGCGCGTGACGGGGAGCATCGGCCCGGCGGCCGCGCCATGCTCGCTCGCGCGGCCGGTGCGCAGGTACGTGACCAGCTGCGCTTGCGTCCACGGGTGGACGGCGTTGCCGAGCGCGTTGAGCGGCGGTGCTTCCCAGCCGTCGACGATGCCGCCGTCGAACATCTTGCCGGCCTGTTCGCCGCCGATTGCATTCAGCGGCGAGTGGCAGGACGCACAGTGTCCGAGTCCGTCGACGAGCAGCTTGCCGCGATTCCATTGGGCGGATTGCGACGGGTCCGGCTGGTAGGCGCCCTCGCGCAGGAACAGCACGTTCCAGAACGCGACCAGCGGACGGAAGTTGAGCGGGAAGATCAGGTCGTTCGCGGGCGTCTTCGTCTGGATCGGTTCGCGGGTCATCAGGTACGCGTACGCGGCTGCGATGTCGTCGTCGGACATCCGCGTGAAGTGAATGTACGGAAAGGCCGGGTAGAGCGGATGGCCGTCGCGGGCGATGCCGCTGCGCAGCGCGCGCGCGAACGCGTCACGCGACCAGCGGCCGATGCCGGTGTCGGCATCCGGCGTGATGTTGGTCGCGTAGATCGTGCCGAACGGCGTCGCGAGCGGCAGCCCGCCGGCGAACGGCTTGCCGTCCTGTGCGGTGTGGCAGACGACGCAGTCGCCCAGTGCAACCACGCGTGCGCCGGCCTTGATCAGTTGCGGATCGAACGACGCACGGGCAGGCGGATCGATCGGCGCGATCGACGGTCGAACCATGATGCCGATCGCGACCGCCAGGCCGGCGATCGCGACGCCTGCCGCGCCGAACCAGAGTCGTTTGTGCTTCATGCGCGCTCCACGCGAACCGGTTTGGCCGGTATGGGGGCCCGCGTGCGAGCCGTGGCCTGCGCGCGAGTGGATGGAAGCAGTCTACGCGCGCGCCGGCGTCATTTCCTGAAGCTGCGCTGAAACGTTCTGAACGGGCGCACGGCCCGTTCCAGCGCGGGCGTTCATGCGTCAGCGTGTCGTCGACACCGGCAGCCGGAACGTCAGCACGGTGCCGTTCCCGTCGCGCGGCGCGGCGTCGAGCGTGCCGCCATGCGCTTCGACGATCGAGCGGCAGATCGCCAGGCCCATCCCCATGCCGTGCGATTTCGTCGTGAAGAACGGATCGAAGATCCGGTTCGCGATGTCGGCATCGATGCCGGCGCCGCGGTCGGCGACGGAGACGACTGCATGACCGTCGCCGACGTGCGAAGCGATCTCGAGCTCGCGCGACGTGGCCAGTCCGTCGGTCGCGTCGAGCGCGTTGGTGACCAGGTTCAGGATCACCTGCTGGAGCTGGGTGCGATCCGCCATCACGGCGATATCGCCGCATTGCAGGTCGACGCGTAGCGCGACCTGCTTCGCGTCGATTTCGGTCGCGGTGAGATGCAGCATGTCGCGAATCAGGTCGTCGATCGCGAGGGGGGCCAGCGCGGGCGGTGCCTGGCGTGCGAGCGATCGCAACGCGCGGACGATGTCGGCCGCACGCACGCCGGAGGCACGGATGTCTTCGAGGCTCGCGAGCGCTTCGCCGAGATCGGGTTGCGTGCCGCGCAGCCAGCGCATGCACGCGCCGACGCTCGACACGATGCTCGTCAGCGGCTGATTGATCTCGTGCGCGATCGACGCGGCCAGCTCGGCCATCACCGTCATGTGCGCGGTGCGTGCGAGCTCGGTCCGTGCATGCCGCAGCGCGGCCTCGGTCTCGAGCCGGCGCGCATTCTCGTCGATCAGTTCCGCATAGAGCCGGGCGGATTCGAGCGCATTGGCCGCTTGCGGCGCGAGCACTTCCAGCATTGCGATACGCCGCGGCGAAAACACGCCGTTGGTCAATGCATTCTCGAGATACAGCATGCCGATCAGCGCACCCTGCTTCAACAACGGCAGGCAGAACAGCGAGCGCGTCGGGTGGGCGCGCAGGCTGTCGGCGTGGTCGGGCACGCCTTCGCGCTGTGCATTTGCGAGCACGACCTGCTTGCGGGTCCGGGCGACGGTATTCAGGATCGACAGCGGGACATCCTGCTCGGTGGGTTCGCCGCGGGCGATATCGACGATCACGTCGCTGCCGACGACGCGCGCGGTCGCCTCGATCGTCAGCCGGTCGTGCCGGGCGAGCAGCAGCAGCCCGTAGCGTGCGCCGGCGTATTCGATCATGTTGCGCATCAGCGTCTGGATCAGGCGCTCCAGCACGATTTCTTCGGACAGCAGATGGGCTGCGCGCATCGCGAGCGCGAAATCGAGATCTTCGCGCGCGGGCATGGCCGTGCGGCCCGGCGACGGGTCCATCACGAGGAACGGATGCTGCACTTCCATCGCCTGCGCCTTGCCGGTCGCGCCCCAGCGCCGGTAGCACGCATGGGCGAGCCGCAGCTGGTGGCGTGCGGGGCCGGCGAGTCCGAGCGAGGTGGCGTGATGCGCGGCCAGTTCGTGCGCGAGCGCCTGTTCGTGCACGAAACCGTGTTCCGCCGCGAGGCTGGCCGAGGACTCGTACTGCTGCATCGCGACGACATGATCGCCGCGCACGCGCGCGAATTCGGCGTCGATCAGCGCGAGCTTGTTGCGGAACGTGGCCGGATTGTGCTCGCTCCACGCGGCGAAGCGGGCGCGTTGCGGCGCATGCCGTTCGAGCAGCCGCTCGGGCGGCGTGGCGCCGCGATCGCTCGCGATTCCGGCCAGCACGCCGAACAGGTGGAAGTCGGACAGCATGATGTGCGCGGGCGTCGACCACGCGCTCGATGCGGCGGCATCGAGCGACGCACGCGCCGCGTCCGCGTCGCCGTAGATGAAGGCCGCCTGCCCGGCGAGCACGTCGGTCCAGAACTGCAGGACCGTCATCGGCGTCTTCGTCGACGCACGGGCGCGCCAGGTGCCGATCGGCAGGTGGTAACCAAGTTGCAGCGCGTCGACGAATTCGGACTGGGTGGACACGAGGTCGACGATGTCGTCGTATCGCGCGCCGCGCGCGATCTGCAGCAGCGGATCGATTTCGTCGCGGATCGCCGGCAGCGCTTCGCCCATCGAGAGCAGATCGCTGACGATGTGGTTGCAGCTGTAGCACATCCAGCGCAGCTCGGCGCTCGCATTGCCCGCCGCTTTCGCATCGCGCGCACGGTCGAGTGCGTACGACAGCGGCTGGGTCCAGACGCTCACCTGGTCGAGCGCGATCAGCGTCGCCGAGCGGTAGCGCTCGAAGCCGTGGCGATCGACCAGCGCGAGCGCGACCTTCGCGAATTCGAAGCCGTCTTCAAACGCGTCGTGATGCTCGGCGATGCCGACGCCGTACCACGCGAGCCCCTGCACCGACGCGGCGGTGACGCCGTGGCGCAGGGTCAGCCGGACCATCGTCGCGAAATGCAGCAGCATCAGCCCGCCGCTCGGATAGAACATCGCGGCTTCGAGTGCGGTCAGCAGCGCCATCGTCGCTTCGACGCGCGTATCGGTCATCAGGGGCAGGTCGACGAGGTCGCGGATGGCGCGGCCGTCGAGTGCTTCCCGCACGGCGTCGCAGGCCGCCGCGAGATCGGCCTCGGCTGGCTCGGCCGGCAGTTCCACGCCGAGCTGCGCCAGCCCGGCCAGCGCGACGTCGACGGCCTGCCGGTAGCGCGATTCCACGGTGAGCTGCGCGGCCTTCAGCCGGTGTGCCTCGGCGCGATCGGCCGGCGTGCGTGTACGTGCCATGAGCTCGTCGATCGCGTCCGATGCCTGCGCGGTTTCGCCGATCGCGAGCAGCAGGCGGCTGCGCAGGATGCCGATCCGGCTCGCGAGGCCGTCGTGTTGCAACCATGCGTGCGGACCGAGCAGCGCTTGTGCGGACGCGAGAAACGACAACGCGCGCTCGCACGCGGCGGCCGTAGCCGCCGCCTCCGCGGCCGCGACCAGCGCCTCCGCGAAAGCGAGCGCGAGCGCGCCGTCGAGCGGCGCGGCTTTCGCCTGCTCGATCTGGGCGGCGAGTTCCAGCAGCGATTCGGTCGACTGCGCGTGCGTGCGGCCGAGCATCGCGGCGGCGATCCGGGCGTGGCACTGCGCCCGCTCCGCGTGCCCGGCGAGCGCATGGACGGCCTCGACGACGCGGTCGTGAACGCAGCGCCAGCGGTTTTCCGAAAGCGACACGAAGCCCGCCTGGCGCACGGGGTCCAGCCAGAAGCGGAGTTCGGCAAACGTCTTGCCGGCGGCCGCGCACAACAGGGCGTCGTCGGCATCGGTGCCGATACAGGCCAGCAGCGACAGCAGCGTTCTCGATTCGGCCGGCAGCCGCTGCATTCGGATCGCGAGCAGGCTCACGACGTTCTCGGTCAGGTGGCGCGCGTCGATGTCGGCCGAATGCCATTGCCACGTTTGCGTCGCCGGGTCGTAGCCGAGGAGCCGCTCGTCGATCAGCGTGCGCAGCAGTTGCTGGATGTAGAACGGATTGCCGCCCGTCCTGCGGTGAACGATGTCGCCGAGGCCGGACAGCCGGGCCGGCGCCTCCCCGAGCATGCCGGCCAGCATGTGCGTGACGTCGGGCACATCGAGCGGCGCCAGCGTCAGCGCCGACAGGCGGGCGGGGTCGAGCTGTTGCAGGAAGCGGCGGAAGGCCGGCCGGTGGTCGTGTTGCGGGCCGCTTCGATAACCGGCCACGATGCAGAAGTTGGCCGGCGGGTCGACCGCGATCGACGCGAGAAACGCGAGGGTCGCGTCGTCTGCCCACTGAATGTCGTCCAGTGCCATGACGAGCGGTTCGGCCGGCGCCGCGAACGCACGGAAGGCATTCACGACGATCTGGCACAGATGAAATTCCGGAATCGTATCGGCAGGATCGAACGCGACGGGCTCGACATCGAGCAGCCATGCAATCTCCGGGAAGATGCCGGACAGCGGGCCGGCCTGACGGCCCACGCAGTCGCGCAGCCGCGCGGCGATCGCCGCGATCTCGTCCTCGGGCCTGGCCAGCGCGCTGCCGAGCAGCGTGCGCAATGCCTGCAGCACGGGCGCGTAGGGCCGTGCGGGCTGGAACTGATCGACTTTCGCCGACGTGCACCAGGGCGGGCGCGATGCCGCTCGCGCATGGCGCATGAAGTCCTCCGCGAGCGCGGTCTTGCCGATGCCGGCCGGCCCGTCGATCAGCACGATGGCCGTCTCGCCGGTTCGCGACACGGCCGCCAGCACCGCCTCGAGCCGGCGGGATTCGGCTTCGCGGCCGACCAGCAGGTCCGGCGCGTGCAAACGGGCGAGCGGATCGTTGCCGCCGAGCGCGAACGGCTCGACGCGACCTGCCGCCAGCCAGTCGCGCAGGACACGTTCGAGATCGTGCTGCACCGTTTCGCAGGACGGGTAGCGATCGGCGGGCTCCTTGGCGATCAGTTTCAGGATCAGGTCGTTCAGGACGGCCGGCACGTCGTCGCGAAAGGTCGTGGCCGGCGCCGGCTGCATGGCGACGTGCGCGTGCATCCATTCGGACGTCGACGCCGCCTTGTAAGGCATCGCGCCCGTCAGCAGGCGGAACAGCGTGATGCCGAACGCGTACAGGTCGGAGCGTTCGTCGACCCATGAGCCTTCCGAGACTTCGGGCGCCGCGTAGGCAGCGAAATCGGCGCGCATCGTGCTCGCCGCCGCGCGTTCCGTCCGGCGGTCCCACGCATGGGCGAACGAGCGGAGCATGACCGTGCCGTCCGGTGCGATGACGAAACTGGCCGGTTGCAGATCGCCATGCAGCCAGCCGCGCCGGTGAAGCTCGCCGAGCGCGCGCACGGCCTGGATCGCCGCATCGAGCAAGACGTCGAGCGGCAGCCGCCCGTCCGCCAGCGCGTCGAACACGCGCACGTTCGGGCGCGGATAGACGAGCACCGGGCCATCCGCGGCGCGGATCAGCGCAACCGGCGTGAGCGCCCACGCCGGGTCCAGCGCTTCGTTCAATGCGTATTCGTGCTCGAACTGCCGGCAGCGCTGGTCGGATTCCCACCCGGTCTGACACGCGGACCACACGCGCCCCGTTTCGGCGTCGGCCAGGTCGAACCGCAGCACGTCGCCCGAGCGGACGGCATTCGACAGGCGGGCGCGTGCCAGCCAGTCGGCATCCATTGGCTTCGGGTCGTTCGGGGCGTGCAAGGGTTGGTTCACGGTGGGGGCAGGCTGGGTGGAACAGGGCGTAACCGGCTCGTCATGCGGAATCGGCCGGGCTGGACTGCGCACGGTCGTGCGGCGGCCCGTGCATTGTCCACCAGCCGGACGAACTCCGCAGTACCTGCGTGCACGTCGTTTCCGTCGACCGGGCCGGCCGGTACCCGACTAAACCTATGGATAATGGCCGGCGCGCCTGCCGCGCCATACGATAGGGTCAAGTCTCCCGGTACGCAGCGATGCGGATCCGGCGGGCGAACCAGGGGGTGTCGCTTCGCGAGGCGGCGCAAGGTGCGGAGCAGCATAAGCGAGTGCGGATCATGTACACGTTCGGGCGGGTAACGGTTTCCCTTGAATGCCGCGAAGTTCGCGTCGACGGGCAGCCCCGGTATATCGGCGCCCGGGCATTCGAGATTCTCGAGCTGCTGGTGAAGGCGGCCGGCAGGCTCGTGTCGAAGGACGAGATCATGCAGGCGGTGTGGCCGAACACGATCGTGGTCGAGAACAACATCCAGGTGCATATCTCGGCGCTGCGCAAGCTGTTCGGCAGCAAGCACGGGTGGATACGAACCGAATCGGGTCGCGGCTATCGGCTCGCGCCGCCGGTCGACCTGGCGCATGCCGTCCGTCAGCCGGACGGGATCGCGCCGGCGCGCGGCATCCGCCTGGGTAGCGCACCGCGCAAATGTCCGCTGATCGGCCGCGAGCAGGAAGCAGCCGAGCTGCACGCGCTGCTCGAGCACGAGGCGCTCGTCACGCTGGTCGGGCCCGGCGGCGTCGGCAAGACGCATCTCGCGCTGGAGGTCGCCACGGCCTGGTCGGCGATGCACGGCATCGAGATGGCCCGGATCGATCTCGCCGGCTGGCAGGGCGGCGCGACGCTGGAGTCCGCGCTGCTGGACGCGCTCGACCTGCCGGGCGGCCCGCACGCCGCGCCGGCCGATGTCGTGCGCGCGATCGCCGGGCAGCGCGTGATGCTGGTGCTCGATAATGCCGAGCAGCATGTCGACGAACTGGCGGACCTCTGCGAAGCGATCGCGGACGCGAATGCCGGCGCGATACTCGTCGTGACCAGCCGCGAACCGCTGCGTGTCGCCGGCGAGCGCGTCTATCGCGTCGGGCCGCTGCCCGTGCCGCCGGCCGGCGCGGACGACGACGAGATCGTCGCGTGCGGCGCCGTCCGCATGTTCCTGGCACGGGCTCGCGCGATGGGCACCGACATTCCCGCGGATGCGAATACGCTGGACGCGATCGCGTCCATCTGCCGCCGCCTGAGCGGCCTGCCGCTCGCGCTCGAACTCGGTGCGGCCCGCGTCGCGTTGCTCGGGATCCAGGGGCTGGCAGCCGATCTCGACAAGTCCGTGCTGTCGTTGTCGGGCGGTCTGCGTACGGCGCATCCGCGCCAGCAGACCCTCAGGGCCACCATCGAGTGGAGCTATCGGTTGCTCGACGATGCGGAGCGCACCGTGCTGTGCCGCCTCGCGGCGTTTCCGGATGCATTCCGGCTGGACGCGGCGTGCGCGCTGGCGGCCTGCGACGAACTGGGTGCCACCCGCGTGCTCGACTGCCTGGTCGGCCTTGCATCGAAATCGCTGCTGGTCGTCCATTCGGTCGGACTCTCGAAGCGTTATTCGCTGCTCGAGGTGGTACGCGCGTTCGCGCTCGAGAAGCTGATGGAGTCGGGCGAAGCCGGCCGCGTCCATGCGCGGTGTGCGTCCGTCGTCGGCGAGGAACGCGCTGCCGCGCCGCCGCCGGCAGCGCCCGTGCAACCGCTGCTGGCGGCAGGGGCATACGCATGACATCCGGGACGGGCGGGCGCGGCGCGCGGCGGTAACGCCTGTCGGCGCGGCGCACGCGGCGTCGCGCTGTGCCGGATTGGCAAAATTTTCAGGTTCCCATTCAATGGCGATTGTTTGCATCATCGATGACGATGCGTCGGTCCGTAAGAGTCTTGCCAGCCTGCTGAAATCGGCTGGCCATACCGCATTGCCGTTCGAGTCGGGCGAGGCATTCCTCGCGGCCGGCCTGCTGGACGGCGTGGTTTGCGTGCTGGTCGATCTGAAGCTGAAGGGGATGAGCGGTTTCGACGTCCAGCGCCTGCTGGTCGAGCGCAAGGTGACGCTTCCGGTCATCTTCATGTCGGCGCACGGCGACGACGAGTCGGTCCGTCGCGCGCTTGCGCAAGGCGCGTTCGCGTTCCTGCGCAAGCCGTTTCCATCGGACGACGTGCTCAACCTGATCGAGCAGGCTGCATCCGGCGCGCCGCCGGCGTGAGCGGCGGCCCGTCGGCCGGCCGCGCCGCGTCCGGTGCGGCGGTTCCGGTCGGCCCGTTCTTCGTTTATCATTCGATAATGAAGCGGATGCCTTACACGGGGAATGCAATGGCGAGCACGCCGGACATGACGTCGATCGTCTATGTGGTCGACGACGACGAAACGCTGCGGCGCGCGTTGAGTTCGCTGTTGCGTTCGGCGGGATGGCGCGTCGAGACGTTCGCGTCGTCGCAGGCGTTTCTCGCATTCGAGCGGCCTGCCGTGCCGAGCTGCCTGATCCTCGACGTGCGTCTTGCCGACGAGAGCGGGCTGGCGCTTCAGGAGGAAGTGGTGCGGGCGGGCCTGAACGTGCCGATCCTGTTCATGACGGGTTACGGCGACGTAGCCACGACGGTCAAGGCGATGAAGGGCGGCGCGCTCGACTTCCTGACGAAGCCGTTCGACGACGAAACGATGCTCGATGCCGTCGGCCGCGCACTGGCCCGCGACGGCGAGCGCCTCGCGCGCGATCGTGCGCTGGACGCGGTGCGCGGTGCCTATGCCTCGTTGACGCCACGCGAGCGCGAAGTGATGAGCCAGGTGGTCGCGGGCCTGATGAACAAGCAGATCGCAGCGAATCTCGGCCTGCAGGAAATCACGGTGAAGGTGCATCGGGCTCAGGTCATGAAGAAGATGCAGGTCCGCACGCTGCCGGATCTCGTGCGGCAAGCCGAAGCGCTGGGCGTGGGCCCGGCCGGCGCACGCGACTGAGCGGGCGCGCCGGATCGTTCGACGCAACGGTGCCGGCTTCGACGGGGCCGGGCGTGACGATCGTCTTCCCGCAACCGTCTTGAGTATTCCGAACGTTTTCGCGCGATCCGCGACGGGTCTTGCTTCGGCGGATGCGGCGCGATCGATTCACGCGGCGCGTCGACGTTCTTTCAGAACCGCGCTTCGCGATTCGCGACCTTCGCCGGTTCCGCAGCAGGCGGCGTCCACCCGCCGCCCAGCGCACGCACGAGATTGACCGTTGCGATGGCGAGTGCCTGCCGGCTATGGATCAGCTGGCGTTGCGCAGCCAGCGCGTCGCGGTCCGCGTCGATGACCTCGAGATAGCTGACGTAGCCGTGCCCGTAGCGGCTCAGCGACAACCGCGCCGCTGCTTCGGTGGCGCGTGCCGCGCTGTCGTAGCGCACGATCCGCTCTTTCTGCGCGGCGATGTCGTTGAGCGCGTCCTGAACTTCGCGCAGCGCACCCAGCGCGGTCGCGCGATAGTTCGCGTCGGCGAGCGCCGCGCCGGCCGTCGCGGCGGCCACCGCGGCGTTGCGCTTGCCGCCGTCGAATACCGTTTCGGCCACGCTCGCGCCGAGGCCCCACAGCGAACTGTTGCGGTCGAGAAACGTGCCGAGATCGCGGCTGGCGAACCCGCCCTGGGCGGTCAGCGTCAAGGTCGGAAGCCACGCGGTGCGGGCGACGCCGATTTCGAGCGACGCCGCGTCGACGCGGCGCGCCGCTGCATGGACGTCCGGCCGTTGCGCGAGCAGCACGGACGGCAGGCCGGGTGGCACCTCCGGCACGCGGATGACGGAGGCCGTCGGCGCGACCGTGAATGCGGTCGGCGAGACACCGGTCAGCACGGCGAGCGCGTCGACGAGGTTTTCGCGCAGCCGCCGGCTGTCCGCGAGATCGGCACGCGCCGTATCGAGATCGGCCGCCGCACGCAGCGCGTCGAGGTCGCTTGCCGCGCCGGCCCGCACGCGCGCGGCGATCACGTCGAGCGCGGTGCGTCGCAGCTCGATCGCGCGGGCGAGCGTCGCGAGATCCTGCTCGACGAAATGGAGCGTCAGGTAGTCGCTCGCGACATCGGTCGCGACGCGCAGGCGAACGGCCGCACGATCCGCGTCTGCCTGCAGCACGTTCTGCCTGCCGATCTCCGCATCGCCGCGCAGGCGTCCCCACAGATCGACTTCATAGCCGGCATTGAACGGCACCGACCAGTTGTGCATCGTGCGTTTCGGCAACGCGTTGTCGACCGTGCCGGATACGCGCGAGCGGCTGAACGACGGATCGACACCGACGGTGGGCGCGAGTGCGGCTTCGCGCACACCGAGCAGCGCCTGCGCCTGGTCGACGCGCGCCGCGGCGGCGCGGATGTCGTGGTTGCCGGCGAGTGCGGCATCGACGAGCGCGACGAGCGGCGGATCGCCGAACGATGCGGGCCATTCGGCAAGCGACGGGGCCGGTTCGCCGCGCGCATCCGCATGGCGGAACCGGTCGGATCCGACCGCGACGGGGGCGAGCGGCTGCGGCGCGATCGTGCACGCGCTCAGCAGGCCGGCAGCGAGCAGGGCGGCGATGCGGGTCATGGCTGCGTGCGGCCGCGTTGCAGCGAGACGATGACCGACAGGCCGGGCCGAATGCGCGGTTCGGTCGAGGCCGGGCCGTCCAGCAGGATCTTGACGGGCACCCGCTGCGTGACCTTCGTGAAATTGCCGGTCGCGTTGTCGGGCGGCAGCAGTGCAAACTGCCCGCCCGTCGCGGGCGACAGGCTGTCGACGTGTCCGCTGTAGGTCCGGTCCGGCAGCGCGTCGAAGCGCAGTTGCACGACGTCGCCGGTGCGGACGTGCCGGAGCTGGGTTTCGCGGAAGTTCGCCACCACCCACGGGTGCGGTTCGACGACCGTGAGCAGCGCCTGTCCGGGCGCGACGTGCTCGCCGGTCTCGACGGTCTTCTTGCCGACGGCGCCGTCCGACGGCGCCACGACGGTCGTGTACTGGCGCTGGAGCTCCGCATCGCGCAACTCGGCGTCGTTCTGGTTCGACACGGCATCGGCAGCCTGCCGCGCGGCCTGCGCGCTGCGCTGCTGCGCTTCGGCCGCCTCGATGCGCGCGCGGGCGGACTTGCGTGCCGCGTTGGCGGCATCGAATTCCTGCTGCGACAGCCCGCGCGGCGTTTCGCGGGTCAGCTCGCGTGCCCGTGCGTAGTCGAGCTCGGCCTTCTCGGCGTCCGCGTGCGCCGACACGAGCGCTGCGTCGGCTTGTTCGACCAGCGCCTTCGCGCGGCTCGCATCGGAGTGCGCCTGTGCAACGCGGGCTCGCTGCAGCGCGACGCGCACGTCGAAATCGCGCGGGTCGAGCTGCACGAGCGGGTCGCCCGCGTGCACGAACTGGTTGTCGTTCACCAGCACGCGCTCGACCGTGCCGGCCACGCGCGGCGAGATCACGTGCAGGTGGCCCGTCACGTATGCGTCGTCGGTGCCGCGGTCATGCGCGTCGAATTCGTAGACCAGCAGCGCGACGAGCGACAGCGCGCATCCGGCGATCAGTACGACTGGCCACCTGCGCGACCGTGCGGCGGCAGTGGGCGGCGTGTCCGGCGAGTTCGGGGTCACGATCGGGATACTCCATGGAACAGACGGGATTCGTCACATCGCGCTATGCTTGCGCGAGCCTTTTGTGCGGGAGCCGCTCGACGATGAATACCACGTTCGCCCCCGGTGGCGCCACACCGGGGCCGGCCGCCGCGCCGGCCGCCGACATACCGACGTTTCGTTCGATCGCCGCGATCGCGGCCGTGCTGCTCGGCGCGATCATCTCGACGCTGACGTCGCGCATCACGTCGCTCGGGCTCGCCGACGTACGTGGCGCGCTCGGCGTCGGGTTCGACGAGGGCGCATGGATCAACACCGCGTTCACCGCGTCGCAGATGTTCGTCGGGCCGCTCGCGATCGCGGCGGCCTTCGTGTTCGGGACGCGCCGCGTGCTGCTGGCGGGTGCCGCAATATTCCTGGTCGTCGAAAGCGTGCTGCCGCTGTGTACGAACTTCGGCACGTTCATCGTGTTCCAGAGCGTGGCCGGCCTCGCGTCCGGCGTGTTCGTGCCGCTGACGGTCGGGTTCGTCGTCCGCACGCTGCCGCCGCGGCTGATCCCGTTCGGCATCGCCGCGTATGCGATGAACCTCGAGATGTCGCTCAACCTGTCGGCGACGCTCGAAGGCTGGTACAGCGAACACCTGAGCTGGCGCTGGCTGTTCTGGCAGAACGCACTGCTGACCGTGCCGTTCATCGTCTGCCTGATGCTGTCGCTGTCCACCGAGCCCATCAAGCGCTTCGCGTCCGGCATCGACACGCGCGGCATGCTGCTTGGCGCCGGCGGGTTCGCCTGCCTGTGCGTCTCGCTCGACCAGGGCGAACGGCTGTTCTGGTTCCAGTCGCCGCTGATCGTCGCGCTGCTGGGCACCGGCATCGTGATGGTGGCCGCGTTCCTGATCCACGAACTGGCGTCGCGACGGGCCGGGCTCGATCTCGGCTACCTCGCGCTGCCCAACGTCGCGTTGCTGATCCTGCTCGTCGGCCTCGTGCGCTTTACCGTGCTCAACACGAGCTTCATTCCGTCGGCGTTTCTCGCGAGCACCTACGGGCTGCGTCCGCTGCAGATCGGCGATACGCTGCGCTGGATCGCGATTCCTCAACTGCTGTTCGCGCCGTGCGTGGCCTGGCTGCTGCAACGCGTCGATCCGCGCCGGCTCATCGTGGCGGGCTTCGCGATGGTGGCGGTCGCGTTCGCGCTCGGCGCACGCCTCACGCCCGTCTGGGCCGAACCCGACTTCATCCCGTCGCAATTGATCCAGGCATTGGGGCAGACGATGGCGCTCACGTCGGTCATCTTCTTTTTCGGCAAGCATGTAACGGCCGAGCACGCGCTGACGTTCGGCGCCGTCGTGCAGACGACGCGCCTGCTGAGCGGGCAGCTCGGCACGACGTCGATCGCGGTGATCCAGCGCATCATGGAGGCTACCCATTCGAATCTCGTCGGTCTGCATGTCACGCTGTCGGATCCGCAAACGCTGGAGCGCCTGCGGGCCGGCGCCGCGTCGCTCGTGTCGCACGGCGCGACCTTCGCGACGGGCGACCAGGCGACTTACCTGTTGCTCGATCGGGCCGTCCGCGTCCAGGCGACGACGCTCGCGCTCGCCGACAATTTTCGTGTCGCGACGGCTTTCGCGGTCGCGGGCGTGTTGATCGGCATGCTGCTCAGGCCGGCGCGTGCGCCGTGAGCGCCCGACGCCGGATCGACCGACATGCCGCATCGACGATCTTGGCGATTGCGCCCGCCGCACCGGAATGGCGACGACCTGAAAAATCCTTAAACATCCTGAAAGGCGCGCCGGCCTTAGGGCCGGGCGCGCCTTGCCACGTTGCTTACGCCTTCAGGAAGGCGAGCAGTTCGGCATTGATCCGGTCGGCGTCGACGACGCACATCCCGTGCGATCCGCCGGGGATCACCTTGAGCTCCGCGTGCTTCACGATCTTCGCGGACAGGCGGGCCGAATCGTCGATCGGCACGATCTGGTCGTCGTCGCCGTGCAGGATCAGCGTCGGGACGTCGATCTTCTTCAGGTCGTCGGTGTAGTCGACCTCGGAGAATTCCTTGACGCACAGATACTGGCCATGGATGCCGCCCATCATGCCCTGTGCCCAGAACGCGTCGATCGTGCCCTGCGACACCTTGGCGCCCGGACGGTTGTAGCCGAAGAACGGCACGGCGAGATCCTTGTAGAACTGCGAACGGTTCTCGGCGACGTTCTTGCGGATCCCGTCGAATACGTCCATCGGCAGGCCGCCGGGATTGGATGCCGATTTCACCATCTGCGGCGGCACGGCGCCGATCAGCACGGCCTTCGACACGCGCTTCGTGCCGTGGCGCCCGATGTAGTGCGCGACTTCGCCGCCGCCGGTGGAATGGCCGACGAGCGTGGCTTCGCGCAGGTCGAGCGCATTCATCAGCGCCGCGAGATCGTCGGCATACGTGTCCATGTCGTTGCCTTGCGACGGCTGGCTCGAACGGCCGTGACCGCGACGGTCGTGCGCGATCACGCGGTAGCCGTGCTGCACGAGGAACAGCATCTGCGCGTCCCACGCGTCGGCGCACAGCGGCCAGCCGTGCGAGAAGACGACCGGGCGGCCGCTGCCCCAGTCCTTGAAGTAAATCTGCGTACCGTCTTTGGTGGTGATCGTATTCATCGCATGGGCTCCTTGATGGGCGGAAGCGGCGTGTTTGGGGGCGGCGGCAGCGGCAGCAGCCGGCAGCGCGGCGGCTGCAACGGCGGTCGCGCCGGCAAGCAGCATGTCTCGGCGACGCGCCGAGGGAATGGCGTCGATGTCTGCTGGACGCATTGGGACTCCTTGAACGTGCGGTGGAACGATGCCGCGTTGGATGAATGGTTCGGAACTGCCCGCGCGAGGCACTTGCGCCGGCAGCCGGCGTGCGTTCGCGGTCGCGTGCCGGCAGGCGCGAGAAGGGTGCGAACGAACGCCGACAGGAGGCTATCGCGCGGCCATGCGCGATGTACTGAAATTCCGCTGAATTTTCGTGAACGCGATTGCGGTGCACGCGGTGCGGCCGAACCGGCCAGAAAAATTAAGCCCGGAATCAAGACTCTTCAGCGGCGGCCCGTTATCGTCAGCATCAGGTCATCCCGTCGCGGGTCGCTGCCGGTGCGCGCCGGAGGATGACGATCGAGACGCGGGTGGGTGAACGACATCCGAACCGCTCGCCACTTGCCTGGGTACGCCGCCATGGACGCATTCAATCGCTGGGAGCACGTGATGACGCTGCTCCACCCGTCGCCGGCCCTGAGCCGCTGTGCGCCGTCGCATCTTCGCGACCCTGACTCCGCGCGCCGTCGCCATCGCGACGACGCGCCGCCCGCGTCGAGCGGTGGCGTGCGCCGCCGGTGCGCGATCGTCGCCGCCGAGCGGCAGACCGATTCGTCGGTATTGATATCGTGGAGCGATCCGACGCGCTGCCGGTACGACGAGCAGCGCTGGATCAGCGCAAAGTCCCGCGCCCTTGGGCGCTGCGCATTGACCGGCATCGCGATTCGCTACGGCGATGCGATCTACAAGCCGCAATGGCGCGGAGCGAAGCGCCCCGCGAACTTCCGGGAGGTGATCCTCGCGTCCGAACTGGACCGGTTCATCGTCAGGCTGTCCCATTCATGATGCGGAACGGCGCGCCCTGGCCGTCGGCCGCTGCTTGTTCACCGCCGGGGAAGGCATTCGCATGAGCACGTTCACGACACGCGACGGCGTTTCGATTCACTGCAAGGACTGGGGCGCAGGGCGCCCGGATGCGTTGAATCTGACGCACGCGCAACGATTGAACGACGAACTGCTGGCGTTCGCCCGCGCATGACCGGGCGGCGGTTGCTGCGACGTGGTGAGCGGGGCCCGGTCCACCGGCCGGCTCACTCCGGCCATTTCGACCCGAGCACCAGGCCGCAGAAATTCGTCCGGCGATAGTCCGGGTCGCACCGCTCGAGCACGTCGGCGCAGACGTTGCCGAACGCAGTCGCAGGGCGATGGACGGTGCCCGCGGCGAGCGCCTCGAGATACAGTTCCTTGAAACACGGACCGCGTGGCCACGCGTCGACGATCTCGTCGCGTTCGGGCCGGCTCACTTCGTCGAAATGACGTGCAAAGAGATCCGTCTCGATGGCTGCGCCGAGCAACGTCGTCAACGGCGTCATGTACGGGTGAAGGCCAAAGGCCGTGTGCAGCGCGATCGCACGCCACACCTCCGCCGCATCGTCGTCGGCGATGCCGTATCCGCCGAGGAAGGCGTGCGCGGCATTCGCGCCGTCGATCTCGAAGCGCTGGCGCGAATGCCGGTAGCGCTCCGTCAGTCCGAAATCATGGAACAGCGCGGCGACGTAAAGCAGCTCGGCGTCGAATGCGATGCCGCGCCGCAGCCCGATGATCGACCCGAACGCGAACACGCGCATCGCGTGCCGAAACAGGAGTTCCGGTTCGTCGGCGCGCACGGTCGCGGCGGCCTCCCGTGCGATCGGGCCGTCAGGAATCCTGATGCCGGCGATACGATTACCCATGTTCTGTTCCTTGCGGCATGACGCCGGTCGCTCGACGCTGGCGCCGGGGAATCATCGTCGCGCGCCGCGCCGCTGAATGTCCTGAGCGGCGCCTGAATCATTCTGAACGGGAAATCCGGCCGGCCGTCACGACCGGATTCGGTTTCGTAGTCCTTGGCTCGTCGTTTTATCGTTTTATTTGCCGCAAGCGACGCGGACTGCCATTTTAATTAACGAGACTGAGAAAAAATCGGCAAATCGGCCGTTGATCCTGTGAAAATGGTTCATGGGTGAACGACTGTTTCGTACATTGAAAATGCAGGATGCCGCGGGCGCGCCGGGCGGGCGTGGCAGCCACGCGGGAAACGTCGCGGCGATCGTGGTTTTCGTCGATTCAAAAAATTTGCTCATTGAGTTCTGATTATTTGAATCATTTCGCCGCGCAAATGCCGTAGCATTGCCATCAAACCGGTGTCATTTCTGACAGGGCATCGATGAAGGCAATCGATTGAGAATTTCCATGATCCGGATTGGCACACTTCACGTTTTTCTCGACAGACGTGAAATTCGCTCGAACGGCAAACTGCTGCGTATCGGCAGTCGCGCATTCGAAATTCTCGAACTCCTGATTCGGGCGAACGGCGCATTGGTATCGAAAGACGAAATCATGCAGCGCGTGTGGCCGCACACGATCGTGGAGGAAAACAACCTGCAGGTGCATATCGCCACGTTGCGCAAGGCGCTGGCCGACGACCGGAACCTGATCGTCACGGTGGCGGGGCGCGGCTACCGGCTGGTCGGCCGGCAGTCCGAAGGCGCGACGCCCGCGCGTCCCGCGACGTCGCGGCTGACGGCCGCACCGACCGCGCTCGTCGGCCGTGAGCAGGCCGTCGCCGAGGTCCTCGCGGCGCTCGACACCGCGCGCGTCGTGACGCTGGTCGGCGCGGGCGGCATCGGCAAGACGCGGGTCGCGCTCGAAGCCGCGATGCGGGCCGAGGGGAGCTATCCGGATGGCGCCGCGTTCGTGTCGCTGGCCACGGTCGCGTGTCCGCAATTCGTGCCCGACGCACTGGCTGGTGCGTTCGGCATCGCCCAGCCGGCCGGATCGCTGACGCTCGAAGCGGTGCTGGCCAGCGTGGCGAACCGCCGGATGTTGCTGGTGCTCGACAATTGCGAACATCTGCTCGATGCCGCCGCGCAGATCGCGACTGCACTGACCGAATCCGACGCCGGATTGCGCGTCCTCGCGACCAGCCGCGAGGCGCTGCGGATCCAGGGCGAGCGCTTGTGTCCGATCCTGCCGCTCGACGTCCCCGGCGAAGGCGCCGACGATGCGGAGATCCTGGGCGCCAGCGCGGTGCAGCTGTTCTCGGCGCGCGCGTGTGCCGCCGATCCCCGCTTTCCGCTCGACGAACGCAGCGTGGCGCTGATGGCATCGGTGTGCCGGCGTCTCGACGGCCTGCCGCTCGCCATCGAACTGGCGGCGGCCCGCGCGGCCGTGCTCGGCATCGACGTGCTGGCCGCGCATCTCGACGACCATTTCAGGTTGCTGACCGGCGGTTTTCGTACGGCGTTGCCGCGTCATCAGACGCTGCAGGCGATGTACGACTGGAGCTACCGCTTGCTCGGGGACGCGGAGCGCCTGCTGTTGCGGTGGCTCGGCGTGTTTCGCGACAGTTTCTCGATCGATGCGGTGCGGAATATCGTCGGAACGAAGGGGCTGGCCGATGCGGACCTGCTCGATACGATCGCCGGCCTCGTCTCGAAGTCGCTGCTGAGTCTCGAGAGCGCGCACGGCGCGCCGCGCTACCGGCTGCTGACCACGACGCGCGCCTATGCGCTGCAACAGCTCGAGAACAACGGCGAATGCGCGGCCGCGGCACGCGCGCATGCGAACTACTTCCATGCGTTGTTCAGGCTTGCGCCAGGCGCCGGCGACGGGCTGCGAGCCGAATCGCGGCTCGACCTGGTCCGGCGCGAACTCGGCAATCTGCGCGCGGCGCTCGACTGGGCGTTTTCGCCGAATGGCGATGCGGACGTCGGCATCGCGCTGGCGGCTGTCGCGGTCCCGTGCCTGTTCGATCTGTCGCTGGCGGACGAATGTCGCGAACGGGCGCGCGCAGCGCTCGATGCCATCCGGAACATGGACGAGACTCGGGCGCGCGCGGATGCACGCGTGTGCCTGCTGGCCGCCTATGCCGCCGCGCTCGCCCATACCTCGGGGCCGCCGCGCGTCGTACACGACGCATGGTCCGAACTGCACGCACTCGGGTTCGAGGCGGGCGAGGCCGAGGTGCCGCCAGGCGAATCGTAACGGCGCGCATCGCCGGCGAATTCAGAACGTTTCAGCCTCGACACAGGACCTGGCCGGCCGGTGCGTCTACATTGCATGTACGGCGCCCCTCGGCGATTGGCACGCATGCGGCCGGGAGATCGGCTCGCCCGGCCTCGCGTCGATGTCGCGACGCCACTGAATGCCAGCGCGGGGCGGCGGCACATGCGTTGCCGCCGCGACTTCGCGCGTCATTGAACGACTACCGCATGAAACCTGTCCAGTCCGACCTGTCTCGCCACGATTCGCTGCCGGCGGCCGCTCGCCGGATCGGGTAGCGCACGCCATGCAATCGTGCAGATTCTCCGCCCGCCGCGCGGCACGCACGCGGCCCGTTCCGGCATGCTGAGCGTGTCCGCCACGGTCGCCTGGGGCGTGCCGATCGTCGTGGCCGACCTCGCCGCATGGCGGTGGCTCGGGCCGGGCCGTTCGACGACGAAGGCGGTCTGGCGCTGCGCGTCGTTCGCCGCGCTGACCTATGTGCTGTTCGCAACCGGCGTGAGCCCGCTCGCGGTGCCGCCGTCACCCGACCGGTTCGACCGGCTGGCGATCCAGGCGATCGGCGTCGCGTGGTGGCTGCAGTGCGCGCTGGTGTTCAGCCTGTTGCTCGACCATCTGCTGTTGCCGCGCGCGTGGCGCAACCAGCGGCTGTTTCACGACATCGCCGCAGGCGCCGTGTTCGGTGCGGCCGCGGTCGCCGCGCTGGGCTATGTACTGGGCCTGCCGCTGAGCGGCCTGGTCGCGACCTCGGGCGCGGTGGCCGTGATCCTGGGCCTGGCCGTCCAGAACACGCTGAACGACGTGTTCTCGGGCCTCGTGCTGAATACGACCCAGCCGTTTCGCCTGGGCGACACGGTGGCGATCGGCGAGCTGGAAGGGCAGATCGTCGAAAGCAACTGGCGCGCGACCAAGCTGATCAACAGCCTCGGCAACCTGGTCGTCGTGCCGAACAGCGCGGCGGCGAAGGCGACGATCGTCAACCTGAGCGAACCCCCGAGCGTGCACGGTGTGACGCTGGCGATCGAGATCGATCCGGAAGTACGGCCGGCCGTCGTCGTCGATGCGCTCGACCGCGCTGCCGCCAGTTCGCTTGACGTGCTGGCCAGCCCCGCGCCGGTCTCGGTCGTGAAGGCATTCAGGGCCAACTCCGTCGAATACGAGCTCGTCTGTTACGTCGACGCGCTGCAGAAAAAGGTGGCGGTGCGTAACCGGCTCTACGATCTGGCCCACCGGCACCTGGCCGCCGCCGACATCGCGCTGCGCCCGCTCGGCGGGACGGCTGCTGCTCACCGGCCGGTGTCGCGCGGTCAACGGCTGCTGCGCGCGGTCGAACTCTTCCGGCAACTCGGCGACGACGATCTGGCCGTGCTGGCCGATGCGCTGGCGTCACGCGTATTTCACAAAGGGGAAGTCATCTACGCGTCGAATGCCGATACGCGCCTGCTGACGATCGTCGGGTCCGGTGTTGCATCGGTGTTCGTGCCGGGCGCGACCGGCGACATCGAGGTCAGGCGGATGGCGCCCGGCGATGCGATCGGCCAGTCCGTCGTGCTGGCCGGCACGCAGCTTCATGCGAGTGTCTACGCGGTGACCGCCGTGACGGCTTATCAGTTGAGCAGCCGCGACCTGACGCCGCTGATCGCGAAGAAGCCCGAAATCGGGCGGCTGATGTGCGAATCCCTGAGCGAACACATCGCGACCGAGGAGAAGATGATGATCCCGCCGGCCGCGAAGGCGCATGCGTCGTTCAACCTGATCGAGTGGCTCGAGAAGGAGATGAAGCGCCTGCACGATTCGTTCGGCTGATGCGGCGGGAAAATGCGGGGAAACGTTCGACCGGGCGGCGCGGCCGACGAGCGGCGGAATCAGGCGAGCGCGGTGAACCGGTCGACGAGATCGGGGCGGGCGAGCTGATCGACCCACCAGTGCAGCGCGCGGCCGGCCTCGTCGCCGCGCCACGCGATATAGCAATGCGTCGTGTCGCGCATGCCGGTCACCTGGCGTGCGACGAGCTTGCCCTGCGCGATCGCGCGTGCCGCGATGCAATCCGGCAGCGTGCCCACGGCGAGCCCTTCGCACTGCGCGGCCAGTTTTGCGGCGAGCGTGGGGACCGCGAGATACGGCTGCCCGGCGTCGACGGCGACCGAGCGCGGCTGCAGTTCACGAGAGGTATCGCTGATGACGGCGCCGCGATGCTCGACGACCGACGCCATCGACAGCGGTTCGGGCAACGCGGCGAGCGGATGGGTCGGGGCCACGGCGAACACATGCTTGAGCGTGCCGATCGGCTTCGCGACGATGTCCGGCAGTTCCGGCGGCTCGCCGGCCGCGCCGACGACGAGATCCGCGCGGCGCGAGATCAGCGCATCCCACGTGCCACCGAGGACTTCGGTGGACAGGCGCAGCCGCGTGTTCATCTCCAGTCCATAGAACGTATGCACGTAGGGCCACAACGCCTCGAACGGCAGGATCTCGTCGATGCAGATGCGAAGCTCGGTTTCCCAGCCCTGCTGCGCACGCAACGCCTTGAGTTCGAGCTGTTCGGCGGCATGCAGCAGCCGGCGGCCCTCTTCGACGACCACGCGGCCTGCGTGCGTGAGCTTCGCCCGCCGTCCGCTCCGGTCGAACAGTGCGACTTCGAGGTCGCTTTCGAGCTTTTGTACGAGATAAGTCAGCGCAGACGGGACGCGGTGCAGGAGTTCCGCGGCTTCGGCGAACGTGCCGGTGCGGTCGATCGCGTCCAGTGCCTCAAGCGCTTCGAATGACAGCTTCATAGTGAATTCCACGGGCGTCGGGCTGTCATGTTATCGCCAAGCACCGTCGAGTCCAATACGAATCGGAACAAATCGTCCAGTGCGGCACCGCGGCGCCATCCTGTTCCGGGCCGGATCGGCGCCTGCGGATGCAGCATCCGGTCAGCGTGGGGTACGACGATGTCTATCGACGCTTCTTTGCGGCGGCATCGGATGCCTGCGCACCGGGCAGGGCGCCGAACATGTGCTGGCTGCACTTCGCGTCACTCCATGCGGTTCGCAACTGGATCCCCGAGAGCATCCGGCGTGCGATCGGCAGGATCTGTTCGCCGGCAAGAATGCCCAGCAGGCCGGCCAGCGCGATCGTGGGCGGAGCGGGAGATTGCACGCCGATCAGGTAGTAGACGGCACCGGCGAGCATTCCGGCCAGCAGCGATGAAATATATGGCTTCATGATTCGGATGCAAGTAAATGACAACCGTTAAAAAATACGGATAACTACTGATCCGGAGGCGAGCATGAATTCATTCGATAGCGTAGCAGGTCTTTTTCGATGTGATCAATCGATTCGGCGGTTTTAAGATCTTTTAAGGCCTTTATTTAGGGATTTTATTAATCGATTTGATTAAGTGGCGTTAGCATGATTTCGCGTGTTGAATGACAACGGCTGGTAGCAGAACCTCCCGGCACAGCGCATTGGGCACCTCCCGGCTTGTCGGAGAGGCAGGCTCACTTTTCACCCGCGTCAAAGGACATGATCGCCATGAGCAATCCGAAACTTGAAGTACTCACCCCCCATAACAGCCAGCTGATCTTCATCGACCAGCAGCCGCAGATGGCGTTCGGCGTGCAGTCGATCGATCGCCAGGTGCTGAAGAACAACGTCGTCGGGCTCGCGAAGGCCGCGAAGGTCTTCAACATCCCGACGACGATCACGACGGTCGAAAGCGACAGCTTCTCGGGCCACACCTATCCCGAGCTGCTCGACGTGTTCCCGAACCAGAAGACGCTCGAACGTACGTCGATGAATTCGTGGGACGACCAGAAGGTTCGCGACGCGCTCGCCGCGAACGGTCGCAAGAAGGTGGTCGTGTCGGGCCTGTGGACCGAAGTCTGCAATACGACGTTCGCGCTCTGCGCGATGCTCGAAGGCGACTACGAGATCTACATGGTCGCCGACGCATCGGGCGGCACGACGCAGGCTGCGCACGACTTCGCGATGCAGCGCATGGTGCAGGCGGGCGTGGTGCCGGTCACGTGGCAACAGGTCCTGCTCGAGTGGCAGCGCGACTGGGCGCGCCGCGACTCGTACGACGCGGTGATGGCGATCGCGAAGGAGCACTCGGGCGCGTACGGGATGGGCGTCGACTACGCATACACGATGGTCCACAAGGCACCGCAGCGCACCGCGACGCCGCACGAGTCGATCCCGCCCGTGCCGGCGAAGTAACCGCAGGCCGTTGCGACTGTCGATGCCGGTGCGGCGTGTTCCGGACGAACACGCCGCACCGGCGATACGAAATCGCGGGCGGCGGTACGTGGTCGATTCACGTATGCCGCCCGCCGCGTGTTTGCCAGGACGTTACGACCTGCATTCCAACCTGTCCGAGAAATTGATCGTATGGAATCCTATCTGGTTTCCCTTGGTGCGGGCTTGCTGATCGGTGTCATCTACAGCGCAATCAAGGTTCGCTCCCCGGCACCGCCGCTGATTGCCCTGGTCGGGTTGCTCGGCATGGTAATCGGCGTGCAGGCGATCCCCACCCTCAAACAGCTTTTTGGCTTCTGATCGAAACGAGGTGATGTATATGACCGCAACCGAGTCCCAACCGGATCTGATCCTTCACAACGGAAGGTTCACGACCCTCGACCGCGCCAACCCGACCGCGACGGCGGTGGCGATCGCCGCCGGCCGCTTCGTCGCGGTCGGCAGCGAAGCGGACGTGATGCCGCTCGCCGGCCGTGCGACGAAGGTCGTCGACCTCGGGGGCCGCGCCGTGCTGCCGGGCCTGATCGACAACCACTGCCACGTGATTCGCGGTGGCCTGAACTACAACATGGAGCTGCGCTGGGATGGCGTGCCGTCGCTCGCGGTGGCGATGGACATGCTCAGGCGCCAGGTCGCGATCACGCCCGCGCCGCAATGGGTGCGCGTGGTCGGCGGCTTCACCGAACACCAGTTCGCCGAGAAGCGCCTGCCGACGATCGAGGAACTCAACGCGGCCGCGCCCGATACGCCGGTGTTCATCCTGCACCTGTACGACCGCGCGCTGCTGAACGCGGCGGCACTGCGGGTGGTCGGCTACACGAAGGACACGCCGGAGCCGCCGGGCGGCACGATCCTGCGCGATGCCGCGGGCAACCCGACCGGGCTGCTGCTCGCGAACCCGAACGCGACGATCCTCTACGCGACGCTCGCGAAGGGGCCGAAGCTGCCGTTCGAATACCAGTACAACTCGACGCGCCACTTCATGCGGGAGCTGAACCGTCTCGGCGTGACGGGCGTGATCGATGCAGGCGGCGGTTCGCAGAACTACCCCGACGATTACGAGGTGATCCGCAAGCTGCACGACGCGGGCGAGATGACGATCCGGATCGCGTACAACCTGTTCACGCAGAAGCCGAACGCGGAGAAGGAAGACTTCGTGAACTGGACGAAGAGCGTCAAGTATCACGACGGCACCGACTATTTCCGCAACAACGGCGCGGGCGAGATGCTGGTGTTCTCGGCGGCCGATTTCGAGGACTTCCGCGTCGCCCGCCCGGACCTGCCGGCGCAGATGGAAGACGATCTCGAAGGCGTCGTGCGCGTGCTCGCGCAGAACCGCTGGCCGTGGCGCATGCATGCGACGTACGACGAAACGATCAGCCGCGCGCTCGACGTGTTCGAGAAGGTCAACAAGGACATTCCGCTTGACGGCCTGAACTGGTTCTTCGATCACGCGGAAACGATCACCGAGAAATCGATGGACCGGATCGCCGCGCTGGGCGGCGGCATCGCGGTGCAGCACCGGATGGCATACCAGGGCGAATACTTCGTCGAGCGCTACGGCGCGCAGGCGGCCGAGGCGACGCCGCCCGTCGCGAAGATGCTCTCGAAGGGCATCAAGGTGTCGGCCGGTACCGACGCGACGCGTGTTGCCTCGTACAACCCGTGGGTGTCGCTCGCGTGGCTCGTGACGGGCAAGACGGTCGGCGGGCTGCGCATGTATCCGCAACGCAACCTGCTCGATCGCGAGACCGCGCTGCGGATGTGGACCGAATACGTGACGTGGTTCTCGAACGAGGAAGGGAAGAAGGGGCGTGTCGCGGTCGGGCAGCTCGCCGACCTGGTGGTCCCGGATCGCGATTTCTTCACCTGCGCGGAGGACGAGATCATCGACACGACCGCGCTGCTGACGGTGGTCGGCGGCAAGATCGTGTGGGGCGCAGGGCCGTTCGCGTCGCACGACGCGCCGATTCCGCCCGCGATGCCGGACTGGTCGCCCGTGCGCGAGTACGGCGGCTATGGCGGCTGGGGGGCGACGCAACGCAGTGGCGCACCGCTGCAGCGTGCGGCGGCTGCCGCGATGTGCGGCTGCGCGAGTGCGTGCAACGTGCACGCGCATGCCCATGCGAGCGCGTGGGGCAGCGCGTTGCCGACGTCGGACGCGAAGGGCTTCTGGGGCGCGTTCGGCTGTTCGTGCTGGGCGATCTGACATGTCGACGACAACCGGCCGGTACAGCCCCGGGTGGATTCGTGTCGTGCTTGCGCAGCCGTGGGTCGCGGTGCTGGCACGGCTTGCGCTGGTTTCCGCCTTTTTGGTCGGAGGCATCAACAAGGCGATGCACTTCGGCGAGGCAATCGCGGAGCAGGCGCATTTCGGCCTGCACCCGGCCGCGCTCTGGGCTGCACTGGCGGTTGTGGTCGAGATCGGCGGTTCCCTGTGCGTGGTATTTCGCCGCTTCACGTGGCTCGGCGCCGGCAGCCTCGGCATGCTGACGTTCGTCGCGATGCTGGTGGCGAACGACTTCTGGAACCAGGCGGGCGTGGCGCGCTTCATGGCGCTCAACAGCTTTTTCGAGCACCTGGGCCTGATTGCCGCGCTCGTCCTCGTCACCATGCTCGGCGATGTTCGAAGTGGCGACGGTGACGGTCGCGCCTGATTTTCTCTATACATCGAGGCAGGAAGAAAATTCGATCCTTGGGGCACGGTCGCACGACCGTGCCCCGCGTGCCCACCTCCGATTGCCGGGGCGCATCGTAGGCCGTCCCGGACTGAGCACCATGAGCATGCGGTAGCTGGATCGTCTGAAGGTCGTAGAGATCTCGATCGAGCAGCACTGCAAACTTCTTCTTCAGCCCCGTATTCTCCCGCTCGAATTGCTTGAGCCGCTCGACGTCGGCCGCCGCGAGGCCGCCGGCATGCCGCCGCCAGTTCCGAAAATTCCACGGCAGTTCACCCGCGCGCGATCGATCCGTTTGGCGTGCGTCGGCGCGATGCCGTAACGGCCGGGATCGCAAGACGTCGACGAAGCGCGACGGATCGAGTGATCGACGCATCCGTTGTCAATTGACTAGAGCGCCCTGTCTAACCGTCAGCGCAGTTCGATTGAACGTGCTTCACTTCGCCTGCTGGTGCGAAAACGTTCGTTTGTGTTCGTTTTTATTCGTTTTCGGGTGTCGGTGTTCGCCGTGCCAAGCGATCGAGGCAGGTGCGGCCGACACCACACGCGCGACGTTTCAACGTCGAAAACGTCGCCGCATCAGCGATTCTCGCGTCCTCATCCTCAAGCAATTGACACGTACGTAAAAAATGGAGAGCAAGATGAGCAGATCGATACGAGCGAAGACAGCGGCGGCCGTGGTCGCATTCGCGATGAACGCGGCGCCTGCCGCGAGTGTTGGAACCTTTTTGTCGCTGGCCGGCGCGCATGCCGCTTCCGCCGCGACGACCGCGGTCGACGATTATGCGGCGACCAAGTACCCGATCATTCTCGTGCACGGGCTGACCGGCACCGACAAGTATGGCGGCGTCGTCGAGTACTGGTATCACATTCCTGAGGATCTGCAGGCGCACGGCGCGAAGGTCTACGTTGCCAATCTGTCCGGCTACCAGAGCGACGATGGCCCGAACGGGCGCGGCGAGCAATTGCTTGCCTATGTGAAGCAGGTGCTTGCGGCGACGGGCGCACAGAAAGTGAATCTGATCGGCCATAGCCAGGGTGGCTTGTCGTCGCGCTACGTTGCATCCGTTGCGCCGGAGCTGGTCGCATCGGTGACGACGATCAGCACGCCGCACTGGGGCTCGCAATTCGCGGACTTCGTCCAGCAACTGCTGCAGACGGATCCGACCGGCCTGTCGTCGGCCGTCTTCAGCGCGTTCGCAAATGCGCTCGGCACCTTGACGAGCAGCAACTTCAATACGAACCAGGACGCGATTCAGGCGTTGTCGGTGCTGACGACGGCGAAGGCCGCCGCCTACAACCAGAAATTCCCGAGCGCAGGTCTCGGTGCGCCGGGTTCGTGCACGACGGGCGCGTCGACCGAGACGGTCGGCGGCAATACGCACCTGCTTTATTCGTGGGGCGGCACGGCGATCCAGCCGACCGCGACGGTGGCCGGCGTGACGGGTGCCGTCGATACGAGCGTGAGCGGGGCTACCGATCCGGCGAACGTGCTCGATCCGTCGACGCTGGCACTGCTCGGCAGCGGTACGGTGATGGTCAATCGCGGCGCCGGCCCGAACGACGGCGTCGTATCGCAATGCAGCGCGCTGTTTGGCCAGGTGCTGGGCACGTATCACTGGAATCACACCGATGCGATCAACCAGATCCTCGGCGTACTCGGCGCGAATGTGGAGGATCCGGTTGCGGCGATCCGTACGCACGCGAACCGGCTGAAAACCCAGGGCGTGTAATCGATGACCGGTAGCAAGCGCGGTATCGCGCGACGCATCGCGCTTTACGGGGTGGCGGGCGTGGTCGCGGCTGGCGCAGCCTGGTATGCGATCGGCGTTCGGAAGACGCATGACGCCGGCGAGTCCGGCGTCGTGCGTGCCGAGGCCGTATCGTTCGCGTCGGTGGGCGCGGCGGCCAGCCCCGTGCCCGGTTTCGGCGCAAGCGCGCTGCCTCCGGCACTCGTCGGCTCGATCGCGCCGCGCCTGCCGCTCGACGCGCGCGGTCACCTCGAAAAGGTCGTGGCGGTGCGCGGCTTCTTCGATTATTTCCTGACCGCGCAAAACCAGCTGCGCCCCGTGGAACTGGATGCACTCGTTGCGCGCGCGATTGCCGCGCAGCTCGACGGTACGGTTGCGCAACGCGAGGCGCTCGACGTCTGGAAGCGCTACCGCGCGTATTTCGCCGAACTTGCGAAGCTGCCGGGCGGCGGCGCCGTGGACAACACGCTCGACCTGCAGGCATTGCAGCTCATGCTCGACCAGCGCGCGACGATCGCGAGCCGCACGCTGGGCGACTGGGGCGAGCCGTTCTTCGGCGCCGAGCAGGCGCTGCAGCGTGACGATCTCGCGCGCTTGAAGATCATCCGCGATCCGTTGCTGACCGACGACCAGAAGGCGGCACGTCTTGCCGCGCTCGAGCAGCAGCTGCCGGCCGATCGGCGTGCGGGGCTGGCGCGCCAGAAGGAGCAGAACAACGCGATCGCGCAGATCGACAAGGCACAGAAATCGAACGCGACGCCCGATGAAATGCGCGCGCAGCTCGCGCAAACGCTCGGGCCGGAGGCTGCCGAGCGAGTCGTGAAGATGCAGCAGGCGGACAACGCGTGGCATGCGAAGTACAACGAATATGCGGCGCAGCGCGCGCAGATCGATGCGCAGAACGTGCCGGCACAGGATCGCGATGCGCAGATCGCGCAATTGCGACAGCGCTACTTTACGGAGCCGGGCGAGGCGCTGCGTGCGGCGTCGCTCGATCGCGGCAGCGTGTCGACGCGCACGCAATAGATCCGGGCGCGATCGAGCGGATCGTCGTGCATCGAGCGATGTCCGCAACGCGTCGTCGACAACGATCGACGGGGCTTCGTTTGTCAGCACTTCAGCGCGGTCGAGCCGAGCCTCATTGCAGAACCGTCATGCCGGTCTAGAGCCATCGCTCTGAATCTCCATTGCACTGCCGCATAAAGCGGTCGCCAGCCGATGGAGACATACGGCACAAATCATTTCCCACACATTCGACACGATTCGCCGCGTTCCCCGGATACGCCCGTCCGGCAAGGGACACGGTTGATTTGCCGAGGTCGTTCCACCGCTTGCCGGGGCCGCTTTCGAGCATCCGGTTCGCGATCTGCATTCAAGCGACGAATGTGTGCATCGCAACAATCCATTTCATTCGCGGCAGTCGCGGCGGTAAGGTGAACGTACGTTCGAATTTGATCGAGCGAAGCGAATCCACCACTCGGCGATGCCATGAAAACGACTTCCGATCGACCTGCGCAAGCGGCACCCTCGACCTCCGGCGGCGCGCCGGAACGCGGCGGCAATGCGCACGCGACGGGCCTGCGCCTGCCGGCCACGCTGGTGGGCCCGATCGTGCTCGGCACGCTGCTCAATGCACTGAACTCGTCGATGATCGCGGTCGCGCTCGTCAGCATCCAGCAAGCGTTCAACCCGCACGCTGCCGCGCACGAACGCATCGACACGATGTGGCTCGTGTCGGGTCTCTATCTCGCGACGGCCGTCGGCCAGCCGACGATGGGACGGCTCGCCGACCGGTTCGGCGCGAAGCGGATCTTCTGCATCGGCCTCGCGATCGTCTTGATCGCGTCTGCGCTCGCGCCGTTCGCGCCGTCGCTCGGGTGGCTGATCGCGTCGCGCGTCGCGCTCGGCATCGGCACGTCCGCCGCGTATCCGGCCGGCATGGCGATGATCCGCACCTGGTCGCAGCGGCACGCGAACGGCGCGACGCCGACGGGCGGCCTCGGCGCGATCTCGGTCGCGGCGCAGGTGGCCGTCGCGTTCGGTCCGCCGCTCGGCGGCGCGCTCGTGCAGTTCGCCGGCTGGCGCGCGATCTTCTGGATCAACGTGCCGATCGTGCTGCTGGCCTTCGTGCTGGCGTGGCTGTGGATTCCGGCCGACGTCGTCCGGCGCGCCGTGCAGGGCCGCCACACGCTGCGCGGCACGCTGAACGAACTGGACCTGCCGGGCGTCGCGCTGTTCATCCTGACGCTCGCGAGCCTGCTGCTGTTCCTGCAGTCGGTGACGCGCGAGCCCGACTGGCTGCTGCTCGTCGCGACGCTGGTCCTGTGTCCGGTGCTGGTGCGGCGCGAGCGGCTGGCCGCGTCGCCGCTGATCGACATCCGCATGCTGAGCGACAACCGTGCGCTCACGGGCACCTACCTGCGCTGCGTCGGCACCTACGCGGTGTTCTACGCGATCTTCTATGCGCTGCCGATGTGGTTGCAGGAGGCCAAGCGCCTGTCCGCCGCCGACGCCGGCCTCGCGATGCTGCCGATTGCCGCGGTCGGCACGGTGGCGACGATGTTCGCGACGCGCCTCGCGCACCGTCACGGCTCGCGGCCGGTGCTGATCATCGGCTCCGCGATGCTGTGCGTCGGCAGCGTCGTGATGAGTCTGCTCACCAGTGCGATGCCGGTCTGGTCGATCGTGCTGCTGTCGATCGTGTTCGGCGTGCCGAACGGCTTCAACAATCTCGGCAACCAGGCGGCGCTCTACCAGAGCGCGCCGCATGACCGGATCGGCACGGCCTCGGGGCTGTACCGCACCGCGCAGTATGTCGGCGGCAGCCTGTCGTTTGCGCTCGTCGGGCTGGCGCTCGGCCATCCGGCGAGCGATCGCGGCCTGCGCGAGCTGGCCATCGTCCTGGCGGTCATCAGCGTGCTGCTGCTGCTCAACGCGGCATCGAGCCGGCACCTGGATGCCGCCGCATCTTCCATCTCCCAACAGAAGTGAGGTTTCAACATGTCCATTCCGACGCTCAATCGCACGGTCGCCCTGGTCGCCATCGATCTGCAGAGCGGCATCGTGTCGCTGCCGGTCGTGCCTTACACCGGCGCGCAGGTCGTGGCGAAGACGGTCGAGCTCGCGACCGCGTTCCGCGCGCTACAGCTTCCCGTCATCTACGTGCACACGAGCTACCAGCCGGACGGCGGCGTTGCGCTGAAGGTCAGGACGGATGCGCCGTCGGCGCCGCCGAATCTCGATCCCGAATGGAGCGCGTTCGCGCCGGCGCTCGGCGTGGGGCCGTCCGACATCGTCGTGACGAAGCACCAGTGGGGCGCGTTCACCGGCACCGATCTCGACGTGCAGCTGCGCCGGCGCGGCATCACGGACATCGTGCTGACGGGAATCGCGACCAACATCGGCGTCGAGTCGACGGCGCGCCAGGCATACGAGAACAACTACAACGTCGTCGTCGTCAGCGACGCGGTCAGCACGTCGTCCACCGACGCGCAGACCTTCGCGCTGACGCAGATCTTCCCGAAGCTCGGGCAGGTCGCCGCGACGGCCGACGTGGAGGCGGCACTGGAGCAGGCCTATTCGCGCTGAACGAAGCGGTGTGTTCGGCGTGCACCATTCATACAGAGCCATTTAACGAGGCATGACGATGATCAAGACCGATGCATGGGTTCTCTACGCAGGACCGGAACCGAGCAGGAAGCAGGCGCCCGTGGCGGGCGAGCTGCGTCGCGAGACCTTCGAATTCTCCGACCCGGAAGCCGACGAGGTGCTGGTCGAGCCGCTGTACGGATCGTGGGAAGCGAACCTCGACCACGCGCTGTCGCGCAATCCGGTCGACATCTGCCGGCAGCGCCGCGAGGACAAGATCGTGCTCGGCAACGGCGCGCTGGTGCGCATCGTGGAGCGCGGCAGCGGCGTGAAGACGCTGAAGGAGGGCGATATCTGCATGGTGATGCCGTTCGGCAAGCGCGACGAATACGGGTTCGCCGAACTCGTCTATGCGTACGACGCGCCGGGCACGATCGGCGTGATGGCGCAGCGGACCAAGATGCGCGCCGACAACCTCGTGGCCGTGCCGACGGACAGCCGGCATTCGCTGCTGCAATGGGCGACGTACGGCCGCTACTTCACCGCGTGGGACAACTGGAAGGTGGCGTCGGCATGCTGGCGCTCGCAGCTGCCGGACGTCGATCCGGCCGACTACCTGGTATTCGGCTGGGGCGGCGGCACGACGCTCGCCGAGCTGCAGCTCGCGAAGCGCGAGGGCTTTCGCGTCGCGATGACGGCGAGCAACGACCGGCGCCTCGAGGAGCTCGCGAAGCTCGGCATCACGCCGGTCGATCGCCGCAAGTTCCCGAATCTCGCGTATGACGACGAGCGCTACAAGACCGATCCCGAGTACCAGGCGAGCTATCGCGAGTCGGAGCGCGTGTTCGCGGAGACGATCGCGGAACTGAGCGGCGGCCGCGGCGTCGCGATCTTCCTCGACAATCTCGGCGGCGCGCTGTATCGCGCGACGATGCGCGTGGTCGGCCGTACCGGCATCGTCACCACGGTCGGCTGGAAGACCGGGATGCGCCTGTGGAACCTGCGCGCGACGGAATGCATCAACCGCCGCCTGCACATCCACACGCATGCGTGGCGCTACGACGACAGCATCATGATCCGCGACTTCCAGGAAACGAGCGGCTGGATCGGCCAGGAGCCGACCGAGATCTTCGATTTCGACGAGGTGCCGAAGCTCGCGTCCGACTACCTGAACGGGAAGATCCAGACGTATTTCCCGATCTACCGGATCAACGCCGTCTAAGCGGCAGGTCGCGCGCCGCGCCCGCATCGCAGCACGACGATTAGTCATGCAGACGATATCGGCGCGGCGCACCGAGCAATTCATCTGACTGGAGAACGGCATGGCCACTGTGGAACTCGGAGACGTCGACGCCGGCGCGGCGTCGGACGCCTCCAATCCGGCGCCGCTCGACGGCATTCGCGTGATCGACGCCGCGACGTTGTTCGCGGGCCCGCTCGCGGCGACGATGCTCGCGGACTACGGCGCCGACGTGATCAAGGTCGAGCATCCGGACGGCGATCCGGCGCGCAAGTACGGCGCGCGCCGCGACGACGTGCCGTTGTGGTGGAAGGTGCTCGCGCGCAACAAGCGGGCGGTCACGCTGAATCTCGGCACGGCCGACGGCCAGCGGATCTTCCGCGAACTGGCGGCGCAGGCCGACGTGGTCGTCGAGAACTTCCGGCCCGGCACGCTCGAGCGCTGGGGGCTCGGCTACGACGTGCTGGCCGCGCTCAATCCGCGGCTCGTGCTCGTGCGGGTGACGGGCTTCGGCCAGTTCGGCCCGTATGCGAGCCGCCCGGGCTTCGGCACGCTGGCCGAGGCGATGAGCGGGCTCGCATCGATCACCGGCGAGGCGAACGGCCCGCCGCTGCTGCCGTCGTTTCCGCTCGCCGACACGATCGCGGGGCTGACCGCCGCGTTCGCGATCATGACGGCGCTGAAGGCGCGCGAGCGCACCGGGCGCGGGCAGGTCGTCGATCTCGCGATCATCGAGACGATGCTCGCCGCGATGGGCGCGCAGGTGGCGAGCTACGACCAGACGGGGCGGGTGCCCGAGCGCACCGGCAATCGTTCGCCGAACAATTCGCCGCGCGGCGTCTACCGCACGTCGGACGGCAAATGGGTCGCGCTGTCGACGTCGGCGCACAGCATCGCGGAGCGCGTGATGCACCTCGTCGGCCGCGCGGACCTGATCGACGAGCCCTGGTTCGCGAACGGTGCCCAGCGCGCGGAGCACGCGGACGAGCTGGATGCGGCGGTCGGCGGCTGGATCGGGCAGCGCACGCGCGACGAGGTGATCGCCGAATTCGAGCGCGCGCAGGCGGCGGTCGCGCCGATCTACGACGTCGCCGACGTGCTGCGCGATCCGCAGTACGCGGCGCTCGGCTCGGTCGTGTCGGTACCCGACGCGGAGCTCGGCGCGTTCCGCACGCACAACGTGCCGTTCCGGTTGTCCGACACGCCCGGCGCGATCCGCTGGGGCGGGCCTGCACGCGGCACGCACAATGACGAAGTATTCGGCGCATTGGGACTGGAGCGGCGCGAGATCGCCGACTTGACCGAACGAGGCGTTTTATGAAAACCAGCGCAACTTACCGCAGTTACCTTTACGTGCCCGCGCACAAGGCGCAGGTGGTCGAGAAGGCGTATGCGAGCGAAGCCGACGCCGTCGTGCTCGACCTCGAGGATGCCGTGCCGGCCAGCCACAAGGCCGAGGCGCGCGAGGCGGCCGCCGCGATTCTCGCGGAAGGCCCGCCGAAGCCGACGTACGTGCGGATCAACCCGATCGGCAGCCCGTGGTGCCGCGACGACGTCGACGCGATCGCGCAACCGGCGCTGCAGGCGCTGCGCCTGCCGAAATGCGACCTGCCGCAGCAGATCCAGGAAGTGGCGGGCTGGCTCGATGCGCTCGGCTGCGATGCGGGCATCCAGATCCTGATCGAGTCGGCGTACGGCGTCGAGACGGCTTACCAGCTCGCGAGCGCATCGCCGCGGCTCGAACGGATCGGGCTCGGCGAGAGCGACCTGCGCGCGGACCTGCAGATCGGCGTCGACAATTTCACGCTCGAGGTGTGCCGTGCGCGCTGCGTGGTCGCGTCGCGCGCGGCAGGGCTGACCGGGCCGATCCAGACCGTCTATCACACGCTGCCCGATCTCGACGGCCTGAAGGAATCGACGCTGCGCGCGAAATCGATGGGGTTCCTCGGCCGCTTCGCGATCCATCCGTCGCAGCTGCCGGTGATCAACGCGGTGTTCACGCCGTCGGAGGACGAGATCCGCGCGGCCGAGCGCGTGCTCGAGGCGGTCGATGCGGCGGCGGGCAAGGCCTCGGCGTCGTCGGTGTTCGTGCTGCCGGACGGCCGCGTGGTCGCGCCGCCGTTGATCGCCAACGCGCGCGTGACGCTCGCGCTCGCGAACAATCTTCGACTCAGTGGAGCACTGGCATGAGCACACCCGAGACGCTTTCCGCGCCGGCCGCGACGCACCGGCCCGCGCCGCCCGACGGGATCGTCGGCGCGCTGGGCCGCTTCGTGGCGGAGGTGCGCGCCGAAGGGCTGGATCGCCGGCTGCGTGTCGAGGCCGCCGCGCGCGTGCTCGACGTGATCGGCAACAGCCTGATCGCGCATGACGAACCGGTCGCGCAGTCGGTGCTGCAGGTCGCGCGGCGCTGGGCCGGCGTCGGGCCGGCGGGCGTGATCGGCGCGCCCGACCGGCTTCCGGCCGCGAGCGCCGCGCTCGTCAACGGCACGCTCGCGCACGCGATGGACTTCGACGACTCGCACATGCTGTCGGTGCTGCATCCGAGCGCGTCGGTGATCCCGGCCGCGCTCGCCGCCGCGCAGGCGAGCGGCGCGTCGGGCGCCGCGCTGCTCGATGCGATCACGGTCGGCACCGAGGTGTGCATCCGGCTCGGCGTCGCCGCTTACAACGAGCGGCTCGGCAATTCGGTGTTCTTCGAGCGCGGCCAGCACGCGACGTCGATCTGCGGCACGGTCGGCGCAGCGGCGGCCGCGGCGATGCTGTTCGGGCTCGACGCCGCGCAGATCGCGGCGGCGCTCGGGATCGCCGCGAGCATGGGCGCGGGCCTGCTCGAGGCGAACCGCACCGGTGGCTCGGTGAAGCGCATCCACTGCGGCTGGGCGGCGCACGCGGGCGTGAGCGCGGCGGAACTCGCAGGCGCGGGCGTGACCGCGCCGCCGACCGCGCTGGAAGGCCGCTTCGGCTTCTTCCACGCATGGTGCGGCGAGCTGGCCGACGTCGACGCGGTGCTGCGCAACCTCGGCGACGAGTGGGAGACGAGCCGGATCATCTTCAAGCCGTACCCGTGCAATCACTTCACGCATCCGGGCATCGATGCGGCGTTGCGGTTGAAGGCGGAGGGCGTGACGGCCGACGACGTGGTGTCTGCCGAGCTGCGGGTCGCGACGTCGACGCTGCGCACGATCGGCGAGCCGGCGGAGCTGAAGGCGAATCCGCCGAACGGCTATGCGGCGGCGTTCTCGGGGCCGTACACGGTCGCGGCGGCGCTGCTCGGCGGCGGCGGGCTCGGCGTCTGGTTCGACGATTTCGACGATGCGCTTGCGCAGGACCCCGCACGGCGCGCGCTGGCCGCGAAGGTGCGTTGCGTCGCCGATCCGTGGTGCGACGAGCGATTCCCGCACTTCCTGCCGGCCGTGCTGCGCGTGGTGCTGCGCGACGGGCAGGTGCGCGAGGCGCGGATCGATTCGAGCAAGGGCACCAATGCGCGGCCGCTGACCGAGGAGGAACTCGTCGCGAAGTTCGTGCTGGCGGCGAGTTCGGTCATCGGCATGCCGCGCGCGCTCGAACTGCGCGACGCGGTGCAGGCGCTCGTCGACGACGCGCCGCTCGACGCGCTCGCGGCGCTGACGTCAGGTTCTGAAGGAGGACACCGATCTTGAATGCACCGCGCTGGAAAAAACGGCCGCCCGGCTCGAACTGGGGCGATTTCGGCCCCGACGATCAGAAGGGGCGGCTGAACTGGCTGACGCCGGACAAGGTAAGGCAGGGCGCGGCTGAGGTTCGGGAAGGGCTGTCGTTCTCACTGAGCCTGCCGCTCGACGTGCCGCGCGGCGGCGGGCTGAACGCGCGGCGCCGGCCGCCGGCGATCATGCCGGCGCTGCTCGGCGGCAAGCCGTACTTCGGTTATCGCGCGGACGAGCAGGTTGCGAACGCAACCGACGTGGTTTGCGACGATTCGTTCTGCATGCACTCGCAGTTCTCGACGCAATGGGACGGCCTGTCGCACGTGGGCGGCCTGTTCGACGCGGACGACGACGGCGTGCCTGAAATCGTGTTCTACAACGGTTTCCGGATGGGCGAGCATCTGCGGGTGCCGCAGGAGGGCGACGCGACGGGCGGCGCGCGCGCGCTCGGCATCGAGGTGATGGCGCAGACGGGCGTGCAGGGGCGCGGCGTGCTGATCGACCTGCGGCGTCATTTCGGCGACGCACGCACCAAGGTCGGCTTCGCGCAACTGATGCAGGTGATGGACGCGGACCGCGTGCAGGTCGAACGTGGCGACATCGTCTGCATTCATACCGGCTTTGCGGATCTGCTGCTGAACGACGACGGCGGATCGCCGGCGACGGTCGCGAGCGCGTGCGTGCTGGACAGCAGCGACGCGCGGCTGCTGCAATGGATCGACGAATCGGGGCTGGCCGCGCTCGTGGCCGACAATCATGCGATCGAGGAACGCCCGCAGCATGCGCAACCGCTCGCGCAGCCGGGCGCACTGATGCCGCTGCACGAGCTGTGCCTGTTCAAGCTCGGCATTCACCTCGGCGAGCTGTGGCACCTGACGCCGCTCGCGAACTGGCTGCATGCGCACCGCCGGAACCGGTTTCTGCTGACCGCGCCGCCGTTGCATATCCGCGGCCTGGTCGGCGCGCCGGTGAATCCTGTCGCGACCGTTTGAGCCTGCGGGCGGCTGCTGTGGGGGCGGCCGCCCGCACTTTTTTTGCAACGCGACCGGGTTGCGGCAATCGGGAATTCAGCCGTCGATTGGCACGGTATCCGGAAGAATCGGCGCCAAACGTTTCAATTAAGTTAAAAAATTAACCAATGTCGTCCGACACCTAAAAATATTGGCAAGTCAAGATTGGACTATTCTTGTGCATTGCACTAAATATCAGGGGATTGCTCCCGTTGCGGAATATCGCAACAGGAGGCGGTGATTAACCTGTTTAGTGGATGGTCGCAAACATGAATTTACGTTCGATCGATCTGAACCTGCTGGTCATACTCGATGCGCTATTGACGGAGAAACAGGTCACACGGGCCGGCCAGAAGGTCGGCCTCACGCAGCCGGCCGTCAGCAACGCGCTGGCGCGGCTGCGGTTCCTGTTCAAGGACGAGATCCTGGCGCGCACCGCGGTCGGCATGGAATTGACGCCGCGCGCGCAGGCGCTGGCCATGCCGATTCGACAAATCATGCAACAAATCGAGGAATTATTTGAATCGGATTATCAATTCAATCCTTTTACGTCCGAGCGCCATTTTACGGTGCGCATGTCGGATCTCACCGAATTGCTGTTACTGCCGGCCCTGTTGCGCTGCATGCGATTGACCAGCCCGAATATCGGCATGGACGTCGTGCACATGAGCGCCGCCAAGACCGCCGACGCGCTCGAATCGGGGCTGCTCGACCTGGCGGTCAGCGCGGGCCTCGAACATTCGGGCACGCTGTCGTCGCAAATCGTGTTTCATGACCGGATGGTCTGCGTGATGAGCCGCAGTCATCCGGATGCCGGCAAGCCGCTGACGCTCGAACGATTCCTCGCGCTCGACTTCCTCAACGTGACGATCAACCCGGTCGACCACAGCCTGGTCGACAACCTGCTCGCGAACATGAACTGCACGCGGCACATCGCGCTCAACGTGCCGCACTGGCTCGTCGTGCCGAACATGCTGGACGCGCTGCCGTACGCGGTGATCATGTCGGAGCGGCATGCGGTGAGCCTCGACGATGCGCGGCTCGTGATCCGCGAGCTGCCGCTCGCGATGGAGCCCGTCGCGTGGTCGCTCTACTGGCACCGCCGCTACGACGGCAGCAACGCGCACGCGTGGCTGCGCGGGCGCATCGTCGAGGTCGCGGACGCGCTCGAGCGGCCGGGCGTCGCGGCGGAGGCCTAGGGCCTGCTCACGCGGGTCGGCCGACGACGAGCAACGGCGGCAGCGTCGCGACGTCGGGCTGCTCGTCGAGCCGCCACAGGTAATCGAGCGCCGCGCGGGTCTGCGTCGGGCTCCAGTGCCGCCGGCAGTTTTTCGCGAACTTCGTGTCGTAGTCGTCGCGCTGCATCGGCCGCGTCGGCGAGCCGGGCAGGTCGTCCACCTGCTTCGCGCAGGTCGTGCCGTCTTCGCACACGGCCGTCACCCGGTTCGGCGCCTGTGCCGGATACCGGGCGGTCAGCGCCGGGTCCTCGTGCACCGTGATCCGCTCGATCAACGCGCGCAGCGCCGGATCGTGCAGTGCATCGTGCCGGTAGCTCTCGGTCGTGATGTCGCCGTCGAGCATGGCACGCGCGACGATGTACGGCAGGCTGTGATCGGCGGTTTCGTGGGTCGACGGCGCCCATTTTTCGCGGTCGCGGCCGGCCGTCACGTAGCCGACCGCGGTCGTGTGGACCTCGATGCGCCGGATGCGGCGCAGGTCGCCAACCTGCGCGGCGACGTCGAGCGCGGCCGGGATCGCGGTTTGCGTGAGCCCTTGCGCGGGATAGAGCTTCACGAAGCACTTGCCGATCCGGAACGCGCCGCCGCGCCCGCCGAATTCGCGCGTGTCGACGGCGAACGGCCCGGACACCTGCGGAAAGAACCCCGCCATGCCTTCGAAGATCGGCGCGGGGCCGGTCAGCCCGGCGCGGGCGAGCTGCGTCGAGAACACCGCGTTGCGCGCAGCGTCCGCATCGGCGAGCGCCTTCCAGTTCGACAACTGCTGCACGCGCGTCTGGTTCAGCGCGAGATGGCCGTTGATCGACAGGTTCACCGCCTGGACCAGTTGCGGCGCCGGCATGCGCATCAGCTTGCCGGCGGCGAGCGCGACGGCGGGCAGGCTGTAGCACGTGTGGTCCCAGCCGCGCGGGCTGATCGCGGCGGCATCCATCAGCCGGCACGCGATCTCGTACGCGATCGCGATCGACAGGATCAGGTCGCGGCCGTTCGCATGCTGCGCTTCGGCGACGGCGAGGCACGCGGACATGTTGTCGCTCGGATGACCGGTCTCCTTGCCGGCGTAAGCGTCGTTGAAATCGTAGTAGCGCAGCGCGGCGCCGGTCGCGAACGCGGCGAGATCGGCGCTCGTGCGCTGGTTCGTGCCGACGATCGTCGATACGCCGGCCGGCGCCGCGAGCGCCGCGTCGCGCGCGATCCGCACCGGGCGTTCGTCGTGCGCGGCGATCGCGCAGCCGAGCGCGTCGATCAGGTGTGCCTTGATCGTCTCGATCGTCGCGGCGTCGAGGTCGCGATACTGCAGCCCGGCCGCGTAGTCGGCGAGCTGTTGCGCGAGATCGGGACGGTCGGCGGCCGCCGGCAGTGCGCCGGCGCGGACACGGGCGAGCGGCAGCGCGAGCGCGGCGCCCGTCAGCGTGGAAAGGAAGTGGCGGCGGTTCATGGTTTGAGGACTCCGAAAGTTCCTGAAAGTGCGGGAGAGGCGGGCTCAGAACAGCTTGCGCAGGCCGAGTGCCGCGCCCGCGCTGCCGGCGCGGTCGGCAGCCAGCGTGTAGTGGAGGAAGTTGTAGTTGTAGTTGTCGAAATCGAGCGCGGCGCGACGCGCGTAGCCGCCCGCCAGGTACAGCGTGACGGCCTTCGACAGAAAGTAGTTCAACTGCAGCGTGACCTGCTGCGGGTTGGCCGGGTGCGGCGCGGGCGTCCGCGCGTTCGGCGGATTCTGCGCGCGGATGTCCTCGTAATAGAACGCGCCGATCGCCTGCAGGTAAGGGGTGACCGCGTAGCGCACGCCGGCCCACCAGAACGTGTAGCGGGTCACGACCGACGGCGCGTCGACGCCGCTGCGGCCATGCGTGACGCCGGCCAGCAGCTGCGCGCGGTCGACGGACACGATCGCGGCGGCGGCGTAGCGGCGGAAATGCGCGAAGCCGCCCGGCTGCGGCGTGTTGACGTTGTCGAACGCGGCGGCGAACGAGAGGGCGCCGCCGGTATAGTCGAAGCCGGCGCCGTAGGCGGCGTTCGACTGGAACGCGCCGGGCGTGCCGCCGAACGAATAGTGCGTTTCGAGCGTCAGCGAGCCGATCTTCGCCAGGTACTTGGCGACGTTGTTTTCGCGGAAGTTGACGCCGACGATCGCGCCGGCCGGCTCGTACAGCGTCGAGTACGCGCCCGTCGGCGAATAGCGCTCCATGACGTCGAACAGCGTCGAATACTGGTGGCCGAGCCGCAGCGCGCCCCAGCGCTCGTGCTGCAGCCCCACCCACGCGGAGCGGTCGAAGCCGCCCGCGCCGGTCCCTGTACCGTTGTTCAGGTTGATGCCGCTTTCGAGCCGGAACGCGGCCTGCCAGCCGCCGCCGAGATCCTCGACGCCTTTCAGGCCCCAGCGCGAGCCGCTTTTGCCGCCCGACGCCATCCGCACGAGCGATGCCGACGACTTGTCGCCGGGCGCGGCCTGGTGGGTGAGGAATTCCGTATAGATGTCGGCCACGCCGTACAGCGTGATCGTGCTCTGCGCGCAGGCGCCGGCCGATACGAGGCCCAGTCCGCACAATGCGGACATTCGCTTGCCCATGGCTTGTCTCCTTCCAGGGTTTGTATTTATTTGATTGCGGCGCCGCGCCGGTCGAGCGGCGCGGCGGGTGCTGCGGGGCGACGCTATCCGGGCCGCGCGGCGAACCGGCTGCGTCGCGGCGAGATGCACGCGCGCACCGCGCGACGTGCGCCTGCGCAGCGATGAAGCACGGCGATGCAGGGCGCGCGCATCAGCGGGGCGTGCCGTCGGCACGCGCCTGCACGGCCGCGTGACGCGCGAGCACGCGCTTCGCGCGGGCGACGCCCGGCGCGTCGACCATCCTGCCGTCGACGCGCAGCGCGCCGCGCCCGTTCGCGCACGCGTCGTCGTAGGCGGCCAGCACCGCGTTCGCGTCGCGCACCGCGGCGTCGTCGGGGCGGAATGCGCGGTTGAGCGCGCCGACCTGCAGCGGATGAATGCAGGTCGCGCCCGCATAGCCGAGTTCCGCGGACGCACGCGCGATGCGCTCGAACGCGTCGAGATCGTGCAGCTCGTCGAGGCCGCCGATGAGGCCGAGCGGCAGAATGCCGGCCGCGCGCGCGGCGATGATCAGCAGTTGCTTCGGCACGCGCAGCACGTCGGCGCTCGCGCCGCTTTCGCAATTCAGCGCGAAGTCGCCGCCGCCCAGCATCATCGCGACGACGCGCGGCGACGCCCGCGCGATCCGGTCCATCGCCTGGAACGCGCGCGGCGTTTCGACGATCGCGACGATCCGCGTGCGGCCCGGCGGCGCGCCGCTTTCCGCTTCGAGCGAGGCCAGCAGTTCGTCGATCGCCTCGACGTGCGAGCCGCCGCGCACCTTCGGCAGCACGACGCCGTCCACGCCGGCCCGGACGGCCGCGCGCAGGTCGTGCACCAGCAGGTCGAGCGGACCGTTGGCGCGCACCAGCACGTCGCGACCCGGCGCGCGCAGCGCCGGCACGGCATCGGCCAGCCCGTCGCGGGCGGCTTCCTTGCACGCAGGCGGGACGCTGTCCTCGAGATCGAGGATCAGTGCATCGGCGTCGCTCGCCGCGGCCGAAGCGACGAAACGGGGGACGTGGGCGGGGACGTACAGCAACGAGCGCCAGACGGGTTGAGGCGACGAATTCATCAGTGATCTCGAAAAATAAAAGTCACTTTCATTTTTGTGATGGATGACGGCATTCGTCAAGATTATCGTTAACGCCTAGTTTCTAAGGAGATCGCGGGAAGATGAGCGAGCGAAGCTGCGATGATTCATGTTGATGTCATCGATGATATGCGTATAATGAAAGTGACTTTCATTTTTTGCCGGATGTCGGCCGCCGTGATGCGGCACGACTCCGGCGGCATCGCACGAGGTGGACATGAACAAGGTGGAGACAAGCAATCCCGCAGAGGGCGGCGTGGCGGCGGTCAACCGCGCACTGACCGCGCTGCTGGCGTTCGGCAACGCGCCCGGCGGACTGATGCTCGCGCAGGTCAGCGAGGAGACGGGGCTCAACATGAGCACGCTGTTGCGGATGTTCGAGTCGCTCGAGCAGTTCCGCTTCATCAAGCGCCTGCCGGACGGGCGCTACGTGCTGGGGCCCGCCGTGTTCCAGCTCGGGATGATGTATCGCGAGTCGTTCCAGCTGCGCGAGTACGTGATGCCGATCCTGTCGACGCTGTCGATGCAAACCGGCGAGACAGCCGCGTTCTACGTGCGCGAAGGGGATCAGCGCGTGTGCCTGTTCCGCATCCAGGCGCAGCGCTCGGTGCGCACGCATCTGCGCGAGGGCGACCGCTTTCCGCTCGACGTCGGCGCGGCCGGGCGCGTGCTGCTCTCGTTCAGCGGCACGCGCGGCGGCGACTACGAGAAGACGGCCGAGCAAGGTTACGCGGTGTCGATCGCCGAGCGCGACCCGGAAAGCGCGGCGATCGCGTGCCCGGCGTTCGGCGTCGGCCGCGTGCTGAGCGGTGCGATCTCGCTCGGCGTGCCGCGCTATCGCTTCAACAAGAAGGTGCTGGCCGACTACCTGCCGCGCGTGCAGGCGGCGGCCGCCGAGCTGACGCATGCATTGGGCGGCGATCTGCCCGCCGCGGGCGCGGCGTTCCGCGCAGCCGACCAGCTCGGCGTGCTGCTCGATTAGTACCGGCGCGCGGCCGAGCGCGCGCACTTAGAAGTCCGCATCGAACGACACACACCAACCAGGAGACAAGCATGTTCGTTCCCGACCCGCAGGCCGCTTACGCGGCCGGCGCGCGCCGTCGCGCGTCCACCGGCCCGATCCATCCGAAATCGTTCGACGCCGGTGCGCAGGGGCCGCTCGCGGGCGTGCGCGTCGTCGATCTGTCGCGCCTGATGGCGGGCAACATGCTGAGCGTGCAGCTCGCCGATTTCGGCGCGGACGTCGTGAAGGTCGAGAGCGAGCGCGGCGATACGCTGCGCGCGGTCGGCGCGGGCGGGATCAGCACGAACTGGAAGGTGTACGGACGCAACAAGCGCAGCGTGTGCATCGACCTGCGCGCGCCCGAGGGGATCGATATCGTCCGCCGGCTGTTGCGCGACGCGGACGTGTTCGTCGAGAGCTTCAAGCCCGGCGTCGCCGAGAAGATGGGGCTCGGCCCGGACGACCTGCTCGCGATCCGTCCCGAGCTGGTGATCGCGCGGATCTCCGGGTGGGGGCAGACGGGGCCGTACCGTCACAAGCCGGGCTTCGGCACGCTCGCGGAAGGGTACGCGGGGTTCGCCGCGATCAACGGCTTCGCCGATCGCGAGCCGGTGCTGCCGCCGATGTTCCTCGGCGACATGACGGCCGGGCTGTCCGGCGCGATCGCCGTGCTGGTCGCACTGTATGCGCGCGACGCGCACGGCGCGGCGGGGCAAGTGATCGACGTGTCGCTGTTCGAGCCGCTGCTGTCGATCCTCGGGCCGGCCGCCGCGAACTACGTGATGACCGGCGAGATCAAGGCACGCACCGGCAGCCGCTCGTCGAACACCGCACCGCGCAACGCGTATCGCACACGCGACGGCAAGTGGCTGTGCCTGTCGAGCTCGACGCAGGCGATGGCCGAGCGGCTGTTCCGCGCGATCGGCCGAGCGGACCTGATCGACGATCCGCGCTACGCGACCAACGTGCAGCGCGTGCGGCACGCGGAGGCGCTCGATGCGATCGTCGGCGAATTCATCGCCGCGCGCGATCTCGATGCCAATCTCGCCTTCTTCGAGGAAGCAGGCGTGACGGTCGGGCCGATCCAGGACATCGCGCAGATCGTCGAGGATCACTACGTGATCGAGCGCGAGGCGCTCGTCGAGCTGCCGGACGACGATGTCGGCAGCCTGCCGATGCACAACATCACGCCGCGCCTGTCGGCCACGCCCGGCGCGTTCCGCCGGCCGGCGCCCGCGCTCGGCGAGAACAATCGCGAGATCCTGCTACCGCTGCTCGGCGAACGCGAATACGAGCGGCTCGCCGGGCTGGGCGTGATCCGCACGCGCTAGGCGCGCCGTGCGAAGCGGCCGCGAACGACGGCCGCCGCACCCTGGACATTGCATGGAGGAGACACCATGAAGCCACGCTGGACACATCGCCCGCCCGGCTCGAACTGGGGGGATTTCGGCCCCGACGATCAGAAAGGGCGCTTGAACTGGCTGACGGCCGACGCGGTGTTGCGCGGCGTCGCGGAGGTGCGCGAAGGCCGCGTATTCTCGCTGAGCCTGCCGCTCGACGTGCCGCGCGGCGGCGGGCTGAACGCGCGGCGCCGGCCGCCGGCGATCATGCCGGCGCTGCT